>NZ_FZNW01000018.1 GCF_900188115.1 Haloechinothrix alba | reverse complement strand
CACCATCACCACCCCCACCCGACGGCACTACACCGAACACCACACCCCACCAACACAGCCACAACCCCCCGAACCCAACGCCACCGACCCACCAGGCGACCCGCCGTTCTGAAGCTACGTTCAAACGGGAGACTCGGGCGACCGGGACCGGAACGTTCAGAACAAGCGGAACTCGTCGGGTTCGATGCCCCGCAGGGCGTCGTAGTCCAGGGTCACGCAGCGGATTCCACGATCCTCGGCGAGGGTCCGCGCCTGTGGCTTGATCTGCTGGGCGGCGAACACCCCGTATACCGGGGAGAGCAGCGGGTCACGGTTGAGCAGGTCGAGGTAGCGCGTGAGCTGCTCGACCCCGTCGATCTCACCCCTGCGTTTGATCTCCACCGCCACCGTGGAGCCGCCCGCGTCCTTGGCCAGAATGTCCACCGGCCCGATCGCGGTCGGGTACTCCCTGCGTATCAGGTTATAGCCGTCACCGAGCGTACCGATGTGCTCGGCGAGCAGCTCCTGCAGGTGCGCTTCGACGCCGTCCTTGACCAGCCCCGGCTCGGCGCCCAGCTCGTGCTCGGAGTCGTGCAGCAGCTCGGCGATGGTGACCACCAGCTTCTCACCGGACTTGTTCTGCACCGTCCACACCGACACGGCCTCGTCGTCCTGCCCGCTGTCGTCGATGAGCCAGCACGGGGGGCTCATCCAGTTCAACGGCTTGTAGGCACGGTCATCGGAATGCACCGACACCGAGCCGTCGGCCTTGACCAGCAGGAGGCGGTTGGCCATCGGCAGGTGTGCGGTCACCCTGCCGGCGTAGTCCACAGTGCAACGAGCGATCACGAGGCGCACGGCACGCAGCGTAATTCACCCGGCACCGGCCGCGCGCCACGGGGCGCTCGACGAACCGACCTCGGTGACCGGTGGCTGACCGGTGCGGCAGGATCGGTCGCTATGGAAACCGTGGGTACGCGCGAGGTCTACAGCAACAACTGGATGAGTGTCCGGGAGGACGTGATCCGGCGGCAGGACGGCTCCGATGGCATTTACGGAGTCGTCGACAAACCCGACTACGCTCTGGTCATCCCGCTCGACGGGGACCACGTCCGGCTTGTCGAGCAGTACCGGTACCCGATCGGCTTGCGCCGCTGGGAGTTCCCCCAGGGAACCGCGCCCGGCAGGGACGAGGACTCGCCACGTGAGCTGGCTGCCCAGGAGCTGCGCGAGGAGACGGGGCTGACCGCGAGCACGCTGAACGAGCTCGGCGTGCTCGATCTGGCTCCCGGCGTGTCGAGCCAGCGTGGCCGGGTCTTCCTTGCCACCGGCCTGTGCGCGGGTGAGCACGAGCGCGAGCACGAGGAGCAGGACATGCGCTCCGCGTGGTTCAGCAGGGCCGAGTTCGAGGCGATGATCACCCGCGCGGAGATCACCGACGCCCAGTCGATCGCGGCTTACACGCTACTCCTGCTGCACGAGCGCCGATGAGCTGACCGGCCCGGCATTCACACCGGAGACGGCGGCCAGTCTTGCGTTCCGAACTGGTAAGTTGGAAAATCCAACTTACCACTGCGGGCGCAAGCTCGGGAACGCGACGGGAGAACCTATGTCGACTTCGGTTCAGCTGGACAGCCTGGACACCACCTGGCAGTCCTGGGACGGGATGCATGGCGGGTACCTTGCCGGGCTGCTGGTCAGCCACGCTCGCGAGCAGCTACCCGGCGTCGCGAGCGGCGCCGCCGCACGCGCCCTGCACGTCAACCTGCTCACCGCGGTCCGGGGCGGCCGCATCGACCTGCGCGGCGAGGTACTTCGCGCCACGCGCAACACCACCACCGTCCGCGTCACACTCGCGGCGGCCGGGCAGGATGCCGTGACCGGTATCGCCACGTTCGGGCAGGCGGGCGAGGGCGCCGCGACCGACCGGCCCGGCGAAACCGCCCCGGATGTCGCGCCCGCGCCGGACTGCCCCGTGCTTCCCGTGGATGACCTGGTGCCCTTCGCGCGCAACGTGGAGATCCGGCCTGCGGACGGGCGCGCTCCGCTGCTCGGCGGACCGGAGCCCGAGCTGACCGCATGGCTGCGGCTGCGCACCCCGCCCGCCGACCCGGCCCAGGCCGCGGTGGTCCTGGTGGACACCCTCGCCCCCGGGTTGTACGGCGTGCTTCGCGAGCCGGTCCCCATACCGACCGTGGAGCTGGCTGCGCACTTCACCGAGAGCCTGCGCGGGTTCGAGCCGGGCGACTGGGTCCTCGGCAGGATCCGCACCGAGCACGCCGCGGCCGGGTGGTGCGTCGACGACTGCACACTGTGGAACGTCACTGGCACGATGCTGGCTACCGGAAGGCAGACCCGGCGGGTCCTTCTCTCCTGACCCGGACCGGCCGCACCCGAGGAGGTTCCCCGCATGCCACACCGTCCGCGCCAGTGCTCGATCGCCGATGCGCTGAGCATCGTTGGTGAACGGTGGAGCCTGCTGACGCTGCGTGAGGTCTTCCTCGGGGTCCGGCGGTTCGACCGGATCGCGCGCAACACCGGAGCCAGCAGGGACATCCTCACCGCGCGCCTGACCAAACTCGTCGAAACGGGACTGCTGGAAAAGAAGCAGTACGAGACGCACCCACCGCGCTACGAGTACGTCCCGACGGAAACAGGTCAGGCACTGCACTCGGTGCTGCTGTCGCTGATGGACTGGGGCGACCGCTACATCACGCGCACGGACCCGCCCACGGTCTGGGCGCATGACTGCGGGGCGACCCTGCGGCCGGTGATGGTCTGCGAGCACTGCCGCGAACCGGTTCGCCCGGAGGAGCTGACCGTAGTCCGTGTCGACCAGCCCAACCCGGAATGAGGCGCCCGGCGCGTCACCCGGCACCTCACTCCGGCCACTCCGGCTTGCGCTTGGCCAGGAACGCCGCCATGCCTTCCTTCGCAGCGGGCGACTGGGACGCCTCGGCCATCACCTCCAGCGCGACGTCGTAGGCCTCCGACTCGGGACGGTCGAGCTGCGCGTAGAGGGTGCGCTTGCCGAGTGCCTTGCTCGCCGGGCTACCCCGGGTGGCCCGGTCGAGCAGGTCGGCCACCGCGCCGTCCAGCTCGGCGTCCGGGACCACCCGGTTGACCAGCCCCCACTGCTCGGCTGTCGCCGCGTCCACGGTCTCGCCCGTCAGGGCCATCTCCATCAGCCGCTTCCTGCCGACCGCGCGGGCGACCGGCACGGCAGGGGTATGGCAGAACCAACCGCCCTTACCGCCGGGAAGGGCGAACCCCGCCGACTGCCCGGCCACGGCCAGATCGCAGGAGGCCACCAGCTGGCAACCCGCGGCCGTGGCGAGCCCGTGCACCCGGGCGATCACGACCTGCGGCACCGACTGGATCGTGCGCATCAGCCGGGTGCACAGCTCGAGCAGGCGGGCAACGCCCTCGTGGTCGCGCTCGGCGACATCGGCGAAGTCGTGACCTGCCGAGAACACCGGGCCGTTCGCTGCGAGTACGACCCCGCTCGCGTCCGAGTCCGCCGCCTGCTCGAAGGCGTCGAGCAGCGCGGCGAGGTGTTCCTCGGACAGCGCGTTGCGGCGCGCTGGTTTGTTCATCGTGACGGTCAGGGTCGCCCCGTCCCTGGTGAGAAGGACGCTGTCCTCGTGAGTCATGCCCTCACGGTACTGCCGCAGCCGCGGCGGCACCATGGTCGAACGTGTGACGCGATCACGCCACGCCGCGCGCGTCGGCTCCTGCCATTGTCGGTGTCCGGGCGTATGATCACAGCGGAACCGGTTCCGCCAGCACGACGTCGCAGCCCCGTACGTGAGCACAAGGCTCGAGTGAAGGCGGATGATGGAGATGGTCAGCGAGGAGGATCACCGGCAGCTGGAACAAGCCACCGAGCTGGTGCGTGGGGTCATCGAGCGGCACAGGAGCGAGGACCTCCGGGCGATTTCCGTGCTCAACTCGGCCATCCAGGAGATCCGCGTCGGGGAGCGCTATCTCGACTCGGACACCTCGCCTGCCGGTGACAGCGTCCGGTAGGTTCATACCGTGACTCGCAGCACCGGAGAACGCATCAGCAGTACCGTTACCATCCCGCGCCGCTTCACCGGCCCGCCACGCTCGGCCAACGGCGGCTACGCGTGCGGCGTGACGGCGCACGCGCTGACCGAAGGGGCCGCGGAGGTCAGCCTGCGCACCCCGCCGCCGGTCGAGCGCCCGCTGCGGGTGGCGGCCGACGACCAGCGGTGCGCCCTCTACGACGGTGAACAGCTGATCTCCGAGGCGCGGCACGCCAAGGTCGAGATCACCCCGCCGGAGCCGGTAACCGTCGCCGAGGCCGAGGCGGCCGCTCGCACCTTCGAGTTCGCCCCGTACCGCGCGTCCACACCCTTCCCCGGGTGCGTCGCCTGCGGGCCCGACCGGGCCGAAGGCGACGGGCTGCGCATCTTCCCCGGGCTGGTCGACCGGACGGAACCGCTCGTGGCCTGGCCGTGGACTCCGGACGACTCGCTCGACTCCGGGGACGGCGGCGTCGACGTCCCGACCGTGTGGGCCGCGCTGGACTGCCCGAGCGGCTGGGCCTGGTACCACCAGCCCGGCCCCAACCCGCCGCACGTACTCGGGCGGATGGCCGCGCAGATAGCGCGCAGGCCCGCCTGCGGGGAACCAACCGTCGTGGGCTCCTGGGCACTCGGCGACGCCAACCGGAAACGATTCTCCGCCTCGGCGATCTGGTCGGCCGACGGAACCCTGCTGGCCTGTGCGCGAGCCACCTGGATCGCACTGACCGAGGAGCAGATGGAGCAGTTCGCCGCGTCGGTGTCCTGAGCCCGCCTCAGCCGGATACGGGCGCGTCACACCGCGAGCTGCGGCTGCCCCAGCCCCTTCGCCTCGCGGACAACCGTGACCACCTCATCCATGATCTCGGTGAGCTCGTAGTCCTTGGGGGTGAATACGCGGGCGATCCCCCGGCTGGTCAGCTCCTCGGCGTCCGCCGGCGGGATGATCCCGCCGACGATCACCGGCACGTCGCCGGCGCCCGCGGCACGCAGCCCCTCGACCACATCCGGCACGACGTCCAGGTGCGAACCGGACAGCACGGACAGGCCGACCACATGCACGTCCTCCTGCACGGCCGCCGCGACGATCTGCTCCGGCGTGAGGCGGATGCCCTGATAGACCACCTCGAACCCGGCGTCCCGCGCGCGCACGGCGACCTGCTCGGCCCCGTTGGAGTGGCCGTCCAGGCCCGGCTTGCCGACCAGCATGCGCAGCCGCTCGCCCAGCTCCTCTCCGGTGGCCCGCACGCGCTCGCGCACCGTGGCGAGCTCGCCACCGGCTCCGGGCGCGGCCGAGGACGACACCCCGGTCGGCGCCCGGTACTCGCCGAAGACCTCGCGCAGCGTACCGGCCCACTCGCCGGTGGTCACCCCGGCACGCGCGCATTCGAGAGTGGCCTCGAACAGGTTCTCGTCGGTGCCTGCGACCTCCCTGAGCCGTGCCATCGCGCTGTCCACCGCCTCGGAGTCCCGCTGCGACCTCCAGGACTCCAGCGCGGCCACAGCGCTGGCCTCCACCTCCGGATCCACCGTCTCGATGGCTTCGGCCCCCTCCGCCTGCAGTGGGCTCGGCTCGGAGGTGTCGAACTTGTTCACCCCGACCAGGACCCGTTCGCCCGACTCGACCTTGCGCCGGTACTCCCCGAGCGAGGCCACCAGCTGGGACTTCATGTACCCGCTTTCCACCGCGGCGACCGCCCCGCCCATCTGCTGGACGTGGTCGATCTCCTTGCGCGCGTCGGCGACGATCTCGTTCACCCGCTGGGTGATGACGGTGGAACCCTCGAAGATGTCCTCGTACTCCAGCAGGTCCGTCTCGTAGGCGAGCACCTGCTGCATGCGCAGCGCCCACTGCTGATCCCACGGGCGCGGCAGTCCCAGCGCCTCGTTCCACGCGGGCAGCTGGATCGCGCGGGCGCGGGAGTCCTTGGACATCGCCACCGCCAGCATCTCCAGCACGATGCGCTGCACGTTGTTCTCCGGCTGAGCCTCGGTCAGGCCGAGCGAGTTCACCTGCACCCCGTACCGGAACCGGCGCGCCTTGGGGTCGGTCACGCCGTACCGGTCCCTGGTGATCTCGTCCCAGAGCTGGGTGAACGCGCGCATCTTGCACATCTCCTCGACGAACCGCACTCCGGCGTTGACGAAGAAGGACATGCGCGAGACGACCCTGGTCATCTCCGCGTCGTCCACGCGCTCCCGCACGGCGTCGAGCACCGCCATCGCCGTGCACATCGCGTAGGCGACTTCCTGCGTCGGTGTGGCCCCTGCTTCCTGCAGGTGGTAGCTGCAGATGTTGATCGGGTTCCACTTCGGTACGTGCTGCACCGTCCAGGTGATCACGTCGGTGGTCAGCCGCAGGCTCGGTCCCGGAGGGAAGATGTAGGTACCCCGGGACAGGTACTCCTTGATGACGTCGTTCTGCGTGGTCCCGGTCAGCTGGGCGAGCACCTCATCGGTGTCGCGCCCCTGCTCGCGGGCCTGCTCCTCGGCCACGGTGACATACAGGGCCAGCAACCACATGGCGGGCGCGTTGATCGTCATCGACGTGTTCGCCTCGGCGAGCGGGATCCCGTCGAACAGCTGCCGCATGTCGCCGATGTGGCTGATCGGCACACCGACCTTGCCCACCTCGCCGCGCGAGAGCGGGTGATCGGCGTCGTATCCGGTCTGGGTCGGCAGGTCGAAGGCCACCGACAGGCCTGTCTGCCCCTTGGCGAGGTTCCGCCGGTACAGCGCGTTGGACGCCTCCGCCGAGGAGTGGCCCGCGTAGGTCCGCATCACCCACGGGCGGTCACGCTGATCGTCTGTCGGGTACGGCATTCGCTGACCTTCCCTAAGTTCTACCCACCGTGCCGAGTGCTCGACTCGAGGATACTGGCCGGTAGTCGCGATGTCCCCGACGCTGTGACCAACTCACCCTTCCACGACGCGCTCGATGTGCGCGCCGAGCCGGTTGAGGTTCTCCACGAAGTACGGATAGCCGCGGTCGATATGGAACACGTCCCAGATCTGGGTGACCCCCTCCGCGCAGAGGCCTGCCAGCACCAGCCCCGCCCCCGCGCGGATGTCCGAGGCCCACACCGGGGCACTGGAAAGCTTGTCCACACCGCGTACAACGGCATGGTGGCCGTCGGTACGCGCGTCGGCACCCAGCCGGACCATCTCGTCGATGAACCGGAAGCGTGACTCGTAGACGTTCTCGGTGATCATCGACGTGCCGTCGGCGACGGCGGCCAGCACCACCGCGAACGGCTGCAGGTCGGTCGCGAACCCCGGGTACGGCAGTGTCACGAAGTCGATCGCCTTCGGGCGGTCGTGCTGTACCACCCGGAACCCCTCGTCGCCGAGCACCGTGACCTCGGCGCCCGCGTGCCGCAGCTTCTCGAGCACGAGATCGAGGTGATGCGCGTTGACGCCGTGCACCGTGATGTCACCACGGGTGGCCGCCGCCGCGAACGCCCAGCTCGCCCCCACGATGCGGTCACCGATCACGCGGTGCGTCGTCGGTCGCAGCGCGTCCACCCCGTGCACCGTCAGCGTGGACGTTCCCGCGCCCTCGATCTGCGCACCCATCTCCTGCAGCATCACGCAGATGTCGATGATCTCGGGTTCCCTTGCCGCGTTGTCGATGACCGTGGTGCCCGTGGCGAGCACAGCCGCCATGAGGATGTTCTCGGTCGCTCCCACGCTGGGGAAGTCCAGCCAGATCTGCGCGCCGTGCAGCCCCTCGGCCTCGGCCACCACGCAACCGTGATCGATGTGGCTGTTCGCGCCGAGCTTGCGTAGCCCGTTCTGGTGCATGTCCAGCGGGCGGGAACCGATCGCGTCACCGCCGGGCAGCGCGACGACCGCCCGTTTGAGCCTGCCAACGAGCGGGCCGAGCACGCACACCGAGGCACGGAGCTTGCCCATCGCCGTCGTACTCGCCTGGTGAGCCAGGTCCGCCGGTGTGTCGATCGTGACCGTGTCGGCATCGATCTCGACCGCGCAGCCCACGCTGCGCAGTACATCCGCCATCAGCGGGACGTCGAGGATCTCGGGGCAGTTGGTGATGGTGGTCGTGCCCTCGGCGAGCAACGCCGCTGCCATCAACTTGAGTACGCTGTTCTTGGCCCCGACGACCTGCACCTCACCCGCGAGTCGAGTGCCGCCATGGACGTCGAAGTGCTCGCTCACCCAATCCTCCTCAGCAACGTATTCAGTTCTCGGTCACCGCTGCCCCGAGGGAAGGCCTACACAGTACAGCAGACAGGCGCCACCGGACGGCCCTGTCGCCACGGCGGGTGTCGAGCCCGCGACTCCGGCGCAGCGGCCATGGTAAGCGAGCCCGCACGCCGCTGAAGGGTTCGGGTACTCCCCCGTCCCCGGTAGCCGCGGCGTAGAGTGCCGGTATGTCCGTTCGCATCAACCGCGTCTACACCCGGGTCGGCGACAACGGCACGACCGCGCTCGGGGACAGCTCACGGATCCCGAAAACCGCGCCGCGCATCGGCGCCTACGCCGATGTCGACGAGACGAACTCCGCGATCGGTACCGCGCTGGCTCTCGGCGGGCTCGACCAGGAGATCGCGGAGCTGCTCGGCTCCGTGCAGAACGACCTCTTCGACGTCGGAGCAGACCTGTGCACCCCGGTGGTGGACGGCCTGGAGTTCCCCCCGCTGCGCGTGACCGAGTCCTACATCGAGCGCCTCGAGGGGTGGTGCGACCAGTACAACGAGCAGCTGCCCAAGCTCACGTCGTTCATCCTGCCCGGCGGAACACCCGGCGCTGCCCTGCTGCACCAGGCACGCACGATCGCCAGGCGTGCCGAGCGCAGCGCCTGGATGCTCACCGAGTCCGATCCCGAACACACCAACGAGCTCGCCGTACGCTACCTCAACCGGCTGTCCGACCTGCTGTTCATCCTCGCCAGGCTCGCCAACCCGGACGGCGACGTGCTGTGGCGCCCCGGCGCGCAGAGCTGAGCCGGGACGAGCCGAGGGACTCCTCGGGTGCAGCATGCGCACCGAAGGAGCCCTTCGGCTCGGCACGTGGAACTAGCTGGCGCGCGGCATCTGACGGCCGGGCGGGGCCGACTCGAGCCAGGAGAGGAACCCCGTCAGCGGGCCGGGACCCATCGCGATCTCGATGAACGACCTGGTCCGTGACTCGCAGCTGAGCACCGTGGCTTCGGGCGGAAGCGCGTAGACCTCGGTCCCGCTCGGCTCGCGCCGGGCCGATATCGCCAGGTTGTTGCGGGAGAGAACCCGGTCGGGTCCGCTACGCACACTCATCACGCGGAACCACAGGAACTCCTCACCGTGGTACCGGCCGATGCCCAGGTGCCAGCCGCCATCACCGGCGCGGCGCCGCCATCGCAGCGCGACGTTGACGCCACCTGCCTGCAAAACCCTGCGCCAGCGCACGACCATCCAGCACAGGGCGAGCACCGCCACACCCAGGAGCCCGATGATGAGAAGCGTGATGTTCACGGCAGGCTCCCGATCGCGGCACGCTCAGTCTGACTGCCCCGCGACGCGCAATCGTGCGCTCGCTCTCGCGCGTTCGTCCTCGTCCTCGTCCTCGAGGGCCCGCCGTGCGGCCTCCACGTCGATCTCCCCGGCCAGCTCGGCCGACTCGGCGAGCACGCTCACGGTGTCCCCGGTCACCGACAGGAAACCACCCTGCACAGCCGCGCTCACGTGGTCGCCGTCCGAGGTCGTTACGGTGACGACGCCACCCTCGACGAGCTGACCGAGCATCGGCTCGTGCCCGGGCATAACGCCGATCTCACCCTCGGTCGTCTGCGCGACGACGAACGATCCGGTGCCCGACCACAACCGGCGCTCCACCGCGACAAGCTCGACGGACATCTCGGCCACGTGACTCTCCTTCACACAAGCATGTCACCGGCTACAAGCAGTGGCTCGCAGCAACGAACAACGACTGGCTCCGGCAGGCGCACTTCACAGTCTAATTGGTGTCCGATCCCACTCGGCAACACGGCGGGGTCGACTCCCCTCGACCGGGTCGAGGAGAAAAGCCAGTACGACCCCGCCGTGCCCGCAGGTCACTTGCCGGTGATCTCGGCGTGCTTCTTCTCCAGGTCCTCGAGCCCACCGATGCCCAGGAAAGCCTGCTCCGGGAAGTGATCGAACTCACCCGTGCTGATCTTGTCGAAGGCCTCGATGGTCTCGTTCCGCGGCACCGTCGAGCCGGGCTGTCCGGTGAACTGCTCGGCCACCAGCATGTTCTGGGACAGGAAGCGCTCGATGCGCCGCGCCCGGTTCACCGTGAGCTTGTCCTCTTCGGACAGCTCGTCGATACCGAGGATGGCGATGATGTCCTGCAGCTCCTTGTACTTCTGCAGGATCCGGATGACCTCCGAGGCGACGCGGTAGTGCTCGTCACCGACGATCGCGGGGTCCAGGATCGTCGACGAGGAGGTCAGCGGGTCGACCGCCGGGAAGATACCCTTCTGGAACACCGACCGGGACAGCTCCGTGGTCGCGTCGAGGTGCGCGAAGGTCGTCGCGGGCGCCGGGTCGGTGTAGTCGTCGGCCGGCACGTAGATCGCCTGCATCGAGGTGATCGAACGGCCCTTGACCGAGGTGATCCGCTCCTGCAGGAAGCCCATCTCGTCCGCAAGCGTCGGCTGGTAACCCACCGCCGAGGGCATACGGCCGAGCAGGGTGGAGACCTCCTGGCCGGCCTGGGTGAACCGGAAGATGTTGTCGATGAACAGCAGGACGTCCTGGTTCTGCACATCCCGGAAGTACTCGGCCATGGTCAGCCCGGACAGCGCGACGCGCATACGGGTCCCCGGCGGCTCGTCCATCTGGCCGAAGACCAGGGCGGTGTCGTTGATGACACCGTCCTCACTCATCTCGAGGAAGAGGTCGGTGCCCTCACGGGTACGCTCACCGACACCCGCGAAGACCGAGGTACCGCCGAAGTTGCGGGCCACACGGGTGATCATCTCCTTGATCAGCACCGTCTTGCCGACACCGGCACCACCGAACAGGCCGATCTTGCCACCCTGCACGTACGGGGTGAGCAGATCGATCACCTTCAGGCCGGTCTCGAGGACCTCGGTCTTGCCCTCGAGCTGGTCGAACGCAGGCGGGTCCCGGTGGATGGACCAGCGCTCGAGGTCGTCGCCGTAGCCGGGCTCGTCGAGGCACTCGCCGAGCACGTTGTAGACGTGGCCCTTGACCTTGTCCCCGACCGGCACCGTGATCGGCGAACCGGTGTCCCGCACGGGGCTACCCCGTACCAGGCCGTCCTGCGGCTGCAGGGAAATCGTCCGCACCAGGTTGTCACCGAGGTGCTGGGCGACCTCCAGGGTCACCGTCTTGGCGAGCTCGGCGAACTCGACGTCGACCTTCAGAGCGTTGAACTGTTCAGGCAGCGCACCCCGCGGGAACTCGACGTCGACGACCGGGCCCCGGACCGCCACGATCCGGCCCGTCGCTGCGCCGTCCTTTCCGGCTGCGGATACCGCTGTGTTTGCATCGGCAGTCATAGGTCTACTCTTCACTTCCTGCTGTGGCCAGCGCGTTCGCGCCGCCGACGATTTCGCTGATCTCCTGGGTGATCTGTGCCTGGCGAGCCTGGTTCGCCTCACGGGTGAGGGTGTCCACGAGCTCGTTGGCGTTGTCCGAGGCCGCCTTCATCGCCGTGCGTCGCGCGGCGAGTTCGGACGCGGCCGATTCGAGCAACGCCGCAAAGATCCGCGTGTAGATGTACTTCGGAAGCAGGGCCCCCAGCAGGGTCTCAGCGCTGGGCTCGAAGTCGTAGGACGGCAACAAGCTCGGCGCCGAGGACTCTCCGTCGCCCTCGTCCGCGTACTCGATCTCCAACGGAGCGACCCGTTTCGCCACCGGTGTCTGGGTGAGCATAGACCGGAACTCGGTGTAGACGACGTGAATCTCGTCGACGCCGGGGACCCCGTCCGGGCCGGGCCCTTGCTCGTCGTCGTCCGCACCGGCGAGGAACGAATCGACGAGAGCCTCGCCGGCCTCGGCCGCGTTGTGATAGTGCGGCTGGTCGGAGAACCCGGTCCAGCTCTCGGTGACCTCTCGGTCCCGGAACCGGAAGTAGTTCAGACCCTTCACACCGATCACGTAGAGCACTGGCTCCTTGCCCTGTTCCCGGAGCAGGGAGACCAGCTCCTCTGCCGTGCGAAGCACGTTGGAGTTGTAGCCACCGCACAGTCCCTTGTCACTGGTGACCACAAGCACCGCCGCGCGCTTGGGGTGCTCCCGCTCGACGAGCAAGGGATTGTCCAGATTGGTCGACGCGGTGGCCAGTGCCTGCAGGACCTTGGTGATCTCCTCGGAGTAGGGACGGGCGGCCTCCACCCGCGCCTGTGCCTTGGAGATGCGCGAAGTGGCGATGAGCTCCATCGCCTTCGTGATCTTGCCGACCGACTTGGTCGACTTGATCCTCGCTCGTAGTTCGCGAAGTTGCGCAGCCATCTACTTACCTGGTCACTTCTTCGGTGCCGGCTTGTTGACCTTCACAGTCTCCTGCCCGACCTTCTCGGACTCCATGGCCTCGGCGTCCTGAGGCACGACCGAGCTCCCGTCGGCGGCGGTGAACTGCCTCTTGAACTCGTCGACGGCCTCGTCGATGCGCTTGCCGTTCTCATCGGACCACTCGCCGGTGTCCCGCAGCTCGGCGAGCACGCCCTCGTGCTTGCGGCGCAGGTGGTCCAGGAACTCGCGGCTGAAGCGGTTCACATCGTCGATGGGCACCGTGTCGAAGTGCCCGCTGGTGCCGAGGTAGACCGTGACGATCTGCTCCTCGACCGGGACCGGCGCGTACTGCGGCTGCTTGAGCACCTCGTACAGGCGGCTACCACGATCCAGCTGCGCCTTCGACGCGGCGTCGAGGTCGGAGGCGAACGCGGCGAACGACTTGAGCTCGTCGTACTGCGAGAGGTCGATACGCAACGAACCCGCGACCTTCTTCATGGCCTTGACCTGTGCGTCACCACCGACACGGGAGACCGAGGTCGTCGGGTCGACCGCCGGGCGCTGCCCCGCGTTGAACAGGTCCGACTGGAAGAAGCACTGCCCGTCGGTGATCGAGATGACGTTGGTCGGGATGTAGGCCGAGATGTCGTTGGCCTTGGTCTCGATGATCGGCAGCCCCGTCAGCGACCCGGCGCCGAGCTCGTCGTTCAGCTTCGCGCAGCGCTCGAGCAGCCTGGAGTGCAGGTAGAAGACGTCACCGGGGAACGCCTCGCGGCCCGGCGGCCTGCGCAGCAGCAGCGAGATCGCGCGGTACGCCTCGGCCTGCTTGGTCAGGTCGTCGAAGACGACCAGTACGTGGTTGCCCTGGTACATCCAGTGCTGACCGAGCGCCGATCCGGTGTAGGGCGCGAGCCACTTGTAACCCGCGGAGTCCGAGGCGGGCGCGGCGACGATGGTGGTGTAGTCCATCGCCCCTGCCTGCTGGAGGGACTCGCGGACCGCGGCGATCGTGGACCCCTTCTGGCCGATCGCGACGTAGATGCAGCGCACCTGCTGCTTCGGGTCGCCGGTGTCCCAGTTGGCCTTCTGGTTGATGATCGTGTCGACCGCGACCGCCGTCTTACCGGTCTTGCGGTCACCGATCATCAGCTGGCGCTGTCCCCTGCCGATCGGGGTCATCGCGTCGATCGCCGTGATGCCGGTCTGCAGCGGCTCGGAGACCGGCTGGCGCTGCACGACCGAGGCGGCCTGCAGCTCGAGCGCCCGGCGGCTCTCGCTGGAGATCTCGCCGAGACCGTCGATCGGCTTGCCGAGCGGATCGATGACACGCCCGAGGAACTGCTCACCGACCGGGACGGAGAGGATCCGCCCCGTCCGCTTGACCTCCTGCCCCTGTTCGATGTCCTCGAAGTCACCCAGGATGGCCACACCGAGCTGTGTCGCCTCGAGGTTCAGCGCGACGCCGAACACGCCGCCGGGGAACTCCAGCAGCTCGTTGGCCATGGTCGACGGCAGCCCCTCGACGTGCGCGATACCGTCACCGGCGTCGACGACGACGCCGACCTCCTCCCGGCTCACGTCCGGGGAATAACTCGAGACATAGTTCTCGATCGCGTTGGCGACCTCTTCCGAGGAGATCGTCAGCTCCGCCATGTCGTTCCCGCTCTCACTTGTCGGTCTCTTCGATTGCCCTGATGGTTTTGTCCGAGTATGTCGTGTGGTCCCGCTCACATCGTGCGCAGGCCGGGCGAACTAGCGCGCAAGCTGCCCGCGCACGGACCTGAGCCTGCCCGCCGTACTTCCGTCGATGACCTCGTCACCGACCTTGATGAGCAGGCCGCCGATCAAGTCCGGTTTGACCTGTACGTGCACCGCCATCGACCTGCCGTAGATGCGCTGCAGGCGCTCGGTCAGTGCACCACGCTGCTCCTCGGTCAGCTCCGTCGCGGTGACGACGTGCGCCACGGACCGCTCGCGCCTGTGCGCAGCCTGCGCGGCGAGCTTGTCCAGCGCGTTCGCCACGCTCCGGCCACGCGGCTGAGCCGCCACCTGCTCCAGCATGGTCTGTGTCACGGAGGTGAGCTTGCCCGAGAAGAGCTCACGCACCAGCCTACGCTTCGAGTCCGCGGGAGTGGTCCGGTCGGCGAGAACGTTGTCCAGCGCGGACTCCTCGGTCAGCAGCCGCGCGGCCTGGAACAGCTCCGCCTCGACGGTCTCGAGGGTGCCCTCCCGCTCGGCGCCGATCAGCAAGGCGGATGCGCCGAGTACGGTGGTTCCCTCCAGCAGCTCACGCGGCGTGGACCACTTGCTTGCCACGACGGTGTCCAGGATCTGCAGGGTCGGCTCGCTGACCTTGCCCTCGAGGAGGCTACGCACCAGCCGCGTACGGCCTGCCTCCTCCGACGAGGCGTCCGCGACAGCTCTGCGCAGCGAGATCTCCGTGCTGAGCAGGTACGCGAATGCGTACAGTTCCTCCCCGACGACCGCAGGATTGGCCCCGGGGTCGTCGAGGATCTCGCCGAGGCGCCCCTCGGCGAGCTCGAGCGCCTCCCGGCTCGCCGCATGCAGTGTTGTCTCGGTTGACTCCGCCATGCGCCTGCCTTACTTCCCTGCTCCAGCCGAGTCCAGCTCCGCGAGGAAACGCTCCACGGTGCGGTTACGCCGCTCCTCGTCCTCGAGGGACTCACCCACGATACGACCGGCCAGCTCCACCGACTGCCGTCCCATCTCGGACCGCAGCTCGGCGATGATCTGAGCCTTCTGCGCCTGCAGCTGCGACTCGCCCTGCGCCACGATCCGAGCCGCCTCGGCCTGGGCCTCGGCGCGGATCTCCTCGCGGATCTGCTCGGACTCCAGCCGCGCGTCATCGCGAATCTTCGCGGCCTCCGTCCTGGCCTCGGCCAGCTGCTGGTTGTACTGCTCGAGGGCCTGCTGCGCTTCCGCCTGCGCCTTCTCGGCTTTCTCGATACCGCCTTCGATCTGGGATGCGCGCTCCTCGTAGAGCTTCTCGAAGCGCGGCACCGCGAACTTCCACAGCACGAAGAGCAGCACACCGAACGCGACGAGCCCCAGGATCACCTCGGACGTGTGCGGAAGGACCGGCGAGGGTTCCTCCGCAGCAAGCACGATCTGTGTAGTCAGCACAGCATCTCCCAACGTGTTGAGCAATCAACTCACGCCGCGGAGGCGATGAAGTACAGCACCAGACCGATCAGCGCCAGCACCTCGGTGAGCACGAAGGTGGTCCAGGCGATACCCATCAGCTTGCCCTGCGCCTCGGGCTGGCGGGCGGTGCCCGTGATGACGGAGGACCAGATCAGACCCACACCGATACCGGGGCCGATGGCGCTGAGGCCATAGCCGATCATGGCAAGGCCGGGGTTGATGTTCGTGGCTGCTTCTTGAGCGAGAACGATGTTGCTCACTTGCGAATCCCTTTCCAACTACGCTCCGCACCTGGCGGCCCGGAAGCCTCTCGGTCTTGTCTCTAGTGGTCCTCTGCCAACGCCATGCCAATGTAGCTGGCGGCGAGCAGGGCGAATACGTAGGCCTGAATCGTCATGATCAAGGCCTCCAAGAACGTCATCGCGATGGCGAAGGCGAACGACACCGCGGCCACCGGCTTCAGCGCCGCGCTCGCCTCGACGAGCAACCACTCACCAGCCAGCGTGAAGACCAGGATGATGAGGTGGCCTGCGAACATCGCGGCAAACACACGAATGGCCAGCGTGATCGGGTTCATCACGAACTTGGAGAAGAACTCGATCGGCGTCAGCAGGAGGTATATGGGGCCTGGTACGCCCGCCGGGAACAACTGGTTCTTGAGGTAGCCGCCGATACCGTGGCGACGCATCCCGACATAGTGATACACCGGGTACACCACCAGAATCGACAGCGCCAGCGGGAACCCGATGTGTGACATCGTCGGGAACTGAATGAGCGGGATAATACCGTAGATATTGTTCACGAATATGAACGTGAACAGGGTGAAGATCAGCGGAACGAACCGCTGGAAGTCTTTGGAACCAATGTGTTCCCGAGCAATGGTATTACGCGTGAAGCTGTATATGGATTCGGCGACGAACTGCGTCTTGCCGGGCACGACCTTCATGTTCCGCGACGTGATCACGAAGAACGCC
The DNA here is from genome assembly GCF_900188115.1 of Haloechinothrix alba. GTDB lineage: Bacteria > Actinomycetota > Actinomycetes > Mycobacteriales > Pseudonocardiaceae > Haloechinothrix > Haloechinothrix alba. The sequence continues at coordinate 94,224 of NZ_FZNW01000018.1, read as the reverse complement.
GCGATGATGACCACCGACATGACGACCAGCAGCATCGGCTTGGTCACTGCGCCGAAGATCGGAGGGAGATTGAAGTCGCCCGCGCCGGGCGGAACAAAACCCTCAGCCAGCACCAACGTGCCCAACTGGACTCCTTCCGGTTCTCCCGCTCGGCCTCGAACCGGCGGGGGAATCGTCACGATCGGCCGTCAACGTACCCGATACGTTTCGGGACGAAGCAGGCGGCTGGTTCGCTCCACCGAGCCGCCGCTGGCCAGCTTTCTCCGGGGACCTTATCAGGCGCACCCGTTCCAGGAGTATGGGCGTACTACTTAGCCCTCGTCCCTGGTCTCGGGGATAACGGTCGGGATCTTGGCGCGCTGGAACGCGACGACCTCCGCGGCAGCCCACGCGAGCACCGTCACCAGCATCGTCACCCCGAGAGCGACCGGATCGAACACCTCGACACCCCGCAGTGTGAGCATGACCACAAGCAGCGCACCGAGCTTCAGGATGTAGCCACCGAGCACCAGACCGAACAGCATCTCCGGGGGCAACGCAGCCGTCTTGTGCATCATCCAGACGGTGACAAGGGAGGAGCCGAACGCCACGAGTGCACCGACAGCGGCGCTGGCCAGCCCCGGCCACCCGAGCAGCACCCAGGAGACGGCGATCGCGAGCAGCGCACCGGCAAGGCCGATCCGCAGGCCCATCCGCAGCATCGCCGTGGCGAGCGTGCGCACCGACGCCGCGTGCGGGTTGTCTTCCTGCCGGTCCCCCGGACCGGCACCCTGCGCTTGCTCCGCCACTGGCGACCCTTTCCTCGTTCGCGTGCTAACCACGAGCCTTCAGTCTAGGGACGTACGACGCGAGGATCGCAAGCACCAGCCCGATCAGCAGCGAGCCGACCACGACCAGAGCGTCGAACACCGTCAGCGCGACCGCGCCGAAGGCGAGCAGACCGGCCCAGAGGTAGATCAGCAGGACGGCCCGGCGCTGCGAGTGACCGATCTCCAGCAGCCGGTGGTGCAGGTGCATCTTGTCCGCGCTGAACGGGCTCTCCCCGCGACGTGTGCGACGGATCACCGCCATCAGCAGGTCCAGAACTGGGACGAAAAGCACAGCGGCCACCACGATCAGCGGGGACAGCAGCGCGAGCATGTCCGCGCCGCCGTCGTTCTCGGTGATCGACACGCGGCCGGACGCCGAGGTGCTGGCCGCGGCGAGCATCAACCCGATGAACATCGAGCCGGAGTCGCCCATGAAGATCTTCGCGGGCTGGAAGTTGTGCGGCAGGAAGCCGAGACAGGCGCCTGCCAGCGTCGCGGCGATCAGCGCAGGCGGGTAGGCGCTCACGTCACCCCCGGAGGAGTGCAGCAGCACGAGAGAGAACGCGCAGATCGCCGCAGCGGCGATCAGACCGATCCCCGCGGCGAGCCCGTCCAGCCCGTCCACGAAGTTCATCGCGTTGACCATCGTGACCACAAGCAGAATGACCAGCAGCCCACCCTGGTTCTGGTCGAGGATCAGCACCGAGCCGACCGCGCTGTCCTGCCCGCCCCACGGCACCCGCAGCACCGACCACTGCAGTCCGAACAGCACCAGAACACCCGCGCAGGTGACCTGCCCGGCCAGCTTGGTCCACGCGTCCAGGTCGAACCGGTCGTCCAACGCCCCGATCAGCACGATGACCCCGCCGCCGACCAGCACGGCGACCGGATCGAGCGAGAACTCGAACGCCCTGCGCAGCACCGGTAGCTGGTGCGCGAGCCCCATGCCGCCCAGCACGCCCGCGTAGATCGCGAGACCGCCCATGTACGGCATCGGTGTGGCGTGCACGTCCCGCGACCTCGGCATCGCCATGGCACGGATCCGGACCGCGAACCGTTTGGCGACGCCGGTCAGCAGGAACGTCAACGCGGCAGCGGTCAGCGCGACAAGCAGGTACTCCCTGATCGGCAGCCCGACACTCAGCGTTTCCGGCACGTCGGGTACTCAGTCCGCTTTCCCGACGCTCGTCCCGAGTGCTTCGGAGACCTCCTCGGTGGTGACCGCACCTTCCCGGAGCATCAGCGGCTCGTCGCCGGTGAGGTCCACGATCGACGACGGCACCGGGTCGCCGCACGGGCCACCGTCGAGATAGACCGACACGCTCTCCCCCAGCTGCTCGCGGGCCTCCTCAGCCGTCGCGGCCGGGGGTTTGCCGGAGGTGTTCGCGCTGGAGACAGCCATCGGGCCCACAGCGCCCAACAGCTCGAGCGCCACCGGGTGCAGCGGCATACGCAGCATCACCGTGCCCTTCGTGGTGCCCAGATCCCACGCCAGGCTCGGCGCGTGCGGCAGCACGAGGGACAGATCCCCTGGCCAGAAGGCCTCGACCAGCGTCCGCGCCTGATCGGGAACGCTCTGGACCAGCCCGTCGAGCGTCGACAACGAGCCGACCAGCACGCCGACGGGCATGTCGCGGCCCCGCTGCTTCGCGCGCAGCAGCGCCCGTACGCCGCCGGCGGAGAACGCCTCACAGCCGATGCCGTACACGGTGTCGGTCGGCAGCACCACGAGCTGCCCGGAGCGCGCGGCCGCCGTAGCCGCGGCCAAGCCTTTGGTGCGGGACTCCTGGTCCGCGCAGTCGTAGACCGTACTCACGCTCGTGAGCCTAGCTCCTCGGATCAGCCGGTCCGACGGGCCGTCGCGAACCGCGGTCGACCTGCCAGATCTGCATGGCCGGTGGCTTCGGACAGCACACGGCGCTGGGACAGCAGCGCGGGCACCGCCTGTCCGTGGTCGTCGTCGTGCTCGATCGCGACGCCGCCACCCGACCGGAGGAGCCGCGCCGCCAGCGTGACCACGCTCTTGATCAGGGCGAGGCCGCCGTCGGCGGCGAACACCGCGTGCTCGGGATCGTGCTCGGCCACCTCGGGCGGCAGCGACTTGCCGATCGGCACGTAGGGCGGGTTACACAGCACCAGGTCGACCAGGCCGTCCAGCTCGGCGAACAACCTGCCGTCGGTCACGTCGCCCGAGTAGAGGCGCACGGGGGTGTCCCCGGCCTCCGCCCGCTTGTCGGCGTTTCGGCGCGCCCAGGCAAGCGCGGCCGTGTCGTTGTCGACGGCGTAGACCTGCGCGTCCGGGCGTGCGTGCGCGACAGCGAGCGCGAGCGCGCCCGATCCGGTGCACAGGTCGACCACGACGGGGTGTGCGCGGGGGGCGAGCACGTCGAGCCCCCAGGACAGCACCAGATCGGTCTCCGGCCGGGGCACGAAGACCCCCGGGCCCACGTCGACGGTGATGTTCCCGATCGCGGCCCAGCCCGTGATGTGCTGCAACGGGATACGCTTGGCGCGCTGGGCGACCAGCTGCCCCAGCGCCTCGACAACGGGCGGGTCGACGAGGGGCACCAGCGGCAGCTCACCACGCTCGACACCGAGTACATGCGCCGCGAGCAGCTCCGCGTCGTTTCGCGCGGACTCGACACCCGCGTCGGACAGCATCCGGGTGGCTTCGAGAAGGGCGAGCCGCAACGGTTGTCTACGCACAGCTCTCACCCTAGTCGCAGCAGCTCACCCATTCCGGTAACGACCCGTCTGGCGCGCTGAATGACGCTTTCAGTCCGTCTCGTGGACTGAAAGCGTCATTCAGCGTTCCCTGGCCCCGGGGTCGGGGCGTTCTGCTGGGCGATGCGCTCGGAGCGGTCGGCCTCCTGCAACGCGTTGAGGACGCCGTTGAGGTCGCCTGCCAGCACCTGGTCGAGGTTGTAGGCCTTGTAGTTCACCCGGTGGTCGGAGATGCGGTTCTCCGGGAAGTTGTATGTGCGCACCCGCTCCGAACGGTCCACCGTGCGCACCTGCGAGCGGCGCGTGTCCGAGGTCTTGGCCGCCTCTTCCTCCTCGGCCATCGCCTGTAGGCGGGCCTGCAGCACCTGCATCGCCCTGGCCTTGTTCTGGAGCTGGGACTTCTCGTTCTGGCAGGAGACCACCACCCCGGTCGGCAGGTGGGTGATCCGCACAGCCGAATCGGTGGTGTTCACGCTCTGCCCGCCGGGGCCCGAGGAGCGGAACGTGTCGATACGCAGGTCGTTCGGGTCGACCTCCACCTCGACCTCCTCCGGCTCGGGGTAGATCAGCACCCCTGCCGCGGACGTGTGGATCCTGCCCTGCGACTCCGTCGTGGGCACCCGCTGTACACGGTGCACGCCGCCCTCGTACTTCAAGCGGGCCCACACGCCGTCCGGGCCGTCCCCACCGCCCTTGATCGATACGGTGACGTCCTTGTAGCCACCGAGGTCCGACTCCGTGGCGTCGAGCACGACCACCTTCCAGCCGACATGCTCGGCGTACCGCAGGTACATCTGCAGCAGGTCGGCTGCGAACAGCGCGGACTCCTCGCCGCCCGCACCCGACTTGATCTCCATGACCACGTCGGAGGCGTCGTACGGGTCGCGCGGCAGCAGCAGCTCGGTCAGCCGGGACTCGAGCTGCGGGACACGCGCGTCGAGCTGCTCGACCTCCTCGGCGAACGACGGATCCTCCCGGGCCAACTCCCGTGCGGCGGCCAGATCCTCGCGCACCGCGTCCAGCTCATTGATCGTCTTCACGATCGGCGTCAGCTCGGAGTAGCGCCGCCCCAGCTTGCGCGCGCGTTCGGCATCGGCATGCACGTCCGGATCGCCGAGCTGGCTTTCCAACTCCGCGTGCTCGGCGAGGAGGCCTTGCAGCGAGTCTCGATCCACCATGTCCTCATCTCGGCCCGTCCGCCGCCGCTGTCGTCGTCAACTCGTTGCGACACATACGCCCGCCCCTGCCGGCTGCGCAGGGACGGGCGCTGTCGTCGCGCTACTGTCGTCGAACCGGACGGCCGCTACTTCGCCGTGCGCTTGCCGTAACGCTGCTCGAACCGGGCGACACGACCACCGGTGTCCAGGATCTTCTGCTTACCCGTGTAGAACGGGTGGCACTTCGAGCAGATCTCGACGTAGATGTTGCCCGATTCCTTCGTGCTGCGCGTGGTGAACGAGTTGCCACAGGCGCAGTTCACCTGGGTCGTGATGTAGTCAGGATGAATACCGCTCTTCATGAGTGCCCTTTCGTCTCGGACGCCGGGTCCCCGCCCGCGGTGTGACGGGGTGAACCGGCGCCGCTGTTCGTACTGCGCACGGCGATTCCTACGGACCATTCTTCCAGACGCACGGCATCGCACCGCGCGTGCCCGTCAGGTCCGCGGCGCGAACCCTAGACCTGCTGTTGCTGCGCCGCTTCCTCTTCCTGACCGGGTGCCGTCTTGGACACCTGCATCAGGAACTCGATATTGGTCCTGGACTTGCGCAGGCGGTCGAGCAACAGGTCGATGGACTGCTGCGAGTCGAGAGCGTGCAGTACCCGGTGCAGCTTGTGGGTCACGGCGAGCTCGTCCGGCGACAGCAGCAGCTCCTCCTTGCGCGTACCCGACGGGTTCACGTCCACGGCAGGGAACACCCGGCGCTCGGCGATCTTGCGGTCCAGCTTGAGCTCGGCGTTACCGGTGCCCTTGAACTCCTCGAAGATCACCGTGTCCATCGTCGAGCCCGTCTCGACCATCGCGGTCGCGAAGATCGTCAGCGAGCCGCCTTCCTCGATGTTGCGCGCCGCACCGAGGAACCGCTTCGGCGGGTACAGCGCGGTCGAGTCGACACCACCGGAGAGGATCCGCCCCGATGCCGGAGCCGCCAGGTTGTAGGCCCTGCCGAGCCGGGTGATCGAGTCGAGCAGCACGACCACGTCGTGTCCCATCTCGACGAGCCGTTTGGCGCGCTCGATGGCCAGCTCGGCCACGGTCGTGTGATCCGATGCCGGCCGGTCGAAGGTCGACGAGATGACCTCGCCCTTCACCGACCGCTGCATGTCGGTGACCTCCTCCGGGCGCTCATCCACCAGCACGACCATGAGCCAGCATTCCGGGTTGTTCGTGGTGATCGCGTTGGCGACGTCCTGCAGGATCGTGGTCTTACCGGCCTTCGGCGGCGAGACGATCAGCGCACGCTGCCCCTTGCCGACCGGCATGACCAGGTCGATCACACGGGTGGTGAGCTTGTTCGGCTCGGTCTCCAGCCGCAGCCGCTCGTTCGGGTAGAGCGGGGTCAGCTTGGTGAAGTCGGGCCGCTTGACGTTGTCCGGCTCGAGCCCGTTGATCGTGTCCACGCGCACCAGCGGGTTGAACTTCTGCCGCTGCTGCTCACCCTCGCGGGGCTGCCTGACCACACCGGTGATCGCATCGCCCCTGCGCAGGCCGTACTTGCGCACGAGGGACAGCGAGACATACACGTCGTGCGGCCCCGCGAGGTAGCCGGAGGTACGCACGAACGCGTAGTTGTCCAGTACGTCGAGGATCCCGGCGATCGGCAGCAGCACATCGTCCTCGCGGACGTCGGTGGCGTCCGATCCGCCGCCGCCGCCGTCACCGCGTCCGCCCCGGCGCCTGCGATCCCGTGACCGCCTGCTGCGCCTGCCGCCGCGCTCGTCGTCGTCGGAGTTGGACTTGGTGTTGTTGCCCTGCTGGCGGCGTTGGTCCCCGCCGTCGCGCTGGGACTGCTCGCCCTCGTCCTGGCCGGAACGTCCACCGCCCTTGGCGTCGGGGCTCTTGCCGTCCTGCTCGGCTCGCTGGCTGTTGTTTCCGCCACCGGACCCACGCGACGAACCACGCCTGCGCCGCGACCCCTCACGGCGAGCAGGCTCGTCCTGCTGCTGGCCACCGTCGGTGTCCTTCTCCCGAGCCGGCTCGGTGACCTGCGTCGCGCCCTCGGCCCCGCGCGCACCGGCCGCATCGGTACCGGTCCCAGCGCTCTTGTCGGCGCTCTTGTCGGCGCTCTTCTCGGGGCTCTTCTCGGCGTTCTTCTCAGCGCTCTTCTCAGGGCCCCTGTCCGAACCCTTCTCCGCACCGTTCGGGACCGTGTCCTGCCCGGCTCCTGCCTCGCGGTCCGCGTTCGAGGCGCCGGCGTCGGGCTTGCTGCCGGTCTGGCCGGCACCGGACGTGCTCGTCACCCCGTCGAGAGGGAGGGAGTTCTCGTCGTCGGACGTCCCGGCGCGCTTCTTCGTCTTCCCCTGGCGCTCACGGATCGCCGCGATGAGATCGCCCTTACGCATCCCCTTGGTGTCGGTCACGCCGAGTTCGACGGCGAGTTCGCGCAGCTCGGCAATCACCATGCCGGACAGGCCGCCTCCGCGACGCTTCGGCTTCTCGGAAGTGCCGTTGCTGTCCTGCGCAGAATCTACCGTCACGTTATCGCTCCCCGAAGATGCCGACTGAGTTCCTGGCGCTTCCACGCTGCCGCTCAAAAGATCCGTGTTGCTCACGCAAGTCCTTCCTGACCGATCCCCGCCCCAGCGTGGATCAGCGACGCGTCACCCGCACCGTTACGCGGGCCGACGCCGTGTCTCATTGGAAACGTGCGGCCGAACGCACGTTGAGTTCCTACGGCTGTGTGCACGGATTCTGCGGCCCGGTACCCCTGAATTCTGCCTCCCAGAGTGTCGAGGCATCAGCTCCGCGCACGTGAGCCTGCTGCTACGTCAGTTCCTTTCGACGCGAACCTCACGTTCTCAACAGCTCCCACACCGTCCCGCTGCGGGCGGGCCTGGCGGGGATTGGGTACTCAACCACAGCAGGGCCGCACGCACGGGATTCTGCGTGCCTCCGAACGTACCCGGAGGCACACGAACTCGATCACCGTGACAACCGGGAACCCACCTCGCGGTCCCCTCGGCTTGGTCAGCCGAGAGTACGCCGGAAGTGAAAGATGCGTTCCGGGAAGAGGCCCGGAAGTCGCACCAGGTGCGGAATCCGCACGGTGAACGAACACCTCCGAGCCTAGACTCCCCGTCGACACCACGCAACAACCACCCCCGGTTTGTACACCCGTGTCGCCCTCGCGCCGGTCAGCAGGGCCCGCAGGGCCGTTCACCAGCCGGCTGACCGGCCGCGCCGGGAGCTACGCCGGGCCGGCGCGGACGAGAGGCCGACGGGCAGCGCTACAGGGCAGCCACGCGCACCCCGGAACGGTCGACCGGCAGCTCGACGGTGGTGAACCCGGTGAGATCGACCCCATCGGGCAACACCCCGTCGGTGGTCAGTGCCAGCACGGTCGGCCCGCCCCCGGAGACCACGGCGGCGACATCCCGCTCGCGGAGCTGCCGGACGAGGTGCACTGTCGCCGGGTAGGCGGGCTCCCGGTAGTCCTGATGCAGCCTGTCCTCCGTGCCCGGCAGCAACAACCCGGGGTCGGTGGTCAACGCGTGCAGGCCGAGCGCGGCCCGGCCGGCGGCGAAGGCCGCGTCGCCGTGCGGGACGTGCTCCGGCAGCAGCCCCCTGGCCGCCGACGTGGACGATCGTTGCTCGGGTACCGCCAGCACAGGGCGGATACCCGGATGCGGATCCAGCCGTTCGGCGCGCCAGCTCGGCACGCCGCCCCTGACGTCCTGCCACGCCAGCACGAGCCCGCCGAACAGGCTCGCTGCCGCGTTGTCGGCATGGCCTTCGAGCTCGGCGGCCAGCTCGAGAGCAGCGGCGTCCACCGACTTACCCGCCAGCGCGTAGCCCGCTGCGACGCCTGCGACCACGGCCGCCGCGGAGGACCCGAGACCCCTGGCATGCGGGATCGCGTTGTGGCAGCGCAGGTACAGGCCGGGACACGGGACATCGAGGTGCTCGCATGCCCGTCGCAGGGCCCGCACGACCAGGTGGCTCTCATCGGTCGGCACGTCCGAGACGTCTCCGGCACCGGCATCGATCGGCTCGATGAGCACGCCGTCGTCGAGCACCCGTAGCTCGATGACCTCGAACAAGCCGAGGGCCATACCGAACGTGTCGAAACCGGGACCCAGATTGGCCGTCGACGCCGGCACCGTGACGCGGAATCCGATCACGCCGTCCCCCTACTCGTCGGTGAGGTCGAGTGCGTTGACCACAGCCTGAGGGTCCACCGGGAGAGGCTCGACCTCGACGTTGCCCTCCAGCGCGGTCGCCGGGTCCTTCAGCCCGTGCCCGGTCACCGTGCACACCACGGTCGAACCGGCCGGGATCCGCCCGTCCGCCGCCGTCTGCAGCAGCCCGGCCACGCTGGCGGCGGAGGCCGGCTCCACGAAGATCCCTTCGGATGCGGCGAGCAGCCGGTACGCCGACAGGATCTGCTCGTCGCTGACCGCGTCGAACAGCCCCCCGGAGGAGTTCTTCGCCTCGACCGCCGGATCCCAGGACGCCGGGCTGCCCACCCGGATCGCCGTCGCGACCGTGTCGGGGTCGCTGACCGGCTCGCCGTGCACCAGCGGCGCGGCTCCCGAAGCCTGGAAGCCGAACATCCGCGGCGCCGCCTCGATCAGTTTGTCCGCCGCGTAGTCGACGTAGCCTGCCCAGTACGCTGTGATATTGCCCGCATTTCCGACCGGAAGGCAGTGCACGTCCGGGGCCACGCCGAGCACGTCGCAGATCTCCCAGGCCGCCGTCTTCTGCCCGATGAGCCGGACGGGGTTGACCGAGTTCACCAGGGTGACCGGGTGATCGAGCGCCGTCTTGCGGGCCAACTCGAGGCAGTCGTCGAAGTTCCCGTCGATCTGTAGCAGGCGCGCGCCGTGCAGGGTCGCCTGCGCGAGCTTGCCCATCGCGATCTTGCCCTGCGGCACGAGCACGGCACACGTCAGGCCGGCCCGGGCGGCGTAGGCTGCCGCCGAGGCCGAGGTGTTCCCCGTGGATGCGCACAGCACGGCCTTGATCCCGCTGGCGAGCGCGTGCGTGATCGCCACGGTCATCCCACGGTCCTTGAAGGAGCCGGTCGGGTTGACGCCCTCGACCTTGACGTAGACCTCGCAGCCGGTCAGCTCGGACAGCCGGGGGGCGCTGACGAGCGGTGTGTTGCCCTCCCCGAGCGTGACGACGGCCGCGTCGTCGGGGATCGGGATACGTTCGCTGTAGGCATGGATGATGCCCGGCTTGACCGGCCGGGCCGCCTGCACCGCATTCACGAGTCTTCGCCTTCCACTCTCATGACGCTGACGACTTCATGGACGACGTCGAGCTCGCCGATGTCGTCGACGGTCGCGCGCAGTGCCGCGTCCGGCGCCGCGTGCGTGACCACCACCAGGCTGGCCGTGGAGTGCTTGTCCCGCTGGCGTACCGCGGCGATGCTGACGTCGTGCTTGGCGAACACCTGGGACACCTGCGCGAGCACGCCCGGGCGGTCCGCCACCTGCAGGCTGATGTGGTACCGCGTCGGCGTCTCGCCCATCGGGCGCACCGCGAGCCCGGCGTGCGCGGACTCGCGTGGTCCCCTGCCACCGCCCGCGCGGTTGCGTGCCACATCGACGAGGTCGCCGAGCACAGCGCTGGCCGTCGGTGCGCCGCCGGCGCCCTGGCCGAAGAACATCAACTCACCGGCCCCGTCGGCCTCGACGTAGACCGCGTTGAACGCACCGCCGACCCCGGCGAGCTGGTGGCTACGCGGGATCATCACCGGGTGCACGCGCACGGAGACCGACTCGGACCCGTCCGGCCCGACGACGCGCTCGCAGATGGCGAGCAGCTTGACGGTCCGGCCGATCATCTTGGCGGCCGCGACGTCGGCCGCACTGACCGAACCGATTCCCTCTCTGTACACATCGGACGCGGCGATCCTGGTATGGAAGGCGAGCGAAGCGAGGATCGCCGCCTTCGAGGCGGCATCGTAACCGTCCACATCGGCTGTGGGGTCGGCCTCGGCGTAGCCGAGGTTGCTCGCCTCCTCCAGGGTGTCCACATAGCCCGCACCCGTGCTGTCCATCGCCGAGAGAATGTAGTTGGTCGTGCCGTTGACGATGCCCATGACGCGGGTGATGCGGTCGCCTGCCAGGGACTCGCGCAGCGGGCGCACGAGCGGGATCGCGCCGGCCACCGCGGCCTCGTAGTACAGGTCCGCCCCCGAGGCGTCAGCGGCCTCGGACAGCTCACGCGAGCAGTCGGCCAGCAGCGCCTTGTTCGCCGTGACCACGGACTTGCCGGATCGCAGGGCCGTCAGCAGCCAGCTGCGCGCGGGTTCGATCCCCCCGACGAGCTCGACGACGACATCGACGTCCGAGGCGATGAGACCCTCGACGTCCGAGGTGAGCAGGTCGGCGGGTAGTTCGGGATGCTTGTCCGGGCGGCGTACGGCGATACCGGCCAGCTCGACGGGAGCACCGGCGCGGGCGGCGAACTCCGCGGCCTCCTCGGTGAGCAGTCGCGCCACCTCGCTACCGACGGTGCCACACCCCAGCAGCGCCACCCGGACAGGTGTGGGCTCGGTCTCCGCGGGGTCACCCGACCACCCCAGCTCGGCGGAGAGGGCCATCACGACACCTCCAAACGCATCAGGTCGTCCCTCGTCTCCCTGCGCAGCAACTCTCGGGCGCTGCCGTTACGCACGCTGACCACGGCCGGCAGCGGCTGCCGGTTGTACCCGCTGGCCATCGAGTAGCAGTACGCACCGGTGGCCGCCACGGCGACCAGGTCACCAGCGGCGAGGTTATGCGGCAGCCAGCAGTCGCGGACCACGATGTCGCCGGACTCACAGTGCCTGCCGACCACCCTGCTCTGCGTCGCCTCGACAGCAACGGACCCGTCGTCACTCGACCGGGAGACCAGCCTGCAGTCGTAGGCAGCGTCGTACAACGCGGTGCGGATATTGTCGCTCATCCCGCCGTCGACGCTGACGTAGCGGCGCACGGCGCCGTCGCCGAGCGGGACGTCCTTGATCGTGCCCACCTCGTAGAGCGTGATTGCTCCCGGGCCCGCGATCGCACGGCCGGGCTCACCGGCGATCTTGGGCATCGGCAGCTCGGCGTAGTCGCACTCCCTGCGCACCATCTCCCGGATCTGGGTCACCATCTGCGCGGGCGGGGGCGGGTTGTCCTTCTCCGTGTAGGCGATACCGAACCCACCACCGAGGTCGACCAACCCGAGCTGCTCGGTGATCTCCGGGCCGTGCTCCTCACGCAGCTGCGCGATCAGGCCGATGACGCGCCTTGCTGCCACCTCGAACCCGTCCGGGTCGAAGATCTGCGAGCCGATATGGCTGTGCAGGCCGATGAGCTGCAGCGACTCCGCGCCGACAACCCTGCGTACGGCCTCGGCGGCGTCGCCTGCCGCCAGCGAGAAGCCGAACTTCTGGTCCTCGTGCGCGGTGGCGATGAACTCGTGGGTGTGCGCCTCGACGCCGACCGTCACGCGCACCAGCACCTGCTGCCGGACGCCGCGGTCGGCCGCGACCTTCGCCAGCCGCGCGATCTCCTGGAAGGAGTCGAGCACGACGGTGCCGACACCGGCGTCCACGGCCTCCTCGAGCTCGGCGACGGACTTGTTGTTGCCGTGGAAGGTGATCCGCTCGACAGGGAAGTCCGCCGCCCGGGCCACGGTCAGCTCGCCTCCACTGCACACGTCCAGGCTCAGCCCCTGGGCCGCGACCCAGCGCGCCACCTCCTTGCACAGGAAGGCCTTCGACGCGTAGTGCACCAGGCTCGGGTCCTCGAACGCCTCGGCGTACTCGGCACACCGGGACCGGAAATCCGCCTCGTCGATGACGAACAACGGCGTTCCGTGGGTGGCGGCGAGCTCCCGTACGTCGACACCGGCGATGCGCACCACACCGTCCGGGGCGCGGTAGACGTTACGCGGCCAGACCTTCGGGTACAGCCGGTCCAACTCGTCCGATGTGGACGGTGGATATCCTGAGGTATCCACGTGCGGGTGCACCTCGGCGTGCCGAGGGCCAGCGGGGTGAGCACACATGCTTCCTACATCCGATCCGGGGCCGAGACACCGAGCAGTGCGAGTCCATTGGCGACCGTCTGGCGAGCCGCCTCGCACAGCGCGAGCCTGGCGAACGTCGTCGGCGTAGCCTCCTCGTCGCCCTGCGGAAGGACCCTGGCGGCGTCATAGAACTTGTGATACGCGCTCGCCAGCTCCTCGAGGTAGCGAGCGATCCGGTGGGGCTCGCGCAGCTCGGCCGCGCGCGCGACCACCTTGGGGAACTCACCGATCGTACGGACCAGGTCACCCTCCCTGGGGTGGCTGAGCAGACCGAGATCGATCTGTGAGCCGTCCGTGCCCGCTACCGGCGGCAGCCCGAGCTCGGCGGCGTTGCGTTGCAGCGACGCCAGCCGGGCATGCGCGTACTGCACGTAGAACACCGGGTTCTCGGCGGTGTTCTTGCGCAGCAGGTCGAGATCGACGTCCACGGCCGAGTCGACCGAGTAGCGAGCCAGCTCGTAACGGGCGGCGTCCACGCCGACCGCGTCCACGAGATCCTCCAGCGTGACCACCGTGCCGGCGCGCTTGCTCATCCGCACCGGCTTGCCCTCGCTGACGAGGTTGACCATCTGGCCGATGAGGACCTCCACCACGTCCGGGTCGTCGCCGAGCGCGGCGGCGGTCGCCTTGAGCCTGCCGATGTACCCGTGGTGGTCGGCACCGAGCATGTAGATACACAGGTCGAAACCTCGGGAACGCTTGTCGGCGAGGTAGGCGATATCGCCCGCGATGTAGGCAGGCGCACCGTCGCTCTTGATGACCACGCGGTCCTTGTCGTCACCGAACTCGGTGGAACGCATCCACCACGCACCATCGGCGTGGTACAGGCGCCCGGACCGCTTCAGCTGCTCGAGCACCTCGTCCACGGCCCCGGATGCGTGCAGGGAATCCTCGTGGAAGAACACGTCGAAGTCGGTGCCGAAGTCGTGCAGGCTCCGCTTGATCTGCTCGAACATCAGCTCGATGCCCGTGCGGCGGAACACCTCGTCGCGCTGCCCGTCCGGCAGCTCGAGCACACCCGGCTCGGCGCGCACGACCTCGGAGGCGAGCTCGCTGATGTAGGCACCGCCGTAACCGTCCTCCGGCGGCTCGGCACCACGCGCGGCTGCGACAAGGGACGCGACGAACCGGTCGATCTGCGCGCCCGCGTCGTTGAAGTAGTACTCCCTGGTGACCACGGCGCCCCGGACGGTGAGGATCCTGCCGAGCGCATCCCCCACGGCGGCCCAGCGCGTGCCGCCCAGGTGGATCGGTCCCGTCGGGTTGGCCGAGACGAACTCCAGATTGACCGCCAGACCGCCGAACTCGTCGCCACAGCCGTACGCAGCGCCCTGCACGAGCACCTGACGGACGAGCTCGCCCTGCGCGTCCGTGGCGAGTCGCAAGTTGACGAAGCCGGGGCCCGCGACCTCGGCCGAGTCGAGCCCGTCGGTTCCGGCCAGGGCGTTCGCCAGCGCCTCGGCCAGCTCCCGAGGTGCCAACCCGACCTTCTTGGCCACCTGCAGCGCGACGTTGGTCGCGTAATCCCCGTGCTCGGGATTTCGGGGGCGCTCGACGATGACGGCCTCGGGCAGCGCGCCGGTGTCCAGGCCGCGCGCGGCCAGCACCTCGGCCGCTGCCGAGCGAACCAGGTCAGCTAGTGCGGAGGGAGTCACCTGGCGAGTGTATGTTGCCGGACCTGCCGCTACGTCGTCGGGCTGCCCGCGACGCGAGCGCGCGTGCGCGTACCCTTCCTCGCTGGTGACCCACCCGACAACGCCGCTATGGGGCCGCTACGGCGCCGCTGCGGGGTGGCCCCACCGATCGGTTGACAACGGTCACACACCGACTGCTTAGACTGGGCCGCGTCACACGCCAATCCGGCACCCCGCGCAGCATTCCGGCGGGCGCGGGGACTACGGCACGAGACGAGGTCAGCGCAGGATCATGGCCAAAGGTGGACGAAAGAAGGGCGCGAAGCCTTCCGGGATCGCCGCAGTGCGGTCGAGCATGGTGAGCACCCGCCAGATTCCGTGGGGAACGATCGCGGCGGTGGTCGCCATCGTGGCGCTCGCCGCCGTCGTGTTCGGCTACTACCTCGTGGAGTCGGCCCCGCAGCGGGCTCAGGAGCAGCGCGAGGAAGCGGCAGCCGAGGAGTTCACCCCGACGGCGGACAACCCGGACCCGTCCGAGGACATCGAGGGCATCACGATCGAGTCGTACGAGCCGGCCCTGCACATCCAGCGGGACCAGCGGGTCGACTACGACCACAGCCCACCGATCGGCGGGCCGCACGAAGGTACGTGGGCGGCGTGCAACGGGATCGTCTACCCCGAGGGTGTGCGTTCGGAGAACATGGTGCACGCGCTGGAGCACGGCGCGGTCTGGATCGCCTACAACCCCGATGAGCTCGACGCCGAGGAACGCGAGCAGCTCGAGGTCCGGGTCGAGGGTCGGCCGTACACCATGATGTCGCCGTACCCGGGACTGGACGCACCCATCTCGCTGCAGGCCTGGGGACACCAGCTCAAGGTCGAGGACGCCGAAGACGAGCGGATCGACCAGTTCATCGTCGCGCTGCGCCGGAACACGAACACCTACCCCGAAGCACGCGGTACGTGCGACGCGCTCGGCCCCGGCCAGTTCGACCCGGACAACCCTCCGCCGTTCGACCCCACGCCTCCCGGAGACGACGCCGTGTCGATGAACCCGGACCAGACCGAGCTGACCTCGGAAGACGCCATGGACGGGCAGCCGCAGGAGAGCGGGCAGCCACCGGCCGAGGGCGAGTCCGACGACGGCGAGGAGTGACGTCGATGCCCCATGCACGTGTGGCCGGACGGAGCGAGCCGTGACCGGGGAGGTGCCACCCGCGGAGCGTGAGCCGGGCAACAGCCCTGAGGCCCGTGGCGGCGCAGGCGCGAGCGCCGCGCGGGGCGGCGGGACGGCCACCTGGGCGCGCGTGGTGATCGTCAGCGGGGCGGCGCTCGCCTTGCTGCTTGTCGGTGCAACGGCCGGGCTGCTCCTCGGACGCGCGGAGCTTCTCAGCGAGCCGCGCACTCCGGAGCCCGGCGCGGTGGACGTCGGTTTCGCCCAGGACATGTCGGTGCACCACCAGCAGGCCGTCACGATGGGCAACTGGGTGCGTGACCACAGCACCGATCCGCGCGTGCGGCAGCTCGGCTTCGACATCGCCAGCGCCCAGCTCGGGGAGGTGGGCATGATGGAGGGCTGGCTCACGCTCTGGGACGAGCCGCTTGCCGCTCCCGGTGCGTACATGACGTGGATGGGGGACGGCGAGCACGGGCACGGGCACGGGCAGGCGAGTTCCGGAGGGGACGACGAGACCGAGGCTCCCATGCCCGGCATGGCCACGAACGACGAGCTCGCGCGCATGCGCTCGCTCTCCGGTACCGAGCTCGACGTGTACTTCCTGCAGCTCATGCACCGGCACCACCTCGGCGGCGTCGACATGGCCGAGTACGCCGTGAACAACGCCAGGGTGCCGGCCGTGCGCCGGCTCGCGCAGAGCATGCTCGACGTGCAGGGTGCCGAGGTCGAGATCATGGAGAACATGCTCGCCGACCGTGACGCCGAACCGCTCCCCTTCCCCACCCCCGAATGATGTGCTGAATGACGCTTTCAGTCCGCGTGCCGGACTGAAAGCGTCATTCAGCGTTCCGTGTGGAGCGAGAGCGTCATTCAGCACATCACCAGCTGGGGGTGCCGCAGTTCTCGGCGCTCTCGGGCGGTTCGACCTGCAGCGTGGTGTGCTGGATGTGGTACTCGACCGACAGCAGGTGACGGGCCCGTTCGAGCACATCGGCCTGATCGGCGTCGGCGTCGACCGTCAGGTGCGCCGAGGCGACCTCCATACCGGAGGTCAACGTCCACACGTGCAAGTCGTGCACATCGATGACCCCGGCCAGCTTGTCCAGCCTGCCTGCGAGGCCGTCCACGTCGATGCGCTCGGGCGCGTGCTGGAACAGGATTCGCAACGATCGCCGCGCCAGCGAGAACGCCCGCGGGAGCACGAACACCGCGATCCCCACACCCATCAGGGGGTCGGCGTAGCGCCATCCGGTCAGCAGTGTGATGACGCCGCTGACGAGCACACCGACCGAGGCGATCAGGTCGGCAAGCACCTCGAGATAGGCGCCCTTCAGGTTGAGGCTCTCCTTGGCCCCGGAGCGCAGCAGGAAGAACGAGACGAGGTTCGCCACGATCCCGGCGCCGGCCGCGAGCATCACGGGCAGCGCCGCGACCTCCGGCGGGTCGACAAACCGCCGGATCGCTTCGACGAGCACGTAGCCTGCGACCCCGAAGAGCAACAGCGCGTTGAACAACGCGGCGAAGACCTCGCTGCGGTACATACCGAAGGTCCGCGTCGCGGTCGGGACCGTGCGCTGCGCGACGAGGATGGCGATCAGGGCCATACCGACCCCGAACACATCGGTGAGCATGTGCGCTGCGTCGGAAAGCAGTGCCAACGAGCCCGTCAGGAACGCCACGGTGAACTCGAAGATCATGAAGGCGCCCGCGACACAGAAGGCAGCTGCGAGGCGCTTCACGTAACGTCCGGACGCGCTGGCCGGAGGCACTTCCGGCCCGTGCACGTGCCCCATCGAGATACCTCCCGTCGCGTCCGTGACCGGAATATATAGTGACATACGCATGTGTTCAACAGATGCGCACGCAGTGTGGCAGAGATCAAACACGCTCACCCGACGTGTGTGCTCACGTTCCGGCCGTGCCCGATCCCCGATGCCGAACACGCGACGGGCGCTGTGCGACTTGTCGAAAGCGTACGATAGGCTGGCTGCCGCACGCCGACAGAGATCGGCGCGTCCATCCGCCCCCGTAGCTCAGCGGATAGAGCACTGCCCTCCGGAGGCAGGTGTCGCAGGTTCGAGTCCTGCCGGGGGCGCCACCGACAACCTCGTAGAACCGGCCCTGGCCAGCGGAAACGCTGCCAGGGCCGGTTTACGTCGTGTCCGGCTAGACCTAGTCGGACCCGGCCAGCCGTGGCCGACATGCGCGGCGTCCACACTGGTCTCGCCGTCCGGGAGCCTGCCGCCGCACCGAGCGTCACTCCCCTTCGGTCCCGCCCTCCTCCGGCGGTTCCGCCGGGGACGTCTCGACTTCCGGCGGTTCGTCGTCGTCAGCAGGCGGGGGCGTCTCCTCCTGCTCGTCCTGGTCCTCGCCCTCCTCCTCTTCGGGCTCGCCGTCCTCATCGTCGTCCTCGTTGCCCTGCCCCGGCTGCGGTTCCGTTTCCTCCTGCGGGGTTTGTGGCGAGGGCTGGGGGTCGGGCGCGGGAGCGTCGACATCGCGCCGCAACACGTCATCGCCGTTGATCAACAGTTCGTCTTCGGCCGCGATGAGGGTGAGTTCATGGGCCTCGGTGACGACGCTGCCGTCGGGCATCGACAACTCGACCTCGACGCGCACCGAGTCGTCGCCGGTCGCGCGCGGCGGTGACGTCACAGCGACCGCCGACACCTCGGACCACCGCTCGAGGTAGGGCTGCTTGCCCTGCTCACGCAGTTCGGGACCGAGGCGGTTCCATGCCTGCTCGGCCCGGTCGGGCAGCAGCGCGTAGTACTCCGACACGGCACGTTCCCGCTCCGCGGCAGCCATGGACACGGCGGACCCGGAACCGGACCCCTCGTCCGGCCCCAGCAGTGCGTACAGGCCGAGACCGGCGAGCAACACCACGGCAAGGGCCGCGAACAGGTAGGCACGTTTGCGGCGACGGGCAGGACGTTCGGTCCCCGCCGCGCCGGGCACCACCAACGTGCGATCCGCACCCGCCGGTTCCTGCCCGCCCTCGGGCATCGTGCCGATCGCTGTCCGCCCTCCGGACGTGCTCGGCATCGTTGCCGTGGCGGCAGGCCTACCCGTCCGGTCGTCCCATTCCGCACTCGCCGCGGCCACCGCCGCCGGCAGCGGCAGACCGGATGCAACCGCCCGCAACGCCTCATCCACCTGCGCAGCGGTGATCCGCTGATCGGGATCGGCGCGCAACATGGCGCCCAGGACCGGCGTCAACGGGCCCGCGTTCCGAGGCGGCGGGACGGCGCCTTCGGCGACCTTGTACAGCAACGCCAACGCGTTGTCCTCGCTGGTACCGAACGGGGGCGCTCCCTCGACAGCCGCGTACAGCGTGGCCCCCAGGGAGAAGACATCGGAACCGGGCGTCGGCCGCTTGCCGCGCGCGACCTCGGGCGCGAGGTAGGCGGGCGTGCCCGCTACCAGCCCGGTCTGGGTGACGACGACGTCCCCGGTGGCGTGCGATATGCCGAAGTCGGTGATCTTGGCTGTCCCGTCCTCGGCGATGAGGACGTTGGCAGGCTTGATGTCGCGGTGGACGACCCCGGCCGCGTGTGCCGCGGCAAGCGCCGAAGCCACCTGGCTGCCGATCCCGGCTGCCGTCGCCGGATCGAGGTGACGCTGCTCGGCAAGGATATCGGTGAGGCTGCGCGACGGCAGGTACTCCATGACCAGCACCGGTAGGCCGTCGTCGAGGATGGCGTCGTAGACGGCGATGGCGTTGGGATGGTGCAGCCGGGCTGCGACCCGTCCCTCGCGCATGGCCCGCTCGCGCGCTTCGTCGGCGCGCTCCGGATCCAGAATCGCCTGCTGCAGGAGCTGCTTGACCGCCACCTGCCGTTGCAACCGCTCGTCGGTGGCCTCCCAGACAACACCCATGGCGCCGCTGCCCACCCGCTGTCGCAGGCGGTAGCGGCCGGCTAGCAGGTCACCCGAGTCGCTCAACAGCAGCACCCTTGACGCATGATGTTCACGGCACCAGGTTAGTCCTGTCG
The DNA here is from genome assembly GCF_900188115.1 of Haloechinothrix alba. GTDB lineage: Bacteria > Actinomycetota > Actinomycetes > Mycobacteriales > Pseudonocardiaceae > Haloechinothrix > Haloechinothrix alba. Next base: position 74,659 of record NZ_FZNW01000018.1, on the reverse strand, counting down.
TCGCGGCAGGCCGATCGTGCCGTGTGACTGCGGCCTGCGCAGCGCATTCCGGTCGTGGTCGTGTGGCGTTCCGGTCGCCGGGGCCGCCGGAATGTCGCACGGTCGCGCCGCTACGGGCACACGGAGGACATCCCGCTGCCGACCGAGCCGAGTCACCGGAGGTCTCACGCGGTCCGCAGGGCGTACAGGGCGATCCCGGCAGCCACGCTGACGTTGAGCGTTTCCTTCCTGCCGTAGACGGGGATCTGCAACAGCAGGTCGCAGGCATCCCGCAGGTCGTGGTTGATCCCGACGACCTCGTCACCGAGCACCAGCGCGACCTTCCTCCCCGGTGAGTACTCGTCGATCGCGGCCGCGCCCGGGTCGTTCTCCAGGCCGACGACGGTGTAGCCGCCGTCGCGGAGCGAGTCGAGCAGCGCGTGCACATCCTCGTGGGTCTCGAACGGCACCATCCGTTCCGCCCCCGCGGCAACCTTGGCCAGACGGCGCGTCTGCTGCTCCTGCAGCTTGGCATCGCGCGGGTCGCCGGGATACGCGGGATGCGGGGTGAAGCCGGTGACATACACCGTGTCCACCGCGAAGACCTCGCCGGTGCGGAGCAACGAGCCGACATTGTGTACCGACCGGAGGTTGTGCGCGACCACCACGATGCTGCGCTGTTCGTTGCTGCTCACAACACAGGCAGCCTACCCGGCGCGGGTTCGGGCAACGACGGCCCGCACCGGAGGTCTCCCTGAGAAGCCCCTCAGGGAGACCCTGAAATCCTGTCCGGCATCCACCTGAAATCGACGCGAACGGGATGCGGAAACGGCGCGGACCGCTCTACTGTCATCTCGAACCGGGACAAAGTCGCACAGGTACTGGGGATACTCCACGGAAGGGGACAACCTTGTCCACAGCAGCCACAGGCTCGCACGTACCGACACGGACAGCCGCTCGCGCCGTCGAGCTCACCAAGGTCTACGGCAGCGGCGAGACCGAGGTTCGCGCGCTGGACGGCGTGGACGTCGAGATCCCGCGCGGCCGGTTCACCGCCGTGATGGGGCCGTCGGGCTCGGGCAAGTCGACACTGATGCACTGTCTCGCCGGGCTGGACACCGTCACCGACGGCAAGGTCTTCGTCGGTGACGTGGACCTGACCGGCCTCAAGGACGGCCAGCTCACCCGGCTGCGCCGGGACAAGATCGGCTTCATCTTCCAGGCGTTCAACCTGCTGCCGACCCTGACGGCACTGGAGAACATCACGCTGCCCTCCGACATCGCGGGCCGCAAGCCGGACACGGCGTGGCTGGACACCGTGGTCGAGGCGGTCGGCCTCGGTGACCGGTTGTCGCACCGTCCCGCCGAGCTATCCGGCGGGCAGCAGCAGCGGGTGGCGTGTGCGCGAGCGCTGGCCTCGCGTCCCGAGCTCATCTTCGGCGACGAACCGACCGGCAACCTCGACTCGCGTTCGGGTGCCGAGGTGCTCGGGTTCCTGCGCCGCAGCGTCGACGAGCTCGGCCAGACCATCGTGATGGTCAGCCACGACCCGACCGCGGCGGCCTACGCCGATCACGTGCTGTTCCTGCAGGACGGCAGGATCGTCGACGAGATGCCGGAACCGACCACCGACAAGGTCATCGAGCGTATGAAGGCGTTCGACGGCAGGCAAGACGGCTGAGGGGATCGGCATGTTCAAGGCGACGTTGCGTAGCTTCCTCGCACACAAAGGACGGCTCTTCCTCTCGGTGCTTGCCGTCACGCTGGCCACCGCGTTCGTGGCGGGCACCTTCATGTTCACCGACACGATCACGCGCACCTTCGACCGGATCTTCGCCTCGGCCAACCCCGACGTCACGGTCACACCGGCGGATGCGGACTTCGACGCCGACGCCATCTCCGGGCGCACCGCGAGCATTCCCGCCGAGACGGTCGACACGCTGCGCGGACAGGTCCCGGACGCGCAGGACGTCATGCCCGAAGTGATGTTGCAGAGCATCACGGTCGTCGACGCGAGCGACGAGAAGCTCAACCCCGAAGGGCCCCCGACGATCCTCGGCACCTGGTACGAGGCCGACTGGTCACCGCTCGAGCTGGCCTCCGGGACGTCCCCGGAGGGCGACGAGGTCATCGTCGACGCCGACACAGCGGAGAACAAGGACGTCGCCGTCGGCGACACGCTGCGGATCATCGCGGGCACCGGCGAGTACCGGGCAACCGTGTCCGGTATCGCCTCGTTCTCCACCACCAACCCGGGCGCGGCGTATTTCATGGTCGACCTGGCCACGGCCCAGGAGGTCATGGGCCAGGGTGATGCGCTGACCAACATCTCCCTGCAGGCCGCCGACGGTGTCAGCGACGAGGAGCTCAAGGACCAGGTGCTCGCCGCCCTCGGCGACGGCTACACGGTGGAGACCCGGGAGGAAGCCGCAGCCACGCAGTCGGAGGAGATCGGCGAGTTCCTGTCCTTCATCCGGTACGGCATGCTCGGCTTCGCCGGGATCTCGCTGCTGGTCGGCGGGTTCCTCATCGTCAACACCTTCGGCATGCTGATCGCACAGCGCACCCGCGAGGTGGGGCTGCTGCGCGCGGTGGGTGCCACCAGCGGCCAGGTCCGCCGGTCCATCCTCGTCGAGGCCGTCCTGCTCGGCGTCGTCGGCGCCACGCTCGGTCTCGGGGCCGGGGCCGGCATCGCGCTGCTGCTGATCTGGCTCATGTCCACGTTCGGGATGAATCTCAGGGGCACGGAGCTCGCGTTCACCCCGTCCGCGGTCGTCGCTGCCTACGCCGTCGGCATCTTCATCACAGTGGTGGCGGCGCTTGTTCCGGCACGCCGCGCGAGCCGCATCTCGCCGATGGCCGCGCTCACCGAGGCCGCGGCGCCGGCAGCCAGACCGCTGGCACCGCGTGTGATCTCCGGCGCGCTGCTCGGCGCGGCGGGGGCCGCCGGTCTCGTTGCCGCGATACAGGTCGACGGCGCCGCAAGCGGTCTCCTGTTCGGCGCGGGTGTGCTGCTCACGCTGCTGGCCGCGGTGCTCGTCGGTCCCGCGCTCGCCAAGATCGTCGTGCCGGTGCTGAGCTGGCCGTTCATCAAGGCGTTCGGCTCGGTGGGCAGGCTCGGCAGGCAGAACGTGCTGCGCAACCCGCGCCGCGCCAACGCGACAGCGGCGGCGCTGATGATCGGGCTGGCACTGGCGGGTGGGACGTCGATCTTCGCGGCGTCGATGAAGACCTCGTTCTTCGAGCAGATCGACAACGCGCTCGGCGCCGACTTCCAGGTCGGCGGCAGCTTCAACGCCCCGCCACAGCCGTTTCCCGGCACGGTGGCCGATGCGGTTCGCGACGTCGACGGCGTCGAGACCGTGACACGGCAGCGCATGGTGCAGGCGACCATGTCCGGCGACCAGGACGTGCAGGTCATGCTCAACGCGGTCGACACGAACTTCGGTGAGGCGATGGCCATCGACTATGCCGAGGGCGACGGTGAACAGGCCCTGCGCGGTGGGGAGCTCATCGTGACCGAGGACCAGGCCACCGACCTCGGAATCGCACAGGGCGACGTCGTCCCACTCGACTTCGGGTCCGGTGTGGCGGCGCAGCTGACCGTCGGTGCGATCTCGCAGGGCGGCCAGGCCATGAGCGCGGTCAGCATCGACACCCTCGAGGACCTGCTGCCCGGCACCCAGGACGTCGCGCTGATGGTCACCATGGCCTCCGGCGCCGACGCGACCGCTGTCGAGAAGGCACTCGGCACGGCGCTCGAGCCGTACCCGCAGGTGGAGCTGCGCGACCAGACCGAGATCAAGGACGAGGTCGCCGGGCAGGTGGACTTCCTGCTCTACCTGGTATGGGGCCTGCTTGCGCTGTCGATCATCATCGCCGTCCTCGGCGTGATCAACACCCTTGCGCTGTCCGTCGTGGAGCGCACGCGCGAGATCGGGTTGCTCCGCGCGGTGGGCACCACTCGCGTCCAGATCCGCCGCATGGTGCGCCTGGAGTCGGTGATGATCGCCGTCTACGGTGCCGCGCTCGGGCTCGTGCTCGGCCTGGCGTGGGGCGTCGCGGGGCAGCGGCTACTGGCCGGCGAGGGACTGACCGAGCTGACGATCCCGTGGGACACCATCGCCTACGTGCTCGTCGGGGCGGCCGCCGTCGGCCTGGTCGCCGCAATCGGCCCGGCCGTCCGCGCGTCGCGGATGAACGTCCTCGGCGCCATCGCGACCGAGTGAACCGTCACGGCCCCGCCCGGGGGCATGTCGTCACCGGGCGGGGCCGCCGTCGGTCACGCACGCCGCGCGTCAACCGAGCGCTCCCCCGGCACGCCGTGCCAGCCCGCTCCAGAGGAGGTCCATCGCCGCGTCGATGGCTTCGCCGCGGTCGATGCCGCGACGGTCGTGTCGCCATTCGACCGCCCTCGTCAACGCACCGACCAGCATCTCGACCATCAGCCCGGCACGCTTGCTCGACGGGTCGACGCCCGCGCTCGTGAGGTCGTCGGCCAGCAACTCGACGACCGCGTGATTGCGCTGCTCGGCGACCCGGCTCCACGCCGCGTCGATCTCGGCGTCCCCGTGCGTGGCGTTGACGAACAGCATCCGCCAGGCATTCGGGTAGCGCTCGGCGAAGGTGAACACGGTGTCGACCGTGGCACGCATCCGCTGCTCCGGCGTGCCCTCGCCGGTGATGCTCGCGCCGATATAGCCGAGGAAGGCCGCGCTCTGTTCCTGCAGTGCCGCGAGGAAGAGCTCCTTCTTGGACGGGAAGTAGTCGTAGACGACCGCACGCGTGACGCCCGACCGGGAGGCGACGTCACCCATCCCCGACGCGCCGTAGCCGCCGGAGGCGAACGTGTCGACCGCCGCGCTCACGATGCGCGCACGCCGCGCGGGAGCACTCATCCGGCGCTGCACACGATCGATCCGATTCACTTTCACATCCGCAGGTTAGCAGTACTTCCTCCAGTTCAGAGCGCTCATATGTGCCATTGACTACCGACATATCTGTTGGTTAAGTTTTGTTGTCATCGCGACAACTCCTCGGGAAGCGGGGTCAGCACTGATGACGGACACCCAGGCAAGCTCGGTCTCACGCCGCCGGTTTCTCCGCGGCACCGGTGTCGCCGCGGCTGCCGCCGGGCTCACCGCAGGCTCGTTGCCCACCGCAGGCGCCAGCCCGGCGTGGCGCGGCAGGAGGTCGGGCGGCAAGTCGGTAGCCGTGCTCGGGGGCGGGATGGCCGGGCTCGCCGTCGCCCACGAGCTGGTGGAACGCGGCTTCCGGGTGACCGTGTTCGAGCCGACCGCACTCGGCGGTAAAGCGCGCAGCATCCCCGTGCCGGGCACCGCCGAGGGCGGCAGGAAGGAGCTGCCCGGCGAGCACGGCTTCCGGTTCTTCCCCGGCTTCTATCACAACGTGCCGGACACGATGCGGCGCATCCCGTTTCCCGGAAACGCCAACGGTGTGTGGGACAACCTGGTCGCGGCGACCGAGGGGAAGTACCCGCGAGCCAACGGCCGTGCGGACGCCACGATGTTCGGGATGCTGCCCGACCCGGCGGGCGCGCTCACCCCGGACGGGCTGCGGCGGATCCTTGTCGAGGAGATCCTCAAGCAGCAGGGCGTCAAGCCGTGGGAGGCGGAGTTCTTCGCCAACCGGATCGTCGTGTTCCTGACCAGCAGTGACGAGCGCCGGTTCGGCCAGTGGGAACACGTCTCCTGGTGGGACTACGTCCGGGCGGAACAGTACTCCGACGAGTACCGCAACGTCGTCGCCGAAGGGCTGACGCGCCAGCTCGTCGCCGCCAAGGCCGATGTGGCCAGCACTCGCACCATCGGGAACATGGCCGAGGCGTTCATCATGAACATCATGGGCCGCGGCAACGACGGCGAGCTGGACCGCGTCCTCAACGCGCCCACGAACGAAGCATGGATCGACCCGTGGGTCCGGTTGCTCCGCACGCTCGGTGTCGAGTTCCGGCTCGGTGAGGCGGTGACGGCGCTGAACGTCGAGAGTGGACGGATCGGCTCCGTGCGGGTGCGTGACGAGGCCGGGCACACCGCCGACTTCGAGGCCGACTGGTTCGTGTGCGCGATGCCCGTTGAGCGCGCCAGGCAGCTCTGGTCCCGCGATGTGCTGGCGCTCGACTCCAGCCTGGCGGGCACCCGGGAGCTGGCGACCGAGTGGATGACCGGGATCCAGTACTACCTGCGGGAACACATCGACTACACGCACGGGCACATCAGCTTCGTCGACTCGCAATGGGCGGTCACCGCGCTCACCCAGGACCAGTTCTGGCAGGACCGGAACTTCCGCGCCGACTACGGCGACGGCAACGTGGCCGACTGCCTCTCCGTGGACATCTCGGACTGGAACACCCCGGGGATGCTCTTCGGCAAGCCGGCCAGCCGGTGCACCGCCGACGAGATCGCGCGCGAGACCTGGGCCCAGATGAAGGCACACCTGGAGGACACCGGGGAGTCGTGGCTGCCGGACGAGATCCTGCACTCCTGGTTCCTCGACCCCGCGATCGTCTGGGACCCGGACCGGCAGCGCAACACCAACGAGACCCCCTTGCTGATCAACACGACCAGCTCGTGGGAGAAGCGGCCCACGGCGCACACGGGGGTGCCCAACCTCTTCCTGGCAGGCGACTTCGTACGCACCGACGTCGATCTCGCGACCATGGAAAGCGCGAACGAGTCCGGGCGGGCAGCGGTCAACGCCCTGCTCGACGCGGCGGACTCCAACGCCGAGCGCGTGACGGTGTACGACCTGTACGACCCGCCGGAGTTCGAGGCCGTCAAGGCCACCGACGCGCAGCTCTACCGCGCCGGCCTCCCGCACGCCCTCGACCGCCCGTGACCGGTACGCGCCGGACATACCGGCCATCCCGCTTGCAGGGCGACGCGCGGTATGCCGGGATGCGGAGCGGGCACGCGAGTCCACCTCATCGCAGTCCGCGCTCCCCGGCGGTAGGATCGGCACCACGAAGGGCGGGCTGACCGAGCGGCCCGCGCGATGCTCGCCCGGACAAGCCGGTACGAACCGGTACGGCGAGAACGGAGAGAGCGAGTCAGGTTCCATGCCGGACGCGTCACCTGCCGCGTGCGGGCGCGCGCCCCAGCGGATCATCGGTCACAGAGGTGCGGCCGGATACCGGCCCGAGCAGACCATCGCCTCCTTCGAGCTTGCCGCGCGTATGGGGGTCGACTACCTCGAATGCGACCTGGTCAGCACCGCTGACGGCGTACTGGTCGCCGGCCACGGCACCACCCTCAGCCAGACGACAGACGTGACCGAGCGCCCCGAGTTCGCCCAGCGGCGAACCACCAGGACGATCAACGGGACGCGGATCGACGACTGGTTCGTCGAGGACTTCACCATCGACGAGATCAAGACGCTGCGCGCACGCGAGCCCGTACCGGCGATCCGCCGGTGCAGCACGCTCTACGACGATCGCTACGAGATCGCGACGCTGCGGGAGATCATCGACGTCACCACGGCACTGTCCGCGACGCTCGGCCGACACATCGGCCTCTACCTCGAGACCAAGCACCCGAGCTACTTCCGGCGGATCGGCAAACCGCTCGAGCCCGCCCTTGTCGAGACCCTGGATGAGTACGGGCTCGACGTCCCCGGCTCCGGCGTATACATCCAGTCGTTCGAGGTCACCAACCTCCGCGAGCTCCGCGAGCAGCTGCACCTGCCGCTCGTCCAGCTCACCTGGGTCGCGTCGGGACCATACGACCGGGTGTCGGCAGGCGACCCGCGCACCTACGCGGACATGATGAGCCCGGAGGGGCTCGCGGAGATCGCGACGTATGCCGAGGCGATCGGCCCGAGGAAGGACAGCATCATCCCCCGCACCGACGACGGCGCGCTGGGACAGCCGACCTCGCTCGTCGCGGACGCGCACGACGCGGGCCTCGCCGTGCACCCGTACACGTTCCGCGCGGAGAACGCCTACCTGCCCCGCGAGTTCCGGTCCTCGCTGCGGCGCACCGACCTGGGAGATTTAGAAAGCGAGATCGAGGCGTTCCTCGCGGTCGGTGTCGACCGCCTGTTCGTCGACCACCCGGACATCGCCGCGGAGGCGCTCGGCAAGCGGCACGCATCCACGCCGGGAGGATCGACGCTGAACGGCACGTTCACATGATCTTCACTGCCGCACGCGTCTAATACGGGACGTCACCGTGCCCGCCTTCCGTTGTAGGGTAGTTCCCTACCCGGGTATCGCCGCGACGGTGGCGAACCGCGCGCCGGACACGACCGCGCATCCGGTGGAGCATCGTCCGGTGCCCGCACGACACGCGTTCCGGGCAGGAGGAACGGTCGGATCTCGAGCTCGAGGACCAGCCGAGGGCCCCACCAAGGGGCCCGGTACAGCACTCCGTGGCGACAGCACGAAGAGGACGAATCGATGACCGCAGCCGACTTCGACGCACGCCGCTACTGGGACAAGCGCCTCAAACGGCGCTGGAGCCTGCACGGCGTCGGGATGGTGAAGCTGTCCCATCGCTACAACAGGTGGATGTACCGGGTACGCCGCTTCGTGTTCCGCCGGACGGTGCGCACGTTGCCCGTCGATGTGCGCTCCTCGGCTGTTGTCGACATCGGGTCCGGCACCGGCTTCTACATCGCCCTGTGGCAACGTCTCGGCGCCCGGAGTGTCAACGGAGTCGACATCGCCGACAGTGCGGTCGAGCGGTTGCGCACGAAGTTCCCCGATGTACGTTTCGAGCGCGTCGATGTCTCCGACGAACTCCCGTTCCGCGAAGGCGAGTTCGACATCGTCTCCGCCTTCGACGTGCTGTTCCACATCGTCGACGACGAACGCTACGAACAGGCGCTCGTCAACATCCACAAGCTACTCGGCCCGGACGGGTGGTTCGTCTTCTCCGAGCATTTCGTCTCCCGCAAGAAGCTGGGCGCCAAGCACTATGTGAGCCGCTCACGCGAGGAGATCGGCGACCTCGTCCAGCGGGCCGGTTTCGACGTCGTCAGCAGGCGTCCCGGCTTCGTTCTCATGGCCCCGCCGTACGGCTCGAACCATCGGTGGCGGTGGCTACTCTGGAACCGCGTCCAGCTTCCCGTCATGAAGCGGGAACGCTTGGGAGGTGTTCTCGGCGCGGTCATGTTCCCGATCGAGCTGCTGCTCACGCGCGTGCGGCGGCGAACTCCCAGCATGGAGATCGTCGTCTGCCGCAAACGAAGCGACCAGTGAGCGCCACGGGCCCACCCGCGGGCCCGTGCGTGTTCCTTCAGCCGACTGCCTGCCACAGGCCGGCAGTCGGCTCACTCATCCGGCCGTGCGCACCGACCGGTACGGCGCGCCGGCCATCTCCGCGACGGACACCGCATCGGCGCCGACCGCCAGGACCGTGTGCCGTCGCTCGGTTTCCAGCAGCGACGCCAGCCATTCGGCCTGTGCGCTGCGTAGGCTCGGGAACTCCGTGGCCACCGGGCGGTGCCGCTGGGCGCGACCGACTGTCCCGTCGGTATCGATCCACACGGACATCCAGCAGCGCCCCGACGTGTCCAGGTAACGGTGCGTCACGGCGCGGCCGGTGGCCGGGTGCAGGTCGACGGTGCGAACCAGCCTGCCGCGCTCGTCGATCTCGTCGCGTCGCGACGGCATGCTGCCGTGCTGGTAATGCTCGACGGCTGTCGTGCGGCCGCGTTCGGTGACCGCCATGGTCGGCCTACCCGCCTGGTAGTAACCCGTGTCCCACGACCGCTCGAGCGACCCGGGATGCGGCTCGGGCGCGTCGGCGGTGCCGGACGTGTACCGGGGCGTGGCTCCCCCGCCGTCGGGAGCGGCGTCACGCCAGAACAGCCGGACCGCGACACCGGCGGGGGCACCGGCCAGTGCCCCCGCCGCGGCCGGGTCGTTCGAGTAGTCCATGACGACAAGCTCAGCCGGTGCCCGCAAGCCTGCGGCGAAACGCACACACCGGACGGCTGTGCGCAGTGGTGCGGTCTCGGCCCCGGCCACCAGTACGTACACCCTGTGCCGCCGCACGCGCAGCGCCAGCACCAAGCCGCACAGGCGGACAAGTCCCACCGTCGAGCGGGCCCGACCGGCAGCGCGACGCGCGACAGGCCGGAGCCTGCGCACGGCGGGGCGCGCGTAGGGACGCGCCCGTTCCAGCAGGCTGCGTGCGCTCATGAGGTTCCGGCCGCACGACGGGTCGAACGGTCCGCGCCGTGGCCGCGCCGGGCGGACTCGACCGGGGTCGATGCCAGTGTGTGGAACAGCTCGAGCCATTCCCGTTGCCAGCGTTCGACGGAGAACCGCTCGGTGACCTCGGTCGCGCGCTCGCCGAGGGACCGCGCGAAGTCATCGTCGCCGAGCACGCGGACCATGGCCGCGGCGAGCGCGTCGATGTCGCCCGGCGGCACGAGCAGCCCGTCCACCTCGTCCCGGACCACCTCCGCGGGGCCGTAGTTGATGTCGTAGGCCACCACCGGGGTTCCGACGCTCATCGCCTCGGTGAGCACCAGCCCCCAGCCCTCGTACCAGGAGCTCAGCACCGCAGCCGACGCGCAGGCGAAGGCCTCCAGCGGGCGGTCGGTGAACCCGCGGAAGCGGACACGGTCGGCGAGGTCGAGCTTGTCGACCAGGGCCTTGAGCTTGGCCTCGTTGCTGCCGCTGCCGTAGATGTCGAACCGGGCGTCCGGTACCTTCGACGCAACGATCGCGAAGGCGTGAATCGCATGGCTCAGCCGCTTCTGCGGCTCCATGCGGGCAACCGTGACCAGCACACCGGGCTGCCGGGTCGCCCGCGTCTCCGGTGCGGGTGATGCCGCATGGTTGATCACGGTGGCGTTCCCGCCGCCGCACCGCGCGGTCAGGTCGCGGCGCTGCCGCTCGGTCAACACGACGACGGTGTCGAACGCACCGAAGTTGTCCACAAGCGGCCGCCATGTCGGGTTCGTCGGGTCCGTGGAACGATACGGCTGCGTGGTGTGGCAGTTGTGCAGGGCGGCCACCGTGCGGGCGCGCGGGTGGCGCAATGCCAGCAGCAGCCGGTCGAACGGGCGCCTGTCGGAGAAGACGACCGGCGCCGGGGAGTCGGCGAGCACCGCGTCGACCCACTCGGCGACGCACTCGTAGTAGCTGTCGTAGGCGGCAGGCTCCGGCCGGTGCCGCACCGACCGGGTCGTCTTACCGTCCTCGGAGATCCAGCTCGTCAGCCAGCACGCCCCCGAGCGGTCGAACCACCGGCGCAACGCCCGCGCACCGGTCTCCGGGTTGACGTCGTCCGCCCGCACCAGGCGACCGTCCGGGTCGAAGTACTCCCTGGTCACCACCCGACGGGCGATGTCGTGATGGTCGATGCGCACCACGCGCCGGTGTCCGTCGAAGTGCTTGGACTTGGCAAGCACCCCGTTGTCGTAGAAACGCACGATCCGGCCGGAACCCGACGGCTCGGCGAACGAGGTCAACCCCGGCTCCTCCGCGGCGGCCGCGAGCGGGTCGGGCTCGGTCCCACCCCCGCCGGGGGCTGCCTCCCGCCAGAAGTAGCGGATCTCCACCGAGTCGGGCAGGCCCCAACTCCGCCGGATCGCGGCCTCCTCGGCATCCTCGTGCGGCGAATGATCCGAGAGCAACAACCGCACAGGAATACCCGCCTCCGCGAACAGCCGCATGCGGGTGAGGATCATGCGGGTGACGCCTCCCCGCTTCGTGCCGAGCGTGCTGAACACGAAGACGGCTTCGCCGGCTTCCGAACGGGGCGCGGTACCGGTCTCGTTCACGTCACATCCCATAACACTCGAACGGCGGCTGGCGTCGGGTGCCGCTGACACGCACTCCGCCCGATGTTCGTACTATACGACCTGTCAACAGGGCGTGAATACTGTCGCAGCGGCAAGCAGACGCCGGACCGGTACCGCGTCACGCCGGTACCGGTCCGGCCGGCAACACTTCTACCGAGGTGATCCTCTCGTGAGTTCCACGGCGCGATGGTGGCCGAGGCTCGTCAAACCGCCCCTGCGGCTGACCCGGCGGCTCGCCGTCCGGTTGGTCCGGTACTGGGTCGCGCGGCCGGGCGCGGCGCGCGCGTCGCGCCCGGAGGGCGCCCCCGTCAAGATCACCTTTCTGCTCAGCCACGTCTACGGCATGGGCGGGACGATCCGCACAGTCCTCAATGTCGCAGGTCACCTGGATTCCGAGTACGACATCGAGATCACCACCGTGGTTCGCCGCCGGGAACGTCCGTTCTTTCCCATACCGCCCGGCGTGACCGTGCGGGTCCTGCACGACAAGCGCGACATACCCGGCCGATCACTCATCCGGAACGTCCTCACACGACTTCCGAGCCTGCTCGTTCACGAGGAGGACTGGGTACACGGTCTGTGCTCGCTCTGGACCGACCTGCAGATGGCCCGGATGCTCCGGGCACTTCCCCCGCAGATCCTGGTGACGACCCGGCCCGGGCTCAACTTGCTCGCAGCGCAGCTCGCTCCCCCGTGGGTCACGACGGTGGCGCAGGAACACGTCAGCTACCAGCGTCACCGGCCGGGGATCCGCAGGGCGGTCGCGCGGGACTACTCCCGGCTCGACGCTCTCGCGGTACTCACCCGCGAGGACGTCCGCCACTACACCGCGGTACTCGGCGACTCGGGCACGCATGTCGTACGGATCACCAACGCGCTTCCCTCCGCCGCGCCCTCCGCGGTGCCCCTCGAACCGGTCAGCAGGGAGAAGGTCGTGGCCGCCGCGGGCCGGCTGGTGCCGGAGAAGAGGTTCGACCTGCTGATCGCAGCATTCGAGCTGGTGACGGCGAAGCACCCGGACTGGCGGCTGCGCATCTACGGCTCGGGTGCGCAGCGGGAACGCTTGCAGCAGCAGATCACGCGCACGCAACTGGACAACCACGTGCACCTGATGGGCCGCAGCAACCGACTGGTCGAGGAGCTCACGAAGGCCTCGGTCTTCGCGTTGCCCTCCTACGTCGAAGGCTTCGGCCTCGTGGTCATCGAGGCGATGAGTGCCGGGCTTCCCGTCGCGAGCTTCGACGCGGGTGGTCCGGCCGAGATCATCACGCATGGCCACGACGGCCTCCTCGTCCCCGACTCGGGTGAGGAACGCACTCGGGCGTTCGCAGGCGCGCTGCTCGACACGATCGAGCACGCGGAGGACCGGGCGCGGATGGCCGCGGCCGCGGTCGAGACGGCGAACGGGTTCGACATCGACGCCGTCGGCCGTCGCTGGGACGAGCTCTTCCGGACGCTGACTAGGTGAGCGCTTCCGTCCGTGCCAGTACGCAGTCGAACTCCAGCACCCTGCCCGTACCGGCCTCGCGTGTCACAGGGAACATACCGGTGATCTCGAAGCCCGCTTTCTCGAACGTATCGATCGCCTCCGTCAGTCGCGGCATGCCCTCGTAGATCTGCAGCACGGCGACCTCGGACTGCATGCCCACCACCTCGTGCATCCGCTCGCCCATGCCGGCGAACACCTCGAGGTCGTACCCTTGTGTATCCATCTTCAGGTACAGGCGCGGCTCGGTGAGCTCGTCCGGGATGATCTCGTCGAGCATCTGGTCGAGCCGCCGGACCGGCACCTCGACAGATGTGATGTCACGGAACCGCTTGTAGCGCCCCGTGCCGTACTCGCTCGGCGGCAGGATGGAACTCATCGTCCCGGAAACGACGTTCATCTCGAGGGTGTCCTCGGCCCGGCCCAGCGCACACCCATAAACCGTCCATTTCGGATCTTTTTCCGCTTTGCTTTCGAGATGCGCGAAAATCTCGGGTACGGGCTCGAAAGACACGATGTGTCCGTTGTATCCCGCTTGGCGAAGCTGCCGAGCGTACTGTCCCTTATGGGCGCCGACGTCGATGACACAGTTCACGCCGTAGGCCTGAAGCTGGTCGGCGACATGCGCCGTGGTCATCCGCTGGAACAGTGCCTTGTGGATGTCGAAGACATGCCGGCGCGCCGCCCGGGGACTCTCGACCATCGCGGCGCCGTGCCCGAGCGGATGAACCTTCACCGCATTCGGGGCGTGGACCTCACCGACCCCGTCTACCAGGGAAGCCGCGAGTCCCGAACGCGCACTCGCGGCATCGTTCGGTAGCTGGTGCTTCGTAGCCGTCTCGCCGCGCGATACGAGCACCGTGCCGGGTGCGACGCGCCGGACGCGGAACCCCGCCCGTTCCAGCAGGCCGCGCACGCGCCTGCGCACGGCCGGCGAGATCAGTTTCGTCAACGAAGACCTCCAGTCAACGCTCTCGTATGGACGGACGCCGGCAGCGTAGCGCCGTGCGCACGGCTGTACCGCGCAGCGGGCACGACCGGCAGGACTTCCCGAGCCCTCGCGCGCGAGACGGGCTCGATCGGGAACGTACCGGCCCGGACGGCTCGCACCATCGACGTCGAATATAGTGGCCGGCTCATGTGATCGACGTGAGGCGGTGAAAGCCATCCGGCTTGTACTTCTGGCGCGCGTTGCCCCATAGGTACGCAACGCCGCGCTCGTCACCGTCGCCGTGCCGGCTCCGTGCGGTGCACGTTCGGGGGAACGGAACGGGGCAGCGCCACTCACACGACGTTGACAACAAGACGCGTATAACGAGGGGGTATCGTGCACACTACCGGTGAACCAACAGCTCACGATGCAGAGGTGAATGTCTGGTGACTGCGGCCGCAGTCCTCTTTGCCACGGTGGGTAGCCCGGACGGTCCCCCAGCCGCCGCCCTGAAGTGTGGCGCATCGACCTTGATCGGACGCCTGCTCGACCAGCTGGCCTCCCTGGGCGTCGAGAATGCCTGGGTGGTCACGCGACCGGAGTGGCACGGCGATATCGAGGCTGCGACCGCGCAGGCGGGGCTGAGTGTCGAGCTCCGAAGCAGCGCGAGCACCGCCGAGGACATGCGTGCCGTCGACGAGATCGCATCAGCCACGCGCCGGCCGCTGGTGATCGGTTCCGGAGACATCCTCACGCAACGGGAAGTCCTCGCGGGCCTGCTCGCCGACCCGCGCGTGGTGTCCGGCATCCTGACCAGGAACAAGCGCGTGCGCGACTCCTGGACCTCCCGCACCCGTGCCGAGCGGGGAAGGCTGGTCAGCGCGGGCAGCCCGTACCACAGGGTCCGCAAGCCGACCGGGTACTTCCTCGGCCTGATCAAGATCGACCAGCGTGACCGCGCATCGCTGGTCTCGGCGTCACGGAAGCTGGCCGAGCTGACCGAGGCAGGGCTTCCACCCCGCTGGGAAGAGGAGTTCGAGCACCTCCGCCAGACGTGGCGGCTGGGTCTGGTGCGGTCGGCGGCCGGCACCGGGGCAGACCAGCAGCCCGGCGAGCGCTCCGAGGGGCACGAGCAGGACGCGCAGCAGGGGGCGGCGCTGCTCAACGAAGACGAGGACGAGGATCCCGTCGACCTCGACAGCGTCGAGGACGTCGTGCTCGATCCCGAGTCCGAGCGGCTTCTGGCGCGGCGCACCGACATGGCCAGGAGGGATCCCGTCCCCTTGCTCCTGGTCGGCCTCGTCCGCTCGCAGGTGCACCTGACGAACAGCTACCTGCGCGAGCTGTACTGGTCACGGCCGCTGTCGGCGGAAGGCGTCGAGCGCTCCATGGAGCGGATGGAAGGCTACGACGAGGACCGCGTCCTGCTCGACTCGGCCGTCAAGGGCAGCGACGGGTTCTTCACCACGTTCTTCGTCAGCCCGTACTCGAAGTACATCGCGCGCTGGGCCGCGCGCCGCGGATGGACCCCCAACGGGGTTACCGTGCTGTCGTTGGCGCTCGGGATCGTCGCCGCGGCCCTGTTCGCCACGGGCACACGCGAAGGCCTCATCGCAGGCGCTGTCATGCTCCAGGCCTCCTTCACCTTCGACTGCGTCGACGGCCAGCTCGCCAGGTACACCCGCACCTTCTCCAAGCTCGGTTCGTGGCTCGACTCGGTCTTCGACAGGGCGAAGGAGTACGTGGCCTACGCCGGCCTCGCCATCGGGGCCGCCATCGGATTCGGTATCGACGTGTGGCCGCTCGCGGCCGCGGCGTTCGCGCTGCAGACGGTCCGGCACGCTGTGGACTTCTCGTTCGCCTCGGCCAGGCACCACGTTCTCTCGACGCTGCCTGCACTGCCGCTGGACCAACCGGAGGACCGCTTACTCACCGAACGGCAACCCGAAGGGGCATCCCCGCAAGCCGAGGAGACCGCTCTGCCTGCTGCGCGAGCCACGTTGCTGAACAGGCTCGGCCGGGGCGGTGCGGCGCTGTCGCGGGCCTTGGAGCGGCGCTCGGTGACCCGGTGGCCGAAGAAGATCATCGTGCTGCCCATCGGCGAGCGCATGGCACTGATCTCGGTGACCGCGGCGGTGTGGAACCCGCAGGTCACGTTCATCGCGCTGCTCGTATGGGGGTCGCTGGCGCTGCTGTATCAACTCACCGGGCGGACCATGAGGACGGTGGCGGCATGACGGTTCTGGTTGCCTACCGCGACGACGGTCCGCTCGCCCCGGTGATCGGGCGGACGCTCGGCAGAAGGCTGGCGTCCGTACCCGCGTCACTGCTGACGCTGGCAGGCGCGGTCCTGCTGGCTGCCGCGTTCGCCGGTACGGGTGGTCAGGTCACGCCGTGGCTTGGCGTGGCCACCGTCGGCCACGTGCTGCTCGCCGGGGTGGCCGCGGGTCACGCTCTCGCAGGCCAGTTCGACTGGCTCGTACCGCCGCTGCTGCGTGCCGCCGAGTACGGCACGCTGCTCACGCTCGTCGTCATGGCCGACCCGGCGGCCGTGCCCGCGTGTTTCGCGCTGTTCGGCGTCCTGGCCTTCCACCACTACGACACCGTCTACCGGTTGCGCCATCAGGGGCTGGCGCCGCCCCAGTGGATTCGCTACGCGGGCGGCGGATGGGAGCTGCGGCTCCTCGTGGCGTATGCGCTGCTGCTCGCAGGCGGCCTCGCGGTCGGCATGGTGGTGGCGGCGATCGCGCTCGGCGGGATCTACATCACCGAATCCGTGGCGAGCTGGCGCCGCTTCAGCCAGGCGCAGCGCCCCGCGCAGTACGAAGAGGAAGAAGACGAAGCAGAATGATCGGACTTGTGTTGGCCGCGGGGGCGGGACGGCGGCTGCAGCCGCTGACCAACGAGCTGCCGAAGGCCCTGTTGCCCGTGTCCGGAGAGCGGACGATCCTCGACATCGCGCTCGGCAACCTCCGCGAGGTCGGCATCGACGAGGTCGTACTCGTCACCGGGTTCGCCGCGCAGCGGATCGAGGAGCGGGTCGACGACTTCGAGCGTCGCTACGGCGTGAACCTGCACACCGTGTACAACGACAAGGCCGAAGAGTGGAACAACGCGTACTCGTTGTGGGTGGCGCGGCAGTGGTTCGGTGAAGGTGCCTTGCTCATCAACGGCGACACGGTCCATCCGCTCACTGTCGAGGAGCGCCTGCTCGAGGCACGCGGCGCGGACATCCTCCTCGCCGTCGACGACGGCAAGCCGCTCGCCGAGGAGGAGATGAAGGTCGTCCTGGACTCCGACGGCGCGCTCGCGCACATCAACAAGGCCGTCGACCCCGCGGTCGCCGCCGGGGAGTACATCGGCGTCACGCTGATCGAGTCCCGTGCCGCCGGAGCGCTCACCTCAGCGCTGGAGACGACGTGGTCGACGGACCCGTCGTTGTACTACGAGGACGGGTACCAGGAGTTCGTGAACCAGGGTGGGAGCATCGCGGTCACCTCGATCGGGGCGGCCGACTGGGTCGAGGTGGACGACCACACCGATCTCGTCCGTGCGCGGGAGGTCGCATGCCATTACTTGCCAGGATGATCGAGTCCCCGCTCACCGTCGATATCCGGCGGGGAGCCATCGACCGGCTCGGCGAGCTGCTCGCCGACGGGAGGATCTCGTCGGGAGGGCGCGTAGCCATCGCCGTCGGTCCGGGCCTGGGGGACGAGGTCGCGAGCACGCTCGAGCCGCAGCTGCGCCAGGCCACCATCGTCCGCGTGGAGGGTGGGTCGATCGACAGCGCGCGCGAGCTCGCGCATTCACTGCGCGAGTCGTTCTACGACGCCATCATCGGGATCGGCGGTGGTCAGACGCTCGACGTCACGAAGTACGCCGCCAGCCTCGTCGGCATCCCGATGGTGTCCGTGGCGACCAGCCTCACCCATGACGGGCTCGCCTCACCGGTCGCGTCCCTCCAGCACAACGGGCGCAAGGGATCCCATGGCGTGCACATCCCGCTCGCCGTCGTCGTCGATCTCGACTACGTCCACCGCAGCCCCGCTCGGTGGTTACGCGCGGGTATCGGGGAGGCGGTGAGCAACCTGTCGGCGTTGAGCGACTGGTGGCTCGCCCACAAGCAGCTCGGCGCGACGGTCGACGGTCTGGCTACCGCGTTCGCGCGTTCCGGTGCCGAGGCCGTGCTCTACCACCAGGAGTCGATCGAGTCCGATGCCTTCCTCAACACACTGGCTCAAGCGCTCGTGCTGAGCGGGCTGGCGATGTCGGTGGCCGGGACGAGCCAGCCGTGCAGCGGTGCGTGTCACGAGATATCGCACGCGATCGACGCGCTCTACCCCGGGAGCGCCAAGCACGGCGAGCAGGTCGCCGTGGGCGCGCTCTTCGCGACATACCTGCGCGGGGACGAGGTGCTCGGCACCATGGACGCGTGCATGCGCAGGCACGGAGTCGCACGGCTGCCCGCCGACATCGGCCTCACCAGAGAACAGTTCTGTGCCGCCGTCGAGGCGGCACCGTCGACCCGACCCGACCGGTACACCATCCTCGAGTCCCGCGAGCTGGACGAGGACCAGATCAGGAAGAATGTGGATGCATTCATTGAAACCTTCGATCGCTGACCTGCGCCGGACCTGCCATCCGGACTCGGTGCTCGGGCGGGCGAGCGGTGAGCACTGGGCAGGGCGCCTGTACATGCGGAACCTGTCGCTGTACCTGACGCGCGCGCTGCTGCCCACGCCGATCACCCCCAACGGCGTCACCTGGCTGATGATCGGTAGTGGTTTGCTCGCGGCAGGGTTCCTGGGTCTTCCGTATCTCTGGGCCGCCGTCCTCGCGTTCGTGCTGATCCAGCTGCAGCTGCTGTTCGACTGCAGCGACGGGGAGATAGCCCGGTGGCGCGGCACGAGCAGTCCGGCAGGTGTCTATCTCGACCGCATCGGCCATTTCTCCACCGACGCCGCCCTCGTCGCGGCACTCGGCGTGCGGGCGGACGGTGGGTACTCCTCCATCGGAGGATGGACGACGCTGGGCCTGGCCACGGCCCTGCTCGTGCTGATGATCAAGTCCGAGACGGAGCTGGTGCATGTCGCGCGCGCACACGCCGGGCGCGCATTGCTGGCCGATGACGAGACGGTCATGCGCAAACGCGGCTTGCGCAACCTTCGCCAGCTCGTCAACTACGTGCCCTTCCACCGCTTGCTCCTCGCGATCGAGCTCAGCTTGCTCGCCGTGGCCGCTGCCGTCGCCGACGCTGTGCTCGGCTCCCTGACCGGTACCCGAATCCTGCTGGTCGTTCTGGTCCCGATCGCCGTCATCGTGGTGATCGGCCACCTTGTCAGCGTCCTGACCTCGAGGAGGTTGCGCTGATGAACGCTATCAGCTGCATCGTTCTCACCCAGAACAAGCGACCGGACAACCTGCGGCGCGGCGTGGAGTCGCTGCTGCAGCAGCAAGGGGTGACCACCGACATCATCGTCGTCGGTAACGGTGTCACCCCGGAGGGTCTTGACCAGGAGATCCGCGTCATGACGTTGCCGGAGAACGTCGGGATCCCCGGTGGCCGCAACGCCGGGATCAGCAAGGGATCCGGCGACCTCGTGTTCTTCCTCGACGACGACGCGTTCCTGGACGGCAAGGACTTCCTCGAACGCGCCGCGGGGATGTTCAAGGACGACCCGACGCTGGGCCTTGTGCAGCCCCGGGTGCGTGATCCCGATGGCATGCCGACGCCGCGGCGCTTCGTTCCCCGGCTGCGAATCGGTGACCCGGATCGGGGCGGCGACGTCGTGAACGTGTGGGAAGGGGCGTGTGTCATCCGGCGGGACGCACTCGAGTCCGCGGGCGCCTGGCCCGAGGAGTTCTTCTACATGCACGAGGGGATCGATCTGAGCTGGCGCGTGATGGACGCGGGCTACGCGGTGCGCTACTGCACCGAGATCTGTGCCTACCACTCCGCGGTGCCCCCCGAACGGCACGCGCAGGGGCGTTACATGAGCGCGCGGAACCGCGTCTGGCTCGCCAAGCGCAACCTCCCGGCCGCCCTCGGGGCCATCTACATCCTGGCGTGGTTCCTGATCGACACCACGCGGCTGCGCAACCTGGCGGTCTTCCGCGAGCACCTACGCGGCTACTACGACGGGGTGCGCCTGCCGTGCGCGAGACGGTCGCCGATCAGCTGGAACACGATCATGCGCATGGCCCGGCTGGGCCGCCCCCCGATCATCTGACGGGTGGCAGGGCCAACGGGCGAGTAACTCCGGCACGTCAGGTCCGTGTCGAGCGGACCCGACGCGCTTCGGTGCAGGCCCCTCGATCCGGTTCTACCGCCCCGACGTCAGCTGCACGACCTGCTGAAAGGTCGGCCGGTTCTGCCAGTCGATATCCCGGACTCCCACGACACCCGCGCGGACCGAGCGGATGCTGTCGATGCTCTTGTCGTAGGTCAGATCCCCCACGGCAGCGCCGTCCTGACGGTCCCGGACGCGCTCGACGGCCCCGGCCAGCGAGTCACGCAGTGTCGAGCGGCACGCCTCGACCGAGCCGTCACCGCAGTACGAGCGGTGCCAGCGATCCCGGACCGGCTCGCCGAGCAGCTGGCGAAGGTCCTTGTTGACATAGCTGTACCAGGCTCCGGTCCACGCCGAGCCCACTCCGTGCCGCGGATGGTTGTCCAGTGCCTTGGGCAGCTCGTCGACCAGCCCGCCGAGCCCGCCGCGGAGCACGTCCTTCGCGAGGCCGCCGGTGCCGGACTCCCACCATTCGTCGAAGACGGCGATCGCGGCCTGGTGGGAGTACGCGCCGTCGCGGTCGCGGTCCTCGCGGTGCGCGCCGTCCTCCAGCCACGCACGCAGTATCGTCGCCGCCTCCGCAGTACCCGGGTCGTCGCCGAGCGCGTCGAGCAGGTGCGGCAGCGTATAACGGGCTCGCACATCCACCGTCGCCGCGTCCTGCACCGCGGCTGTCAGCGACTCCGGTGTGACGTCGCGCCGCGCGACCATCGGCTCGATACGGTCGGACAGTGCCTGGCTGCGGTGCACGCTCCCGTAGCCCCACTGGTCGTCGGCAGCCGCGAAGTCGACCGCCTGTTTGTTGTTCCAGTTGATCAAGTAGCCGGACGGCGGGTTGACCTGCTGGACGTGCCGGTCGAAGGGCTCGAATCCCTGCCAGCCGAACTCGTCGTCACCCCAGCGCGGCAAGTCGAACTCCACCCCGTCGGCACGCTTCGGCAGCAGCCCGGACCCGAAGTGGGCGATGTCGCTGTCGTCGGCGTAGAACCAGTTGAACGTGTAGTCGATACCGTGCATCGCCTCCTGGAACGACTCGGCGTCGCGAACGTGGTCTGGGTCGTTCGCCCGCATGAAGCCGATCGCCGAGTCGACCTCGTGGTTGTAGGTGCTGCGCTGCGATACGATCGCCACGGGCTCGCCGTCGACGGTGGTTCGCAGCTGCACGATGCCGCGGTGGGTACGCAGCACGAGGAACTCCAGATGCCGGGGGACTTCCGGTGCGGTCACGTTCGGAAGCGCCGTCTGCTCGTGCGTCCGCGAGTCCATCGGCACGCACTCGCCGTCGCGTAGGTAGTCCTCGGACTCCACTGTGGGCTCGGAACCGTCCATCTCGCACAGTCGCTCGACGACGGTGTCCACGTTGTCGCTGTTGGAGCTCGTCGCCGACCAGGCGTAGTCCACCCCCCGGCCGATCTGCACGAACAGGTGCGTGCCTGCGAAGGCGACACCGCGCGCCTTGACGCCCGGCCCGTTCAGCACCTGCTCGGTCCACAGCTGCGGGGCGAAGTACCCGGTCTGCGGGCCGAAGACCGCGGCAGGATGGCCGTCACGGGTGTGGTCCGCGCCGACGAGCGCGGCGTTGCTCATCGCCCGGCCGGCCTGGTTCAGGTCGATCGGCCCCCAGGGGGTGTCCAGCTGCCCGGGGAGCCCGCCCGTCTCGCCCGTCGTGAGGTCGTCGAGAGCAGGCGGCTCGTTCCCGCCGACGAGCGCGCCGGAGCCGGGCGCGGTCGCGTCGGGGTCGAGGTCCGGAAGCGCCACCCCGGGCAGCGACGGATCGATTCCCTCATCGCCGCCGTAGGGGAACTTCCTGTCCACAGTCACCGGAGCCTCGGCGTCCTCCTTGGCGCGTAGGTCATCGTAGACACGACGAGCCTCGTCCTCGCCGAGACGCTCGCGCAGCTCCTGGAACCACATCGCGTTGCCGTACTCGGCACCCCCGCCTGTGCCGAAGATGCCGCCGACGAGCGAGGAGATGTAGACGACGTCGGCGCGAGTCCATTCCTTCGGCTTCTTCTGCAGCGCGGCGTACTCGGCGGGGCAGTCGGGACCGGTCGGCTGCAGCCCCGGGCACATCTCCTCCTGCGCCGCGTTGATGCCGTCGACGAACGCGTCGGCGGCATCCAGCAGGCGCTGACCCTCCTCGCCGTACCGGCCGGCGACGGCCGCGAGCTGGTCGGCAGCCTCCTCCGGGGTGTACGGGGCGAGCCGGAGCTGCTGCTGGTCCATCGCGATATTGCCCTCGGTCGGGCCGAGGAACTCGGCCGATCGCGCCGCGCCTGCGTGCCTGAGCACGTCCATCAGGAACATGCGGTCCAGGGTGCCCGCGTAGCCCGCGCCCCAGGACACGTCCTCATCGGTGTTGCCGTCGATATGCGGCACGCCGTCGCTGTCCCAGGTGATGGTCAGGTCGTGGCGGTCGGGGAAGGTCTGCCGCGGCCGCGACCACTCGCTTTCCGGCGGGGCGGTGAACGTCGCCTGCTTGTAGAAGTCGGTGAGGTCGGAACCGCTGATCTCCTCGGGGGTGAGCGTGTTCAGCTCGTCATACGGCTCCAGCTGGTCACCGACGTTGCTCGGGGTGCTCGCATCGGCATTGCGGTTCTCCGGGTCGTTGGCCATGACCTCGGCCAGCTCGGCCGGGGTCGTCGTTCCCGCCTGCCCCGGCGGCATGATGTTCAGCGCCGTACCGTAGTCGTCGGCCGGATCGGGCCCGGACGGCTCGGTCTGGGCGAGCGCCCCGGTAACCGGACCACTGACCGTCAGGACCGAAGCCGTCAGGACGGCGAGAGACCGAGACGCGCGCACGCTACCTCCCTTGAAAGCGATTCACGTTTCCCAACGAGTGCGCGCACCCGGAGTGACGGGGTTGGGGTCGTGGTCGCCCTCGCTCGGGACCGGCCAGGCGCGACCGTGGTCTAGGGCGACATCGGGGACAGCTCCGCGAGCACGTCGAACTGCATGCCGTCAGCCTTCGCGAGATAGATCCGTTGGTCGAGATGGTGCCCGCTCAACCGGACCTCACCTCGCGGGCCGCCGTACGCCACGGAGTCGGCGACCGAGCAGAGCTCGCCCACCCCGAACCCCTCGGCCTGCCGCGTGAGAGCCGACAGCAACCGCACACCCTCGTAGCACGACTCGCCCATGCTGTTGAGCAGCGGCGCCTCGGGACCGAAGTGCGCGGTGTAGCGTCCCACGAAGTCCAGCGTCTCGGGGGTGGCCGCTGCGGGGAAGAAGCCGGAGGCGGTATAGATCCCCCTCGTGGCATCGGCACCACTGGCCACAAGCATGTTCTCCTCCATGAGGGGGCTCAGCCGCACAAGGGACGAGTCGAGCCCGGCACGGGCGAACGCCCGGTTGAACCGCACCGCGTCGTTACCGACGAGGAACATGAGCACGCCCTGCGCACCACTGCGCTCGATGCGGCGTAGCGGCTCGGCGAAGTCGTCCGTACCCAGCCCGACGTAGATCTCGTCGCAGATGTGCACGCCACACCGGCGTGCGTAGCGGTGCGCGGCTGCCGCCGACCCGCGTGGCCACACGTAGTCGTCGCCCACGACGCACCAGCGGCGCACCCCGAGCTCCTCGGTCATCCACCGGAGGGAGGGCAGCAGCTGGCGCCCCGGGGTCTCACCGGTCAGGAACACGCCGGGCGTACGCTCCCCTCCCTCGTAGAGCGGCGTGTACACGTACGGGATCCGGCTCGCTATCCGCGGTGCGACGACCTCGCGTACGGCCGAGATATGCCAGCCGGTGACGGCATCGATGGCGCCGGCGGACGTGAGTACGTCGAGCTCGTCGGCGACGCGTTGCGGCTTCGCACCCCCGTCGACGACGACGAGACGCAGCTCCCGTCCCAGCACACCGGCACCAGAGTTGATCTCCTCGACCGCCAGCTCGGCACACGCCTCGCAGGACGGGCCGAATATCCCCTCCGGCCCCTGGAGCGGAATGACCAGCGCGACCTGCATGGTCTCCACATCAAGGGCGGGTGGCCTGGACGCTCGCTCGAGCGAGAGTGAAGTCGGCTCCATGGATGGACTCCCATCCTCCGGCGCACGGTCGGGTGTCACTACTTCCGCCAGCAATCATTTATAGTGACTTAGACAGTAGTCACAGCCGGACATGAGGCGCAAT
Source organism: Haloechinothrix alba (assembly GCF_900188115.1). GTDB lineage: Bacteria > Actinomycetota > Actinomycetes > Mycobacteriales > Pseudonocardiaceae > Haloechinothrix > Haloechinothrix alba. Next base: position 50,064 of record NZ_FZNW01000018.1, on the reverse strand, counting down.
GATCGCACGCGTAGGTTGGCAGCTCGCCGAGCTGCTCACCCGTGCCGAGCACGAGGTGTCCCAGCGCCTGGCCGCTGCGCTGGACGCCGAAGGGCTGACGCTGAACCAGTGGCGCGTCCTGTCACACCTGGCCGACGGCGCAGGGCACACGATGAGCGACATCGCCGACCACGCGATGCTTCCCCCGGCTACCCTCACGCGCGTCATCGACCGTCTCGTCGAGGTGAACCTGATCTACCGCCGCGGTGACATCGGCGATCGCAGGCGCGTACTCGTCTACCTCTCCACGCGGGGACGCAACCTGCATCGCACTCTCGCCTCGACACTCGAGCGGGAGGAAGAAGCGCTGACGGCCGCTCTCGGCGACCAGGAGAAGGAGTTACTCGCCGAGCTGCTCGAGCGTCTCACCGCACGCGGGCGCTGACCTCGCTGCTACCCCGGCGACGTCACGCCCCTGCCCCACTCGGCCTCTCCACCGGGAAGTGCGTGGGCACGACTCTTGACGACTAGTTCCTATCGGATTAGTTTCATATGAAATCATTGCAATCCGAAGGGACTGAGCCGATGCCGAGCTACGAGTTCCACTGCCCGGACTGCGGGATCGTGCAGCGTGTCCACCGCATGGGTGCGGCACCGGATACGGAGACGTGCCCGCACTGCGGGACCGCAGCACCCCGCGTCTTCAGCGCCCCCTTCCTGTCCCGGACTCCCGGTCAGCTGCGGTCCGTGCGGGAACGAGCCGAGGAAAGCGGCGAGAACCCCGCGACCACCCACCGCCGACCGGGCCGGCAGGGCAACGACCGGAACCGGCACCAAACCCCGGAACTGGCACGGCTCGTCGGCAAGGAAGCCGCGAGCGAGCTGCGGCACGCCCGGCATCCGGCGAGCCCTTCCCGGTAAGCCGCCGCACCGGCAAGGGAACACACCCACCCTCCGCGACACACCGAACGAAGAGAGGCCGATATGCCTGACGTGGTTTTCAGCGTGGATCAGTCGAGAAGCATGACCGAACAGGACGTTCCCGGTCACAACCGGTGGCATCCGGACATCCCCGCCGCCGTGGAGGTCCGGCCGGGGCAAGAGTTCCGAGTGGAATGTCGGGAGTGGACCGACGGGCAGATTCGCAACAACGACTCCGCCAACGACGTACGGGACATCGGGCTGGACCGCTGCCACATGCTCAGCGGCCCCATCGCGGTGCACGGAGCCGAACCCGGCGACCTGCTCGTCATCGATATTCTGGACCTGGGTCCCGTTCCCCAGGAGTCGGGTCCCGCGGCGGGGCAGGGCTGGGGCTACACGGGCGTGTTCTCCAAGGCCAACGGCGGAGGGTTCCTCACCGACTACTACCCGGACGCGCTCAAGGCGATCTGGGACTTCCACGGGCAGCAAGCCACGTCCCGGCACCTGCCGGGGATCAGGTACACCGGAATCACCCATCCGGGCCTGTTCGGCACCGCCCCGTCCGCGGAGTTGCTCGCCAAGTGGAACCAGCGCGAGCGCGACCTCATCGCCACCGACCCCAGCCGGGTGCCGCCGCTGGCTCTACCCCCGAACACCTCGGACGCCCTCGCGGGCACGTTGCGTCCCGGCTCGGCCGAGTTCGACCGGGTGGCAGGCGAGGGCGCGCGGACGGTACCGGCACGGGAGAACGGCGGCAACCACGACATCAAGAACTTCACGAGGGGGTCGCGCATCTTCTACCCGGTCTTCGTCCCCGGAGCGAAGTTCTCGGGCGGCGACCTGCACTTCAGCCAGGGCGACGGGGAGATCACCTTCTGCGGCGCCATCGAGATGGGCGGCTATATCGACTTCGCCGTCGACGTGATCAAAGGCGGTATGGACACGTACGGCATCACGACGAACCCCGTATTCATGCCCGGCAACGTCGAACCCCGCTACTCCGAGTTCCTGACGTTCATCGGGGTCTCCGTCGAGCACGACTCGAACACGAACCACTACATGGACGCCACCATCGCCTACCGCAACGCCTGCCTGAACGCCATCGAGTACCTCAAGACGTTCGGCTACACCGGCGAACAGGCTTACCTGCTGCTCGGCTCGGCACCGATCGAGGGGCGGATCAGCGGCGTCGTCGACATCCCGAACGCCTGCTGCTCGCTGTACCTGCCGACAGCGATCTTCGACTTCGACGTCCGGCCGTCCGCGTCGGGTCCGGTACGCGCCGACCGTGGCCAAGCCGCAGTGAGCTCGTAGGACACCAGCGCGCCGGTGGGGTGCCCTGGCCAACCGCCACCTCCCACCGGTGCGCACCACCCCGGCGCGCGGGCCCCGCCGCCGGCATGTACTCCCCAGGAGAAGAACACCATGGTGATCGCACTCGTCCTGCTGTACGTCGGGGCCGTTCTGTTCGTGAACGGGATCTGGCTGCTCGGGCACATCGCCGACAGGGAGGTCGGCGTCATCAACGCCTTCGCCGGTGGCATCGGGCTGATCTCCGCGGTGACCCTGCTGGTACACGGCACCATCGAACAGGATCTCGCCTCGATCACGCTGGCCTCGTACATCCTGCTGTTCGCCTTCACCTACCTGTGGGTCTCGATCAACCAGTACCTCGGCAGCGATGGTCGCGGACTCGGCTGGTACTGCCTGTTCGTGGCGATCACCGCCGCGCCGACAGCCTGGATCACGCTGGACACCGCGAGCGGGCAGGCATGGCCGCTGTGGTTGGCGGCGAACTGGGCCGTCTGGGCGGTGTTGTGGTTCCTGTACTTCCTGCTGCTGGCACAGCGCCGCCCGATCACCCGGCTGTCCGCCTACGTGACCCTCTTCGCCGCCGTGACGACCGCCTGGCTGCCGTCCTACCTCCTGCTCAACGAAGTCCTGTCGCTGGCGTGACGAGGTAGAACAGCTCCGCTCCGGACACACAGCGTGAAACACACCGACGACTGATTGACACCGCGAGTTCTCCCGCCATCCATTGCTCAGCTGCCGTGGGTACCGGAGAATCTCCGGCGGCAGGGCGAGCCACCGAAGCACGCTCGCCGACCCGCGACCATGGAGTACGCGTGACGGCAACGTCGACTGGTACGCGATGGAGCTTGGGCGCGGCTGTCATCGTCCTGCTCGCGGTCATCGCCACCACGGCCACACCGCTGCCCACCGGCCAAGCCTCCGGAGACGTCGCCGGTGAGCGGCTTCCGCCCAACCACACACCCGTACCCGAGGGCGACAACCACGCGTTCGTCTGGCCGACCTCGGGTTGGGTGGCCGCCAACGACACCTACGTGGGCGGTGCGCACCACTCGGGGACGGCGGACATCGCGGCACCGCACCACACCCCGGTACACCCGGCACGTTCCGGGCGCGTCATCTCCACCGGATGGAGCGAGGTCAGCGGCTGGTACGTGGGGATCGAACACACCGGGGTCGGCCAGTACAGCTACCAGACGTTCTACGCGCACTTTCTCGAGGAACCGCGCGTCAGCAAGGGCGACATCGTGTCCGCGACCGTCGGCGGCGGGACCGTACTCGGCCATGTCAGCCGCACCGGCAACGCCAACTTCAGTGGCCCGCACGTGCACTTCAGCATCACGCGAATCGACAAGGCCACGGGCGAGCGTGAACTGCTGAGCATTCCCGGCCTGACCGTGGGCAGCTGGGCCACCAGCGGGGAGCACATCCCCGGCATCTACCGCGGGCTCACACCGATACCGCTGGAGCCCGCGCGCGACTTCGACGTGCGGGTCACCGAAAGCGGCGGTCTCGGGATGTACGAGACGACGCGGCGCAGCGGGTCCGGCTACGTCGGCACGATCCCGGAAGACGCGGTGGTGACCGTTTCCGGAAACGACCGGGGGCAGTACCGGGTCCGGCACGAGGGGCGTACCGGCTGGGTCGCCCACTCCGGCACCCGACCCGCAGGCTCCGGTGCCACCGGCGTGCAAACCACGCCGCACTACTCCACGGTCAACGTACGGCGCTCGCCAGGCGGCCCCGTCATCGGTGCCGTTCCGGGCGGCAGGCTCCTCACCCGCTTCGGCACCAACGAATCCGGGCAGTGGAACCGTGTGCAGTGGCACTGCACCTCGGAGACGAACCGCAGCGGCCTGACCGCCGACCGCGCGCGCGAGACCGGCGGCTGCCCCGGCCTGAACACCCCCCAGGTTGTGAAGTACGGCTGGGTCAGCACCGGCGTCAGCTACCCCACGTCGTCGTTCCGGGCACGCACCCGCACCGACGATGTCCCCGTCTACGGCGACATCGTCGACGAGCAGAGCCGCCCGAACACGGATGTGCGGCTGGGCTCGCTCGACATTCGCACCGAGGTCACCGTCACCGCGAGCAGGAACGGCTGGTACCGCATCGACTACGACGGCACACGCGGGTGGATACGCGGGTGGCACACGGCGGGGCGGCAGTAGCGCAGGCCGGGCACACGTGGCGCCGCATCCTGCGCGGATAGCACACAACAGCGCCCCCGGTTCCACGGAGAAACCGGGGGCGCCGACCGAGGTGTGTCTACTGCTCGCGAAGCTGCGTGGTGAATGCCTGCCACGCGGTGAACGGCACCTCAAGAGCACCGCCGTCGCGGTCCTTGGTGTCACGCACCCGCGCGCGAGCAGGGTCAAGGGCCAGCTCGACGCAGTTCGTCTGGCTGCCGGACCGACTGGACTTACGCCAGGTGTCAGTTCTGTGCGGTATTGTCATTCTGTAGTCTCCACGGTGTTGGCTATATCCGCGATGAGCTCCACACTGTCTTCGGGGCTCATCGCGGCCTTTCGGACTGTATCCGCTGCTTCCTGGTAGTCGGCCACGTCCCTCTTGTTGAACAGGGAGACCGACGAGCGGTAATGCTCCAGGTGCACTATGGGGCGTGCCCTGGGGAACTCCAACAGGAGGAACGGCCCATCCAGCGCGGGGGACCATCCCTGCTCGGCAGGCAGCACCTGCACGGTGACGTTGTCCATCCGCGACCAGCTCCGTAGGTGCGCGAGCTGGTCAGCCATCACCAAGCGATCACACGGCGGATACCGCAGCGCGTACTCGCCGATGACCGCCACGAACTCCACGGGCCGGTTGCGCGTAAGCACTTCCCGGCGTCCCATTCGGATCTGCACGCGGTGGTCGGCGTCGCCCTCGGAGCCACCAGCGGCGAGCATGATGCTCCGCGCATAGTCCGATGTCTGGAGCAGGCCGGGGATCAAGAGTGGCTGCACGTCGACCATCAACGTCGCAGTACGCTCGAACTTGATCAGTGCCGAGAGTTGCTTGTCGACGCCTGGAAGGACCCAGTTCGGGTCATCCGCGTCGCGAGCCATCTCGACGAGCTCGTCGTAGTAGGCACCGGTTACGCCGAGCGTGCCGAGTAGCCGTGCAGCGTCCTCGGCCGTCGGCGGGTACTGGCCGGTTTCCCACCGAGTGATCGTCACGTTGTTCTTGCCAAGCTGCGCGGCCAACTGCCGGGTCGAGAGTCCCGCCAACTCACGGAGGTGCTGCAGCTCGGCTCCGAGCGCACGAGCACGGGGAGTGTCGCCGGTACGAGCCATGTAGCAGAGCATAGCCCACACGGCGGGCGTCATCCGATCGATGGATACACATCTGATACGTGTATCAAACCATTGCTACGTGTAGCAGTATGTAGCTACACCGACACGATATCCCGACTGGGGAGGCCTCGATGTTCTGGCTCTGGCTATCGTTGATCTTCGCTCTGCCGTTTCTCACGCTCGTGCCCTGGGACAGGGCGCGCGGCTGGCTGCTGTCGCGCCGGTGGCAGCACGACCCGCACGACACGCGCCCCCGCATGGTCGCCACCCGCGACGGGTACGAGCTCGACCGGGGCCGGCGATGACAGCGGCGTCCCGGCTGCCCACGCACGGGTGGATGCCCGAAATCCCCACCGGCAGCCACACACTGCCCGCCCACTACATCACCCCCGGCAGCCCGCTACAGCCGATCGTGCCCGGCCACGCCTTCCCCCGCGGCTACCAAGCCCCCTGCGGCGCCTGGTGCCTACCCATCTACGGCCACGACCCCTGCAACCGCCTCGCCCGCCACCCACGCTGCCCGAGCTGCACAGCGGAATCGGAGTAACCGTGGTCACCGACGACGTCGCGATCGTCACCACTGACGAGACCTGTACGGACAGAGACTCCCGGCCGGTGCGTGCCACCCCCGACCACGCACCGGCCGGGCACCACTTCCGGGCCACACGGCGAGTGGGCTATGATACCTGTCACTGTGAGTACTGAAGACGACACGAGGAAACTCGTCGCTCTCGCCGTCGACGATGAGCGGCCAGGCATGGAGATCCTCGTGCGCTGCCTGAACAACAACCCGCATATCGCCAAGGTGCGGACCGCTGTGGACGCTTCAGAAGCGTTGCGGGTCATCTCCACCGATGACGAGGACGTGCGGCGCAGGCGGGAGGCGGGACTGCCGCCGATCGACGTCGTCTTCGCCGACCTGCAGATGCCGGGACTGTCCGGTATGGAGATGGCGCGGGTGTTCACCGCGCTGGACCCGGCCCCGCTGCTGGTCTTCGTCACCGGGTACAGCGATGAGGCGGTGCACGCCTTCGAGCTCGGTGCCGTCGACTACGTACTCAAGCCGTACCAACAGGACCGTCTCGACCAGGCGGTCGAGCGGGTCGTCGGTCTCTACGCAGCCCGATACAACTCCGACGCCACGCCGCAGCAACCCGAGCAGGACGACACCGAGGTCATTGCCGTTGAGCTGGGCGGCGTCACCAAGCTCGTCCGCAGAACAGACGTCCGGTGGGTCGAGGCACACGGCGACTACGTGCGGCTCTACACCAACGACGGCTCGCACCTGGCGAGAACTCCGTTGTCGCAGCTCGAAGAGCAGTGGGCCGGTTCAGGCTTCGTCCGGATCCACCGGTCGTACCTGGTCGCCCTCCGGCAGATCACGGAACTGCGCATGGGCCAGGGCGGCTACCAGGTCGTCATCGGGGACGGCGAGCAGATACTACCGGTCAGCAGGCGGCACACCCGTCAGCTCAAGGACCGGATCACCGGCGCCGGAGGCAGGTAGGACAATCGGGGCGGCGTACTGTGCGCGGCCCCGCCGACCTCACCGCGCGGAGTCGCGACGGGCGCCGGAAAGGGTGACCGCGACGTGCCAGGAGACGCCGTGACCACGACCCACCCGATCTGCTCCACTCCAGGATGTGACCAGGAGATCTACCTGCGCCCCGGAGAACGGACCGTGTGCGCCGGATGCCACTACCGCGGCGGTCCTCCCCCGCCGCAGCCCGAGCCCGAGAAGCGGGAAGTCGTCGTCGACTGGGGACCGGTCCCCTCGTGCCAGTGCGGCCGCCCGGTCAGCCGACCCGACGTATCCGGCGACCGGTGCATACGCTGCTGGCGAGAGGACCGCTGACACACCGCACAGCCCCGGACCGGCCGTGACCGCCTCGCCCACGCGGCCGGGGTGGCGTGCCCCGGCCGGACCGGGGCACGCCACCACCGTGGCTGCGCTCAGTACGAGCCGGGTGGCCCTTGCGGCGGGGGCGGTCCCGGCTGACCCGGACCCGGCTGACCCGGACCCGGCTGGCCGGGCCCCTGCTGGCCGGGTGGCGGGCCCTGCTGGCCGGGCGGTGGTCCCTGCGGCGGGCCGCCGGGTGGGGGCCCCTGACCGGGCGGCGGGCCGTAGCCGGGCGGCATCCCGGGCCCACCGGGCGGGGGGCCCTGCGGCCCGGACTGCATACGCACCAGCTCACCGGTGTTCTGCGCGGTGTAGATCGTCGCGAGCAGCGACTCGATGGCGATACGGATCAGGACCAGGTACAGCAGCGCACCGAGCGGCCCAAGAATCACGAGCGTCAACAGGCCGAAGACCACGTCGGCGGCGAAGGCCCCGATCACCGCCCCGATGTAGCCGAGGGCGATCGCGATCATCGCCAGGATGTACACGATCTTCGCGATCGTCGGTGCGACGAACCTGCTGAAGCTGAAGTCGAACAAAGCTCCCATGTCAGCTTTCCCTTGAATTGAAGTGACAATCCGGAACCACGAACCTACCGACCCGATCGTGACCGCCGGTGGCGCGACATGCTACGAGCACGCAGCTGATGCGAGCCGAAGGGCCCCTTGCATACCTGTGCGGTACGCAAGGGGCCCTTCGGCTCGTTGCAAGAGGTGATCAGTAGCGGTAGTGCTCGGGCTTGTACGGGCCCTCGACATCCACGCCGATGTACTCGGCCTGGTCCTTGGTCAGCTTGGTGAGCTCACCGCCGAGCGCCTCGACGTGCACCTTCGCGACCTTCTCGTCCAGAGCCTTCGGCAGCATGTAGACCTCTTTGTCGTACTCCTCGTTCTTGCCGTACAGCTCGATCTGCGCGATCACCTGGTTGGAGAAGCTGTTCGACATCACGAACGACGGGTGACCCGTGGCGTTACCGAGATTGAGCAGCCTGCCCTCACTCAGCACCAGGATCGAGTGGCCGTCGGGGAAGATGAACTCGTCAACCTGCGGCTTGATGTTGACGTGCTTGATCTCCTTGCTGCGCTCCAGCGCCATCATCTCGATCTCGTTGTCGAAGTGACCGACGTTGCCCACGATCGCCTGGTGCTTCATGCGCTTCATGTGCTCGAACGTGACGACGTCCTTGTTACCGGTCGTGGTGATCACGACGTCGGCCTTCTCGATCACGTTGTCCAGCACGGCCACCTCGTAGCCGTCCATCTGGGCCTGCAGCGCGTTGATCGGGTCGATCTCGGTGACGATGACCCGGGCGCCCTGGCCGACCAGCGAGTCCGCCGAGCCCTTACCCACGTCACCGTAACCGCAGACCACGGCCACCTTGCCGCCCATCATCACGTCGGTGGCGCGGTTGATGCCGTCGATCAGCGAGTGACGGATGCCGTACTTGTTGTCGAACTTGGACTTGGTGACCGAGTCGTTGACGTTGATCGCCGGGAACAGCAGCTCACCCTGAGCGGCCAGCTGGTACAGGCGGTTCACGCCGGTCGTGGTCTCCTCGGTCACACCCAGGATCGACTCACCGATCTTGGTCCACTTACTGGCGTCGGCGGCCAGCGAGGCACGCAGCCTGCCCAGCACGACCTTGTACTCGTCCGGGTCGTCCTCCTCGCCCGGGGGAACAACGCCGGCCTTCTCGAACTCGGTGCCCTTGTGCACCAGCAGGGTGGCGTCACCACCGTCGTCGAGGATCATGTTGGCCGGCTCGTTCGGCCAGGTCAGGATCTGCTCGGTGCACCACCAGTACTCCTCGAGCGTCTCGCCCTTCCAGGCGAAGATCGGCACACCCTGCGGCTTCTCCGGCGTCCCGTACGGGCCCACCACCGCGGCGGCCGCGGCGTGGTCCTGCGTCGAGAAGATGTTGCAGGAGGCCCAACGCACCTCGGCACCGAGGTCGGTCAAGGTCTCGATCAGCACAGCCGTCTGCGTGGTCATATGCAGCGAGCCCGCGATCCGCGCGCCCTTGAGCGGCTTGACGTCGGCGTACTCGCGCCGCAGCGCCATCAGCCCCGGCATCTCGTGCTCGGCCAGCCGGATTTCCTTCCGGCCGTACTCGGCCAGCCCGAGATCAGCAACAGCGAAATCAATGCCGTTGCGCGTCTGCAGCTTGTCCGTCGTTTCCAGAGCCATGATTCTCTCTTATCCCCTATCCTTTTCCAGATCAGGTGTTGAAGTACTTCGCTTCGGAGTGATGCGCAACGATGGCGTCCGTCGACTGCTCGGGGTGGAGCTGGAACTCCTCCGAGAGCTTCACGCCGATACGTTCCGGTTCAAGCAAATCGACTATCTTCTTGCGATCCTCCAAATCAGGGCACGCGCCGTAGCCGAGCGAGAAGCGGGCACCTCGGTACCCGAGCTTGAAGAACTCCTGGATGTCCTCCGGGTCCTCGGCCGCGACGACCTTGCCGGACTCCCACTGAAGCTCCTCGCGAATGCGGCGGTGCCAGTACTCGGCCAGCGCCTCGGTCAGCTGGACACTCAGCCCGTGCACCTCGAGGTAGTCACGGTAGGCGTTCTTCTCGAACAACTCGTTGGCGTGGTCGGCGATCGGTTCACCCATGGTGACCAGTTGGAACGGCAGCACATCCACAGCGCCGCGCTCCTGGGCGACCTCCCGGCCGCGGTAGAAGTCCGCGAGGCACAGCCTCCGGTCCTTCTGCTGCCGCGGGAAAGTGAAGCGGCACCGCTCGGCGGCATCCGGCTTCGCCTCCTCCAGCACGATCAGGTCGTTGCCCTCCGAGACGCACGGGAAGTAGCCGTACACCACAGCCGCGTGGGCGAGGATGCCCTTCGTGGTGAGTTCGTCCATCCACGACCGCAGCCGGGGACGCCCCTCGGATTCCACGAGCTCCTCGTAGGAGGGGCCTTCCTTGCCCTTGGTGCCACGCAGGCCCCACTGCCCGAAGAACGTCGCGCGCTCGTCGAGCATCTTGGCGTAGTCCGCGACCGGCACGCCCTTGATGAGCTTGGAGCCCCAGAACGGCGCGGTCGGCACCGGAAGGTCCGGGGCGACATCCGACCTGGTGGTGTCGTACAGGTCCGGCACCTCGCCGGCCTCGGCCTTACGCTTCTCGGCGATGCGCTGCGAACGCTCCCTGCGGGCCTTGCGCTCCTCGCGCTTGGCCTGTTCCTCCTCGTCGGCTTCCAGAACCTCGCCCTTCTTGCGAGCCATGGCGGTGTCCATCAGCCGCAGCCCCTCGAAGGCGTCCTTGGCGTAGTGGACCTCACCCTGGTAGACCTCGTCGAGGTCGTTCTCCACGAAGGTGCGGGTCAACGCGGCCCCACCGAGCATCACCGGATACTTCTCGGAGAGCCCCCGGGAGTTCATCTCCTGCAGGTTCTCCTTCATGATCACAGTGGACTTCACCAGCAGCCCGGACAATCCGATGACGTCGACGTCGTGCTTCTCCGCCTCTTCCAGGATGGTGTTGATCGGCTGCTTGATGCCGATGTTGACCACGTCGTAGCCATTGTTCGAGACGATGATGTCGACGAGGTTCTTCCCGATATCGTGCACATCACCCTTGACCGTGGCGAGCAGAAGCTTGCCCTTACCGCCGGAGTCGTCCTTCTCCATGTACGGCTCCAGATGGGCCACGGCGGTTTTCATCGCCTCGGCCGACTGCAGCACGAACGGCAGCTGCATCTGCCCGGAACCGAACAGGTCACCGACGACCTTCATGCCGGCCAGCAGGTTCTGGTTGACGATCTCGAGCGGCTTTTTCTCCTCCATCGCCGCCATGAGATCGTCTTCGAGCCCGTTGACCTCGCCGTCGACGATGCGCTTTTCCAAACGCTCGAACAGCGGCAGCTTGGCCAGCTCCTCGGCGCGCGACTCGCTCGTCGAGGAGGCCGACATGCCCTCGAACAGACCCATCAACTTTTGCAGCGGGTCGTAGCCCTCGCTGCGCCGGTCGTAGATGAGATCGAGCGCGACCTGCTTGGCCTCGTCGTCGATCTTGTTCATCGGCAGGATCTTCGACGAGTTCACGATCGCGGACTTCAGTCCCGCCTCACGGCACTCGTTGAGGAACACCGAGTTCAGGACCTGCCTGGCAGCGGGGTTGAGGCCGAACGAGACGTTCGACAGACCGAGGGTGGTCTGCACCTCCGGGTGGCGCTGGGCCAGCTGCCGGATCGCCTCGATCGTCTCGATCCCGTCCTTACGGACCTCTTCCTGTCCGGTGGTGATCGGGAAGACCAGGAGGTCGATGATGACCGCGGACTTGTCGAGACCCCAGTTGGTGGTCGCGTCCTCGATCGCCCGCTCGGCGACCCGAATCTTCCAGTCAGCCGTACGCGCCTGCCCGTCCTCGTCGATGCAGGTGAACACCACCGTGGCACCGTGCTCACGGATCATCCGCATGACCCGGTCGTAGCGTCCACCGGGTTCGGTGCCGTCCTCGTAGTTCACCGAGTTCACCGCGCACCGGCCGCCGAAGTGCTCCAGCCCGACCTCGATCACGTCGGGCTCGGTGGAGTCGACCATGACCGGCAGGGTGGATCCCGTGGCCAGACGCGAGGCCAGCTCCCGCATGTCGTGCGTGCCGTCGCGGCCGACGTAGTCGACGCAGAGGTCGAGCATGTGCGCACCCTCGCGGGTCTGCCCCTTGGCGATCTCGACGCAGTCGGAGTAGCGCTCCTCCAGCATCGCCTCCCGGAAGGCCTTCGAACCGTTGGCGTTGGTGCGCTCGCCCACGTTGAGGATCGAGGCTTCCTGGTCGAACGGGATCGCCTGGTAGACGGACGACACCGACGGCACGATGTCCGGGGTGCGTCGCGGAACCGGCAGGTTGGACACCGCGTTCGACACCGCGGTGACGTGTTCGCCTGTGGTGCCGCAGCAGCCACCGACAAGGCGCGCGCCGAAGTCGGTGACGAATCCGGCCAGGGCCTCTGCGAGCTCGTCCGGCAGCAGCGGGTAAACGGCACCGTTCTCCCCGAGCTCGGGCAGACCCGCGTTCGGCATGACCGAGATCGGCACGGTCGCATGGTCGGCGAGTACCCGCATGTGCTCGCTCATCTCGGCAGGGCCGGTGGCACAGTTCATACCGATCATGTCGATGCCGAGCGGTTCCAGCGCGACCAGCGCGGCCCCGATCTCGGAACCGACCAGCATTGTGCCGGTCTGCTCGACCGTCACCTGCGCGATGATCGGCAGTTTTACGCCCGCCTGCTCCATGGCCCGCTTGGCCCCGACGATCGCGGCCTTGGTCTGCAGCAGGTCCTGCGAGGTCTCCACGAGCACGACGTCGATGCCACCGTCGATCAGTCCGAGCACGCTCTCCTCGTAAGCGTCCCGCAGGTCGGCATACGGTGCGTGTCCCAGCGTGGGTAGCTTCGTGCCCGGCCCCATGGAACCGAGCACGAAGCGCGGCTTGTCCGGGGTGGAGTACTCGTCCGCGCACTCCCGCGCCAGGGCTGCGCCCTTCTGGGCGAGCTCGCGGATCCGGTCGGTGATGTCGTACTCGGCGAAGTTGGCCAGGTTCGTACCGAAGGTGTTCGACTCGATCGCGTCCGAACCCGCCTCGAGGAAGCCGCGGTGGACCGCGCGAACGACGTCCGGACGGGTATCGTTCAGGACCTCGTTGCAACCTTCGAGTTGATCGAAGTCGTCCAGCGACAGGTCGTGAGCTTGGAGTGCCGTCCCCATTCCGCCGTCTGCGACGAGCACACGGCGCTCGAGTTCGGTCAGGAACGAGCTATCCACTGGACTACCTACCTCCCGTAAACAGTATGAGTGCGGTGACGAGGTTTACCTCGTCGCGCTTACCGGGCTCAGACACGGAGTTTGGACTCGATCTCGGCTGCGGCGTCGCCGCCGTAGGCGCGGGCGACGCGGTCCGAGAAGGTGGACCGTTCCAGGGTGTATTCCTGCGTGCCGACCGTTTCCAGCACGAACGACGCCAGCGTGCTGCCGGCCTGGGCGGCGCGCTCCATCGGCAGCTTGACACTGAGCCCCCACAGGAACCCGGAGCGGAACGCGTCGCCGACGCCGGTCGGTTCGACTTCGTTGACGTCGGGGACCGCGGCGACCTTCACCGGGTCGTGCTGGCGGCTTTCGATGACGATGCCGTCGGCACCGTGGGTCATGACCCAGGAGCCGACCCTGTCCAGGACCTCGTCGTGTGACCAGCCGGTGCTCTGCTTGAGCAGCGCCGTCTCGTACTCGTTGGTGAACAGGTACGAGGCCCCGTCCACCAGCTTGCGGACCGCGTCGCCGTCCATCCGGGCCAGCTGCTGCGAGGGATCCGCGGCGAACGCGTAACCGTTGGCGCGGCACTCCTCGGTGTGCTTGACCATGGCGCCGGGGTCGTTGGGCGCGATGATGACCAGATCCAGCCCGCCGGAACGCTCGACGATCGGGGCCAGCTCGATGTTGCTGGCCTCACCCATCGCCCCGGCGTAGAACGATGCGATCTGGTTCTGGGTCTCGTCGGTCGTGCAGAGGAACCGCGCGGTGTGCTTGTTCGGCGAGACGTACACCGACTTGGTGTCCACCCCGTGCCGCTCCAGCCACGCGCGGTACTCCTCGAAGTCGGCACCGACCGCGCCGACCAGTACCGGGGACATCCCCAGGGCGCCGAGCCCGAAGGCGATGTTGGCCGCGACCCCGCCCTTGCGGATCTCGAGTTCGTCCACCAGGAACGACAGGGAAACGTTGGCGAGCTGGTCGGCGACGAACTGGTCGGCGAACTTACCGGGGAACGCCATCAAATGGTCGGTCGCGATTGAGCCGGTGACGGCAATGCGCATCGCTTATACCACCTTGTGTCTTGTTCACGAATCGAGTCGTGTCGTGTGCACGAGTCGGGTCGTTCACGACGCCGGGGGACAACCGGCGTTGCGGGTTCGCCTCCGGGGCCCGCCGGTCCAGCAGCCGCCCCCACCCGCGGGTGGCCGGCGCCAGCTGGATCGTGAACAACTCTCCTCGGTTGTGAAGTCAGGCGAATCGAACGCGGGCGCCACCGGCACCCGCAGTCTGCCTACCTCGGACCGGCGGGGCCCTTGATCACATGTCAAGGGCCCCGCCGACCGAAGATCAGGAGTTCGCGATGTCCTTCAGCGCCGCAGCGCGGTCGGTGCGCTCCCAGGGCAGGTCCACATCGTTACGGCCGAAGTGGCCGTACGCCGCGGTCGGCCCGTAGATGGGACGCAGCAGGTCGAGCTCCTTGACGATGGCCGCGGGCCGCAGGTCGAAGACCTCCGTGATGGCCTTCTGGATCTTGGCGGGGTCCACCTTCTCCGTGCCGAAGGTCTCCACGAACAGGCCAACGGGAGCGGCCTTACCGATAGCGTACGCCACCTGGATCTCGGCGCGCTCCGCAAGACCGGCGGCGACCACGTTCTTGGCCACCCAGCGCATCGCGTAGGTCGCCGACCGGTCCACCTTTGACGGGTCCTTGCCGGAGAAGGCGCCGCCACCGTGACGGGCCATGCCGCCGTAGGTGTCGACGATGATCTTCCGGCCGGTCAGGCCGCAGTCACCCATCGGACCGCCGACCACGAAGCGGCCGGTCGGGTTGATCAGGATGTTCGGCTCGTTGACATCCAGACCCAGGTTGTCGGCCTCGGCCTTGATGACGTGCTCGGTCAAGTCCGGCGCCAGGGTCTTGTCCAGGTCGATGCCGTCGGCGTGCTGGGTGGAGATGACCACCGTGTCCAGCCGCACCGGCTTCTCACCGTCGTACTCGATGGTGACCTGGGTCTTGCCGTCGGCGCGCAGGTACGGCAGCACACCGTCCTTACGGACCTTGGTCAGCCGCCGGGACAGGCGGTGCGCCAGCGCGATCGGCAGCGGCATCAGCTCAGGGGTGTCGGTGCTGGCGTAGCCGAACATCAGGCCCTGGTCACCGGCACCCTGACTGTCGATGTCGTCATCCTTGCCACCCACACGCTTCTCGTGGGCCTCGTCGACACCCTGGGCGATGTCCGGCGACTGGGCATCCAGCGACACGTTGATGGCACACGTCGTGGCATCAAAGCCCTTGTCCGACGTGTCGTAACCCACGTCCAGGATCTTGTTCCGGACGACCTCCGGAAGCTCCACCTGCGCCTGCGTCGTGACCTCACCCGCAAGGTGCACCTGGCCGGTGGTGATCATCGTCTCGACAGCGACCCGGCTGTTCGGGTCCTGCTCGAGGAAGGCGTCCAGGATGCTGTCGCTGATCCCGTCAGCCATCTTGTCAGGGTGACCTTCAGTTACCGACTCGCTGGTGAACAGCCTGCGGTTGGTTGCACTCAACTTCTCGTCCTCACCTCGGTGTGTCTTCGTCGCGCGGGAGCCGTTCACCGCAGCGGGCCAACGACTGCCTCCGCGCATCTTTCTCATGAGCCAGGGGCCCGCCTGCCGGATCGATGCGTCGATCCCGCAGGCGAACGCCCTCGGTGTCCTTCTCGGTGGTCGCGCCGTCCACTACCGGCACCCGCTCCCGCGAGGCGCCTGCGACGCTTCCCGCCGCCAGCGAACGACCTTCCCGGTGCGTGGCCGATGACACCATGGGGATGTGACCGTGCGCGCTCACGAGCGCGCCACGAAGATCCCCCAAGCCAGGTTCCCCGAGTTGCCACCCTCGACCCAGTGACGCAGACCTTGCTTCATCCGGTCGATGTAGGCCTGGCTGACCTGCCCGGCGATATCCGCCTCGCGCTTCTCGAGCTGGCTCAGCACACGACCGTAGTGCGCAGGCAACTGGGAACTGTGATCCTCGAACGTCACCTCCCTCATGCCGAGTCGCTTGAGCTCCCGCTCGTAACGCCCGGGCGAACCCAAACTCTCCAGGTGGAGGCGATCGAGAATCGGCCGCAGAACGTCCTTGGTCGCTCCGTCCTTGGCCATCGGGTCGGTGAAGATGAACTCGCCTCCCGGCTTGAGAACCCGGTCGACCTCCTGCAACGAGCGCACACGGTCACCACTGTGCAAAAACGAGTCCTGCGACCAGACCACGTCGAAGCTGTTGTCCTGGTACGGCATGTCCTCGAACGAACCGTCCGTCACCTCGATCAGGTGCGACAGACCCTGCTCCTCGTTCGCCTTCCGGTTGCGCTCGTTCTCCACCTCACTGAGGTTCAGGCAGGTGACATGGCAGCCGTAGGTCTTGGCCAGGTAGCGCGCCGCACCGCCGTAGCCGGCACCCGCGTCGAGCACCCGCGTCTTGCTGGTGATGGTGACCTTGCTTGCCATCCGCTCGACCGTCCGGCGACTGGGCTCCTTGATGTCCGTCTCGTCCGGCTCGTACAACCCGACGTGGATGTCCTCCCCACCCCAGATGGCGTAGTAGAAGTTGTCCGCGTCTTCCGAGTTGTAGTAGTCCCGAGCGGTATGCACCGCCGAGGAATACTTGCTGGCCCGCTCGTCTTCCTTCGTGTACGCCTTTTCGGCGATATGCACCAGAAAGTCCGGCTCGTCGTCCGCGAAATTCTCCTGAAAGTCCCCGTACGAGTCGACCTGCTGGAAGCCGACCTCACGCAAAAGCCTCCGCACGTAATCTTGGCGGAGGGGGTACATATTCAGGTGATACTGACTCTTGTCGGGGAACCGGTAACGGAACCGGGCCAATCCCTCGTCCACATATTCCGGCTCGGCCGATACGGACTCACCACAATAGTAATACGTGTGCTTGCTGGAGAATCCGTTGTCCAGAATCGAGTCATAATTGCGGTGATCAATGATCAAGATGCCGTTGGGCTTGAGCACCGAGTAGAACTCGGCGAGCGCCTTGCGGCGGTCACGCTCGGAGAACAAGTGGGTGAACGAGTTACCCAGGCAGATCACCGCGTCGAACTGACCCTGCACGTCCTGGGTGAGCCACCGCCAGTCGGCGTGCACGACCCGCAGGATGTGCCCCCCGTAGGACTGACCGTTCTCGAAGGCCTTGGACAACATCTCCGCACTACCGTCGACGCTGACCGTGTCGAACCCCGCCTCGATAAGACGCACCGAATGAAACCCCGTCCCGGTGGCCACATCCAGCACCGACTCCACACCATGAGACTTCAACAAATCAACGAAGAAGCTACCCTCACTCTCGTAACGCTTCTTCCAATCAATGAGCTCATCCCACTTGTCGACGAACCCATCGGTGTACTCATCCGTGTAGTGATCCGATTCCCGGACTTCCAGGGGATCGTCGCCGAACGATTGCGCCGGATGCGCTTCGATGGACTTTTCGATTACCGCGCCGCGGGAACCGTCCTGATCACCCGTCCTGTCGTCACTACGCACCGACCTAGAATCGCTCATTGCACTCCTTCCCGCGATGCGTCCGATACCAAGATCCGCCGTTCCAGAAGTCGCCCAAACCGTATGCGGTCGCGCTACGCCCACGTATACGGGCGGCGCGTTGAGCCGCGGTTCAGCCACTTCACCGGCGACGACTCTGCTCAGCTCGGGCGCATTCCACAATCGCCGAGCCACCAGGGGCGGGATCGTCGTTGATCGCCCTCAGGCCTTCCTCATAGCAACATAGGGAACTTCGGCCCAGATTTCAATGCGTCGATGGCATGACCCCGAAATCTCACCTTTCGTATATGACCTGCGCCACATTGGAGCGCATGATCGCGCGCCCGTAGGGGCGGATTCACAAGCGTTTCCGGAGGTAGGAGCGGTCGCGCCGCGCCTTCGACACATCGCAGCACCCGCCCCTGCATCCGAGGGTCCGCTTGACATCCAAGTCACCCATTCAGGGGAGTTATACATACACAGAGTAGCAAAACGGGGTAACTTGAGTCTCAAATTCGCCCGCAAGAAGCAGCAGGCCCGCGGTGTGTCATCTCACCGAGCGCGAGCATGAGGGCGGTCTTCGTGACACATCGTGGCGTATCCCACCGCTGCGACAACGGAAACATGACGTTGGATTCATGAGTATTCTTGATCGCCTCGACCGGCAATGCGCGAATGGCGCAACGGTTGCTTTGCCCGCAACGGAATTTACCGCCCGAACCCCCGTTGATATGCCGCGGGCGTCACACCTTTCCATCGTTTGAACGCGTAGACGAAACTGGTGGATTCGGCGTAGCCCAACCTGATCGCCACGTCGGACACCGACAGTGCCCCGGTGCCGAGCATCTCCTCTGCCAGCGCCTCGCGCACCTCGTCGAGCAGCGCCCGGTAGCCGGTGCCCTCCTCGTCCAGCCTGCGCCGCAACGTGCGCTGGCTCATGCCCAGCTCGCGGGCGATCTCGTCGATGCCCATACCCAGCCCGCCAGGCCGGGCCAGCCGGGAGCGCACCTCCTGCGCCGTGCCGGATCGAGCGCGCTTACGGGTGACCAGCTCACGGCACTGCGCCTGGCAGATCGCCATGGTGTGCTCGTTGGCCTGCGGAAGCGGCCGGTCGAGGTAGACGCGGTCGAACGTGGCGGTGTTGGCGGGGGCGCCGAAGCCCGGCGTCACCCCGAAGACCTCGCGGTAGCGCGCCGCGCGGCCCGGGGCCTCCGTACGCAGGGCGAGCGCTCGAAGTGGCAGCGCGGTGCCCAACAGGTCACCGATGACCGTGTGGATAGCGGCGAGATCCCGATCGACAAGGACCTCACGCACGTCCGGTGGCACGCGTTCGTCGTGCAACGACAGCACCAGCTCCTCGTCGGCCACCTCCACCGTGGGGATGCAGAACGCGAAGGACAGGTCGAAGTAGCGCAGCGCGAAGGCGATCGCGTCCCGCAGGGTCGGGCTGGACACGCAGGCGAACCCGAACACACCGAAGGTGCTGGCCCGGTACCTGCGCCCGATCTCGAGACCCAGCACGTGCCGGTCCTCGAACGAGGCGACCAGGTTGCGGATCACCGCGAGCTCCTGGCGCGCCTCGAGCTGGGCGCCCGGGTCGGCCACCCTGCGGGCGGACAGGCCCGTGCCGCGCAGGACGGTCGCCGCATCGACACCGCGCTCCTCGGCATACCTGGTCATCAGCAACACGCTCGTAGCGCCTCGCGGGAAGGTCCATTCCCGTACCGCGGGTCGCGGCAACTCGTCCATGGCCGTCATTATCGGGTGCCGCGGCGAGCTCGCCACCCGGTGCTCGCACCGAGCAGGCGGAGGGGCCAGGGTCGCCGAGCGCATCCCGTCCCCGGTATCGCCGTGGCCGGAAATATTGGTACCTGACCGCTGTTCTCTTCGTTTCCGCCGGTACGGCCGCTACCGTTACCGGGTATGAGCACGACGGCACCCGCTACACGCGCCTCGGTCCTGATCATCGGAGCCGGCTTCGGCGGGCTCGCGGCGGCACTGGAGCTCGCGCGATCAGGCAGGGACGACTTCACGCTGCTTGAGGCCTCCGACTCGATCGGCGGGGTCTGGCGGGAGAACACCTACCCGGGATGCGGCTGCGACGTGCCGTCGCCGCTGTACTCGTTCTCGTTCGAACCCAACCCCACCTGGCCGATGCGCTTCTCGCTGCGCGATGACATCCACGCCTACATGCGCCGCGTGGCGTCCAAGTACGGGATCGACCGCCGTATCCGGTTCAACACCGCGGCCACCGGCGCGGCATACGACGACGATCGCGGCCTGTGGCGCGTCGAGACACGTACCGGCGAGGTCTTCGAGGCCACGGTGCTCGTGCCCGCGGTAGGCCAGCTGTCGCGGCCCGCATGGCCGACCATTCCCGGGCAGGACACCTTCGGCGGAACGGCGTTCCACTCGGCCCGCTGGGACCACGACTGCGAGCTGGAGGGTAAGCGGGTCGCCGTCATCGGCACCGGAGCCAGCGCGATCCAGTTCGTGCCCCAGATACAGCCGCAGGCACGCCACCTCACGGTCTTCCAGCGCTCCGCGCCGTACATCATCCCCAAACCGGACCGGGTCTACACCGCACTGCATCACACGCTCTTCCGGCGCCTCCCGTTCCTTCAGGCCGCCGAACGCTTGCTGTGCTGGTCGTTCTTCGAGCTCGTCACCACCGGCCTCATCGGGAACAAGCCCATCGCCTCGATGTTCGGTGCTCTGGCGCGCCGGCACCGGCGCAGGCAGGTGCAGGACCCCGACCTGCTGGCCAAGCTCACGCCGGACTACCCGGTCGGCTGCAAACGCGGGTTGCTGTCCAACGACTACTACCCGGCGCTGGCCGAGCCCAACGTCACCGTCGAGACCGAGCGCATCTCCGAGATCACCCCGAACGGGGTGCGCACGGCCGACGGCACCGAGCACGCCGCGGACGTGCTGATCTACGGAACCGGCTTCACCGCGACGGACTTCCTCGCCCCGCTGAAGATCACCGGCTCGGGCGGTGCCGAGCTGTCCCAGGTGTGGCGGAACGGGGCGTACGCGTACCTGGGTATGGCCGTCCCGCACTTCCCCAACATGTTCCTGATGTACGGCCCCAACACCAACCTGGGCTCCGGCTCGATCATCTACATGCTCGAGCGGCAGGCCCGCTACATCCGCGAGGCCGTCTCCTACCTCGATACGAGCGAGGCCTCCGCGCTCGACGTGCGGGAGGACACGGCTCACCGGTTCGACGCGGAGATGCAGCGGCGGCTCGAACGCTCCGCATGGGCCATGTGCGAGAGCTGGTACCGCGATGCCAACGGGCGGATCGCGACCAACTGGCCCGGGTTGGTCAGCGAGTACGACCGCAGGACGAAACGACTCGACCTGGACGCCTACCGGATCCGGTAACCGGGGGCGGCTACGCCCCGTCCCCGCTGGCGATCAGGTGCTCGACAGCCAGCTCCGGGTGCTGCCGCTGCAGCGCGCCCAGCGCGACGTCGTCGTTGAACAGCGCGAGATCGGTCCCGTCGGTCCGGGTGAGCACCTCGGCTCGCCTGCTCGACTCGATGACGCGGCGGTGCGTGGAGTCGGTGAGGCGGCGGACCGTGCGGTAGGGCAGGTGGTCGAGCTCGACGGAGACACCGAACTCGTCGTCGAGGCGGTGCGCGGCGACCTCGAACTGCATCGGCCCGACAGCCGCGAAGACCGGGGTCGCGTCCCCGCGCCGGTCCGACCGCAGGATCTGCACGACGCCTTCCGACTCGAGCTGGTCGACCCCCTTGCGGAACTGCTTGGCCCTGCCGAGGTCCTTCGGGCGCGCCACAGCGAAGTGGGCGGGGGCGAAGCTCGGCAGGCCCGGGAACCGCACCGCGGGCTTGCCCTCGTACAGCGTGTCCCCCACCCGTAGCGCGGTCGCGTTGACCAGGCCGATCACATCACCGGGGTAGGCCTCATCGACGGTGGACCGTTGCTGCCCGAACACCTGCTGGACGTACTTCGTCGCGAACGGCCGCCCGGTCCGCGCGTTGGTCACGTTCATGCCGCGCTCGAACTTGCCCGAGCACACACGCGCGAAAGCGACCTGGTCGCGGTGCGCGCGGTCCATCCCGGTCTGCACCTTGAACACGAACGCAGAGAACGGCGCATCCAGCTCGCGGGCTCGCTCGTCGACATCCAGCCTCGGTGTCGGTGGCGGGGCCATCTCGACCAGCGCGTCGAGCAGGTGGCGCACGCCGAAGTTGAGCATGGCGGCACCGAACAGCACCGGCGTCGCCGTCCCGTCCAGGAAGCGCTGGTAGGAGAACTCCCCGCGCTCGGCGAGCATCAGCTCGGACTCCTCGCAGGCCTGCTCCCAGTCGTCCGCGTGCTGCTCGCGGGCCTGCTCCGGGGAGAGGTGTTCCTCGGGGGCTGCCGTGGCGCCGCCCGCCGTGCGCTCGTAGCGCACCATCTCGCCGGTGCGCAGGTCCTGCACCCCGTGGAAGTTACCGGCGAAGCCGACCGGCCAGGTCAGCGGCATCGCGGGCAGGTCGATCCGCTCGGACAGCTCCTCGCACAGCTGCAGCGGATCGAGACCGGGACGGTCCCACTTGTTGATGAAGGTCATCACCGGGATGCCCCGGTGCCGGCAGACGTCGAACAGCTTCAGGGTCTGCGGCTCCAGCCCTTTGGCTGCGTCCAGCAGCATGACCGCCGAGTCCACCGCGGCCAGCACCCGGTAGGTGTCCTCGGAGAAGTCCGCGTGTCCCGGGGTGTCCAGCAGGTTGATCACCGTGTCGCCGTAGGCGAACTGCAGCGCGGCCGAGGTGATCGAGATGCCGCGCGCCTGTTCCATCTCCAGCCAGTCCGAGGTCACGCCACGCCGGTCGCCCTTGCCGTGCACCGCCCCCGCCGAGGTCAGCACGCGCGCGTGCAGTGCGAGGGCCTCGGTCAGCGTGGACTTACCGGCGTCCGGGTGGCTGATGACGGCGAACGTCCTGCGCCGGGCAGCCTCGTCGCCCGCACCATCCGACACCAGACAGCCTCCTCGAGTACGGTTCCTTCGACGACCATCGATCGTGATCTCGCCGGGACCTCGCACGGGCACGTGCCCGCACGGACGCATCGTCACCGGGACGGCGTCCCGTGCCACGGCCTTACCACGATCCCATACGGGCAGGTGCGATCCGCCCCTACCGGTGAGCGCGACCCGACGCCACCACCGCTACCGGTACGGCTGGCGGCAGTGCCGCTGCCTGCGAACCGGGGCTGCCGCCCGCCCTGCCGCGTAACGCAACGCCCAGTGTACGGCACGTTCGCAGCGTTCCCGGCAGCTCGGCGGCGATGCGGAGCACAACTGTGCGTGGATGTTTTGTGACGATGTGTTGCGGCTCGCAGTTTCTTCGTGTCAACCCGGTTCGTTGAACTACACGGGTGCGTAAACTGTCCCGGTGTTACCTGGATCACTCGGCTACGCACACAGTCCACGTGAGATCAGCGACCGAAGGCGGTAGTGCCATGCAGATGATGCCCGTAACCGACTCGATGTTCCTGCTGATGGAATCGCGCGAGCACCCGATGCACGTGGGTGGGCTCCAGCTGTTCAAGAAGCCGGAAGGTGCCGGGGAGGACTACGTGCACACCATCTACCGGAACCTGATCGACTCGGCCGAGGTGCGCCCGCTGTTCAAGAAACGCCCGGCCGCGCCCGTGAACAGCCTCGGTCAGTGGATGTGGAGCACGGACAACCGGCTCGACCTGGACTACCACGTGCGACGGTCGGCGCTGCCCAACCCGGGCAGGATCCGGGAGCTGCTCGAGCTGACCTCCCGCTGGCACGGCTCGCTGCTCGACAGGCACCGCCCGCTCTGGGAGACGCACTTCGTCGAGGGGCTCTCCGACGGGCGCTTCGCCATCTACACCAAGGTGCACCACGCGATTCTGGACGGGATCTCCGCGTTGCGGCACATGACGAACACGCTGAGCGAGGACCCCACCGCCCGGGACTGCCCGGCACCCTGGGAGCTGCGTGCCGCACGGCCCAGGTCGGCGGCATTCAACCCGCTGTCCTTCGCGCGCTCTGCCGGACGCGCGCTCGGCGAGTTCGCCGCGTTCCCCCCGACGGCGCTGCGGGCGGCCAACCAGGCATTCCGGGAGCAACGGCTCACCCTGCCCCTGCAGGCCCCGAAGACGATGCTCAACGTGCCCATCGGCGGCGCGCGGCGGTTCGCGGCGCAGTCGTGGCCGCTGGAATCGTTCCGCAAGATCAAGAAATCCGCCGGGACCACGCTCAACGATGTGGTACTCGCGATGTGCGCCGGGGCCCTGCGGGACTACCTCATCGAGCAGCGGGCACTGCCGGACGCGCCGCTGACCGCCATGGTTCCTGCCACGCTGCGCACTCCCGATGCGGCCGAGGACGGTGGCAACTCGATCGGCGCCATCCTGTGCAACCTCGCCACCAACGAGCCCGACCCGGCCAGGCGTCTGGAGACGATCAAGAACTCGATGGCCGACGGCAAGAAGCTGTTCGAGGGGCTCAGCCCCGTGCAGGTCATGCTGCTGTCGGCGATGAACGTCGCGCCGCTGGGGCTATCGCCCGTGCCGGGCATGGTGAACTACACGCGCCCGCCGTTCAACCTCGTCATCTCCAACGTCCCCGGCCCGCGCACGACCACCTACTGGAACGGCGCCGAGCTGGACGGGGTCTACCCCGCGTCGCTGCTGATGGACGGCCAGGCGTTGAACATCACGCTCACCACCCGTGCCGACTCCGTCGACTTCGGCATCGTCGGCTGCCGGCAGAGCATTCCGCACCTGCAGCGCATGTTGCTGCACCTGGACACGGCGCTGACGGAGCTGGAGTTCGCAACGCGGTAGCCGCGCAGGCCGCTGTCGTTGCGCAATGCCGCCGATCCTCGCGTTGGAGATACTGCCGGTACTTGTGTAACGTTGTTCGCCAAGCGGGGGCCGAGCACGCGGCCCGCGGAGCGACGTGCCGGAAGGATGCGGTATGCGCGGTATGCACAGCGTTGTGCGGATGCCGGAGGGCGTGTCGAGACGCCGGTGGGACGGGCTCGGGTGCGCGCCCCGGCTGCGGAGCGTGAGCTGAATGGCCATGCACATGACGGGAGAACCTCGCGACGTCAGTCCCCGGTCGCGGGTGCTGTACGCGGCGGCGTGGGCGGCCGGGCGCTCCGTGTTGCGCACGGTGCCGCTGAACGAGCGCAGCATCGCCGCCGCGCAGAAGCTCGACTCGCTCGCCGGGCTCGCCCCCGGCCCGCGTTACGCGCGGTCGGTCCCGCACTCCTTCGGGGAGTTCGACGCCGAGTGGGTACGCAGCGGCGACACCCGCGACGACGGTGCGGTGCTGTACTTCCACGGCGGCGGTTTCTTCTTCTGCGGGCTCAACACGCACCGGCGCTGTGCCGCACGGCTGTCGCAGAAGACCGGGCTCGGCGTGTTCTCCGTGGACTACAGGCAGTACCCGGCAACGGACCTCACCGGCTCGGTCACCGACTGCCTGACCGCCTACCGGCACCTGCTCGACGAGGGCATCGATCCGGACCGCATCGTCTTCGCAGGCGACTCGGCTGGTGGGTACCTGGCCATGGCCACGGCCATGCGCGCCCGCGACACCGGGATGCCGCTGCCAGCAGGCGTGGTGACGCTGTCCGCCCTCTTCGAGGTCGACTCGTCGGCGCGGATGCGCCACGCGAACGCACACAGGGACACCTACGTGCCGACCAAGCACCTGCCCGCGCTGTCCGACCTGTGGTCGGGTAACGGGAACGGCCGCCGCCCGATCTCCCCTGTCGACGAGGACCCGCGCGGCCTGCCGCCCGCGCTGATCATCGCCGCCGAGTCGGAGGTGCTGCGCCTGGACTCCGAGCTGATGGCCCAGCGGCTCATCGACGCAGGCGTTCCGTGCACCCTGCAGCTGTGGCCGGGCCAGGTGCACGCCTTCCCGGTCCTCGGCCACATGCTTCCGGAAAGCAAGGCCGCCCTGACCGAGGTCGCGACCTTCATCCGCAACACCACCGGAGGTGGGAGCCGAAGGTGACATCGGGCTCCCTAGAGGAACCCGATGTCACCTTCGGCTCCATCCATCCGGGCGCATCGGTGCCCCGAGGGCGGGCTACCGTCCGGCACGGCTCCCGGACGGCGCAGGCGGGCGCTCGCCCGACCAGGGGCAGACCTCCCGTACCAGCCGCGCGACACCCAGGACGAGGTCGTCGGAGTGCCGGGGGCCGACGATCTGCAGGCCCACCGGCATCCCGTCCGAGGTGAACCCGACCGGCACGCTGATCGCGGGCTGCTGGGTCATGTTGAACGGGTAGGTGAACCGCGTCCACTCCGGCCAGTGCCGGTAGTCGCCGTCCGGTGGGACGTCGTGGCCAGCCTCGAACGGGCGGATCGGCATCGTCGGGGTGATCAGCACGTCGTGCCGGGTATGGAACTCGCCCATATGGATACCGAGCTCGACGCGGGCCTCGTTCGCCCCGAGGTAGTCGAGCGCCGAGTACGTCAGGCCGCGGTTCCACAGCTCGCGCAGCCCCGGGTCGATCCGGTTCTCCGAGCCCTCCGGGAACTTGCTCAGCCACTTGGCGGCACCGGTGCTCCACAGCACGTCGAACATCTCCCGCGGGTCACCGATCCCCGGGTCGGCCTCGTCCACGTGCAGCCCGGCCTCGCCGAGGTCACGGACCACACCGTCGACCACACGCGCGATCTCCGGGTCGACGTCGACGTAGCCGAGCGTCGGCGAGTACGCGGCGTGGATGCCACGGACGTCGCGCCGGGTCGCTTCCCGGTACGAGCCGAGCGGCGGCTGCAACGCCGTGGGGTCGCGGTAGTCCGACAGCGCCAGCACATCCAGGAACAGCGCGATGTCGTCCACGGTGAGCGCCATCGGACCGGCGTGCGCGAGCATCCCGAACGGGCTCGCCGGGTACAGCGGGATCCGCCCGTAGGTCGGCTTGAATCCCACGATGCCGCAGAACGAGGCGGGGATGCGGACCGAGCCGCCCGCGTCGGTGCCCACCGACAGCGCCCCCATGCCTGCGGCGATCGCGGCGGCCGATCCGCCGCTGGACCCGCCTGCCGTCTTGCCAGGGTCCCAGGGGTTGCGCGTGATACCGGTCAGCGGGCTGTCCGTGGTGCCTTTCCAGCCCAGTTCCGGAGTGGTCGTCTTGCCGAGCAGCACCAGGCCGTTCTCGCGCATACGTGCCGTCGCCGGGCCGTCGATCTCCCACGGCTGCTGCGGGTCGATGCACCGCGATCCGCGCAGCGTGGGCCATCCCTGGGTGAGGAACATGTCCTTGATCGAGGACGGCACCCCGTCCAGCGTCCCGATGGGATTGCCCTCGTGCCAGCGCTGCTCGGACGCGCGGGCCTGGTCGAGCGCGCTCTCCGCGTCGACGAGGCAGTAGGAGTTGTACGTCCCGTCGTACTGTTCGATCGCCTCGAGGGCGGCCCTGGTCGCCTCCACAGGGGAAAGCTCACCGGTGGAGTACGCGGTGACGAGCTCGCTCGCCGACAGCAGGGTCATCTAGTCACTCCTTCGTGCGCTCCTGTCACCCGGAAACCGATCGAGCCCTCCGCTCGCGCTCCCTCGCTGCTCACACTCGTGAGGTCCCCGTCGGGACGTACCCGAGGTCCTTGTCGACCACGTTGCGCAACGGCTCGCCCGCGGCCCACCGCGTGAAGTTATCAACGAAGATCTCCACCAGCGAGTCGCGCCACCCGACGACATCGCCCGACATGTGCGGGGAGACGAGCACGTGCGGCATCGTCCACAGCGGGCTGTCGGCAGGCAGCGGCTCGTTGTCGAACACGTCCAGCGCAGCGCCCCCGAGCTGCCCGGTGTCCAGGGCCTCGATCAGGTCCCCGGTCACGGCAAGCTCGCCACGACCGACGTTGATGAACCGGGCACCGTTCTTCATCGCCCGGAAGACGTGCCTGTCGAACATCCCGCTCGTCTGCTCGGTCAGCGGGGCGATCGCGATCACGTAGTCCGCCGACCCGACGTGCTCGGACAGCTCGTCGGTGGGGTACACGGTGCCGAAATGCGCGTCGTTCGCGCGGTAGCTGCGCCCGGCCCCGCTGACCTCCATGCCGGCGGTGCGCAGCGTGGTGGCGATGGCACGACCGATCGGCCCTGTCCCCACGACGAGAGCACGCTTGCCGCCGACACGCTCGGTCTCCCTGTGCTGCCAGCGCTTCTCGCGTTGCAGGTCGTAGCTGCGCATGAGGTCCTTGGCGAACGCGAGGATCACGCCGAGGACGTACTCCGCGATGGGGGTGTCGAACACGCCGCGCGAGTTGGTCAGCACGACATCGCTGGAGCGCAGCTCGGGGAACAGCACGGGGTCCACCCCCGCGCTGGCGATGTGCAGCCACCGCAGCCGGTCGGCTGCGTGCCAGGCGTCCGGAACCGCCGTGGACAGGAAGTCCCATACGAACAGCGCGTCGGCGCCACGCAGGGCGTCGGCGAGCCCTTCCGCGTTCGCGTAGCGAACCTCGGCTTCCTGCTCGACCTTGGCCATCCCGTTCGGACGGTGGTCACCGCACAGCACGGCGACGACGGGTCGCCCGGTGTCGCCGCCGTACCCGGATCCGGACGGTGCCGTCGCCGGGGAACCGCCACGGGGCGCGTCAACGTCGGGACGGTGCACTTTCCCTGCCCCCATCCTGTCCTCATCCGTCAGTCGGGCCGCTCGGACCCGACCCTACGTGGCGTGCGCGCGACCGGCGACCGGTGACCGCCGACAGTGCGTTGATACCGTACGAGCGGATCGTATGATTGTCAACAATTGTGCTCGGCCTGGGGTGGCACGCCGGCCCGGACACGACCGCACCGGGTAGCGACACAGCAGACACCACCGATAATCGGGGAAGGCCCGACCGCCCTGCCGCGACATGTCGGGGGACCGCCGTGCCGCGTACCGTCCGAACCCTGCCAGCCGTATGTGGGAGCGCCGACCTTGGACCTGTCTTCGCTGGACCTGCCGTTCGATGGTCCGCTCGCGCAACGCGGCATCGGCGTCATCGCACCGTTCGACCTGGCGCTGGAACGTGAGCTGTGGCGCTGGATCCCGGTGGAGGTCTCGCTGCACCTCGCGCGCACGCCGTACGAGCCCGTTCCGGTGAGCATGGAGATGGCCGACCTGGTCAGCAACGTGCAGCACGTCGCAGCGGCCACCAGGGATGTGCTGCACGTCGAGCCTGAGGTGGTGGCCTACCTGTGCACCTCGGGCAGCTTCGTCAAGGGTGTCGACGCCGAGCGCGAGCTGCGCAAGGTGATCTGCGATGCCGGCGCTCCGGACGCGGTCACGACCTCCGGCGCGCTGGCCGAGGCGCTCCATCATCTCGGTATCGGGCGGGTATCCGTGCTCACACCGTACGACTCCGACCTGACGGCCAAGCTGCACGAGTTCCTCGCCGAGCTGAATGTGGAGACGGTCTCCAGCGATCACCTTGGGCTGGGCGGCGGCATCTGGCGGGTGAGCTATCGCACGATCGCCGAGCACATCATCGCCGCCGACCACCCCGACGCCGAAGCCGTGTTCGTCAGCTGCACCAATCTGCCCACCTTCGACCTGATCGACCCGCTGGAGAACATGCTGGGCAAGCCGGTGCTCACGGCGAACCAACTCACCATGTGGGCGTGCCTGGACCGGATGGGGCTACCGATCGTCGGCCCGGGAAGCTGGCATCACGGAATGCCCGACCGGGCTACCACGGAGTAGGTAAACTGCGCGGGGATTGTCGACGATCCCTCCGGCCCGGTATGCACAGCAGGCTGGTCACACGCATGCGTCCGGCGGCGCCCATCGGACCGGCCCCGATAGAGACCCCCGGTGGAGACCCCCGATAGAGACCCCCGATAGAGACCCCCGATAGAGACCCCCGGTGGCCCGGGCGCGGCTGAACGAAACGACAGCTGAACAGGCCCACTGGCACTATGATGTCGTACTCACCTACCGGGTTATTCACACCAGGAAGGGACGCCGCCGCGAGAGCGGGAGGTGGATGGGCGGGCCCGTCCGCTGGATCATGAATAACCACAGGCGACCCGGAGGCACCCCATGACCACCATCGGGTTCATCTACCCCGACCACGCCGCCGAGGACGACTACCCGCTCGCGCAGCGGCTTCTCGGCGACGTGGCCCGGCTGACCGTGGCGCACGTCTACGGAACGGACCTGCACGCCGTGCCCGAGCTGCGCGACCTCGGCAGCCCCGAACGGCTACGCGAGGGAGCGGCCTCGCTCGCCGCGTACGATCCCGATGCGGTCGTGTGGGCCTGCACGAGTGGGAGCTTCGTCTTCGGCCACGACGGCGCCACCGAGCAGGTGGCGGCGCTCGCCCGCGACAGCGGCACGCCTGCGTCCTCCACCTCGTTCGCCTTCGCGCGAGCCGCACAAGCTCTCGGGTTACGCCGGGTCGCCGTCGCGGCCAGCTACCCGGACGAGGTCGCCGAGATGTTCGTCCAGTTCCTCGCCATCGAGGGCATCGACGCGGTGTCGATGTCGAGCGCCGATATCGACACGGCAGCCGAGGTGGGTCGCCTCGACGACGAACGCGTTGTCGAGATCGCGATGAGCGGCGACCATCCCGATGCCGACGCCGTGCTGATCCCCGACACGGCGATGCGCACGGTCGGCCTGCTCGACACCATCGAGAGCGCGCTCGGCAAGCCGGTGCTGACGGCCAACCAGGTCACGGTGTGGGAGGGCCTGCGGATCGCGGGACTGTCCCCGCAAGCACCGTCCCTCGGTGCCCTGTTCCGCCAGGTAGCCGGGAGTGAAGCGGACCATGTCTCCTGACATCGAACCCATCACCAGGGAGTCCACCGCGGCGATCATCGCGCGCCAGCTGCGCGAGGCGATCACCAGCGGTGTGCTCGAGCCTGGCAAGCAGCTCGGCGAGGCCGAGCTCGCCGCGCAGTTCCAGGTCTCGAGAGGGCCCCTGCGGGAGGCCATGCAACGGCTGGTCTCCGAGGGCCTGCTCCGGAGCGAACGCCACCGCGGTCTCTTCGTCATCGAGCTCGAACCCGCCGACGTCTACGACATCTACGCCGCCCGCGCGGCCATCGAGTACGCCGCGGCGGTACGAATCATCCGCAGCCGGGACACCTCGGCGGTGGCCGCTCTCGAGGACGCACTCGCCGAGCTCGAGCAGGCGACCACGCGGGACGACCCACGGGCGGTGTCCGATGCGGACTTCCGCTTCCACGAGGTCCTTGTGCACGAGTCGGGCAGCCGCAGGCTGGTCAGGACGGCACGCACGCTGTTCATCGAGACCCGCATGTGCCTGGCCGCCCTGCAGCACCACTACCCGGACCCGACGCAGCGGGTCGCCGAGCACGCGCGTATCACGGACGCCATCCGCCGGGGCGACGAGCCCGCCGCGCTGTCGGTGATCGAGGCGCACATGGACGACGCGGTCGCCCGCCTTGCGCCGGGGACGAGCCTGCTGTCCGGATCGGCTCCCACCATCGGCGAAGGCGGGGTGGACATCTCCGGCTGAGGTGCGGGGACATCCGCCGGGACATCGCCGTACCGGCCGCCGGGCAGGCCCGCGAGCCCGCTACGGCTGCTCGCGCAACCCGATCGCCACGTACTTGGTCTCCAGGAACTCGTCGATACCGACCGTGCCGCCCTCGCGCCCGACACCGGAGTGCTTGATGCCGCCGAACGGGGCAGCCGGGTTGGACACGATCCCCTGGTTGAGCCCCACCATGCCGGCCTCGAGCGCCTCGCTGACCCGCAGCGCGCGGTCGAAGTCGCCGGTGTAGAGGTACGAGACAAGGCCGTACGGGGTGTTGTTGGCGCGGCCGAGCACCTCCTGCTCGGTCTCGAAGGTACTGATCGGGGCGACCGGCCCGAAGATCTCCTCGGAGACGATGCGCGCGTCTGCCGGGATGTCCGTGAGCACGGTCGGCCGGTAGTAGTGGCCGGTGCCGTCGATGGTCGAACCTCCGGTGCGCACCACGGCACCACGCTCGACCGCGTCGTCGACCAGCGTGGTGACCTTGTCGACGGCGGCGCTGTCGATCAGCGGACCGATGACCACGCCCTCCTCGGTCCCCCGGCCGATCGGCTGGGCCTGCATACGTTCGGCGAACTTGCGGGTGAACTCCTCGGCCACCCCGGACTGCACGTAGAAGCGATTGGCTGCCGTGCAGGCCTCCCCGATGTTGCGCAGCTTGGCCAGCATGGCGCCGTCGACGGCAGCATCGACGTCGGCATCGTCGAAGACGATGAACGGGGCGTTGCCACCGAGCTCCATCGAGGTGCGCAGCACCTGGTCGGCACACTGCTCGAGCAGCTTGCGGCCGACGCCGGTGGACCCGGTGAACGACAGCTTGCGTGCCCGGCCGTCCCGGATCATCGGCTCCACAACGCCACCGGAGTCACTGGTGGTCACGACGTTGACGACGCCGTCGGGCAGCCCTGCCTCGGCCAGGATCCCTGCCAGCGCGAGCATCGAGAGCGGGGTCTGCGCCGCGGGCTTGATCACCGACGTGCATCCCGCGGCGATCGCCGGACCGATCTTGCGCGTGCCCATCGCCATCGGGAAGTTCCACGGTGTGATCAGGATGCTGGGGCCGACGGGCTGGCGGGCCACAAGGAACCGCCCCCCGCCCTTCGGGGCGACGGCATAGCCACCGTCGATACGCACCGCCTCCTCGGCGAACCACCGGAAGAAGTCCGCCGCGTAGGCCACCTCTCCCCGCGACTCGGCGAGCGGCTTGCCCATCTCCAGGGTCATCAGCAGCGCCAGCTCGTCGACTCGCTCGCTGATCAGCTCGTACGAGCGGCGCAGGATCTCGCCCCGTTCGCGGGGCGGGTACGCGGCCCAGCCCGGCTGCGCGGCCACCGCAGCGTCCAGCGCGGCGATGCCGTCGGCGGGCGAGGCATCGGCAACCGAGCACAGCTCCCGCTCCGTCGACGGGTCGTACACCGGAAGGCGTTTGCCTTCCGCAGCAGGCCGCCACGCGCCCCCGATGTACAGATCCTTGTCGACTCCGTCCACGACGGCGGTCTCACCTGCTGCGATGCTCATCGGTTCACCTCGGGTCCACTCCTCGTCGTCAGTCACCTCTACGGGCCACACTAGGCCGCACACCGGGACGGCGCAGTCGGCTCCCGCCACGGTGCACCCGCCGCGCGCGGTGACCGCGTGCCGATGGCGTGGCGCCGCGCGTGGCCGCTGGCACTGCGCCACCGCCTCACCTATCGTCGGGTACCGGCCGCAGGCGAGCGGGGCGTGCGGCACGCACGGACCCGTCCGGTGCGCACACGCACCGTATCCCTACGGCCATACTGGAGCCATCTCGCTCCACCTGCCACAGGCGGCGGCGTGGAACGGGTACGAGCGCCATGCTATACAGATTGTCAACAATCGACAACAGAGTGTCCCAGTCCAGCCGCGCGGGCGAAGGTAACCGGCACGTACGCCCGCCGACGTTCACGTACGAAGGAGCACGGTCGCCATGTCGCAGCTATCGCCACTGCTGAAGCAGGCAACACCGGTCGAGGTCGATTACGGGGAAGGGGTGTACCTGTACGACCACAGCGGCAGGCGGCACCTCGACTTCACGGCCGGGATCGGCGTGACAAGCACCGGACACTGTCACCCGAAGGTGGTCGCCGCCGCGCAGGAGCAGGTGGGAAAGCTCATCCACGGGCAGTACACGACGGTGATGCACGACCCGCTGCGTTCCCTGGCCGAGCGGCTCGGCGACGTGCTGCCACCCGGGCTGGACTCGGTGTTCTTCGCCAACTCCGGAAGCGAGGCCGTGGAAGCCGCGCTGCGCCTGGCACGTCAGGCAACCGGGCGGCCGAACATCATCGTCTTCCAGGG
Organism: Haloechinothrix alba; assembly: GCF_900188115.1. GTDB lineage: Bacteria > Actinomycetota > Actinomycetes > Mycobacteriales > Pseudonocardiaceae > Haloechinothrix > Haloechinothrix alba. Next base: position 16,544 of record NZ_FZNW01000018.1, on the reverse strand, counting down.
CGGTTTCCACGGCCGCACCGTGGGAGCGGCGTCGTTGACCACCTCCGGCACCCGGTTCCGTGCCGGTTACGCCCCGCTCATGGACGGGGTGCACGTCGCGCCGTTCCCGTTCGCCTATCGCTACGGCTGGGACGAGGCCACGGCGACCCGCTTCGCGTTGCAGGAGCTGGACTACCTGTTCGCGACGATGTCGCCGGGTGAGGAGACGGCCGCCATCTTCGTCGAACCCGTACTGGGTGAGGGCGGGTACGTCCCGGCCAACCGGGAGTTCCTCGCCGGCCTGCGCGAGCGCGCCGACAAGCACGGGATCCTGCTCGTCGCCGACGAGGTCCAGACCGGGTTCGGCCGCACGGGCAAGTTCTGGGGCATGGAGCACTTCGACGTCCAGCCGGACGTCGTCATCACGGCGAAGGGACTCGCCAGCGGGTTCCCGCTGTCCGGCATCGCCGCCTCGACCGAGCTGATGGGCAAGGCATGGCCCGGCTCGCAGGGTGGGACCTACGGGGGCAACGCCGTGGCCTGCGCCGCCGCCCTGGCGACACTGGACGTCATCCAGGAGGAAGGCCTGGTCAACAACGCGGCGACGCAAGGGGCGCGGCTGCTCGAAGGCAGCCGCCAGATCGCCGAGAAGTTCCCCCAGATCGGCGACGTGCGGGGCCTCGGCCTGATGGTGGGCTCGGAGTTCGTCACTGCGGACGGGCGAGCGGACCCGGACACCGCCAAGGCCGCCCAGCAGGCAGCCGCCGAGCGTGGCCTGCTGCTGCTGATGTGCGGTGCGTGGATGAACACCGTCCGGATGATCCCCGCACTCGTCGTCAGCGGTGCGCAGGTCGATGACGCACTCGGCATCTGGTCCGAGTCCGTCGCCGCGGTCACCGGAGGCGCCGCACGCACCTGACCGTGGCGGGCGGGTGGTCCCGGAAGTACCGCGACGGTACCGCCCGGGGCCGTCCGCCCGACCCGCTCACCGACACGTCCACAAGGGAGAGACTATGGCCAGGTACATCACGATCAGCCTGGACAAGCGGGGAGTGTCGTGCCACGCTCGGCTGCTCGACGAGCAGGCACCCCGGACCTGCCGGGCGGTCTGGGATGCGCTGCCCCAGAGCGATCAGGCCTATCACGCCAAGTACGCGCGCAACGAGGTTTACACCCTCCTCTCCCCCTTCGCCGACCCGGAACCCGGCAGGGAGAACCCCACCGTCACCCCGATCCCCGGCGATGTCGTCTACTTCGCCTTCGAGCCGTGGGAGATCGGTAACCCGGCATACGGCTACGACACCGGCAGCCAGGCCTACGACGCCGCGGGCGCCACCGACCTGGCCATCTTCTACGGGCGGAACAACCTGCTGATCAACGGCGACGCCGGCTGGGTGCCCGGTAACGTCTTCGCCACCATCACCGAGGGACTCGACGACATCGCAGCCGCCTGCCAGGACATCTGGCTGCGCGGGGTGGAAGGGGAGTCGCTCACCTTCCGGCGAGCCGACTCGCACGGCTAGGTCATGTCTGTTGATCCCCTTCGCCGCGCCGGCCCCGCGCAACCCCGTCGAGGCTGAATGACGCTTTCAGTCCACGTGACGGACTGAAAGCGTCATTCAGCACACCCCGCAGCAGGCCGGCGGCGTGCTGCACGGTTCGTGCACTGGTCTCCCGTGCGGCTGACCGGCGCGATACCGTCCTACCGGACAGCGCTGATCGCCACCCGGATCGGAGTGCCGCATGGACGCAGACGTGATCGTGATCGGTGCCGGCCTTGCCGGGCTGGTGGCCGCGGACGCCGCGGCGCAGGCAGGCAAACGGGTGATCATCGTCGAGCAGGAGCCGGAGGCGTCGTTCGGCGGCCAGGCGCACTGGTCACTCGGCGGTCTGTTCCTCGTCGACAGCCCGGAACAGCGGCGCATGCGGGTGCGTGACTCGGCCGAGCTCGCCTGGCAGGACTGGCTCGGCACGGCAGGCTTCGACCGTGCGGACGACCACTGGCCGCGCGAGTGGGCGCGAGCGTACGTGGACTTCGCCGCAGGCGAGAAACGATCGTGGCTGCACGGTCTCGGCTTGCGTTTCTTCCCCGTCGTCGGGTGGGCCGAGCGGGGCGGGTACGGCGCGACCGGCCCCGGCAACTCGGTCCCGCGCTTCCACATCACCTGGGGCACCGGCCCCGGCGTGCTGGCACCGTTCGTCCAGCGAGTGCGCGACGCCGCCGCCCGGGGCCGGATCGAGCTCAGGTTCCGCCACCGGGTCGACGCGCTGACCACAACAGGCGGCGCCGTTGACGGCGTGCGCGGGGCCGTTCTCGAAGCGAGCGACGTCGCGCGAGGCGAGGCGAGCTCGCGCACGGAGACCGGCGAGTTCACCCTGCGCGCGCAGGCCGTGCTCGTCGCCTCCGGCGGCATCGGCGGCAACCAGGACCTGATCCGGAAGAACTGGCCGTCCCGGATGGGAGACCCGCCCGAGCACATGCTCTCCGGGGTGCCCGCGCACGTCGACGGGCGGATGCTGGGTATCAGCGAGCAGGCGGGAGCACGGCTGATCAACTCGGACCGCATGTGGCACTACGTCGAGGGAATCGACAACTACGACCCGATCTGGCCGCGACACGGCATACGCATCCTGCCGGGTCCCTCCTCGCTGTGGCTCGACGCGCGCGGCAACCGGCTGCCCGTACCCCTCTACCCCGGGTTCGACACCCTTGGCACGCTGGCTCACCTGCGCGGTACGGGCTACGACCACTCGTGGTTCGTGCTCACCCACAAGATCATCGAACGCGAGTTCGCGCTGTCCGGTTCGGAGCAGAACCCCGACATCACCGGCAAGAGCGTCCGCGACACGCTCCGGCGCGCCCGGCCCGGCCCGCCGGGTCCCGTCGAGGCCTTCACCCGCAAGGGAGCCGACTTCGTGGTCGCCGACACCGTGGGTGAGCTGGTCGCGGGTATGAACGACCGCACGGGCGAGAAGCTGCTCGACGCCGAGCACGTCGAGGCCGAGATCGTGGCGCGCGACAGGGAGATGGCCAACCCGTACACAAAGGACATGCAGGTGACCGTCATTCACGGGGCGCGCCGCTACCTCGGTGACAAGCTCGTGCGCGTGGCCGCCCCGCACCGCCTCCTCGACCCCAAGGCCGGACCGCTGATCGCGGTACGGCTGAGCGTGATCAGCCGCAAGACCCTCGGCGGGCTGGAGACCGACCTGTCCGGGCGGGTACTCGGAACCGACGGGCAGCCGTTACCCGGTCTCTACGCAGCCGGTGAGGCCGCCGGTTTCGGTGGCGGCGGGGTGCACGGTTACCGCGCCCTCGAGGGCACCTTCCTCGGCGGGTGCCTGTTCTCCGGTCGGCAGGCAGGGCGCGCCATCGCAGCGGCGGTGTGACCCGCCGCCAACCGGAATGCTGAATGACGCTTTCAGTCCATATGGAAGGTTGAATGACGCTTTCAGTCCGTCTCGTGGACTGAAAGCGTCATTCAGCGTACGGCGACGGGGAGGTGGGCCGGGCCGCGGAGGTTGATGCGGCCGTTCCACTCGACCTCGCCGGTGAGGGCGAGATCGCCGGTCCTCGTGACCAGCTTCTCCAGGGCGATCTGCGCCTCCACCCTGGCGAGCGAGGCGCCGAGGCAGTGATGCACGCCCGCACCGAAGGACACGTGCCGGTGCGGGTTCGGACGGTCCAGGCGCACCCGGTCGGCATCCTCGCCCCACTGCCGCTCGTCCCGGTTCGCCGAGGCGAGTGCGGCCATCACGAATGCCCCTTCCGGGATCTCCACCCCAGCAGCCCGGTGCGGCCGCACCGTGATCCGCCTGCTCGACTGCACGGGGCTGTCGTACCGCAACAGCTCCTCCACGGCGGTGGGCAGCAGGTCCGGCTCGGCGCGCAGCCGCGCGAGCTGGCCGGGATGGCGCAGCAGGGCCAGCGCCCCTCCCCCGATCAGGTTGACGGTGGTCTCGTGCCCGGCGATGAACAGCAGCGCGACCTGAGCCACCAGCTCGTCATCGCTGAGGCTGTCCCCGTCCTCCTCCGCGTCGATCAGCGCGGTCAGCAGGTCGTCTCCCCTGTTGCGCCGCTTCCACGCGATGATGTCGGCGATCATCCGCATCACCTCGTCGTCGGCGGCGACGATCGCCTCGAGCATCTCCGGGTCGGCGACCGGCTCGAGGGAGCGCACCAGCGTACCGGTGAGGTCGCGCAGCCTGGCGACATCGACCCTGGGCATACCCATCATCTCGGAGATCACCGCGAACGGGAGCGGGAACGCGACCGTCCGGACCAGGTCGACCTCGCCTGCCCCGATGACCGGCTCCATCAGCTCGTCGACGAGCTCGCGGATCCGGGGCCGCAACGCCTCGATCGCACGCGGTGTGAACGCCTTCGCGACCAGCCTCCGCAACCGCGTATGCGCGGGAGGATCCAGGTCCAGGATGGACATACCGTTCATGCGGGGTGCGCGATCACCGTAGCTTCCGGCGATCACGTCACGCATCGGCCCTGGCGCCGCGTTGTGCTCCTCCACCGAGTTGCCCGAGCGCAGCAGCTCGGACACCTCCTCGTGGCGGGACAGCACCCAGAACCCGAGCGGGTGCTCGTACACCGGGGCGCGCTCGCGCAGCACGGCGTAGTGCGGGTACGGGTCGTCGGTGAAGCCCTCCGCGAACGGGTTGAACAGGGGTTCGTCCGTCGGGTGAGACGCATGGGCCTGGCCGTTCATGCCGACCTGCCGGACATCTGGCGGGAACGGCCCCCGCTGTCCCCGGAGTCACCGGCTCGCCGGGCCCCGCGCAGCACGCGCCGCGTTCGCCGGATCGGGCACCGGTCATCGCCCCGCCCGGTCGGCTCCTCCGCGGCGCCGGGCAGGGCAGCCGGGTCCACTCCGGTGGCGGTCAGCACCTCGGAGCGGTGCCGCTGCCGCCCAGCCTCCAGCGCCGGATGCCCGTCCGCGGCGTCGAGCAACCTGACCAGCGAGGCGTTCGCCCTGTCGGCGGCAGCGAACGCCGCGGCGACCGCTGCCGCCATCTCCTGCGGCTGACGTTCCAGCACCCCGTCGAGATGCGCGTCGACGGCGGTGTGCCACCGGCGCTGGACATCCTTGAGGAACGCGCCGAGATCGCCGAACTCCGCGTCGATCTCGGCCAGCCACCCGTCCAGCGCCCGCGCTCCGTGCCGCGTGATGTCCTCGGCCACCGCATAGACGAGCTGGTACCGCCGACGTACCTGACTCCACCCTGACATCAGGCTCACCTACCCTATGTTTCTCACATACACCGTGTATGTCGTTAGACTTAGCGTATGTCGCATGTCAAGAGCCGCCGGGAGATGTACGCGGACGCCACCAGGGCCGCGGTGCTGGACGTGGCGACGAGGTTGTTCGCCGAGCGCGGCTACGCGGGGACGGCGCTGGCGGACGTCGCCGCGGACGCCCAGGTCACTCGCGGCGCGGTGTACCACCACTTCTCCGGCAAGCAGGCGCTGTTCGAGGCCGTTCTCGGGGCCCAGGAACTCGAGCTCATCGAGCGCATCGCCGCCGAGACCGCCGAGGTCGCCGACCCGTGGGATGCGGCGCTGGCCGGCCTCGAGTCGTTCCTCGACCGGTGCTGCGACCCGACCTACGGCAGGCTGGTCTGGAAGGAAGGCCCCTCGGCTCTCGGCTTGACCAGATGGAAGGAGTGCGAGAAGGAGTACGCCTACGGTCTCGTCGAGCAGTTCGTGCATTCCCTGACCGGCGCCGGTTACCTGCGGCCGAGCGACATCAACACCACGGTGTGGTTCTGCTTCCAGCTGCTCGGCGCGGCCGGGCTGCGGCTGGCCGAGACCGGCGAGGAGGACAAGCGCCGGATGCGCGACGAGTGCTCTGCCGTGATACGCGCGATGCTCCTCGGCCTGCGCGGGGACGCTACTGGGCGGGGCGGCGGATGATCGCATCGAGCATCAGCTCCCGGATCTCCTCGGCGATCTCGCTGACGGAGCAGCTCGAGCTCCCGGCCTGCCAGGCGCGCAGCAGCTCGGTGATCGCACCCACCAGTCCGAGCGCGGTCAGCCGGTAGTCGCGGGACGGCGCCTGACCGTACGCGGCGACCCGTTCGGCCTCGGACGCGATGTAGCTCGCCCACTGCTCCACCCAGCGCCGGTGTTGCCGTTCCAGGGCCGGGCTCACCCCGACGGCCTCCACGTAGGCGAGCCTGGGGACCCGAGGGTCGGCGGTGATACCGGAAAGGAACGCGTCCAGCAGGATGCGGATCCGCCCGGCGGGCTCCAGTTCGCGTGCCTCGTCCAGCACTGCGGTGACGCGCTCCATCGCCACGGCGTTGATGCGCTCGTGCAGCTCGCACAGCACGGCTTCCTTGCCGGAGAACTCCTCGTAGAAATTGCGCGTGGACACGCCCGCGAGCGTGCAGATCCGCGCGATCCCGGCGTGCTGGTACCCGGTCGAGGTGAACAGCTCCAGCGCCGCATCCAGTAGCCTCGCGCGCCGCTCGGCCCGCCGCTGGTCGATGTCCTTGCCCCGGTACGGGCGAGCACCCGTGGCCGCGCGCTCGGTCACGTTCCCTCCTTCGCCTCGGCACCGCCGTGCTGCCTTCGGACCCTGGTCCGGATCCCAGGGCAGGTTCCGGTAGCCGCGACCGCGCCGTACTGCCCGGGAACGCGCCCACCGGTACCGCTCGCAGACGAGCGTTTGGTAATGGCTATTGCCAGATATGCGGAGCCCGTCCTATATTTTGAAAATTGTTGTTACCACTCTACCGGAAAGGTCGGGCCGCCCATGCGATCGGAACTACGCCACGGACCCCGCCGTCGGCGACGGCTCCAGCACCGGAAGCCGACGGCGGCGATCACCGCGCTCGGCCTGCTGCTGGGTCTGCTACTCGGGCTTGTCGCACCCGCGACAGGGGCGGCCGCGAACGCGGAGGAGCCCCCACCGCCCTCCGAGGATCCCTTCTACACCCCGCCGGAACCGCTGCCGGACGGCGAGCCGGGCGAGGTGCTGCGGCAGCGCGAGGTCGACGTGCGGGCCGAACCGTTCGGCGTGCTCGACGTTCCGGTGCGGGCCTGGCAGCTGCTCTACCGATCCACCTCGGCCACCGGGGAGGACAATGCCGTGTCGGCGACCCTGCTCCTGCCCGGGTCCGGATGGTCGGGAGACGGCGACCGCCCGCTGCTGAGCTACGCGGTCGGCACGCACGGCATCGGTGACCACTGCGCTCCCTCGTACGCGCTGCGCACCGGCACCGAGCAGGAGGTCGCTCTGCTGGCGCAGGCGCTGTCCAAGGGATGGGCCGTCGTCGTCACCGACTACGAGGGCCTCGGCACACCCGGCACACACACCTACGCCACCGGCCGGGCGGAAGGTCCGGCCGTGCTCGACGCCGCCCGCGCGGCGCAGCGCGCCGACGGGGCCGGGCTCTCCGCCGGCGGGCCGGTGGGGATCGCCGGTTACTCGCAGGGCGGTCAGGCTGCCGCGTTCGCCGCGGAGCTGCACCCGCGCTATGCCCCCGAGCTCGACCTCGTCGGCGCCGCGCCCGGTGGCGTTCCCGCCGATCTCGTCGAGGTCGCGGAGTTCAACGAGCGCGGCCCCGCGTTCGGGCTGGTGCTCGGCGCGGCCCTGGGGCTGGCGAATGCCTACCAGGACGTGCCGTTCGAGGACATCCTCAACGACCGGGGTGAGCGGACGGTCCAGCGCATCGAGCAGTCCTGCACCGCCGAGCTCGGCTCCGCAGCGCCGTTCGGCGCGCTGACCGACTACACCACTATGGACGATCCCCTGAACGACCCGGCCTGGCAGGAACGGCTGGCCGAGAACAGGGCGGGACAGCACGCTCCTCAGGCCCCGTTACTGCTGTACCACGGAACGCTCGACGAGCTGATCCCGTACTCGGTCGGCAGGCAGCTGCGGGACCGCTACTGCGAGCTGGGGGCCGGCGTGCAGTGGGCGGCGATCCCCCTCGCCGAGCACATCGGTGGCGTCGCCGTCGGCGGGCCGATGGCGCTGGAATGGCTGGACCGCAGGTTCGCAGGCGTGCAGCCACGCGACTCCTGCTGAGCTCGCACGCATGAGCGTGGCCCCGCGGGATCGATCCCGCGGGGCCACGCTGCTGGGGGAGGCTTTCCCGTCTACTCGAAGGTTCCGCCCTTGTTCGCCTTGTCCACAAGAGACTGCGGAGGCTCGAACTGGGAACCGTACCTCGCTGCGAGCTCGCGAGCCCGCTCGACGAAGCCGGGCAGCCCACCAGGGTACTGCTTGATGTACTGCACGACACCACCGGTCCACGGCGGGAAGCCGATGCCGAAGATGGAGCCGATGTTGGCATCCTCCACCGAGTTCAGCACGCCCTCGTCGAAGCAGCGGACCGTCTCGATGGCCTGCACGAACAGCATCCGCTCCTGGAGGTCGACGAACGGGACCTCGTCGGAGTCGGTCTTGAACGCGTCGCGCAGGCCCGGCCACAGCCCGAACCGCTTGCCGTCCTCGTCGTACTCGTAGAACCCGGCGCCTGCCGCCTTGCTGGGCCGGTCGAACTCGTCGACCATCCGGTCCACGACGAAGTCGGCGCCGTGCGGTGTCCACGTACCGCCTGCCGCCTCGACCCCGGCCCTGGTCTCGTTGCGGATCTTCTGCATCAGCGTCAGGGTGAGCTCGTCGGACAGCTGCAGCGGAGGCGCGGGGAAGCCGGCCTGCGAACCCGCCTGCTCGATGCTCGCGGGCTCGACACCCTCACCGACCGCGGCGATGGCCTCGTTGATGAAGGTCCCGATGACGCGGCTGGTGAAGAACCCGCGGCTGTCGTTGACCACGATCGGCGTCTTGTTGATCGCCAGGGTGTAGTCGAAGACCTTGGCCAGCGTGGCGTCCGAGGTCTTCTCCCCGCAGATGATCTCCACGAGCGGCATCTTGTCCACCGGCGAGAAGAAGTGGATGCCGATGAAGTCCTCCTGCCGCTTCACCCCCTGGGCCAGGCCCGTGATCGGCAGCGTGGAGGTGTTCGAGCCGAGCACCGCGTCCTCGTTGACGACGTCCTCGATCTCCTGGAAGACCTTGTGCTTGAGGTCGGTGCTCTCGAAGACCGCCTCGATCACGAAGTCGACGCCGTCGAGATCCTCCGGCGAGCCCGTGGTGGTGATGCGGTCGAGCAGGGCGTCCGACTTCTCCTGGGTCGTCTTGCCCCGGGAGAGCGCCTTCTCCTCCAGCTTGCGGGAGTAGTCCTTGCCCTTCTCGGCATTGTCGACGCTGACGTCCTTGAGCACGACCTCCATGCCGGCCTTGGCCGAGACGTAGGCGATACCCGCGCCCATCATGCCCGCGCCGGGCACACCCACCTTACGCACGGTGTGCTTGTCGTAGCCGGACGGGCGGCTGCCGCCGTTGTTGATGGTCTCCAGGTCGAAGAAGAACGCCTGGATCATATTCTTCGACACCTGCCCGGTGGCCAGGTGCACCAGGTACCGCGACTCGATCTTCGAGGCAGTGTCGAAGTCGACCTGCGAGCCCTCCACCGCGGCGGCCAGGATCGCCCGCGGGGCGGGCATCGGCGCGCCCTTGAGCTGCTTGCGCAGGTTCGCGGGGAACGCGGGCAGGTTCGCGGCGAAGCTCGGGTTCGACGGCGTGCCGCCCGGGATCTTGTAGCCGTCCTTGTCCCATGGCTGCACCCCGCCTTCCGGGTTGGCCTTGATCCATTCCTTGGCCTTGGGCAGCAGCTCGTCGATCGAGTCGACGACCTCGTCGACGATGCCGACCTCCTGGGCCTTGCGCGGCTTGTACCGCTGCCCCTCGGCCAGCACGTTGAGCACGGCGTTCTGGATACCCAGCAGCCGGACGGTACGGGTCACGCCGCCACCGCCGGGCAGCAGCCCGAGGGTGACCTCGGGCAGGCCGATCTGGCTGCCCTTGACGTCGGCCGCGATGCGGTGGTGGCAGGCAAGCGCGATCTCGAGCCCGCCGCCGAGTGCCGCGCCGTTGATGGCTGCGACGACCGGCTTGCCGAGCGTCTCCAGCTTGCGCAGCGGAGCCTTGACCCGCTCGTCGGCCATCCTGGTCATCTGCTCAGCGTGTTCGGGCTGAGCCTGGATCAGGTCGTTGAGGTCACCACCGGCGAAGAAGGTCTTCTTCGCGGAGGTGACCACCACGCCGGTGATCGAGTCCTTCTCCTGCTCGAGACGGTCCACGATCGCCAGCATCGAATCGATGTAGTCGGTGTTCATCGTGTTCGCCGACTGGTTGGGATCGTCAAGCGTCAGCACCACGATGCCGTCGGAGTCCTGCTCCCAACGGATGGTCTTGGATTCAGTCATCGCTCTCCTCGCCGTTTGCGCTGCCCGGTCAGACCCGCTCGATGATGGTGGCCAGGCCCATGCCGCCGCCGATGCACAACGTCACCAGCGCCCTGCGGGCGTTACGGCGTTCCAGCTCGTCGACCATGGTGCCGAGGATCATCGCCCCGGTGGCCCCCAGCGGGTGCCCCATGGCGATGGCGCCGCCGTTGACGTTGAGCTTCTCGTCCGGGATGTTCAGGTCCTTCTGGTACTTCAGCACCACCGAGGCGAACGCCTCGTTCAGCTCGAACAGGTCGATGTCGTCGACGCCGAGACCGGCCTTGGCGAGCACCTTCTCGGTGGCGGGGGTCGGGCCGGTCAGCATGATGGTCGGGTCCGAGCCGGTCACGGCCGTTGCCGCGACCCGGGCGCGCGGGGTCAGGCCGAAGTCCTTGCCTGCCTGCTCGTCACCGAGGAGCACGAGCGAGGCACCGTCGACGATGCCGGACGAGTTCCCGCCGGTGTGCACGTGGTTGATCTTCTCAACGTTGTGGTACTTCTGCAGCGCCACCGCGTCGAAGCCACCCATCTCGCCGATACCGGCGAACGACGGGTTGAGCTTGCCGAGGTCCTCGACGGTGGTGCCCGGCCTGCGGTGCTCGTCGTGATCGAGCACCGTGACGCCGTTGATGTCGGTGACCGGGACCACGGACTTGGCGAAGTACCCGCCGGACCAGGCAGCCTCGGCCCGCTCCTGGGAACGCGCGGCGAAGGCGTCGACGTCCTCCCGGGAGAAGCCTTCCAGCGTGGCGATCAGGTCGGCGCCGATGCCCTGCGGCACGAAGTAGGTGTCGTAGTTCGTGGCCGGGTCGAGGAACATCGCCCCGCCGTCGGTACCCATCGGCACCCGCGACATCGACTCGACGCCACCCGCCAGCAGCAGCCGGTCCCAGCCGGCCAGCACCTTCTGCGCGGCCTGGTTGACCGCCTCGAGCCCGGAGGCGCAGAAACGGTTGAGCTGCACGCCCGCGACCGAGTCGGGCAGCCCCGAGGCTATCGCGGCGGCCCTCGGCAGCACGCCGCCCTGGTCACCGACCGGCGAGACGATCCCCATGATGATGTCGTCGATCGCGGCGGGGTCCAAACCAGGATGGCGGCGCTTGATCTCCTCGATCAGCCCGATGGTGAGATCGATCGGTTTGATCCCGTGCAGGGATCCCTTCTTGCCTTTACCCCGAGGCGTACGAATCGCCTCGTAAATGAACGCCTCATTGCTCACGCCAACATGTCCTTCCTGATGCACGCGACATCCGCTAGCTAGCACTACTGCCTCGTGGCGCTAATACTCACTAACATAATGCGCCTGAACGCCCTGTTGTCAATGGGTTGTCAGCTATTCAACTCGCGCTAGAGTATGTTCACTATGACGGTCGATCAGCAGCCCGGAACCAGGCGACCGGCACGCGCCGTGGACAAGGCCGCGAGCAGGCTATGAGCAGGACGACGGCAGCGCGGCCACGCAACCGGAAAGCCCAGCTCGCGGCGGTGGCCGCCGAGCTCTTCCGGACACACGGCTATCACGAGGTCGGCATCTCCGATATCGCGGCCGCGGCAGGCGTGACCGGGCCCGCGATCTACCGGCACTTCACCGACAAGCAGGACATGCTCGCCCACGTGGTGCTCAGCGGCGTCGACGAGCTGGCTGAGGCGACCAACAGGGCGATCGGGACCGATCCCCACCCCTCGGCCGAGCAGGTCGAGGACATGCTGGCGACCATGGCGAAGCTCTCCGTCGAGCGGCGCGAGCTCACCGCGCTGTGGCGAACGCAACGCAGGCACATGCGCGAGAGCGATCGAGCCGCCACGCGCCGCCGCTCCCGGGAGCTGCTCGACAACTGGACACGGGCGCTGCGCGCGGTGCGCCCGGAGCTGGCCGAGGCCGATGCCGAGCTGCTGTGCTGGGCGGCGCTGAGCACGTTCGGCAGCGCGTCGATGCACTCGACCCGCATCGCCAAGCGCCGGTTCGAACGCGTCCTCGCCGAGCGGGCCCGCGCGGTGCTGCACTGCACGCTGCCGGAGAGCGCACCTCCGGCGCCCGGCGCGCAGGCACGCGACACCGCTGCCGAGGTCACCGAGTCCCAGGTGCTGCGCGCCTCGCGGCGTGAGCAGCTGATCACCGAGGCAGGCAGGCTCTTCCAGGTACGGGGCTTCCACGAGGTGAGCATGGACGATATCGGTGCCGCCGCCGGTATCAGCGGGCCCAGCGTCTACCGGCACTTCCCGAGCAAGGCTGCCCTGTTCCTTGCCGTCTCGCAGCGGGTGACCGACCGCCTCGAACGCGGCAGGCAGCGCGTCTCCGAGACCGCGACCGACGAGACCGCAGCGCTGCGCGGCCTGATCAGCAGCTATGTGGAGACCATGTTCGCGCATGCGGACCTGCTGGGGGTCGGTCAGCAGATGAGCGCCCTGTCCGAGGGCGAGCGCGCCGAGCTGCGGCGCGTGCAGCGTGACTACGTCAGCGAGTGGGTACGCCTGCTGTGTGCGCTCCAGCCGGAGCGCGACACCCAGGAAGGCAGGATCATCGTGCACATCGCGCTGACCATCGCCAACGACCTGCTACGGACCCGGCGCATCACGGCCAGACCCGGCATTCGAGCCGAGCTCGAGACCCTGATGGCGACAGCGCTCGGGCTTTAGCCCCGATGAGGTGACCGACCCCACTGGCGCGAACCAGCTCCAAGGGTTTACTTTACTCACGAGTAGGTTATCGCGACGGCCGTGCGCGGCCGATGGGAGAGTGACCGTGTCTGACGCCGTACCCACTCCGAAGAACAAGCAAGGCGGGCACCCGCCGAGGAAGCGCGACGCGATGGGAGCCGGTCTCGCCGCACTGAACAAGGTCGCGAGCTCGCGGGTGATCGACAGGGTCGGTCTCCGCAAGCCGCTCGAGGACCTCGTGCACGGCTCGACCAAGTACGGCTTCCGTGCTGTCGGGGCGGCGAACCGCACCTTCCAGGCCACCCGGAAACTCGACAAGCCCGCCAGGCTCGGCCCGGCGAGCGAGCGCGGGTTGTTCGACCTCAACCCCACCGACGAGCAGCAGATGATCGTCGACACCGTCCGCGACTTCGCCGCCGAGCAGCTCCGCCCGGCCGCACCGGACGCCGACGCCAAGTGCCAGACCCCGGACGGGCTACTCACCCGCGCCGCCGAGCTGGGCATTGGGATGATGGGCATCCCCGAGGACGTCGGCGGTTTCGGCACCGAGCGGGACGTGGTCACCAACGTGCTGGTCGCCGAGGCACTCGCGCACGGGGACATGGGCCTTGCCGTGGCCACGCTCGCGCCGTCCGCGGTGAGCACCACGCTCGCGCAGTGGGGTGACGCCGACCAGCAGGCCACCTACCTCCCGGCGTTCACCGGCGAGAACGTACCGGCCGCGGCCCTGGCGCTCGCCGAGCACGCCCCGCTGTTCGACCCGCTGCGCCCCCGCACCCGGGCCAAACGCACCCCGAAGGGTTACCAGCTGGACGGCGTCAAGGCACTGGTTCCCCGTGCCGCCGAGGCGGAGCTGTTCGTGGTCTCGGCCGACCTCGAGGGCCAGAACGGACACCGCCCCGCACTGTTCCTCGTCGAGGCCTCCACGGCGGGCGTATCGACCGAGCCCGACCCCGCGATGGGGTTGCGTGGCGCCGCCACGGCCAGCGTGCACCTGGACAACGTCTCGCTCCCGGCGGGCTCACTGATCGCGGGAGGGGACCCGGACGCCTTCACCGAGGTGGTGCGGCTGTCCCGGCTCGGCTGGTGCGCCCTGGCAGCAGGCACCGGCAAGGCCGTGCTCGACTACGTCATCCCGTACGTCAACGAGCGGGTGGCGTTCGGTGAGCCGATCAGCCACCGGCAAGGCGTGGCATTCCAGGTCTCCGACATCGCCATCGAGCTGGAGAGCATCCGGCTGGTGACACTGCGCGCCGCGGCACGCGCCGAGCAGGGCCTGCCCTACGCCCGCGAGGTCGCACTCGCGCGCAAGCTGGCCGCCGACAAGGGCATGTTCATCGGCAGCGCCGGCGTCCAGCTCCTCGGCGGGCACGGCTACACCAAGGAACACCCGGTCGAGCGCTGGTACCGCGACCTGCGCGCCATCGGCGTGATGGAAGGCACGGTCCTGGTCTAGACGGGCACCTGCGGCCTGCACGGCCCGCAGACCCGGCAAGGACCCACTGCCCCACACACGACGTCAGTTTCAGGAGACACACTCATGATCAATCTTGAGATCCCGAAGAAGGCCGAGGCGCTGGTCAACCAGGCCTACCAGGCGGCGAACGAGGTCTTCCGGCCCATCTCCCGCAAGTACGACCGGGCCGAGCACAGCTACCCCTCGGAACTGGACATGCTCGCCTCGCTCATCGACGGGTTGAACTCCTCCGGTGAAGGCGGTGCCGGAGCGTCCGGCGTCCGCAAGGACGACAACGACGAGGGCGGCAAGAAGAACGTCAACGGCGCCAACCTCCGTACCGTCGTCGGAACCATCGAGATGTGCTGGGGCGATGTCGCGCTGCTGCTGTCGATGCCCCGGCAGGGCCTCGGCAACGCCGCCATCGCCTCGGTCGCCGACCCCGAGCAGCTCGAGCGTTTCGCCGGAACGTGGGCGGCGATGGCCATCACCGAGCCGCACTTCGGCTCGGACTCCGCAGCCGTGTCGACCACCGCGGAGCTCGACGGCGACGAGTACGTGCTCAACGGCGAGAAGATCTTCGTCACGGCCGGCGAACGCGCCGACTCGGTCGTCGTGTGGGCCACTCTGGACAAGAACAAAGGCCGTGCCGCGATCAAGTCGTTCGTGGTGGAGAAGTCCCGTCCGGGCATCCGGGTGGAGCGCCTGGAGCACAAGCTCGGCATCAAGGCCTCCGACACCGCGGTCATCCGCCTCGAGAACTGCCGCGTGCCCAAGGAGAACCTCCTCGGCAGCCCGGAGATCGACACCAAGAAGGGCTTCGCCGGGGTCATGGAGACCTTCGACAACACCCGCCCGCTCGTGGCGGCGATGGGTGTCGGCGTGGCCCGTGCCGCCCTCGACGAGACAGCTCGCCTGCTCTCCGAGGCGGGAATCGAGGTCGACTACGACCGGCCCGCCAACGCCCAGCCCGCGGCCGCGGCCACCTACCTGCAGCTGGAATCCGACTACGAGGCTGCCCACCTGATGACGATGAGCGCGGCATGGATGGCCGACAACCGCGAGCCCAACTCGCTGGAAGCGTCCATGTCCAAGGCCAAGGCCGGACGCTCGGTCGTGGACATCACGCTGCGCTGCGTCGAGCTGTGCGGCACCCTCGGCTACAGCGAGCAGAGCCTGCTGGAGAAGTGGAGCAGGGACAGCAAGATCCTGGACATCTTCGAGGGAACCCAGCAGATCCAGCAACTCATCGTCGCACGCAAGCTGCTCGGCAAGAGCAGCTCGGAGCTGAAGTAGCCCCAGGAGTGGAGCCGAATGTCACGTTCGGCTCCATAGAAGGAACCGCGGTCACCCTGGCTCCATCGCGACGAGCATGAGCTGAATGACGCTTTCGGTCCCGCAGATAGACCGAAAGCGTCATTCAGCTCCCATCGCGAACCGTGCTCCGGGGTCAGCTGCCGAACAGCGCGGCGGCCCGCTGGGCCATCTCCTCGTCCGAGACGTCCTCGACATGGGTAGCGACGTGCCACGCGTACCCGAAGGGGTCAGTGACCCGCCCGACGCGATCACCGTAGAACTCGTCGGTCACCGGCTGCTCCAGCGTGGCCCCGTTCTGCACGGCACGCTGCACCGTCGCGTCGACATCCTCGACGTAGAGCATGATGGTCACCGGCGTGCCGCCGAACGCGTGGGGACCGCGGTTGCCGAACTCGGGGTCCTCGTCGGCCAGCATGATGACCGCGTCCCCGACCTGCAGCTCCGCGTGCGCGATGCTGCCGTCCGGCGTGGTGAAGCGTTCACCGCGCTCCGTGGCGCCGAAGACCTCGCTGTAGAAGGTGATCGCCTCGGCTGCGCCGTTGACGCTCAGATGCGGGATCACGCGCGGATAGTTGTCCGGAATGGGCTTGGGCATGGTCGTCACCTTCCGTGATGTGCGCCGTGGCCGAGTCCGTCGAGGGAAGACCACGAGGGGCTTCGGGCTGTGCCGAACATAGCGGAAGGCACCGACAGGAACGGGCGTTCGCGGACGCGCGCTGAATGAGGGACTCCTCAGGTTTGTGTGGGGAGTGTGATGGTGATGCCTCCGGCGCAGAGGTAGATCATGGCGATGAGGGCGGTGGGGCTGTGGTGGCCGTA
>NZ_FZNW01000010.1 GCF_900188115.1 Haloechinothrix alba | reverse complement strand
GAGATCTACGCCAACCTGCCGAAGCCAACCGCAGACCAGCCACGGCTGACACGCGTTCAAGATGCGGCTTGACGAACATAGGAGCATCGAACGCTTCAACCGCACCCTGCAGACCGAGTGGGCCTACCGGCGCGTGTTCACCTCAAACGACGACCGCGCAGCCGCGCTTGCACCCTGGCTCGAGCACTACAACACTGAACGACGCCACTCAGCCCTCGGAGGCCTACCACCACTCAATCGCCTGGCACCAACGTGACGGCCGAGTACAGCTAGATGGCGCTCTCGCGGTCCTGCCAGTACGGGTCGCGGAGCCTGCGCTTGTACAGCTTGCCGTTCGGGTCGCGCGGGAGCTCGTCGACGTAGTCGACACTGCGGGGGAGCTTGAACTTGGCGAGTCTGCCCCGCGCGTGCTCCAGCAGCTCCTCGGTCAGCGCGTCCCCCGCCGACACGCCGTCGGCGGGCTGTACGACGGCCTTGATCTCCTCTCCCCAGTCGTCGTTGGGGACGCCGAAGACAGCGACATCGGCGACCTTCGGGTGCATGACGAGCTCTCCCTCGATCTCGGCGGGGTAGATGTTCACCCCGCCGGAGATGATCATGTCGCTCTTGCGGTCGCACAGGTACAGGTAGCCGTCCTCGTCGAGGTAGCCGACATCGCCGAGCGTGAACATGTCGCCGACCTTGGACTTCTCCGTCTTCTGCTTGTCCTTGTGGTACTCGAACGACGAGGAGCCCATGCGCATGTACACCGTGCCCACCTCGCCCGCGGGCAGCTCGTTGGCGTCGTCATCGAGGATCTTGACCGTCGAACCGGGCCACGGCCTGCCCACCGACCCCGGCTTGCGGAGCCATTCCTCCCCGCTGATGGCGGTGCCGCCACCCTCGGTCGCCGCGTAGTACTCGGTGACCACCGGCCCCCACCAGTCGAGCATCTGCTGCTTGACCTCCCGCGGGCACGGCGCGGCCCCGTGGATCACGTTGCGCAGCGAGGACACGTCGTAACGCAGGCGCACCTCCTCCGGCAGCGCGAGCAGGCGCACGAACTGGGTGGGCACCACATGGCTGTGCGTGACCCTGCGCTCCTCGATCAGCCGGAGCATCTCCTCGGGTTCCCACTTGTCCATCAACACGGCGGTGTGCCCGAGGTGGATGGAGATGGACACGAAGTTCAGCACCGCGGTGTGGTACATAGGCGAGCCGCACAGGTGCACGTGGTCGTCGAACGGTTCCAGCCCGAAGATGCCGAAGAACCACCGCCCGGCCATAGGGGCCTCGTGCGGATCCTCCCCGGTCAGCGGCCTGCGGACGCCCTTGGGTTTGCCGGTGGTACCCGAGGTGTACAGCATCGGCGAGCCCGCCGTGCGCTCCTCGGGTGCGGTGTCGGGCTGGCCGTGGCCCAGCTCGGAGACCGGCCGGAATCCCGGTATGTCGCCGACGGCGAACCGTGCCGACGCCGGCAGGCCCGCCTCGTCCGCGGCGGCCACGGCCGACTCGGCGAACCTCTCGTGCGCGAGGAACGCCTTCGCCCCGGAGTCCGAGATCAGGTACGCGATCTCGCTGCCGACCAGGTGCCAGTTGACGACGACCACGTAGAGGCCGCTCTGCATCGCCGCGAAATAGCCCGCGAGCAGGTCCACGCCGTTGGGTTGCAGGAGCACGATGGCATCGCCGGTCTCGAGGCCGAGCGCGCGGAGGCCGTGCGCGTACCGGTTGGCCGCGGCTACGAGCTCGCCATAGGTGAAGTCACCCCGCTCGGGGTCGACGACGGCGATGCGGTCGGGCTGCTCGTCGGCGATACGCCACAAGCCCGGGCTCGCATTCTGCGTCGCTGGTTCGGCCGTCATGATTGCACTCCGCTCCGCGTCGAACGTCCATACATCGGTTCAGCAGACAATCTAGAACGTGTTCTACGTTTGAGCAAGCCAAGCGGGGCGACTCACTACGGGTCAGTACCTACGCGCGCCCACCACTTGCTCCCATTTCGAGAACATGTTTCACTCTGAGTGTGATCACAGAAGAGACTCCACTGCACGCACCGCTGGAGATCGGGTTCGACTACACCCGCTCGCTCGGGCCCGTTCTCGCGCACTTCATGACCCAACTCGCCAACCGGCGCATCACCGGCATCCGCGGCTCGGACGGCCGCGTGCATGTCCCGCCGGTCGAGTACGACCCCCACACGGCCGAGGCGCTGACCGAGTTCGTCGATGTCTCCGACGTCGGCACCGTACGCACCTGGTCCTGGGTGTCCCACCCGGTCGAGGGCCAACCCATCCAGCGCCCGTTCGCCTGGGCCCTGATCACCCTGGACGGGGCGGACACCGCGCTGCTGCACGCCGTCGACGTGGACTCCACCGAACAGATCCACACCGGTATGCGCGTGCGCGTCCGCTGGGCGGACGAACCCGTCGGGCACATCACCGACATCGCCTACTTCGTGCCCGCCGACGCGGGCGAGGAGCGTGGCGACGCCCCGACACCACCGCGTCCGCCTGCGACCGAGCGCGCCGAGGACGGCACGGTCAGAACCGTGATCACACCGATCCAGCTGGACTACACCCACTCGGTCTCACCGGAGGAGAGCCGGTACCTGCGCGCGCTGGCCGAGGGCCGCATGCTCGGGCAACGGTGCCCGGAGTGCGAGAAGGTCTACATCCCACCGCGTGGCGCCTGCCCGACCGACGGGGTACCGACCACCACCGAGGTGGAGCTGCCCGACACCGGCATCGTCACGACGTTCTGCATCGTCAACGTCCCGTTCCTGGGGCAGCGCATCCAACCCCCGTACGTCACGGCCTACATCCTGCTCGACGGCGCGGACATCCCGTTCCTGCATCTCGTGCTCGGCTGCGAGGCCGACGAGGTCCGGATGGGCATGCGCGTGCGCGCCGCCTGGAAGCCACGCGAGGAGTGGGAGACGTCCCTGCAGAACGTCTCCCACTTCGAGCCGACAGGGGAGCCGGACGCCCCGTACGACTCGTACGCCCACCATCTCTAGCCCACCCGGAGAAACGATCATGAGCAACGTCGCCGTCGTGGGGTTCGCGCAAGCACCCAACGTGCGCAACACGCAGGGTACGACGAACGGGGTCGAGATGCTCGTCCCCACCCTGGCCGAGGCCTTCGAGCAGACCGGCCTGTCCAAGTCGGACATCGGGTTCTGGTGTTCCGGATCCTCCGACTACCTGGCAGGCCGGGCATTCTCGTTCATCTCGGCCGTCGACGCCATCGGCGCCTTCCCCCCGATCAACGAGTCCCACGTCGAGATGGACGCCGCCTGGGCGCTGTACGAGGCATGGGTGAAGATCCTCACCGGCGAGGTCGACACCGCACTGGTGTACGGCTTCGGCAAGTCCTCGGCAGGCACCCTGCGCCGTGTACTGTCGCTGCAGCTCGATCCCTACGTCGCCGGTCCGCTGTGGCCGGACTCGATCAGCATCGCAGGGCTGCAGGCGCGTTTGGGCCTGGAGTCCGGCCGGTGGACCGAGGAGGCCATGGCCGAGGTCGCCGCGCGTAGCCTCGCCGACGCCACCACGAACGACCGCGCGCAGCGTTCCGGCGATGCCGAGGTCGCCGAGCTGCTCGCCAACCCTGTGGTGGCCGATCCGCTGCGCGCGCACGACATCGCCCCCGTCACCGACGGGGCGTCGGTGGTCGTGCTCGCCGCCGAGGAACGCGCCCGCGAGATCGTCGACCGCCCGGCGGTGATCACCGGGTTCGAGCACCGGATTGACTCGCCGTCGCTCGGCTCGAGGGACCTGACCGACTCCCCGTCCACGCGCGCGGCGGCCGCGGCCGCGGGCATCGACGGCGTCGAGCTCGCCGAGCTGCACGCGCCGTTCACCCACCAGGAGCTGATCCTGCGCGAAGCGCTCGGGCTGGACTCCGGCGTCCGCGTCAACCCCTCCGGCGGTGCGCTGGCCGCGAACCCGATGTTCGCCGCCGGCCTCACCCGGATCGGCGAGGCCGCCAAGCAGATCATCGACGGCACGGCAGGCAAGGTCCTCGCGCACGCCACGAGCGGGCCGGCGCTGCAGCAGAACCTTGTCACGGTATTGGAGGGCATCCGATGACCAAGCAGCGAGCAGCCGTACTCGGCACGGGACAGACCCACCACACCACCAAGCGCACCGACGTGTCGATGCCGGGCCTGCTGCGGGAGGCCGTCGACCGCGCGATGCGCGACGCCCGGGTCGAATGGTCCGACATCGACGCGGTCGTGCTGGGCAAGGCACCGGACCTGTTCGAGGGTGTCATGATGCCGGAGCTGTTCCTCGCGGACGCGCTCGGCGCGAACGGCAAGCCGCTGCTGCGGGTGCACACGGCGGGTTCCGTCGGCGGGTCCACCGCTCTCGTGGCTGCCAGTCTCGTACAGTCCGGGGTGCACCGCCGGGTGCTGACCGTGGCCTACGAGAAGCAGTCCGAGTCCAACGCGATGTGGGCGCTGTCCATCGCCCCGCCGTTCTCCATGCCGGTCGGCGCGGGTGCGGGGGGCTACTTCGCCCCGCACGTGCGGTCCTACATCCGGCGCACCGACGCCCCCGACCACATCGGGGCCCTCGTGGCGGTGAAGGACCGGCGCAACGGCGCCCTCAACCCTTACGCCCACCTGCGGCAGGAGGACATCACCTTCGATTCCGTTCGCGCCTCGCAGATGCTGTGGGACCCGATCCGCTACGACGAGACCTGCCCGTCCTCGGACGGGGCGTGCGCGATGGTGCTGGGTGACGAGGCGGCCGGCGATGCGGTCGACGGCGGCGCGGCGTGGGTGCACGGCACCGCGATGCGTACCGAGCCGACCACGTTCGCAGGCAGGGACCAGGTGAACCCCCAGGCAGGCAAGGACGCCGCGGCCGCCCTCTGGAAGGCGGCGGGCATCACCGATCCCCTCTCCGAGATCGACGTCGCCGAGCTGTACGTGCCGTTCTCCTGGTTCGAGCCGATGTGGCTGGAGAACCTGGGATTCACCGAGGAGGGCTCTGGCTGGAAGCTCACCGAGTCGGGTGCGACGGCGCTGGACGGCACGTTGCCGGTGAACCCGTCAGGGGGCGTGCTCTGTACCAACCCCATCGGCGCGTCCGGCATGCTGCGCTGCGCGGAGGCTGCCAAGCAGGTCATGGGGCGTGCCGGTGACTACCAGGTCGACGGCGCCCGCAAGGCCGTCGGTCACGCCTACGGTGGCGGTTCCCAGTACTTCGCGATGTGGCTCGTCGGGGCGGACAAGCCGGTGGGCTGAATGACGCCTTCACTCCACACGGAACGCTGAATGACGCTTTCAGTCCACGTAATGGACTGAAAGCGTCATTCAGCGTGTACCAGCGTGTACGTTACGAGTAGGCGACCTGGTAGTGCTTGATGCCGTTGAGCCAGCCGGAGCGTAGCCGGACGGGCTCGGAGACCTCCCGGATGTCGGGCATCTCGTCCGCGATCGCGTTGAACATCAGATCGATCTCCAGGCGGGCGAGGTTGGCACCGAGGCAGTAGTGCGTCCCCGTCCCACCGAAGCCGACATGCGGGTTCGGGTCACGCATGATGTCGAACTTCATGGGCTCGTCGAAGGCGTCCTCGTCGAAGTTGGCCGAGCTGTAGAACATGCCGACGCGCTGGCCCGCCTTGATCTGCTGGCCCCCGAGCTCGGTGTCGGCGGTGGCTGTGCGCTGGAAGACCATCACCGGTGTCGCCCAGCGGACGATCTCGTCGGCAGCCGTCTTCGGGCGCTGCTCCTTGAACAGCTCCCACTGCTCCGGATGCTCCAGGAAAGCCTTCATCCCGTGCGTGATCGCGTTGCGAGTCGTCTCGTTGCCCGCGACGGCAAGCAGGATGACGAAGAAGCCGAACTCGTCCTGATCGAGCGACTCGCCGTCGATATCGGCGTTGACCAGCTTGGTCACGATGTCGTCGACCGGGCACTCCTGGCGTTCGGCGGACATGTTCGCCGCGTAACTCAGGATCTCGGTGGAGGCGTTGACCGGATCGATCTCGTACTCGGGGTCGTCGTAGCTGATCATCTCGTTGGACCACTCGAAGATCTTGCCCCGATCCTCCTGGGGCACCCCGAGCAACTCGGCGATGGCCTGCAGCGGCAGCTCGCAGGCGACCTGCTCGACGAAGTCACCGCTGCCCTGCTTCTTCGCTTCCTGCACGATCGCGCGCGCCCGGTTGTTGAGGGCCTCCCGGAGGCTCTCCACGGCCCGCGGGGTGAACCCCTTCGACACGATCCGGCGTGCCTTGGTGTGCTGCGGCGGATCCATGTTGACCATCATGGCGCGCTGCAGCTCGATCTCCTCGCGCGAGATGTCGCCGTTGAACCGGATCACCGCGGTGTTCTCCCACGAGGAGAACAGCTCCGGATTCTTGGAGATCTGTTTGACGTCCTCCAGCTTGGTCACGACCCAGTAGCCGCCGTCGTCGAAACCGCTCACGCCCGCCGGCTGGGGATTCCACCACACCGGCGCTGCGCGCCGCAGCTCGGCGAACTCCTCGAGGGGTATCCGCTGGGTGTACAGGTCGGGGTCGGTGAAGTCGAAGCTCGCGGGTATCGACGGAGTTGCCACGGCTACCTCCTACGGGGTCGCGCTGCACCTGAAGCAGCCCATACTCAGCATGAATGGAACACGTTCTACCACGATTGAAGCACATGCACCCGGCAAAGTGAAGACGTGGAGTGAAACCTGTTAACTCGGCCAAGATCGCCTGCCATCACCCCCGCCAGAGCGGCTCGACAGCAGCCTCGCCAGGGGGTGTGGCCGCCCGGTATTGCCGAAAGAAAGAACATGTTCTAGTTTTGAGGGTAGTCGACATTCCGGGAGGAAACCTGTGGGTAATCCAATGATCGTCGGAGCGGTCCGCACGCCGATCGGCAAGCGCGGCGGATGGCTGGCCGGCCTGCATCCCGCCGAGCTCCTCGGCGCGGCCCAGCGCGCGCTCCTCGACCGCACCGGGATCGACCCGGCCCACGTCGAGCAGGTCATCGGCGGTGCCGTTACCCAGGCCGGGGAGCAAGCCGGCAACACCACCCGCACCGCGTGGCTGCACAACGGCCTTCCCGAGGCGTGCGGGGCCACCACGATCGACGCCCAGTGCGGCTCGGCGCAACAGGCCACCCACCTGGTCGCCGGACTGATCGCCACGGACGCCATCGACGTGGGCATCGCCTGCGGCGTGGAAGCGATGAGCAGGGTGCCGCTCGGCGCCAACCGCGGTACCGGTGTCGGCCATCCGCGGCCCGACTCGTGGGCCATCGACATGCCCGACCAGTTCACCGCCGCCGAGCGCATCGCCGAACGCCGGGGGATCACCAGGGACGACATCGACGAGTTCGGGGCGAACTCGCAGCTCAAGGCGGGTGCCGCGTGGTCGCGCGGGCTCTTCGAAGCCGAGGTCGGCCCGGTCAAGGCACCGGTGCTCGCCGACGGCGAGCCCACGGGTGAGACGCAGGTGGTATCCCGCGACCAGGGACTCCGCGAGACCAGCAAGGAGTCGCTCGCGCAGCTCAACCCGGTCCTCGACGGCGGCGTGCACACGGCGGGGACCTCGTCGCAGGTCTCCGACGGCGCGTCCGCGGTGCTGCTCATGGACTCCGACAAGGCGCGTGCGCTGGGCATCGCCCCGAGGGCGCGCATCGTCTCGCAGGCCCTGATCGGTGCAGAGCCGTACTACCACCTGGACGGCCCGATCGCGGCGACGGAACGGGTCCTCGACCGTGCCGGCATGACTATCGGCGACCCGGACCTGTTCGAGATCAACGAAGCGTTCGCCTCGGTGGTGCTGTCCTGGCAGCGCGTGCACCAGCCGGATCCGGCCAGGGTCAACGTCAACGGCGGTGCCATCGCCCTGGGCCACCCGGTCGGCAGCACCGGCACCCGCCTGATCACCACCGCGCTGCACGAGCTGGAGCGCACCGGCAAGGCCACCGCCCTGATCTCCATGTGCGCAGGCGGGGCCATGTCCACAGCCACCATCATCGAACGCGTGTAATGTGCTGAATGACGCTTTCGCTCCATGAGGAAGGCTGAATGACGCTTTCAGTCCGTCCAGCGGACTGAAAGCGTCATTCAGCACGACCCGGCACGAGGGCGGGTCAGGTGCCGTAGACGGGTTCCGGGTCCGTTCCTTCGGCGATGAGCTCGGCCACGACGGGGCCGAGCTCGGCAGGCTCCCAGCGAGCGCCCTTGTCCCGCGCCGGGCCGTGGTTCCATCCCTCGGCCAACGACACGGTACTGCCCTCCACCTCGAAGACACGCCCTGTGACGCCGCCCGACTCACCGCTGCCGAGCCAGACGACCAGCGGGGAGATGTTCTCCGCGGCCATCGCGTCGAACCCGGCCTCGGGCGCGGCCATGTCGTCCGCGAACGCCTGCTCGGTCATGCGCGTGCGGGCGGACGGGGCGATCGCGTTCACCGTCACCCCGTACCGGGCGAACTCGGCCGCGGCAACGATCGTCAGCCCGCAGATCCCCGCCTTGGCCGCGGAGTAGTTGCCCTGACCGATGCTGCCGAGCAACCCGGCCCCGGAACTGGTGTTGATGATCCGGGCATCCGGCTGCCTGCCGGCCTTGCTCTCCGCCCGCCAGTGCGCCGCAGCGTGCCGCATCGTGGCGAAATGCCCTTTCAGGTGCACCCGGATCACCGCGTCCCAGTCCTGCTCGTCCAGGTTGACCAACATCCGGTCGCGCAGGAACCCCGCGTTGTTCACCAGCACGTCGAGCCGCCCGTAGGTGTCCAGC
This sequence comes from Haloechinothrix alba, assembly GCF_900188115.1. GTDB lineage: Bacteria > Actinomycetota > Actinomycetes > Mycobacteriales > Pseudonocardiaceae > Haloechinothrix > Haloechinothrix alba. Next base: position 182,839 of record NZ_FZNW01000010.1, on the reverse strand, counting down.
GCGGTGGAGATGAGGTTGCTCGCCCCCTGCCAGTCCGCCACATCGTCGGTGTTGGCCACCGCCTTGCCGCCCAGCGCCTCGATCTCGTCGACGACCTGCTGCGCGGGACCGACGGACTCCCCTTGCCCGTCGAGCGCCACGCCCACGTCGTTGACGACCACCGCGGCGCCTTCCCTCGCGAACGCCAGCGCGTGCGCCCGTCCGATTCCCCGGCCGGCACCCGTCACGATGGCGACCCTGCCGTCGGTGATTCCGCTCATGCTCACTCCTCAGTGTGCTTGTTGCTGCTTGTCGGCTACGTGGGCCGTCGCCGCGTCGAGAAATGCCGGGCGTTCCCCGCCCCCGTGTACGGCCAGCGTCGCGCCGCTGACATACGACGCCAGTGGCGAGGCCAGGAATGCGGCGCACTGCCCGATCTCCTCCGGCTCGGCCAGGCGTCCCAACGGGACGGTCGCTCCCACCGCGGCGACCCCGTCGGAGTCCCCGTAGTGCAGCTCGGCCTGCTCGGTGCGCACCATCCCGACGTCGAGCGCGTTCACCCGTACCCTCGGCGCCCACTCGACGGCCAGGCTGGCTGTCAGGTTGTCGAGTCCAGCCTTGGCCGCCCCGTAAGCCGCCGTACCGGGTGACGGGCGTGTGCCGCTGACGCTGCTGATGTTGACGATCACGCCGCCGGTGTCCTGGTCGTCCATAGCGGCGTGCGCGCGCTGCGCGGCGCGTAACGGAGCCAGCAGGTTCAGCTCGACGACCTTGTCGTGGAACCGTGTCGATGCCGTTGCCGCCTCCGCGAAGGGGGAACCTCCGGCGTTGTTGACCAGCACGTCCAACCGCCCGTAGCGCTCCACAACCGCGGTGACGAGCTGGTCGATCTGCTCGGGATCGCGGACATCGCAGCTGCGGAAGTCCGCGCTCGCGCCGTCGGCGGTGATCGGCTGCTCCGGAACGGAGCGCGCGCAGGTCACCACGGTCGCTCCCGCCCGGAGGAACGTCCGCACGATGCCGGCGCCCACTCCGCGGGCACCGCCCGTCACCAGCGTTACAGCTCCCTCCAGGCCCAACGACAGCGCCATCGGCCCGCCTCCTCGTGTGTCGTGCTCCGGCCGACTACGGGCTATCCCGATCGGCATGACCCTGATAACGTACCAAGCAAGTGTTAGGTTTGGTAGGTGTGGACAGGCCGGAGGCTGATATGTCGTCACCCGTAAGCGTCGTCGAGGCGGAACCGCATGTGCGGGTCGTCACGGTGCACGCGCCACCGGTGAACGCCCTGACTGTGCAGGGCTGGTTCGATCTCGCAGAGGAGATCACGGCTGCCGGCAGGGATCCCGGCTGCCACGTCGTCGTGCTGCGCGCCGAAGGCCGCGGGTTCAACGCAGGCGTGGACATCAAGGAGGTCCAGGCGAGCGACGGCTACTCGGCTCTCATCGGCGCCAACCACGGTTGTGCGGCCGCGTTCTCGGCCGTCTACGACTGCGCGGTACCCGTCATCGCCTCCGTGCACGGGCACTGCCTCGGTGGCGGTATCGGGCTGGTCGGCAATGCCGACGTCATAGTGGCCTCCGAGGATGCCACGTTCGGACTACCCGAAGTGGACAGAGGGGCGCTCGGGGCGGCGACCCACCTCGCCAGGCTCGTGCCCCAGCATCTGATGCGCACGCTCTACTTCACGGCGAGCACAGTCACGTCACAGCAGCTGCACCACTTCGGGTCCGTGTTCCGGGTCGCGCCGCGAGCCGAGCTCGACGAGACCGCGATGGAAGTGGCACGCGACATCGCCGCGAAGGACACGCGAGTGATCCGGAAGGCCAAGGAAGCCATCAACGGCATCGACCCCCAGCAGGTCCACCACAGCTACCGCTTCGAGCAGGGATTCACCTTCGAGCTCAACCTGGCGGGCGTCTCCGACTCCGCTCGCGAGGAGTTCCTCGGCTCGGCACACTCCAACCAGGAGCAGGGATGATTGACAAACGCATGACCGCGGACGAGGTGGTCTCCGAACTCCGCGACGGGATGACCATCGGCATCGGGGGGTGGGGCTCGCGCCGCAAGCCGATGGCACTGGTCAGGGCGATACTACGCTCGAACCTCCGCGACCTCACTGTGGTCTCCTACGGCGGGCCCGACGTCGGCCTGCTCGCCTCGGCAGGCAAGATCCGCAGGCTCGTCTTCGGATTCGTCACACTCGACTCGATCCCGTTCGACCCGCATTTCGCCGCGGCCCGGCAGGACGGGCGGATCGAGGTAGCCGAGTACGACGAGGGCATGTTCCACGCCGGGTTGAGCGCGGCGGTGAAACGCCTGCCGTTCCTGCCGATCCGCGCGGGCCTCGGATCCGATGTGGTCACGGTGAACCCCGAGCTGCGCACCGTGCGGTCGCCGTACTCCGACGGCGAGGAACTGCTCGCCGTTCCCCCGCTACGGCTGGACGCCGCGCTCGTGCACCTCAACAGGGCGGACATGCGCGGCAACGCGCAGTACCTCGGACCGGACCCGTACTTCGACGACGACTTCGCTCTCGCAGCGGACCGGTGTTTCGTCAGTACGGAGCGGGTCGTGGACACCTCCGAGCTCACCGCGGAAGGGCCGGTGCAGTCGCTGCTGCTGAGCCGCTCCGCCGTCACCGGCGTGGTACAGACCCCGCACGGGGCGCACTTCACCTCGGCCGCCCCCGACTACGGCCGCGACGAGAGCTTCCAGCGCCACTACGCCGCCTCCGCCAAGGATCCGGAGGAATGGCCCCGCTTCGTCGACAGGTTCCTCTCCGGGGACGAGGAGCGTTACCAGGCCGAGGTCACCAGGTTCACCAGCGAGGAGGCCGCCGTATGAGCGAGGCGACACGCGCCGAGATCGCGATCGTAGCCTGTGCGGAACTGTTCCGGGGCGACGGGGAGATCGTGGCGAGCCCGATGGGGCTCGTGCCTGCCATCGGGGCTCGGCTGGCTCGCATGACCTTCGAACCCGGCCTGCTGATGACCGACGGGGAGGCTTACCTCGTCACGGGCACACCGGGAGAGGCCACCACGATCGAGGGGTGGCAGCCGTTCAGGAAGATGCTCGACACGGTCGTGCCGAACGGTAAGCGGCACGTGGTCATGGGCACCAACCAGATCGACAGGTTCGGCAACCAGAACATCTCGGCGATCGGCCCGCACTCCCGGCCCGACCGCCAGCTGCTCGGTGTGCGGGGCGCGCCGGGCAACACCGTCAACCACCGCACGAGCTACTGGATACCCAAACACAGCACGCGCGTGTTCACCCCGGAGGTGGATGTGGTCTCCGGGGTGGGCTACGACCGGGCGTCCGCGGGCGGCCCGGCAGCGTCCCGGTATCACGACCTGCACCGCGTGGTCACCAACCTCGGCGTCTGCGACTTCGACACCCCGACGCGCAGCATGCGGCTCGCCTCGGTGCATCCCGGCGTCACCGTGGACGAGGTCGTCGACAACACGTCGTTCGAGCTGGACACCTCGGCGGTGACGGAGACGCGGCTGCCCACCGACGAGGAGCTCCGCCTGATCCGTGACGTGCTCGACCCCGATGCCACGCGAGACAAGGAAGTGCGCGCATGACGACGGGGCCACGACTGCGCACCGCGCTGACCGAGCTGGTCGGCATCGACCACCCGGTCGTGCAGACCGGTATGGGCTGGGTCGCAGGCCCGCGGCTGGTCTCGGCCACGGCCAGGGCAGGCGGCCTCGGGATCCTGGCATCGGCGACCATGAGCTACGACGAGCTCGCCGCGGCGATCAGCGAGGTCAAGCAGCGCACCGACGCCCCGTTCGGGGTGAACCTGCGGGCCGACGCCGAGGACGCCCAGCAGCGGATCGAGCTGCTCATCTCGGAGGGCGTGCGGGTGGCTTCCTTCGCGCTGGCCCCGCGCAAGGAGATGATCGCCCAGCTCAAGGAGGCCGGGGTCGTGGTCGTCCCCTCGGTCGGGGCCGCGCGGCACGCCGCGAAGGTCGAGTCGTGGGGAGCCGACGCGGTGATCGTCCAGGGCGGCGAGGGAGGCGGGCACACCGGTGATGTGGCGACCACGCTGCTGCTGCCGTCCGTGCTCGACGCCGTGGACATCCCGGTCGTGGCCGCGGGCGGGTTCTACGACGGCCGCGGGCTCGCCGCGGCGCTGTCCTACGGCGCGGCCGGGGTCGCCATGGGAACGCGATTCCTGCTGACCAAGGAAAGCACCGTGCCGGACGACGTGAAGCGCGCGTACCTCGAACGTGGGCTCGCCGACACGGTGGTCACGCGGAAGGTGGACGGCATGCCGCATCGCGTGCTGCGCACCGAGCTGGTGTCCACACTCGAACGCACCGGCCGTCTGCGGGGGCTCGTGCACGCCGCACGCAACACGGTGCGGTTCCGCAAGATGACCGGCGTGTCGTGGCGCGCGCTGATCAGCGAAGGGCTCGCGATGAAACGCGGCGGCGAGCGTAGCTGGTCACAGCTGATGATGGCGGCGAACACCCCGATGTTGCTGCGTGCCGGTCTTGTCGAGGGCAACACCGGCGCCGGGGTACTCGCCTCCGGTCAGGTGGTCGGCATGCTCGACGACCTACCAACCGTCGCCGAGCTGATCGACGACATCGTCGAGCATGCCGAACGCCGCCTGGATGAGCTGAACAAGCTCCGCACGAGCGCCTGACACCTCGACCAGGCTCGCGGGCGCCGGACGCGGCGGCACGGTCCGCACCGGCGCACGCGGCGGGACCGGCGCCGTGCCGACGATCCCGACGCACCGCCGTATCCTCGCGGTATGGTCACTCCTGACGAGCTCGCCTCGCTGTGCCGCGCCTTCCCGGGTGCGCGTGAGGAGTTCCCGTTCGACGACAAGCACTCGGTGTTCAAGGTCGGCGGGAAGATCTTCGCCATCACCGCGCTGGACGGCGACCCCCTCGAGGTCAGCCTCAAGTGCGAACCGGCCCTGGCCGAGCAGCTCCGGATCTCCTACCCCGCCGTCCGGCCCGGCTACCACCTGAACAAGCGGCACTGGAACACCGTCACCATCGACGGCTCGGTCCCGGACCGGCTGCTGCGCGACATGATCGAGGACTCCTACGACCTCGTGGTCCACTCGCTGCCGAAAGCACGGCGCCCGACCCCGCACTGAGGTGTGCTGAATGACGCTTTCACTCCGCCTCGTGGAATGAAAGCGTCATTCAACCCTCCATGTGGAGTGAAAGCGTCATTCAGCGTTCGATGATGGTGACGTTGGCCGTGCCGCCGCCCTCGCACATCGTCTGCAGACCGAAGCGGCCGCCACGGCGTTCCAGCTCGTGCAGCATCGTGGCGAACAGCTTCGTGCCCGTCGCCCCGATCGGGTGCCCCAGCGCGATGGCGCCACCGTTGACGTTCACCCTGTCCGGCTCGGCACCGGTCTCGGCCATCCACGCGAGCACGACACTGGCGAACGCCTCGTTCACCTCGAACACGTCGATGTCGGAGACCGACAGGCCCGCCTTCTGCAACGCCCGCTGCGTGGCAGGGATAGGTCCCGTGAGCATCCACACCGGATCCGCGGCGGCCACCGAGATGTGCCGGACCCGTGCCCGCACCGGCAGCCCGTGCTCCGTGGCGAACCGCTCGGAGGTGATCAGCGCGGCACTGGCCGCGTCGCTGATCTGGCTCGCGGTCGCCGCGGTGATCCGCGACCCCTCGCTCAGCGGTTCCAGCGCGGCCATCTTCTCCAGCGAGGTCCCCTTCCTGGGACACTCGTCCACCGTGACGTCGCCGTAGGGAAGCAGCTCGGCGTCGAACCGGCCTGCGTCGATCGCGGCGAGCGCGCGCTCGTGGCTGGCGAGAGCGAAGCGCTCCATGGCCTCGCGCGACAGGTCCCACTTCTCCGCGATCATGTCGGCACTGCGGAACTGGGACACCTCGGCGTCACCGTAGCGCGCCCGCCATCCCTGTGAACCGGAGAACGGGTCGTCGAACCCGTACTGCTGGCCCGCGAGCATGGCCGCGCTGATCGGGATCTGGCTCATGTTCTGCACACCGGCCGCGACCACAGCATCGGCCGTGCCGGACAGCACCGCCTGCGCGGCGAAGTGCACAGCCTGCTGGCCGGAACCGCACTGGCGGTCCACCGTCACGCCCGGCACGTGCTCGGGAAGTCCCGCTGCCAGCCACGACGTGCGCGCGATGTTGCCTGCCTGCGAACCGAGGGTGTCGGTGCACCCCATCACGACGTCATCGACAAGCTCGGCGTCCACCCCGGTCCGCTCCACGAGGCCGGCGAGCACGTGCGCGCCGAGATCGGCGGAATGCGCCGCACTCAAGCCACCACCACGCTTGCCACCCGGCGTCCGCACCGCGTCGACGATCACTGCATCGGTCACGACAACCACTCCTTAACCGGCACTCTTCCTCACGGGCCGCCTGCCGCGGCGCGCGGCGATCCCGTCCAGCACGATCCCCAGATACTCGTCGGCGATGTCCTCGGCGGACAGCGACCCGGCGGGTTTGTACCAGTGCACGGCCACCCACACCGTGTCCCGGATGAACCGGTACGTCAGCTCCACATCCAGGTCGGCCCGGAACGCCCCGGTACGAACACCTTCGGCGAGGATGGAGGTCCACAACTCGTGGAACTCGGCATTGCGCTCGGCGAGGTAGGCGAAGCGGGGGAACTGCACAAGGTACTTGGCCTCGTTCTGGAAGATCGCCACCTCGTCGTGGTGGTTGTGCACGGCCTCGAACGACGTCGCCACCACGGCCTCGAGGGTCTTCCTCGGCCCCAGCTCCCGCGCGACGATCTCCCGGTACGTGCCGAACAGCTCGTCGAGGAACGAACGCAGGATCTCGTCTGCCATCGACTCCTTGGAATCGAAATGGTGATACAAGCTCCCCGAGAGGATCCCGGCTTCCTCGGCGATGTCCCGCACCGTCGTGGACTTGAAACCGCGCTCGGCGAACAGTGTGCCGGCGAGGGCGAGCAACTCCGCCCTGCGGCTCGAGCTGCCGCTGCCCGAATCGGCCGTCTGCTTGGTACTGCTCATCTGGTCCTCACAGATCACGGTCAGGGATGCTGGCTGCTCACCGAAACCACCTCGCCGGTGAGGTAGGAGGCGTAGTCGCTGGCAAGGAACACCATTACATTCGCCACCTCCCACGGTCGCGCCGCCCTGCCGAAGACCTCCCGCTGCTCGAGCTCCCCGAGCAGCTCCTCACCCGCGACCTTCGCCAGGAACGGATGCGTCGCCAGGCTCGGTGCCACCGCGTTGACACGGATACCGTGTTCGGCGACGTCCACCGCGGCGCACCGGGTCAGACCCATCACGCCCGCCTTCGCCGCCGCGTAGTGGGACTGCTCCGCCTGCGCGCGCCAGCCGACGACCGAGGAGTTGTTCACCACGGCACCACCCCCGCCCTGGGCGATGAACTGGCGCAGTGCGGCCCGTGTGGCGCGGAACGTCCCGTCCAGCGTGATGTCGAGGACGCGGGACCACTCCTCGTCGGTCATATCCACAATGGATGTCGAGCCGCCGAGCCCGGCATTGTTGATCATCACGTCGATCCGGCCGAAGCGCTCCACCGCCCCGGAGATGAGGGTGTCGACCTGCTCGGTGTCGGTGACGTCGCAGGCAGTGGCATGCACCCGGTCACCGTGCTCCGTGGCCAGCTCGTCGAGCTTCTCGGCCAGCCGCCGCTCGTGCCAGTCACTGATGACGACACTGGCGCCTTCCTCGAGGCAGCGAGCCGCGACGGCGGAACCGATTCCGGTACCCGCCGCTGCCGTCACCACGACGACCTTGCCCGCGAGCAGATCCTTACCGTGCGGATACGGCGGGATGGTGGTCACTGGCGTACCTCCTGAACTGTCGGTTCCCTGCGTCCCCCTGCCGATTCCAGCCACGCTCCGCTCCTCGCCCCACTACGATGCTCACGTGGCTTTCATCTCCACCCCAGCCCGGTCGATTCCAGCCACGCTCCGCTCCTCGCCCCACTACGATGCTCACGTGGCTTTCATCTCCACCCCAGCCCGGTCGATTCCAGCCACGCTCCGCTCCTCGCCCCACTACGATGCTCACGTGGCTTTCATCTCCACCCCAGCCCGGTCGATTCCAGCCACGCTCCGCTCCTCGCCCCACTACGATGCTCACGTGGCTTTCATCTCCCTTGGTAAGCCCAGTACGCGTTCCGCGATGACGTTCCGCTGAACCTCGTTCGAACCGCCGTATATGGTGTCGGCCCTGCTGAACAGGTACAGCCGCTGCCACTCGTCCAGGTCGTAGGGCTCGCCGCGGGTGACGAGCGAGGCCGCCCCGCGCACCCGCATGGCCAGCTCGCCGAGCGCGCGATGCCAGTTGGCCCACAGCAGCTTCGAGACCTCGGCCGTACCGGTCCGCGCGTCCCCGAGGGTGCGCAGCGCGTGCGCCCGCATGACGTCGAGCTCCACCCAGGCGCGCGCGAGATCCGCCCGGACAGCCGGATCCTCGACAGCGCCGTTCCCGCGCGCCAGCTCCGTCAGCTCGGCAAGCTCGCGCCGGAACCCGATCTGCTGCCCGAGGGTGGCGACCCCCCGCTCGAACGCGAGCGTGCCCATGGCGACGCGCCACCCCTGACCCTCCTCCCCGACGAGCATGTCCACCGGCGTGCGCGCGCGATCGAAGAAGACCTCGTTGAACTCCGAGGTCCCGGTGAGCTGGTTGATCGGGCGCACATCGACACCCGGCTGGTCCATCGGCACGAGCAGGTAGCTCAGCCCGGCATGCCGGCGCGACCCCGGCTCCGTCCTGGCGAGCACGAAACACCAGTCCGCGACGTGCGCCAGCGACGTCCACACCTTCTGGCCTGTGACGACCCACTCGTCCCCATCCCGGGTGGCCGTGGTGGACACCGCGGCGAGATCGGACCCCGCGCCGGGTTCCGAGTACCCCTGGCACCACAGCTCCTCCACGTCGCGGATCGGGGGAAGGAACCGCTCCTGCTGCTCGGCCGTGCCGTACGCGACCAGCGTCGGGCCGAGCAGCTCCTGCCCGAGGTGACTCACCTTCCCCGGCGCCTGCGCACGCGCGTACTCCTCGTGGAAGATGACCTGCTTGTCCAGCGAGAGGCCTGCGCCGCCGTGCTCGACCGGCCAGCTCAGGCAGGTCCACCCCGCCCGGGCGAGGTGTTTCTCCCAGCTGACGCGCTCGTCGAAGGCCTCGTGCTCCCTGCCGGGGCCACCGAGACCACGCAGCCCCGCGAACCGCCCGGAGAGGTTGTCCTCGAGCCAGTCCCGGACCCGAGCACGGAACTGCTCGTTCGACTCGACTCCGTGCTCACCCACGGGACCCTCCCTACGACTCTGGCCAAACCGGCGGAAGCTACGTACGCTAGACTACCAAGCACTTGCTAGGGAGGTGAAGAGGTGAGTTCGCCCGACGACACGAGGTCGGCCACGATCCCAGACGCACTCGTCACGGCAGCGCACCGGTTCGGTGACCGGGAGGCGGTTGTCGACGGCGACACCCGCTTGACCTACAACGAGCTGCACCAGCGGGTACGCGACTGCGCGCGGCTGTTCATCGCCAACGGTATCCGGGAAGGCGACCGGGTGGCTGTCTGCTCACCGAACACCCACCACTGGGTGGAGGCAGCGCTCGGCGCCCTGTACGCGGGGGCCACCCTCGTCCCGATCAACACCCGTTTCACCGGCGCGGAGATCCTCGACATCGTCCGGCGCAGCGAGGCGACCGCGTTGGTCATCGCGGGACCGTTCCTCGGCACGGACCGGCTGGCCGCGCTGCGCGAGGCGGCGGCGCACGACGGCGAGACGGGCTCCCCTGCGGACCGCCCGGTGCCCGGTATCCCGACGCTGCGCACCGTGCTGCGCGTCCCGCTCGGCGAGGGCCTCCCGGAGGACCCGGCCGTGCTGGACTGGGCGGACATCCCCGGGTACGCGGTTCGCGTCGGCAGCGGCGAGCTGGATACGCGCCTGACCCACGCCAACCCGGAGGAGCCGAGCGACATCCTGTTCACGTCCGGCACGACGGGCCGCAGCAAGGGAGCCATGAGCTCGCACGCCCAGTCGCTCGGCGTCGCCGAGGCCTGGGCGCAGCTCGGCGGGCTCACCGAACGGGACCGCTACCTGGTGATCAACCCGTTCTTCCACAGCTTCGGCTACAAGGCGGGCATCCTCGTGGCGATCCTGCGCGGCGCCACGATGATCCCGCACACCACCTTCGATGCCGAAGCGGCGTTCGCCGCGATCGAGTCGGAACGGGTCACCGTCCTTCCCGGAGCGCCCACGATCTACCAGGTGATGCTGGACCATCCCAAGCGAGGTGACTTCGACCTCTCCAGCCTCCGGCTCGCGGTGACGGGCGCCGCGACCGTTCCGGTGGTGCTCGTCGAGCGGATGCGTGACGAGCTCGGCTTCGACTGCGTACTCACCGCGTACGGGCTCACCGAGGCGGCGGTCGCCACCATGTGCCGCCCCTCGGACAAACCGGAGGTCATCGCCACCACCTGCGGCAAGGCCGCAGCGGGCTTCGAGGTCACCACGGTCGCCACGGACGGTTCCGGCGCCCCCACGCCACCCGGCGAGCCCGGCGAGGTCCTGCTGCGGGGGCCGAACGTGATGCTCGGGTACCTCGACGACCCGGAGGAGACGGCACGCGCGATCGACCCGGACGGGTGGCTGCACACCGGCGATGTCGGCGTGCTCGACAAGCACGGGTACCTGACGATCACCGACCGGATCAAGGACATGTACGTCTCCGGCGGGTTCAACGTCTACCCGGCCGAAGTGGAGCAGTCACTGGCCAGACTGGACGGCGTATCCGAGTCCGCGGTGATCGGTGTTCCCGACGACCGGCTCGGCGAGGTCGGCAAGGCCTACATCCTGCCGACGCCGGAACACGGTCTATCCGAAACGGACGTCATCGAGCACTGCAAGAAGCTGCTGGCGAACTACAAGGTGCCCCGCCACGTCGAGTTCGTCACCGAGTTCCCCCGCAACGCGACGGGCAAGGTTCTCAAGCGGGTCCTACGGGAGCAAGCGACGGCCACGAAGGAGCAGGCATGAGTACAACCGACGACGAGGTGGTCCGCTACGAGCGTCGCGGCAGGACCGCCGTCGTCACGATGAACCGTCCCGAGTACCGCAACGCCCAGAACTCCGCGATGACCTACGCGCTCGACGCGGCGTTCCAGCGAGCCGTGGACGACGACGAGGTCAAGGTCATCGTGCTTGCCGGGGAGGGCAAGCACTTCAGCGCCGGGCACGACATCGGCACTCCCGGCCGCGACGTGGATACGTCGTTCGACCGCACGGCGGTGCTGTGGTGGGACCATGTGGGCAAGGAAGGCGGCGACAAGCGCTTCGCCCGCGAGGCGGAGGTCTACCTCGGCATGTGCAGGCGCTGGCGGGAGATCCCCAAACCGACCATCGCCAGCGTGCAGGGTGCCTGCATCGCAGGCGCGCTGATGCTCGCCTGGACCTGCGACATGATCGTCGCCACGGAGGACGCGTTCTTCTCCGACCCGGTCGTACGGATGGGCATTCCGGGAGTCGAGTACTTCGCCCACCCGTGGGTCCTCGGCCCCCGCGCTGCCAAGGAGGTGCTGTTCACCGGGGAGCGCTTCAGCGCGGCCCAGGCCAAGGAGTGGGGCATGGTGAACCGGGTCGTGCCTGCCGACGAGCTCGAGTCACACACCCAGGCGCTCGCCGAGCAGATCGCCGAGATGCCGGGTTTCGGCCTCGCGCTCACCAAGAAGGCCGTCAACCAGGCAGAGGACCTGATGGGGATGCGCAGCGGTATGGACTCGGCGTTCGGGCTGCATCACTTCGCGCACGCGCACAACGCCGAGGTCCACGGCGGGGACTCGCTCGGCGGGCAGGATGCCAAGTCGATGGCCTCCGACAGGCGAAAGGAATAGCTAGTGGATCTCGAGTTCGACGAGGCCACCCTGGCGTTCCGCGAGCAGGTACGGGAATGGCTCGCCGCGAACGTCCCCGAGCGTCCGCTCGCGTCGTTCAACACCGCCCGTGGATTCGAGCAGCACCGCGCATGGGAGGCGAAGCTGGCCGACGCGGGCTACGCGGCCGTGGCGTGGCCCGCGGCCTACGGCGGCCGCGACGCCTCCCTGCTGGAGTGGCTGGTCTTCGAGGAGGAGTACTACGCGGCGGGTGCCCCGGCCAGGGTGAACCAGAACGGCATCTTCATGCTGGCGCCGACCCTGTTCTCGCACGGCACCGAGGAGCAGCGGGCGCGCATCCTCCCGGAGATGGCCCGCTCCGACCGCGTGTGGGCGCAGGCGTGGTCCGAGCCGGAGGCAGGCAGCGACATCGCAGCACTGCGCAGCACCGCTACCCGGACCGAAGGCGGCTGGCTGCTGTCCGGGCAGAAGACGTGGAGCTCGCGGGCAGCGTTCGCGGACTCCGCGTTCGGGTTGTTCCGCAGCGAGCCGGACAGCGAGCGGCACAAGGGCCTGACGTACCTGATGTTCGACCTGGACGCCGAGGGTGTGCAGGTCCGCCCGATCGCGCAGCTCGACGGAGAGTACGGGTTCGCGGAGATCTTCCTGGACAACGTCTTCGTCCCGGATTCCGACGTGATCGGCGAGCCGAATGACGGCTGGCGTGTCGCGATGACCACGGCCAACAACGAGCGCGGGCTCTCGCTACGCAGCCCCGGCAGGTTCCTCGCATCGGCCGAGCGGCTGGTCGACCTGTGGTGCCGCGAGGGCGACCCGGCCGACACCGCCCTCGGCGAACGGGTCGCCGACGCGTGGATCGGCGCTCGTGCCTACCAGCTGTACACGTTCAACACCGTCTCCCGGCTCGCCGAGGGCGGCGAGCTCGGTCCGGAGTCGAGTGTGAACAAGCTGTACTGGTCCCACCTGGATGTCGCGCTGCACGAGACGGCGCTCGACCTGCTCGGGCCGAGCGCCGAGCTGACCGGGGAGTCGGCTCCGGACGCGGGCCGGTGGAGCTCGGGGTACCTGTTCTCGCTGGCCGGGCCGATCTACGGCGGGACGGACCAGATCCAGCGGAACATCGTGGCCGAGCGCCTGCTCGGACTTCCCAGAGAGAGTACTGCGAGCAAGAACCGAGGTGCCACATGAGATTCGCGCTCTCCCGCGAGCAGCTTGACTTCTCCCGCAGCATCGGCGCGCTCCTCGCCGAGGCAGACACTCCCGGCGTGATACGCGCCTGGGGAAGCGGCAAGCACGAGACGGGCCTGGCACTGTGGCAGCGCCTTGCCGATCTCGGCGTCACCGCGCTCGCCGTCCCCGAGCGTCACGGCGGGCTCGGCGCGGACGCGGTGGACCTCGTGGTCGCGCTGGACGCTCTCGGGTACCACGCCGTTCCGGGGCCGGTCACCGAGTCGGTCGCGACCGTGCCGGCGCTGCTCGGCGAGTGCGGGGAGATCGACCAGGCCGCTTCGTGGCTTCCCGCGCTGGCCTCGGGGGCGAGCATCGCGACGCTGGCAGCGTCGCCGGAGGCCCCGTACGCGCTCGATGCCGATATCGCCGACATCCGGCTGTGCGTGTCCGAAGGCGTGCTCTACGAGTTCGACCGGCCATCGGACGCACCGCTGTCTTCTGTGGATGTTTCGCGCAGGTTGTTCGCGGTCGACTCGCTGCAACGGGATGAGGTCGCCGCGGTCATGCTCGCGATCCACCGGACCCTGCCGGTCGCCACGCTCGCCACCGCCGCCCAGCTACTCGGCGCGGGACGGCGGCTGCTCGAGGAGAGCGTGGACTACGCCAAGCAGAGGTTCCAGTACGGCAAGGCGATCGGGCAGTACCAGGCCATCAAGCACATGCTGGCCGATATCGCCACCCAGCTTGAGCTGGCCAGGCCGCTGCTGTTCGGCGCAGCGGTCGCCATCGACGCCGCGAGTCCGCACGCGAGCCGGGACGTCTCTGCCGCGCGCGTGGCCACAGCAGACGCCGCCTACCAGGCGGCGCGCGCCGCCCTTCAGGTACACGGCGCCATCGGGTACACCGCCGAGCACGACATCGGCCTGTGGCTGACCAGGGTTCGCGCGCTGACCTCGGCCTGGGGTACCCAGGCCACGCACAGGTCGAGGGTGCTCGGCGAGCTGGCCTCGAGCGCGGGACGGGCGAGCTGATGCCGGGCACGACCGACGAGCAGGAGGAGCTGGCACGGACCATCCGAAGTGTACTCGAACGTGAGCCGAGCCCGGATCGGCCCACGCCGCAGGCGGATCCGTCGCGGGGCTACGACGCCAAGCTCTGGTCGGTGCTGTGCGAGCAGGTCGGCGTGGCGGCCCTGGCTGTCCCGGAACGTTTCGACGGGGTCGGTGCCGGCGTGCGTGAGCTGCAGGTGGCCGCGGAGGAGCTCGGCAAGGACCTCATACCGAGCCCGCTGCTGGGCTCGGCGGCGCTGGCGGCCCGGGCCCTGCTGGAGTCGGGCGACGAGCAGGCCTGCGAGCGGCTCCTTCCCCGGCTCGCGACCGGCGAGGCACTCGCGACGCTCGCCTGGGCAGGCGCGGACGGGAGGTGGGACCCGGACGAACCCGCGTGCACCGCCCGGCCGGACGGGGAGCACCACACGCTGGACGGCACAGCGCACTACGTGCTCGACGGCGATCTCGCCGACATACTCGTGGTGGCGGCCGCGCACGCCGGCTCCGTCGCACTGTTCGAGGTGAACCCGGACCAGGATGCCGTCACCAGGGAACACACGCCTGCTATGGATCAGGAGCGCAGACTCGCGACCGTCTCCCTGCACGGGGCCCGCGGGATCCGGTTGTCCGGGGCCGACGGCGCAACGGCCCTGCGCCGCGCCCGCGACACCGCCTGCGCGGTGCTCGCTGCCGAGCAGGCGGGAGCCGCGGCGCGGGCGCTCGAGACGACCGTGGAGTACACAAAGAACCGGGTCCAGTTCGGCAGGCCGATCGGGAGCTTCCAGGCGTTGAAGCACCGCATGGCGGACATGCACGTGCTGGTCGAGACCGCGCGCTCGGCGAGCTACGCCGCAGGCGAGGCGTTCGACGCGGGCAGCGCGGATGCCGAGGAGGCCGTGCTCGCCGCCACCGTGCACTGCTCGGACGCGCTGTCGACAGTGGCCTCCGAGATGATCCAGCTGCACGGCGGGATCGCCATCACCTGGGAGCACGACGCGCACCGGTACTTCAAGCGCGCGCACTCCTCGGCGCAGCTGTTCGGTCAGCCGCACGAACATCTGGAACGGCTGCTACGTGTGTGACGGCCGCCCCTCGGGCGACCGTCACACACGCGGGTTGTTCACACGCGGGTTTCTCACACGCCGGAGACCGACCTGATCCAGTCGCGGTACTCGATCACGCTGGTGTAGGCGGTACGCGAGCGCCGGTCGCTCGTGGACGCCACACCGACCTGGACGTCGTCGTTGAACATGGGACCGCCGGAGTCGCCGCCTGCGGGGATCCCGTCGCCTCGCTGGGCGCAGATCGCCGTGCCCCACCCCGCATCCCGGCAACGGGTGGACGTGACGTCGACGTCGGCGTACTTGAGGTACCGGGACTGGCACTCCCGCTCGGGCCGGTCGGTGCAGGTCGCGCCCCAGCCGTAGACCTGTGCCGTGTCGCCGACACGCACATCACCGGACGACTCGGCCAGCTCGGCGTACGCCGTGTCGACCGGCCGATCCAGCTCGACGAGCGCCAGGTCCGCAAAGTAATGCGTGTGGATGTCGACGCCCGTGGCCATCGTGCCGCCGGAATGCTGGTCCGTGCTGCCGATACGGAAGGTGTGCTCGCCCCGGACGACGCAGTGGTCGGCGGTCAGGATCCAGGTCGGCGCGATGATCGACGCGCTGCACCGCTCGTCGCCGTCGACGAACATTCGTGCGGCCCACGGCGCCTCGTCGGCATAACCACCATCGATGATCAACGGTTCCGCCCCGGCGGGTGCTGTCTCCGGGGCCGATGCCGAGGCCGCGGCCGTTATGGGGCCCGCGGCGAGAAGGGCGAGGCTCGCCGCGGTAGCGACGAGAGCCGGCCAGATTTTTCTCATCGGTATCACTCGCTCCTGTGGCGTTGCGCCACGATCGGCAGACAAGGTACCGAGCAAGCTTCACTCGTTCGAGTGGGTATCAACTACCGTCGAAGGTCGGCACATGGCACCACGATGGGCGGGTATTCCGCCGTACATCCGCGCCGTAACGCGCCATGCCGGGCCGGCAGGTGGGAGCCGAAGGTGACATCCGGCTCCTTCTAAGAACCCGATGTCACCTTCGGCTCCCACCCCGGGCTGTGGGTCATCCCGCCTGGCTGCGGATGTCCTCGCGGTGGTGGACCATCTCGTGCAGGGTGTGCATGGCCAGCCACCGCAGCGTCCGCGGGCGGCTGTCCGGCCAGTTGTAGTTCAGGGTGCGTAGCCAGTCCTGTGGCCCGAGCCTGGCGAGCACGCCCGTGAACAGGCGGGCGAACTCGGTGAGCTGGCGTGCCACGTCGACCGGGTCCTGCTCGGCGTAGCCGTCGTGCTCGACCCGTTCCTCGCGGCCCATCCGCTCGACGTCGGGGCAGTCCACCGCGCGGGCACGCAACGCCCGCTCCCGCTGCACGACGAGGACATCGCGCATGTGACACGCGTACTCCAACCGCGACCACGTACCAGGGTCGGGCCGCACGCGTAGCGCCGCCGCGTCCGTGCCCTCCAGCAGCGACACGACCTCGGCCACCGTCGCCACGATGCGTTCGCCTGCCTCGGCGAACGCCGTCTCGTCGTAGTCGGCCACCTGCTGGTCATCGGTCACCGCGGGCTCGGCGTCAGCCGAGATCACGAATCCGCAGCCTGCGCAGCGAGTCATGCCGATCATCCTAGGCGCGCGTACCACCCCGTGCCCATACAACGGGCGCGGAGCGGGGAGCCCAAGGTGACCTTGGCTCCATAGAAGGAGCCGAGTGTCACATTCGGCTCCCACCTGCCCGCGGCGTCGCGGCACACTACGATGAAGCGGGTCCGCGGCGGCGGGTTCCCCGGTGCCGCGCTGCCGGTGCCGCGCTGCCGGTCCCATGATGCCGGTGCTGCGCTGCCGGTCCCGCGATGCCAGCGACGAAAGGCGACCCCTCGTGCCGATGCCCGACGAGCTGATCGACCACGCCGTGCGCGCGCCCGGCTTCATGCCGAGCGAGGAAGGGATCGCGCTCTACGAGGCGGCACGCGAGCACCTCGCGGGCGGGCTCGCCGTGGAGATCGGCAGCTACTGCGGCAAGTCCACCGTCTTCCTCGCCGCGGCCGCGCGCGAGGCGGGCGGCACCGTCGTCACCGTGGACCATCACCGCGGCTCGGAGGAGCACCAGCCGGGCTGGGAGTACCACGACCCGGAGCTGGTGGACGCGCGCTCCGGCAGGCTGGACACGCTCGCCGCGTTCCGCCGCACGATCACCGACGCCGAGCTGGAGGACCACGTCGTGGCGGTGGTCGGCCGGTCGGACGCGGTGGCTGCGTTCTGGCGCTCGCCCATCACGTTCCTGTTCGTCGACGGCGGCCACAGCGAGGAGGCCGCACAGGCCGACTACACGGGCTGGGCACCCTGGGTCTCACCGGACGGTGTCCTTGCCATCCACGACGTCTTCCCGGACCCCCGCGACGGGGGCCGCCCGCCGTACCACGTCTACCGGCGTGCCATCGACAGCGGCACGTTCACCGAGATCTCCGCTACCGGCTCGCTACGGGTGTTGCGCAGGCTAGGCGGTCAGCCGGGCGCTCCGGTGGCGTAGAGGCTGCGGCAGCCACAGCGGGCGCCGTCGATGGCGAGCCCGGTCGGCAGCTCGTCCGCCCGAAAGATGCCGCTCGCGGGCGTGGTCCCCGACAGCGCGTCCGCGGCCAGCACCACCGCGGCTCCCGTCCAAGTGGTGCGCTCCTCCGGCCACCGCTTGCCGTCGGCGTACACCAGGCCGGTCCAGTACGAGCCGTCCGGGTCCCGCAGGTGTTGCATCGCGGCGAGCAGGTCCCTGGCAAGAGCCGCCTCGCCCACCGCGTCGAGGCTCAGCGCCAGCTCGCACGTCTCGGCACCGGTGACCCACGGGTGGTCGTCCACGCAGCGCGCGCCGAGCTCGTCGAGCACGAAGTGCCGCCACCGTTCCCACAGCCGGTCCCGCCCGGCCTGGCCGCGCAGGACGCCACCGAGCACAGGATAGTACCAGTCCATCGAGTACCTGCGTTTGTCCACGAAGGAGTCCGGGTGGTGGCGCAAGGCGTGCGCGAGCCTGCCGAGCGCGACCTCCCACTCCGGCTGCGGCTCGTCCACGAACGTGGCGAGCGCGAGGGCGCACCGCAGGCTGTGGTGGATACTCGAACACCCGGACAGCAACGCCTCCGGCAGGATCCCGCCGTTCTGGTCGCCTGCCCAGTAGATCTCCCCCCGCTCGGCCTGCAGCCCGAGCACGAAGTCGATGGCCTGCCGCACCACGGGCCACATCCGGCGCGCGAAGACCGCGTCGCCGGTGACCAGCAGGTGGTGCCATACGCCGACGGCGATGTAGGCGCAGAAGTTCGTGTCCGCGCCCGCGTCCTCCACGACGCCCTCACGTACCTGCATGGGCCACGACCCGTCCGCACGCTGGGTGCGCCGCGACCACTCGTAGGCGGCTTCGGCCTCGGCACGCAACCCGCCCGCGCTCAGCGCCATCGCGGACTCGACGTGGTCCCAGGGATCGACGTGCCCGCCGGGGAACCACGGGATCGCTCCGGAGGGTTCCTGGGTCGCGGCAATGGACCGGACGGTGGCCAGTACCGCGGACGGGGTGAGGATGCCCGGTACGGACGGGACGTTACCGGGGGCCAACCGGAACCTCCTGCTTGACCATGTAGACGGCCACGCTCTTGCCGAGCACAGGGTCGAGTACGCGCTCGGCGCCGCGGGTCAGCCACGGCCGGCTCATCATGTCCCACACCAGCAGGCGGTGATACGCCTTGACCAGCGGGTTGTCCTCGTTGTCCACGCCGACCGCGCACTTGAGCCACCAGTACGGCGAGTGCAGCGCGTGCGCGTGGTGCCGGTGCACCGGGCTCAGTCCGGCCGAGCGCAACCGTTCGGTCAGCTGAGTCGCGCGGTAGATGCGCACGTGCCCGCCTTCGACTTGGTGGTAGGCGTCCGACAGGGCCCAGCACACCCGCTCGGGCAACCACTTCGGCACCGTCACCGCTGCCGTCCCGCCCGGCCGCAGGACCCTGGCCAGCTCCCAGATGGCCTTGTCGTCCTCGGGTATGTGCTCGAGGATCTCGGAGGCGATCACGCGGTCGAACGAGGCGTCCGGGAACGGCAGTTCCAGCGCGTCCCCTGCCACGGTGCTGGCCGATGCCGTATCGGGCACCTCACCGGCCTCGGACATCGCGGCGAACATCTCCTCGACGGCGTCCAGCTCCGTGCGGTCCTGGTCGAACGCGACCACCTCGGCACCGCACCGGTACGCCTCGAAGGCGTGCCTGCCCGCCCCGCATCCGAGGTCCAGCACCCGGTCGCCCGGCCGCATCCGCAGCTGGTCGAAGTCCACAGTCAGCACGTGCTCGCTCCCTTTCCGCTCCGGGCTCTGTCGATCGCCTCCGCATAGCATTCCGCGGTCGCCGCGGCCACCGACGTCCAGCTGTACCGGTCCACCGCACGGCGCCTGCCGGCCTCGCCGAGCTGCCGCGCCCGTTCCGGATCCTCCAGCAGGCTCGCCAGCTGCTGCGCGAGGGCCTCGGTGTCGCCCGGCGGCGCCAGCAGAGCGCACTCCCCGTCGCCGCCGACCACCTCGGGCAGCGCGCCCGCGTCGCTGACCACGAGCGGGGTGGCGCAGGACATGGCCTCCACGGTCGGCAGCGAGAACCCCTCGTACAGCGAGGGCACGCACGCCACCTCGGCGGAGCCGAGCAGCGTGGCGAGCTCGGAGTCGTCGATTCCGCTGACGGTGTGCACGATGTCCCCGATGGCGAGGTCCTCGATCAGCCGTTCCGTCGGGCCGCCCTTGGTCAGCTGCGTCACCACGGTCAGCTCGACCGCCCGCTCGGTACGCAGCTTGGCCACGGCCTCGAGGAGATGGCGCACCCCCTTGAGCGGGACGTCCGCGCTGGCCACCGCCACGATCCGGCCGGGAACCCGCTGGGTACGGGACGGCCGGAACAGCGACGTGTCCACGCCGAGCGGGACCGTACGGATCTGCTCGGCAGGCACCCCGAAGTCGTTCGCGATGTCCTCTGCCGAGCTACGCGAGACCGTGATCACGTCGTCGAGCCTGCGTGCGACGCGTGCCTGCATCCGGACGAAGCCGTACCAGCGCCGGACGGCCAGCTTGCGCCGCAGTGGCGCCGCCGCCAGGTCCGCCGTGCGGTCCTGGGTGATGGGGTGGTGCACGGTGGCCAGCAGCGGGATACCCGACTCGCGCAGCGGCAGCAAGCCGGAGCCGAGGCTCTGGTTGTCGTGCACCACGTCGAACTCGTCCGCCCGGGCGCGCAGTATCCTGGCCACCCGCATGCTGAACGTCAGTGGCTCGGGAAAGCCTGCCGTCCACATCAACCCGAGCTCGAGCAGGTCGATGCCGTCGCGGATCTCACTCGGGCGCGGCGTGCGGAACGGGTCCGACTCGCGGTAGAGGTCGAGGCTCGGCACCTTGGTGAGCTCGACGCCCGGGTCGAGCTCCGGGTACGGCTGCCCCGAGAAGACCTCCACCTCGTGCCCCAGCTCGGCCAGGCCCCTGCTCAGGTACCGGACGTAGACTCCCTGACCCCCACAGTGCGGTTTACTCCGGTAGGACAGCAGTGCGACACGCACGGTTCACCTCCCACCCACGCAGCCGCGCACCGCATGCTGCCACGGGCCGCTTCTCATCGTCGTTGACACACCCGCAGTCGGCGAGTACCACCGATCAGCGTAACCTACCGGCGAGTTTAGAACATGTTCTCTACCACAGTAGGCGACTGTGACGACGGCTACACCGGACCGGCCTAGACCCAGTCGTCCGGACCGGGCCAGGTCAGAAACGCTGTCAGGTGCTCGGGCGCCGGTGCGGCCTCGCCACGCTCCAACCCGATCGCGGCGTACCGGCCGCGGTAGAACAGCAGCGGGCGGTCGTCGGCAAGGTCGCCGAGCTCGCGCACCCTGCCGACGACGATGAAGTGGTCTCCCGCGTCGTGTACCGTCTCCACGGCACAGTCGATCCAGGTCAGCGCGCCGTCGAGGAGGGGGGCGCCGGACTCCGCGCGCGTCCAGCCGACCCGGGAGAACCTGTCGTCGCCCGGGGAGCCGAACACCGTACTCACGTCCCGCTGGGACTCGCCGAGCACGTTCACCGCGAAGTACCCGGCGGCTTCGATGACCGGCCACGCGCGCGAGGTCTTGCCGGGGCAGAAGAGTACGTAGGGCGGGTCCAGCGAGAGCGCGGCGAACGACTGGCACGCGAACCCGACGGGACCGTCCGGCCCGTAGCCGGTGACGACCGTCACACCGGTACAGAAGTGGCCGAGTACCGTACGGAACCGCGCGGCGTCCACGGCCGCGTCTTGCCCGGTCGCTGCCTGTGCCGTCATATCCCCTGCCCTCGCTGCTCGTTGCCGCGCATCGCCACGGCCCTACTGGTTGCGCCAGCCGACGCTGAAGTCGTGTCCCCAGAGGCTGACCGCGGTGCTCTCCCGCGCGATCCAGGTCTCGTCCGCGACCTGCCTGCCCTCGCAGCCGAACTCGACGTCGAACCCGCCGGGGGTCTTCATGTAGAACGACAGCATCAGGTCGTTCACGTGCCTGCCCAGCGTGGCCGACATGGGCACCTTGTGCTTCTCCGCACGATCCAGGCACAACCCCACGTCATCGGTGTTCTCCACCTCGATCATGATGTGCACGATCCCGCTCGGGGTCGGCATCGGCAGGAACGCGAGGCTGTGGTGCCGCGGGTTGCACCCGAAGAACCGCAACCACGCGGGGGCGTCGCCTTTGGACCGGCCAACCACCTCGGGCGGGAACCGCATGGAGTCGCGCAGCCGGAACCCGAGCACGTCGCGGTAGAAGCGCAGCGAGGACTCGTCGTCGTGAGTGGACAACACGATGTGCCCGAGCCCCTGCTCGCCCGTGACGAACCGGTGGCCGTGCGGGCTGACGACCCGGTCGTGGCGCAGCGCGATGCCGTGGAAGGCCTCGAGGGTGTTGCCCGTCGGGTCGGTGAAGCTGATCAGCTCGTCTACGCGGCGTTCGGCGAGCTGGTCCGCCGTCCCCTCCTTGTAGGCGACACCGGCCGCCTCCAGCCGTTCCCGGACCTCTTGCAGCTCCCCGGCATTGGCGACCTCCCAGCCGGCCTGCGCGAGCCGGTCGGTCTCCCCCGGCACGATCACCAGCCGCGCGGGGAACTCGTCCATCCGCAGGTACAGCGCGTCCGGGTCGGACCCGGACCCCTCCACGAGACCGAGCACATCCAGCGCGTACTCGCGCCACGCCGCCATGTCGGTGGCCTCGATCCGCAGGTAACCGAGCGATCGAATGCCCATCACACACCACTCCTCATGTCTTGTGTGGCTCACGCAGAGTCGTTCACCGGGTCGTTCACCGGGTCGTTCAGGGGGAAGCCCTTCACGGGTCGGCCAGGAAGTCCGTGGCGAGCCGGTTGAACTCCTCGAACTTCTCCAGCTGCGCCCAGTGCCCGCAGCGCCCGAACACGTGCAGCTGTGCCCTGGGGATCGTCTTCAGCGCCATCAGCGCGCCGTCCAGCGGGTTGACACGGTCCTCCCGGCCCCAGACGAGCAGCACGCGTTGCCGCAGCCGGTAGGCCTCGCGCCACAGCATGCCGCGCTCGGCCTCGTCGGCACGCATGAACGACTCGCCCATGGCCTTCATGGCGGCCATCGACTCCGGCGTGCTCGCTGCCGCGTACCGCTCCTCGAGCAGTTCCGGGGTGATCAGCGACTGGTCGTAGACCATGACGCGCAGGAACTGCTCGAGCTTGTCCTTGCTCGGTCCCGGAGGCGCAGCGAAGTCGGCGAGCTTCTGCACGCCCTCCGTCGGGTCGGCCGAGAACACGTTCACGCTCAGGCCGCCGGGCCCCATCAGCACCAGCCTGCCTGCCCGGTCCGGGTAGTCCAGCGCGAACCGCACGGCGGCGCCACCGCCGAGGGAGTTGCCGATCAGGTGTGCCCTGCCGATACCGAGCGTGTCGAGCAGGCCTGCGAGCGCGCTCGCGCTGTGCGTGAAGTACTGCGGGTGCTCTGTCGGCTTGTCCGAGCGCCCGAACCCGGGCTGGTCCACGGCCAGCACGTGGAACTTCTTGGCCAGTTCCGGGATGTTGCGCGCGAAGTTGCTCCACGCGGAGGCTCCGGGTCCGCCACCGTGCAGCAGCACGACCGTCTCGTCGTGCTCGGTGCCTGCCTCGTGGTAGTGCAGCCGCAGGCCCTCGCGTGCCTCGGCGTAGCTGCCTTCGGTCATGAACCGGCCCTCCTAGACCATCGAGTCCTTGACGCGCTGACCGAACTCGGCGGTGCCGAACATGGTGTACGCCCGCTCCGGGTCGTTGGCCGCGTGCACCCGCCCGGCGTGCGCGTCCCGCCAGAACCGCTGGATCGGTGTGCCGGACTTCAGTGCCCGACCCCCGGAGTTCTCGAAGAGCCGGTCGATGGCCGCGATCGCGCGCTCGCTGCCGCGCACCTGGTCGCGGCGCACCCGCACGCGCGAGGAGAACGGGATCTTCTCACCGGCGCAGGCGTGCTGGTACAGCTCATCGATGTTGTGGGTCAGCTGCAGCCACGCGGCGTCGATCTCGCTGGCGGCCTCGGCGATGCGCACCTTGGCGAACGGGTCGTCCTTGGACTCCTCACCCGCGTAAGCCGCGCGCACCCTGCTGCGCTGGTGTTCCACGTGGGCGTCGTACGCGCCCTGGGCCATACCGATGATCGGCGCGGTGATCGTGCTGGGATGCACGGAGCCGAACGGGAGCCGGTACAGCGGGCCCGGGTTGACGTCCTGCCCCGGCACCTCGCACTTGGACATGGGGATGAAGCTCAGCACGCGGTGTTCGGGGACGAACACGTCGTCGACGATGATGTCGTTGCTGCCCGTCCCGCGCAGGCCGACGGTGTCCCACACGTCGTCGATCGTGTAGTCACTGTTCGGCAGCAGGTACGTGCAGAAGTCGACGGCGTTGCCCTCGGAGTCGAACGCGGGCCCCCCGAGCAGCACCCAGGTGGCGTGGTCGCATCCCGAGGAGAAGTTCCAGCGTCCGGACAGCCGGTACCCGCCGTCGACCAGCTGGGCCTTGCCCATCGGCGCGTAGGAGGAAGAGATCCGCGTGTCGGTGTCCGCGCTCCACACCTCCTCCTGTGCCCTGCCGTCGAACAACCCCACGTGCCACGGGTGCACGCCGAGGATGGATGCGACCCATCCGGTCGAGCCGCACGCACTTGCAACACGTTTTACCGCGGTGAAGAAGCTGACCGGGTCGGCCTCGTAGCCCCCGTGGAGCTTCGGCTGGAGCAGCTTGAAGAAGCCCGTCTCCTGCAGCGCCTTGATCGACTCGTCCGGAATCCGCCGGGCATCCTCTGTGTCCTGGGCCCTTTCGCGCAGCACCGGAAGCACGTCGTCGATGCTGGCCAGCACCTCGCCGGCAGTGTTGTCAGCCATGAATGCCCCTGTTCGTCAACCGTTGCAGCCTTCGCGGCGAGGAGTTCCCGACCTCGCGTCGCTCTGCACCTAGACTAGAACATGTTCTCGTTTTTGTCGATAGCGGACCCCGGTGGACCCCTCGGCGCGACACGGGACCCGAGCGCCGCGGGTCATCGCGAGCCCTGGACGCCCGGACCCGCCGCGCGGTGCGCCCCCGTTTCTGCCAGTGGGACACCATCTAGAACTGAAACAAGTTCTCGTTTATGGTGACCCTGGAACCACTGCGGCCCTAGCAGTGAGGGATGGAGTGCACCGGGTTCAATATTGTAACCTGTTTCAGAAAGCACGGTGAGGGCACGCGGGTAGGCAGCGCGGGCGTACGGCCCGGGCAGGCTTAAGGAGCGGCATGCAAGAGTTCGACGTCATCGTCGTCGGCAGCGGCGCAGCCGGGATGGCTGCGGCGCTCGCGGCGGCGCACAGCGGGCTGTCGGTGCTCGTCGTCGAGAAGTCAGGCACGTTCGGCGGGTCGACCGCCCGCTCGGGCGGCGGTGTCTGGATCCCGGACAACGAGGTACTGCGCGAGGCCGGGATCACCGACAACCCGGACGACGCGAAGGCCTACCTCGAACACATCATCGGCGCCGACGTCGACCCGGAACGCATCGACACCTACCTGGAGCGCGGCCCGGAGGTGCTGTCGTTCCTGCTGCGCAGCACCCCGCTGCGGATGCGGTGGGTGCCGTACTACTCGGACTACTACCCGGAGGCGCCCGGGGGCCGGTCGCACGGGCGCTCGGTCGAGCCACGGCCGTTCGACGGCAAGCGGCTCGGTACCGAGCTGGCCAACCTGGAACCGGACTACGGCAAGGCACCGCTGAACGTCGTGATCACCCAGGCCGACTTCCGCTGGCTCAACCTCATCTCCAGGCATCCCCGTGGCCCGCTGCGCGCACTGCGCGTCGGTATGCGCTGGTTCGGCGCGAAGCTACTGCGCAAGAGGCTGCTCGGCAGGGGTCAGGCGCTGGCGGCCGCACTGCGGCAGGGCCTGCGCGATGCCGGTGTGCCCGTGTGGCTGAACACCCCGCTCGTCGAGCTGACCCAGCAGGACGGCGAGGTCACCGGAGTCGTCGTCAACAGCGAGGGCAACGAGCTGACCCTGCGCGCCCGGCACGGTGTGGTGCTCACCACAGGCGGGTTCGAGCACAACGAGGCCATGCGCAAGCAGCACCAGCGTGAGCCGATCGGCACCGAGTGGTCCGTGGGTGCCAAGTCCAACACCGGGGACGGCATCCGCGCAGGGCAGGACGTCGGTGCCGCCGTCGAGTTCATGTCCGACGCCTGGTGGGGGCCGTCGATCCCGCTGACCGGCGGCCCCTGGTTCTGCCTCGCCGAGCGCTCGCTGCCCGGCAGCCTCATGATCAATGACCGCGGCGCGCGCTTCGTCAACGAGTCGGCGCCCTACGTCGAGGCCGTGCACGCCATGTACGGCGGGCCGCGCGGGCAGGGCGAGGGCCCCGCAGAGAACATCCCGACGTGGATCGTCTTCGACCAGCGGTACCGCAACCGGTACGTCTTCGCCGGTGTCGGGCCCAGGCAGAAGCTGCCCGGACGCTGGTACAAGGCAGGGGTCGTGCAGAGCGCCCCCACCGTCGCCGAGCTGGCCGAGCGCATCGGCGTGCCCGCTGATGCGCTGCAAGCCACCATCGAGCGGTTCAACGGCTTCGCGGCAGCGGGCGAGGACGCCGACTTCGGCCGCGGGCGCAGCGCCTACGACCACTACTACGGCGACCCCCGCAACCGGCCCAACCCCAGCCTCGCCCCGCTCGAGGTCGCCCCGTTCTACGCGGTGAAGATGGTGCCGGGTGACCTCGGCACCAAGGGTGGCCTCCGCACGGACGCGCGGGCGCGGGTGTTGCGCTCCGACGGCACGCCCATCGGCGGGCTCTACGCCGCGGGCAACGCCAGCGCTCCGGTGATGGGGCACACCTATGCTGGCCCGGGAGCGACGATCGGGCCCGCCATGGTTTTCGGGTACCTCGCAGTACACGACATCGCGAGCACGGGCTCCGCCGCGCTCAGCGAGCAACGCAACGGAGGGATGGAATGAGCTCCCAGTCGAACACCGCCGAGACCCCGTTCCGCACCATCGACAGTGGCGAGCTACCGGACCGGTTCGCCCGCGGCTGGCACTGCCTCGGGCTGACCGAGCATTTCGCCGACGGCAAGCCACACGCCATCAACGCCTTCGGCACGAAGCTCGTGGTCTTCGCGAGCAGCGATGGCACCATCAACGTCCTCGACGGGTACTGCAGGCACATGGGTGGCGACCTCACCCAGGGCGAGGTCAAGGGCGACGAGATCGCCTGCCCCTTCCACGACTGGCGCTGGGGCGGCGACGGCAAGTGCAAGTCCATCCCGTACGCGCGCCGCGTCCCGCTGCGCGCCCGCACCCGGTCGTGGCCGACGCTGGAGCGGAACAAGCAGCTGTTCGTGTGGAACGACCCTGAGGGCAACCCGCCGCCCGAGCACGTCACGATCCCGCAGATCGAGGGCGTGGGCAGCGAGGAGTGGAGCAACTGGACCTGGAACTCGGTGTACATCGAAGGATCCAACTGCCGCGAGATCGTGGACAACGTCGTGGACATGGCGCACTTCTTCTACATCCACCACGCGTTCCCCACCTACTTCAAGAACGTGTTCGAGGGCCACATCGCCTCGCAGTACCTCAACACCAAGGGCAGGCCGGACAAGGGCATGGCGTCCAACTACGGCGGCGAGGAGAACCTGCTGCGTTCCGAGGCGCACTACTACGGCCCCTCGTACATGATCAACTACCTGCACAACACCTATAAGGGCCTCGAGATCGAGAACGTGCTGATCAACTGCCACTACCCGGTCACGGCGAACTCGTTCGTGCTGCAGTGGGGCGTGATGGTCAAGAAGCTGCCCGGTGTGGACGACAAACAGGCCGACGACATCGCAGGCAAGTTCGCCAAGAGCATCGGTGAGGGCTTCATGCAGGACGTGGAGATCTGGCAGAACAAGGCGCGTATCGACAACCCCTTGCTCTGCGAGGAGGACGGTGCCGTCTACCAGCTGCGGCGCTGGTACGAGCAGTTCTACGTCAACGCCGACGAGGTCACGGAGGACATGACCAAGCGCTTCGAGTTCGAGGTGGACACCACCCGCGCCAACGAGGTGTGGGAGGCGGAGGTCGCCGAGAACCTGGCGAACCAGCAGCAGGAAGCAGGAGTCTGACGGCGTTGACCACGAAGCCCTCGGAGATCGACACCCCCGGCGCGGCGACCACGTTCGGCCGGGCGACCACGCGCGCCGACACGCTCGCCGACCGCCGGTCGTACCTCGTCGACGGGCTCGCCCCTGTGTCCTGCGAGACGTGCGGGACCGAGGTACTGGTACGCAAGAACAGCACCAAGCACACCAGTATCCAGTGGACGACCGACCCGGCTCGCAGCTGCCCGATCTACGCCGAGCAGGTCTCCCGGGGCGAGAACACCGCGCTGCTGGACACCTGTGAGCGCCTGACCGAGAGCATCGCGCGCGCGGTCGAGGCCGGGCGGATCCGCGTCGGCTCACCGGAGGAGGGTGCGTCGTGAGCGAGCAGCTTCCGGCCGCAGCCGGTGCCACCGCCGAGCCCGCGCTGGCGGGCGAGCGGGTGCACCGGCTGCGGGTCAGCGGCACCGTCGCCGAGACCCACGACGCGCGGTCGATCGTGTTCGAGGTACCGGTAGGTGAGGCCGAACGGCTCACCTACCGGCCGGGCCAGTTCCTCACCCTGCGCGTGCCGAGCGAGCGCACCGGCTCGGTCGCCCGCTGCTACTCGCTGTCCAGCGCACCCCACAGGGGCGGCGACCTCAAGGTCACCGTCAAGCGCGTCGAGGACGGGTACGCCTCGAACTGGCTGTGCGACAACGTGACCGAGGGCATGGAACTCGACGTGCTCGAGCCCGCCGGGGTGTTCACCCCGAAATCGCTCGACTCGGACCTGCTGATGTTCGCCGGTGGCAGCGGGATCACTCCCGTGATGTCCATTGTGCTGTCCGTGCTCGAGCGCGGCACGGGCACCGTCTCGCTCGTCTACGCCAACCGGGACGAGCGTTCGGTCATCTTCGCGGGCGAGCTGGCCGAGCTGGCTGCCGCCTACCCGGACCGGCTCACCGTCGTGCACTGGCTGGAGTCGGTGCAGGGGCTGCCGACAGCGGCGGGCCTGCGGGCACTGGCACGGCCGTGGGCAGGCAGGGAGGCCTTCATCTGCGGGCCCGGTGCCTTCAAGGAGGTCACCGCGCAGGCGTTGCGCGACCTGGACGTCCCGTCCAACCGTGTCCACATCGAACGGTTCGTCTCGCTGTCCCGCAACCCGTTCGAGGAGTCCGCGACCGGCGAGGCCGAGGCGGCAGGCGACGCAGGAGCCGAAGGCGACGCAGCGCCTGCCGCGCTCGAGGTCGAGCTGGACGGCCAGCGCAACACCTTCGCGTGGCCGCGATCCAAGAAGCTGCTGGACTTCCTGCTGGAGAACGGCGTCGACGCGCCGTACTCCTGCCGCGAGGGCGCCTGCAGTGCGTGCGCGTGCCGGGTGACCTCCGGCGAGGTCAAGATGCTCAACAACGACGTGCTCGAGCCGGTCGACCTGGACGAGGGAATCGTGCTGGCCTGCCAGTCCCTCCCGGTGACCGACTCGGTATCGGTCAGCTACGAGTGAGGAGGGGCCCATGCCCATCGACCCCGCTACCGCGATCGGAGCCGACCTCGGCGAGACGAGCTTCTCCTGGGGCTCCTCCGATGTGCTGCTGTACCACCTCGGCATCGGTGCCGGGGCACGCCCGGACGACCCTGCCGAGCTGCGCTACACGTACGAGCGGGACCTCCGGGTGCTGCCGACCTTCGCGACGGTAGCGGCGACCATGCACGAGACCGAGCCGCCGCAGGTCTCGTTTCCCGGTGTGGAGATCGACCTCGCCAAGGTGGTGCACGGCAAGCAGGAGATCGTCGCGCACCGCCCGCTGCCCGCGGACGGCAAGGCACGGGCGCGCGGGCGCATCGCGGACGTGCAGGACAAGGGCAAGGCCGCGGTGATCGTGCAGGAGACCGAGGTGACCGACGAGGCGGGCGAGCCGCTCTGGACCGCTCGTTCCAGCATCTTCGCCAAGGGTGAGGGCGGCTTCGGCGGCGAGCGAGGGCCGTCGGAGTCGGTGGAGCTGCCGGACCGCGCACCCGACGAGGTCATCGACACCCCCACGCTCGGCCAGCAGGCCCTGCTGTACCGGCTGTGCGGCGACCGCAACCCGCTGCACATCGACCCGGAGTTCGCGAAAGCCGCCGGGTTCGATGCGCCGATCCTGCACGGGCTGTGCACCTACGGCATGGTCGCCAAGGCCGTCACCGGCGCGGTACTCGGCGGCGACCCGGACCGGGTGGCCTCCTGGTCGGCCCGGTTCGCGGGCATCGTGCTGCCCGGGGAGACGCTGCGCACCAGGATCTGGGACACCGGCCGGCGCTACCTGGTCAACACCGTGGCCGTGGAGCGGGACGCACCGGTCCTCGCCGACGGGGTGCTCAGCGAGCGGTGAGGTGGTGATCGCGGCGGAAGACCGACGGCCCTACCGCTCTCAGATCGCCGTGACAGTAACCAACGTGTCGAGGCCGTAAAAGTCCACCGGGTTCCGGGTCAGGAGAGGCCAACCGTGGGCACCAGCGATCGAGGCGATCTGCAGATCCGCCAGCCTGCGACGAGCTTGCCGGCCCTCGGCCCGCACGCGAGCGAACACGTGGCCGTAGAACCGCGCCGCCTCGGCGTCGAACGGCACCGGGGTGAAGCTGGTCTCGACCCATTGCAGCCTGCGCAAGCGCGCTGCCTGGTCATCGGTCGTCTTTGCGGCCGCTACCCCGGCGGTAAGTTCCGCCAGCGTGATCGCGGACAGATGCAGCGCGCCGTCCGGCAGCATGGCCGGATCGAGGTCCACTCCAAGATCGATCACGACGTTGGTGTCCATCAGGACGGGTGCGGGGGCGTCAGTCATCGATCACGACATCGTTGTCGACCTCGGCATCCAGCTCCGCACGCAACTGCCCCGAATCGACAGCGGGCAATGTCGCAACCGCGTCAGCGATCTCGGTTTTTGTCTGGTACGCCCGCCGCTGGGCAGGGATAACCTCAGCGGTGGGCGTACTGCCGCGCACGACAGTGAACCGTTCCCCGTGTTCGACACGATTCAGTATCCGGGAGCTGTCGTTGCGCAACTCGCTGGGCGTTATTTCCGGCATGACACCATGTTAGCAACTCTGCTCACAGTTGCTAACCTCTACCGATGCGAGCCGGCAGACAGATCACACGGCAAGCCGGCTGCGGCATCTGTGTGGACATGCACAGCCACGACGCGAAGGCGTCAGGCGTGTCCGACGCCACCTGGTCCGAGGCCACGGCATACTACGACGAGGAGACGCTGGTCGCCCTGGTGACCGCGATCGCGACCATCAACGCGTGGAACCGCTTCGGCGTGACCTTCCGGCTGGTCGCGGGATCGCATCGCCGTGCGGGCCAGGGGGCGTGACCGTCAGACCATCGCCAGCAGCATCGCGGCCATCGCGACGTTCATCGCTGCCCGGGAGGTCTCCCGCATCCCGCCGCTGAACAGCGCGGGCGCAGGTGGCCGGCGCGAGCCGGTCCCGCTGCGCCCGCGCACGCAGCGCACCCCGCACAGCACGATGTCGACAAGGAAATAGGTCGTCGCCGCGATGGCCAGCGGCGCCAGCACGAGAGAACCCTCGTGCCCTGCGAGCACGAGCCACGGTTGCGTATCATGCCCGGCATGCCCGTCGCCTGCCATTCCGCCGAACATGTAGAACATCACGGCGGCGCCGACGGCGTGATGACCGCACTGGGACCGCACGCACCCGTTGCCGTACCCGGGCCCCGCGCGCGCACGCGGTAGGCGCAGCCATCGCGCTGCCAGCCATACGGCCGCGACGGCGAACACCGCTTCCCAGCCCGCGCGCGGGATCGGACCGCCGACAGGCGAGACCATCGCGAGCATCCCGAGCGCCATGAGCACCTCGGCGACCTCGTCGCCGCGGTGGACCTGCTGCCACAGGGGTGACCCCGGATGCGCCGCCACCAGCCGGTACGCGCTCGGTACCGCGATCACCAGGAAATACGCGCTCAACACCCACAGGACGGGATCCGGTGCGTCCATGAGGCGGGTGCCCTCCGGGTAGCTCCATCAGCACCTGACAGGCTCCCAGGAGCGCACCCTCGCGCACACCCGGCAATCGGGTGGTTACCATTCGTAGGCGCCGAGCACCAGCCCGCTGGTCGGCACCCCGGTGCCCGCGGTGACGAGCACGTTGCGCGCACCGGTGACCTGGTTGGCCGCGCTGCCCCTGATCTGGCGGACACCTTCGGCGATACCGTTCATCCCGTGCAGGTAGGCCTCGCCGAGCTGGCCGCCGTGCGGGTTGAGGGGGAGCTTGCCGTGCAGCTCCAGGGTGTCGCCGGTGATGAAGTCCTTCGCCTCTCCCCGGCCGCAGAAACCCAGCTCCTCCAGCTGCAGCAGCACGTACGGGGTGAAGTGGTCGTAGAGCACCGCGACGTCCACATCGGAGTGGCCGAGGCCGGACTGTTCCCACAGCTGCCTGCCGACCACGCCCATCTCCGGCAGTGCCGCCAGCTCGTCGCGATAGTAGCTGGTCATCACGTACTGGCCGGTGCCGCTGCCCTGCGCGGCCGCCGCGACCCGCACGGGCGTGTGCGGCAGGTCCTTCGCCCGCGCCGCGCTGGTGATCACCAGGGCTATGCCACCGTCGGTCTCCTGGCAGCAGTCCAGCAACCGGAGCGGCTCCGCGATCCAGCGGGACGCCTGGTGTTCGTCCAGGCTGATGGGCTTGCCGTGGAACCAGGCGTTCGGGTTGGTGGCCGCGTGCTTGCGGTCGACCACCGCGACCCGGCCGAAGTCCTCGGTGGTCGCGCCGTACTCGTACAGGTACCGTTGCGCGGCCATCGCCACGGTCGCCGCCGGGGTGGCGATACCTGCCGGGTAGTGGAAGCTGTTGTCCACACCGGAGGAGTTGACCTGGTGGGCTGCCGCGCTGGACACCTGGCCGAACCGTTGCCCGGAGCGTTCGTTGAACGCCCGGTAGGCCACCACGACGTCGGCCGCACCCGTGGCCACCGCCATCGCGGCCTGCTGCACCGTCGCAGCCGCCGCGCCTCCCCCGTAGTGCACCCGGCTGAAGAAGCTCAGCTCTCCGACCCCCAGCTCCCGTGCCACCGCGATCTCGGCGTTGGCATCCATGGTGAACGTCACCATGCCATCCACATCGGATGGTGCCAGTCCGGCGTCGTCGAGCGCCCCGCGCACGGCCTCGGAGGCCAGCCGCAGCTCGCTACGCCCGGAGTCCTTGGAGAACTCCGTCGCCCCGATCCCGGCGATCGCCGCCTTACCCGCCAGTGTCACGCTGTCACCTCCGGCAGCGCGATCTGTACCGTGCCGGCGACGTGCTCGCCGAGGCTGGACTGCCCGCTGACCTCGATGACGAACCGGTGCTCGCCGTCCACCTCGACCCGGTCGGCGACCCGGCCGGAGAACGTCAGCGTGTCGTGGGCGTAGCAGGGCACCCCGAGCCTGATGTTCACCGACCGCACCAGCGCCTCCGGCCCGGCCCAGTCGGTGACGAACCGCTGCACGAGTCCGGTGTCGGTGAGGATGTTCAGGAAGATGTCCTTCGAGCCGCGCTGCTGCGCGAGATCGCGGTCGTGGTGCACGTCCTGGAAGTCGCGTGTGGCCAGCGCGGTACTGATCACGAACGTCGGGGTCACCTCGATACTCAGCTGCGGCAGTTCGGTACCGATGGACACCTGCGAGGCGGGCACCGTACTCGGACTCGTCCCCGTCATCGAGCCACCTCCCACGCGGGCAGGGTCAGTTCCTCGTCCACACGCAGGAACACGGCACGGACCGACATACCGATCGACACCTCTGCCGGATCGGCGTCGACCAGCTCGCCGAGCACCCGGACCCCTTCGTCGAGCTCGACGAGCGCGACGGCGAACGGCAGTTGCTTACCGGGCACCGGCGGGTTGTGGTGCACGACGTAGCTGTACACGGTGCCGTGCCCGGCCGCGACGACGTAGTCGGGCGTGGCCTCCATCGACCCTCCGGGATCCACCGGCCCAGGCGGGTGCCGGAGGGTGTCACCCCATCGCTGGATGCGCAGCTCACCGACCCGCGTGCCTGTCCAGAAGAACTCCGTGTCGGCCGAGATCACCGGGCGCAGCACGCCCGCCGCGCGTTCCGAGGCGTCGACCACGCGCCCGGAGGGTCCCTGCCACGGTGCCGCACCGGCATCGCCTGCCGTCCCGTCGTCGCTGCCCGCCGGCCGGAACTTCAGCACCTTGAACGTCATCTCCGCCACGACCTCGTCGCCGACGAGCCAGCTGGTGCGCGTGGTGACGAAGAAGCCCTCGCCGAGCGCGGTCCGCTTCGGACCGACCACGCCGTCCAGCTCGGTACTCGCCGAGACGTGCTCGCCGGGGCCGAGGTAACGGTGATAGGTCTGCTCGGAGTTGGTGGCCACCACAGAGGTGAACCCCGCCTCGTCCAGCGCCGTCATCATCGCGCCGAGCGGGTCGTCCTCGGCTCGCCGGCCGTGCAGGCCGTTCATCGTCCACACCTGCGCCATGGCAGGCGGGGCGACCAGGCCGCCGTGCACCGAGCTCGCCGCGAACTCCGGGTCGGTGTAGACGGGGTTGTCGTCACCCATCGCCTCGACCCAGTTGTTGATCATGGCCGTGTTGACGGGGTCCCTGGCCGGCCGCGGCTTCGACCCGCCGCCCGCCGCGATCCGTTCGGCCTTCTCGTGGACGGTCGCCGCGATGTCGCTGCCCGCCGTTCCCGTCATCGCGGCACCCTCGGCAGGCCGAGTCCGGTCATCGCGATCAGCTCCCGCTGGATCTCGTTCACGCCACCTCCGAACGTCAGCACCAGGTTCCGTTTGGCCTGCACATCGAGCCAGGTCGCCAGCTCGGCCGTCTCCGGGTCGGACGGGTCACCGTGCCGCGCGACGACCTCCTCGAGAAGGCCGCCCAGCCGCTGGATGCGGTCGGAGCCGAAGACCTTCGTCGCCGAGGCGTCGGCGACGTCGACAGGCTTGTCCGCATCAGCCGAGGCGACCTGCCAGTTCAGCAGCTCGTTGATGCGTAGCGCGGCACGCGTCTCGGCGAGCGCGTCGGCGACGTCGGAGCACTCCAGCAGCGGTGTCCCCATCGGGCTGGAACGCTGGGCCGCCCAGGCATGCACCCGGTCGTACAGCGCGGCGACCCGTCCGGCCGGGCCGAGCATGACCCGCTCGTGGTTGAGCTGGGTCGTGATCAGCTGCCAGCCCCGGTTCTCCTCGCCGACGCGCATGCTCGCCGGAACCCGCACATCCGAGAAGTAGGTCGCGTTGACGTGATGCGCCCCGTCGCAGGTGATGATCGGCGTCCAGCTGTAGCCGGGGTCGCGGGTGTCGACGATGAGGATCGAGATGCCCTTGTGCTTGGGTGCCTGCGGGTCGGTACGCACGGCGAGCCAGATGTAGTCGGCGTCGTGCGCCCCGGTCGTGAAGATCTTCTGCCCGTTGACGATGTAGTCGGCGTCGTCGGAGTCGCCGTCGCGTACCGCGGTGGTGCGCAGCGCGGCGAGGTCGGTGCCTGCCTCCGGCTCGGAGTAGCCGATGGCGAAGTGCACCTCGCCGGCGAGGATGGCAGGCAGGAACCGCTCCTTCTGCTCGGCCGTGCCGTAGGTCTGCAGGGTCGGGCCGACGGTCTGCAGGGTCACCGAGGGCAGCTGCACGTCGGCCCGTGCCGCCTCGTTGACGAAGATCTGCTGCTCGACCGGGCCGAAACCGTGCCCGCCGTACTCCTTCGGCCACCCGACACCGAGCCAGCCGTCGCGTCCCATCCTGCGCACCAGCTCACGGAACACCGGCCCGTGCCGCTCGGTGAGCATCGCGGCGCGCTCCTCATCGGTCATCAGCCCGTTGAAGTACTCGCGCAGCCGTTGTTGCAGCTTGCGCTGCTCGTCAGTCAGTTCGATCCGCATTCGCGTCAGCTCCCCGCGCCCGCGCCGAACGCGTGCAGTTGGTTGCGGTGCCCGCCGAGCAGGCGGGTGAGGTCCTTGAGTTCGGAGTAGTGCCGGTGCAGCGGGTAGGTGACGTCCACCCCGACGCCGCCGTGCAGGTGATGGCAGGTACGTACAGAGGGCAGCGCCTCCGCGGTGAGCCAGTACGCCGCGAGGTCGAGATCGGCCTCGGCATTCCGCCCCGCCCCGAGCCGCCACGCGGCCGAGACCGAGGCGAGGTGCACCGTGCGCGCCGCGATGTAGACATCGGCCATCTGCTGCGCGACCGCCTGGAACGTGGCGAGCGGCTTGCCGAACTGGTGGCGGGTTCGTACGTGTTCGGTGGTCAGGTCCAGCACCCCTGCCAGCGCGCCGTCCCCGGAGGCTACCGCCCCGACCACGGCGAACTCCCGCAGCGCCCGGGCCGCCGCGCCGGAGGTGTCCCCGCCGAGCAGATCCGCGGCGGATACTTCCACGTCGTCGAGGTCGACGGTGCACTCCGGCGTCCCCGACGCGGTGGGTGTCGGTGTCACGGTCACGCCACCGGCGTGCGGGTCGACGAGGAACACCCCGGCGCCGTCCTCGAGGCTGGCCGGTACCAGGATCCGGCTCGCGTGCCCGGCGTACGGCACGGCGACCTTGCGCCCGCTGAGCCGCCACCCGGAACCGCCGGGACGGGCCACCGTTCCGGGCAGTGTGGCAAGGGGTGCACCGACTTCGGACACCGCGGCGGTCAGCAGCGCGTTCCCGGCTGCGACGTCCGGCAGCAGAGCCTCACGCTGCTTCGCGGTGCCGTGCGAGGCGACCGGCAGCACCCCGAGCGCCAGGGTCGCAAGCGCGGGCACGCGCGCGCCTGCCTTGCCTACCTCGGTGAGCACGACGGCGATCTCGGCGACACCGAGGCCGTCCCCGTCCAGCTCGGTGGGCAGCGCCAGGCCGAGCAGGCCGACCTTGGCCATCGCCGCCCACACGTGCTCCTGGTACCGCGTCTCGGGGTCCTGCCGGGCATCGTGCGCGAGCGGCTCACCCGCGCCCTCCTTGGCCAGCACGTCGGCCGCGAGGTCGGCGATGGCTCGCTGGTTCTCGTCGAGACTGAAGTCCATGACTCCTCGCGCGTAGTCGTGGGGCGAATGCCGCCTGCTCGCATCCGGATCGGCAATAACTATAACTTGTTCTAGTTTTATCCCCAAGGCCGGATGTACGCAACCACGGTGCGCTCGGTCACACCGCGGGGCCGGGCGGCGGCTCGTCGCCGGGCGGCCAGCCGGGACATGCCGTCCCCGCCGCGTCCGAGCTCGACGGCACGCGTCGAGGCCCCGGTACCGAGCATCACCAGCGTGCGGGGAAATCGTTCAGCCGGATCGGCCGGCAGCGCATCCACTCCCGCCCCGGGGCACCCGGGCCACGATCTCCGCGTGCAGCAGGGACATCCAGCCGTCCTCGGAGGCGGCCCACCGCTGCCAGCCATCCGAGATCCGGCGCAAACCGTCGACCGTGGCCAGGCCGGACTCCAGTGCCTGCTCGGCCAGCGCCGAGCGCAGGATCCGTTCCGACCACGCGTCCGCCCACCATCTGCGGTCCTGAGGCGTGGCGAAACACCAGGTCGAGGTCGTCGCGGTGACCCGGTCCAGCCCCGAGCGCAGCGCCCAGGAGCGCAGCCGCCTACCGGCGTCCGGCTCCCCACCGTTCGCACGCGCCAGCCCGCGGTACAGCGTCAGCCACTCATCCAGCTCCGCGAGCTCCGGGTACCAGGCGAATGCGGCGTAGTCACTCTCGCGGGCCGCCACGAGCCCGCCCGGCCTGCACACCCGTCGCATCTCGCGCAGCGCGCGAACCGGATCCCCGACGTGCTGCAGCACCTGGTGCGCGTGGACGACGTCGAAGCTCCCGTCGGCGAACTCGAGATCGTGCACATCGCCGAGGACGAAGTCGATGGTGCTCCACCCCCTGCGCGCGGCCTCGTCCCGCCCCAATCGGAGCGCATCCTCGGTCCGCTCCAGCGCGGTCACACGCCCCGGCGCGACGACAGCGGCCAGGTCGGCTGTGATGGTCCCGGGACCGCAGCCCACATCGAGCAACGACATCCCGGGCTCGAGGTACCCGAGGAGGTAACCGGCGGAGTTCTCCGCCGTGCGCCACCGGTGCGTACGCAGCACCGACTCGTGGTGCCCGTGCGTGTACACGGTTTCCGCCCGCTCCGTCACGAACCCGCTCCCTCCCGACGCGCCACGCACTGATCGTGCCACATTCTGGGAGATCGTTCCAATAATGTGAGACGGACCGTGACAGTCGGGCGCATCGCGAGCACCGCGGGCGCGTCGTTCACCCGCCCACCAGAACCGTGCGTATCCGGGCAGCCTCGTCAGCAGGCCGCGAGGTCGAGCAGCGTGTCCAGCTCCTCGCGCATCGCGCTGGACAGCGACGAGACGTCCGGCACCAGTTCCCGCGCCGCGAGCAACCCGATATTGACCGTGCCCGACACCGACAACGCGGTCACGTTGAGCCCGCACCCGTGGAAGACGGGGCCGAGCGGGTACATCCCGGTGACCCGCGCGCCGAGCAGGTAGATCGGCATCGGCGGCCCGGGGACGTTCGATATCACCAGGTTGTGCACCACAGGGTGCCTCTCCGCGAGCCGCAGCGCGGAGTACGTGCGCACCGCGGACCCGAACGTCGCCGGGCCCGCGAACTGCGCCCAGTCCTGCAGCAGGTCGGCGGGAACCGTGTAATGGTGATCCTTGGCGAGCACGGTGGTCTCGCTCAGCGCGCGCAACCGCTGCCCGGGGTCGTCGAGATCCGTCGGCAGCGAGGCGAAGAACGCCGAGACCTTGTTCATGCCCGCCTCGCCCCGGCTCCTGCCGCGCACCGACACGGGCACGGATGCCAGTAGCGGCTTGCCGGGCAGCGCGTCGTGTTCGAGGAGGTACCGCCGAAACGCGCCCGCGCACACCGCGAGCACCACGTCGTTGACGGTGACGCCGAAGGCGTTCTTGACCCGTTTCACCTCGTCCAGGTCCAGCTGGGTGTACGAGACGCTCCGGTGCCCGGTGATCGTCGCGTTGAACGGGGTCCGTGGTGCCGTGAACGGCAGGCGCATGCCCTTGCCGCGCAGCGAGCGCACCACGAAGCCGGGTGCGAGCCCGGCCAGCTCCGGAACCATCCGCAACGCATCGAGCGGACGGCGCGCCACGGATCGCAGGCCGTCACCGACCAGCTCGACCGTGCCGGGCCGGGGCGGGTTGCCCGGCTGGTCTTCCGGCGCCTCCGGCAACGGCGCGTCCGGCTCGAGCCCCGCCAGGTAGGACAGCAGGTTCGCCCCGCTCACCCCGTCCACGCTGGCGTGATGCATCTTCATCACGACCGCGACCGAGCCGTCCTGAATGCCCTCGACCACATGGACCTCCCACAACGGACGGGCACGGTCCATCGGCTGCCCCGCGATGTGCGCGCACAGCTCCGCGAGCTCGGCCTCACCGCCCGGCGGTGGCACCGCGATCCGGTGCACGTGCCGCTCGGCGTCGAACTCCTCGTCCTCGACCCAGACGGGATGGTCCACATTGAGCCAGGAGGAGTACAGCTTGCGCCGGAACACCGGCAGGCGCGCGATGCGCTCGACGAGCATGCCGGTGAATCGCTCGTAGGAGTACCCACCGGGGATCGTCGAGGTATCCAGCGTGATCAGAGCACACACATGGAGCAACTGCGAGGAGGTCTCAAGGTAGAGGAAGCTCGCGTCGAGCCCGGTGAGTCGCTGCATGACGGAACCCTAAGCCAAAATTGAAACATGTTCTATCCCGCGTCGGAGTGAGCGGGACGTCTCACGCTATCCTCGTCGCATGGGTCCTTCCTTCCGCACCCGGCGCGCGGCACAGCTCGCGCTCACCGCGAATGCCCTCCGCCCGCTGCGCGGCCAGGCGACGGCGATCCCCGGCTTCTTCGCAGGCTGGCTCACCTCCGAGCTGGCCCCGCACCTGCTCGCCGTGAACGTCGCCGACACCGCGCTACACCTCGCCCGCCGGGGCAGGCGGGACCGGATCGGCCTCGCACTGTCCGCGGCCTCCGCCGCGGGTCTGGTCGCGCTGATGTCCTCTGCGCACCGGGCCCGGGACACCGTCGAGGACGCGCTGGTGAGCGCGCTCGGCCCGGAGTACAAGGACCAGCTCAGCCCACCCAGTCACCCGTCCGACCTGAGCCTGCCCCTCGACCAGCTGGTGATGCCGTTTCGCATGCGCTCGCCGGAAGTGCGGCGGACTCGCGACATCGCCTACGCGGACGGGGGCAAGCGCTACCTGCTGGACGTCTACCGGCCGCGCGCACCGCACCGGAACCGCCCCGTCCTGCTGCAGATCCACGGCGGCGCCTGGATGGTGGGCAACAAGGACCAGCAAGGCCTACCCCTGATGTTGCACATGGCCAAGCGCGGGTGGGTGTGCGTCTCCGTCAACTACCCGCTGTCTCCCCGCGCGCGGTGGCCCTCGCACATCGTCGCGATCAAGCAGGCCCTCGCCTGGGTCAAGCAGACCATCGCCGAGTACGGCGGCGACCCGTCGTTCGTGGCCGTCACCGGCGGCTCGGCAGGCGGCCACCTGGCCTCGTTGCTGGCGCTGACACCGAACGACCCCGCATGGCAGCCAGGGTTCGATGACGCGGACACCAGCGTGCAGGCCTGCGTGCCGCACTACGGGGCCTACGACTTCGCGGCGCAGTCCGGCTCCCGGGCAGCGAAGGCGATGCGCCGGTCCGTGCTGGAACGCTACGTGGTCGGCAAGGACGCCGAGACCGAGTTGGACACCTACCTTGCCGCCTCACCGCTGCACCGCATCAACCCGGACGCACCGCCGTTCTTCGTGCTGCACGGCGAGCACGACTCGCTGATCCCCGTCTCCGACGCGCGGGTGTTCGTGGACAAGCTCCGCGCGACCTCGCGCCGGCCGGTGGCCTACGCCGAGGTGCCGGGCGCCCAGCACGCCTTCGACATCTTCCCGTCGATCCGCAGCGCGCACGTGGTGCGCGGGGTGCAACGCTTCCTGGAGTGGACGTACGCGACCCAGCGCGCCGACCAGCCGCCGGTCGCCGAGCGCACCGGGCAGTCAGTCGCGCGGTAGACCCAGCAGGCGTTCCGCCGCCACGTTGAGCAGCACCTGCGTCGTCCCGCCCGCGATGCTCAGGCACCGGCTCAGCAGGAACTCGTGCACGACCTCCTCGCCGTCCTCGGTCACGACGGCGCCCTCGGTGCCCAACTCGCCGAGCGCGGCCTCGGCTACCGCCTGCCGGTGCCACACGCCGACCAGCTTGCGCACGCTGGACTCGGCGCCGCCGCCGTGCCCACCGAGGCTA
Organism: Haloechinothrix alba; assembly: GCF_900188115.1. GTDB lineage: Bacteria > Actinomycetota > Actinomycetes > Mycobacteriales > Pseudonocardiaceae > Haloechinothrix > Haloechinothrix alba. The sequence goes on along the minus strand of NZ_FZNW01000010.1, from coordinate 141,889 downwards.
CGCAGCGTGGCACGCGCGTCCAGCACAGAACACGCATGCCCCTGCGCGACCAGCCCACCGAGCTCGTCATCCGACATGCCGTCCCGCCGCGCCACCAGCTGCTCGAGCCCGTCGCCGAGGGACGGCCCGCCGGACATCGCGACACGCTCGTTGGCAAGCGTGGTGCGCGCGAGCTTCCATCCCTGGCCGGGCTCGCCGACCACCGCGTCGTCGGGCACGGACACCTCGGTGAGGAAGACCTCGTTGAACCTCGAGTCGCCGGTGATCTCCCGGAGCGGCCGCGTCTCGATCCCGTCCGAACGCATGTCCACCAGGAAATACGTGATGCCCTTGTGTTTCGGGGCTTCGGGATCCGTGCGGGCAAGGCAGATCGCCCAGTCCGCCTCGTGTGCCACCGAGGTCCACACCTTCTGGCCGTTCAGGACCCAGCCGCCTGCGACCCTGGTTGCCGTGGTGCGCAGTGACGCCAGGTCCGAGCCGGCACCCGGCTCGCTGAACAGCTGGCACCAGGTGATCTCGCCACGCAACGTCGGGCCGACGAACCGTTCCGCCTGCCGTTCGGTGCCGTGCGCCAGGATCGTCGGGGCCGCCCATGCCCCGATCACCAGCTCGGGCCGCGCGACGCCCGCCCGCTCCAGCTCCTCGTCGATCACCAGCTGCAGCGCGGGCGAGGCGTCCAGACCGTACGGCCTCGGCCAGTGCGGCACCAGGTAACCGGAGTCGACCAGCTCGTCCCTGCGCCGGTCCGGCGGTAACGCGGCGATGCCGGAGACCACCTCGCGCACCCGGGCACGCTGCTCGGCCATCTCCTCGGCCCCGGCGTCCCATTCGGCCTCCTCCAGCGTCACGCCGCGCCGGTGGCCGTCCCCGGCCAGCCCGGCCAGCCTGCCGCGCCAGCTCGCGGTGCCGCCGAGCATCCGGCGCAGTGCCAGCGCGCGTCGGAGGTACAGGTGCGCGTCGTGCTCCCAGGTGAAGCCGATACCGCCGAGCACCTGGATACAGTCCTTGGCGTTGTCGACAGCCGCGTCCGGGGCGTAGGCGGCGGCCGCGGCCGTGGCGAAGGCGTGCTGGTCGGCGACGGACTGCTCGCCGGCCTGATCCGTGGCCGCCTCCGCGGCCCGTGCCGCGTCCCAGGCCAGTGCCGTCGCCTGCTCCGCGCGGCACAACGCGGTCGCGCACAGGTGCTTGACGGCCTGGAACGCCCCGATGGGGCGGCCGAACTGCTCACGGGTGGTCGCGTACTCGCTCGCGGTGCGCACGCACCATCGGGCGATGCCGGAGGCCTCCGCGCTCACCAGGGTGGCCGCGATGTCGCGGACGTGCTCGGTGGACAGGGTGTCCAGGACCGCGTCCGCGGGCACCTCGACCTCGTCGAGCCGCACCCGCGCGGCCGTCCGGGAGAAGTCCACCGGCGTGCACGGCCGCACTGCCACCCCATCCCGGCCGGGCGCGAGCACGAACCAGGTCGGCACGCCGCCCACGTCCGCGGAAAGCACCAGGTGGGCGCCCGCGTCGGCCCCGAACACGATGCCTGCCTCGCCGGAGACGACCAACCCACCCCCGTCCGCACGGCGTGCGGTGACACCGAACGGTTCGAGCGCGACGCCCGCGTGGGCCTCTCCCGCGGCCAGCTGCGGGGTGACCTCCTTGGTCGCCGCGGGCCCCCTGGCGCGGTCGAGCACGAGCGCCGCGAGCGCAGTGGGCAGCACCGGGCCGGGTGCCAGCCCCGCCGCGGCCTCCTCCAGGGCAGCGGCGGCGTCGGTGACCGTGCCGCCCGCACCGCCGAGGTCGGAGCGCACGGCGATGCCGAGCACACCGATCGCGGCGAGGTCGTGCCAACCGCTGCCGGACGAGTCCGGGGTGACTCCGTGCCCCTCAGCGGCACGTACCGCGGCTATCGGGCCGGTACGCGCGGTCCAGTCGCGCACCGATGAGGCCAAGGCCTGCTGGGTATCCGTGATGGCGAGCGGCACAGTTCCTCCACATACGTCGTTCCCGCCACACAATACTAGAACATGTTATAGTGCATGGTCGATATCCCATCGAGCCATCACCGACGACCAACGAACCGCCGCCGACCACTGGCACTGAAACAGGTTCCGTGGTTGTATCCTGAGCACGGAACGCTCCTGACGCCGCGCAAGGGGGAACATCCCGTGCCGCCCAAGGCCAATCCACGATCCTCCGAGATCCCCACCCCGAAGGGTGAGGAACCGGGTTCACCTGCGCAGCGCGACCGGCGCAAGCGCATCATCGACGCGACGCTCGCACTGGCTGCCAGCGGTGGCTACAACGCAGTGCAGATGCGCGCGGTCGCCGACAAGGCCGAGGTCGCACTGGGCACCCTCTACCGGTACTTCCCGTCCAAGGTGCACCTGCTCGTCGCCGGGCTCGCGCGCGAGTTCCAGCAGACGAGGGACAAGCTCGAACGCACCACCATCCCCGGGGAGACGCCGGCGGACCGGCTGGTGTTCGTGCTCGGCAAGACCACGCGTGCCTTGCAACGGGACCCGCATCTGACCGAGGCGATGGTGCGCGCGTTCATGTTCGCCGACACCACGGCCGCCGCGGAGGTCGAGCTGGTCGGCGGGCTGATGGAGGACATGTTCGCCACCGCCATGGGCAAGCAGGAGCCCACCGAACACGATCGGGCGATCTTCCACCTGATCGCCGACGTGTGGATGGCCAACCTCATCGCGTGGGTCAGCAGGCGCGCCTCGGCCTCCGACGTGCACCAGCGTCTCGAGCTCTCGGTGCGCCTCCTGATCAACGGCACGTCGAGCTAGCCGCACGGCGCTTACCTACTGGCGCGTAAACTCGGCGGCGATGGACAAGCTGCTGACCAAGACCTTCGTCAAGACGCTGGCCCTGCACCAGCTCATCTACGAGCGCAGCGGCGGTCGGCTCGGACACCGCGTGCCGCGCATGCCGCCCTCGCTGCTGCTGCGTTGCACCGGACGCCGCACGGGCCAGCCGCGCACGTCGGCGCTGACCTACGCCAGCGATGGAGACCGTTACCTGATCACCGCCTCCAACGGCGGTGCGCGCAAGGCACCGGCGTGGCTGCACAACGTCACCGCCAACCCGCAGTGCGAGATCCAGGTCGGGCGGGACCGGATCCCCGTCACCGCCCGGCCGGTGTACCCCGCCGACGAGGGCCACGCGCGGCTGTGGGAGATCGTCAACGAGGTCAACAACGACCGCTACCGCGCCTACCAGCGCAAGACCGACCGCGAGATACCCGTCGTTGTGCTCTCCCCTTCGGGCTGACGAGGGCCGCGCCTGCGGCTCGCGGAAGACCAGAGGGCTCAGGGAGCAGCTACACAGCATTCGCGTCGCGGGCTTGACACTATCCGTCACCGGACCGCACCACCGCACGTACTCCGGATCCGGTAGGACGAACAACGCCCTCCTCGTCGGACAGGATGACTCGTTTCGCCGGCCTCAGGTGTTGCCGGGAACTCGAAGGTCGAGGAGTTGTCGGGTGTGCGCGGGTACGTGGTTCTCGGCGAGACCATCGATGAGGTCGGCGAGCGGGATCGGCTGGTCCAGCACGAGCGCATCGTTGGACAGAAGGAATGAAGGCACCAGAACAGCGGCGGCTGTGTCGTTGAGTTGGTCGGCGATGTCACACAGGACGGTGGCCTGGCTCCGTACGTGATCGATGAGTTCCACCCTGCCGGAGTGCTCGGCGATGATCCGGTCAAGATTCCACGTGTCGAGGGAGATCCGGTTGTCGAAGGCGGGGCGTGCGCCCGAGACGACGCCGAGTGCGACCGAGGCGATCCCGGCATCGACACTGAGGATGTGGGCCAGGATCTGATCGGCGTTCCATCCTCCGTCGGCGGCATTGCCGAGATCCGGGATCGCGGCCACATCGAGCAACCTGTCATAGGAACTGCGAAGTGCTGTCGTATCCATCGCGTGCATCGTCCTTGTCAGTCGTGTCGTGGCGAGCGTGAATCCCGTTCGGCCGCCTCGGCGACACGCTTGATCTTCGCCAGTCGCCGGTCCCAGTCGTCCGCGAGCGCGGCCATCCACTGGGCTGTAGCGTTCACACCTGCCGTCCGGATCGCGTACCGCACCTCGCGTCCGACCCGGGTTACCGAGACCAGTCCAGCAGCGTCGAGAGTCGCGAGGTGCTTGACCACCGCCTGCCGGGAGACGGGGAGTCGCTCGGCGAGGGTCGTCGCGGTGGCCTCCCCCTGTTCGGCGAGCAAGTCGAGCAACTGCCGCCGTCTCGGGTCCGACAGCGCAGCGAGCACGCTGTCGACGGTTTCCACAGTGTCGTCACGTTCGTCCATCACACCCGGGATTGCTCGGCGCGCGCCTTCAACGCATCGAGACACTGTGGCCAGCCGTTGGAGTGATCCTTGATCACGTTCTGGCGGTTGTCCTCCGACGTGTTCAGTGCCGCGAACCCGCTCTCCACCACGCGTAGCCGGATCTTGTCGCCCTCCGCGGTCAACGTGAACTCCACAAGGGTGCTGTTGTCCTCGCGCAGCGCTTCCCCGGGGAACGCACTCACCCAGCGATACGCCACGTATGTCGGCGGCTCCACCTTCTCCACACGCACCGGAAATTCGCCGTGCTGGGCGTGCTTGACGACCGTCAATTCGCCTTCCTCGGCGATCGCGCCGGACAGGTTCGCCTCGTCGGCCGCCCAGAACCCGGGTTCGGCCACCAGCGACCAGACCCGCTCCACCGGGGCCGCGATCAGTATGTCGCGTTCGATCCGATCTGCGTTCACAGCTACTCCTTCACTCGGCGCAATATGTGCAACTATACAGTTGCACATCGACGAATGATGTGCAACCTAGTTGTTGCACAATCTGGGTCGGAAACCGGTGGAACTCGTCGTCCGCACACCCGGCGCCGAGCTACCGGGTTCGCGCCAGCGGCTCGCGGTGCTCCGTAGGGCTCAGGACTGCCCGGTACCCACGTGCTCGTCGAGTGCGGCCGCGACCGCGGCGTCGACGTGCAACCGGGTGGTGGGGAAGGTCGGCAGCGGGCTGTCTGAACGGCCGATCAACAGCTCGATCTCGGTGCAGCCGAGGATCACTCCTTCCGCGCCGGCTTCGGCGAGCCCGGCGATGATCTGCTGGTAGCTCCGCCGGGAGGCATCCGAGATGGTGCCGTTCACCAACTCGTCGAAAATGCTCCGGTGCACGGTTGCCCGATCATCCGCGCCGGGCACGAGCACGTCCAGGCCGTGCCGCTCGACGCGGGTGCGGTAGTAGTCCTGTTCCATGGTGTAGGCGGTCCCGAGCAGCCCCACCCTGGTGATACCGGCGTCGAGCACGGCACGGGCCGTCACGTCGGCGAGATGCAGCAGCGGGATGTCGATCGCCGCCTGGATCTCGTCCGCGACCTTGTGCATGGTGTTGGTGCACAGCACCAGCAGCTCCGCGCCTGCCGACTGGACCGCACGGGCGGCGTCGCCGAGGACGGCGGCTGCCTCGTCCCACCGCCCGTCGGCCTGCATCCGTTCGATGTCGGCGAAGTCCACTGAGTACAGCACGCACCGTGCAGAATGGGGCGTGCCGAGCACGTCGCTCGTGCGCTCGTTCAGCAGACGGTAGTACTCGGCGCTGCTCACCCAGCTCATGCCACCCAGCAGCCCGATCGTTCGCATGCCGACCTCCCGTGTCCTCGGCGGTACCGAACTTCACGATGCCACCGGCCGGATCATCCTCGCGTAAAGACACTCTCCGGACATCCGGGACGTGCACGAACGGCAGGTGACCGCTCCGTGCACGCCGGTATGGCGTGTCCGACCGGCCGGCACAGGGTGCCGGAGTACTCGACACGGCATGCCGGGCCGGCAGGCACGGCGGGGTGCTAGAGCACGGCTACCGAGAGGGCCTGGGCGGCCTCGGTGCCGAGGGCGTGGGTGGCCTCCGAAGGGGGTGCGCCGACCTTGACGACAAGGGGTCCACCGAAGGGTTGCCGCTCGAGCACCTCGATGCGCGCGCCCAGCCCGATCGCCCGGTCGGCGAGGAACCGCAGCAGCTCGGGGTCGGTGTCCCAGACCCGCACGATCTCACCGACCACGCCCGGCTCGAGCTCGTGCAGCTGGCGGGTCTCCAGCTCCTCGACCGTGCCGTCGTGCGCAGGGATCGGGTCGCCGTGCGGGTCCCGCTGGGGGTTGCCGAGCTTGGCCGAGATGCGGTTGACCAGCAGGTCGGACACGGCGTGCTCGAGCGCGTCGGCCTCGGCGTGCACCTCGTCCCAGGTGTAGCCCAGCTCCGAGACCAGGAACGTCTCGATGAGGCGGTGCCTGCGCAGCACGGAGCGGGCCAGCGCGTACCCCTGCGAGGTCAGCCCGATCCCTCGGTACGGCACGTGCGCGACCAGCCCCTGCTGGGACAGCTTCGTCACCATTCCGGACGCCGAGGACGGGCTGACCTGCAGCCGTGCGGCCAGGGAGGTGTTGGTGACCTCCTCGCCGCGCTCCGCGAGCCCGTAGATGACCCTGACGTAGTCCTCTATCGACGAGGACCGCCGGTCCAACTCCTCAGCCATGTCCCCACGATACGACCCGGCCCGCTACCGGGGTTTCCAGCGGTACCGGGTCCAGCCGGTCACCGGGTAGGCGCCGAGCCGTTCGTAGAAGGCCGCCGCCTTGCTGTTGCCGTCCTGCATCTCCCACTCGACGCGGCCGTCGGTACGGGATCGCAGCTCGGTGAGCAGTTGGGAGCCGAACCCGTCGCGGCGGTAACGGGGCCGGACGAACAGGTCGTCCATCCAGATCCCGGGCCTGCCCTCCCATGTGGAGAAGTTCCAGCAGCAGAACGCGAACCCCGCCACGGACTCCGGCGCGCCCCCGGGATGCGCCAGCACCACCCAGGCCTTGGGATGCGCACCGAACAGGTACCCCTCCATCGCCGCACGGTCCAGCCGCAGGCTCGCGTTGCCCTCGTACTCGGCATGCTCCTCGATCATCGCGCAGATCTCGTCGAGATCCGACGGCCACGCGTCCCGAACGGGCATCGCCGTCCTCCGCTTCCTGTGCCTCGTCGCCCCAGGGGCGCACCGGCGTGTGCCGGTGCGTGTCATCCGGAGCGCTCGCCCATCACTCGTACCCGCTCGCACATACCGGAAGCCTATCGATCGGTCGATCGGTTCGTCTAGACTGGCACTCATGCCGCAACCGCAACGACCGCGCACCGTGGATGTCGACATATCCGACGGGGTGGCCACGATCCGGCTGAACCGGCCGGATCGCCGGAACGCCGTCGTCCCCGAACTGGTCGACGACCTCCTCGCCGCGCTCGACGCCGTCGATGCCGCCGACCCCACACCGGGTGCGGTGGTCCTCGCCGGCCGCGGGCGCGCGTTCTGTGCCGGGCACGACCTCAAGGAGCCGCTGCCGGAGGGTGACTCGCGCGCGCGGCTGGAGCGGCTGCAGGCCGTCACGCGGCGCATCCGGAACCTGCGCCAGCCGGTGCTGGCCGCGGTGCACGGCTACGCGATCGGTGCTGGGGCCGAGTTCGCGATCGGCTGCGACCTCCTGCTCGCCGCCCGCGACGCGGTGTTCCGCTTCCCCGAGGTCGGGCTCGGGCTCAGCGTCACGGGAGCGGCATCCCGGCTGCTGCCCGCGCTCCTCGGCCCGCTCAAGGCCAAGGAGCTCGTGCTGCTCGGTGGCGACCTGGACGCACCGGCCGCGGCACGGCTCGGCATGGTCAGCACCGTGGTCGAGGAAGCGGAGCTGCTGCCTACGGCCCTGCGGCACGCGAGCGAGATCGCCCGCAACCCCGTCGCCGCCGCGCTGGCGAAGCGCGCCCTTGACGCGGGCACGGACGGTACCGTGGACGCCGCTCTCGAGCTGGAGGTGAGCCACGCGATGATCACCGAGGCCTCCGGTGAGGCGGCGCTGCCGGCCGCGTCGAACCACGACAAGGGAGGGCACCAGCCGTGAGCGTCGCGATCGAGCACGTCGAGGACCTCGCCACCCTGACCTCCCGCGCTGCCGAACGGTGGCCGGACCGCACCGCGTGGGTCTTCGACGGCACCGGGCAGCGGTACAGCTTCGCCGACATCCACCGGCGCAGCACCGAGCTCGCGGCCGGGCTGACCGCGTACGGGGTCGCGCCGGGTGACCGGGTCGCCGCGATGCTGCGCAACGAGCCGGACTTCCCGCTGCTGTGGCTCGCGCTGGCGAGGCTCGGCGCCGTGCTGGTTCCGGTGAACACCAACTACCGCGAGCTGGACGCGGCGCACGTGCTTGACGACTCGGGGGCACGCCTGGCGGTGGCAGCCGACGAGTTCGCCGGGCTGCTCCGCGGGATCACCGGCCTGCGCCACGCACCCGGGGTGATCTCCCCGCGAGACCTCCGCACCACCAGACAGGACGGGCTGCCCGCCGGTCCCACACCCGAGCAGCCGGTCAACATCCAGTACACCTCCGGCACGACGGGATCGCCGAAGGGCTGCGTGCTGCCACACCGGTACTGGACGACGATCGCCAGGAGCATGGTCGAGGAGTCGCCGCACATCGCACCGGCCGACATCACCCTCACCGCCCAGCCGTTCCACTACGTCGATCCACAATGGAATGTCGTGACAGGGCTCGCGTCCGGCGCACGGCTCGTGGTGCTGGATCGGTTCCACCCGTCGACGTTCTGGCAGAAGGTCCGGCAGCACGGCGTGACGTGGTTCTACTGCCTGGGCTTGATGCCGACCGCGCTGCTACGCCAGCCGGTCGCCGAGAACGACCGCGACCACTCGGTCCGCGCCATCCACGCCTCGGCCATTCCCCCCGAGCTGCACGCCGAGCTGGAGCGTCGCTGGGGCGTCCAGTGGTTCGAGGCGTTCGGCATGACCGAGACCGGCGCGGACCTGCGGGTACGCGAGCACGACCACGACGAGCTGGTCGGCACCGGTTGCGTGGGCACACCGATCCGGGACCGCGAGGTGATGATCCTCGGCTCGCACGGTGGTGCGGCACCCCGCGGCCGGACCGGGGAGCTCGCCATCCGCGGCACCGGCCTGATGCTCGGCTACCACGACCGACCCGAGGCCACCGCGCACGCCTTCCGCGACGGCTGGTTCCACACCGGAGATCTGGCGCGAATGGACGAGGCGGGGCGCGTGTACTACGTGGGCCGCACCAAGGACATGATCCGCCGCAGCGGCGAGAACATCTCCGCGGACGAGGTGGAGCACGCGCTGACGCTGCACGCGGACGTGGACATCGCCGCGGTGACGGCGGTGCCCGACGACTTGCGCGGCGAGGAGATCCAGGCCCACATCGTGCTCGCCGAGGGAGCCGCGGGCCCGGACCCCGAGGCCCTCGCCCGGTTCTGCGCGGAGAAGCTCGCTTACTTCAAGGTGCCACGCTATTGGCGTTTTGCCGATAAGCTACCCATGACGCCGTCCGAGCGGGTCGCCAAGGGACAGCTCGCCGGAGGCGACGAACCGTGGGTAGGCTCTTACGACAGGGGGCGACAACGATGGTGGTGAACACCACCGGTGAGCGCATCCACCGGGTGGCGGTGGAGCTGTTCGCGAGCAAGGGGTTTCACGGGGTCGGCATCCGTGAGCTGGCACAGCACGCGCAGCTGTCCTCGGCCAGCCTCTATCACTACATGGGCACCAAGGAGGCACTGCTCGCCGAGATCATGCACGACTGCCTGCGGCGCCTGGTGTCCGCGGGGCGCGAGGCGGTCGCATCGGTCGACGACCCCGCCGAACGGCTCGGCAGGCTCGTCGCGTTGCACGTGCTCGCGCACGCCGAGCGGGCCCAGGAGACCGCGGTCGTGGACAACGAGGTCAACTCGCTGTCCCCAGCGCTGCGCCGGTCCGTCGTGGCCGCGCGGGACAGCTACGAGCGGCTGTGGGCGGATGCCATCGCCGACGGTCAGCACTCCGGCGCGTTCCGTGCCGACCCAGACGGCGTAGCCAGGCGCGGCCTGCTCGAGATGTGCAGCGGCGTCGCGCGCTGGTACTCGTCGACCGGCCCGATGCCACTCGACGAGCTCGCCCGCGAGTACGCCCTGCTGGCGCTGCGGGCGCTCGGCGCTACCGAGCCGGCGGCTCCCGATGTGGACGTCTGCAGGGAGATCGTGCTGACGACGTGGGGAGCCGTCGGCTCTGCCGACTTCGCGTAGGCTGCCACCGTGGAATGCGCGGTGCTGTGGTCCGGGCCGCTCACGCCAGGCGGCGAGCTGCTCCGGCACCTCGACGAGATCGAGCTCGGGAGGTACCACTCCTACCGGCTCGACGCGGACCGGCGCCGCTTCCTGACCGGCCGGGTACTCGCCAAGCACGCGGTGGGCGAACGGCTGGGCGTGCCACCGGAAACGATCACTCTGGACGCCACCTGTTCCAGCTGCGGCAAGCCGCACGGCAAGCCCACCGTGCCCGCGGCTACCTCGCCCGGCGAGCCGCTCGAGCTGTCCATCACGCATTCCGGCGACTGGGTCGGCGTCGCGCTGGCCCAGGGGGTCCCGGTCGGGCTGGACGTGGAGTCGCCCGCCGGACGCTCGGCCGAGTCAGTCGACGGACTGGTCGGCTACACGCTCGCCGACAGCGAGCGCGCCACCATCGCCACGCTCGACCCGGCCGAGAGGGAACGAGCGTTCCTGCGCTACTGGGCGCGCAAGGAGGCGCTCATGAAGGCGACCGGCCAGGGGCTACGGCTCGGCCTGCAGGACATGATCGTCTCAGCGCCCTGGGAGCCCGCGCGGCTGCACGCCGCGCCCGAGCAGGCGATGACCCCGCAGCGCACCTTCCTGACGGACCTGGCGGGCAGCGGGGATTACCCGGCCAGCCTGGCACTGCTCACCGCAGGGCAGCCGCTCGTCACCGAGCGGCACTGGAAACCGGGTAACCGGCACGGGTCAGCCGCGAGTTGAGCGAGATGGGCGGGCACACCCACCTCGTCGTGCGCGCGTCGGCGTGAGCGCGACTACTCCAGCAGCCCGCACTCCACCAGCGCCTTGCGGACGACCTCGCTCTCCGCCTCGTCGACCTCCACCAGTGGCAGGCGCGGCGGACCCACCCGGATGCCCAGCATGTTCAGCGCGGCCTTGATCGGGATCGGATTGGTCGTCACCCCGAGCGCCTGGTACAGCGGCTTGAGCGAGGCATCGATCTCCGCCCGCCGCTCGGGTTCGTCGACCATCCTGCGGATCCGTTCCCCGGCGATGTGGCTGATGACCAGCACACCACCGCACTCGCCGAGGTCGAGCGTGCGCGCGAATATGTCGTCGTTGCCCGCGTAGACGCCGAGGCCCTCCACCGGCGCCAGGTTGGCGCTGTTGGCCTGCTTGACGTAGTCGACCCGCTCGATCGTGGCCAGCTCGGCGAGCAGGTCGTTGGGAATGTCGATGCCGGTGCGGGAGGGGATGTTGTACAGGAAGATGGGCTTGTCCGTCGCCCGCGAGATCTCCGAGTAGTGCCGCAGCAGCCCGCGCCGGTTCGGGCGGTTGTAGTACGGCGTGACCGACAGGATGGCGTCGGCACCGAGCTCGGTCGCCCGTTCGGTCATCGCGCAGGCCTGGGCGGTGTTGTTCGACCCGGTGGAGGCGACCACGGTGGCGCCGGACGGCCGCTCGGAGCAGGCCAGCCCGATGAGCCGCAGGTGCTCCTCATCGGTCAGCGTGGCAGCCTCCCCGGTGGTCGCGCAGGCCACGATGCCGTCAGAGCCGTGCCGCACGAGGTGATGGAACAACGAGACGAACGCGGACTCGTCCGCGCGCATGTCGGAGTCGAAGGGCGTGACCATCGCGGTCAGTACGGATCCCAACGGCGCGCGGTTCACTGCGGCCCATCCCTCCTCCCGCTGCGCCGCCGCACCCGCGGCGGCGCCGGTGCCGTGCCACCCGGACTCGCATGCCGGGCACGTCCACGTTCTCGCGCCACCGGCACTGTGGTCAAGGTCACAAATTTAGGTCGAGTCCCATGGCACGCAGCAAGGTCTGGAACTTCGCCGAGGTCTCGGCCAGCTCGGCATCCGGGTCGGATCCGGCCACGATCCCCCCACCGGAGTACAGGCGCAGCGAACGCTCGGCGACCTGCGCGCACCGGATCGCCACGGCCCACTCCCCGTCGCCTGTGGTGTCCACCCATCCGACGGCGCCTGCGTAGTAGTCCCGCTCGAACGGTTCGAGCTCGCCGACCAGCAACCGGGCGGCCGGGGTCGGTGTACCGCACACCGCGGGGGTCGGATGCAACGCCGCGGCCAGACGCAGCGCGCTGATGCCCTCGTCGCGGAGCTCGCCGGTGATCGCGGTACCCAGGTGCCACATCGTCGATGTCGACATCAGCGACGGCTCGGGCGGCACGTCGATACGGCGGCACAACGGGCGCAGCGCGGCCACAACGGCCTCGGTGACCATGGCGTGCTCGGCGTGGTCCTTGGCCGAGCCCAGCAGCGCCTCCGCGTTGCGCCGGTCGACGTCGGCGTCGGACGACCGGGGCGCCGAGCCGGCATGCGGGTGCGCGCTGACCAGCGTGCCACTGCGCCGGACGAGCAACTCGGGGCTCGCGCCCACCAGGCTGCGCTGTCCCGGCGGTCCCGGCGACCCCGCTGCCGCTCGCGGCAGCTCGACGGCGTAGGTGTAGCCGCCAGTGTTGTCCCGCACCAGGTTGTGCAGCAGGCAGGCGGGGTCGACCTCTGCGGTGAAGGAGATGTCGAGGGCACGCGCCAGCACCACCTTGCGCAGGTCACTCTCGTCGAGGGCGGCGAGGGCGCGCTGCACGGCAGCGCGGTGCCCCTCCGGCGCCGGAAACGGTGTGACCTCGGCAGGCACCGGAACCCCTCGGGTGGCCCGCTGCGCGGCCGCGCCGTGCGCAGGCTCCGCCGTCCACAGCTCACGAGGCAGGACGAACCGCGCGACGGCCCGCTCCTCCCCCGGCTCACCACCGGCGGCACCGGTGGCACCGGTGGCACCGGTGGCGAAAGGGAGCACGCCTACCGCGACCGGATGGGCCGCACCGGTCAGTGCCTGAGACAGCCGCGTGTCCAGCCCGTCGATATCGTCCCCGTCGAGCACGGTGTCGGCACCGCGCGCGAGGATCGACCGTTCCGCGGTGGACAGGAAGAAGTCCCCGCGGCGGTACGCGGCGAGCAACTCGGCAGGATCAGCTCGCTGATCCGCACGCGCGCCCGCACCCCTACCTGCGACCGTCATCGCGCCCACCTCGCGAGCTGCGCGGCACGGTGCGCCGAAAAGATCGTCACACGATCGATTGTCGCACTACTCGGCGGTAGCGTTCGCAGCCAGGGACCCGGTGGTCAGCACACGCGTAACCGCCCGACGCCCGCGGGCCGCTCGACAGGCAGCCCCGACCGTCGGCTTGTGAACAACCCGCCCTCCGGGGGCCTCGTCGTCCTGGCAGGCGCAGCTGTACGGCGCCTGCCAGGACCCACGGACCCCGGACACGGGTCTACTTCAGCGCTTCGACCAATGCCCGGCGCTGGCGGTCTCCGAGCCCGGCCGCGCGGCGGTCCGGGTCGATACCGATCTGCTCCATCAGGTTCGCGACCTTGACGGCGCCAAGACCGGGAACGGCCTTGAGCAGCGCAGACACCTTCGTCTTGCCGATGGTCTTGTTCTCCTTGGCGCGCTCGAGCACCTTCTCGATGCTCTGCTCGCCGGACTTGATCGACGCGAGCAGCTCCGACCGAGCCTTGCGGGCCTCGGCGGCCTTGGCGAGCGCTTCCGCGCGCTGCTCCGGAGTCAACGTAGGCAGAGCCAACGTACGTCATCCTTCCTGTTCCGCTTTCCGTCCCGCCGGGCACCACGGTCACCAGCACGACGCTGGGCAATGAGAACCTTCCCGGCGGTTTCGCTGCCACGCCACACGCGGCATCCGCGTGCGGTGCTATGCCACCAGTAAACGCCACAACGGCGACTTCGGCAGCACCGACACGCAGTCACCAGCGAATATCCCACTGGTCATTGACCCGATCCAGTCACAACCGACCGGTTACCTCCTCCGTCTTGGGGAGTCACACCGGGCGGGAGCGCGTTAGCCTCGCAGCATGTACAGCACAATGCAGGACGGAGAGCTCTCGATCGCCCAGCTGCTCCGCTACGGATCGCAAGTACACGGCACCAGTGAGGTAGCCACCTGGACCGGCCAGGGCTGCAGGCGACGCAGCTACGCCGAGGTCGGCAGGCGCGCGGCCCAGCTCGCACACGCGTTGCGTGGCCTCGGGGTCACGTCCGACCAGCGTGTGGCCACGTTCATGTGGAACAACAACGAGCACCTCGAGGCGTACCTGGCGATCCCCGCGATGGGCGCGGTCCTGCACACGCTCAACATCCGGCTCTCGGCGGAGCAGCTCACGTTCATCGCCGACCACGCCGAGGACCACGTCATCATCGTGGACAGCACGCTGGCCCCGCTGCTGTCCAAGTACCTACCGCAGATGAGCACCGTGCGGCACGTGATCGTCAACGGTGGCGAGGCTGGAGACATCGAGGTCCCGGAGGGGATCCAGGCGCACTCCTACGAGCAGCTGCTCGCCGACCAGCCCACCGAGTTCTCGTGGCCCCAGGTGGACGAGCGGGCGGCAGCCGCGATGTGTTACACCTCCGGCACCACGGGTGACCCCAAGGGAGTGGCCTACTCGCACCGGTCCATCTGGCTGCACTCGATGCAGGTCTGCATGAGCGACAGCATGGCACTGTCCCAAGCCGACTCCACGCTGGCGATCGTCCCGCAGTTCCACGCCATGTCGTGGGGCCTGCCCTATGCCGCCTTCATGGTGGGCGCCTCGCTGATCATGCCGGACCGGTTCCTGCAGCCCGACGCGATCGCGGAGATCCTCGCGGCGGAGCGGCCCACCTTCGCAGGCGCGGTGCCCACCATCTGGCAGGGCCTGCTGCTGCACCTGGAGTCGAACCCGCAAGACATCTCCCACCTGCGGGAGGTCGTGGTGGGCGGCTCGGCGGCCCCGCCGTCGCTGATGCATGCCTTCGAGGAGAACTACGGCGTTCCCGTGCTGCATGCCTGGGGGATGACCGAGACGTCCCCGCTGGGCAGCGTGGCACGCTCGCCCGCGGGCGCGACCGGCGAGCAGGCGTGGGCGTACCGGTACACACAGGGTCGCTTCCCCGCGTCGGTGCGTGCCCGGCTGGTCGACGACTCCGGTGCCGAGCTGCCCTGGGACGGGCGCAGTGTCGGCGAGCTGGAGGTCACAGGCCCCTGGATCGCCGCGAAGTACTACGGCGTGGACGACGACGAGAAGTTCCACGACGGGTGGCTGCGCACCGGCGACGTCGGGCACATCACCCCGGACGGCTACCTGACACTGACCGACCGCGCCAAGGACGTCATCAAGTCCGGTGGCGAGTGGATCTCCTCTGTGGAGCTGGAGAACCACGTGATGGCCCACGAGTCGGTCGCCGAGGCCGCCGTGATCGGGGTGCCGGACGAGAAGTGGGACGAGCGGCCGTTGGTGGCGGTGTCGTTCAAGGACCAGCAGCACGCGACTCCGGAACAGCTGCGGGACTTCCTCTCCGGCAAGGTCGCTCGCTGGCAGCTGCCGGAGAACTGGGCCGTGATCGACGAGGTACCCAAGACCAGCGTCGGCAAGGCGGACAAGAAGCGGTTGCGGACGGCTTTCGCGGCCGGGGAGCTGCACGTCAGCAGGACGGAGTGACGGGCGAACCGGCCCCGTAACAACCCCCGTTCGGGGGAGGCCACGATGCTTGCGTCATGATGTGCCCCAGTGGCATCGGCGGCGCCGATGCCACTGGGACCACTGGGCGAGCACGGGGGAGGCTGTGGACACGAACACCCTGAACGTCGTCGAACTCTGCAAGCGCTACGGGGACGTAACCGCGCTGGACCGCGTCAGCTTCGCCGTGCGGCCGGGCGAGCTGTTCGGGTTCGTCGGCAGCAACGGGGCCGGCAAGACCACCGCCATGCGGATCATCCTCGGCGTACTGGCCGCCGACTCCGGTGAGGTACGTGTCGGCCACGCACCGATCACCCCGGGCATGCGCGCCAGGATCGGGTACATGCCGGAGGAACGCGGCCTGTACCCGAAGATGGCGGTGCTCGACCAGCTCGTGTACCTCGCTCAGCTGCACGGGTGCTCCGCCGACGACGCGCACACCAGGACGGAGCGGTGGCTGGCCCGCATGGATCTGCGGGAGCGGCGCCATGACGAGGTGCAGAAGCTCAGCCTCGGCAACCAGCAGCGCGTCCAGCTGGCTGCCGCGCTGGTCCACGACCCCGACGTACTGGTACTGGACGAACCGTTCTCCGGCCTCGACCCGGTCGCCGTGGACGTGATGAGTGCGGTGCTCCGGGAGAAGGCCGCGGCGGGGGTGCCCGTCGTGTTCTCCAGCCACCAGCTCGACCTCGTCGAGCGCCTCTGCGACCGCGTCGGCATCATCCGCGACGGGCAGATGGTCGCCCAGGGAGCCGTCGATGAGCTGACCTCGGCCGCGTCCAGCACGTTGCGGGTCGTGGCACCAGAGGCCCCGTCCGGCTGGGCGAGTCACCTCACCGGAGTCCGGGTCCTCGAGGAGGTGGACTCCCAGACCGTGCTGCAGCTGGAACCCAGCACGGATGAGCAGGCGGTGCTGCGGGCGGCGCTGGAGACCGGCCGGGTCACGGAGTTCAGCAAGCAGCGCCCCTCGCTGACCGAGTTGTTCCGCAACGTCGTCACCGAAGGGAGCCAGCAGTGAGCGCGACCGGTCCCGACACCGCAGGGCAGGGCCCCGTACGCATCGTCGCGCTCGTCGCACGGCGCGAGATCACCACCCGGCTGCGCACCAAGGCGTTCGCCTTCGGCACCCTCGCGATCGTCGCCGGTATCGCGATCTACGTCCTGCTCATCAACGCGCTGTTCTCCGACTCGGAGACGACCGCGATCGGCGTATCCGGGCAGGCCACGCACATCGCGAGCCAGCTGGAGGCATCGGCGAACGAGCTCGGTCTCGAGGCGGACGTCACGACGCTGGCGAGTGCCGAGCAGGGCCGCTCCCAAGTGGACAGCGGCGAGCTCGACGCCGCCGTGTCGGGCGCGGCGTCCGACCTCGAGGTGGTCGCCGAGTCCGAGTTGGACGAGCGGTTGCACGCGGCCCTGACCGGGATCACCCAGCAGCAGGTACTCAGGGCCGCTCTGGCACAGGCTGGTGTGGACGATCCCGACGCGGTGCTCGGCGAGGCGAACGCCGCCGAGCTCGACGTGACCACGCTGGAACCCGCCGATCCCGAGGAGGGGCAGCGCCTGGCGGTCGGCGCGATCATGGCGTTCCTGCTGTTCTTCGGCATCAGCACCTACGGCGCCTACGTCGCGCAGGGGGTCGTCGAGGAGAAGTCCAGCCGCGTCGTGGAGATCCTGCTGGCCGCGGTGCGACCGTGGCAGCTCCTGCTCGGCAAGGTCGCAGGCCTCGGCCTGGTCGGGCTGATCCAGCTGGTCATCATCGCAGGCCTCGGTCTCGTGATGGCCACGGCATCCGGCGTGCTCACCGTCTCCGACGTCGCCTACGCCACCTTTGCCTGGGGCGTGGTGTGGTATGTGCTCGGCTTCTTCCTCTACGCGTCCGTGTTCGCC
Organism: Haloechinothrix alba; assembly: GCF_900188115.1. Classification (GTDB taxonomy): domain Bacteria; phylum Actinomycetota; class Actinomycetes; order Mycobacteriales; family Pseudonocardiaceae; genus Haloechinothrix; species Haloechinothrix alba. The sequence continues at coordinate 124,362 of NZ_FZNW01000010.1, read as the reverse complement.
GGTGCCGGCTCGCTGGTCTCCCGGCAGGAGGACATGCAGTCGGTGGTGACTCCCGTGACGATGATCCTGGTCCTCGGGTTCGTCGTCGGCATCAACGTGACCATGGCCGACCCGGGCGGCACGACGGCAGCGGTGATGTCGCTGGTGCCTTTCTTCGCGCCGATGCTGATGCCGGGCCGGATCGCGGCGAGCGACGTAACGGGATGGGAGATCGCGCTGGCCGCCGGCCTGACCGTGCTCATGATCCTGGTGCTGACCTGGCTCGGCGGCAAGATCTACCGCAACGCCGTGCTGCACATGGGCAGCAGGCTCAAGCTCGCCGAGGCGCTGCGCCCGTCGAAGGTGTGAGCGCGCGGTGACCTGCCGCAGCACCAGCCGGTGCCCCGAACGGGGCGGGACCGGACGGGCCGGGCAGGCTGAGCCCCGTGCGTGGCCGGGCGTTCCCTGCCCGGCCACGCACGGGATTCAGCGCTGGTCGAGCGGCGTGTACTCGCGCTGCGGGGCGCCGGTGTAGACCTGGCGCGGCCTGCCGATCTTGCGGGCCGGGTCGGTCATCATCTCCCGCCAGTGCGCGATCCAGCCCGGCAGCCTGCCGAGGGCGAACAGCACGGTGAAGTACTCGGTGGGGAAACCGAGCGCGCGGTAGATGAGGCCGGTGTAGAAGTCGACGTTCGGGTAGAGGTTGCGCTGGATGAAGTAGTCGTCGGACAGCGCGGTCTCTTCCAGCTTCTTGGCGATGTCCAGCAGCTCGTCGTTCTTGCCGAGCTTGCTCAGGATGTCGTCTGCCGTCTTCTTGATGATCTTCGCGCGCGGGTCGTAGTTCTTGTACACCCTGTGCCCGAAGCCCATCAGCCGCACACCGGCTTCCTTGTTCTTGACCCGCTCGACGAACTTGCCGACGTCGCCGCCGTCGGCCTTGATGTCGGCGAGCATGTCCAGCACGGCTGCGTTCGCCCCACCGTGCAGCGGGCCGAACAGCGCGTTGATCCCCGCGGAGACACTGGCGAACAGGTTCGCCTCCGAGGACCCCACCATGCGCACCGTGGAGGTGGAGCAGTTCTGCTCGTGATCGGCATGCAGGATGAACAGCTGGTCGAGCGCCCGCGCGATGTCCGGGTCGACCTCGTACGGCTCGGCGGGCAGGCCGAAGGTCATGCGCAGGTAGTTCTCCACAAGGCCGAGCGAGTTGTCCGGGTAGAGGAACGGCTGGCCGATGGACTTCTTGTACGCGTACGCCGCGATCGTGGGGACCTTGGCCAGCAACCGGATGGTGGACAGCTCGACGCTGGTCTGGTCGAAGGGGTTCAGCGAGTCCTGGTAGAAGGTGGACAGCGCGGAGACCGCGCTGGAGAGCACGGGCATCGGGTGCGCGTCGCGCGGGAACCCGTCGAAGAAGCGCTTGAGGTCCTCGTGCAGCAGCGTGTGCCGCTGGATCCGCTCGACGAAGGCAGACAGCTGCTCCTTGGAGGGCAGGTCGCCGTAGATCAGCAGGTAGCTGACCTCCAGGAAGCTCGACCGCTGCGCCAGCTGCTCGATCGGGTAGCCGCGGTAACGCAACACACCCGCGTCGCCGTCGATGTAGGTGATTGCCGAAGATGCCGAGCCGGTATTGACGAAGCCGGGGTCGTAGGTGATGTAGCCCGTCTTGGCGAGCAGGTTCCCCAGCTGGATACCAGGGGCCCCCTCGACCGCGGGTACTACCTGCAATTCGTGCTCGCCGCTTGGCAATCGGAGCGCGACGGTGTCTGCGGCTTCGTTGCCCTTGGCACCGGCAGGCGTGGCTGCGTCGGACATGCACGTCCCTCTCAGGTCGTACGAGACGGTGGTGCCGCGCCAAGGCCGCCGACGAGTTGCGCCGGCGCGCCTGACGCGGACCCGCACCACGCACCGCCCCGCTGGGGTGTCAGTTCAGCTCTACGCTAGTCGACCAGAGGGGCTCCGCGCAGCACTACACCTGACCTCGATAAACCGGTGGGACGATACTCACAGTTGAACGAGGTCACCCTTGTGGCGCGCGCAACGCTCACCGGCGTGGCATCTGCAGGCCACCGAGCAGCAGCTCGGCGAGGGCCTCGAACGACTCGGCGTCGCTGACCCGCGTGCGCTCACCGATCACGCCGGTCTGGATGGCCTCGATGAGCACTCCCACCATCTCGGCGAGCAGGTCGGCGTGGACCTCGCGGAACACCCCCTCGGCGACGCCGGAGGCGATGAACGTGCGGATGCGCGCAGCGGCCGCGCGGCTGTTGCGCTCGTACTCCGCTCGCGCGGGCTCGAACGCGGCCACATCCCGCATGAAGACGTCCGAGGCCCTGCCCAGGTGCTCGGAGACACCGGCAAGGTAGGTGTCGATCACCACGCGCGCGTCGTCGATACCGGCGACGCGCCGCTCGATCTCCTCGGCCGCTCCGGCGAAGAACCGCCGCACTACCCGCACGGCGAGCTGTTCCTTGCTGGCTGCCAGCGCGTACAGCGTCGATTTCGAACAGCTCAGCTGGGCGGTCAGATCGTCGAGCGTGAACTGAAGGAAGCCCTTGGCCAGGAACAGCTCCTCCAGGTCACCGAGCAGGGCTTGTTGACGCCTGGTCAGCGCCCGTTGCGCGGGGGCGCGTGCTGCGACGCGCGTCCCCGGAGCTGACTCCGCGCCCGCGGATCCGTAGCCGGCCATGCCTCCACGGTAGAATAGTACTAACAATGGATCTATAGTACCGCTTTCGGTATCATCCGGTGTGACAACGCGCCCTGGAGGAGCCATGCCTGCCGAACGCACGCTGCCAAACACGGAAGCCGAGGACCTGATCGCGCTGGCGAGGGAGATCGCGCGTGAGGAGCTGGCCCCCGTCGCAGGCGAGTTCGAACAGGCCCATCGCTTCCCGCGCGAGCAGTTCCGCCTGCTCGGCAAGAGCGGCCTGCTCGGGCTGCCCTACCCCGAGCGCTGGGGTGGCGGGGATGTTCCCTACGAGGTGTACCTGCAGGCGCTCGAGGAGATCGCGAGCGCGTGGATGTCGGTGGGCGTCGGCATGTCCGTACACACCATGTCCTGTTTCGCACTGGCCTACTACGGCACCGAGCAGCAGCGTGACCGGTGGCTGCCGGACATGCTCTCCGGGCAGCTGCTCGGCGCCTACGCGCTGTCCGAGCCGCACGCCGGGTCCGACGCGGCCGCGCTGACCACCCGCGCCGAGCCCGACGGCGAGCACTACGTCGTCAACGGCACCAAGGCCTGGATCACGCACGGCGGCGAGGCCGACTACTACACCACGATGGTGCGCACCGACCCGGACGGCTCCAAGGGCATCAGCTGCCTGCTTGTCGACGCAGGAACCGACGGCCTGTCCGCGGCCCCGCCCGAGCAGAAGATGGGCATGACCGCCTCCACGACGGCGCAGCTGGTCTTCAGCGATGCCCGCGTGGAGCGGGAGCGGCTGATCGGCGACGAGGGCAGCGGCCTGCGCATCGCACTCGACTCGCTGGCATCCGGCAGGCTCGGCATCGCGGCCTGCTCGGTCGGGCTGGCACAGGCCGCGCTGGACGAGGCGGTCGCCTACGCCACCCAGCGCACGCAGTTCGGCACCCCGATCATCGACTTCCAGGGCATCGAGTTCCTGCTGGCCGACATGGCAGCCGCGGTCGAGTCGTCCCGGGCGACGTACCTGGAGGCCGCGCGCCGCAAGGACCGGGGGTTGCCGTTCGGCAGGCAGGCCTCGATCGCCAAGCTGGTCGCCACCGACTCCGCGATGAAGGTCACCACCGACGCGGTGCAGGTGCTCGGCGGCGCAGGCTACACGCGAGACTTCCCGGTGGAACGCTACATGCGCGAGGCCAAGGTGCCGCAGATCTTCGAGGGCACCAACCAGATCCAGCGCATGGTCATCGCCCGGGAGCTGCGCCGCGGCTGAGGCGTATCGCAACGGATCCGTGTCCTACTGGGACTTTCGTGGGTTACACCCGCCTGGCAGAGTGGCGGCGCACCGACCGTGCCCCCTGCTCCCGAGCTCACCCACGAGGTGGTTCCGATGGAAGACCAGACAGGCACCGTAGTCACCTTCATCGTCTATCTCGCGATCATGCTCGCGATCGGCGTATGGGTCTACCGGCATACCGCCACGCTGTCCGACTTCGTGCTCGGCGGGCGCAAGCTGAACAGCCCGACCGCTGCGCTGTCGGCGAACGCCTCCGACATGAGCTCGTGGCTGCTGATGGGGTTGCCCGGCGCCGCCTACCTCAGCGGGCTGGCAGCCGGATGGATCGGCGTGGGCCTCGCGGTGGGCCTGTACCTGAGCTGGCTGATCGTGGCGGCGCGGTTGCGCACCTACACGGAGATCACCACGGACGTCGGTACCGGCAGGCCCGCGGACGCGCTGACCATCTCGGCATTCTTCGAGCACCGCTTCGAGGACCGCACGGCCGTGCTGCGCACCGCATCGGCCGCGGTCATCATCGTCTTCTACTGCGTCTACGTCTCGTCGATGCTTGTGGCCACCGGGGTGCTGTTCGACCAGCTCTTCGGGATCGCCGCGCCGACGGCCATGACCATCGGCGTGCTCGCCATCGTCAGCTACACCTTCCTCGGAGGTTTCCTCGCCGTCAGCTACACCGATGTGCTGCAGGGCATCCTGATGTGGTTCGCGCTGCTCGTCGTCCCGGTGACAGCCATGGTCAGCCTCGGAGGGGCGGGCTCGACGATCGAGCAGATCAGCGACCAGGCAGCAGGCCTGCTCGGCGCGGCCACCGAGGTGTCCTTCTCGGACGGGAGCTGGAGCTCGGTCGGCACGCTGGGCGCCGTCGCCATCATTTCCAGCCTGGCGTGGGGCTTCGGCTACTTCGGCCAGCCGCACATCCTCGCCCGGTTCATGGGCATCCGCTCGGCTGCGGCCGTGCCGTTGGCACGCCGCATCAGCGTGACCTGGTCGGCGACCGCGATGGCCTTCGCCGTGGCGGTCGGCCTTGTGGGTATCGCCTACTATGCCGATTCCCCGCTCGGCGGGGACGGCGAGCAGGAGACGGTATTCATCGCGCTCGTCCAGGACCTGCTGCCCTCCTGGCTCGCCGGGATCCTGCTGGCCGCGATCCTGGCGGCGATCATGAGTACCGCGGACTCGCAGCTGCTGGTGGCATCCTCGTCGCTGACCGAGGACATCTACCGCGCGCGGATCGACAAGGACGCGCCACCGATGCGTCTGGTGTGGATCGGGCGCGTGACGGTCATCGGCGTGGCCGTGGTGGCCTACCTGCTCGCGCTGCAGGGCGGCACGGTACTCGAACTGGTCGCCAACGCCTGGGCGGGATTCGGCGCGTCGTTCGGTCCGGTCATCCTGCTGGCACTGTACTGGCGCAGGTTCAACTGGGCGGGCGCGCTCGCCGGCCTGCTCGGCGGTGCGCTGACCGTGCTGATCTGGCCGCGCATCGACACCGAGGGGGGCCTGTTCGACATCGGACTCTACGAGATGGTTCCCGCGGTGATCGTATCGTTCCTGCTGGCCGCGATCGTCAACTTCGCAGGGCCGACGCCGTCGCAGACGGTGCGCGACGACTTCGCCAAGGCCGTGGACATGGCCAAACCGAAGCCGCGCGCACCGTCCGCGGACCGGCCGTAGTGGACTCGCGAGTCAGCGCTCCCTGTAGACGCGATCGGCCACGACACCCTCACCGGTGTCATGGTCGAATCGGTACACGTCGCGGCCGGATACGTAAACCCGCAGCGCGCGGCTGGTGATCTCCAGCGGGTCGCCGGACCAGATCACCACATCCGCGTCCATGCCCGGTGCGAGCGCGCCGACCCTGTCAGCCAGCCCGAGCATGCTCGCCGGGTTGACGGTCAGCGCGCGCAGCGCCGACGCCGGGTCGAGGCCCTCCTTGACGGCGACGATGGCCTGGTAGACGAGGAAGTCGATCGGCACGACGGGATGGTCGGTCGTGATCGCGAGCCGTACCCCTGCACGGTCCAGAATGCCCGGTGCGCGCAGCGAGCGGTTGCGCAGCTCGACCTTGGCCCGGGTCGTGAAGATCGGCCCGAGGATGACCGGGACGTCCCGTTCGGCGAGCAGGTCGGCGATGCGGTGCCCTTCCGTGCCGTGGTTGACGATGAGGCGGTAGCCGAACTCCTCGGCCAGCCGGATGGCGGTGACGATGTCGTCGGCCCGGTGGGTGTGCTGGTCCCAGGGCAGTGTCCCGTCCAGCACGGCGCACAGTGTCTCGTTGGTCAGGTCGGTGTCGAACGGCTTTCCCTCGTTGCGCGCGTGCTCACGCTGGGCCATGTAGTTGCGAGCCGAGGTGAAGGCCTCCCGGATGGTCGCGGCCACCCCGAGACGGGTCGCAGGGGTCTTGTCCTTCTCCCCGTACACGCGCTTCGGGTTCTCCCCGAGCGCGCTCTTCACGCTGACCCGGTCGCGGAAGACCATGTCGAACGCGGTACGACCCCAGGTCTTGACCGCCACCGTCTGGCCGCCGATGGGGTTGGCCGAGCCAGGCTTGATCACCGCACTGGTGACCCCGCCTGCCAGCGCGTCGTCGAAACCGACCTCGTGCGGGTCGATGCCGTCGACCGCGCGGAACCGCGCGCCGTTCGGGTCTGTCGCCTCGTTGGTGTCCTCGCCCGACCAGCCCTCACCGTCCTCGTGCACCCCGAGGTGAGCGTGCACGTCCAGGAAGCCGGGCAGTACCCACTGCCCGCAGGCGTCCACACGCTCGGCACCGTCCGGGATGTGCACATCGGTCGCCGTGCCGACCGCGACGATCGTGTTGCCGTCGATCAGCACCGTCCCGCCGTCGATGGGGTCACCGTCGACCGGGACCACGTATCCACCAGTAATCGCTGTCGTCATGGTTCGCAACGCTAACGAACTCGGGGCGGGCGGGGAAGGGATGATCCACCCGGATCCGTGGCGCACCTACCCGGCTTCAGCACTGTGTGGGCGGCCGCCGCCAGGGGCCGGCAGGCGGCGGCCGCCCCCTGGTTGAGCGCGAGCTGCAGCTTCTCGTTGCCGGTCAGGAACAGGTCACCGAGGCCGAAAGACACACCATCGGCCCAGTGCGAAACGAGATGCGCGAACGGGTTGCCGAGGTTCGTTTCCGCAACGAAAAGCACGATGTGAACAGCGATCACCGCGGCGAACAATCCACACACGAGGCCGACGAGTACATTAACTCGACGAAAAACCATCGCGCGACTCCCCGATTCCTCGAGAGATTCCGCACTCCCCACCGGTTCGATTGATCCATATCTGTTCATATCCGCATTTCCGCAGCTTCGAATATGTCACGGGCAGCACCCCTCTCTCCGGCCAGGCCGTTCCGGAATCGCAGGAAGAAGGTCGCCGGAGCTCCCCTTTACTGGTCAACGACGCGGCCACAGCAGCAAACGGGCCCGGGGAGCGGAACGTCCCGACGGTCCGCCGACATCGTCCGATAAGCAGAATGCGCGTATCGAGCACCACGCGGAGAGCATGTTCATTGATTTCCGAATGCCCGAATCCGGGTGCCGAGACAGCGGTCTGCCCGACCAGAAGAATTATCGACCTGCGACACTCGGTCGCATGGCGGAACGATCTCGCACGGGAGCAGGTATCGCCGTCCCGGAACGACGGAACGAACAGGGGGAAATTTCTCGGGAAAGTCGTTCTCGTGACAGTTTCGTCGACAATGCGAAATTCCTGGCCATCGCGCTGGTGGTGATCGGGCACGCGGTCGAGCCGCTCACCGAGGGCTCGTCCATGGCGACAGTGCTGTTCATCAGCATCTACGCGTTCCACATGCCTGCGTTCGTCCTCATGGCCGGGTACCTGTCCCGCGGCTTCACCGCCACACCACGACAGTCGCGGCGCGTCATCACCACGATCGTCGTCCCGTACCTCGTCTTCGAGGTGACCTTCGAGCTGTTCAAGGCGTACTTCCTGGACGGCGCGTCGAACGAGATCAACGTGGCCGACCCGAGCTACGCGATGTGGTTCCTCTGTACCCTGTTCATCTGGCGGCTGTCCGCGCCGCTGTGGCGCGCGATGAAGCCCGCGACCGCGGTCGTCGTCGCTGTCGCGATCTCCGTGTCGTCCGGGGTCTTGGCGCTGCCCGAGACGCTGGACATGTACCGCACCCTCGGGTTCCTGCCGTTCTTCGTGATCGGCTTGGTGCTGCCGGTCGAACGGTATGTCGCGCTCCTGCACACGGTCGCCGTCCGGGCCGCGGCGGTGCTGGCGTTCGCGGGTGCGGTCGCTGTGGCGTACCTGCTCCTGCGTTCCTACTCGCTGGACTGGCTGTACTTCACCTACGGCTACGCGTCGCTGGGCGTCGGCGACGTGAAAGGCATGCTGGCCCGGTCGGTCATCCTCGTGGGGGCGTTCGGCCTGCTCACCGCCTTCTTCGCGCTCGTACCCCGCCGCAGCGTGTGGTTCACCTCGCTCGGGGCGGGCAGCCTGTACGTGTACCTCCTGCACCGCTACGTGATCAAGGGCCCCGAGTACACCGGCCTGTACGACCGCGTGGAGTGGCTCCACACGCCGTCGGGAGTCGCCGTGACGGTCCTGCTCGGGCTGGTGCTCACCGTCGTGCTCGCGAGCGGACCGGTGCGTTCCCTCTTCCGGCCGCTCGTCGAGCCGCGCCTGGACTGGCTGTTCCGCCGCGGTTGACAGCGGGCACGGGTGGCGCCACGGTCCTGGTAACACCCACGACCTGACGTGGACGTCCAGGACGGTGATCTCGTGCCCACTCGAGCCGAGAACGAGCGCACCCGCAACGGTCAGATCGAGTCGGCGACCTGGAACCCGACCACGGGATGTGACACCGTCAGCCCGGGCTGCGACCACTGCTACGCGCTCTCCTTCGCGGCGCGTCTCAAGGCGATGGGCAACGTCCGTTACCAGCGCGACGGCGATGCGCGCACCAGCGGTCCCGGCTTCGCGCTGACCCTGCACCCCGACAAGCTCGACACCCCGCTGCACTGGCGCAGACCGCGGCTGATCTTCGTCGGGTCGATGAGCGACATCTTCCATCCGCAGGTTCCGGACTCATTCGTGCGCGAGATCGTCCACACCATGCGTCGCGCCCACTGGCACGTCTTCTTCGTGCTCACCAAACGACCGGCCAGAATGACCGGGCTGCTACGACGGGTCCAGCCCGAACCCCTTGAAAACGTGTGGTGGGGAGTCACGGTGGAAAGCGACCAGTACGTGTGGCGCGCCCGCAGGTTACGCGAGGCACCCGCGGCCGTGCGATTCCTGTCGCTGCAACCGCTGCTGGGGCCGGTGCCCAGTCTCGACGTCACCGGGCTGGACTGGGTCTACGTCGGCGGCGAGTCGGGCAACCGGGCCCGCCCGATGCACGCGGACTGGGCGCGCGACGTGCGGGACCGTTGCCGAACGGCGGGTGTCCCGTTCCTGTTCAAGCAGTGGGGAGGAAGGACACGCAATGCGGGTGGGCGCGTCCTGGACGGGCACACGTGGGACGAGATGCCAGCGCTGCCCCGAGGTGTGACTACCGGTCTGCCCAGTGGGCCGGCCGGCTGAGACGTTCGGCGTAGCGTGCGCGGACCACGGGCATCTCGTCGAGGTAGCGCACCCGTGCATCGGCCTGCCACGCCACACGGGCGCGCGGATCGTCATCGAACAACACACGGCCATACTGCGCGATCCGCCCTGCCAACCATAACGGGGCCGAGCTGGCCCTGCCGCCGGACGAATTGGCTTCCCTCGTGTCCGGGCTCGTCATCGCACCCGTAAGTGATGGATCAGGAGTGTCGCACCCTGGGCCGGCTCCCGGTCCGGCTCCCGGGGACGACCAGCCGCCCAACTCGGCACCACGCTCAATCAGGAAATGGGGTTGTCGTAGCCGGTGGGGTTCATCGTCCTCTATGACGCCGGCGTCCTCTACCCACTACGTTGCGAGACCTACTTGCCCGGATCGCGCAAACTAGCCGGGTTCAGGGCAGCATTGCGCTGTCGAGGGGCACTCGATCACCCGCGCACAAAGCGGTGCTCGCACCCCGATGCGCGCCGAAGTCCCGCGTTCGACACGCCCCGGACAGTCAGTGACCGGTAGCCGAGAAGTGCATGTAGTCGCGTGGCTCGTGCCACGACCCACCCCACGTCCAGTCGACTTCGGCGAACGCGCGGGTCACGACGCCGTCGGGATGGATCATCCCCGGCCGCTCCCGGCTCCGGTCGAGGTACGCGCTCGCGCGTTCGGGCAACACGAGGTCATCGCGATGGTAGGGATTCTGGAACGGGTTGATGTCGACCGCGAGGCCGTACGCGTGGGCCGACCAGTCGGCCTGCTGCCGTGCCTGGCGGCACACGAACGCGGCCGTGTTGTTCCCGTCTCCGGTGGGCTCGGCGGGCAGCTCCGGCGACGTGACGATGCGCATCCGCTCGATGGGGAACTCCGCGCGGAACAGCTTCTCGAACACCCGGGTGATGTCCTGCGCTGCCCGGTGATGAACGATGAGTTCGCCGACATGCGCCCGGTCGTCGAATCCCCAGAAGCTCAGTCGCACGTAGCGAAGGTCGTCGAGGTCCATGGGACACCCGGGCCGCCAGGACTCGCCCATCCGCTCCCGAACCTCGGGGCCGATGCGATGCACGGACGACCGGAACCGGTCATCGGGCTGCGTGGCTAGCGACTCGGGTGTCGGCAGCCTGCGTTGCCGCAGCTCGGGCGGGGTCGGGAGTACCTCGCCGAACCCGTCGGAGCGCACCGGCAACGGCTTCTCACCGACCTGCCAGTCGGAGTAGCTGTTCGGCGGTTGCGTGTCCGCACCGGTTGACGGGGCAGGTCCGGCATCGCGTCGCGGTGGCGCCTGCGCACCGGCCGGAGCGCTCGACATGGCATCTCGCGCCTGCCCCGCCTCCTGCTGACCGGACAACGCGCTACCCGAGCATCCGGCCGCGAGCGCGACGCCTGCCACCAGCGTCACCGCGCGTACGCCCGCAGGCCGCAACCGAGTCACTCGACCAGTCTGCAGTACCGCGCCGCACCAGGGCGAACCACTCCACTCACTTCCGCTCGCGCCTGCGCCAGCCGGTTCCCGCGTGCCAGCTCTCGATCACCATGCGGTCGGCGGGGTCGCCGCCGATATAGATCAGGACCAGCTCGCGGATGTCGATCGCGAAGTGGCTGCCCTCGGACGGCTCGGCACCGGATGACTCGCCGTTCTCGACGAGCACCCCTGCGAGCTTGGCGTCCCCCGACCACTCGCCCGGGTTCTCCTCGTCCGGAGCGTCCACCGTGGGGCAGTGCAGCGCGATCCGTGGATCGCGCTGCACGTCCCGGAGCTTCACCGAGCCCGGCATCATGCCCAGGGTCAGCTCGCCGTCGACGAACGCCGCCTCGATCGCGCTGATGCGCGGCGACCCGTCCGGACGCACGGTGGCCAGGGTCTTGTGCGTACCCGAGTCGAACCGCTGCCGCACCCGCGACGCGAACTCGGGTACCTCCCTCTCGATCTCTGCCCATGTCGCCATACCCGGAAGCTCTACCAGCGGGCACCGACAGAGTCGGCAGGGGCGAGCCGAAGGGCCCCTTGGGTACACAATCTGTATCGAGGGGTTCCCTCGGCTCGCCCTCACGCGGGGTAGGGGGCAGCAGCCCGTCACCGCACCCGCGCGCCGGGTCAGCCGGCTGGGTCAGCCTGCCGGCTCGGCTGCGGAGCCCTTCCGGCTCGCGGCATCGCGCATGCGCTGCTCGGCGATGCGGTCGGCTGCTGAGGCAGGCGGGATCCCCTCGCTCGCGGCGTGTTCGAGTACCTGCTTGGTGGTGCCGAAGATCCGGTCGGCGCGAGCCCTGGCACGTTCGAAGCTGTATCCGTGCAGCTCGTCGGCGACGTTGATGACCCCACCGGCGTTGACGAGGTAATCCGGCGCGTAAAGGATGCCGCGGGCGGCCAGCTCGGCGTCCAGCCCGTCGTGGTCGAGCTGGTTGTTCGCCGCGCCACACACCACCGGCGCGCGCAGCACCGGCACGGTGACGTCGTTGAGCACCCCACCCAGCGCGCACGGCGCGAACACGTCGAGGTCCGCACCGATCAGGGCATCGGTGTCGGCGACGACGTCGACCTCGGGGTGCGCCGTGCGGACCTTGTCGATCGCCTCCTGCCGCACATCCGTCACCACCACCGAACCGCCGCTGTCCAGGACGTGTTCCAGCAGCAGGTGGCCGACCTTGCCGACACCGGCGATCCCGACCCGCTTACCGGCCAACGAGGCACTGCCCCAGCGGTGCTCGGCACAGGCAAGCATGCCACGGAACACGCCGTACGCGGTCAACACCGACGGGTCACCCCCACCGCCGAGCGCGGGCGACTTGCTGGTCACGTGCCGGGTGACACCGGCGATGATGTCCATGTCCGGCACGGCGGTGCCCATGTCGCACGCGGTGATGTAGCGACCACCGAGCGAGTCGACGAAGTGCCCGTACGCGCGCAGCAGCGCATCGGACTTGTCGGTGCTCGGGTCGCCGATGATCACGGCCTTCCCGCCGCCGTGCGGGATGCCGGCGAGCGCGTTCTTGTAAGCCATCCCCTTGGACAGGTTGAGCACGTCGGTGATCGCCGCGTCCTCGGTGCCGTAGGGGTAGAAGCGCGTGCCGCCGAGGCCGGGGCCCAGCGCCGTCGAGTAGAGCCCGACGATCGCCTCGAGCCCGCTGTCCGGGTCGTGGCAGAACACGACCTGCTCGTGGCCCGTTCCTCGTTCGAATACTCCCAGGGTCATGGTGGTGACTCCTTTGTCCGCCCGGCGTTTCGCTTGTGGCGCCCTGCCGGGATCCAGTTGAGTTGTGTCCCCCATCATCCCGCGCCGGACCTCTTGCACGCTCGGGTGTATGCCATCGCGTGATCCGCACCGGCCGCATGCGCCTCTCCCGCAGGCGGTGAGCGGCCCGGCCGTTGCGCTGTGCGCGCCACGTTCCGGCAGCGCTAGCCTGGCGTTCATGACGTCCGCCGCGCTTCCCGACCCGCAGACAGCCTTCGGCCGCCGCGTCCGCGAGCGGCTCCGCGACGACGCCCTGATCTGGCTGAGCACCGTCGGACAGGACGGCACGCCGCAGCCGAACCCCGTGTGGTTCCTGTGGGAGGACGGCAGCGTGCTGGTGTACAACCTCCCGAGCGCGCACCGCCTGACCCACATCCGGCACCGTCCGCGGGTGTCCCTGCATTTCAACAGCGGCGCGAGCGGCGGCGACATCGTGGTGCTACGGGGCACGGCCACCCCGGTGGACGACGCGCCCCCGCCGCACGAGCACCCGGCGTACCTGGAGAAGTACCGCGTAGGCATGGTCCACGTCAGCGGGAGCCCGGAGGCCTTCGGCGCGCAGTTCCCCGCCGCGCTGCGCATAGACGTCACGCGCGTGCGCGGTTTCATGGAGTAGCGGCGCGACGCGTCCCACGGGGGTGGCATGACTCGCCACGGGGGTGGCATGACTTGCCGGCACCGGGCATCCTGTCGTGCATGACGGAGCCCGCGACGTCCACCAGCCGGGTCGCTCGTGCCCGGTCGAGCCGGCCCCGCCGGACCCTGGCTCGCACCTGCCCGGCCATCATGCTCGCGGCGGGAATGCTCGCGGCCGGCCTCGGGCCGACGGCGGGCGCCGATCCCGCAGACCGCACGGACGAGCTTCCCGACCTGGTGGCCGACCCGGTCGGCAGGGCGATCACCACGACCTACACCGACTCCTCGGGGACCCGCGCACTGCTACGCTTCGACGGCTACGTGCACAACCAGGGCAGCGGCCCGCTCGAGCTGTACGGCACGGCTCGTTCCTCCGGCGAGATGACCGAGGTGTACCAGCGGCTCTACGACTCGGACGGTGGTTCCGAGGCCCGCACGACCAGTCCTGCGCCTCGCATCCTGTTCGAGAACGCCGACGGCCACGGCCACTGGCACCTGCACGATGCCGCCGCGTACTCACTGTGGAACGAGAACCGGACGAAGGAGGTGGCGCCGGCCCAGAAGGTCGGCTTCTGCCTCGTCGACTCCGAGCACGTCGACCCGTGGGGGCCGGACGAGGCCGCGTACACGGTCGACGGGCTGAACTTCTGCGAGCAACACAACCCCGAGGCGGATGAGCTCGACATGGGTGTCTCGCCGGGGTGGCGCGACATCTACCACCGGGATCTGGCGTTCCAGTGGGTGGATATCTCCGATGTCACCCCCGGCCGGTACGCGCTGCGTTCCGAGGTCGACCCCGAGGGCGTGGTGATCGAGGAAGACGAGACCAACCCGCCTGCGTTCGCCGACACGGTGGTACCCGGGTACGTGGCCCAGCCGTTCGCCGTCGAGGTCCCGTGGTCGCAACCGACCAGGCTGGAGCTTCCGGTGGAGTCGTTCGGTGACGTCGACGAGCCACGGTTCCGCATCGAGGAGGCACCCGAGAACGGGGTGCTGGACAAATCGGAAGGCGAGTGGTTCACCGGGTCCTCGGTCACCTACATCCCGCAACCCGGGCACTCCGGCCCGGACAGCTTCCGGTTCTCCGCGCGGGAGCGGGGCAACGAGTTCCCCAGGAGCCCGCGGGAGGCCACCGCATCGCTCGACGTCGGCGAGGCGCCACTTCCGGTGACCCTCGGTGGCGACGCGGAACAGCGGGCCGACGTCACGTCAGGCGCGGTGCAGACGCCCAGGGGCCCTGGTGAGGCGCACGGCGTGCCGACCGGCTCCGATGGCGACAGCGAGCGGCGCCGCGCGCCGGACGTGTCGGAACCGCTGCCGGACCCCGGCGGCTCGCCGCTCGCCCGGCCGCAGGTGGAGCTGCGTCACGGCGAGCTGCTCGCCCGCACCGTCCCCTGGCACTCGGGAACGGTCGATCTGGCGGTCATCGGCGACGGCCGGTCCCTCGGCTCGTGTCAGGCGGAGGTCCCCGCGGGCAGGCCGTACACCTGCCTGCTCGCCTCCGGCGTCACCGGGGACGAGCTCCGGGATGCGCGGGCGGTAGCGACGTTGCGTTCCGGTGACCACCTGCTGGACACGCACGACATCCCGATGCGCTGAGCACTCACTAGCTGGGCACTCGCTCGCAGGGCACTCGCTCACTGGTAGGTGGACGCATCGCCTGCCGCTTCGAACACTGTCCCGGTCAGGGTCGTCATCAGCGAGGCAGCGGCGTCCTCGGCTGACTGGTCGGTGATCCGCGCGTCCAGGTTGCCGTCCAGCCACAGGGTGGCGATGCCGTGCACAAGCGACCAGGCGCCCGTCGCCGCGCACAGCAACGCGTCCTCGTCGGTGTCCTTCTCGGCGTCCTTCTCGGCGTCCTTCTCGGCATCCTGCTTGCCCTCGCGGCCCCCTTCGCCGTCCTCACCGGCCGCGCAGCCTGCTTCGCGGCCCTCCCGGACCTCGCGGACCGTATCGAGCAACACCGCGAACGCTCCCTCGCGCGCCTCCCGGTAGGTCGGGTCGTCGCGCCGGGTGTAGTCGGCGCGGAACATCACGGCGAAGTGCTCCGGCTCGTCGAGCGCGAAGCGGACGTAGGCCGTACCGATCACCAGTAGCGCGGGCTCGGAGTCCGCAGCGTCCCGTGCGGCGAGGAGACGCGCCCGCAGCATCTCGCACCCCTCGGTGGCGAACGCTGTCAGCAGCCCCACCTTGTCGCCGAAGTGGTGCGCGGGCGCGGCATGGCTGACGCCTGCGCGGCGCGCAGCCGCTCGCAGGGTGACCGCGTTGATTCCCTGCTCGCGCACGATCTCGCGTACCGCCGACAGCATCGCTGCCGGAAGATCGCCGTGGTGGTAGCGACCCTGCTCCGCGCTCATCCGCACCTCCTTGTCGAACCGTTGCCCTCCTCGCGGGCTCCTGTGCATGTACCCGGCAAGTATAGACGACATCTTGACAGTGGAAAGTTCTCCTGGAAATCTATCCACTGTCAAGATACTGCGAGGACGAGGGAACCATGTCCGAACCGAGCCCGACGAACCATCCCCGGCCCGTGCCGTACGCCCGACGTCTCGGCGAGTGGGCCGCGCGGCACGCCCGCGCGGTCGTGACCACGGCCCTGCTGCTCACCGCGGCCCTTGCGATACCGCTGCTGGCGATGGCACCCACCCAGTTCGCCTCCACCGAACCCGAGGGGCCCGCCTTCGACGCGCGCGACACCATCGACCAACGGTTCGGAGGTGATGTCGAGCGCTGGTTCTTCATCGCCGAGGCCGCCGAGGGCGACGTCCTCGAGCGCGACGCCCTGCTGGCTGTACACGAGCGCGCCGAGGCGCTGCGCGAGGATCCGGAGCTCGGCCCCATCCTCACCACCCGGACGGACCCGATCACCGGCGCGGAGACCCTCGGGATCGCCTCGTTCGCCGACACGGTGGACGTCGCGTTGCGCCGGGACGGGCACGGTGGGCTCGACCAGGCGAGCGAGGCGGCGGTGCGCGCCACCGTGGACGAGCTGATCGACTCGCACGGGGCCGAGACCGCGAACCTGTCACAACTGGCAGGCCGGGACGAGGACACCGGAACGTGGCGCGCACCCGCCATGACCCTGTCCGTGCTCGCCGAGCCCGCGGAGCGCGACGGCGACTCGGCAGGAGCAGGCTTCGGCAGCGACATCGCCGTCGAGGAACTGGGGCGCGAGATCCTCGCCGTGCTCGACGCCACCGGTGAGCTGGACGTGCACGGCATCGCCCTCGACCAGAACCTCACAGCCGAGGAGCAGGGGCAGGCGGCGGGCCCCTACATCGGCTTCACCGTGCTGGCGATCGTGCTGCTCGCGGGGGCGGCGTTCCGCAGCTACTGGATCCTGGCGATCGTCGGCGGCGCGCTCGCCGCGCTCCTGGTGTGGCTCCAGGGCCTTGCCAACCTGGTCGGGCTCGCCGAGGACCAGATCCTCGCCACCGTCGTACCGATCGCGATGATCGCGTTCGGCGTCGACTACGCCTTCCACTCCCTCGGCCGCTACCGCGAGGAGCGGGCCGCGCATCGCGAACCCCGCACCGCGTTCGGTCGCGGGCTCGGCGCGGTGACCCCGGCCCTGCTGCTCACGCTGGGTACCGGGGCACTGGCGTTCCTCGCGACCACGGCCGGCCCCATCGAGTCGATCACGCAGTTCGGCATCGCCGCGGCGATGGCACTCACCTCGGCCTTCCTCGTGCTCGGCGTCGTCGTTCCCGCCGCACTGGCCCTCACCGAGGAGCGCGTCACCACGACCACACGCCGCTTCGGCCGTACGCTCGCCGTGCTCGGCGGCCTCGCTGCCGCCGGGACGGTCATGGCCACAGTGCTGTTGCTGGTCTTCCTGTCCCCGCCCGCGGGCCTGGCCCTGCTGGCCGGGTACCTGCTGGCGTTCGTGCTGGTCCCGGCCTGGCTCGCGGGGCGCAGAGCTCGCGGCGCCGCCGAACCGGCGAGGGCATCCCGCCCCGGCTCGACGGGCGCCCCGTTCACGCTCCTGGCGCGCGGCGTCGTCGCCGTCGCAGCACGCCGGGCCGTCGCCGTCGCAGCACGCCGGGCCATCGTGCTGCCGCTCGCCGGGTTGCTGACCGCTGGATCCGCGGTTTTCGCCGTGCAGGTCCCGGTCAGCTTCGACGTGGAGGACTTCTTCGCCGAGGACACCGGCTTCGTCACCGGACTCGACAAGCTCGACGAGCACGTCGGCGACCAGGGCGGTGAACCCGCCGTCGTGCTGGTCACGGCCGACTTCGACGACCCGGCCGCGCTGGCTGCGGTGCACGGGTTCACCGAACGGCTCGCCGCCGTGGACACGGAGCTGCTCGCGCACGACCGCGACGGGCGGGTCGCGGTCGACCGGCAGGCACTCGACGAGCTCAGCGGCGCGAGCCTGCTCAGCCCCGCCGAGCGGTCCCAGGTCATCGCCGAGCCGGGCGAGTCGGACCGCACCGCCATCCAGCTCAGCGTCGGCCTGGTCGGCAGCCGCGCGCAGGAGAACGTGGCGGCCGCGCGCGAGCTGCTCGACCCGCTCGTCGCCGACCTGGACGCCGAGCTGTCCGAGCTCGACGGCGGCGCCTCGGCGGTGCTGACCGGCGACCCGATCGTGCGGCAGGCCGGCCTCGACGCCGTCACCCGCTCCCTGCAGGTCTCCCTGCCCATCGCGGTCGTGCTCTGCCTGGTATGTGTGTGGGTTGCGCTGCGCTCGGCGCGCTACGCCCTGGTCACCGTCACTCCGATCGTGCTCGTCGTGATCTGGCTGTACGGTTTCATGAGCCTCGCCGGGTTCGACGTCAACCTGGTGACGGCCACGATCGGGGCGATCTCCATCGGCATCGGCATCGACTTCGCCACGCACATGACCATGCGTTACCGGGAGGAGCTTCGCTCCGCGCCGGACCGTTCGAGCGCGCTGCACGCGGCCACGCGCGGCACCGGTGCCGCGCTGACCGGTTCCGCGGCGACGAGCGCGGCCGGCTTCGTCATCCTGTCCTTCGCCCCCATGCCGATGTTCGCCGGGTTCGGGCTCCTCACCGCGGTGATGATCGTGCTGGCGCTGGCGTCCTGCCTGCTGGTGCTACCCGGGCTGCTGTGGTACGTCAGCCGCGACCCCTACACCGCCCGGACGCCGCGCGCAGCTGTCGCGGCAGGACAGCCCGCATGACACCGGGCGCGGCCGGCTGCCCGCCGGGAACCGAGTACTGTCTCACCTACCCAGCCTCCGGTGAGCCCGAGTGAGGAACGAGACGTGATCGAGCGGTTCGAGCGGCAACGCGCCCGTGCACCCCGGTGGCAATGGCTCGGCCAGGCAGCTGCCGCCGTGCTGCTGGTCGGCGCGTGCCAGGGCGATGCCGATGGCGCCGGGGAGCACACGGGACACGACGGAGACGGCGGGCACGGCACCGACTCCGGTGGCGCCGAGATGGCGCACATCCACGGCCTCGGGATCAACCCTGCCGACGACGAGCTGTACGTGGCCACGCACTTCGGGGTCTTCCACCTGCCCGAAGGAGAACAGCCGGTCCGGGTCGCCGGGCACACCCAGGACGTCATGGGGTTCACCATCGTCGGGCCGGACCACTTCCTTGCCAGCGGCCATCCCGGTGCCGACGACCCGGACCAGCAGCCCCACCTCGGGCTGATCGAGAGCACCGACGCTGCCGTGTCGTGGGAACCGGTCTCGCTGCACGGCGATGCCGACTTCCACGCCCTCGAGGCAGCGCACGGCCAGGTCTACGGCTTCGACGGCGTAACCGGCCGGTTCATGGTCAGCGCCGACCAGCGGGAGTGGGAGCCACGATCGGACGTCCCGATGGCCGATATCGCCGTCTCACCCGAGGACCCCGATCTCCTCGTGGCCACCACCGAGCAGGGGCCGGTACGCAGCGACGACGGCGGCAACGAGCTCACCCCGGTCAGCGGCGCTCCGCCGCTGTTGTTCCTCGACTGGCGCGACAGCGGGAGCCTCGTCGGTGTCGGCACGGAGGGAACGGTGCACACCAGCACCGACGGCGGTGACACCTGGACCGAAGGCGACACCGTGGACGGTGACGCGGCCGCGCTGACCGCGCACGGTGACAACGAGGTGTATGTCGCCACCGACACCGCCATCTACCACTCCACCGACGGCGGCGAGTCGTTCGGCGTCTTCCACGAACTCGGCTGACAGCCAGGCGTGACGTTCCGTCGCGGTGGAACCGGTGCGGCGCGCACCGGTTATGACCCTCTCCGGGCACTCTCCGGGAATCTCCCTGATGCTCCTGCCCGTGCTGGCGTGTTTACTGGAGCGAGGGGCACGGAAGCAGAGCGAGCCGAAGGACCCCCTCGGTACATATGTGGTACCCAAGGGGACCTTCGGCTCGTCCCGCTCAACCGCTGATAGGAGACACTGGACGCATGACGACGGAACACGACCGACACCAGCGGTGGCACCGCTACTGGGACAAGCACGCCCGGACCTATGACCGGGAGATGCGGCTCATGGATCGGATCTTCTTCGCGGGATCGCGGCAGTGGGCTTGCGAGCAGGCCACAGGGGACACGCTCGAGGTCGCCATCGGAACCGGGTTGAACCTGGAGTCCTATCCCGACGAAGTCACCCTGACCGGGGTCGATCTCAGCGCGGAGATGCTCGAGGTCGCCCGCAAACGGGCGGAGCAGCTCGGCCGCTCGGTCGAGCTGCGGCAGGCCAACGCGCACGAGCTTCCCTTCGCCGACGCCTCGTTCGACACCGTGGTGTGCACGCTGGGCCTGTGCACGATTCCCGAGGAGAGAACCGCCATCGACGAGATGCGCCGGGTGATGCGACCCGGAGGGCGGTTGGTGCTGCTGGATCACGTCGAAGCCGCCTCCGGGCCGGCGCGCCTCATCCAGCGCGGCCTCGAGCTGGTCACCGTCCCGCTCGGCGGCGAGCACTTCCTGCGCAGGCCGTTCAACACGGTCCGCGAGGCCGGGTTCGAGATCGAGCACCGGGAGCGGTTCAAGCACGGCCTCGTCGAACGCCTCACCGCACGCCGCCCGGTGGAAGCCTGACACCGCGCGCCGCCGGCCGCGTCACGCCGGCGGGCGTGCGCGCTCGTCGCGGCGCTGGTCGAGACGCACCCACGGCCAGGTCATCAGCGCCCACGCCGTCAGCACCAGCGCGGCCACGGGCACCAGGTACCACGGCCACGGGCCGAGCACATCCAATAGGGAAGCCGTGCCGGGCTTGCTGTTGAGGTAACCGTAGTTGCTGCCCACGATGCTGTTGACGGTGAATGCCGTGGCGGCCCAACCGACCGTGACGGCGACGACGATGCCGTAACTACGCCAGTCGGGGTGTATCCGCAGTCCCCAGGTCAGGTAGATCGCCACCCAGATGACGAACAGGTGCATCCCCCAGAACTCGAAGAACGCGGCCGCCGGGAAGTCGGCGTGCAGCGCCGGGGTGAACAACGCCTGCGTGCTCAGCACCAACCCCCAGTAGTAGGTCAGCACGCATGCCCAGCGCCGGCGGGACAGCAGCGCGTACGCGGCGAGCACACCCGCCAGATCGGACAGCTGCAACGGCAGCGAACCCTCGACGTTCCACCGGGCAGGCAGCATCTCGGACAGGATCAGCCCGAGTTTGACCACCAGGAGCGTCACGCCGACCACGCAGGCGACGTTGCGGGCCGTGACCGAGTCACCGTGCCTGCGCCCTGCCCGGACCAGCGATGCCGCCCCCACCGCGAAGAGCAGCAGGATGATCCCGTGCGACAGCCCGTACGCGGAGAATTCCCGCGCAGGCGCGAGCAGCACCATACGCACGAGGCTACCCAGCTACCCACCCCGCCGACCACGGACGGGCAACGATCGTGGCATGCCGCGGCGGCACCGCCTACCCGAGCCGGGCGGCGATGTCCTCCTCGACCAGTTCGGCGTTGAGTGCCATGGCCACCTTCGCGCCGCCTGCCGCCGCCACGATCACCGACGCGAAGCGGTCGGTGGCGTTCCCGGCCGCCCACACCCCTGTGACGCTGGTGCGCCCGGCGTCATCGGTCACGACCCGGTCGCCGAGCGCGTCCCGCTCGACGTCGACTCCCAGTGAGGCGACCACCTCGTGGTTGGCGACCATCCGCGTCGCGACGAACGCCGCCGAGCACGGAACCACGCTACCGTCGGCCAGCGCCATCCCCGTGAGCCTGTCGCCTGCCACCACGACGTGGTCGATCGAACCTGCGACCACCCGGATGCCCCGCGCGTCGAGCCGCCGCGTGTCCCCGGCATCGATCTCGCCCGTACCGTGGCGGATCAGGGTCACGTCGTCACTCCACTGGCGCAGCATCAACGCTTGATGCACCGACATCGGCCCGGTGCCCACGACGGCGAGCCGCTGCTCGCGCACCTCCCAGCCATGGCAGTACGGGCAGGTCACCACATCACGTCCCCAGCGCTGGGCCAGCCCGGCGATCTCGGGCAGCTCGTCGGTGAGTCCGCTGGCCAGCAGGACGCTCCGCGCGCGCAGGACCCGGCCGTCGAGCAGCCGGAGCGCGAAACCCTCCGCCGCCCGCGCCACCTCGCGTGCGTTCCCCTGCACGATCTCGGCCCCGTAGCCGGTCACCTCGGCACGCCCCATCGCGCGTAGGTCGCCAGGGGACGTGCCGTCCCGGGTGACGAACCCGTGCATGTGGGCGGCGGCGGCGGCTGCGGGGCGCGTCGGAGTCCACCACCAGAACCTGCCTGCGGGCCCGCGCCAGCACCAGAGCGGCGTTCAGCCCGGCCGCGCCACCACCAATGATCACGACATCGTTGTGCCGTTCGGTCATGTGGACCACCTCCGCGACCAACGCTGCTGCACGGGTCGCGGCCTTGACAAATTAAGTTGCCAAGACTGCAATGAATGGATGAACCAGGATACGGGGCTGGATGCCCTGCTGACCGAGGTCGGCCCGCGGCTGAAACGGCTACGCCAGCAGCGCCGGTCCACGCTGGCCGGGCTGGCCAGGGCCACCGGCATCTCGGTCAGCACGCTCTCGCGCCTGGAGAGCGGCCGCCGTAAACCCAGCCTCGAGCTGCTCCTGCCCATCGCGCAGGCACACCAGGTCCCTCTCGACGAGCTGGTCGGTGCCCCGCCCGTCGGTGATCCCCGCGTCCGGCTCGAACCGAGACGCGTCGGAGAGCTCACCGTCGTCCCGCTGTCCCGGCAGCCGGGGAACCTGCACGCGTTCAAGACGGTCATTCCCGCCACCAGGACCACGCCGGACCCGCAACCGCACGAGGGGTACGAGTGGTTCTACGTCCTCAGTGGACGGCTACGCCTCGTCCTCGCCGACCAGGACGTGATCGTACAGCCGGGCGAGGCCGCCGAGTTCGACACTCGCCTGCCCCACTGGTTCGGCAGCACGGGGGACGGTCCGGTCGAGATGCTCAGCATCTTCGGTCGCCAGGGCGGGCGGATGCACCTGCGCACCCGCCCGCGCGACTCCTAGCGTCACCGGCCCGGCCCGTACCGGCGGACACGGTACCGCCTCAGGCGCTGTCGCCGGCCGCATCGATGCGTTCGCAGCCGGACAGCGCAGCACAGTTGTCCGTGGCCAGCGCCCGGGCCAGCGTCACGAGCTCGGCCACGCGGGGGTCGGTGACGCAGTAGTAGTTCCAGCGTCCGTGGCGGCGAGCCCGTACGTAGCCGCAGTCGGCAAGGCAGGCCAGGTGGGTGGATACCCGCCCCTGGGAGAGCCCGACATGGGCGACGCAGTCACTGACCGAGTGCTCACCGTCGAGCAGGAACTCCAGCAGCCGCAGGCGCGTGGGGTCGCCGAGGGCACGGAAGAACTTCGCGAGCACGCCCACCTGGTCCCCGCTGTCCGGCAGCAGCGTGGCCGCCTGCTCCGTGGCGCTGCCCATCGGGCTACCTCCAAGCGAGCGGAACATATTTGCGTACGCGGATACTATCATGCCAGTATATTCGCATTAGCGGATACGATCGCGGAGAGAGCGCGGACGGACGGAATCGAGGCCCCTCATGGAGTTCGACCTGGCGATCATCGGTTCGGGGGGCGCTGCGTTCGCCGCGGCGATCGCCGCCCGCAGGCAGGAACTGTCGGTGGTGATGGTCGAACGCGGCACGACCGGCGGGACGTGTGTGAACACCGGCTGCGTGCCGTCGAAGGCGCTGCTCGCCGCGGCCGAGGCCCGGCACGGGGCCCGGGCCGCAACCAGGTTTCCGGGGATCACGGCAAGCGCGGGCGAGGTCGCTGCCGGTGAGCTGAACGCGGGTAAGGCGGACCTGGTTGCCGGGATGCAGGCCGAGAAGTACACCGGACTGGCCACCGAGTACGGCTGGCAGATCCTGCCAGGTACCGCTCGCTTCGTGCCGGGCCCAGCGCTGCGCGTGGAGCTGCACGAGGGAGGCACGCGCACCGTGGAGGCCACGCACTATCTCATCGCGACAGGGTCGACCCCGTCGGTGCCACCGGTCGACGGGATCGCCGAGGTGGGATACCTGACCTCGACCACAGCGATGGAGCTGTCCGAGCTGCCGGAGTCGGTGCTGGTGGTCGGCGGCAACTACGTCGGGCTCGAGCAGGCGCAGCTGCTCGCCCGGCTGGGTGTGCGGGTCGAGGTGGTGGAGATGCGCGACCGGCTGGCACCGGCCGAGGAACCCGAGATCTCCGAGGCCGTTGCCGGTGTCTTCCGCGACGAGAAGATCGGGGTGCGTGCAGGCACGACCCTGGCAGGCGTGCGCCGCGAGGGCGAGGGGATCGTCGCGGAGCTGCACGTGCCCGGCGGGGGTTCGCACGAGCTGCGCGTGCAGGAGCTGCTGGTGGCCACCGGCCGCACTCCCGTGACCGACGGGCTCGACCTGGATTCCGTCGGCGTGCGGCTCGGCGAGGGCGGCGAGGTCGCCGTCGACTCGGAGTTGCGCACCGGCAACCCCCGGATCTGGGCAGCAGGCGACGTCACGGGGCACCCGCAGTTCGTCTACGTCGCAGGCGCGCACGGCACGCTGGTGGTCGACAACGCCTTTCACGGAGCCGCGCGCGAGCTGGACTATCACCACCTCCCCCGGGTGACCTTCACCGAGCCCGCCGTCGCGGCCGCAGGGCTCACCGAGGCCGAGGCCCAGCGGGACGGGTACCGGTGCGACACCCGCGTGCTGCCCATGGAGCACGTGCCCCGCGCACAGGTCAACCGCGACACCCGAGGGCTGGTCAAGCTCGTCGCCGAGCACGGTACGGGGCGCCTGCTCGGCGCGCACATGCTCGCCGAGGGCGCGGGGGACGTCATCGCCACCGCTGTCCATGCGCTGCACAGCAGCATGAGCGTCTACCAGCTCGGCGAGCTGTGGTGCCCGTACCTGACCATGGCCGAGGCTCTCAAGCTCGCCGCCCAGACCTACACCCGCGACATCACCAAGCTCTCCTGCTGCGCCGCGTAACCAGTCCACACTGACCACAGGAGCAGGCATGACCGACGAGTACCTCGCCGACCGGCTCAGCGAGACGCTGAGCCCCAACCTCGCCGACCCCGATCTCTCCTGGCTGTGGCCGCCGCTGCTACGGCTCCTGGCATGCGGCAGCCCCGTAACCGTCGCGCGGCTGGCCGCGGCGACCGGCCGCACCGAACCCGACGTGCGGCGGGCTCTGGCACGGCTGTCCGACACCGAGTACGACGAGCACGGGCGGATCGTCGGCTGGGGGCTCACCCAGCGGCCGACGCCGCACAGCTTCAGCGTCGACGGTGTCGCGCTCTACACCTGGTGCGCGCTGGACACCCTGATCTTTCCCGCCGTGCTCGACCGCACCGCGCTCGTGCAGTCCCCGTGCCGTGCCACCGGCGAACCGGTACGGCTCACCGTCACACCGGCCGGCATCACAAGCGTGGAGCCCGCCACCGCGGTGCTCTCCGTCGTCACCCCGCAGTCGCAGAGCTCGGTGCGCCAGGCCTTCTGCGATCAGGTGCACTTCTTCAGCGACCCCGTGTCCGCTCAGGACTGGCACCGCGCGCACCCCGAAGCGAGCGTGCTCCCCGTCGCCGAGGCCCGCACGCTCGCCCAGCGGCTCACCCGCCCGCTCCGCGAGGGGTGTGCATGACGTAGTGCAATCGTGACCTGACGAGGACGCGCCGTGAGCTGCCTGATCAGGCTGCCGCAACAGGGACGCCGCAGGGCATCGGGCGTCCCGGCGGCGGGCGTACCGCCGCTCCATGCTCGCCGGTTCGTGCTCGGCTCTTGAACGCGGTTGTGTGTGGGACCTAGGTTGTGAGCACTACACAGGTCCGCGAGGCGGCCTCTGGCGGTTGGGAGTTCGTGATGGTGACTCAAGGGTGGACACGCCGGCAGTTCTTCACCCGTGCGGCCACGGCGGGAGCGGTGGCCCTCGGTGGCCCCGCGCTGCTGTCGGCCTGCGGCGACGGCGACGACGGTGAGCCGCGCGGGCGCGGCGGCAACACCCTCGAGCGGGCCCGCGAGCAGGGTCTGGTGCGGGTCGGCATCGCCAACGAGCCGCCCTACACCGAGGTCACCGCATCCGGGGAGGTCACCGGTGTCGAGCCGGACGTGCTGCGGGCCGTGCTGAAGAACCTCGGCATCGACGAGATCGAAGGCATCGTCACGCCGTACGACCAGATGATCCCCGGGCTGCAGGCCGACCGCTGGGATGTGGTCGCGGCCGGGCTGTTCATGAAGCAGTCGCGGTGTGCCGAGGTGCTGTACTCGGAGCCGACCATCGTCTCGACGGAGTCGTTCGCGGTGCTGGCGGGCAACCCGGAGGGGATCACCACCGTCGCATCGGTCAAGGAGAACTCCGGTGTGAAGGTGGCCGCACTCGGCGGGGCGTTCGAGGAGGGGATCCTTCAGGACGCCGAAGTACCCGAGGACCAGATCGTGCCGGTACAGGACGGTCGCAGCGGCATCGAGGCGGTCAAGGCCGGTAGGGCCGACGCCTTCTTCCTGCCGACACTGTCCCTCAACGATCTGCTCGAGGGCGACGACGAGATGGAGGTGACCGACGCGGTCGAGGACGCTCCGGTCACCGGTGCGGGACACGCGTTCCGCAAGGACGACACCGAGTTCCACGAGGAGTACAACGCCGCGCTCGCCGAGATGAAGGAGTCCGACGAGTACGCGGACATCCTCGCGGAATGGGGATTCAACGCGTCTGATGTGGAGGGTGTAACCACCGAGGAGCTCTGCGCGACCGAAGGCTGACCTTTCCCAGCGCGCACCGGAAAGGGAACTGAGAAGTGTCGACCATCATCGAGCACTCCACGCGCCTGTGGGAGGGCCTGCTCGTTACGCTCCAGCTGCTGGTCCTCGGTTCGGTACTGACACTGGTGATCGCGTTCACGGCGGGGCTCGCCCGGATGTCGCGCCAGTTCCTCGTGCGGTTCCCCGCTGCCGTGTTCATCGAGGTGTTCCGTGGCACCTCGATGATCGTCCAGCTCTTCTGGTTCTTCTTCGCGCTGCCCATGCTGGGTATCGAGCTTCCTGGCTTCGCCGTCGGGGTTCTGGTGCTCGCGCTCAACGAGGGCGCGTACGCCGCCGAGGTCGTGCGCGGTGCCATCAAGTCCCGGCCCGCGGGGCAGACCGAGGCGTGCATCGCGCTCGGCATCGGCCCGGTCACCAGGATGCGCCGGATCCTGATCCCGCAGTCGATCCCGGCGATGCTGCCCGCGTTCGGCAACGTCGTTGTCGACCTGCTCAAGAACACCTCCCTCGTGTCGGCCGTGACCGTGCTCGACCTGACCTACAAAGGACAGGAAATCAGGGCGATCACCGGTGAGACCACCGCGGTGTTCACCACCCTGCTCGTCGTCTACTTCGTCCTGTCCGTGCTGCTGTCCTTCCTGGTGAAGTGGTCCGAACGCCGGTTCGCCATCGACCGGGTGGGCAAGGCGAACGGTGCGCGGCTGTTGAGCCTGCCGGGGATCAGCCGGGGAGGCACGACATGACATGGGACAACGAGTTCGCGCTGTCGATCCTGCCCGACCTGCTGGGTGGCCTGTGGGTCACCATCCAGGCCACCATGGCTGCGATCGTGATCGCGCTGGCACTCGGCCTGGTCGTGGCGGTCATCCGGTACCTGCGGATCCCGGTCCTGTCCGCCGTATTCGGGTTCTACGTGCAGTTCGTGCGTGGCACGCCGTTGCTGGTGCAGGCATTCGCGGCGTTCTACATCCTGCCCGACTACGGCATCGTGCTGAGCCCGCTCATCACCGGCATCATCGTCCTCGGGGTGAACTACAGCTCGTACACCGCCGAGGTGTACCGCTCCGGGATCGAGGACGTGGGCAAGGGGCAGTGGGAGGCGGCTACCGCACTGAGCCTGCCCGTGCGGCCGACCTGGACGCGCATCGTACTGCCGCAGGCCGTGCGGTCGATCGTCCCGATGCTCGGCAACTACTGGATCCAGATGTTCAAGGACTCCGCGATCCTTTCCCTGATCACCATGAACGAGTTGCTGAACGTGGCACAGACGATCGGTTCGAGCGAGTTCCGCTACCTCGAACCGTTGACCATCGTCGGCATCCTGTTCCTTGCCGTCAGCTACCCGGCAGCAGTGCTCATCCGGCGATTGGAGCGACGCCTTGCCATCACATCGTGACCTCGAGCCCGGCATGTCCGAGCGTGCCTCGGACGTGATGATCTCGTTCGAGAACGTCGACAAGAGCTGGGGCGACAACCACGTCCTGAAGCACCTGAACTTCCACGTCGAACCGGCCGAGAAGGTATCCATCATCGGTGCCTCCGGTTCGGGGAAGACGACGATCCTGCGAATACTCATGACACTCGAGCATCCGGACGAGGGCGTGGTGACCGTCGACGGGGACGAGTTGTGGAACGTCGTACGCGGTCGCCGTATCCGGCGGGAGAGCAAGCAGATGAAGCTCACCCGGCGCAAGATCGGCATGGTGTTCCAGCAGTTCAACCTCTTCCCGCACCTGACAGCGATCGAGAACGTCATGGAGGCCCCTGTCCAGGTTCTCGGGATGTCGAAGGACGAGGCGCACGAGCGCGCCAAGGGCCTGCTCGACATGGTGGGTCTCGACAAGCACCTCGACCACAAGCCGCACCGGCTGTCCGGCGGGCAGCAGCAGCGGGTCGCCATCGCGCGCGCCATGGCCATGCGCCCGAAGGTGCTACTGCTCGACGAGGTCACGTCTGCGCTCGATCCCGAGCTGATCGGTGAGGTGCTCAACGTCATCCGCGACCTCGCAACGAGCACGGATATGACGATGCTGATGGTCACCCACGAGATGCGGTTCGCGGAGGAGATCTCCGACCGGGTGGTGATGTTCGACAACGGAACGGCCATCGAACAGGGCCCCCCGGAGCAGGTGCTGCGCGCCCCGGAGAACGAACGCACCAGGCGGTTCCTGCACGCCGTCCTCGAGCACTGACGCGCCGGGGCGTGTGGCGAATCGGTTGCCCCGGCGACCGGTACGTCGCACGGCCGTGAGCGCGCACCGGACACGTCAGCGTCGCGCGGGCACGGCCGGCACGGGTAGCGCGCGCAACCGGACGTACGTCCACCCGGATTCCCTTGGTGCCGACCGAAAGCACGCTCGACTCGGCCGTCTACGCTATCCTGTCAGTATCCCGCCGCCAGGAGGTTCGCAGCGGCCCGGCCGGTCTGCCTAACGTGCCCCGTCCACCGCCACCGGTGTCGGCGGCGCCTCACCGGCGAGCACGGCGGCGGCGTTGTCGACCGCCAGCATCCCCATGCGGTCGCGGGTCGACTGTCCCGCGCTGGCGACATGGGGTGTGAGGACCACGTTGTCGAGCTCGAGAAGCCGCGGGTCCACCCGGGGCTCGTGCTCGAACACGTCCAGCGCCGCACCCCCGATATCCCCCGCCCGTAACGCGGCTACCAGCGCGTCGGTGTCCACCACGCCGCCACGCGCCGTGTTGACCAGCAGCGCGTGCCTTCGCATCGACGCCAGTGCCGCGCCGTCCACGAGGTGCCTGGTCTCGGCCGTCAGCGGGGTGTGCAGCGACACGATGTCGCTGGCCTCGAACACCGTGGACAGGTCCGCGTACTCAATACCGTCCGCGTCGCCTCCGGAGCGCTGCAGGCTCGGGCTGTAGGCCAGTACCCGCATGTCGAACGCTCTCGCGCGGCGAGCCACGGCACGGCCGATCCGTCCGTAGCCCACGATGCCCAGTGTGCAGCCCGCCGAGACATCCAGACCCACGAACATACGCGGGCCCCAGATCCACGGCGTCCCGGCGCGGAGGAACCGGTCACCCTCGGACACCCGGCGCGCCAGATCGAGAAGAAGCGCCATGGTCAGGTCGGCGGTTGCCGCGTCGAGCACCCCCGGCGTGTTGGTCACCGTGACCCCACGCTCGTGGGCAGCAGGCACATCCACGTTGTCGTAGCCAACGGCCACGTTCGCCACCACACGCAGCCCGGGCCCCGCGGCGTCGAGCACCTCCGCATCGATCCGCTCGG
Organism: Haloechinothrix alba; assembly: GCF_900188115.1. Classification (GTDB taxonomy): domain Bacteria; phylum Actinomycetota; class Actinomycetes; order Mycobacteriales; family Pseudonocardiaceae; genus Haloechinothrix; species Haloechinothrix alba. The sequence goes on along the minus strand of NZ_FZNW01000010.1, from coordinate 94,595 downwards.
TCAGCGTGCACACGATCGCACTCGCACCGCGCGCAGCGTCGAGCAACCAACCGCGTTCCGGGGGATCGACACCCCCGACGACGACCTCACGACCCAGCTCCCGCGCCGAGGCCATGGCCGCGTCCGTCAGCTCCCGTGTGACAAGAACATGCCCGTGACTCACGTCATGCAGGCTACCGGTGCGCCGCGCGGTGTACCCGTCCCCGGCAGGCACGGTGCTGCGCTGCTACGGCGCGAGCCGCTCGATCCGCCACTCGCCGTCGTGGCGGACGTAGCGCAGCCGGTCGTGCATGCGGTTCTCGCGGCCCTGCCAGAACTCCACCGTCTCCGGCCGGATCCGCCATCCGCCCCAGTGCGGCGGGGGCGGGATCTCGTCGGTGTCGGCGAAACGGCGCTCCACGACCTGCAGCGCGTTCTCCAGGTTCCTGCGGTCGGGTACGACCCCGGACTGCGGCGATGCCCATGCGCCGAGCTGGGATCCGCGCGGCCGGGAAGCCCAGTACTCCGCGGTCTCGGCCGCATCGACCTTCTCCACCTCCCCGCGCAGGTTCACCTGCCGGTGCAGCCCGTACCACGGGAATGTCACCGAGGCGTACCGCACACCGCTGAGGTGGTGGCTCTTGGCGGAGGTGTAGTTGGTGTAGAAGGCGATGCCACGCTCGCTCAGGCCCTTGCACAGCACCGTGCGCGAGGACGGCCTGCCCTCGTCGTCGGCAGTGGCCAGCACCATCGCGTTCGGCTCGGGCACCCCGGCAGCGACAGCCTCGTCCAACCAGCGTTGAAGCTGCTCGGTCCAGGTATCGGCCAGATCGGACACGTCGAGCGACGTCCCCTCGTACGAGACCCGCATAGCGGGCAGAACCACCCCGGCATTCTTGCCGTCCGCTGCGAACTCGGTCATATCGGCCACCCTCCCGCACGAAGACGAACGTGACGACGGTAGTGGGTGCCGCCACGATCACGAAAGAGCCCTTTCGAGCCCACCTCACCGCCGAATCCTCCCCCAGCGTGCGGTCCGGCACTCTGCGATGATCGGTAGACGTGACCGATCACACCACACGGCCGATTGCCCGACCCCCGAGAGGCAGTGCACAGTAAGCGCAGCTAACGCAGCGTGGCGTCCACCTTCCGCCATGCGAGCGATCAGCACCCGCTAGTCAGGCAAGGTGAGGAGTCGCTATGACACAGCCGGCACAGGAGCAGGATCTCGACGACGGCTTCCGGCCGGGGCTGGAAGGTGTGGTCGCGTTTCGCACCGAGATCGCCGAACCCGACCGTGACGGCGGTGCGCTGCGTTACCGCGGGGTCGACATCGAGGACCTCGCAGGCAAGGTCACCTTCGGCGACGTATGGGCGCTGCTCGTGGACGGCTCCTTCGGGCAGGGCCTGCCGCCTGCCGAGCCGTTCCCGCTGCCCGTGCACTCCGGCGACGTACGGGTGGACGTGCAGGCAGCGCTGGCGATGCTCGCGCCCATTTGGGGTTACGAGCCGGTGCTGGACATCAGCGACGAGCAGGCCCGCGAGCAGCTGGCGCGCGCCGCGGTGATGGCGCTGTCCTACGTGGCCCAGTCGGCGCGCGGCATCCACCAGCCCGCGGTGCCGCAGGCGCGGGTGGACGAGGCGTCGACAATCGCCGAGCGGTTCATGACCCGGTGGCGTGGCGACCCGGACCCGGCGCACGTGAAGGCGATCGACGCCTACCTGGTCTCGGCGGCCGAGCACGGCATGAACGCCTCCACGTTCACCGCACGGGTGATCACCTCCACCGGGGCCGATGTGGCGGCTGCGCTGTCCGGCGCCATCGGTGCCATGTCGGGCCCGCTGCACGGGGGCGCGCCCGCGCGGGTGCTGCCGATGGTCGACGAGGTCGAACGGACCGGCGACGCCCGCGCCGTGGTGCGCGGCATCCTGGACCGCAACGAGCGGCTGATGGGCTTCGGGCACCGCGTGTACCGGGCCGAGGACCCGCGGGCAAGGGTGCTGCGGCGCACAGCCAAGGAGCTCGGCGCACCCCGGTTCGAGGCAGCGGAGGCGCTGGAGCAGGCCGCACTGGCCGAGCTGCGCGAGCGGCGGCCGGACCGGCCGATCGAGACCAACGTCGAGTTCTGGGCGGCGATGATCCTGGACTTCGCCGAGGTCCCGACGCACATGATGCCTGCGATCTTCACCTGCGCCCGGACGGCAGGCTGGTGCGCCCACATCCTGGAGCAGAAGCGCACCGGTCGCCTGGTCCGCCCCTCGGCCACCTATGTCGGCCCCGGCCCGCGCCACCCCGACGCTGTGGACGGCTGGCAGACCGTCACCCCACCCCAAGTTGTGTGCTGAATGACGCTTTCAGTCCACTGTGCGAGCTGAAAGCGTCATTCAGCCTTCCGTATGGAGTGAAAGCGTCATTCAGCACAACCCCGGTTGGGGTGTGGCGGGCGGCACAACGGTCGGGCGGCAGAATGGCGCGCATGCTACCGACGACCGAGTTCGCGCTCCTGCGGCGCATCGCGACCGAGCAGGCCACCGGTCGCGCGCCCTCCCTGGTGGCTGCCGTCGTGCGGGACGGGAAGATCACCTGGTCCGGCGCGCGCGGCTACCTGGACGGGCCCGGCGACGGGTCCGGCGACGGGCCCCGAACAGCCCAACGGGTCGAGCCGGACAACGACACGCAGTACCGCATCGGCTCGATCACCAAGCCCTTCATCGCCCTGCTGGTGCTGCGCCTGCGCGACGAGGGAGCGTTGGAGCTGAACGACCCGCTCGAGCGGCACCTGCCCGGCACCGAACTCGGTCACCTGACCGTCGCCCGGTTGCTGACCCACACCTCGGGGCTGACCGCGGAGTCCCCGGGCGAATGGTGGGAACGCAGCCCGGGAACCGACTGGTCCGAGCTCGCCTCCCGGCTGGACAGCGGCTCGCTCAAGCTCCGGCCGGGCGGGCGCTTCCACTACTCCAACGTCGGCTACGGCACCCTCGGTGAGCTGGTCGCCCGGCACCGCGGCACGAGCTGGCTGGACGCGCTGCGTGCCGAGATCCTCACTCCCCTCGGTATGCACCGCACCGACGCCCACCCGCACGGGCGCCACGCCACGGGGTGGGCCGTGCACCCGTTCGCCGACGTCGTGCTGCCCGAACCCGCACACGACGCGGGTGCCATGGCCCCTGCCGGGCAGCTGTGGTCCACCGTCACCGACCTCGCGCGCTTCGTCGCGCTCGTCGGCGGGCACACCGGCGGGGTCCTGCGCCCAGACACCATCGCCGAGATGCGCGAGGTGGCGGCCGTGGACAGCAGCGACGCCTGGATCGCCGGATACGGTCTCGGTTTCCAGCTGGTACGCCACCAGGGGCGCATCCTGGCCGGGCACACCGGTTCGATGCCCGGGTTCCTCGCCTCGGCGATGATCGACCCTGCGACGGGGACCGGCGCGCTGGCGATGGCCAACACCACCTCGGGCCCGGCGATACTCGGTCTCGTCCTCGACCTCGTCGGGCTGGCCGACGAGCACGAGCCGGTCCTGCCCGCACCGTGGCAGCCCGCGCACGTCGACCCGGCGCTGCTCGAGCTCACCGGCCTGTGGCACTGGGGCCCCACCCCGTTCCACGTGCGAGCGCTTCCCGAAGGGTGGCTGGACCTCTCCCCGGCATCCGGCAAGGGCAGGGCGTCCCGGTTCCGCCCGCTCGGCGAGGACCGCTGGGAAGGGCTCGACGGGTACTACTCCGGCGAGACACTGCGTGTCGGCCGCGACACGGACGGCACACCCCGGCACCTGGAGCTGGCGACTTTCGTCTTCACGCGCACTCCGTACGACCCGCGGGCACCGATCCCCGGCGGTGTCGACGAGCGCGGTTGGCGCGCGTGACAGACTGTTCCCATGACCGATGCCGCTGATTTGACACTTCCCGACGACATCAAACCAGCCGACGGGCGGTTCGGCTGTGGCCCTTCCAAGGTCCGCACCGAGCAGCTCGCGCACCTCGCGAGCGGGGGCGCGGCCGTGATGGGCACCTCGCACCGGCAGAAGCCGGTCAAGGACCTCGTGGGTCGCGTGCGCACGGGGCTGCGAGACCTGTTCAACCTGCCCGACGGGTACGAAGTGCTGCTCGGCAACGGCGGAACAACGGCGTTCTGGGATGCCGCGGCCTTCGGTCTGGTCCGTGAGCGCGCGCAACTGTTCACCTACGGCGAGTTCTCCTCGAAGTTCGCCAAGGTCGCCGAGGGCGCGCCTTTCCTTTCCGACCCGATCGTGGTCGCCTCCGAGCCGGGCACGGCCCCGGAGATCACCTACCAGCCCGGCGCCGACATCGTCGGCTGGGCGCACAACGAGACCTCGACCGGCGTCGCCGTGCCCGTGCGACGTCCCGCGGGCAGCGAGGGCGCACTCGTCACGATCGACGCCACGAGTGGTGCGGGCGGGCTGCCCGTGGCCGCCGAGGACTTCGACGTCTACTACTTCGCCCCGCAGAAGTGCTTCGCGGCCGACGGCGGGCTCTGGGTGGCGCTCGCCTCCCCGGCCGCCGTCGAACGGATCGAGGAGATCGGCAACTCCGGCAGGTGGGTTCCCGAGTTCCTGTCCCTGACGACGGCACTGGACAACTCGCGCAAGAACCAGACGTACAACACCCCTGCGGTGGGCACGCTCCTGCTGCTGGCCGACCAGATCGAGTGGATGCTCGAAGGCGGCGGGCTGGAGTGGACGACGAAGCGCACCGCGGAGTCCGCGCGCCGGTTGTACGAGTGGGCCGAGAAGACCAGCTACACCAGCCCCTACGTCTCCGAGCCCGAGCTGCGTTCGCACGTGGTCGGCACCGTCGACTTCGCCGACGATGTCGATGCCACCCAGCTCGCGGCCACGCTGCGTGCCAACGGCATCGTCGACGTCGAGCCGTACCGCAAGCTGGGTCGTAACCAGCTCCGCGTCGGCATGTTCCCTGCCATCGAGCCGGACGACATCAGCGCCCTGATCCAGTCCGTCGACTGGATCGTCGAGCGCACCTCGTAATACTCGGCAAACCGATCGAATCACGCGTGGTGGTCACCCCGAACGGGTGACCACCACGCTGTCGTTCGCGACAAGATCACTCACGACTCGGCGTGCCTGCCGGGTCAAGCCGACTCGCCGAACTATCCTGAGCGCGCAGTACGTTACGTCGTGGGAGGCGGGAGATGCGCACGCTGAGGGTTGTCGGGTTGGAAGAGGACGGCACGTCCGTCGTCTGCGAGCATCCCGACACCGGCGAACAGTTCCAGATTCCCGCCGACGACCGGCTACGCGCGGCCGCCCGCGGCGACATCACGCGGCTTGGACAGATCCAGATCGAGTTGGAGAGCCACATGCGGCCACGCGAGATCCAGGCGCGGATCCGGGGCGGGGAGTCCGTCGAGCACGTGGCGACCAGCGCCGGCATCCCCGTGCAGCGAGTCGAGCGGTACGCCCACCCCGTCCTGCTCGAGCGTGCCCGCATCGCCGAGCTCGCCCAGCAGGCGCACCCGGTCCGGGAGGACGGGCCGGATGTCCGCACGCTCGGTGAAGTGGTCGCGCACGCGTTCGGGGTGCGCGGTCAGGACTACACCAAGGCAGGCTGGGACGCGTGGCGCGGCGAGGACGGCAAGTGGGTCATCCAGCTACGGTGGGCGGCCGGTCGTTCGGACAACACCGCGCACTGGGTGTTCACCCAGGGATCGCACGGCGGCACCGTCACCGACCTCGACGCCGATGCCGAGGAGATGCTCAACCCGCACGCGCATCGCAGCCCGCGCACGCTGCGCCCCGTGGAGCCGATCTCCGCTGCCCGTACGGCGCCCGTCACCGAGCAGCCCACGCTCGACGCCGACGGTGACGCCGACGGCGAGAGCTACCACGCGCACAACGGGCAGCTACCCCACGGCGGCACACCACCCGCCACGCACGGCACCGAGCGTTCCGGTACCGGCATGACCGGGGCGGACGTGCCCGCACCGGAACCCGACGACGACACCACCGAGCTGCCCACCGTTCCCGCGGGTCCGGACAACGCCGACGGGTCCGGCGTGCGGCGCAGGAAGCACCACCCGGTGGTGCCTGCCTGGGAGGATGTGCTGCTCGGCGTCCGTTCCCAGCGCGGCAGCTGAGCCCGGGCGAACGCCCCGTACCGCCCTGCTGCCGAGGGCTCGAACCCTGGGTGCGTGCCGGCTACAACCAGGTGACCAGCAATGCCGCCCAGGACGCGACGACCCCGGCCGCGGCCCCGAAGCACACCCAGCGCAGCACAGGTACCCGGCGTCCCAGCCAGAGCGACGGCGCCAGGCCGAGCGTGACAAGCAGCGCCGCCGCCAGCGAGTGCCAGCTGTCGCCGGAACCGCCGTCGGTGGCCCTGCCCAGCGCGAGCAGCCCGACGAAGACGAAGACCCCCGTGAACGCGGACACGGCCAGCCCGGATCCCCACGGGGTCGGTTCCCCGGGGGATCTGCGGAACAGTCGCGTCCCGTGCGGGCTGGCGTGCCGGGGGCCGCCCTGCTCGCTCGCGGCCGGGTCGGGCACCGCGACGCTCGCTGCCCCGCTCACCGGGTCGATCACGTGCACGGGCCTGCGCAACTGCGTGGCCACCCTGCCTGCAAGCTGGCGTCCCCGCTGCGTGATCAGACCCATCGCGTCCTGTCCGGGCTCACTGAGCCCTGCCTTGCGGCCGTCCCGCGCCTGCTGCACCGCGCTGCCCACCCGCGCCCACTCGTGCAGCGCCGCGGCAAGCTCCGCGCCGAGCGGGAGCTGCTCGGGCCGGATCTCCCGAGCCGCGTCCTCGCCGCCGGCGCCGTCGCGTTCGGCCAGCACCGCGCGCCCGTCGTGGATCCGCAGCTCCACCCCGCACCTCCTCGTCAGCCCAGGATCGGTGTCTTCACGGTAGCCTGCCCTCCCCGCCGGATCCTGCGGGCTCACACATCAGCCACGCACGCCACCCCTGTCCGGGTCGTGCGCGACCCTGCTGGTCAGCTCGTAGAACGCGACCGCGCCCGCGGTCGCGATGTTGAGCGAGTCGACCCCGTCCGCCATGGGGATGTGCACGGCGGTGTCCGCCGCTTCGATGGCCTCCCGGGACAACCCGTGACCCTCCGAGCCGAGCAGCAGGGCCACGCGCCGGTCACCGCGCCCGGCGAACCCGGCGAGATCCTGCGAGCCTGCGGACGGCGTGAGTGCCGCGACGTGGAAGCCGTACCCGCGCAGCAGGTCGACGCCGTCCGGCCACGGGGCGAGCGGCGCGAACGGTACCCGCAGCACCGTCCCCATCGACACCCGCACGCTGCGGCGGTACAGCGGGTCGGAACACCCGGGCCCCAGCAGGACGCCATCCACGCCGAGCGCGGCGACGTTACGGAACAGCGCTCCGAGGTTCTCGTGGTCACCGACGCCTTCCAGCACCGCGACCGTCGACGCCTGTCCCGCGACGGCCTCCGCGTCCGGAAGGCAGGCACGGCCGGCCACCGCGAGGACGCCCCTGTTGAGGTGGAACCCGACGATCTCCGCCATGGTATCCGCGCAGGCGACGTACACCGGCACGTCCAACCCGTCGAGATCGTCGGCCAGCTCGGTCACCCGGCGCTGCACCCCGAGCACGGCCCGGATCGGGTACGGCGAGGCCAGCATGCGCCGCACGACCACGGTTCCCTCCGCGATCACCAGTCCCCGCCCGCCAGGGCGGTCCGGCCTGCGGTCCGCGCGGGCGAGATCACGAAAGTCATCGACCCTCCGGTCGGTACTGCTGGCGACGCGGATCACCTCGGCCATCCTTCAGAGTGTGCCACCCGGCTGGTCCGCCACGAGCCGCGCACCGGCGCCACGTGCCGTTCGCACGGTGCACGAGCACCGCTACGCGTAGCGCCCCGACCGGCGGCGCGAGCCCGGCGATTTCACCCGCATACTCGTCGTCGTACGCGAAGCTGCCCGCTGACAATGCACAGAGTGATCAGAATCCCGTACGGGTGCACCAATTTGGCCGCTAGCAGGCCACGGAGGTGCTGTGTCACGGTGAGCCGTCGGGGTCCGCCACAGGTGTGCCATCCAGGAGTGCGTGCGGTCGAGAGAGTGATGGTCGAGGTGAGTGGTGACAACAAGCTGTGGCGCAGCTACGGATGCGCAGGAGGAACCTGTCAGCTTCCCGGAGAGCCGCGCCTGGGCCGCCGATAGCGAACATACCGGGCAGAGCTACACGCACATCCCGCACCAGGGCGGTGCGGGGCACGGCGACGTGAGTGCCGAACCTGCCGGAACCGCTGCCGCGGCCGAGCCGCTCAGCCCGCGCGACCGGATGCCGTACCGGCACAAGGTGCAGCGCTGCCTGGACGCGCTGGAGCGGATGCTCGCCGACGGCAGCTTCTCCTTCCCGCACAAGCGGATCGGTCTCGAGCTCGAGCTGAATCTCGTGGACCCGGAGTTGCGCCCGTCGATGAGCAACACGCTGATGCTCGAGCGGCTCGGCGACCCGGTGTTCACCACGGAGCTGGGCAAGCACAACCTCGAGCTCAACGTACGCCCTCGGCCACTGGCAGGCGACTCCCTCGGCGAGCTGGAGCGAGAGCTGCACGGGTACCTCACGGGTGCCGCCTCGACTGCCCGCGACGCGTGCGGGGACCTGGTGACCATCGGCATCCTGCCCACACTGACGAGCGAGCACTTCCGCACCGAGTGGCTGACGGACAACCAGCGGTACTGCCTGCTCAACAACGAGATCCTGGCTGCGCGGGGCGAACGGACGCTGCTGCAGATGGACGGGGAGCCGCTGCCGGGAAGCTCGCCCGACCGGCTGTACAGCTACGCCGACACGATCCTTCCCGAGGCGGCGTGTACCTCGGCCCAGCTGCATCTGCAGGTAGCGCCGGAGGATTTCGCCACGCACTGGAACGCGGCCCAGTGCCTGGCCGGCGTACAGCTCGCCATCGGCGCCAACTCCCCGTTCCTGCTCGGCAAGGCCCTCTGGCACGAGACGCGGGTACCGCTGTTCCTGCAGGCCACCGACACCAGGCCGGAGGAGCTGAAGACCCAGGGCGTACGCCCGAGGGTGTGGTTCGGCGAGCGGTGGGTCACCTCGATCTTCGACCTTTTCGAGGAGAACGTCCGGTACTTCCCCGGCCTGCTGCCCGAAACGGACGCCGAGGACCCGCTGGAGACCCTGGAAGCAGGGGCGGCACCACAGCTGTCCGAGTTGCGCATGCACAACGGCACCGTCTGGCGCTGGAACCGCCCTGTCTACGACGTCGTCGACGGCACTCCCCACCTGCGCATCGAGAACCGCGTGCTGCCCGCAGGCCCTACCGTGATCGACATGCTCGCCAACGCGGCGTTCTTCTACGGTGCGCAGCGCGCCCTCGCCGACGCCGAGCGGCCGGTCTGGACGCAGATGTCCTTCCAGGCAGCCGAGGAGAACCTCTACGCGGGTGCGCGGCACGGGATGCACGCGGACCTGTACTGGCCGGGTATCGGGTGGGTCCCCCCGGACGAGCTCGCCCTGCGGGTGCTGATCCCGCTGGCGCACGAGGGCCTGCGGTCCTCCGGCGTCCCCGCTGCCCTCGCCGACCACTACCTCGATGTGCTGCGGCAGCGGTGCATCGCCCGGCGTAACGGCTCGGACTGGCAGCGCGAGTCCGTGATGCGGCTGGAGGCGCGCGGTTTCGACCGGCGCGAGGCGTTGAACCGGATGCTCGCCGGCTACATCGACCGCGCCGTGGACGGCGCGCCGGTACACGAATGGAGCCTGCTCTAGGGGTGGTCCCGGACGCCCCCGTACCTTAAGCTCACACTGACGGCTTGTGACATTTCGAACACGGTACGGAGTCATTCATGGCGCACGCACCGCAGCACCCGACGGATCTGGTTTCGCTGTCCCAGGCGCTGCGGAGCGCCACGCGCGAGGCGCACGACCGCGCGCACCGGTCGCGATACATGACCGAGCTGCTCGCGGGGTCGCTGAGCATCGAGAGCTACGCCCAACTGGCGGGCCAGTACTACTTCGTGTACCACACGCTGGAGGAAGCCACCCGCGCGATGCGTCACCACCCGCTCGGGGGACGTTTCGCGCTGGACGAGCTCACCCGGCTACCCGCGCTCTCCGCCGACCTCGCCTACCTGCTCGGCCCAGGGTGGCGCACGGCGATCGACCCGTTACCCGCCACGCGCAGGTACTGCAAGCGGATGCGCGCGGTCGCGTTCGACAGCGCGGCCGGGCTGGTCGCGCACCACTACACCCGCTACCTCGGCGACCTCGCCGGTGGCCAGGTCGTGCGGCGGCTGCTGCGCGACACGTACGGCATCACGGACGACGGTGCACTCTTCTACCGGTTCGACCGCATCACGAACCCGCACGCGTTCCGCACCACGTATCGCGCGCTCCTGGACAGTTCGCCGTGGACCGACCGCGAGCGACGGTCCGTCGTGGAGGAGTCCTTGCTGGCCTACGAGCTGAACATCGCGGTGCTCGGTGAGCTCGCCGAGGACATCCCCGAACTCCAGGCAGCATAAGGAAATTTGTCGATATATAGATAAGCGCGATGTGGTTCCCGCAACACTCGCGTTGACTTCGAGCGTGCTCGAAGGAGCAAGGTGGCGCCGGAAGATCACCGGTGCACCCCGTTCGCCCGCTACCGCGCGCACTACTAGGTTGGGTAAGCGAACGTCATCGGTACAGTGACACAACCGAACCCAAGGAGGGCGCATGGCCCTGTACGAGCTTCCTGAACTCGACTACGACTACGGTGCGCTCGAACCGCACATCTCCGGCGAGATCAACGAGCTGCACCACAGCAAGCACCACGCGACCTACGTCAAGGGTGCCAACGACACGATGGAGAAGCTCGAGGCCGCCCGCGAGGCGGGTGACTACGGCTCCATCGTCGGCCTGGAGACCACGCTGGCCTTCAACCTGGCCGGGCACGCCAACCACGTCGTGTGGTGGAAGATCCTGCACCCGGAAGGCGGCGACAAGCCCACGGGCGAGCTCGCGGCCGCGATCGACGAGAGCTTCGGCTCGTTCGACAAGTTCCAGGCGCACTACAACGCCGCTGCCACCACCATCCAGGGCAACGGCTGGGCCGCGCTGTCCTGGGACCCGATCGGCAAGAAGCTGATCATCCAGCAGCTGCGTGACCACCACAACAACCTGGCGCTGCCGACCGTGCCGATCATGATGACCGACGTGTGGGAGCACGCGTTCTACCTGCAGTACAAGAACGTGAAGGCGGACTACGTCAAGGCGCTGTGGAACGTTTACAACTGGGCGGAGATCGGGCGCCGCTTCGACAACGCCCGCAACGGCGGTAACGGCCTGCTGCTCTCCTGATCGAGCGCGGCCCGTCTCGCGTCCCTACGCATCAGCCGGCCTGTGCACAGGCCCCGGGGCTCTCCCCGCGAGGGGAGGGCCCCGTTTCTCGTGTCACCCGCCGGTCGGCGGGGGTGGGAACCCGGCATCCAGGCGCCGCGGGAAACCGATTGACTTCGACCGCGCTCGAAGTGACACGCTCTGCACTCATGGATCCCGTCACCGTCGAGTCCTACCTGCACCGCATCGCAGCGCCGCACGTCACAGCGGCCGACCGGCAGACCCTTGCGGAGCTGCATGTCCGGCACCTGGAGACCGTCCCCTTCGAGAACCTGTCCATCCACCTCGGCGAACGCATCGAGCTCGAGGAGGCCGGCCTGGTGGACAAGCTGGTCCACCGCAGACGAGGCGGCTTCTGTTACGAGCTCAACGGCGCGTTCGCCATGCTGCTGCGCGCCCTGGGGTTCACCGTCACACACCTGTCGGCACGGGTGTACACCGGCGACGGCGACCTCGGCCCACCGTTCGACCACCTCGCGCTACGGGTCGACCTGGACGAGCCCTGGCTGGTCGACGTCGGCTTCGGGCGCGGCCCCGTGCGCCCCTTGCGGCTCGACTCCCGCGAGCCGCAACCCGACGAGGATGGCGAGTACCGCATCGTGCCGGTCGGCGACGGGGACCATGACGTCTACCGCAGTGACACACCCACCTACCGGCTCGAGGCACGGGGCCGCGAGCTGCGCGACTTCGTGCCGACCTGCTGGTATCACGCCACCTGCCCGGAGTCCCACTTCACGAGGAACACGACCTGCTCACGTCGAGTGCCGGGCGGGCGCGTCACCGTCAGCGGTAACCGGCTCATCGAGTCCGTGCACGAGCGACGCAGCGAGACCGTGCTGGACACCGACGAGGATGTGCTCGCCACCTACCGCTCCCGCTTCGGCGTCGAGCTCGATCGCGTGCCCGCCGTGGCGCACCACCGGTAGGGTTCCCTACGAGCACGGGGTCCCGCCACGGACAGTGCCGCGACGGGACCCCGCCTGTTCCCGAACTGACTGCCGCTCCCACCACGAAGCGGACATGTATAAGGTTAGCCTAACCTCATCTATTCGGCAAGGGGTTCTTTCCCATGGGCTCATACCCCTACCGCCGCGACTACTGCGCGGCCATCCGTTCGATGATCTCCGCTGCCCTGGCCAGCACCGCGCGTTCCTCCTCGGACAGCTGGGCGAGCCGCTCGTCCAGCCACGCCTCCCGCATCGTGATGTTGGCGTGCACGTAGTCGACACCTGCCTGGCTGAGCTCCACGATGGCCTGCCGCCCGTCCGTGGGGTGGGCCGTCCTCGCGATATAGCCGAGCTGCTCGAGCGCCACGATCACGCGCGTCATCGACGGCGGCTGCACTCCCTCTTTCGCGGCGAGCTGACCCGGCGTCATCGCCCCGCACTTGTGCAGTGTCGACAGGGCCGACAACTGCGTGAGCGAGACATTGGTGCTCAACCGCTGCGCGCGCAACCTCCGGTTCAGACGTACCACTGCCAGCCGCAAACGGCTCGCGAGCGTGCGTTCCTGCCCAGCATCGGCCATTCTCACAGCCTACCTACCCGCCCTCGCGACCCCGCCCGCAAGCCGGGCCGTTCGTCACGACCAGGAGTCTTACGCACACACAGGGCATCCGTGTCGTACTCGTCCCGCCACCCCAGACCGAGCCCGGTAGCCTTCCCGGTGTGGTCGATTCACACGAACGCATACCGCCACCCGACCTGCCCAAGCCGTTGACCGACCTCGGTCCGGCCCTTGTCCTGGGCAGCGCGTCTTGGGCGGTCGCGCTCGGCATCCTCGTCGTACTGTATCTGCTCGGGTACAGCGTGGGCATCTGGCTGGCGACCGCGAGCGCGGGGCTCACGCTCGGCGCGGTCGGGATGTTCCTGGTCGCCTGGCAGCGCTACGCTTCCCGGCGCGGCTCGAGGGGTGCGCAGCGCGGCCTGTAGACGGAGTTCCCATCGCACACGGCGGACCATCCACGACGAGTCGGCCGACCCTCGTCTGTCACCCGAACAAGGTAGCGGGTTCCGGGTCGGTGAGCAGCGCGGCGATCTGGTGGCGCGCCTCCCACCGGTCGGCGGCGAACGCGTAGGCCCGCGCCAGCCCGTCGATGCTGTCCTCGGCATGCACCAGCCCGTCCGCCGCGACCCACCAGCGCGCCTGCCGGTCCTTCCCGTCCACCCGGACCGTCAACCGCGGATGCAGGCAGAGCCCCCCTTCCGGCACTGCCGTGCCGAGCAGGTCGGCCACGTCGCGAATCGCGCTCAGCTCCGTCCAACTCAGGACGTCGCCCTCGGAGGTCACCTCACCCGCATACACCTCGCGGGCCGGCGGGAGATCCAGCAGCTCGGCCAGCGAGTCGCACGCGCGCCCGCAACCGACGAGCAGGCCCGCATCGACGACCTCCAGCGGCCACGCCTGATCGAGCACACACGCGTGGCCGGCGTCGATCACGCCACCGTCCAGCGCTCGCACCTCGGCCGGCGCGTCGACCTCGGCAACGTCGAACCCCGGACGGGCCGCCAGCTCGGCCAGCGCCGCATGCGCCCGGAGCACCACACCGGGGCGTGGCGCGCGGTCGCGGTCGGCGAGGCGGGCGAGCAGGTCGGCGGCGTCCGCGGCATCGCGGACGGCGAGCTCCTCCCGCACACCCGCTGCCACGAGCACATCCCGCGGTAGCCCCACATCGGGAACCGGGTCGTAGAGGCCGTCCAGCGCCGCCGCGTCCGGCATCCGCCAGCTCCGCGGGGCGGCCCCGCCGAGATCGGCGAACCTGGCGATCCACCAGCCGGTGTGCCCACCGGGCTCGCGAAGCGCGTGCCCACTGCCTGGGGACTCGGCCAGCAGCCGCAACGCCGCCGGCCACTTGTCGTCGGCCACCAGGTCGAGGTCGCGGACCGCGAGCACCCTGGACGGGGGTCGCGACGTCGAGCCCCACCATTCGGGCTCCTCGGGCAGGTCGTGCTCCGGCCCCACAGGGTCGTCGTCGGTCACCACGGCGAACGAGTCCAGCACGCCGGTCGCGGTCAGTACCTCCGCGGGCCAGCGCCGCGCCACGTCCTCGGCAAGCACGTCCAGCGGGCCTTGCGGCCCGACAGCCTCCGGGTCCAGCACCTCGAGCAGCGGCGCGGACGGCAGCGCGAGCTCGTCGGCCCTGCGAGCGTCCCCGCTCGCCGAGGTGAGGGCGAGCGCGGCGATGCCAGGGCGCTCGTCGATGGTGGCTCCGGTCTCGGCGACCAGGCGCAGGACGAGCTCCGCGAGCGGTGTGGTGTCCAGGCCGGACACCGCGTCGTCCACGCTGCTTTCCACCGCCGCGCGCAGCTCGGCGGCGTCCAGCAGCTCGGCGGGCCCCGCCGGTACCGCGCCGAGCCGCTCCAGCAGCGGGTGCACCGCGTCGGGATGCACCACGCGCAGCCCGGTCACCCCGGCCGTGCCGAGCAACTCCAGCAGCTCGGTTGGGAGCCCGAGGTGACCTTCGTTCCCTCTATGGAGCCCGGTGTCACCTTCGGCTCCTCCACCGGGCAGGAGTACGCCGCGCGGCCCGAGCGTGGTGCGGTGGTCGGCGAGGGGGACGGGCAGGCCGGTGAGCGCCTCCTGGTCGACGGAGCGGTCGTCGAGCAGCGCCAGCAGCGCGTCGTAGAGCCGGTACCACCATCGCGGCGGCCGCTCGACGCCCATCAGCGCGTCCAGCGCGGCGGCCACATCCAGCACCCGCGCCCCGACGCGAGCCAGCACGCCCGCCGCGCGGCCCCCGACGTGCGGCGCGGCGACCAGCTCGGCGACCACCTCACCGAGCAGCTCAGCGAGCCCGGGCGCGTCGACGTCGAGCACCGCGGCCCGGTCACCGGAGATGTCGCCGCCTCCGGACGCGGCGGGCAGCCACGGTTGCTCCCGCAGCCGCGCACCGATCAGCTCCAGCAGCTCCCCGTCCACATCGGATGCCGGGAACCCCGCGGCAGGCACGAGCTCGAGACGCCGGCGCGCGGGCACGCACCGCACCAGATCGAGGTAGGCGTCCGCGGCCGCAGCCAGTACTGCCGAGGCAGCGGGGCCACCGCGCACCCGGCGGCGCGACGGCTCGACGGGGACACTGGCGATGAGCCTGGCAGGCAGCGACAACCGCTCGTCGGTAGCCGTCGGCGCGTGCAGCACATCGCGGTCCACCGGTTGTGGACGGTTCTCACCGTCCACTGGAAGTGCCCAGAGGACAGTCCATCGAGGATGGTGCGCCGCCTCGATTCCCAGTGTCGCAGCTTGCTCCTCGGAGAAATCACCGGATGTCGAGTGCACAAGCCACCGCGTGCTCGTCGAGCCGGACCGGGCGATCTCCACGACGCCCTCGCCCGTGTCGCTGCGGGTCCACACGTCCCCGGCGATATCCACCTGCTCCAGCGCCGGGAATGTCAGCAGCACGTCGGTGACCTCGTCCGCGAACTCCGCGAGCAACGATGACGCGTCGACGCCGTCCGCGAGCGGCAACCGCACCTCGGTGTCGAACGGTTCCGGCAGGTCGGGCTCGGCACCCGGAACGGGCCACGGCAGGCGCAACACCGGCACCGCGCCGCCCCTGTCGGCCGCCTGCCGCCGCGCCTCCGGGATGTCGGCCACGCACCGCCGGGTCCCGGCCTCCGAGAAGGCCACCCCACCCGTACGCGAGACCACCCGCGGTTCGGTGCACACGGTCAGGACCGCGGCGAACCCCACACCGAACCTGCCGACCGTGCTCGCCCCGCTCTTGGCCGAGGCACGCAGCGACGCCAGGGCCGTCACGCCGTCCCGGTCGAGGGGAGCGCCGGTGTTGGCAACCCGCAGCTCCCCCTCGACGACGGACACCCGCATCCGGCCACCGACCCCGGCCAGGGAGGCCGCGTCCGCGGCGTTCTGCGCCAGCTCGACGAACAGCCGGTCGGCGTACGCGCCGAGCCGGAGGTCCTCCTCGGCATTGGCGTCCTCGGTGAACCTGGTCGGCGACCGCTGCCAGGAATCCAACACAGCGGCACGCAGCGCGGCCGTGCCGAAGGGATCGGCCTCCTGGTCGGGCGTACCGCTCACGACTCCAGTCCGGCGCCGGAGGACTCGACGCCGTCGACGTCCAGCCGGGAGTCGTCGTAGACGAGCTGCGCTACCGGTACGACGGCGCCGGTGTCGACATCGGCCTCGGAGTGCGCTCCGCACCCGTACTCGACGTGCACGACGTGCCCGTCAGCGGGCGCGACCTCGTTACCGCACACCCCGAACGCCGCGCGCATCGAGCCCGCGAGCGGCAGGTAGAACCCGCACGTGCCGCAGGGCTGCGGTGCGCTGCGCGCCATGTCCGAACGGGGCCCGAACTCGCCGCCGCGCCAGCGCTCCGCCGCATCGAGCCGCCCACGCCTGGACAGCACGCGCGCGCGGCCGAGCCCGATCTCGTAGGAAACCTCCTCGACACCGGGGTCGTCGGAACTCAGGTAGCCGGGTACGAGACGCTCATCGTCCTCCCTGACCGGCAGGACGTCTCCGATGCCCAGGTCGCCCTGCCGGACCCGCATCTCCCACGGAACCCAGTCCTTGGCGATCAGGGCGCCGGGGCCCGGGCGGAGCAACACCTCACTGACGGTGACCGGGAAGTCCTCACCGGCACTCGCGACCGTCACCTGCCACTGCCACCCCCCGTAACCGGGGACCGCCGCGTCGAACAGGTGTGTGACGCTGACATCGTCCTCGTGCCGCACTCCGCAGTACGACCCGACAGTGGAATCCGGGTCGTACCCGCGGTCGGCCGCTTCCTCCCTGGCGGCGTCACGGGCGAGCCCCGCGGCGTCGACCAGCCACGGCCCCGGCTGCGGCTGCGTGGCGGCAGCGGTCGGCGTCGAACTCATATCCTCCAGGATAGTCCCACGCGCTGACACGCCGGTGTCCGCCGCCGTCCCTGCGTGCTCCCCGGGGCGTGCGAGGCTGGTGTCGTGCGCGCGTTCAGTCGAACTGCCCGGCGACCGGTCGCGGTCTGCGGTGCCCTCACCGCCGGTCTCGTGCTCGCGTGCGGGTCGCCGGGGTCCGGCGCTACCCCACCTCCGGAAGACCTGCGCGCCGACGTTCTGGAGACGCTTCCACATGACCCCACCGCTTTCACACAGGGTTTCGAGATCGCTCACGGCACACTCTACGAAAGCACCGGGCTCGTCGGCGAGTCGGATATCCGCGCGACCGACATCGACACCGGCACGGAGCTGGCGCGCGCCGAGCTCGCCGCGCCACTGTTCGCCGAGGGCCTCACCGTCGTCGATGACCGGGTATGGCAGCTGACCTGGAAGAGTGAGATCGCCATCGAGCGCGACCGGGAGACACTCGACGAGCTGCGCAGGGTCGGCTACGAGGGTGAGGGGTGGGGGTTGTGCTACCAGCGACGGCACGACCGCCTGGTCATGAGCGACGGGTCGGACAGGTTGACCTTCCGCGACCCGGACAGCTTCGCCCCGCTCGACGACGTCGCGGTGACGTCGGCGGGCGAGGCGGTCGAGCGGCTCAACGAGCTGGAGTGTGTCGGCGAGGACGTCTACGCGAACGTCTGGCGCAGCGACACCGTCATGCGCATCGACCCCGCAGACGGGGCGGTCACCGCCGAGATCGACGCGTCCGGCCTGCTCGACCCCCAGGACGAGGACGAGGCCGGGGTACTCAACGGGATCGCTTCCGTGCCCGGCACCGATCGGTTCCTGCTGACGGGCAAGAACTGGCCCGCTGTGTTCCGGGTCCGGTTCGTCCCGGCCGCGTCGTGACCGAACACCACGCAGCGGGCGGTTGTCGCGGAGACCACACCGAGGCACCCTCGCTCGGCGCGCCGACAGCGCGCCCGTAGTCTCGACAACCATGGCAGTACGTGACGCGCGGTCACCGGATCCGGCGGGGGAGCGACGCCCGCGCCGTGGCGTGAAGCCGGCCGTGCTCGCCGGGACGGCGGGCGCCGTGTTCGCCGTGGCGGGTTGTGGCGAGGTCGGTCCCCCCGAGATCACCATCTACTCCGACGGCGAGGCCATCCAGGTCGAGCCGTTCACCTACTGCGACGTCGAAGTCACCGAATGCGACAACGACGAGACGCACGAGTACGCTTTGCCCACCCGTCCTGGCCAGCCCGCGCAGATCTCCGTGCCCGGCGAGGTCGCGGAGACCCCGTGGCTGGTGAACGTCCAGGCGGCGGACGCGGACGGCACGCCACTTCCGGTGCAGCAGGAGTACTTCTCCCCGGGGGAGGCACACGCGTTCACCGCCGAACCGCCCAGCCCGGATGCGACGCTGCTCATCGTCGAGGTGCAGCAGATGGGCGCAGCCTTCGCCGCGGATCAGGAAGGGGAGCCGATCCGCGACGAGGAGGGAGCCATGCAGCCGGTCACGCGCGGGATCTGGCCGGTCGCCTTCGAAGCCCGCTCGTGAACGTGCGCGCTACGGATCCAGGTCCCGCGCCACCGCGCGCATGACCTCCGCGATCCGCTTGGTGTTCTTGCGCTCCGGGTAACGTCCCTGGCGCAGGACAGGCTGCACACGCGCCTCGAGGAGCTTGATCATGTCATCGACCATGCCGTGCAGCTCCTCCGCGGGCCTGCGCTGCGCCTCGGCGACCGACGGCGGCGTGTCCAGGAGCCGCACGGACAGTGCCTGCGGGCCGCGCCGACCGTCGGCAACGCCGAACTCGAGTCGCTGACCAGACTTGAGAGAGTCAACCCCCTGAGGTAACGCGGACTTGCGAATATAGACGTCCTCGCCCCCGTCCTGGGTGACGAAGCCGAAACCCTTGTCCGCGTCGTACCACTTGACCTTGCCGGTCGGCACTGTACTCACCGTTCCTTCGCTCATCGGACCGCGCGCCGTACGCCGTCGGAGAGCATGCCCAGTGGGAAGCTTCCCTGACCCGCACGACGAACGCGCCTCGGGGGTGGCCCCACCCACCGACGCGCGTCACTACCCAGCCTATCGCGGTTAGCTCCGCGAGGAGAAACCGTTAGCCTGTACGCCATGTCCGCCCACGCCGAACACGGCGACTCCGCTACGCCCCGCAGCAGACCGTCCCGCATGATGGCATTGTCCGTCGGCCTGTTCGTCATCGGCATGATCGCTGTCGCCGCGGTGTTCGTACTGTTCGCCCTCGGTCACACCGACCTGCCCGTGTGGTTGAGCGTGAGCGCGATCGGTTTCACCTCGGTCGGCTTCGGTTCCGGCCTGGTAACCCTGGTCCGCGAAGCACGAAGCCTGTGACTGCCCAGGCCTGTGGCTGCCCGGCGGTCAGAGATTCCGCAGGCCGCGTAGCACCCGCTCCATCAGCTCGAGGTCGGGACCGGAGTCCGGGCCGGAACCCGCCCTGTGCACCACGATCATGCCCTCCTCGGCCATGGCGCCGATCAGAGTCTTGGCGACGCCGAGCGGCACGGACAACCGGGCGGCGATCTCGGTCACCGACCGGGGGTGCTCGCACAGTTCCAGCACCCGCCTGTGCTCCTCACGGATCGCGTCCGGGTCGGTGTCCGCCGCTCCGGAGCGTGCACTGACCAGGGTTTCCAGCGCGAACTCCACGGTGCTTCCGGTGCGCCCGCCCGTCCAGACGTACGGCCGTACCCACGAACCGGCCTCGGCATCGGCGAGGTCGTTCTCGAGGTCGCCGTCCGGATCGCTCTGCGGGAAGCTCGCCTCGTCGGGCGTGTACGCCTCGGCTTGTCCCGGGTCCTGTCCAGCGGGCTCCCCAGCGGGTTCCCCAGCAGGTTCGACCGCGGGATACCCGGCACTCGCGGAATCATCGGGAGGCTCCTCCGCGTCGTCACCCGACCCGGTCCCCGCCGCGTCCTCCTGCCGGGACTCCTGGTGGGTCTGCGACTGGTCCTGCACGGCCGTCGCGCCAGCACCGTCCTCCGTGCTTCCGTCCTCGGTACCTTCGTGCGCGGCACCGTCCTGCTGGGCCTCCTCCTGCTGGGCCTCGTCCCGCTGGGCGCCTGCATCACCGGAGGCTGCCGCATCCACCCCGTCCAGCTGACCGGAGCACGAGCCCACCGCAGCGCTCGCGGCCCTGTCGTTCACATCCGGTGCACTCGCCCCGGAAGGGCCGTCCTCGAGCGCTCCCGCGTCATCACGGTGCTCAGCCCCGAGCGTTCCCGCGGCGTCATTGGTCGCGGCATCGTGGGCTGCGTCGTCAACAGCCGTGTCCTCCGGCGCGGACTCGTCGCCCGCGACCTCGTCGCCAGGCACGTGCGCATCGCCGGTGTCCCCCTCGCGCGGCGCGGCGCCCGGATCGAGCTCGCTGTGATCATCCGCCCCGGCCGCGGATTCCAACCTGTCCTCTGCCGACACGTCCCCTCACTCCTCACGGTCACTGCCGGTGGCACCCGTGCCCGAGCTCGCGACCCGGGCCGTTGACTCCGACGACGTCCCCGTCCCGCATCCGCTCACCGACCGACGCTGCGCTGCACCACGCCGCGGCGTCATCGCGTCCCGGCGCACGGTTCCGGTTCGCGGGCCGCAGCGCGGTTCACTCGGCAGGGCGGTCCCGTGCACGACTGGTAGTGGTGCACGCCACGTCCCGCGCCGAGTCGTCTCGCCCAGTGGGTTCACCACGCCACCACTCGATCCTCCTGCGTGCCTGATCACGTGCGCCCGACCGAACGATCGTAGTTGAGGTGCGAGGAGGCGTGCCATGCTCGCACGTTGCAGTTTCCTCACGTGTTGCTCGAGCTAGCGTTGCGGTCGTGCCGGCGCCGGCGCGGACTCCGGTACGTCAACTGTCCCACGGCAGCCGCACGACCAGGCACGGCCCGCCCGCGAACACTCCTGCGTCGATACCGAGCACCCGGCCGCCCGCGTAGGAGTGCGGGCCGCTGATCTCCATCGGGGCCAGCCCGACCTGGTCGGCGATGACGCTGTGACCGTGCACGATCCTGGTGCCACCGAGCTGTTCCAGCATCCGTTCCGCCGCGTCCGCACCGTTGCCCCCACGGAACGCGTACCGCGTGGTCAGCCTGCGCCAGAGCTCCCACCACTGCTCGAGGTCGTCCCCTGCCAGTACCGACTGCACAGCCGCGTTGATCTCCGCGGGATCGTCTCCCCAGTGCAGGTACTCCATCGTGTCCGAGTGCAACAGCAGGTGGTCGAGGGCATGCGCGAGGACGGGACGGGACACGAGCCACTCGACGTGCGTGTCCCGCAGGTGCTCGAGATCGTCTGCCTGCCCCCCGTTGATGAGCCAGCTGCGCGCGAACGTGCGGCCCGGTGTGTCCGGAGCGATCTCGGTGTCCCCGAAACGGTGCGTACCCAGCAACAGGATCTCGTGGTTACCCAGCAAGGTCTGGACGTACCCACCGGCATCGGCCGCCTGCTCCTGCAGCCGCATCACCAGATCGATGACGCCGATGCCGTCCGGGCCCCTGTCCACGAAGTCCCCCACGAACCACAGGTGAGTCGACCCGCCCGACCAGTCGCCCGACTCGTCCACGATGCCGTGCTCGGCCAGTGCGTCCTCGAGCGCCTCGCGGTGCCCGTGCACATCGCCCACCACGTAGGTCGGCTGCTGATCGTCACTCACAGTCTCGACGATAAGCCCCACTGCTCTCACCGGCCACGCGCACCATTAGCTCCGACCGGTGAACGCCTCGTGCACGCCGACCGCGTCGGCAGGCACCGCCACCTCGACCGGGTGTCCCGGTTCGAGCCCCAGCTCGGCCACGGCCGCAGGAGCCACATCCGCGGTGAGGCCCGCCACCCACGCGTGCTCCGGGCTGTCATGGGGCACCCCGATGCGGACCCGCACGACGGACCCGTGCGGCTCCAGGCTCTCCACGACGGCGCTGCCGGAGTTGCTGTGGTTGCCCGCACCGCGCCCCTGCGCAGGGTGACCCGGATGCACCGCGACGTTTCCGGGCGGGAAAACGGCGACGGCGGGGGATCCCACAGGCACGCCGTCGCACGACGCCGCGGAGAGTACGGCGCCATCCACGGTGCGCAGCCCGCCTGCCACGGCGCGGCCGGTCACCAGGTTCAGACCGGCGATACGCGCGGTGAACGGGGTCCGGGGCGCGGCGAGCACCTCCCTGGTCGCACCCCGTTCGACGACGGCACCGTCGGAGAGCACGATGACGCTGTCCGCGAGCGTCAGCGCGTCAAGGGGGTCGTGCGTGACGAGCAGCCCGCACCGCGCCGCGTCCCCGTCGCGCAGCACCCTCCCGAGCACGGCCCGCATGGCCGGTCCGGCGTCGGCATCCAGCGCGGCGAGAGGTTCGTCGAGCAGCACCAGCCCCGGTTCGTCGGCCAGCGTGCGTGCCAATGCCACCCGCTGGGCCTGCCCCCCGGACAGCTGGTGCGGCTTGCGCGCGGCCAGCTCCGCCACGGCCAGCCGCTCCATCCATTCCCGTGCCACCTTCCGCGCCGCCGCTCGACCGGCACCTCTCGCGCGCGGTCCGAACGCGACGTTGTCCTGTGCCGTGCAGTGTGGAAAGAGCAGCGGGGCCTGGCCGAGCACTCCGATGCCACGCCGGTGCGGCGGGATGTGGACACCGCGCGCGACGTCGGTCAGCGTCCGATCCCCGAGGGTGACCGAGCCGCCGTGCGGGTGCCGCAGCCCCGCTATGCACTCGAGCAGCGTCGACTTCCCCGAGCCGTTCGGTCCGAGCACCGCGAGTACGCCCCCCGGCGGGATGCCGACGTCGGCACGCAGCCGGAAGTCGCCACGGGTGACTTCCACCGTGGCGTCCAACCCGCCGCCCGGGTTCACGACCGCCCCCGGAGTGAGCGGGGCCTGGCGATACCGATCACCACGACAGCTATCACGATCAGCAACAGGGACAGCGCTATGGCGCTGTCTATATCGGACTCCGACTGTGCGTAGACTTCCAGCGGAAGGGTTCGCGTCACGCCCTGCAGGCTCCCGGCGAAGGTGATCGTCGCCCCGAACTCCCCGAGCGCCCGTGCGAAACACAGGACCGTGCCGGACACCAGCGCCGGAAGGAGTAGCGGGCACGTCACCCTGGTGAACACCGTCCACGGACGCGCACCGAGCGTGGCAGCGACCCGTTCGTAGTTCTCCTCGCGCGCGCGTAACGATCCCTCCAGGCTGATCACCAGGAACGGCATCGCCACGAAGGTCTGGGCGAGCACGACAGCCGCCGTGGTGAACGGCACCCGCGCCCCGGCGACCACGTCGAGCAGGTATCCGAGGAAGCCGTTCACACCGAACAGGTAGAGCAGCGCGAGCCCGCCGACCACGGGTGGGAGCACGAGGGGAAGCAGCACGACCGTGCGGAGCAGTGCACCGAGGTTTCCGGCGGTCCCGGCCAGGACGACCGCGAGCGGCACACCCAGAACGATGCAGGCGAGTGTGGACAGTGACGCTGTGATCAGCGACAGCCGCAACGCGTGCAACGAGGCCTGCGAGCTCAGCAGCTCGGGTAGCCGCGTGAACTCGGTACGCAGCAGCAACCCAACGATCGGCAGGGCGACCAGGGCGAGCGCGAGCGCGGCGGGGATGCGCAGCAACCGCGGGACGCCGACCGCCACCGTCGTCCCGTCCGAGCGGCCTGCCCGGATGCTCCCGGCGCCCGCGGCGCCGGCGGCGTTACCCGTTCCGGCCATCATCGACCCCGAACCCGGCTGCGGTGAGCGCACGGCGCCCCGGCTCGGCACGCAGGAACCGCACGAACTCGCGGGCCAACCGAGGCTGCGCGGCGTCTGCCAGCACCGCGATCCGGTACTCGTTGACGACCGACTCCGCCCCCGCGATGTCGATCGACTCGACCGAGTCGGCCGCCGCCCGCGCGTCGCTGCGGTAGACGATTCCCGCGTCGGCGTCACCGGTCAGCACCTTCTGCAGCACCGCCTTGACACTGAGCTCCTCGCTTGCCGGCCGCAGGCGCATGTCGTGCGCGCGCACGAGCCGCCTCGTCGCCCGCCCGCAGGGAACCTGGACGGCGCAGGTGACCGCGTGCAGCTCGGGGTCGGCGAGGTCGTCCAGGCCCGCGATGCGGTGCGGGTTGCCGGGAGCCGTGGCGATGGTGAGCGTGTTCGTCGCCAGCACCTCGGGATCGTCCGCGAGCATGCCCTGCTCGGCGACCGTGCGCATGGTCACCGGGTCGGCGGAGACGAACACGTCGGCACGGGCTCCCTCCGTGAGCTGGTGCGCCAGGCGCGAGGAGCCCGCCAGGTTGACGCGGACGTCCACGTCCGGATGTTCGGCCGTGAACGAGTCGTCGACCTCGCCGAGCACCTCGGTGAGCGAGGAGGCCGCGAAGACCGTCAGTACCTCACGGTCGCCGCCCGGGGCGCAGGCCGCGACGGCCGACACCGCCGAGAGTGCCAGCGCGAGCAGCGGTCCGAACGCACGCCGCATCAGCGACCCCAGCTCTCCAGCTCATCGTCCGGCGGATACACCTCGACCACGGTGTGTTCCTCGGGCCTGTCCGCCGTGCCGGGCGGGACCGCCTCGGACCCGCCCGGCGTCTCCACGATGACGTTGGTGGCCTTGACCACGGCCACGGCCAGGGCACCCGGTTCCAGGTCCAGCTCGTCGACTGCCTCGGCGCTCATCAACGACACCACCCGATGAGCCCCTGACTGCACCTCGACCTGCGCCATCACCGAGTCCCGCCGGACCTCGGTGACCAGGCCCACGAAGCGGTTGCGTGCCGAGCGCGCGACAGCCGTGGCGTCGCTCTCGCCCGCAGGCCGGCGCTCGGCCTGGCGCCGGGCGAACGCGGCCAGCTCCTGACCGTCCACGATCTTGCGGCCTGCGACGTCCACCCCGGTACGCAGCTCACCGGAGCGCGCCCACCGCCGTACGGTGTCGTCACTCACGCCGAGCAGGCGGGCCGCCTGCGCGAACCGGAAGACAGTCACGCGGACAAGCATAGATCCGTGACTGCGTTTCGAACAGGGGTCAAAACTCCGAATTCGCGGAACTCGACACCAGGATAGATCCGCATATGTCCATCCGGAGTGATCCGCGGCCCGTGCCGTACACCACCCTGGGTGCCGTGACGCCGGTCATCGCCGGATACGATCACCGGTCATGAGCACGCCCGCCGACCCCGACGCGCGAACCGTGACGGTCCGCGTGCGGTTCTACGCCTCCGCGCGCGCGGCGGCGGGGAGCGAGGAACGGGCACTCGAGATGCCTGCCGGTTCGACCCTCGGCGACGTCGTGGCCCGGCTCCGCGCCGAGCACTCCGCCGAGCTGGACCGGATCCTGACCGTGGCGAGCCTGCTTGTGGACGGGGTCGCCATCCGGGACGCCGCGTACCGGATCGACACCGACGCGGCGATCGATGTTCTCCCCCCGTTCGCCGGTGGATGACGAGCAGGCAACCCGCCGACAACCAGCGGGCAACCGGCACGACCTTTTCGTACTATTTGCACTCTTCTTCGTAGTCGACGAGCCCTGCACGAACGGACCAGCGGGCCGGAAACGGCGTGACACAGACCTCACTTAGGGTGAAAGATTTCGAGAAGGACACGGTTCGGTAACAGGCCTCTGACCTGCGAATATATCGGAATCGTCACAAGTTTTCGGTCGTTACAGTGATCCAGATCACATAGCTCTCGATTTCCGATCATGAACATAGCTACGTACCGTCGTCTGCGGTTGGCCCCGACCAGCCACGGCAAGACCCGGGGATCCGTGCGCCAATCCCTGTCCAACGGACCCCCGGCCCATACCCCGAGCGAAAGTAACTCCGGGACAGGGAGCGGGCACGGCCCGAGCGGAACGCGGCGCGGAGGGTTGACGATGCCAAATGTCTCACCGAGCTAAGCACCGCAAGACCTCGACAGCTACCCGCAACATCGCTCGCGCCGCAGTCGCGAGCCTGGCATTCGGTGCTCCGCTTGCAGTGGCCGCTACCCCAGCTCAGGCCGAGAGCGTGAACTGGGATGCCATCGCCGAGTGCGAGAGCGGCGGTGACTGGAGCATCAACACCGGCAACGGCTACTACGGCGGTCTGCAGTTCAACCTCAACACCTGGCGTGCTTATGGCGGCAGCGGTATGCCGCACGAGCAGTCCCGGGCTGAGCAGATCCGTGTCGCAGAGAACGTTCTGGAAGGCCAGGGCATCGGCGCATGGCCGGTGTGTGGCAAGAAGGCCGGTGCCAGCGGCAGCTACCAGGGGACCAACACCGGCGGCTCCGCAGAGCAGCCCGCCGAGCAGGAGGTGGAGCAGGAGGCCGCGCCCGAGCAGGCCGCCCCTGAGGTAACCCGCGTCGCCGAGTCCAACCCCGACGGGGACTACGAGGTCGAGGAAGGCGACACGCTTTCCGAGATCGCGAAGAAGGAGGACGTCGACGGCGGCTACCAGAAGCTGCACGAGCTCAACGACGACTACATCAGCGACCCGGACTACATCCTGGTCGGCCAGAAGATCGCCACCGAGTGATCTCGCTGAGCAGTAGGCGATAGCTCCATCGCATCACTCGTGGGCTCCACCGCTATCCCCCGGCGGTGGAGCCCACGAGCTCAGCACGGCCCACGTCGTGCACCGAGGCTCAGGGCGAGTTGACCCACTCCTCGGTCCCGTCGGCGAAAACCTGGTGCTTCCAGATCGGCAACCGCTGCTTGACCTCCTCGACGAGGTCCGCGCACGCGGCGAACGCCTGCGCGCGATGCGGGGAAGCGACCGCACACGCCAGGGCCACATCACCGATCTCGAGCGCACCGACACGATGGCTCACCGCGACTCCCCGCACCGCGGGATGGCGGGCCGAGACGTCCCTGACGACGCTGTCCAGCACCTGCTCCGCGCTCGGGTGCCCTTCGTAGAACAGTGACCGCACGTGCCTGCCGCCGTCGTGGTCGCGTACCGCACCGGCGAACGTGACCACCGCGCCCGCGGCCCGTTCGGCCACGGCAGCGGCGTGTTCCTCGCTCGCGATCGGTTCCCCGGTCACCCGGCACACCGGCACCGCAGGCGGCTCCGCCCCCTGCTCGCCGGGCGCATGCCCCGCGGCATCACCAGCGGTAGTACTACCGGGCGCATGCCCCGCGGCGTGGTCCGTTCCGGCCAGCTGGTCGAGGGCGTGCTCGAGCACTCCCTCCAGCGCGGCGAGCCCGTCGGTCACCCCACCCTTCGAGCCGGGCAGGTTCACGACCAGCGTCCTACCTGCCACTCCGGCGATCCCGCGGGACAGGATCGAGGTAGGGACGGCGGGCAACCCGGCATCCCGAACCGCGTCGGACAGCCCGGGAATCCGGTAGTCGAGGACGGCCGCCGTGGCCTCCGGCGTGCGGTCCGTCGGCGAGATGCCCGTGCCGCCCGTGGTGATCACCAGGTGCGCGCCCTCGGCGACACACTGCCGCAGCGCGGCGGACACCGGCTCACCGTCGTGCACGACGACCGGCGGTGCGACGTCGAATGACCGTTCGGTCAACCAGTGCGCGATGATCGGGCCCGTCCGATCCGGGTAGACACCGTCGGCGGCCCGGTTGGAGGCCACCACAACGCGCGCGATCCGGCTGCCCATGCGTTACCGCCCTTCCGGCCGCGTCCACACCCCGGCCTTGCCGCCCTCTTTGCGGTCCAGCCGTACCCCGTCCATCGACGCGGCAGCGTCGACGGCCTTGACCATGTCGTGCAGCGCCAGCCCGGCGACGCTGACCGCGGTCAACGCCTCCATCTCCACCCCGGTGCGCTCGGTGGTGCGCGCCGTGGCCGTCACGCGCACCTCGCTGTCTCCGAGCTCGAACTCCACGTCGACACCCGACAGCGCGATCGGGTGACACAGCGGCACCAGATCCGGGGTGCGCTTGGCGCCCATGATCCCCGCGATCCGCGCCGTTGCCAGCGCGTCCCCCTTCGGTAACCCGCCCTCCGCGAGCAGCGCCACCACCTCGGCCGTGGTGTGCAACGTTCCCGAGGCGACCGCCGTGCGCGCGGAGGCGGTCTTCTCCGAGACGTCCACCATCCGCGCGGCGCCGGACTCGTCGAGGTGGCTGAACTCACTCATCGATACGAGGATAGTGCGTGGGCGTACCGCACCGATCACCCACCGGTCGCTGCTTGCTTGACCGCGCTCGCCACCGCGGGCGCCACGGCGGAGTCGAACACGCTCGGCACGATGAACGACGCGTTCAACCGGTCCCCGTCCACCACGTCCGCGATCGCGTTCGCCGCGGCCACGAGCATGTCATCGGTGATGTGGTGCGCGTGCGCGTCGAGCAGGCCGCGGAACATGCCGGGGAAGGCGAGCACGTTGTTGATCTGGTTCGGGTAGTCGCTGCGCCCGGTGGCGACGACGGCGGCGTGCTTGTGCGCTTCGAGCGGGTCGATCTCCGGGTCGGGGTTGGCCAGCGCGAAGATGATCGGGTCACGCGCCATGGTCGCCACCTGGTCGGCGCCGATGAGGTTCGGGACCGACACCCCGATGAACACGTCCGCGCCCGCGAGAGCGTCGTGCAGCGTGCCGGAGCGCACGTCCGCATTGGTGTTGTCCGCGACCCACTGCAGGTTGTCGTCCAGGCCGTCGCGGTCGGTGGTCAGGATGCCGGTGCTGTCCACCGCGATGATGTCGGCGGGGTTCTTGCGCTTGAGCAGCCGGATGATGGCCGAGCCCGCGGCGCCGACGCCGCACACCACGATCCGGCAGTCCTCGATGGGCTTGTCCACCACCCGCAACGCGTTGCGCAGGGCCCCGAGCACGACAATGGCCGTGCCGTGCTGGTCGTCGTGGAACACCGGGATGTCCATCGACTCCCGCAGCCGTGCCTCGATCTCGAAGCACCGGGGCGCGGAGATGTCTTCGAGGTTGACCCCGGCGTATACCGGGGCCAGCGCGCGCACCGTCCGGATGATCTCCTCGGTGTCCTGCGTGTCCAGGCACACCGGCCAGGCGTCCACACCGGCGAACTTCTTGAACAGCGCGGCCTTGCCCTCCATCACGGGCAGCGCGGCAGCCGGGCCGATGTTGCCGAGGCCGAGAACCGCCGAACCGTCCGTGACCACGGCCACCGTGTTGCGCTTGATCGTGAGCCTGCGGGCGTCCTCCGGGTTGACCGCGATGGCCTTGCACACCCGCGCGACGCCCGGCGTGTACGCCCGCGAGAGGTCATCGCGGTTGCGCAGCGCGACCTTGGACTCGACTTCGAGCTTGCCGCCGAGGTGCAGCAGGAACGTCCGGTCGGAGACCTTACGGACGTGCACCCCGTCGAGTTGGTCGAGGGCGTTGGTGACCTCGGTGGCGTGCTCCTCGTTGAGCACGTTCGCGCTGATGTCCACGACGACGCTGTCGTGATGCGACTCGACGATGTCGAAAGCGGTGAGCACGCCGCCGACGTCGCCGACGGCTGAGGTCAGCTCGCCTGCGCTACTCGCGGCGGCAGGCGCCTCGGCACGGACGGTGATGGAATATCCCGGACCTGGTACAGGCATGGCAACCCCGAATCGACATGTGGGTGCGTGTGAGGCTCGTCTCAGACCCTAACCCTGCTGGTTCCCAGCGGGATCAGGAGCGGTTGATCTCGGTTTC
Organism: Haloechinothrix alba; assembly: GCF_900188115.1. GTDB lineage: Bacteria > Actinomycetota > Actinomycetes > Mycobacteriales > Pseudonocardiaceae > Haloechinothrix > Haloechinothrix alba. Next base: position 64,826 of record NZ_FZNW01000010.1, on the reverse strand, counting down.
GGGGTGCTCGTACGGCACCGAGTCGAGCGGGAAGGAGACATCACCGTACGGCGACTGCGAACCCTGCGTGTCGGACACCAGCTCGGAAACCGGTGTCTGTCCGTCGCCGAGCTGCGGCCACTGCGGGTCGATACGGTCCGGGTCCACCTTCTTGCTGTCTGCCACGTCATCCTCCGCGGTGCGCTCGATGATGCGTCGAGTGTCGTGCGTCAACGTTCTCGACACGCCTGCCTCTAGTTTGCCGTACCCCGATCGCTCCCGTCGCGGTGGTCCCACGGCGACGCCGGGCGCTCGCCGTGCCACGCCTCGTGGGCCGCGCGCGCACGCACTCGGTATCGTGGCGCCGTGTCTGCGACCTCTCTCGCGCACTGGCTGCGCTCGGTGAGCGACGACGAGCTCGCCCGCATGCTCGCCGCCCGGCGCGACCTGGCGACGCCGCCACCTGCCGACACGAACGTGCTCGCCACCCGCGCGGGCACCGCGGGCTCGGTGGCACGGGCCTGCGAGGACCTCGACACCTTCACGCTGGCCGTGCTGGAGGCCCTTCTCGTCCTCGACGCCGATGCCGGACCGGTCACCGCGGAGGCCGTGGACGAGCTCGCGGGCGCGTCCACCCGTCGCGCGCTCACCCGGCTGCGCAGGATGGCGCTGGTCTGGGGAGACGACAGCGCCGTCAGCACCGTGCCCGCTGCCCGCGAGGTGCTCGGCCCCTACCCGGCAGGGCTCGGCAGGGACGTTCCCGAGCTGCGCGGCACGGACGTACACACGGAGCTGGAGGCGCTGACCCAGCCGGAACGCAAGCTGCTCGACACGCTCGCGGCCGGACCTCCTGTCGGCAACACCAAGGACGCCGGCTCGGACATCCCGCTGGAGCAGGCCCGTACGCCGGTGCAGAGCCTGCTCGCCCGCGGCCTGCTCGTCCGCAAGGACAGCGGCACCGTCGAGCTGCCCAGACAGCTGGGGCTGGCGGTGCGCGGGAAGCCGATCTTCCCGGACGCGGTGCGCACCGAACCCGCGCCGGAGACCTACCCGCATACCACGGAGACCGTGGACAGCACGGCCGCCGGTGAGGCGATGGAGCTGAACCGGCACATGGAGTCGCTGCTGGAGTCGTGGGCGCGAACGCCGCCGCCGGTGCTCAAGGCCGGTGGGCTCGGCGTGCGGGAGGTGCGCAGGATCGCCCGCGAGCTCGAGATCGACGAGGCTCGCGCGGTGCTGCTCGCCGAGCTGGCGTACGGGGCCGACCTCGTGGCCGAGAGCACAGCCACCGAGCCGGAGTGGCTGCTGACGAACCTGGCCGACAGCTGGCTGGGCTCGCCACCGGCGCACCGCTGGGCCATCCTTGCCACGGCGTGGCTCGACCTGCCCCGCCTGCCCTGCCTCGCCTACAGCGCGGCCGCGGCGCGCGCAGGCGGGACGGGGGAGAAGGACAAGCAGCCAGCACCCCTGTCCACCCAGCTGCACAAGCCGCGCGCCGCGACCGCGCGCCGCCGCGCTCTCGAGGCGCTCGCCGAGCTGCCGGACGGCACGGGTATCGCGGGCGGGGAACAGCTCGTCACGCTGCTGGCCTGGCGCAACCCGCGCCGGGACGGCCCGCTGCGCGACGAGATGGTCCGTGCCGCGCTGTGGGAGGCATCGGCTCTCGGGGTGGTCGCTCTCGGCGCTGTCACCTCAGCAGCACGCACGTTGCTGGAGCCTGCCGAGGAGTCCACAGGGGAACCCACCGGCGAGGCCGGGGACGAGTCCGCAGGGGAGTCCGTGGACGAGCGCAGGCGGCGCGCCACGGCCGCCATGGCCGTGGCGATGCCCGCGCCGGTCGATCACGTGCTGGTGCAGGCCGACCTGACCATCGTCGCGCCGGGGCCGCTGGAACCGGGCCTGGCTGCCGAGATCACGGCGGTCGCCGACGTCGAGTCGGCGGGACACGCCACGGTCTACCGGGTGACCGAGGACTCCGTCCGCCGCGCCCTCGACTCGGGGCACAGTGCCGAGGAGCTGCACGACCTGTTCGCCCGCACCTCACGCACGCCGGTGCCGCAGGGGTTGACCTACCTCATCGACGACGTGGCACGCAGGCACGGCAGGCTGCGCGCGGGGACTTGCGCGTCCTTCCTCCGCTGCGACGACGAGGTCGTGCTCGCGGAGATCCTCAACAGCCCGGCGGCAGGGGAGCTCGACCTGCGCAGGGTCGCGCCGACCGTGCTCGTCAGCGGGTCGCCGCTGGCCGAGGTCCTCGACGGGCTGCGCGAGCGCGGGTTCACCCCGGCAGCGGAGGGGCCGGACGGCCGGGTACTGGACGTGCGCACCGAGGAGCAGCGCACCCCGAAGCGGGCTCCCGCGCGCAGGCGGGCCCAAGGCGCGACCGGGGCGAGCGGGGCGAGTACCTCGGAGCGCATCGCCGACGTCGTCGCGCGCATCCGCTCGGGCGACCGTGCCGCGTCGACCCGGCGCGTCGCAGGCGTCCGAAACCCCGGCGGCGAAGGGGACACGTCGGCGACGCTGGAGCTGCTGACCCGCGCGAGCCTGCAGCGCAGGGAGGTCTGGATCGGGCTCGTCGACGGGCACGGCACGGCCAGCCAGCACATCGTGACCCCGACGCGCGTGGGCGGTGGCGTACTCGAGGGCGACGACAACGAGCGCTACCCGCTGCACCGCATCACATCGGCGGCGTTCGTCGAGTCGTAAGGACGGGTCCGTCGCGTGCGAAACGGGCGTGGCGCTACAGGTTACGCAGCCCGCTCAGCAGCCGGTCGAGGAACTCCTTCGAGGAGGCCTCGCCGAAGGGCAGGCCCGGGTCGTGCACGTGCACCAGGCCCGCTCGCATCATGTCCGCGACGATCACCTTCACCACGCCCAGCGGCAACCCCAGCTCGGTCACCACGTCGGACAGCGCCCTCGGCTGGGTGCAGAAGTCGCAGATGCTGCGCTGCTCCGCGGTCCGCACGCCCTCGTACCGCATACCGGTCTCGCTTGTCGAGACCATCGCCTCCAGCTCAAGGTCGTGCTCGGGGCGGGTGCGGCCCCCGGTACGCGCGTATGGGCGCACCAGCGACCTCCTGCGCTGCTCGGGGGCGACCGAGGACGCGCGGGGCGGCGCTTGAACATGCAGCCTGCTGTCACCGTCGCGCTCGTTCGTCACGCCTCACCCCCGGTGTCGTGTCGTCACCCGGGCCGTACGGCCCGGCTATGCGAGTGTGCCACGTACCCGACACGATAAGCTACTCGCTAGTAGCACGCTGCTCCCCCAACCGCTCGACGAGCAGCGACATCTCGTAGGCCACCGTGCCCATGTCGCTGCGTGGCGATGCCAGCGCCGCCACGCACGACCCGTCGCTGACGGTCATCAGCAACAGGAAGCCGAGCTCCATCTCCACGACTGCCTGGTGCACGCGCCCGGCCGCGAGGCAGTCCGCCACACCGGCCGTCATGCCGAGCATCCCCGTGACGACCGTGGCCAGCTCCCCGGCGCGGGCCGGGGGTAACCCGGCCGAACCGGCGAGCAGATCGCCGTCGGCCGACACGATCACCCCGTGCGCCACACCCGGCACTCGCTCGACGAAGTCCGTGATCAGCCGTTCACGACCCGTCGGCCGGCCAGCGGAGCTCGTCACGGACTCTCCTCGTTCGACGTGCCCAACCGTCCCGACCACGGGCCGCAGTTTCACACGACCGCACGCATGGCCTCATCGCGGGCCAGCCTATTCACCCGAACTGTCTTGTCGAGCCCGCCGCAGGCCGTCCAGCAGGCCCACCATCCGCTGACGAACGGCATCGGGATCGCGGGACACCACCTCGAGCGCGGTGCTGCCGTTCACCCCGGCCGCAGCAGGCTCGCGGCGGTGTTCGGCCAGGTCACGGACGGTTTCCATGGCAGGGGAACCCGCGTAGTCGACCAGCTCAGCGAGGCCGTCCCCGAGGTCGAGCTCGCCCCGGCTCGCCGGGGGTATCGCCGCATCGCCGGAGCCGTCGTCCTCCGTCAAGTTCACCCCAATGGCGGCACTCGCGCGTGTGATGTTCCGGATTGTGGGAGCGTCCAGCCATCCCGCACCAGCGCCGCGCGCGCCGTCATGCCCCGCGCCGTCATGCCCCGCGCCGTCGCGTTCCGCGCCGCCGTGCGCCGGGTCCGGTGACTCCCCCTCTCCTGCGCCCTCGCGCTCCTCGTCGGCGCCCGGCTCCCCCTCCGAGCCGGTCTCCTCCGGCGCGGCACCGCCCGCCTGCTGGTCACCGGCCTCGCCGGGGCGCAGGGCCTCGAACCATCGCGTCAGCAAGTCCTGGTAAGCGGGGAAGCGTTCGGTGGGCTGCTCGTCGTCGAGCGGGTGCGGCTGCACGCCTTCACTGCCGGTAGCCGGGCCATCGCCCACAACAGGGGCCCGTTTCGGCGGTCCGGCCGGTGCCGGCGCAGGGCTGTGCTCACCCCCCACTTCCCCGGGGCGTTCCAGCGCATCCGTCTTGCGCAGGTCCGGCCGCCGCAACGGCCCCACCGAGGAGGAGTCCGACACATCCGCGGGCAGGTCGTTGATCAGTTCGGCAGGCACGAGCAGCGAGGCCGTCAACCCGCCCGACGGGGCGTTGCGCAACCACACCGCGAGGTCGTGCCGCTGGGCGAGGCAGGCGACCACGTACAGGCCCATGCGCCGGGTCGCCTCCACGTCGATCTCGGGGGGGTCGGCCAGCCGCGCGTTCGCCCGATCGATCGCCTCCGGGGACAGACCCGGGCCGTAGTCGGTGATCTCCACCAGCCACTGCCCGCGGTGGTTCATCGAGCTCGCCACGGTCACCGAGGTATCGGGCTCGGAGCTGTTCGTGGCGTTCTCCAGCAGCTCGGATATGATATGCACCACATCGCTGACCGCGTCCCCGCGGATCGCGATCGGCGGCGGGTCCAGCATCCGCACCCGCTGGTACTGGTCGATCTCGGACAGCGCAGCGCCGAGCACCTCGGCGGCAGGCACGGTGCCGGGAAGCATCCGCACGTAGTCGTTCCCGGTCAGCACAAGCAGGTTCTCGCCGATCCTGCGCAGCCGGGCAGCCAGGTGATCCAGCTCGAACAGGTTCGCGAGGTTCTCCGGGTCGCGTTCCTCGGCCTCCATCCTGTCCAGCACGGCAAGCTGGCGCTCGGACAGCTCGCGGCCTGCCTGCGACAGGTTCACGAACATGGCGTTGACGTTCGTCCGCAACGCGGCCTGCTCCGCGGCGAGCCGCACGGCCTCGCCGTGCACGGCGTCGAAGGCCCGCGCGACCTGCCCCAGCTCCTCCCTGCTGTACACCGGGACCGGAGCGACCTCCGTCGACCACTGCGCGCCCGGGTCGTCCCGCATCCCGCGCACCGCGGCGGGCAGCCTGCGTTGCGCCACGTCGAACGCCGTCGTGCGCAGCGTGCGCAGCGGGCGCAGCAGCGACCGGGCGATCACCATCGTGAGGATGGCCGCGAGCAGCAGCAACCCCAGGACGATGGCGCCGTCCCGCACCACGGCGGTACTGGTCCGGCTCGCGAGCTCGTCGGTCCGCTCCTGCATACCGGTCAGCAGCGCGTCCTCGGCCTCCGCGGCCAGGTTGATCGTGTAGGTGGAGGCCGTGTCCCACTCCCCGGCATCGAGGTCGCTGAGGGAACGGTCGCTCTCGGCCCTGGTGAGCACGGCCTCGCTGATGTCGTGGCCGTTGTCCACGATCAGGCCCGTCATGGTGTCCTCGTAGATCTGCTGCTGCTCCCAGCTGGCGAACGTGCGGAAGTCCGCGACGGCAGCATCCCGCTCGGCCCGCGCGCCGAGCAGGTCACGGGTGGACTGCTGGTCGAGCTCGCCCCGGCTGATGCCCTCGGCGATCAGCGCGCGCTCGACCGACATCTTCTCCTTGGCCCGCGCCAGCGTCGACGCCGCCAGGTGCGCGCGCACCAGTTCCGGCTCGCGGATCGTGGCCACGGCCTGCTTCCGGATGGCCATCAGGCTGGTGATCAGCTCGGTGTAGGAACGCCGCACCGCGTCCGGGGGGTACTCCGAGTGCTCCGAGGCGTACCGCAGGCCGGTCAGCACGTTCATGCGCTCGTCGACCTCGTCGAATGCCGCGACCCTGTCTTCGCTGAGGTCGTCGCGTGCCGAGCGGAAGTCGTTGCTGAACGTACCGAGCTGCTCGTCGACCCGCTCCCGCTGCGTGCGCACCTCGTCCAGATCGCCGTCGCGGTCGCGCGCGACATAGCGCACCGTGATGTCACGCTCGCGCTGCAACGTGTGCACCAGCTTCGCCAGCGAGGTCTCCATGCTCACCCGCGTGGTCAGCTGCTCGAGCCGGTCGGCGGACTCTTGCTCGCTCGCCAGCCGCAAGCCGATCAGCGCGACCGCGGTCAGGGTGGGGATGAGCAGGACCGCGAGCAGCTTCGTGCGCAGCGACCAGTTGCGCAGGCGCCACCGGCCGGACTGCCCCGCAGTGGGGACGGGTACCCCGGCCGCATCGGTGCCGTCCCGCCCGCCGCCGGGGTAACCGGCAGCGTCGCCGGAACGACGGCTGCTGCGACGGGCCACACCCGGGTTCCTTTCCACGTCCACACGCTGCGGCGTTGACGGCGCGCTGTTCCTTCGGTCCAGGACGGTACCCAACCGGCCGCCGGCCAGTACGGGCCGAGGACGGTGTCTACCGGCTACCGAAAGACACCAACCGAGGGCCGTGCCTACCGGCTACCCGAGGGTAGCCTTCGGTCGCGAGCCGCGAAAGACGCGCTGCCCCACCGGCGGACCCGCTCCCCGGACACCCGGCGCAGCGAGACACGCGGGACCGTCCGGGCAGGGCGGGCGGGCGTTACAATCCTGGCCGCACGCCGAACGAGCCACGAGGCGGCGTGTGACGAACGCCGGGGAACTCGACGCGGAAGGCACGCATGCCAACACGCGCGGTACAGCGCGCGAGCAGCATCGCACTCGCGCTCGTGCTCGTCCTGTTCAGCGGCGGCTGCACGCTGGTCTCCGGCGAGTCCAGGCAGCGCGCGGATCCGGGGTTGGAGCTGGAGACCCTGCGAGTCGGGGTGTTCGACTCGATCGGCACCGTCCCGCTGCGGTTCGGTGTGGCGCAGGGCATCTTCGCCAAGGAGGGACTCGACATCGAGCTGGTGGAGCACGACGAACGAGCCGGTGTCCTCGAGTCGCTGTCCGCGGGCGAGGTCGATGTCGCCTACGCCTGCAACGTCACCGTGCTCGACCGGGCCGCCGACGGCGCCCCGTACGAGTTCCAGGGCGAGGCCTACATCTCCGGCCCGGAGACGATGGCGTTGGTGACGCTTCCCGGGACCGGCCCGGACGAGCTCGGTGACCTCGACGAGGCGACGATCGCGGTCCGTCCGGAACGTTCGGCGGGGGAGCTGACCACCCGCTCGCGGCTGGAGACCGAAGGGATCGACCCCGGCAGCGTCACGTTCACCGAGCGGCCGTTCGACGACGCCATGCGCGCCCTGAGCACCGGGAAGGCCGACGCCGCGTGGCTGTCCGAGCCGGATATCAGCACCGCCCAGCGGGAGTTCGGGGCGACGCTCCTGGCCGACACCGCGCGCGGCGAGATGCACGAGTTCCCCATGTCCAGCTACGTGGCCGTGCGGGACACCGCAGAGGCCAACCCGAACACGTTCGACCTGTTCCGCAGCCTGCTCCAGCGCTCCCAGGAGCTCGGCAGTGACCCGCCGACGATCCGCGGGCTGCTGCCCGAGTTCACCTCCATCGACGAGACCGACTCGGCACTGGTCGCCCTCGGCAGCTACCCGACCGCGCTGAACGGCCCGCGGCTACAGCGGGTGGCTGATCTCATGCACGACGCCGGGATGCTCGGTCAGCGGCTGGACGTGCTGTCGCTGCTACCCGAGTCCGAGCAGGCGGGATCCTGAGCGAGCCGCGGAGCACGCTATAAAGGGGGTGTGAGTACAGGCCCACTGATCGTGCAGTCGGACAAGACCGTCCTGCTCGAAGTCGACCACCCGCAAGCCGACGACGCGCGGTTGACCATCGCCCCGTACGCCGAGCTGGAACGCGCGCCGGAACACGTGCACACCTACCGGGTGACGCCGCTGGCGCTGTGGAACGCCAGGGCGGCGGGTCACGATGCCGAGCAGGTCGTGGACGCGCTGACCACCTACTCGCGGTTCCCGGTGCCGCAGCCGCTGCTGATCGACATCGTGGACACGATGGGCCGGTACGGCCGGTTGACGCTGAGCAACAGCCCGGTGCACGGGCTCGTGCTCACCACGACCGACCGCGCGGTGTTCGAAGAGGTGCTGCGCAACAAGAAGATCGCACCGATGATCGGGCAGCGCGTCGACGACGACACGGTCACGGTGCACCCGTCCGAGCGGGGGCGGCTCAAGCAGGCACTGCTCAAGATCGGATGGCCCGCCGAGGACCTCGCCGGCTACGTCGACGGGGAGGCACACACGATCGAGCTGGCCGAGAACGGCTGGCAGCTGCGCGAGTACCAGCGCCAGGCCGCGGACGCGTTCTGGGCCGGTGGCTCCGGCGTGGTGGTGCTGCCCTGCGGGGCGGGCAAGACCCTCGTCGGGATCGCGGCGATGGCGCGGGCGCAGGCGACGACGCTGATCCTGGTGACCAACACCGTCGCCGGGCGGCAGTGGAAGCGCGAGCTGGTGGCCAGGACGTCGCTGACCGAGGAGGAGATCGGCGAGTACTCCGGCGAGCGCAAGGAGATCCGGCCGGTCACCATCGCGACCTACCAGGTCGTCACCCGCAAGACCAAGGGCGAGTACAAGCACCTCGAGCTGTTCGACTCCCGCGACTGGGGGTTGATGATCTACGACGAGGTGCACCTGCTTCCTGCTCCGATGTTCCGGATGACCGCGGACCTGCAGTCGCGCAGGAGGCTGGGCCTGACGGCCACGCTGGTGCGCGAGGACGGGCATGAGGGGGACGTGTTCTCGCTGATCGGGCCGAAACGCTACGACGTGCCGTGGCGCGACATCGAGCAGCAGGGCTGGATCGCGCCCGCGGAGTGCATCGAGGTGCGCGGCACGCTCACCGACGAGGAGCGGCTGCACTACGCCACGGCCGAGGCCGAGGAGCGGTACAAGATCTGCTCGACCGCGCGCACCAAGTCGGGAATCGTGAAGTCCATCGTGGACCACCATCCCGACGAGCCCGCGCTGGTGATCGGGGCGTACCTGGAACAGCTCGAGCATCTCGCGAGTACGTTGGACGCACCGATCGTGCAGGGTTCGACCTCGAACAAGGAGCGGGAGAAGCTGTTCGACGCGTTCCGCAACGGCGAGATCAGCACCCTGGTGGTCTCCAAGGTCGCGAACTTCTCCATCGACCTGCCGGAGGCGTCGCTAGCGATCCAGGTCTCCGGTACGTTCGGCTCGCGCCAGGAAGAGGCCCAGCGCCTCGGCAGGCTGCTGCGCCCGAAGGAGGATCGGCGGCAGGCACACTTCTACTCGGTGGTCGCCCGCGACACCATCGACACCGACTACGCGGCCCACCGCCAGCGCTTCCTCGCCGAGCAGGGCTACGCCTACCGCATCCTCGACGCCGAAGCTTTCCAGTAACCCCCGCCCCGACGCTGGGACCTCGACCTGTGCCCCACCGTGTCGGGCGTGCGGGCATGCCGTGTCGGGTGTGTAGGCACGGGGTGTTTCGAGGACGAATGACCCCGGGACAGGGAACCTTGTACCCCAGTGCTCCCCCTGCCTCCCCGCGCAGACTGAAGGCACCATGCCAGTCGCACGAGGACAAGGAGGACATCATGTCCGTGACCCAGGAACCGCGGGTCAACGCAACCATGCAGGTGGCCCCGAAACAAGCGGCCGAGACCGCGTCAGAGCACGGGTCGGTGATGACGACGACGGCCAGCAAGATCGCCGCCGTGCTGCGCATCGCCATGGGACTGGTCTTCCTCTGGGCGTTTCTCGACAAGCTCTTCGGTCTCGGATACGCGACAGCCTCGGAGAGCGCGTGGGTCAATGGCGGTTCACCGACGGAGGGATACCTCAGCGGCGTCGACGTAGGACCCTTCGCTACGACGATGAACTCGCTGGCGGGTGCCGCATGGGCCGACTGGTTGTTCATGACCGGGCTGCTCGGCATCGGTGCCGCGCTGCTCCTCGGCGTGGGCTTGCGTGTCTCGGCGGCAGCGGGAACGGTCATGCTGATGTTGATGTGGTTGGCCGCGTGGCCGTTGGCCCGGTTCACCGAGGCCGGGGAGCTGACGAGGTCGACCAACCCGATCATCGAGGATCACCTCATCTACGCCCTGGTGCTGATCCTGCTGGCAGCCGTCTACGCGGGTAACACGTGGGGACTCGGCCGCAGATGGGCCGGAGTCGGCTTCGTCCGGCACAACCACTGGCTTCGCTGAGCGAAGCCGCCTGCTGGCCGACGTACGCCCGATGCCTCTTCGACGCATCGGGCGTACGGGCATGTCGTGTCTGGCGTGTTGGCATGCCGTGTTGCACGGACGGGCACCGTGTGTTGGGCAGACGGACATCCCGGTTGCGTGACCAGGTGGCACACCGACCTCCGTTGCGGTGACGCTCGCGCGGCGCAGCACATCGGCGACTCCTGCGGGTCTACATTGGCCCGCGAGTACACCGACGGAGGGGCACGAGATGGGCCTGCCTGATTCCACAGCCCGGGCACGCGAGCTGGGCGCCGAGCTGCGCCACGCCCGGGAAACGATCGGCCTCAGTGGCGTCGAGATGGCACGCAGGCTGGGCTGGTCGCACAGCAAGGTCTCGCGCATGGAGAGCGGCCAACGCAGCGCGTCCGAAGTAGACACGGCGATCTACCTGAGCAGCTGCGGCGTGGCACGTGCGGAGCTGGAGCGGCTGCTGGAGCTGGCACGCCAAGCCGACGACGGCTACTGGGTGCGCCCGCACGGTCAGGCCTTACCGGACGAGCTGCGCTCACTGGTGATCCAGGAGAGCACGGCAACATCCATCACCAGCTTCGAGCTCTCCCGGATCAACGGGCTGCTGCAGACCGAGGAGTACGCTCGCGAGATTGTCCGCAACTCCGCCGCCGTTCCCACTGACGGTGTGCAGCTGCGGGTGGAGGCGAGGATGGCGCGACAGAGCCTGCTACGCCGCTACCGCCCGCCCCGACTGCTGTTCTACGTGCACGAGCAGGCGTTGCGGCTGCCGGTGGGTGGAGCACGCGTGATGCACGAGCAACTGCTGCAGCTCGTCTTCGTCACTTCGCTTCCGCACTGCTCCATCCGGGTGGTGCCCACTGCCACCGGCGCGCATCCCGGCCTGTCGGGGCCATTCCGGCTCATGCAGGACGCCGAGCACCGGCCGATGGTGTACGTGGAGAACGAGACCGCCAGCCTTTTTCTGGAGAGCCCGGAGGACGTATCCACCTACCGGAGGATCCTCGCTCGTCTCGCCGAGCTCGCCCTGGATGAGGGACAATCCAGGGCGTGGCTTGCCGAGCTGGCAAGCGAGTACGACCGAGCGGAGGATGGATCGCGATGTCCGCACCCGAGCACACCGGTCTGACCTGGCGTGCGAGCAGTTACAGCGGCGGCAACGGCGCCTGTGTCGAGGTCGCCTGGCGCACCAGCAGCTACAGCGGCGGCAACGGTGACTGCGTCGAGGTGGCCTGGCACCCGGCCACCGTGGCCGTGCGCGACTCCAAGGACCCGGCCGGCGGGCACCTGCACGCGCCCGCCGAGGCGTGGCGCGCCTTCCTGACCGCCCTGAACTAGCGTCTGGCGAGGGAGCCGAAGGTGACCTCGGTTCCTTAGAAGGAGCCAAACGTGACATTCGGCTCCCACCTACGGAAGCGGTAACCAAGGGGGTGATCGCCGTTTCGGAGATCAGGATCGGTACGTCCGGTTGGCAGTATGCCGAGTGGCGACGCGGCAGCTTTTACCCGCAGGGGCTGGTGCAGCGCCGCGAGCTGGAGTACCTGGCCGGGCAGCTCGGCACGGTGGAGATCAACGGCACCTTCTACTCCCTGCAGCGCCCGGAGTCGTTCCGCACCTGGTTCGAGCAGACCCCCGAGGACTTCCTGTTCGCCCTCAAGGGTGGTCGCTTCATCACGCACATGAAGCAGCTCCGCAACGTGGAGTCCGCGCTGGCGAACTACTTCGCCAGCGGCCCCCTGGCACTGGGCGCCAAGCTGGGGCCGATCGTCTGGCAGCTGCCGCCGAGGATGCGTTTCGACGCCGACCGGCTGGCCGGGTTCTTCGACCAGCTGCCGCGCACCACCGGCGAGGCCGCCGAGGTCGCCAAGGGCCACGACGACAAGGTCAAGGGCGAGCCGCACACCTTTGCCGAGGCCGACCGTCCACTGCGGCACGCTCTTGAGGTGCGCCACCCCAGCTTCGCCACGGCCGAGTGCGTCGAGCTGCTGCGCGAGCACGGCATCGGCCTGGTCGTCGCCGACTCGGCCGGGCAGTTCCCCCGCCTGGACGACGTCACAGCCGACTTCGTCTACATCCGGCTGCACGGCGAGCGCGAGCTCTACGCGGGCGGCTACACCGACGAGGCGCTGCGCGAGTGGGCCCGGTTGATCGAGGCGTGGGCCTCGGGCGCGAGCCCCCGCACCGAGCACACCGTGGCAGGCGAGGCCACGGAGCGCCCGCGCGACGTCTACCTGTACTTCGACAACGACGAGGCCGGGTACGCCCCGCACGACGCCACCCGGCTGGCCTCGCTGGTGCACTCCACCCGCGCAACCTCGGGATCGTGAGGCAAAACTGTCGCCACGGCGACCCGAAGTCCACACGGCAGGCCGGTGTCCACAGATCGCGCGCGACGTCCCCCGCATGACCGCCGGGGTGGTTCCCTGCGACCGTGACGTTCCTCCATTCCCAGCTCCTCCATTCCCAGCACGGCGTCGTGACGCTCCGGCAGGCTCTGACGGTTATGTCCCGCGGCGAGGTCCGCGCCCGGGTCCGCTCGGGGCATTGGCAACGACCCCACCGCGGTGTCCTGGTCACGCACAACGGCCCGCTGAGTCCCGAGCAGGAGACGTGGGTCTGCCTGCTGGCGGCACCACCGGGGTCTGCGCTCGCCGGACCCACCGCCGCCGCGATCGACGGCCTGCGCGGGTTCGCCTCGGATACGACGTGGATCGCCATCCCCGCCGAGCAGCGCAAGCTCCGGCGTGCGGGCGTACTGGCGATCCGGACCCGCCACCTGGGGCCCGACGACGTCCATCCCCAACGCACGCCCCGGCGCACGCGCATGGAGCGCAGCGTGCTGGACATGGGCAGCAGGGCGGCCGCGCCGAGCGCAGCCCGCATCCCCGTGCTCGCCGCCGTGCAACAACGCGTCACCACCCCGCACCGGCTGCTCGACGCGCTCACCCGCCTCGGCCACCGGGTCCACCACGCTGTACTCCTCGAGACGATCCACGATGCCGGTGGCGGTGTGCACTCACTGCCCGAGCGGGAGTTCGACCGGCTCACGCGCCGACGCGGCCTCCCGCCGCCGGCACGGCAGCGCGCCGTGCGGCGACCGGGCGGGCATTACTACCTCGACGCCGACTGGGAGGAGTTCGATCTGTCGGTGGAGGTCCACGGCCTCCCGCACCTCGAAGTGTGTAACTGGAACTCCGATCTCGACCGGCACAACGAGCTGACCATCGACGGCAGGCGGCTGCTGCAGTTCACCTCGTACGCCGTCCGCCACCAGGCGTCCCGGGTCGCTGAGCAGGTGGAACGCGGACTCCGGCGCGGTGGGTGGCGACGCTAGCCCCCGCGCCTGTGAGACATCAGGGTCGTCATCACGACCGCGATGCCACACGATCCGGGGGACAACCAGGGCCGATCTCGGGATCTTCCCTGATGCGCACCGGCCCGACGTCGTGGAGCATGGAAGCATGACGAACAACGACTTCAACCCCCAGAATCTCAAGCGCATCCGCCGCAGCAAGAGCAACAGGATGATCGCGGGAGTCTGTGGTGGCATCGCGGACTACTTCGGCATCGAGGCCATCATCGTGCGTATCGTGCTTGTCGCGACAGCGCTGATCGCCCTCGGCGCCCCGCTCGTGCTCTACGCCATCGGCTGGCTGCTGATCCCCGAGGAAGAGACGATCTGAGCGATCCCGGGAACACGATGAGCAGGGCGGTCGTTGAAGCCTGGCGTCCCGTCCCGTCAAGCGGAGAGGCTTCGCATGTCACCAGGCTCTTTCGACCCCGTTGACGAGTTCGACCGCCAGACCCGGACCTTGATCGACAAGGGGTATCCGGCCATGACCGGGCTGAGCGCGCAGGCCCTAGGGGAACTGGTGGACCCACTGCGTGCGCACGTAGTCGACCGCGCCCGAGAGATGCGGCCGCCCACACCCGCACGAGTCCCGTTCGTACTCGTCGTCACGAGGAAGCTGGTCCCCACCCACCGGACGATCACCGTTACCGAGCTCGGCGGCAGGCCCGGGTTCGCCGACTTCGACGACGCGGATCTCGAACGGTTCGAGGCCATCGACGGCGTCGACGTACCGGACCGGGAGGTGTACCTGGTCTTCGACATCGAGCGGGGGCCGGACACCCGCAACGTAGCACCGCGCGATGCCATGCCGATGATCACAGAACGCGGAAGGTCGCCGCTGACCATCGAGGAAGGCATAGCCCTGGTCACCCAGTTCCCCGAGACGCTTGAGAAGAACAACTGCTTCTCCCTGCTGGCATCCCGGTGCGGGGACAAGCGCGTACCGGCCCTGTGGATCAGCAAGAAGGCACCGAAACTCGGATGGTGCTGGAACGGCAACCCGCACACCTGGCTGGGTTCGGCCAGCTGCGCCGGCCGGGCGGGCTGAGGAACGAAACAGAGGGCCGGGCGTGCCTCGCACGCCCGGCCCTCTGCCTGTGTCGCTATTCCGTTCAGGACATCGACGGGATCAGAAGCCCATGCCGCCCATGCCGCCGGTCGGGTCGGCGCCGGCGTCGGCTCCGCCGCCGCCCTTCTCCGGCTTGTCAGCAACGACAGCCTCGGTGGTGAGGAACAGCGCGGCGATCGACGCTGCGTTCTGCAGCGCGGAACGAGTCACCTTCGCCGGGTCGATGACGCCGGCCTCGATGAGGTTCTCGTAGCCGCCGGTCGCGGCGTTGAGGCCGTAGCCCTTGTCCAGGCCCTTGACCTTCTCGACCACGACGCCGCCCTCGAGACCGCTGTTGATGGCGATCTGCTTGAGCGGGCCCTCGACGGCGATCTTCACGATCTTCGCGCCGGTGGCCTCGTCGCCGGTCAGCTTGAGGCTCTCGAACGCATCCTGGGAGGCCTGCAGCAGGGCGACGCCACCACCGGCGACGATGCCCTCCTCGACGGCCGCCTTGGCATTGCGCACGGCGTCCTCGATGCGGTGCTTGCGCTCCTTGAGCTCGACCTCGGTCGCCGCACCCGCCTTGATGACGGCCACGCCGCCTGCCAGCTTGGCCAGCCGCTCCTGCAGCTTCTCGCGGTCGTAGTCGGAGTCGCTGTTCTCGATCTCGGCCCGGATCTGGTTGACCCGGCCCTGGATCTGGTCCGCGTCACCGACACCATCGATGATGGTGGTCTCGTCCTTGGTGATGACCGCCTTGCGCGCACGGCCGAGCAGCGAGATGTCGGCGTTCTCCAGCGTGAGGCCGACGTCCTCGGTGATGACCTGGCCACCGGTCAGGATCGCCATGTCCTGCAGCATCGCCTTGCGGCGGTCACCGAAGCCGGGAGCCTTGACGGCGACCGACTTGAAGGTGCCGCGGATCTTGTTCACCACGAGCGTAGCCAGGGCCTCGCCCTCGACGTCCTCGGCGATGATCAGCAGCGGCTTGTTGGCCTGCATGACCTTCTCGAACAGCGGCAGGCTGTCCTTGACGTTGGAGATCTTGCCGCCGTACAGCAGGATGTAGGGGTCGTCCAGCTCGGCTTCCTGCCGCTCCTGGTCGGTCACGAAGTAACCGGACACGTACCCCTTGTCGAAACGCATACCCTCGGTGAGCTCGAGCTCGAGGCCGAAGGTCTGGCTCTCCTCGACGCTGACGACGCCTTCCTTGCCGACCTTGTCGAGCGCCTCGGCGATGAGCTCACCGATGGTGCGGTCCGCGGCGGAGATCGAGGCGGTCGCAGCGATCTGCTCCTTGGTCTCGACCTCCTGGGCGGACTTGTGCAGCTGCTCGGTGATGGCCTCGACGGCCTGCTCGATCCCGCGCTTCAGCGCGATGGGGTCGGCACCGGCGGCGACGTTGCGCAGCCCTTCCTTGACCAGTGCCTGCGCGAGCAGCGTGGCAGTGGTCGTGCCGTCACCGGCGACGTCGTCCGTCTTCTTGGCGACTTCCTTGACGAGCTCGGCGCCGATCTTCTCCCAAGCGTCCTCGAGCTCGATCTCCTTGGCGATCGAAACACCGTCATTGGTGATGGTCGGCGCGCCCCACTTCTTCTCGAGCACGACGTTGCGGCCCCTCGGGCCGAGCGTCACCTTGACGGTATCGGCGAGGGTGTTGAGGCCGCGCTCGAGCCCGCGGCGGGCGTCCTCGTCGAACGCAATCTGTTTGGCCATTTCGGTGTGGTCCTCCGGTATTGGGCGCCAGGGACGCACCTGTAGGCGTCCATGGCAGTGTCGTCATTCAATGTTCGGGCCGCTCCCCGCGCGCAAGCGCGCGTAACGCGCGTTGGTTGCGGAGCCCCCATCGCCACGTGGACCCGAGAGCCCTCGAGGCGAGCGAGCTGTGAACAGCCCTCACCGGACACGTCCTCGGCCAGGCTCGGTGCCCGCGACGGACGACCGGCCCGGAATCCCGAAGCAGATCCCGAACCAGGCCTCACCGTCCCGACCTTCAACGCAGAACCCGCTTGTCAGCGAGTCCTACCTAGCACTCGACGGTGTCGAGTGCCAATTACGTGTTTAGCACTCTCACAGTGAGAGTGCAAGCTACGCTGGTCAGGATACTAGACGTCACAGCGCGACAATCAGCAGCACGACCACCACGACCACGAGAACCGCGATCACTCCGGCCAGCACCGGAACCAACCAGCGATCACGCCCGCCCGCTCCAGGCCCGTCGAAGGCCGCACCCGCGGCCGGCTCGGGCGGGCGCAGCCGCACCGGATCCCCGAGCGGGGCGGCAGGCGGCTGGGGCCCGGGGCACGGTGGTGCGCCGGAGGGCGGAGCCGGAGGCGGCCCGTACCCGTGTTGCGCCTGCGGAGCGGGGCCGTACGGCTGGCGCCACGCGCCGTAGGGCGGCGGCTGCGCGGCCGGAGGAGCCCCGGCCGGGTGGCCGGCCTGGTGGATCCCTGCCGGCGGGGCGCCCGCCTGCGGCGGCCCAGTAGCTGGCCCAGCGGTCGGCCCAGCGGTCGGCGCAGCAGCAGGCGCAGCGGTCGGCGCAGCAGCAGGCGCGGCAGCAGGCGCAGCAGCGGATCCGCTGGAGCAGGTAGCGGGCACCGCTTCCGGGGACTGCCCCGCGGCACTGCTGCCGGCAGGCGACCCGGTGTCCGTGGCCGGGAGGGCTCGCCGGGCCGCGGCGACGAGCTCGACGCAGCTCCCGTAGCGCCCACCCGGCTGCTTGGCCATCCCCGTCGCGAGCACGGCATCCAGCGCGTGCGGCAGAGCCGACGACCGGCCTCCCGAGACCTCGGTAGCCGCCGGAGGCTCCATCGTGAGGTGTCCCTTGATCACTGTGGGGACGTCTCCCTGGAATGGTGGCCGCCCGGTCAGGCAGGTGAACAGCACACAGGCGAGCGCGTACTGGTCGGTGCGCCCGTCGAGCGGCTCGCCCCGCAGGTGCTCCGGTGCGGCATAGGTCGGCGAGCCCAGGAAGTCGCCTTCCCTGGTGCGGTGCCCCGTCGCGCCCCTGCGGGTCAGCCCGAAGTCCGCGACGTAGACGTGCTCGCGTCCCGACCCGGTCGTGGTGACCAGCGCGTTGGCCGGTTTGACGTCCAGGTGCACCAGGCCCCGCTTGTGCAGGGTGTCCAGCGCGTCGGCGACCTGTTCGAGCAGGTCAAGCGCGTGGCGGGGGTCGAGCGGGCCACCGGCGATCCGGGCTGCGATGTCCGAACCGTCCACCAGCCGCATCGCGATGTAGTGCATCCCGTCGACCTCGCCGAAGTCGTAGATCGGGACGATGTTGGGGTGGTCGATCGCCGAGGTGTTGCGCGCCTCGTCGACGAACCGCTCGCGGAACTCCGCGTCGGCCCCGAGGTGCTCACCGATGACCTTCAGTGCCACCTTCCTGCCGAGACGCACGTCGGTGGCGCGGTACATCACGCTCATCCCGCCCTGACCGAGTACCGCGTTGATCTGGTAGTTGCCCAGCTTGCGCCCTATGAGATCGTCCCCATGCTCGTCCGACACGCATGGCAGCCTAGTCGTTCCGGTCCGGAATGACCGACTGGCGGCCGTTCCACCGCGCTCGGGGTCAGCTCGCCGCCCGGCGCGTCCTTGCCAGCACGGTCCCGGGGCCTGCGACGTCCAGCACCAACCCGTCCCCGGTGCGCAGCGACTGTGGCCCGGCCGGGTCGAGTGCGCGCAACCGGCACTGCACGGCATCGGGATAGCCGAGCAGGTAGGCGGGCGCGATGGTGAAGACCTCGCCCGCCTCCAGCGAGAACGCCTCGACGGGGCCGCCGCTTCCCAGTACGAGTGACCCGTACCCGCTGACGTGCCGCAGGAAGCCCGGTTCCGCGCCGAACAGCTGCCGGAACCCCGACCACAGGGGGTCGTCCCGCATCGTGGCGGGGCTGGCCAGCACCGCGTCCCGTGCCACGCACCAGCCTCCGGTCGTGGGCAGCTCCAGCGCGTACACGTCACCGGGGTGCTGCGGAGCGAGGTCGACCCAGCCGCCCTCGGCGGGCGCGGTAAAGGTGGTGGGTGGGTTCGCGGCTCGCCTGCCTGCCGTGCCGTCGGGCACGACGGACACCCCGAAGCTGGTCGCGACCATCGCCCGCTGCTCGGCCCGGACCGCCTCCCCCGCGGACAGCACCACCCGGGCGACCCCGAACCACGGCGTGTGCCGCGTGTGCACCTCCACCGGATCCTCCCTCGATACCTTCGCCGCTGCGTCCGCCTCTCGGCGCGAAAGCAGTTTCGCATGCGACCGCCGCAACGGGGCGTCGGCACGGATGTTGTGGAGCCGAAGGTGACAGCGGTTCCATCTAGGGAGCCGTACGTGACATTCGGCTCCCACCTGGGCGCGGGGTAGGGTCGCCGCACAGGTATTACGTGAGGGGTGGACACCATGACCGTTTCCGTCGCCGAGCACCAGGCAACGATCCGTGCGCTGGTACCACAGGCGCGGGTGCGCGAGCTCCCGCTGCGGGACTGCCACGGCCTCGTCCTTGCCGAGGATGTCACGGCGGGCGTCCCGCTGCCGCACTTCGACAACTCGGCCATGGACGGCTACGCGGTGCGCGCCGAGGACGTGGCCGCGGCGAGCGCGGAGCATCCCGTCGCACTGCCCGTCGACGAGGACATCCCGGCGGGCCGCACCGACGTCCCCGAACTGCGTCCCGGAACGGCACACCGGATCATGACCGGCGCCCCCGTACCGCCGGGCGCTGACTCCGTGATCCGCGTGGAGGACACCGACGCGGGCACCGCCACGGTGCGCGTGTCCGTCCCGGCCGAGGCCGGCAACAACGTGCGCCGCGCGGGCGAGGACCTGGCCGAGGGCGCTCCCGCGCTGCAGGCAGGCACGGTCCTCGGTGCCGCGCAGCTGGGCCTGGCCGCCGCCATCGGGCGGGATCGCCTCGCCGTGCGGGTGCCCCCGCGGGTGCTGGTGGTCTCCACAGGTACCGAGCTGGTCACCCCACCCGCGACGCGGCTCGACGGCCAGATCTACGAGTCGAACAGCGTGATGCTGGCCGCCTCGCTGCGCGGGCTCGGATGCGAGGTGGACGTGCTACGCGCGGTCGCCGACGACGTCGGCGAGTTCACGGCCGCCCTCGCGGAGCGGGCGAGCGCGGCCGACCTGGTCGTGACCTCAGGGGGCGTGAGCGCGGGCGCTTACGAGGTGGTCAAGGACGCCCTCACCGGCGAGCACATGACCTTCACCAAGGTGGCGATGCAGCCGGGCGGCCCGCAGGGCAGCGGGACGCTCGACGGCGTGCCGATCGTGACCCTGCCAGGCAACCCCGTCAGCGTGCTCGTGTCCTACGAGGTCTTCCTGCGTCCCGCGCTGCTCGCCGCGATAGGGCACCCGCACGTCGACCGCCCCGCTGCCCGCGCCCGCCTGCTCGAGCCCCTGCACTCGCCAGGCGGCAAGCGTCAGTTCCGGCGCGGCTACCACAAACCCACCCCTGCCGCGTCCACAAACGACTCCGCAGGGACCGTCGCGCCGCACGGCGGGCCGGGCTCCCACCTGCTCGCCTCCTTCGCGCAGGCGAACTGTCTGATCGTGGTCGACGAGGACACCACGGAGCTGGCCGAAGGTGACGAGGTCGATGTGCTGCTGCTGAGCTGAGCGCCCGTGCCGTTCCGGACAGCCCGACCCGGCCCGGCACGGCGGTCGAGCCCCGCGCGGGTGCCCCCGCGCTGTGGTCTAGCGTGAGAGCATTCCAGCAGACCTTGCAGATAGAGCGCAGAACGATGAACCCTGATTCGTACACGGGCGACAACACGGTCGCCAGAATCCTGCACCTGGCGAGGGAGTCGGTGCCGCCGGTGCACCCCGCAGGCAGGCCGTTCGTGATCGGTGCCCTCGCCGCGGCGCTGCTGCTGCGCAGGATCGCCGCCCCGCTCGGCACCGCAGGCGTGCTCGCCGCGGGCGCGCTCGCGTGGTTCTTCCGGGAGCCGAACCGCGTGGCGCCTGCGAACCCGCACCTCGCGGTGGCCCCGGCCGACGGCACCGTCGCCGCCGTCGAGGAGGCCACCCCGCCTGCCGAGCTCGGAACCGACCAGCGGCCCCGCACGCGGATCAGCATCTTCCTGTCCGTGCTCGACGTCCACGTGCAGCGGCTCCCCGCCACCGGCACGGTCGAGCGCGTCGCCTACCGCCCTGGCAAGTTCCTCTCGGCCGACCTGGACAAGGCGAGTGAGGTCAACGAGCGCAACGCCCTGCTACTGCGCACAGAGGACGGACAGGAGCTCACCGTGGTGCAGATCGCGGGGCTGGTGGCTCGCCGCATCGTCTGCGACGTCACGGAAGGCGACGCCGGCCGGGTGGGCTCCACCTACGGCCTGATCCGGTTCGGATCCCGCGTCGACATCTACCTCCCGCACGGAAGCCATGTCCTGGTGACAGCGGGGCAGCGTGCCATCGGCGGGGAAACCCCGCTCGCGGCACTCCCGTCGGCACCAGGCGCAGCCCAGCCACCCGAATCGACCGCCGGAAGTTGACCCCCATGACGCGAACCGCCCCCGGCGTTCGCCTCCTCCCGAACGCGATCACCATTCTCGCCCTCTGCGCAGGCCTGTCCTCTGTGCAGTTCGCGTTGCTCGGTAGCTACGACATCGCGATCGTCGGGGTGGTCGTCGCGGCATTGCTGGACAGTCTGGACGGCCGGATCGCCAGGCTGCTCGATGCCACCTCGAAGACCGGGGCGGAGCTGGACTCGCTTTCCGACGCGGTGTCCTTCGGGGTCGCGCCCGCGCTGGTCCTGTTCATCTGGCTCTCCGACGGGCACCGGTTCGGCTGGATCGCCGCGCTGGTGTTCGCGGTGTGCATGATCCTGCGGCTCGCCCGCTTCAACACCCTGCTGGACGACACCGAGCAACCCCCGTACGCCGACGAGTTCTTCGTCGGCGTCCCCGCTCCAGCCGGCGGGCTTCTCGCGTTGCTGCCGGTCGCGCTGACGCTGGAGTTCGGTTCGGGCTGGTGGACACATCCTGTCGCGGTCTGGGGATGGATGATCGCCATCGCGGCGCTGCTGATCAGCAGGCTGCCCACCCTGTCGGTGAAGACGATGCGGGTACCCGCCAAGGCCGTGGCGCCGCTGCTGGTCGGTGTGGGCCTGCTCGCCGCGGCCATCATCCAGTTCCCGCTGGTCGCCCTGTCGGCTGCGTTGCTGCTGTACCTTGCCCACCTGCCGTACGCGGTGTACCGGTACCGGTGGCTGGCCGCGCATCCGGAGGCCTGGGAAGTGCCGGCGAAGGAGCGCCGCGCCATCCGGCGTGGCGGGCGCTCGCACCGCAGGCTGGGACTGCGCAGGCCGGCGCGCCGCGCCGTCGCCGGAGCGGGCCCTCCCGGCACACCTGCCAGGCGGGTACGCGACTGGCGGCGCATCGGGCTGCGTCACCGCTACAAGCAGTAACCGATGCCACCGGCCGGGCCGCGGCCCGGCCGGTGGCATCGGAGCGCACGGCAACGGACCGGTGGCACACCGCGTCACCCGTCGCGGGGCCGTCCGGTACGGCGCTGACCGTCAGTTGTCCTTGCCCGACTCCGCGTAGTCCTTCGTCACGATGACGATCACACCGGGGCTGGAGTCCTTGATCCCGTCGAAGCGCGGTTCGATACGCATGCCGAACTCGAAGCCGATCCTCTCGGCCACGGATTCCTCAGCGGTGCCTTCCCGGAAGTAGACCGTCGAGGCCGGGATCCTGCCGTCCGAGTAGTTGCCGTGGCCGGTGACGTTCCACCCGGCGTCCTGCAGGTCTCCGGCCGCGCGGGTGGCGAGCCCGGAGATGTTGCTGTTGTTGAACACCCGCACCGGTGTCCGCTGCGCTTCCGGGTCCAGGCCCTTGTCACCGGGCCGCGCCGTCCCGTCTCCCGAGCCGTCCCCGTCCGCGGGGTCCTCCTGATCGCCGTCCTCGTCGCCGGGGGTGGTCTCCTCGTCGTCCGGCTCCTCGTCCCCGTCCCCGTCCCCGTCCTCGGCCGGCGTCTCGGTGTCCTCGCCCGGAGTGGCGTCCGGTTCGGACGGCGTCGGTTCCGCGGGTGAGGTCGGCGCCGCCGTGTCGCCGGACGGTTCGTCCGAGCTGATCGCGCTCGCCGTACCGATCACCGTGGCGATCGCCGCGACACCGAGCAGGCCGAACCCGGCGGCGCGCATCGGACGTGACATGCCTGCGATGGTCATGACAGCTCGATCCCCAGCCTCCTCGCGGCACGCGTGCGACGCCGCTCGGCGCGCGCCTTACGCAGCCGCTTGATCAACATCGGGTCCGCGCTCAGCGCCTCCTGCGAGTCGATCAGGCGGTTGAGCACCTGGTAGTACCGTGTGGCCGACATGCCGAAGAGCTCGCGTATCGCGGTTTCCTTGGCTCCCGCGTACTTCCACCACTGCCGTTCGAAAGCGAGGATCTCGTGATCGCGGCGGGACAGTCCCCCACTCGCTTCGCCGGCCGCCGAGGCTGCGGGTTCCTCGCTCCGGAGCGTTGACTCCGCGGCATCCATCTGGCTGCTCGCCTCACAATCGTGTCGGGACCGCACGGCCGTAATGACATCGATGTTATTCCGCCTGCTCCATTAGATCACGGCGAGGTTGGCCTCCGCTGGCATCGCCCGTCGGCGCGTCCCGAACGTGTTACGCCGACGCCGCGAGGTCCCCGCCGGAAGACGGTGCTGCCGCCGCGCACCGCCCCAGCGGTTATCCTGAGTAGCCGTGACCGTGCATCCCATCTGCATCGCAGGCGACCCTGTCCTGCACACCCCGACCCGCCCTGTGGAGACCTTCGACGAGCGGTTGGCCACGCTCGTCGACGACATGTTCAAGACCATGTACGCGGCGTCCGGCGTCGGGTTGGCCGCCAACCAGATCGGCGTCGACCTGCGCGTGTTCGTCTACGACTGCCCGGACGACTCCGGGCAGATGCATTCCGGGGTGGTGGTCAACCCGGTCCTGGAGACCTCGGCGGTGCCGGAGACCATGCCCGACCCCGAGGACGACTGGGAGGGATGCCTGTCCGTGCCCGGCGAGTCCTTCCCCACCGGGCGCGCCGACTGGGCCCGGGTCACCGGCGTGGACACCGCGAACCACCCCGTCGAGGTGGAGGGAACCGGCTTCCTGGCACGGTGCCTGCAGCACGAGACCGACCATCTCGACGGATACCTCTACCTGGACCGGCTCACCGGGCGGTACGCGCGCGAGGCGAAGAAGATGGTCAAACGCAACGGCTGGACCGTGCCCGGTCTGCGCTGGGACCCGTCCGAGGGGGAGTTCGCGTACCGCTGACCGGCCCCCGGCAACGTCAGGCGGTGTCCGGCGAAGTGGCGCTGCGGCGTTCGAGCAGCACGGTGTCGTGCCACACCCCGTCCCGCCGCGCGATGCGCTCGCGAACGCCGACGGTGCGGTACCCCGCGGCGTGGTGCACGGCGATACCGGCGCGGTTGCCGAGGAACAGGGACGTCTCCAGGGTCCACAACCCGGCGGAGTCGGCCTCGGTGACCTGCTTGTGCAGCAGCGCCTTACCCACTCCACGACCCCGGTATCCCTCGGCGACGGCGACCGCCGTCTCGGCGACCCCGGAGTGCCCGGCGCGGCGGTTGACGGGAGCCGCCGCGGTCCAGCCGACCACCTCGCCACCGATCTCGGCGACCCAGCGATGTTCCGGTAGCCACGTCGAGTCGAGTGAGGTCCGGCTGGGCACGGTGGTCTCGAAGGTGGCGACCCCGGTGGCTATCCCCTCGCCGTAGATGCGGCGCACCGCGGGCCAGTCGTGCTGTCCGAGGGCGCGGACGGTGACGTCGGACGGCAGGTCCGCCGGGCAACACGGACGCGGCACCAGCGTCCCCATCACCACATCGGCCGCGTGTGGCAGGCCGCTGCAGCACGCCTGGTTGATCGTGACGATCGTGGCCGTGCCCACCTTCTCGACATGCACGAACCCGACCTCGGCCAGCTTGCGCACGTGATGCGAGCAGGTCGACTGGCTCGTACCCAGGATCTCGACGAGTGAACCCACCGTGATCCCGCGCGGGCTGGTGGCCACTGCGTGCAGCAGCCGAACCCGTACCGGCTCGGCCAGGCAGGCGAACCACTCGGAGTAGGTGGCCGCGTCGGCGGCAGGCAGCACCTGGGCCCTGGGCAGCTCCGTCGTCATACCGCCAAGTGTATCGATTGCCATCGATACTTGCGTCAATCGATCGTCGTCGATAGATTCGAACTCGTTCAATCGATATATCTCGATGAAAGGATCGGATATGACCGAGTTGCCCGTCGTCGTGATCGGCGCGGGGCCCGTGGGGCTCGCCGCCGCAGCCGAGCTCGCCGAGCGCGACATCGACACGCTCGTCCTGGAACGCGGTCACGCTGCAGGCGCGGCCGTCTCCGAGTGGGGGCACATCCGGCTGTTCTCCCGGTGGGCCGACCTGACCTCGCCCGCTGCGCGGACGCTGCTCACCTCCGAGGGCTGGCAGCATCCGGACGGGAACAGCTACCCCACAGGCGCCGACTGGGTCGAGCGGTACCTGCGGCCGCTGGCGGCCGCTCTCGGCTCCCGCGTGCGTCTCGGCACCGAGGTGACCGGCGTGGCACGTACGGGGAGGGACCGCGTCGTCGACTCCGGCCGGGCGGACGAGCCGCTGGCCGTGCACATCCGGGACCGCGACGGCACCGAGACGCGCCTGGAGGCGCGCGCCGTCATCGACGCCTCCGGCACCTGGCAGGCACCGAACCCGCTCGGTGCCGACGGGCTGCCCGCGACCGGTGAGCGGGCGGCCGCCGACCGGATCACCTACCGGGTCCCGGATGTCTCCACGCCCGCCGTGCGGGACCGCTACGCCGGCAAGCACGTGGTGATCGCAGGCAGCGGGCACTCGGCGATGACGGCGTTACTGAGCCTCGACGCCCTCACCGAGCGGCACCCGGACACGCGCGTCACCTGGCTGCTCCGGCGGGACGAGCTCGGCGACACCTTCGGTGGCGGCGAGGACGACCAGCTACCGGCACGGGGCGAGCTGGGCATGCGCGCCCGGTCCGCCGTGAACAGCGGGCGCGTCACCGTCGTGACCGGGTTCCGCACCGAGCATGTCACCAGGGACCGGCATGGCCGCCTGGTGCTGACCTCGACCAGCGGGCGCGAGGTGACGGCCGCCGACGAGGTCATCGCCCTCGCCGGGTTCCGGCCCGACCTGTCCTGGCTGTCCGAGGTGCGGCTGGAGCTGGACCCGGTCCTGCAGGCACCGACGGAGCTCGCCCCGCTGATCGATCCCAACGTGCACTCCTGCGGCACCGTCTACCCGCACGGGGAGCGCGAGCTGTCCCACCCGGAGCCGGGAATGTACGTGGCCGGCATGAAGAGCTACGGGCGAGCACCGACGTTCCTCGCCCTGACCGGCTACGAGCAGGTGCGCAGCATCGCGGCGGCACTGGCAGGGGACCACGCGGCGGCCGAGCGGGTCGAGCTGACGCTGCCGGAAACCGGAGTGTGCAGCGGCTCGGGCGGAGTCGCCGGACCTGCGGACGAGCAGGTCGACACGGCCTGCGGCGTGCCGACCGGTCCCTCGGCTCCCGCGGCACCGGCACGGACCGCGAGCTGACGTCCGGGGTCGCACCGCATGCCGAGTACGTCGACGACACGGGCGAGCACGGCGAGCGTGTCCGGCGCCGGGGCGCACCGGGCGCTCGCCGTGCTGTGCCTGACCGAGGTCACCAGCTGGGGCGTGCTGTTCTACGCCTTCCCGGTGCTCGCGCCCGAGATCGCCGCCGGTACCGGCTGGCCGGCCGCCGCTGTCATGGCGGCGCTGTCGGCAGGCCAGCTGGTGGCGGCCCTGGTCGGTATCCCGGTGGGGCGGTGGCTGGACCGGCACGGACCGCGCCTGCCGATGACGGCGGGGGCGTTGCTCGGTGTCGTCGCCCTGCTCGGCGTGGCCTCCGCACAGAACCTGGTGTGGTTCTTCGCCGCGTGGCTCGTCGCGGGTGTGGCGATGGGCGCGGTGCTCTACCCGCCCGCGTTCGCGGCACTGACCCGCTGGTACGGGCAGCGGCTGGTGTTCGCGCTGACCGTCCTGACGCTGGCGGCGGGGCTGGCGAGCACCGTGTTCGCTCCGCTGACCGCGGCGCTGGCCGGCTGGCTGGGATGGCGCGGCAGCTACCTCGTGCTCGCCGGGATCCTCGCCGTGATCACGATTCCCGGCCACTGGTTCGGCCTCGATCTGCCGTGGCCGCAGCGGCAGGCGAGCGGGCAGCGACAGCCGGGCGGCGATCCGGCGTCGGTGGCACGCGGTCCCGCGTTCATCCTGCTCACCATTGCCCTGAGCATCGCGGCCTTCGCCACCTTCGCCGCGCTGATCAACCTGGTACCCGTGCTGGTCGAGCGTGGCGCGGGCCTGGGGACAGCCGCGACCGCGCTCGGGCTCGGCGGTGCGGGGCAGCTCCTCGGCCGGATCGGGTACGCCCCGTTGACCCGCAGGACCGGCGTGCGCTCCCGCACGGCGCTCATCCTGCTCGCGATCGCCGCCACCACCACCCTCCTCGGCGTGCTCACCCCGGTACCGGCTCTGCTCGCAGCCGCCGTGCTGGCCGGTACGGCACGCGGGGTGTTCACGCTGCTACACGCCACCGCGGTCAGCGATCGCTGGGGCACCGCGCACTACGGCCGCCTTACCGGCCTGCTCTCCGCGCCCGTGACGATCGCGACGGCGCTGGCCCCGTTCGCCGGTTCCGCGCTCGCCACGCTGCTGGGCAGCTACGCGATGAGCTTCCTCGCGCTGGGAGCGATGGCCGCCTTCGCCGGGGCGCTGTCCCTGGCGTCGATCCCACCCGGGGTTGAGCACAGGCGCGACTCGTGGCAGGCTCTGCCCCGATAACCGAAACCACCGCGGGAGCTCGCGCCTTGGCGGGCTGAGAGGGCGGCTGGAGTCCGCAGGACGGACCCGGCGCCGCCGACCGCACGAACCTGACCGGGTAATGCCGGCGTAGGGAGGAATCGCTCATGACGTCGCTGGACACGAGTGTCGACAACCAGCCGAAGGTGACCACCGGACCCATATCCGGATCGCACAAGGTCTACTCGGAAACCCCGTCGGGACTACGCGTACCGGCCCGCCGCATCGAGCTTTCCAACGGCGAGCACTTCGACGTATACGACACCTCGGGCCCGTACACCGATACCGAGGTCGAGATCGACGTCCATCGTGGCCTGCACCCGCTGCGGGCCGACTGGATCACCGAGCGCGAGCACGACACCCAGCTCGGGTGGGCACGCGCCGGGGTGATCACCAAGGAGATGGAGTTCATCGCCGCGCGCGAGCGGATGGACCCCGGGTTCGTCCGCGACGAGGTCGCCAAGGGCCGGGCCGTCATCCCGGTAAACCGCAACCATCCCGAGTCCGAGCCGGCCATCATCGGGAAGAACTTCCTGGTGAAAGTGAACGCCAACATGGGCAACTCGGCCGTGACGTCCTCCGTCGAGGAGGAGGTCGACAAGATGGCGTGGGCGACCCGCTGGGGCGCGGACACCATCATGGACCTGTCCACAGGCGACCGGATTCACGAGACGCGCGAGCAGATCATGCGCAACTCGCCCGTTCCCGTCGGCACCGTGCCGATCTACCAGGCGCTGGAGAAGGTGAACGGGGAGCCCGAGAAGCTCACCTGGGAGCTCTACAGGGACACCATCATCGAGCAGTGCGAGCAGGGCGTGGACTACATGACCGTGCACGCGGGAGTGTTGCTGCGCTACGTGCCGCTGACCGCACGGCGCGTGACCGGGATCGTCTCGCGCGGCGGGTCGATCATGGCCGCGTGGTGCCTCGCGCACCACAAGGAGTCGTTCCTGTACACGCACTTCTCCGAGCTGTGCGAGATCCTGCGCGACTACGACGTGACGTTCTCGCTCGGCGACGGCCTGCGGCCCGGCTCCATCGCCGACGCCAACGACGAGGCGCAGTTCGCCGAGCTACGCACCCTCGGCGAGCTGACCCATATCGCCCGCGAGCACGGCGTGCAGGTGATGATCGAAGGTCCCGGCCACGTGCCGATGCACAAGATCAAGGAGAACGTCGAGCTCGAGGAGGAGCTCTGCGGGGAGGCGCCGTTCTACACGCTCGGGCCGCTGGCCACCGACGTCGCGCCTGCCTACGACCACATCACCTCGGCCATCGGGGCGGCCCAGATCGGCTGGTACGGCACCGCCATGCTCTGCTACGTCACCCCGAAGGAGCACCTCGGGCTGCCCAACCGGAACGACGTGAAGACTGGCGTGATCAGCTACAAGATCGCCGCGCACGCGGCCGACCTGGCGAAGGGCCACCCGTACGCCCAGGACTGGGACGACGAGCTGTCCAAGGCCCGGTTCGAGTTCCGCTGGTACGACCAGTTCAACCTCTCGCTCGACCCGGATACCGCGCGCGCCTACCACGACGAGACGCTACCGGCAGAACCGGCGAAGACGGCGCACTTCTGCTCGATGTGCGGGCCGAAGTTCTGCTCGATGCGGATCACCCAGGACATCCGCGAGTACGCCGACAAGCACGGCCTGTCCTCTGTGGAAGCCATCGAGGCCGGGATGAGCGAGAAGGCGGAGGAGTTCGCCGAGCAGGGCAACCGGATCTACGTGCCAATGGCAGGTGACAGCGAGTCCGACGGGAACGGGGCGCCGTGACCGGGACACGGCAGCAACCACCGACCGCGCTGACCATCGCCGGATCCGACTCCGGCGGTGGCGCCGGTCTGCAGGCGGACCTGCGCACCTTCTTCGCGCACGGGGTGCACGGCATGACCGCGATCACCGCCGTGACCGTGCAGAACTCGGTGGGCGTCCAGGGGGTCACCGAGATCCCGTCCGGCGTGGTCGCCGACCAGATCCGGTCGGTGGCAGGCGATATCGGGGCGGGCGCGGCCAAGACGGGCATGCTGGCATCGACGGAGATCATCCGGGCCGTGGCAGCCGCGCTCGACGAGGTCGGCATCGGCTCCGACCACCCCACCCCGCTCGTGCTCGATCCGGTGGCCGCCTCGATGCACGGTGACCCGCTGCTCGCCGAGCAAGCCCTCGAGGCGATCCGCACCGAGCTGGTGCCCCGAGCGACCGTGGTGACACCGAACCTCGACGAGGTACGGCTGCTCACCGGCATCGACGTCACCGACACGGACGGCCAGCGGGACGCCGCTCGGGCGCTCGTCACGATGGGCGCGCGCCACGCGCTGATCAAGGGCGGCCACCTCAGGGGTGCGACGGACTGCCTGGACCTGCTCTACGACGGCGCCGGGTTCACCGAGCTGTCGGGGCCGCGTTACGACACCAAACACACCCATGGCGGCGGTGACACGCTCGCCGCGTCGATCACCGCCGAGCTGGCTCGCGGCGCGACCGTGCCGGACGCGGTGGCGCACGGCAAGCGTTTCATCGAACGCTGCGTCGCCGACAGCTACCCGCTCGGGGCGGGCATCGGGCCCGTCTCGCCGCTGTGGCGCCTGGAGAGCTAGGCAGGCTCGCTCGGGGCGGGTAGCCGGCCGGCGACGTCCGGCGTGTTTCCAGTCACACAGCAGGGTGTTCGCGGGCGCGCAGGCCGCACCGTCCGTTATCAAGTACGGGTACGGGACGTGAGGTGTGCCGGCAGACTGGGAGAGCGGTGTGATCACGCGCGGGCGGGTACGCGGGCTCGTGGAGCATCACAACTTCCAGCGGTTCATCATCGCCGTCATCGTGGTCAACGCGGTCACGCTCGCCTTGGAGACGTCCCCGTCGATCGTGGCCGACTACGGGCCCCTGCTCCGCGCGCTGGACACCGTCGCGCTGTCCGTCTTCGTCGCCGAGCTGTCCGTCAAGCTCGCCGTCTACGGCCGGCGGTTCTTCCGTGACCCCTGGAACGTCTTCGACTTCGTCATCGTCACCATCGCCCTCGTCCCCGCTTCCGGACCGTTCGCCGTGCTGCGCGCCCTGCGCATCCTGCGGGCGCTCCGGCTGATCTCCGCGGTCCCCGCGATGCGCAGGGTGGTCACCGGCCTGCTGGCTGCCGTACCGGGGATGGCATCCATCGCGGCCCTGCTCGCGCTGATCATCTTCGTGGCCGCGGTGATGACCACCAGGCTGTTCCGCGACATCGCCCCGGAGTACTTCGGGCATCTCGGGCGGTCGCTGTTCACGCTGTTCCAGGTCATGACCGGGGAGGGCTGGCCGGATGTCGCAGGGGCCGTCATGGCCGAGGCGCCCGCCGCGTGGATCTTCTTCGTCATCTACATCCTGGTCTCCAGCTTCGCGGTGCTGAACCTGTTCATCGCCGTGGTGGTCAGCGCGATGGAGGACCAGGTACGTGCCGATATCCGGGCCCAGGACGAGCAGCAAGCCACCCAGCAGGCCGACGGCAACGAGCGTGTCCTCGCGGAACTACGCGCGCTACGCGAGGAGGTCGAGTCGTTACGCAGGCACCAGACCTGAACCCTGCCGCGGCACCGGGACGGCCGGCAGGTGGTGGGAGCCGAAGGTGACATTTGGCTCCTTCTATGGAGCCGAACGTGACATCGGGCGCCTTCTATGGAGCCGAACGTGACATCGGGCGCCTTCTATGGAGCCGAACGTGACATCGGGCGCCTACCCCGAACGCCGGATCCCTGACCGGGTGGTGGGAGCCGAAGGTGACCGCGGTTCCTTCTAAGGAGCCGAACGTGACATTCGGCTCCCACCTCCTAGCGGGGTGGGCTGGAGGCCTCGGCCCAGAAGCGTTGGGGGATGCGGCCCGCGTGCCTGGCGAGCCTGCCCGCATGCACGGCGGAGCGCATCGCCGCGGCCATCCGCTCGGGGTCCTGGGCCCTGGTGACCGCGGAGGACAGCAGGACGGCGTCGCACCCCAGCTCCATCGCCAGCGCAGCGTCCGAGGCGGTGCCGATCCCCGCGTCCAGGATGATCGGGACCTCCGCTCGCGCGACGATCAGCTCGATGTTGTGCGGGTTGCGGATGCCGAGCCCGGTACCGATCGGGGAGCCGAGCGGCATGACTGCGGCGCAGCCGGCCTCCTCGAGCCGCATCGCCAGCACCGGGTCGTCGTTGGTGTAGGCGAACACCGTGAAGCCGTCGCCGACCAGCTGCTCGGCGGCATCGAGCGTCTCGTGCGGGTCGGGCAGCAGGGTGCGGTCATCGGCGTGCACCTCCAGCTTCACCCAGCTGGTCCCGAGTGCCTCCCTGGCCAGCCGCGCGGTCAGCACCGCCTCCGCCGCGCTGCGGCACCCCGCCGTGTTCGGCAGCAGCTCGATGTCCATGCGGCGCAGCAGGTCGAGCACACCGGAGCCGCCCTCGGCATCGGCCCTGCGCATCGCCACGGTGGTCAGCTCGGTACCCGACGCCGCGAGTGCCCGTTCGAGCACGCTGAGGTTCCCGCTGCCACCGGTACCCATGATCAGCCGCGAGCTCAGCTTGTGCCCCGCGATGACCAGCGGGTCCTCCGACCCGTTCGTCCCGTGCTGCTCCACCATCACTACCTCCTCGGCCGCCGCGCGGCATCCAGCCGGCTCAACCACCCTGTACCGCGGTCAGGATCTCCACCCGGGCGCCCTGGCCGAGCTCCTTGCTCGGCCAGTCGGCCCGCGACACCACCTCGCCGTCCATCGCGACGGCGATACCGGAGTGCGCCTTACCCAGATCCGTGAGCAGCCGCTCCAGGGTCGTACCTTCCTTGATCCGCCGCTCCTCGGCGTTGACCAGTACAGAGATCACGCTGACTCCCTTCCGGCGAGGTAGCGACGCGGGTGCGCCGCGTCGACGTGCGCGGGCAACGGATGACCGCCGAGCTGGGCAAGCACCGCGTCGGCGGTGACCGGCGCGAGCAGCAGCCCGTTGCGGTGGTGTCCCGAGGCGACGTACACCCCGTCGTCCAGCCTGCCGATCAGCGGGACGGTGTCGGAGCTCGCCGCGCGCAGCGCGGCCGCGGCCTCAACGAGCTCGTACTCCACCACGCTCGGAAACACCTGCTCCGCGCGTTCGAGCAGGTCCCGCACGCCACCGGCGGTGACGGTCTCGTCGTACCCGGCCTCGTACTGGGTGGCGCCGAGCACGAGCTCGCCGCCCTCGCGCGGGACCAGGTACATCGGCCTGCCCTCGACCATCGCCCGCACCGTCACGTCCGGAGGGGGCAGGCTCGTCCTGCGCGCGCGCAGCCGCAGGATCTCCCCCTTCAGGGGCCGAACGGCCTCGCGCAGCTCCGAGTGCAGCAGGGCGCTGCGGGCTCCCGCCGCGAGCACGACCGCGTCGGCCGTGTGCTCCCGCACCACCGTCACCACCCGGTCCGCGGCGACCTCGGTGACCTCCTCGCACACGATGTGGCAGCCACGGCGGGTCGCGGCGGCACGCAGCGAGCCGAGCAGCTTCCTGGTGTCCACGGCGAGGTCGCCCGGCACGGACAGGCCACGCCGCACCGAGGTCGCCAGTCCCGGAACCATGGTCCGCAGCGTCCGGCCGGACACGATCTCGGCGTGCCGCCCGACGCCGTGCAGGTACGCGGCGAGAACCTCGAGATACTCGGCGTCGGCACGATCCGCGGCGGCCACCACGGTGCCCGCCGTGGACAGCCCGGGATCGGACGCCTCCTGGCGCAGCTCGGCCGCGAAATCCGGCCACCTGCGCAGCGACTCCTCGCCGAGCTCAAGCGCGGACTCCTCGCCGGGCCAGGCTTCGGTCGCCGGCGCCAGCATGCCGCCTGCCACCCAGGAGGCACCACGGGCGGGGACGGGGTCGAAAAGTGTCACCGCGTACTCGGTGGACAGGCGCCATGCCACGGACAACCCGATGACGCCGCCACCGACCACGGCCACACGTCCGTCGCTTGTCATCAACTCTCACGCTCCCTGCGCCGGTATGACCCGGATCAGGTTCCACGGTCGGAGCTGTCGCTCCCTCTCAGCCCGGCATCTGCATCCATGGGCTCCCGTGCGGACGGTTACCACGGTATCGCGAGTAGCCCCGGTTAGCCACCGTGCACGGTGGCGCGGGCGGTACCGTGACGACCATGCCCGGATGCACCGCTGACCAGATCCGGAACCGCCTGTCCGACGCCCGCCTGTACCTGTGCACCGATGCCAGGACCGAGCGCGGCGATCTCGCGGAGTTCGCCGACGCCGCCCTGGCCGGCGGGGTGGACATCCTCCAGCTACGGGACAAGCGGGACGGTGTCCCGCTGGAGGCCGCTGCCGAGCTGGCCGCGCTGGAGGTC
Source organism: Haloechinothrix alba (assembly GCF_900188115.1). Classification (GTDB taxonomy): domain Bacteria; phylum Actinomycetota; class Actinomycetes; order Mycobacteriales; family Pseudonocardiaceae; genus Haloechinothrix; species Haloechinothrix alba. The sequence continues at coordinate 30,899 of NZ_FZNW01000010.1, read as the reverse complement.
CTCGCCGAGGCGTGCGCGCGGCACGGGGCGTTGCTCGCGGTGAACGACCGCGCCGACATCGCGCTGGAGGTGGGCGCGGACATCCTGCACCTCGGTCAGGACGACATCCCGGTCTCGCTGGCGCGGCGGATCGTCGGGCAGGCCCCCGCGATCGGGCGCTCGACGCACTCGACCGCGCAGGCCAGGGCCGCGGAGCAGGAGGCGGGGGTGGACTACTTCTGTACGGGCCCGTGCTGGCCGACGCCGACCAAGGAAGGCAGGACCGCTCCGGGGCTGGACCTGGTACGCGCGACGGCAGGCTCGGCGCCGCAGCGCCCGTGGTTCGCCATCGGGGGCATCGACAGGGCGCGCCTGCCCGAGGTCCTCGAGGCGGGTGCGCAGCGCATCGTGGTCGTGCGCGCCATCACCGAGGCGGACGACCCGCGTGCGGCAGCCGCCGAGCTGTCCGCGATGCTGCGCGACGGCGACAGCTGACACCCCGGGTGGGGTGCGAGCCGGAGGGCTCCTCGGGTGCCATATATGCACCGTAGAGGTCCCTCGGCTCGCACCCGCTCAGCCGGCCGGCTCGTCCGGTTCCGCGGCTCCCTGGTCGCCGGGGAGTTCGAGGGCGCCGCCCTCCTGCTCGTCGACGGGATCGCTGTCGCGCTCCTCCGGCTCGTCGTCCTCCTCGGCAGGCGGGGAGTCCTCCTGCTCGGTCGGTTCCGGAGTTCCGGTCTCCTCCGGCGAGGTCGGCTCGGGCGCCTGCTCGTCCTGGTCGTCATCCCTGGGGGACGGCGCAGGTCGCTCACCGTCGTCCCCACCGATCACGGTGCCGATGGTGGTGCCGCCCTGCCCGGAGACGGCGTTGCCGGTGATCCGTTCGATGCCCGTGATGGCCAGCATCACCAGCAGGAACACCGCGAAGCTCATCCCGACAACCAGGGGCCAGCGCACGCGCCGCAGCGAGAAGCGTCGCGTCCCCTCCTGCGCGGTCCCGTCCAGCTCGTCCTCCTCGGCTGTGGAGCCGGGATCCCGCTCGTCCAACGTGCCGGTGAAGCCTGTCGCCTCGTGCGGGGGCAGGCGCTCGCCGGTGGGAGCGTCCTCGGCGGGGGTCGGCCCGGTCGGCAGCCGGAACGTGGCCGTGGCGCCGCCGCCACCGGCGGTCTCGCCGTCCCCGGCAAGCCCGGAGGTGCCGTTCCTGGCACGTGCCGTGCTCTTCGCGCGCCTCGCGGCTTCCCTGGTGCGCTCGAACGAGCGCAGGTACAGCTCCGAGCCGATGGTCAGCATGAAGCTGAAGATGCCCGCACCGACAATGGTGCCGTAGACGCCGAGCGTGGACGCCAGGAACGCGGCCGTCAGCGATGCCAGTGCCGTGGCACCGACCTGCGCCGGCCGGAGGGCGCTCTTCTTCCCGGCCTTCTCCGAGGACTGCTCGCTCATCACACCCGCTCATGGTGTCGCAGGGGACGGAAGGCATTCCGCCTTCCGCACTACACCACGCCTGTCACGCCGTACTAGTTGCCCGAGGTGACCGCTACCACGTTTTTGTCTACAGTGGACATTTCTGATATCTGCGACAATGTCGTGGTGGACCGAGTGACGATCGCCGACATCGAGGCCGCTGTCCAGCGTACAGGCGAGGCCGCCGTCCGGACGCCGCTACTGGCGCAACCCTGGTCGACCGGCAGGCCGCTGTGGCTGAAACCGGAGAGCCTGCAACCCACCGGCGCGTTCAAGATCCGCGGGGCCTACAACGCGATCGCGGCACTGGACGACGCCGACCGCGCGCGGGGCGTGGTCACCTACTCCAGCGGGAACCACGCCTCGGCCGTCGCGCGCGCCGCGTGGCTGTTCGGCGTTCCCGCCACCATCGTCATGCAGGACTCCGCGCCACGGGTCAAGGTCACCGCAACGGCGGCTTACGGCGCCGAGATCGTCACCGTGGCCATGGCCGACCGGGAGCGCGAGGCCCAGCGGCTCGCCGAGGAGCACGGAAGGCACATCGTCCCGCCGTTCGACCATCCGGACGTGATCGCCGGCCAGGGCACGGTCGGCATCGAGATCGTCGAGCAGCTCGGCGACGTCGACGTCGTCCTCGTCCCTGTCGGCGGCGGCGGGCTCGCTTCCGGGGTCGGCACAGCTGTCCGGCAGCTACGACCGCACGCCGCCGTGGTGGCGGTCGAGCCGGAGCTGGCGGGCGATACCGCGCAGGGACTGCGCGAGGGACACAGGGTGGACTGGCCGGGCGAACTCCGGGCGCGCACCGTCGCGGACGGCCTGCGCACGCAGCCTTCCGAGCTGACGTTCGCGCACCTGACCGAGGTCGTCGACGCGGTCGTGACCGTCACCGAGCAGGAGATCCGGGATGCGGTTCACGCGCTGGCACTGCGGTCCCGGCTGGTCGCCGAACCGAGCGGGGCGGTCGCGGTGGCTGCGGCTCTCTACCGCGATCACGAGCTTCCACCCGGGCGCACGGTGGCCGTGGTCTCCGGCGGCAACATCGACGCGGACCTGCTCGCGGAGATCGTGTGCGCGGGATGACGGGCCGCCGTGACGTGCGCCCGCGCGACACCCGGCGGCGTGTCCAGCCGCCCGCGTCCATGACCGGGGACACCACGGTTTCGAGCTGACCGGAAGCCCCTCACATCGTCCGGGGGCATTGCCATTCATTCATAACGGTGTTATACACGACCCCGTACGGTACTCATAACAACGTTATGCCGAAGGCGAGAGCGCGATGGACGCACCATACGTCGCCGGGAACTTCGCCCCTGTGCGCCACGAGCACACGATCACCGACCTGCCGGTCACCGGGTCGATCCCGGAGCACCTGGACGGCAGGTTCCTCCGCAACGGCCCCAACCCGGTCTCGGAGATCGACCCGGACACGTATCACTGGTTCATGGGCGACGGCATGGTGCACGGCGTCCGGATACGGGACGGCAAGGCGGAGTGGTATCGCAATCGCTGGGTACGCACACCACACGTGGCCGAGCGGCTCGGTGAGCGGCACGGTGGCCGTGAACACCCCGCTGGTTTCCAGAACGTGGGGGCCAACACGAACGTGCTCGGGCACGCCGGCCGCACGCTCGCGCTCATCGAGGGCGGGGTGGCGAACCACGAGCTCACCCACGAGCTCGACACGGTGGGCCCGTGCGACTTCGACGGCACGCTGCCCGGCGGCTACACGGCCCACCCCAAGCGCGACCCGGACACCGGTGAGCTGCACGCGGTGTCGTACTTCTTCGGCTGGGGCAACACGGTGCGGTACTCGGTGATCGGCACCGACGGCCGGGCACATCGCACGGTGGACATCCAGGTCACTGGTTCACCGATGATGCACGACTTCTCGCTCACCGAGAAGTACGTGGTGCTCTACGACCTACCCGTCACCTTCGACGCCCGGCAGGCGGCCGCGGCCACGGTACCGCCCGGCCTGCGCGGGCCGGCACGGCTGGTGCTCTCCGCCCTGGTCGGCCGGGTACGTGTACCCGACCCCATCACCGCCATGGTCGGCCGCAGGCTGCGCCCCAACTCCGCCCTGCCCTACCGCTGGAACCCGCGCTACCCGGCGCGCGTCGGCGTGCTGCCGCGCGACGGCGACGCGCGTGACGTGCGGTGGTTCGACGTGCACCCCTGCTACGTGTTCCACCCGCTCAACGCCTACGACGACGGCAACACCGTCGTGCTGGACGTGGTGCGCCATCCCAAGATGTTCGACACCGACCTGCGCGGACCGAACGAGGGCACCCCCACCCTCGACCGCTGGACCGTGGACCTCGCCGCGGGGACGGTGCGCGAGGACCGGCTGGACGATCGTGGGCAGGAGTTCCCCGGCTCGACGAGCGGCTGGTCGGTCGCAAGCACCGCTACGGCTACTCGATCACCACCGGTGCCCGGTTGGACCCCGGCGGGGCCGTGCTCAAGCACAACCTGGCCACCGGCGAGGTACGGCACCGCTCCTTCGGCGCGGGGCGCCAACCGGCCGAGTTCGTCTTCGAGCCCCACAGCCCGGAAGCGGCCGAGGACGACGGGGTGCTCATGGGATTCGTCTACGACGCACCGAACGACACGAGCGACCTGGTGTTGCTCGACGCCGGCAGCCTGGACACCGTCGCGAGCATCCACCTGCCGGCCCGGGTGCCGCACGGCTTCCACGGCAACTGGGTGCCCGAGGGGCGGTGACGGCCCGGAGGTCAGTCCTCGGCACGCTGCGCGGGCCGCGGGTGCCGGATGCCCGGGTGGTCGTCCGGCAGCGCGCGATGGAGCACCCAGCCGCTCACCGCGAGGCACAGTGCCACCAGTGGCCAGGTCAGTACGGCCCGCGCCACCCCGAGCGAGACAACATGTCCCGTCGCCCACAGCGCGCCGAAGACCACGACGCGCACGGTGTACTGCCCGACCCACACCCAGCTCGCCAGGGAGTGCGCCCGCAGCAGGTCCGGGTCGCGGCGCCACCGCGTGCGCTGGCCGAGCACGGCGCCGAGCACCACGCCCAGCATCGGCCAGCGCAGCACGATGCTGCCCGCCCACACCAGGGCACTCGCCATGTTGGCGAACAGCTGCAGCAGGAAGAAGTCCTGCGCACGACCGGTGTAGAGCGCGATCGCCGACGCGACGACCACAGCGGCCAGGCTCAGTACCACCGCCCGCGCCTTCTGCCCTCTGAGTAGCCGGAACACCCCGATGACCGTGCTGACTGCGATCGCCGCGCCTGCACCCCATACGACCGAGTGCCCGGAGACGAGCCAGGCCAGGACGAAGGTCAGCGGGGGCAGGCTGGCGTCCACCGCGCCGCGACGCCCGCCGAGCAGCCCGGCCAGCGATTCATGCTCCACAGTGGCCGACGGGGTATGCTGCACGTTCCCACCCTGCCGCATGCGCTCCATACAGGTAAGCCTAACCTGCCGTGCATACTGGGGGTACGCTGGAAAGACGGGCCCGCACCGGCACGCGCCGCGCTGCCTTCCGGCACGCCGGTGGCGCACGGCTCAGGCATGGGGGATCGGCAACACTATCGTGCGCGGCGCGTGCCCGGGGGCAACGGCACTGTTGTTCACGATGCAGCGGAAGGGAGTGAGTAGTGCATTCGTTCAACAGCTATATCGCGCTCGGCGACAGCTTCACCGAAGGCCTCAATGACCAGTTGCCCGACGGCTCCTTCCTTGGTTGGGCCGACCGGCTCGCCGCCATGCTCGCCGAGGACAAACCGGACTTCAAGTACGCCAACATCGCGGTGCGCGGCAAGCGCCTCGACGTGATCATCGAGACGCAGCTCCCTGTCGCTCTCGAGCTGCGACCCGACTTCGTCACGGTGTGCGCGGGTGGCAACGACATCCTGCTACCCGGCGTCGATGTCGACGACGTCGCGGCCCGCTTCGACGACATGGTCGCGCAGCTGCGCGCGGCGGGTATCGACGTGCTGCTCTTCGCAGGCCCGGACACCAAGCAGATGTCGGTGATGAACCGGCTGCGTGGCAAGATCGCCATCTACAACGCCGACATCCGCGCCATCGCCGAGCGGCACGGGGCGAGTGTCGTGGACCTGTGGGCGATGGACGTGCTGCGCGACCCGCGCGCCTGGAGCGAGGACCGGCTGCACTTCACACCAGAGGCGCACCGGCGCATCGCCCTGCGCACCGCCGAGACCCTCGGCCTCCCCACCGAGGAGGACTGGCGCAAGCCGCTGGGCAGCGCCGACGAGGAACGCGAGGCCGAGAAGAACAACTGGATCTCCCAGCGCCGCTCCGACATCGAGTGGACGCGGGCCTACGTGCTGCCGTGGATCGGCAGGCGTATCCGCAGGGAGTCCCTCGGCGACGGGGTGCTGCCCAAACGTCCCGAGCTCACGCCCGTCGAGCCCGACGAGCAGATCCGGACGGTGCCGCCGAACGGTCATGCGCGCGCACCGGCCGCGGAGGACACCGAAACCGGCGGCGACCCGGTCGAGGCGCACCGCGGGGACTGACGGGGCCGCCGGAGCCTGTCGCCGGAGCCTGTCGCTGGGGGCAGCGGGCGATGCCGCCGACCGGGCAGCCGCAGCGAGGCGCGAGAGCCGGTCGGCACGTTCCCCCACCCGTGCCGACCGGCCACCTGCCCGCACCCGCGGGGCGGGCACTCCGTTGTCCGCCGCCCTGGCCCTGGTGCCCACGTCCGCCTCCTGTACCCGCGCTGGTGAGCGGGGTTGGTGCCGCGCCGTCGTGGGGTGCCGAGGGATGGATCAGTGCCCTCGGCACCCCACGGCGGGTAGCCTAGTCACTCGCTCCATCGCGCGTGACCCAAAACATACGCTCGGCAGGGCCGCGCGTGGACATCAGCGGAACAGCGGAGTGAAGTCCCTGTTCGCGATGAAGTTCGGCCGCGACTCCGCGGCGGCGAACGGCTCGACCAGAGCGTTGGTCACGCTGTTGAACACGATGAAGATGTTCGAACGCGGGTACGGGGTGATGTTGTTGCCCGAGCCGTGCATCAAGTTCGAGTCGAACCACAGGGCCGACCCTGCCTGGCCGGTGAACTGCTCGATGCCGTACTCGGCCGCGAGCTTCGTGATCTCACGCTTGCTCGGCACACCGATCTCCTGCTCCCGCAACGAGTCCCGGTAGTGGTCACGCGGGGTCTCGCCGACGCACGGCACGAAGACGCGGTGCGAGCCGGGCATGACCATCAGACCCCCGTTGAACGGGTAGTTGTCGGTGAGCGCGATCGAGCAGCTCACCGCGCGGGGTGCCGGCATGCCGTCCTCGGCGTGCCAGGTCTCGAAGTCCGAGTGCCAGTAGAAGCCGGTGCCTTCGAAACCGGGCATGTAGTTGACCCGGCACTGGTGGACGTAGACGTCGTCGCCGAGGATCTGGCGGGCGCGGTCGAGCACCCGGGGGTCGTGCACGAGGTCGGTGATGAGGTCACTCAGCCTGTGCACGTCGAAGATCGAGCGGACCTCCCCGGACTTCTTCTCGGTGACCACCCGCTCGTCACCGGCGAGCTCCTTGTCGTTCGACAGCCGGCTCAGCTCCTGCCAGTAACCCTGCACCTCCGCGGGGGAGAGCAGCTGATCGACGACGGAAAACCCCTTGGACTCGTGCGACGCCAACGTGGCGGCATCGAGTGGACCGTCCTGCGCCGTCCCCCAAACGGCAGGATGGGTCCGATCGAACGGTTCACGCTCACCGGCGGTTCGGGTCGGGTAAGCGTCCGCGACTCGCGTTCCCGTGAGCATCATGCCAGTAGCCTCCTCGCTTCAGATTACGTACTTCCTTTCCTCGTTCGGGCCACGAAAGTGCACTGCCCCGGGCAGCGCTGAGGCCGGCCGGGGCGGTGCGAGTGCTAACGCTATTCGGTTGTGTACCCGCTTCCGGGTACTTCTATGCGCCTGGGCGCTGTGGTCAGGCAGAGACCTCTTCCTCGCCGTCCTCGACGACGAGCGGGTACACGCCGTTCTCGTCGTGCACCTCCTTACCCGTCACCGGCGGGTTGAACACGCACACCGCCCGCATCTGCGTCGTCGGGCGGACCTGGTGCTTCTCGTGCTCGTTCAGCAGGTACATCGAGCCCGGCCGCAACTGGTAGGTCTCGCCGGTTTCCTTGTCGGTGAGTTCGCCCTCACCCTCGACAATCAACACGGCCTCGATATGGTTAGCGTACCAAAAATCGTTGACCGTTCCCGGGTAGAGCGTGGTCTCGTGCAACGAGAACCCGACCTTCTCCTTGGCCAGCACGATGCGCTTGCTGCGCCAGTTCGGCGTCTTGATGTCGGCCTCGGTGTCGGTGATCTCGTCGAGGGTGCGGACGATCACTTCTCGGTCTCCTTCTGTCGTAGTCGCCACCTGGGGACGTACCGGTGCGACCGCGCGCGGCAGGCGCGGCCGGAGTGCGGCCGCTGGCTCAGCGCAGCGTCGCGGCCACCGACTCCTTGATTATCCCGAGGCCGTGCTCCACCTCGTCATCGGTCACCGTCAACGGGGGCAGGAGCTTGGCCACCTCCCCGTCGGGTCCGGAGGTCTCCATGAGCAGGCCGCGCTCGAACGCGGCGGCACACACCTTGTCCGCGGTCTCGCCGTCCGGGAACTCCAGCCCCCGCGCCAGCCCGCGCCCCTTGGCGACCAGACCCAGATCCGCGTGCTCGTCGGCGATCTCGGTCAGTACCGCGCCGACCCGCTCGCCCTTCGCCCTCGTGGACTTCTCCAGGGAGTCGTCGGTCCAGAAAGTACGCAACGCCTCGGCCGCTGTGACGAAGGCCGGGCTGATGCCGCGGAACGTGCCGTTGTGCTCGCCGGGGGCCCACACGTCCAGGTCCGGGCGGATCAGCGTCAGCGCCAACGGCAGCCCGTACCCGCCGATCGACTTGGACAGGCAGATCATGTCCGGCTTGATCCCCGCGTCCTCGAAGCTGAAGAACGGTCCGGTCCGGCCGCAGCCCATCTGCACGTCGTCGACGATCAGCAGGATCTCGCGGCGCTTGCAGATCTCGTCGAGACTGCGCAGCCAGTCCAGCTCCGCGGCGTTGATGCCGCCCTCGCCCTGCACGGTCTCCACGATCACCGCGGCGGGTTCGTTCAACCCGCTCCCGGAGTCGTCGAGCAGCCGCTCGAAGTACAGGAAGTCCGGGTAGGCACCGCCGAAGTAGCTGGCGTACGGCATGGGGGTGGCGTGCACCAGCGGGATACCGGCGCCGCCCCGCTTCATCGAGTTGCCTGTCACCGACAGCGCGCCGAGCGTCATGCCGTGGAAGGCGTTGGTGAAGTTGATGACCGCTTCCTTGCCGGTCACCTTCCTGGCCAGTTTCAGCGCGGCCTCGACGGCGTTGGCGCCGCCCGGCCCAGGGAACGTCACCTTGTAGTGCAGGTCACGCGGACCGAACACGACCTCGTCGAGCGCGTTCAGGAAGTCGCGCTTGGCGACGGTGTGCATGTCCAGCGAGTGCGTCACGCCGTCCGAGGAGATGTAGTCCAGCAGCGCCTGCTTGAGCACCGGGTTGTTGTGCCCGTAGTTGAGGGCACCCGCCCCGGCGAAGAAGTCCAGGTAGGGCTTGTCGTCCTCGGTGTACAACCAGCTGCCTTGCGCCCGGTGGAAGACCACGGGCCAGCCGCGGCTGTAACTCCGCACCTGCGATTCAAGCTTCTCGAAAATGCTCACAACTACTCCGTTCGGTCGCCTGTCGGCGATCCTCCTATATGTGGTCCATACATTGTTCTTCGTTGTGCGGCAGTGGGTATTGTCCCGTGGCGCGGCGCGTGCCGCCCATCGCGCCGATGGCCGGGGAACGGGCCGATGCGGAAGTGCTGCTCCGGCTCGTGCGTGGTCTCGCTCGGGAAAACGTCCTTCTCGAACAACCAACTGGTGGTCAACTGCACGTTCCAGCGTTCGGCGAGCGACCGGAACAACGCGTTCGAGGCGTGATTGTCCGGCGTGACGGACAGCGTGATGTACCGGGCGCCCTGCTCGGCCACCCTGGTGGTCAGTGTGTCGACCATCGTTCGCGCGAGCCCGGTTCCGCGTTGCGAATCGTCGACGGCCAATTGCCAGAAGAATACCGTCTCCGGCGAGCGCTGCTCGCGGAAACCCGTCAGGAAACCGACGACCTCCCCGTCAAAACGGGCAACAATCGACGTATCGTGAAACTGGTGACAACAGAGCAGGTATGTATACGGGGGATTCAGGTCGAGCGACCCCGAATCTCGTGCCAGGCGCCACATGGCCGCGCCATCGCTTACAGACGGCTGTTCGATTACTACGTTCCCGGACATGTCACCGCACTATCCAACACACGGGTGCACCCCACGCACGCACCCTGACTTTCGTGGCTCCCGCCCGGCGCGCCGGCGAATATCGACCTCCTCCACGGCTCGGGGAAGCGGGAAACCTCGGATCTCAACCTAACAGAACCGCACGCCGGCGGCCGTTCCGAACGCGTGGCCGGGCCATGCTACCTGCGGTAATGGTGAAACCCGTGTGATGATGCCGACGCAGCGCTACCGATCATGCACCGGACTCTGCTACTCGCGCAGGCGCAGCGTTTCAGCGACGCTCCACCGTGTTCGGGCAGCCGGTAGGGTCACAGGCCTGCCAGAAGCGCGCACCGAACCGCGAGAGGCGGAGTGTGTTGCGCGTCACCTTCGGGCGCTTGGTCGCTTCCAGCGCCGTGCGGACCTCTTCCTCGGCCAGCAGGATCTCGTACTGGGTCTGCAACGTGGTTGACTCGTCGCTGAGCTCGGCGAGATCGAGCGAGCACAGCCGCGTGACGTAGTGCGGGACGAGCTCGGGCAACGTGACCCCGGCCGCCTTGCCCAGGCTCGACATGTTCCGCAGGACGGTGTTGCCGGTTCCGCTGACACCGCTGCGCTCCGCGACGTGCACGACGGGGAACGGGGACCCGTCGGACAGCGCGGACACCATACGGGCCTCATCCGGCGTGAGCTGCCGCAGCACCATGGCGTACAGGTACTCCAGCGCCTCGTCCTCGGTGTAGCCGATCGACCGGTTCAGCAGCTCGGCCATGGCCGCCCGGAGCGGTTCGAGCTCGCCCTCCGAGCCCGTCGGGAGGGCAGCGCCACCGAATCCGCTCCCGGACGCCGGTCCGGCGGTGCCGTAGCCGTCCCCGTGGCCGGCGGCGGGCCTGCGCAGCGGGGCCAGGTAGGGGTCGGTGACATCGTCCAGGCGCTTACCCAGCTCGGTCAGTGCCACCTGCTCGAGCTTGTGCAGCTCGCGCTCGGCCGTCTCCGCTCCCGGCAACCGTTTCGCCAGGTCGTAGCTGGTCCGTGCCGCCTGCCCGACGAGCTTGCCTGCCATGCCGAACAGGCCACCGGACGAGTCCCCGCCACCGCCGTCAGCACGGCCGCGGCGATCACGCTGCGATCCAGCGGGGAGCTGTTCGAGTGCCACGTGGTCCTCCTTCGACACGGATCCGGGCGCGCGGCGGGTGAGCACGCAGACGTACCGGCAGTATCACACTGCGCGTCCGCCGGGGCGATACCGGCCGGGCGTGACGTTGCCGGAGACACACTCGCACTCCCCTGCGCGCCCGCTCCACCGGGTACCGCCCCGCACCGGCCCACACCACACCGGCGGGAAGGAGCCGAAGGTGACACCGGGTTCTTCTAAGGAGCCGAACGTGACATTGGGCTCCCACCCCCTATGGGGTGGTGGCCATGACCAGGGTGTCGATGGCGGTGCGGTGGCCGTCGTCGGTGGGGATGGTGCGGGTGACCTGCTCGGCGCGGTGCACGCGCAGGGCGTCCAGCGCACCTGCCACAACGTCGACCGTGTACAGCACACCCACGTCCTGGGGACCGCCGGTGCCGTGCGTGAGGTTGTCCCTGTCGTGGCCGACGACGAACATGGAGCCGCCGGGGGCCACCGCCCCCGCAGCGGCCCGCAGCACAGGAACCAGCTCGCCGTGCGGGATCTGCAGGTACGCGACCAGCACCAGGTCGAAGGCGGCGGCCGGGGGTCGCCAGCTGGTGACGTCCGCGCGCACCAGGTTCAGGTCGACCGCGCGCTCGGCGGCGAGCGCTTCCGCGCGGGACAGCCCGACCGGCGAGAAGTCGACGGCGGTGACTCGCCACCCCTGCTCGGCCAACCAGACGGCGTTGCGGCCCTGACCCGCCGCCACATCCAGCGCGGTGCCCGGCGGCATGTCCGCCAGCTCAGCCGCGACGAACTGGTTGGGACTATCCGAGAAGAGCGGCTCGCTCGCGGCGAACTTCGCGTCCCAGTCCTCGCTACGCACGGTCCCTCCCCAGCGGCCGAGTAGTCCGTACGGTCTGTCTACCACACGCCGCTGCGCTCGGGTACCGATGTTCGGCGGTCACCGGGCCATCAGGTTGCTTCCCGTCCCCATACCGGTCCCCCTGCCCAGCAGGAGAGCGGTGATGACCATGCCAAGCCCGAGGGCCGCGTGCAGGATCGTCCCGGCGGCATCGGCGGGCAGCACGTTCGCCACGGAGTGCTCCTCGACGAACATGCCGTACAACCACAGTGCCAGGTAGGCAACCCCCGCCCCGAGCAGGAACGACCTGGCCGGTATCGGCCTGTCGATCGCGGTCAGGCCCCACACACCGGCGGCGGCGTTCACGAGATTGTGCAGCACCGAGACCTGGATACTGCCGAACAGCATGGCTCCGGAGCCCGGGCCGGCCACACTCAGCTGCGTCAGGTCCGTCGTGACCCCGGGAACGAACCCAGCCACACCGAGCACGACCAGCAGGCACGCGAACGCCGCCGCGACCGACCGCACCGGCGACCGCCGCATCGGGACGGTCGTCGGCGTCTCGACCGGCAGGTGTGCCATGCGACTCACCCCTTTCCACTGACGTCACCGGGCGCGGCGACATCGGCCCGCCGGCGGACAGCCACGAAGTTGATCCTCTGTGGAGTCACCGTGCTCGCTGGACACGAGGGTCGACCCCGGGTGGCGATTACCCGCGACGACCCCGTCATCACACCTCATGCGGGCCGTCCCTGCCGGGATTGTCGCGACCGTCACACGGGTACCCGGGTGGTGAAATACCGAGCACTCAGGAGACAACGGAGCGCAGGATGACGACGACCAACGGCGACGAGGAACTCATCCAGGCCATCCACGACGAGCAGCACGAGATCGAGGGCATGTTCGACGAGCTCGACCTGGACATGGCCAGCCCGGAGTACCGCAGGCAGCTGGTGGATCACATCATCGCCACGCTCGTACGGCACATCACCGTCAAGGAGCAGTACCTCTACCCCGAGGTACGCCACCGGGTCCCCGACAGGTCCGTGCTCGTCGACCGGATGCTCGACGAGCACGCGCGTGCGGACGAGACGATGAAGGAGCTTGAGCACACCTCGCCCTCGGAAACGCGCTTCAACCAGTTGCTCGGGTCGCTGGCCGACCGCGTCCGGCAGGGTTTCGACACCGAGCGGGAGCGGATGCTGCCACAGCTGGAGGCAGCGTGCGGCGCCGATCACCTCAACCAGCTCGGTGCCAAGATGGCACTGGCCAAGGACAGCGCACCGACCCATCCGCATCCGGGGGCGCCGGACAAGCCGCCGAGCAACCTGATCATCGATCCGGGAATCGGCATCGTCGACCGCATCCGGGACGCCTTGACGTCGTCCCACGTCTCCGGCTCGTGAGCTGCGGAGTAACGGGGTACGCGGCCCCGGGGTTTAGGGTTCCCGGTGACCGACGCGGAGCGCCGCGTACGCATCGATCGACCACACGGAGCACGGCATGCGGTACCTGCGACTCACGGACGACGCGCAACTGCCCGCACTGGGGCAGGGCACCTGGGGGATGGGGGAACGGGCCGAGCATCGCTCGGGTGAGGTGCGTGCGCTGCGGCACGGGCTGGACCTGGGACTCGGGCTGATCGACACCGCCGAGATGTACGGCAGCGGCGGGGCCGAGGAGGTGATCGCGGAGGCCGTCGACGGCAGGCGCGACGAGGCCTTCCTGGTGAGCAAGGTCTTCCCGCACAACGCGAGCAAGCGTGGCGCGATCGAGGCGTGCGAGCGCAGTCTCACCCGCCTCGGCACCGACCGGATCGACCTGTACCTGCTGCACTGGCGAGGCAACGTCCCGCTCGAGGAGACACTCGAGGCGTTCGAGCGGCTCCGCTCGGACGGCAAGATCCTGCACTACGGCGTGAGCAACTTCGACCCCGCCGACCTGGCGGACCTGTGGGGCGAGGAGCTCGGCAACCGGGTCGTGACCAACCAGGTCCTGTACAACCTCTCCCGCAGGGGGCCCGAGTACGACCTGCTGCCCGAGTGCCGCGACCGGGACGTCCCGGTGATGGCGTACTCGCCGATCGAGCAGGGCAGGCTGCTCGGCAACGGAACGATCCGCCGCGTCGCCGAACGGCACGGCGTCACGGCCGCGCAGGTGGCACTGGCCTGGGTGCTGCACCAGCCGGGCGTCTGCGCGATCCCGAAGGCGGCCACCCCTGAGCACGTCGAGCAGAACAAGGCGGCCCTTGACCTGGCGCTGACCGACGAGGACGTGCGCGAGCTGGACCGGGAGTTCCCACCCCCGGATGCCCCCACGCCGCTGGCGATCCTCTGACCGAGACCCCGCGAGGCCGGAACACGCATTCGGCGGTTTCGGCGAGGCGGTGTCGGGGCATCCCGGGAGTATGACCGCACGACGTCAGCACCGCACGCTCACCCGCGAAGAGTACGCACGCGGACTGCCTGACTACCACGACCCGACCGCCGGCTGGGCCGGAGCGGCCCCGATGTACAGCGCGCTGACCCTGCGCCTGTGGGTGTCCGGGATCGGCATCCTCTTCTGCGTTGCCACCGGCATCGTCGCACTGCGCATGGACGGGTGGTTGTGGTTCGCGCTAGCGCTGTTCGCCGTGGCGCTCGGCCTGCTGGTCAATACGGGGTGGGTCGCGCACCGCAAGCGGCGCGGCGAACCGGGCTGACCCGGCTGCCGGGCGCACGCACCTGCGAGGGGAGCGGGACCGCCTACACCTCGATATCCACCCATCCCGTCGTGGCGAAGAGCAGGGCGACGGCGGGCAGGAAGTTGTTCACCTGGTGGGTGACGATGCTGGCCAGCACGTTGCCGGTGTACATCCTGGCGAGACCGATCGGTATGGACAGCACCAGCAGGAGCGGGCTGCGCAGCACCTCCAGGTGTGCCACCGAGAACACGACGCTGGTGACAAGCAGGATGAGCCAGCGGTTCCACCGCCAGTGCTCGAGCGAACTCCAGAGCACCCCTCGAAAGATCAGCTCCTCGCACAGCGGCGCCACCAGCCATACCCCCAGGAACATCGTGACCCCGGCCAGCACACCCAGGTGACGGCCCGCGAATATCTCACCGACAGCCGAGCTGGCGTGGTCCCGCCCGACGACCTCGGCCCAGACGATCGAGGCAGGCACCGTGACCACGAGCCCCGCCACCCCGATGGCCAGTCCCACCTTGAGGTGCCGCCAGTTCCACCGTGCCGCGAGCTCGCGGCGCACGCGTGCCACACGGTCGCCACCGGCGAACAGTGCCGTACCGGTCACTGCGACCACGGCCGCGAGTACCGCGGGCACCACCACAGACGCCACGAGCGCCCCCGGCGGGAGCCCCTGATCCCGAGCGCCGAACAGCACGAACGGCACCACGATGAGCACGGAGGCGACGACGAACGTCACCTCGGAGACCAGGAACACGGCGAGCAGGATCAGGCCCGTGCGCCGGCCACGCGGCTCCCGAGTCGTCCACTGTCCCTCGATGCGTCCTCCTCCCCTTGGACACGTCGACACCGGACCGATGCCGGCCCCGGCATCGCATGCCCCGTGAAGGGCCGGGCTCTCCGGGCGCGGCAGCGGATGGGCGAGCCTACTGCTCCCCTCCCGCCGGATAATACGGCGCGCGGCACTCGCCGGGCGTAGTGGCGGTTTGATCTCGCGGGCCGGTGGGAACCCCTCCAGTGGCCAGCCGAACATGCGGGCGAGAGGAGATGCCGCGATGGCTACGTGTGAGACCTGCGGAAACGACTTCGAGCAGGCTTTCGAGGTGCGCATGCCCGATGGTTCCGGTCATACGTTCGACTCCTTCGAGTGCGCGATCAGCCGTCTCGCGCCCACGTGCGCGCACTGCCGGTGCCGCATCATCGGGCACGGCGTTCACACGAGCGAGGCTGTCTACTGCTGCGCGCACTGCGCGCGGAGCAACGCCGACCCCCTCGGTTCCGTACTCACCGACTCCGCGCCCGCCACAGGCGCTTCCTGACACCGCAGGAAGAGGCGACGGAACGGCACACGAAGGCAGGGAATCAAGGAGGCGACCGTGTCGGGACCCGAACCGTCGATCCAGGAACTTTCCGAACTCGGCCAGCAGCTGCGGGTGGACGTGGTCCGCTGCACCCACCAGGCACAGTCCGGGCACGCGACGTCCGGGCTGTCGGCTGCGGATCTCATGGCGGTGCTCCTGGCACGCCATCTGCGGTACGACTTCACCGATCCGTACGAGCCGAACAACGACCGCCTGATCTTCTCCAAGGGGCACGCGTCCCCGCTGCTGTACGCGATGTTCGCCGCCGCGGGCACGATCGACGACGAGGAGCTGCTGAGCTACCGGACGCTGGGCAGCAGGCTGGAGGGCCACCCGACGCCCAGGCTGCCGTGGGTGGATGTGGCCACCGGCTCGCTCGGCCAGGGCCTGCCCATCGGGGTCGGCTTCGCCCTGGCAGGCAGGTACCTCGATCACCTGCCGTACCGGGTATGGGTGCTCTGCGGGGACAGCGAGCTGGCCGAAGGATCGATGTGGGAGGCCTTCGAGCACGCCGGCCAGAACCGGCTGGACAACCTGACCGCCGTCATCGACATCAACGCTCTCGGCCAGCGCGGCCCCACCCGCTACGGGTGGGACACCACGGTCCACGCGACACGGCTGCGCGCGCTCGGCTGGCACACCGTCGACATCGACGGCCACGACCCCGCACAGATCGACGCGGCCTACACCGAGGCCGCGGAGTCCGCGGAACCGACCGCCATCCTCGCGCGCACGGTCAAGGGCAAAGGCGTGAGCGCGGTCGAGGGTGTCGAGGACGCCCACGGCAAACCGGTGCCGGACCTCGACGAGGCGGTGGCCGAGCTCGGCGGCAGGCGGTCGATCACCGTGGATGTTCCGGCGCGCGCACCCGCCGGTGGGCACACCATGCCTGGCGAGCCGGTAAAGCTGCCGAGCTACGAGCCCGGCCAGGAGGTCGCCACGCGCACCGCATACGGGGAGGCGCTGGTGGCCCTCGGCGACGCCCTCCCCGACGTCGTCGCCCTCGACGGCGAGGTCAGCGACTCCACCCGCGCGGGGTACTTCGCGCGGGCACATCCCGACCGCTTCTTCCAGTGCTACATCGCCGAGCAGCAGATGGTCGCCGCTGCCGTGGGAATGCAGGCCCGCGGCTGGACGCCCTACGTCGCGACCTTCGCGGCGTTCCTCGGGCGCGCCTACGACTTCATCCGGATGGCCGCGATCGGCCGGGCGGACCTGCAGCTGGTCGGTTCGCACGCCGGGGTCTCCATCGGCAAGGACGGCCCGTCCCAGATGGGCCTGGAGGACATGGCCGCGTTCCGCCCCGTCTACGGCAGCACGGTGCTCTACCCCTGTGACGCCAATCAGACCGCCCATCTGACGTCGACGATGGCGGCTCATCCCGGCATCTGTTACCTGCGCACCACCCGGGGTGCCACCCCGGTGATCTACGACGCCGAGCGATCCTTCCCCGTCGGAGGCAGCTGCGTGCACCGCGCGGGCGAGGACGACCAGGTCGCGATCGTCGCGGCCGGTATCACCGTGCACGAGGCACTCGAGGCGGCCGACTTCCTCGCCGAGCACGGGATGGCCGCACGGGTGATCGACGCCTACTCGGTCAAACCGCTCGACGGCGAGACCGTCCGGGACGCCGCCGCGCGCACGGGGCGGGTGATCACCGTCGAGGACCACTGGCCGACCGGCGGGCTCGGCGACGCGGTACTCGACGCGCTCACCGACGCGCACGACGCACCCCGCGTCACCAAGCTCGGTGTGACGTCGATGCCCGCCTCCGCGGAGCCGGACGAGCAACTGCACCACGCCGGGATCGACTCCTCCGCGATCATCGACGCCGCCTGGGCCCAGCTCAACCAGTCGTGATCCACACCGCGGGAACGGGAGCAGGCGTGGCGCACCGGAACGTCTTCGTACTCGGGCTGGACCGGCACAACCTCGACTCGCTCGCCCGCCAGTACCGGGCGAGCGACTACCGTTTCCACCCGCTGCTGTCGATGGCCGAACTGCGCCGCGAGCGGGTGGACCTGCCCGACCTGCTGAGCAGGGCACAAGCCCAGCTAGATGCGTTCGACGGGCGCATCGACGCCATCGTCGGGTACTGGGACTTCCCCGTCAGCGAGATCTCCGCGGGAATCGAGCACATCGGACCCGCGTTCGACTTCGTGCTCGGCCAGGTCGAGCTGCCCGACGAGGTCGCCCGCACCGGCGGGCAGGCGTGCCTGGCCGAGGAAGCCGTGGACGGTCCCCAGCTCACCGTGGAGGGCTACAGCCACGGCGGCGCGGTCCACCTGTACGGCGCGGTGGACTCGATCCCCTACCCGGAGAGCCCGAGCTTCCTGCGGTTCCAGTACCCGTCGGCGCTACCGGAAGGTGTGCTGCAGCGTGCCGAGACGATCTCCCGGGCTGTGGTCGAACGTCTCGGCCTGGACGCCACTGCGTTCAACATCGAGTTCGTCGTGGACCGTGAGCGCGAGGGGGTCACTGTGCTCGAGGTCAACCCCAGGCACTCGCAGTCGCACGCCCGGCTGTTCGAGCACGTCGACGGCGCACCCAACCACCAGTGCATGGTACGGCTCGGCCTCGGCCTGGACCCCCGGTTCCCGCACCGTGAGGGGACCTACCGGCACGCGGCGAAGTGGTTCGTCCGGCGGTTCACCGACTCCTACGTCCGGCGATCACCCACGGAGGCGGAGATCCGGCACGTCGAGTCGCGCGTGCCCGGCTGCACCGCGGAGGTCGTCGCCGAGGAGGGAGCCTGGCTGTCGGAATGCGCGAACCGGGACAGCTACAGCTACGAACCAGCGACTATCCATATCGGAGCGGACAGTGAGGAGGAGCTGTCCGAGAAGTACGAGACCTTCCTGGCCGAGCTGCCGCTGGAACTCGACGAGCCGCCACCCCGGGACTGACATCGACACGGACCGAGGAGGCAACCGGCATGCGGACCGTCACGAACCTGCCCTACTCCGTCAAGGAGGACGAGCACGTCTGGATCCCGCTCTCCGACGGCACGCGGCTGGCCGCGCGCATCTGGCGCCCCGTGACGTCCGAGAACGACCCTGTTCCGGCCATCCTGGAGTACATCCCGTACCGCAAGCGGGACCTCACCGCCAGGCGCGACTCGATACACCACCCGTACCTCGCCGGGCACGGCTACGCGTGCGTGCGAGTCGACCTGCGGGGCAGCGGGGACTCCGAAGGGCTGCTACTCGACGAGTACCTGGAGCAAGAACTCTCCGATGGGTTGGAGGTGCTGGACTGGCTCACGGAGCAGCCCTGGTGCGACGGCCGCACCGGCATGATGGGGATCTCCTGGGGTGGATTCAACGCACTGCAGATAGCAGCCAGGAAGCCGAGCAGCCTGCGCGCGATCGTGACGGTCTGCTCGTCGGATGACCGTTACGCCGACGACGTGCACTACATGGGCGGTTGCCTGCTGTCGGACAACCTCTCATGGGCCTCGACGATGTTCGCCTACAGCTCCTGCCCGCCGGATCCGGCGCTCGCCGGGAAGCGGTGGCGGGAGATGTGGCACGAGCGCCTGGAGAACACCAGGCCCTGGCTGGAGGAGTGGCTGCGACACCAGCGCCGCGACGACTACTGGCGGCACGGATCGGTCTGCGAGGACTACTCGGCCATCGACGTCCCGGTGCTCGCCGTGAGCGGCTGGGCGGACGGCTACTCGAACGCGGTGTTCCGCCTGCTGTCCGAACTGGACGTACCGCGCAAGGGCCTGATCGGGCCCTGGTCGCACAAGTACCCGCATCTCGGCGTTCCCGGTCCGGCGATCGGGTTCCTGCAGGAGCTGGTGCGCTGGTGGGACCACTGGCTGTCCGGGGTGGACAACCGCGTCATGGACGATCCGATGTTGCGGATCTGGATGCAGGAGAGCGTGCCACCGTCGACGACCTACCAGCGCCGGCCCGGCCGCTGGGTCGGCGAGCCCGGCTGGCCCTCGCCGAACGTGCGGCTCGCGCACTTCACGCTCGGGGTGAACAGCATCTGCCTGGGCAGCGAGCAGGTCGAGGAGACCCCGCTCGATGTGGAGTCGCCGCTGTCTGTCGGGCAGTTCGCGGGCAAGTGGTGCTCCTACAACGCACCCCCGGACCAGCCTTACGACCAGCGGGAGGAGGACGGCGGGTCGCTGGTGTTCGACAGCGCCGTGCTCACCAACCGGCACGAGATCCTCGGCTCTCCCGTCGTCAACCTGGACGTGGCCGCCAGCGCCCCGAACGCGATGGTCACGGTGCGGCTGTCCGATATAGCCCCGGACGGCCAGGCCACCCGCGTGTCCTACGGCCTGCTCAACCTCACCCACCGCGACAGCCACGCCGAGCCGGAGCCGCTGGAGCCCGGCAGGCGCTACTCGGTGAGCGTCTCGCTGAACGGCGTCGCCCAGGTGTTCCCTGCCGGGCACAAGCTTCGAGTGTCGATCTCGACGTCCTACTGGCCACTGGCCTGGCCACCGCCCGAGCCGGTGCACCTGACCGTGTACGCGGGGTCGAGCGAGCTGGTGCTGCCGGTACGGCCGACATCGGAGCCGGACCTGACGCCGACGGTTCCGTTCGGCGAGCCGGAGGGCACCCCGCCGCTCGCCACGCAGCAGCTATGGCCGGGTGAGCAGCGCTGGGACATCTCCCGGGACCTGGTCAACTACGTCTCCGCGCTGGATGTCGTGAAGGACCTGGGCAAGGTCCGTTTCGAGGAGATCGGGCTGAACGTCACCAGGCGGGTCGACGAGAAGTACCAGTCGGTGGCCGATGACTTCGACTCCGTGCAGGGCAGCATCGACTGGAACATCGGCTTCGAGCGCGATGACTGGCGCGTACACACCACCACCCACACCACGCTGTCGTGCACCCCGGCGGAGTTCGTGCTGCACGCCCAGCTGGACGCCTACGAGAATGGGGAGCGCGTGTTCAGCAGGAACTGGCACTCCACGATCCCCAGGGACAACGTCTAGCGATGGCGCCGGACGGGGCCGAGCGGGAAACGCAGCGCACGCATGTCCCGGCCGGGGTCAGGCCTGCGGGGCGTCGAGCTCGCCGCCCTTCACGGCGGCCAGGTGCGCGCGGAAGGCCTCGGCCGTGCAGTACAGGAACGGCCCGTCCTCGGGCAGCTTGGAGTCGAAGAAGACGGCCCCACCGTCCGGGGTGCGAGCCAGCATCACGCAAGCCCCTTGTCCATCACTGGCCTGGGCCTTGCGGGCAGTGGCGCGAACTGCGGCCCAGTCGCAATCGGGGTAGCCGCTCGCTGCCATCTGCCGGTTCTCCTACTCGTCGTCGCTACGTGAACCCCTTGCGGATCTCCAGGATACGTTCCCCCGAAGCGTCAGGATCCAAGGCCACGTTAATCAATCGCTGAAAGTTCCGGTGGAACGTCTCGACCTGGTCGTCCTCCTCAACGAACTGCCCATCGGTAAGCCGGTCCAGGTAAACCGCTGCGGCTTCATCCCCGTCGAAGCTGACAATGTGATAGCTCGCGCCCATACCGCCGTATGCACCGATCTTGATCGGCAACACCTGCAGCGTGATCTTGCTCTGCTTCGCACGAGACAGCAGCCAGTCCAGCTGTTCGAGCATCACCTCACGGCCACCGATCGGTAGGTGCAGTGCGTTCTCATGCACGATGGCATGCAGCGGCAACGGTGGGTCCTCATCGAGGCGCGCTTGACGCTGTTGACGCACACTGAGCCGCTCGGCAATCGCGTGCTCACTGGGCGCAGGCCACGCGCGGATAAGCGTCTCGGCGTAAGCTGAGGTCTGCAACAAGCCTGGCACCAACATCGTCTCGACGTTGCGAACGATGCTGGCCTCGGCCTCAGTCTCCAGATAGTCGGCCAGTGCGTTCGGCACGATCTCCGGCGTATATCCCAGCCACCAGCCGGCTGACTCACGCGACGCC
Organism: Haloechinothrix alba; assembly: GCF_900188115.1. Classification (GTDB taxonomy): domain Bacteria; phylum Actinomycetota; class Actinomycetes; order Mycobacteriales; family Pseudonocardiaceae; genus Haloechinothrix; species Haloechinothrix alba. The sequence goes on along the minus strand of NZ_FZNW01000010.1, from coordinate 9,271 downwards.
ATTGCGACGACCCGGTCGCGCTCCTCCTCGTCGACTCCCAGGATCGTGGCCAACGCGATGATCTCGGCGGGTCCGGCGATCTGTTCGGCGTTCTCCAGGCGGGACAGCTTCGACGGCGACCAGCGCAGCTGCGAGGCTACCGGCTCCAGGGTCGGGATCCCGGCGACGTCGGTCCGCCACTTGCGCAGCCGCCGCGCGACCCGTCGCTCGCGGACGCTGGGGCCTTTCGACTTGGCCATAATTGCATCACCTTTCCCCTCAGCTTGTGCTCACGCACCTTACCGTCCCCCGCATCGCTCGTTGGGATGAAATGTGTCGTGACGATCTATACCATGCTTGCTATTTTGCAAGCTTGCAACAATAGTTCACTCGCGACGTCCGGTACGTACGACTGGGGAACGGGGTAGTCATGGCCGAGATCCGCTGGCAGGAAGCATGCGGCGCGCTGCACGCCTACTGGTTGCGCGGCCCGTGCCCGAACAGGGCCGGGGACACCGTGGCCGCGCTCGGGCACACCGAGCCGGTTACGGTCACCGAGGCCGACACCGCCCCGAGACGGCACACGCTCGGACCGTTCCCCACCTGTACGGCCTGCGACATCGCCGCGCGGCTGTACGTCGGCGCCCCGCTGTGGGGCTACACGCGCGAGGAGATCGACAGCGTGCTCCCCCAGCTCCCGGCCCGGGCGCGAGCCCGCGCCTACGCGCCCGCGCGCCGGGACCCCGGCGCGGCGACTCCCGAGGCGACCCCGACCCCCTCGGGGGCCGCCGCGCCCCATGACGAGCACCCCGGCGAGGATGCGCGTCGCTGATGCACCCGCACAGCGACGAGGAGCGGCCGCACATCGAGGCGCTGCGCCGCAGCGTGACCGCAGGCTTCACCTTCCGGCACCTGTACGACTCCAGCGGCGCCGTAGTCGACGCGCTGTACGCGCAGCGGTGGCGTGCCGGGGTCATGGACACCTTCCTGGTCCACGGCATGCATGAGGCCATCGCAGCGCGCTACCCGGCACCGGGAGCGCAGATCGAACCGGAACCCCTGTGGCACCGCTCGGGAACCGTGGCCGAGGTGATCGACGCGCTCCTGGAGCTACCCGACAACGACCGGCCCGGCGCGCCGCGCCGCAGGCTGCGCGCGCCCGACGGGCTGTGGGTACCGGGCCGGGCGATGCGATGAGCGCCACTCCGGAGAGAAGCGGGCTTCGATCAAGGCGCAATCGCAGAGCCATCGCTTGCACGAAGCCGCGCTCGGGATATTCGTCACGGCGCAGCTGGGCTGCGCTGAAAACGGAGACGCAAAACGCGCCCGCTACGCCTGCTGGACCTTCGACTCATGGCGGGCCGATACGGCTCGTAGTCACAACGAGCACCGCCTGCCACCCGCGATACCGGCTACTCGTCGATGGACAACGCCTGGACGGGGCAGATCTCGACACCCTGCTCGGCGACGTCCTCCTTGCCGGGCGGCACCGGCTTGCCCTCGCCGATGTCGCTGAAGCCCTCCTCGGCGAGGGTGAACAGCTCGCTGTCGACGACCGCGCACTGGCCCCGGGCGTCGCACACGTCGGGATCGACACTGACCTTCACCTGCTGGCACCTTTCCACACGCTCACCTGTCCCCGGGCCGACACCGAGCCGGGTACACCTTCCAGTATCCGCACATCGAAGCACTCGTACAGAAGGCGGGTGCCACAGCCCACACGTCACCGGGCGAGACCTGCCACCCCGTGGCCACGCGGGCGGCGTATGCTCGCCGGACGTGACGGACCCATCGGATGCAGGCATACCCACGGAGCAGCTCACCGCGGTCAGCGGCGCGCTCGACCTCCTCGACCGGCACGCCGAGCTCAACCACCGTTACCGCAAACTCATCACCGAGTCGCAGCGCGAGCTGGCCACCGACCGGGTCCGGCTGACCCTGGCACGCGGCATCGCGAAGCGGCTCATCGTCCTCATCCGGGCAGCGGGACCACAGCTGCGCGCCGAGCTGGACGAACGCGAACAGCGGGTGCTGGACGAGGCGCTCGCGCACGCCGAGGAACTCGCCTACAACACCAACAACCCCGGCCAGTCTCCGCGCGAACCGGGTCAGGCATCGGGCTAACCCGCTGCGGCACGCGTGCCCGAGCCGTGCCCGATGAACCACTCGCCCGCCCAGTCGGCGACCTGGTCGAGCGCACCGGCCTCCTCGAACAGGTGCGTGGCACCCGGCACGACCCGTACTTCGTGCGGCGCGACGAGCCTGCGCGCGGCCTCCTGGTTCAGCTCGAGAACGTGCTCGTCCCGCCCGCCGACGATGAGCAGGGTGGGCGCGCGCACCTGCCGCGCCTCCTCGCCTGCGAGGTCGGGACGCCCGCCACGGGAAACGACCGCCGAGACCAGGTCGGGACGGCGCGCGGCGGCCAGCAGCGCGACCGCCGCCCCAGTACTCGCCCCGAACAGGCCGAGTGACAGCCCCCGCGTCCGGTCGCATGTGGACACCTGGTCGATCACGTGGATCAGCCGCCCGGTCAGCAACGCGATGTCGAACCGGAACCGACCGGTCCGGGCGTCCTCCCGCTCCTCCTCGGCGTGCAGCAGGTCGAACAGCAACGTCGCAAGCCCCCTGTCCTGCAGCGGCCGCGCCACCGCCTTGTTCCGGGTGCTGTGCCGTGAACTGCCCGAACCGTGCGCGAAGACCACGAGCCCCTGCGCCCCGTCCGGAAGGGTGAGATCGCCTTCCAGCAGGGCGCCGTCCACCTGGAACCGCAACGACTCCGTCATACCGTCCTCCTCGCCAACACCGGTCGCTACGGCCTACCCGGCCGGCCGGAATACCGTTCCCGCGCCACGCCCACCTGCGCTGCCGTCGAGGCCTCGCAGCGTGCTGATCATGCTGACGTCACGCGAGGTCAGGATGCCGACGAGCGCGCCGTCCTCGACGACGAGCGCCCGCCCGCCCGCACTGCCGTCCAACCGGGGCAGCACGTCGGTCAACGCCTCGTCCGGCCCGACGACCGGAACGTCCGCGAGCGAGGCAGCCACCTCGGCGAGCGTGGTGACGTGCCTGCGCTCCGCGCGGACCTTCCCGGCCTGCTCGACGGAGACCAGACCGCACGGCCTGCCGGAGGCGTCCACCACGGGAAACGCCGAGTGCTTGCGGACCGGGGCGACCTCGCTGAGGAACGTCGTGACGCCGGTGGAGCCGTCCACCCGGCACGGCCGCGGCGTCATCGCGTCCCGCACGCGCACGCCTGCCAGCGCGACGCTCGTCCGGGCCTGCTGCTCCTCGGCGGTAGCCACGGTCACGATGAACAGACCGATGAGTATCCACCAGATGCCGTCCGGCCCCGCTGTGGTGAGTACCCATACACCGCCGAGCACGATCAGGCCGAACCCGAAACCCTTACCGGCACGCGCGCTCCACACCGCAGCGCGGTACCGGTCACCTCGCCACGCCCACAGGGCCGAACGCAGGATCCGACCGCCGTCCAGCGGTGCGGCCGGGATCAGGTTGAAGATCGCGAGCACGACGTTGATCAGGGCGAGGAAGGACAGCACGACGGTGACCAGCCCGGCGATACCGAGAATCGTCGATACCCACGCCAGCAGCCCGAAAAGCACCGCCACGACGACGCTGGCCAGCGGCCCCACCCCGGCGATGCGCAGCTCGGCGCGCGGCCTGGACGCCTCCCCGCGCAACCGCGCGACACCGCCGAGCAGCCACAGCGTGATCCCGTCAACCGCGATGCCGTGCCTGCGCGCGACCAGCGCGTGGCTCAGCTCGTGCACCAGCAGCGAGACCAGGAACAGCACGGCGCCGGTGACGGCGGCCACCGCATACGCCACGGAGGAGTAACCGGGCACGATCTCCGGCCAGCGCGCGAACCCCGCGCCTGCCAGGACCGCGACGATCCCGAGCACGCTCCAGTGCAGCCCGATGCGGACTCCGGCGATCCGTCCGAGCGTGACAGTGGCTGTCATGGTTCACTCCCGTTGGCCGTCATCCCTGGCCGCGTGGTTCCCGCCGCACCGCAGCCGGCGTGTTCGCCCCGGTACTCGGTTACCCCGCGGCCCGGTACCCGTATGCATCCGCCCGCTCTCGTCCCCCAGTATCCGCTCGTTCCCGCCGCCGCGCCGCCCCGTTTGGCGTCCGTGACCACGGGGAACCCACTGGGCATGACATCGGCATCTGCACGCGCACGTTCGCTCGCCAGGCTCACACTCGCCGTCGCCGCCACGGCACTCCTGGCTACCGGCTGCCCGGACGGCGGCGACGGTGACGGCGGCGGTGACCTACCCGACTACGGGGTCGGGCAGGCGCCGGCCGACGACGCCGAGTGAGCAGGCGTTCCCTGAGTGGGTGGCCGCACACCGGTTGAACGTCCGGGGCTTCGCTAGTAGAGAGGAACTGTGTACCTCACCCGAGCCGTGGGAGGAGCACAGCCATGCGACCTGACACGATCGACCTCTCACTCGATCACCCGACCCAGGATGTTGCGGTCGTCACGGCTGCGGGGGTGGTGGACGCCGCCACCGTCGGGCGGCTGGACGACCTGCTCGCGCCGAGACTGTCGTGCGCGGTAACCATGGTCGCGCTGGATGTCTCCCGGGTGCACTTCCTCGGCATCAGCGCGGTGGAAAACATCCTGGCCGCGAGCCGCCGGATGCATGCCCGTGGTGGGCGGTTCTGCCTGGTGGGAAACCCGCACTGCGTCGAACGGGCGCTGCGGGCGGCGAACTTCGCCGGGCAGGTCGAGCGCTTCTCGACCGTGGACGAGGCGGTGGCCTCGCACACGGACCTGGTGGCGAGCCGGTGATAGCCGTCGAACTCGGGTCCGGCCGCCTGCCGGGCCCGCATCGCTAGCCCGCGACCTCGATGGCGCCCGCTCGTTCCCTGGGGGATCGCACGACGAACTCGTAGTCGCTGGGGTCGAAGCGTGCCATGCGATGCCGGTACCGCCACGTCCAGTCCGGCCACAGCGTCGCGTTACGACCGGTGCTGTCCAGATACCAGCTCGAGCAACCCGTCTGCCATACGGTCGGTTGCATCTTGCCGTCGACCCAGCGGTTGAAACCGTCCTGCACATCGGCGCGCACCTCGACGGTGTGCGCATCGCGCCGGTTCATCTCGCGTAGCGCACCGAGAATATAGCTGATCTGGGACTCGATCATGTAGACCATCGAGGTGTGGCCGAGCCCGGTGTTCGGCCCCAGCATCATGAACATGTTGGGGAATCCGGCGAATGTGGTCCCCAGGTAGGCGCGCGGGCTGCCGCGGAACATCTCGTCGAGGCGCCTGCCGGCCCTGCCGTACACCTGGTGCGCCGCGGGCATGTCGGTGACGTGGAACCCGGTGCCGAACACGATCGTGTCCACCGGGTACTCGGTGCCGTCGGAGCCGACCACCGAGTTCGCGCGGATCTCGCGCACCCCACCGGTCACCAGCTCGACGTTGGACCGTTCGAGGGCCGGGTACCACGCGTTCGACGGCAGGATCCGCTTGCACCCGATGGTGTAGTCCGGCGTCGCCTTGCGGCGCAGCTCGGGGTCACGCAGCTGGCGGCGCATGTGGCCGAGCGCGAGCCACTCCAGCCCGCGCATCAGCTTCGGGTACTTCACGAAACCCGGCACCATCAGCTCGCGCCCCACGTAGACGCCCGCCCTGGCCAGCCGCTGCAACGGAGGGAACGAGCGGTACAGGCGGCGCTCCACCTCGGTGAGGGGGCGGTCGGTGTGCGGCACCACCCAGGGTGCGGTGCGCTGGAAGACGTACAGCTGCTCGACGTCGGGCGCGATCGCCGGGACGTACTGGATGGCCGATGCGCCTGTCCCGACCGAGGCGACCCGCTTGCCCCGCAGGTCGTGCTCGTGGTTCCAGCGCGCGGAGTGGAACATCGTGCCCTGGAAGCTGTCCAGACCGTCGATGTCGGGGTAGCGGGGCTCGTTCAGCGGCCCCATCGCGCTGATCACCACCTGGGCCGACAGGGTGCCGCTGTCGGTGGTGACCCGCCACCGCAGAGCCGAGCCGTCCCAGGCTGCCGAGCGCACCTCGACGCCGTACCGGATGTAGTCGGTGACCCCGTACTCCTCGGCGCAGTCGGCGAGGTAACGCCAGATCTCCGGCTGGTTCGAGTAGGTACGGCTCCAGTCCGGTTTCGGCGCGAACGAGAAGGAGTACAGGTGGGAGGGAACGTCGCAGCCGCAGTTCGGGTACGTGTTGTCGTTCCACGTCCCGCCGACGCTCTCGCGGCGCTCCAGCACCACGAAGTCGTGGATGCCGGCTTGCTTGAGGCGTATGGCCATGCCCAGCCCGGAGAATCCGCTTCCCACGATCGCGATCCGCACCTGCTCCGGTAGGTGCCCTGCTGATGTCTCGGTCATCCGCTCGGCCCTCCACGCGATGGCGTGTCCACCACTGTAGATGGCCGTCGCCGCTGGTGCGAGGTTTGTGTACCGGCAGCGGGCGGGTATTCCTGTACCACGACCGTCCGGCGTCGACCCTCGAGGAGGTAACGATGAGTGGTCAGCCGGGAGGACCGGTGGATCCGGATCTCGAGTTCGTCCCCGACGACGAACCCCTACCCGAACACCCTGACGAGGAGCAGCACATCGTCGACGACGTCACCAGTGACGAGGACGGCTACATCGAACCACCCGACTAGCTGTTGCGGGGTGGGACATTCGTGACGCGAATTGGGGTGCTGACTGCTGTGACCAATTGGGCTATTGGCTGGATCTCGGGAGGGCTTTGCTGAGGACTGCCCGGATGTGGTCCGGGTCGGCTTCGTGTTCGTCGAGGAGGATGGCTGTGCAGAGGCCGTCCGATAGGGCGACGAAGGCTTCGATGATGTCGGGGTCGTCGGTCTGTGTTCGGGCTAGTTCCGCGACGTTGTCGCGCCAGCGGCGCGCTACAGGGCGTAGGACGGGTCGGCGAGCCGCCAGTGTGGAGAGCTCGCGTTCGGCAAGTGCGCGCTCACGGCCGGGGCCGGCGGATTCGGCAATCAGCTGGGCGAGCCCGTCGAGCGGGTCGGTCTCGGTGTCGATGAGTTGGCGAATGCGCTGCGTGTAGGCATCGGTGACGCTGGTCAGTGCTGCTACCAGCAGGTCGTCCAGGGTGGCGAAGTAGTAGAGAGTCAGGCTGGTCGTGATGCCGGCCTCCTTGGCGACGGTTCGGTGCGTGACGCCGGTGGCACCGTCGCGGCGGACAATCGTGAGCGTTGCCTCGATGATCTGGGCTCGGCGGCGTTGGCCGCGACGTTTGCGCCCGTCTTCCGTGTCTTCTTCAACCGCCATCGTCTCACCGGATTTCGTCGCTCCCGTCAGTCGAGGCTATCGGCTCCGGCTGAGGGTGGATGTCCCCGAGGGGCCGCACGTGTCGCAGTGTCACGACGCAGGCTAGCGCAGCAGCCGCTATGGCGATTCCTGCTGCGATGGAGGCGGTGTTGAGCCCGCTTGTGAATGCGGCGCGTGCGTTCTCGAGATTCTCAGCTGCCGGCTGGCTCGCGACGGACGATGCGCTGGAGAGGCTGTCGCGGTACGCCTCGGCCGCGGATGAGGCCAGCCCGGAGGGAACCTCGACCGTGGTCCGATAGATCGCCGTGGTGAGACTGCCGAGGAGCGCCACCCCTGCCGCGATGCCAAGCTCTTGCACGGTCTCCGATAGCGCAGCGGCAGAGCCGGATTTCTCTGCCGGTGCCGCACCCACAACAATATCGGTTCCCAGTGCGGCGATGACCCCGAGCGCGAGGTAGATGAAGGCGAATCCAGCGACCACGCTCAGCTTGCTATTGGTGTCGGCGAGGGCAAGCAAGGCGTACCCGAATAGCGACAGTGCCAGAGTGGCTGCCATGACGATGCCCGGCGGGAGGCGACGAGCCAGCAATGGCGCACCGATAGCTCCGAGCAGCATGGCCAGTGCGGGTGGGCCCATCCACAGCCCGGCCGTCGTGGGCGACAGGCCCTCGACGAGCTGTAGGTATTGGGTGACCAGGTACATCACCCCGCCAAAACCGACCAGACCGATCAAGAGGATGGTCAAGGCTGCGGAGAAGACCCGGCTGGTAGTGAAGAGCTTCATATCGAGCAGCGGTTCTGTCAGGCGCAGTTGACGACGGACGAAGCCGACTGTCGCGCCGCTGCCGACAAGGAGCATGACCAACGCCTGCACGTCGAAGCCGTGGGCCGCGACGTGTTTGATCGCGTAGATGATCGGCAGCATCGCCGCCAGGGACAACCCCACGCTGAGCAGGTCGAGCCGCCCGGCACGGGACCGAAACTCTGGCAGTAGCGCCGGTGCACCAACCAGCACCAGCGCGGCGATCGGTACGGCGATGAGAAAGACCGCACCCCACCAGAAGCTGGAAACCAGCACGCCGCCCACGATCGGGCCTGCGGCCATCCCCAGCGCGAACACGGTGGCCCACACGCCGATCGCCAAGGCTCGCTGCCGCACGTCGGTGAACATGTTGCTGATCAGCGACAGCGTCGAGGGCATCAGCGTTGCCCCGGCCGCCCCGAGCAGCGCCCGAGCCACGATCAGCCACAAGGCACTAGGGGCAACCGCCGCGAGAACCGAGGCCACGCCGAACGCCGTCATGCCGATCATCAGCATGCGGCGCCGTCCGAGCCGGTCACCCAACGTCCCCATCGTGACCAGGAACCCGGCGATGAAGAAGCCGTAGGCGTCCATGATCCACAACGTCTCTGTCGCCGTGGGGTCCAGGTCCGCAGCAAGACTCGGAATGACGAGGTAGAGCGCCGTCACGTCGAGACCCAACAGCATGGTCGGCAACGCCAACAGCGCGAGACCACCCCACGCCCGCCACCCCGCACGCGCCGACGGTTCCGGGCTCATAGTGCTCTCCAAAACTAGTTGAACTTACGTACTAGTTGTACCATAGTTCAACATATGAGGACAGCAGAGCTCAGAGTTGCGCCGCACGGGAACGCGCCACTCAGCGCGGAGGGGAGACGGCGACCGGCGGAGAGGTGCAAGACTCGACCGATCGCTCACGAGCCCGAATGCCGTCCCTGCTCGGGTGAGATCAACCGGATCGAATCCTGGCGACGTGAGAACACGTGCACGGCTCAGCGGATCACCCACGAGCTCGCCGAGGAACTCCTCTACGCCCGCCCTTCACCAATGCAGACGAACGGTCGGCCGCGATCAAGGTCTGGAACATCCACCACAACTACTGTGAGTCTTCAGGTGGCTGGTCTGGGACTGGCTGGCAGGGTGAGCGTCGTGTCGCTCCGCGCCCTGGTCGTGACTCTTACAACTATTCGCCCCT
>NZ_FZNW01000019.1 GCF_900188115.1 Haloechinothrix alba | reverse complement strand
CCTCATCCACGCCGCACAATCACCACACGCCTGACACAGCCGGCACACCACCCCCACCTACCGCGCACACCACCCACACAAACCCGAGGAGAACCTCATTCAGCGCATCCGGCTGTGGGGGATGGGGATCAGGTCTGGGACGATCGAACGCTGCTGATTCGGCGCGACAAGTGGAGGAGATCGAGTGTCCGGGCGAGGGCCGTTTGGAGTAGGGGACCGGGTACAGCTGACGGACCCGAAGGGGCGGCGCTACACCATCGTGCTGTCCGAGGGCGGGGAGTATCACACGCATCGCGGTCTGCTGGCGCACGACGAGCTCATCGGCAGGCCGGAGGGGTCGGTGGTGAGCTCGGCAGGCGGCACGAGCTACCTGGCGATGCGCCCGTTACTCGCGGACTACGTCCGGTCGATGCCCCGGGGTGCGCAGGTCATCTACCCCAAGGACGCGGCACAGATCGTGATGTGGGGCGATGTGTTCCCCGGCGCCCGCGTCCTGGAAGCCGGTGCGGGCTCGGGGGCGTTGACGTGCTCGTTGCTGCGGGCTGTCGGGCACGACGGCAGCGTAATCTCCTACGAGTCCCGCGAGGACCACGCGCGCCACGCCAGGACGAACGTCGAGCGGTTCTTCGGGCAGCAGCCGGAGAACTGGTCCTTGCACGTGCAGGACATCGCCGAGCACACCGGGGAGGTCGATCGGATCGTCCTGGACATGCTCTCCCCGTGGGACTCCCTTCCCACCGTGGCCGCGAACCTTGTCGCGGGCGGGGTGCTGACCGTCTACGTCGCCACCGTCACGCAGCTGTCCCGTATCGCCGAGGCGCTTCGCGAGCAGCAGTGCTGGACCGAGCCGGAAACCTGGGAAACCATCGACCGGCCGTGGCATGTCGTCGGTCTCGCGGTGCGGCCGGAACACCGCATGCAGGGGCATACGGCCTTCCTGCTGACCGCGCGGCGGCTGGCCGACGGCGTAACGCCGCCCCGCGTGCATCGGCGGCCGAGCCGGGGCTGACCGGCCCGGCGTGGCGGCGCCGGGTGGTGGGACGGTCACTGCGCAGCGGTTCGACCACCCGTCACGCACCAGCGCGACCCGTTGCGAACGAGGTGGAGGGTTACTTCCTCTGCGGCCGAGCCCACCTCGGCGAGCACCACGCAGTGCGCCCGGTCGGGGTCGGCCGTATCGACGACAGGGTCGCCGAGCAGCGTGAACCGCGCTTGCGGCGCGATCTCGGCCAGATCCTCCGCGCGGGTACCGGACGGATCACACAGTACCCGCCGGAACCGTGCGAGGTCCCTGGCGTTGGCGGCAGCAACCAGCTCGTCGGCGACGCGCCGTGCCTCGGCCGTGTGCGAGCCGCCCGTGCGTCGCGCGGCCCCGGCATCGCTCCGGCCTTCGGGGGAACCGGGCGGCGGCTCGGTGGCAGCGGCGCGTGACACGGCGGCTCGGGTCGTGCTCGCGTTCAGCAACAACGCGAGGACCCCGATGCCGGTGGCAAGGACCAGTACGACCCCGACGGCGACCCCCAGGGCCATACTCCCGCGCTTCGACCTCATGCCGGCCGCCCTTCCCCAGTCAGGTGACGCACCACCGGCCGGACTCCTTGTTCATGGACAGCTCCCTCGATTCGGTGACCTTCTCACCGTTGTCCGGATCCGTTCCGGTCACCTCGAACGGCGCCGTCGCGGAGTCGCCGTCGATCACCGGATCGCCGGTGAGCCGGAACTCCTCGTCGGTGAAGTCGTCGAACGCGTCGTCCGCCGGCTCGTCGGGATCGCAGGAGACCGACCGGGCGAGCGCGGTATCGCGCTCGTTGAGCGCCTGCATGGCCGTCTCGGCCGTATCCCGCGCTTCCTCCTGGTCCTGGGCACTGTCCTGCCCGCCGTCGTCCTGTCCCTCGTCGGGTTCCTGCACGTCCGGCGCAGGGGGTACGTCCTCCTGCTGACCCCCTTGCTGCTCGGCGGGGTCGTCCTGCTGCTCGGTCTGCTCGGTGGCCTGCTGTGCTTCGTCCTCGGGCTCGTTGCCACCCAGAATCAGGATCAGTGCCACGATCCCGCCGACGACCAGCAGTGCAGCAGCCACGGCGACACCGATGAGGACCCCTCGCTTCCTCCGCTCGCGGTCCGCCTCGTCGAACTCGTCGAACCCGCCGGGAGGACCGCCTGCGCCGGGCGGGCCGTAGCCGCCGCCGTACGGATCCTGCGGCTGCCCGTAGGCACCGGTCGGGCCGTAGTCACCGGTCGGGTCAGCGGGGTACGGCGCCGGCTGGGTGTACTGCCTGGTGGGGTCGGGCCCCGGCGGCGGCTGATGGTGCGGCCAACCACCGCCTGGCCCGCCGTGCTGCGGGGAACCACCCGGCTGCTGTCCGTACCCTGGAGGGTGTGGAGGTTGACCGCCGGGAATGCCATCCCCCGGCTTGGGTCCGTACGGGTCCTGCGGACCGTCCGGTCCCGGCTGTCGCGGAGGCTGCGTCATGGAGATCCCTTCATGGCGTATTGACAAGGATCCGGGTGTCCGGCCGGCGCGCGCCGGTGACGCCGGTGTGGCACGCGGTACGGCATCCTACGCGAAGTCGTTATCCGGCTCGGTGTGTGTGGAGCGTGCCACACTCTCCGTGGCCTTGTCGGCGGGTTCACGGGATCTGCTCGACAATCCGGTCAGCCGGAGGGACTATTCGTACTCGGCCAGCGATGTCCGAGGTTTGCGCGAGATCAACTCCGGGTAGCCGAATACCCGGCCCCCGGTACACGAAATCGGACCATTGCGTCAACGCACCCGCTGTGTTTGGGAGGCGACGCGTCGATTCTGTAATACAGAAAGGGCTTTGATTGCGGAAGATCACCGGTACCGTTGAGGGAAATACGTCCGAGGAGGTGCCGCATGCAGAACGACCACCCCGGTAGCCGGCAGGACGACGCCGAGCCGACTGATACCAGCGGCACGACGAGGGACGCCGCCACTGACAGCGAGCTCGCCGAGGAGCAGGCGCGGCAGATTCGCTTTCTCGAGGAGGAAGTGGCTCTCCTGCGGCGTAGGGCAGCCGGTTCGGCGCAGAGTGACAGGGTGCTCGAGCAGCGTCTCGCGGAGGCGTCGGAGCGGATCAACCAGCTGACCGAACGCAACAACAAGCTCGTCGAGACGTTGCGTGACGCGCGTTCGCAGCTGCTTGCCCTGCGGGAAGAGGTGGACCGCCTCGCTCAGCCGCCGAGCGGCTACGGTGTGTTCCTCGGCGCCTACGAGGACAAGACGGTCGACGTGTTCACGTCGGGACGGAAGATGCGCGTCTCGGTCTCGCCGAACGTCGACGTCGAGAACCTGCGTCGTGGTCAGGCGCTGCGGCTCAACGAGGCGTTGACCGTGGTGGAGGCCGGTGAGTTCGAACGCACCGGCGAGGTGTGCGGGTTGCGCGAGGTGCTCGCCGCACCGAGCGAGGACCAGTGCGCGCGGGCGCTCGTCGTCGGGCACACGGACGAGGAGCGGGTCGTCTTCCTCGCCGACCCGCTCGCCGACCAGGAGCTCAAGTCGGGCGACTCCCTGCTGGTGGACAGCAAGGCCGGTTTCGCGTACGAGCGGGTGCCGAAGGCCGAGGTCGAGGACCTCGTGCTCGAGGAGGTCCCGGATGTGCGCTACGAGGACATCGGCGGGCTCTACCGGCAGATCGAGCAGATCCGGGACGCGGTGGAGCTGCCGTTCCTGCATGCGGACCTGTACCACCAGTACCAGCTGCATCCGCCGAAGGGCGTGCTGCTGTACGGGCCACCCGGTTGCGGCAAGACCCTCATCGCCAAGGCCGTGGCGAACTCCCTGGCGAAGCAGGTCGCGGCAGGACGAGGCGACGAAGGGCTCAGCGACGCCAAGTCGTACTTCCTCAACATCAAGGGACCGGAGCTGCTGAACAAGTTCGTCGGTGAGACCGAGCGGCACATCCGGCTGATCTTCCAGCGCGCGCGGGAGAAGGCATCGGAAGGCACCCCGGTGATCGTGTTCTTCGACGAGATGGACTCGATCTTCCGTACCCGGGGCAGCGGCGTGTCCTCGGACGTCGAGACCACGATCGTGCCCCAGCTGCTCTCCGAGATCGATGGTGTCGAGGGTCTGGAGAACGTGATCGTGATCGGTGCCTCGAACCGGGAGGACATGATCGATCCGGCGATCCTGCGGCCGGGCAGGCTGGACGTCAAGATCAAGATCGAGCGTCCGGACGCCGAGGCTGCCAAGGACATCTTCTCCAAGTACCTCAATGCCGACCTGCCGATTCACGCCGAGGATCTGGCCGAGTTCGGCGGCGACGAAAGCTCGACCATCGAGGCGATGGTCCAGCACACGGTCGAACGTATGTACGAGGAGAGCGACGAGAACCGCTTCCTCGAGGTCACCTACGCCAACGGTGACAAGGAGGTGCTGTACTTCCGGGACTTCAACTCCGGCGCCATGATCGAGAACATCGTGGACCGGGCGAAGAAGGCCGCGATCAAGTCGGTCCTGGAGACCAAGAAGCCGGGGCTGCGGGTGCAGCACCTGCTCGACGCGATCGTGGACGAGTTCGCGGAGAACGAGGACCTGCCCAACACCACGAACCCGGACGACTGGGCGCGTATCTCGGGGAAGAAGGGCGAGCGGATCGTCTACATCCGCACGCTGGTCACCGGGAAGAACCAGGACTCGGGTCGGGCGATCGACACCGCGACGAACACCGGGCAGTACCTCTGAGGGCCCTACGACAACCGACCGCGCGGGCGGCGCCGGGAATCGTTCCCGGCGCCGCCCGTCGCTGTGCCGCCCTCGGCCGGTCACTGTCGGCCACGTCGTTCACCATGGATCCCTCTCGGGTGCGCGGGCATCACGGAAGCCGGCACATGGCGGGGCGATGGCAGACGTGACCCGGTTCGGCGTGGGGCTGGCCGCCGTCGGGAGGCCCGCGTACATCAACCTGGGCCGGGCGCAGGAGCTGCCGGCCGAGCGGAGTGTCGAGGCGATGCGCGCGGTGACGGCCTCGGTGCTGGACACCGCCTATGCGGCGGGGGTGCGCTGGATCGATGTGGCGCGCTCCTACGGAAGGGCGGAGGAGTTCCTCGGCGAGTGGATGGCCCAGCGCGGGTACCCGGCTCTGACGGTCTCCAGCAAGTGGGGCTACGCCTACGTCGGTGGGTGGCGCACCGACGCCGAGGTGCACGAGGTCAAGGAGCACTCGCTTGCGCGACTGACCGCACAGTGGCTGGAGAGTCGCGAGGCGCTCGGCGACACCATCGCGGTCTACCAGGTGCATTCGCTGACCCTGGACAGCCCGCTGTTCACCGACCGGCCGCTGCTGCGGGCACTCGCCGACCTGGCCGCGAGCGGGGTGCGGGTGGGATTCTCCACCTCCGGTGCCGCGCAGGCCGATGTGATCCGGGCTGCGCTGGACCTGGAGGTGGGCGGGGAGCGGGTGTTCACAGCTGTGCAGTCCACCTGGAACGTCCTCGAGCCGTCCGCGGGAGCTGCTCTTGCCGAGGCCCACGCCGCGGGATGCCACGTGCTGGTCAAGGAACCGCTGGCGAACGGGCGACTGGTGGTGGAGCCGCCCGCGCCGGTGACCCGGCTGGCCGCGCGACACCGGGTGGGGCCGGACGCGGTCGCACTGGCAGCGGTGTGTGCACAGCCGTGGGCGGACACGGTGCTGCTCGGTCCCGCGAGCGCGGGCCAGCTGGAGTCCAATCTCGCGGCCGCCGGTGTGACGCTCGACGGCACGGAGCTCGCAGCGCTGCACGAGCAGGCCGAGGCCGCGCACGCGTACTGGCAGCACCGCGGCCGGCTGGCCTGGAGCTGACCCGACCTTCCGGGGTGGGCGAGGCGCTGGAGTGCCCGTCCGGCACGCCGCCGCATGTGATGGGCGAGTAATGACTGCGCACGGCATCGCGGGGACGGAAGCGCCCGGGGCAGTAGCGCGACCCGGCGGGGCGTCCATTATGTTGGATCCTTGCCCGACTCCGGTGCGTGGGAACACGGCGCGGGAGTGCCCCGGATCATGAGGAAAGGGTTGGACGGTGCGTCACGGGCCGATGACGGCGATGGTCGGGGTCGCGCTCGTCGCGGTGGTCTCCGCGTGTGCGGACCGCCCCAATGACCTGGACACCTACTACGACGACCGGGACGGCTCGACCGAGCGGGCGCAGCGGGCCGACGAAACCGGCGGCCCCGGAAGCGACGGTGCGCCTGCCGGTACCGCCGGTGCGGAGGCCCAGCGCACGGCGGGCGCCGCGCTGATGTGGGACGGCGACGTCGCCGAGGAGGGGGTGCAGCGTCGGGAGTCCGGTCCCGGCGCGCCCGAGGGCTGCCTGGCCGAGGTCCTGGGCGGTGACGAGGGAGACGCCTCGGACAGTGCCGGGGACAGCGGTGATACGGACAGTGATGAGGGTGCGGACTCCTACCACGCCGCCGCCTGGGAGTACCCCACCGGTTCGCAACTGGATCACTATGTCACCGCGCTGCCCGCGGACTCCGGCTCCGTCCTCGCGGCTCTCGACTGCCCCGGCGAGCCGCTGGACGTGGACGTAGCGGGCATCGACGAGCACACCGCCCTGTGCGTGCACGTCGAGCAGGAGCACTCCACCTGCACGGCCCTTCTGCAGCACGAGCAGGTCTTCTCGGTGGTACGGGTCACCGCGCGGTGGGCGCCACGCGCCGAGGAAGCCATCGAGCGGCTCGCGCCGATCGCCGCCGACGCCCTGGAACGGCCGTAGGCCTGCTACCCGTAGGCTGGAGTCATGCGGCGGATCATGGGAACCGAGGTGGAGTACGGCATCGCGGTGCCGGGTGACCCCACGGCGAATCCAGTACTGACATCCACACAGGTCGTGCTCGCGTACGCGGCGGCAGCGGACATCCCGCGGGCGCGCCGGGCACGGTGGGACTACGAGGTGGAGTCCCCGCTGAGGGACGCGCGTGGGTTCGACCTCAGCGGGCAGGGCGGACCGCCACAGGACCCCGATGTCGAGGATCTGGGGGCGGCCAACGTGATCCTCACCAACGGGGCGCGGCTGTACGTCGACCACGCCCATCCGGAGTACTCGGCTCCCGAGGTCACCAACCCGCGGGACGCCGTGGTCTGGGACAAGGCCGGTGAGCGGGTGATGGAGCAGGCCGCGATGAAGGCTGCGACGGTTCCGGGGCAGCCACAGCTGCAGCTGTACAAGAACAACGTGGACGGCAAGGGCGCCAGCTACGGCACGCACGAGAACTACCTCATGGCCCGCAACACCCCGTTCACCTCGGTGATCACGGGGCTGACACCGTTCTTCGTGTCCCGCCAGGTCATCACGGGGTCCGGCCGGGTAGGTATCGGGCAGCAAGGCGAGGAAGAAGGCTTCCAGCTCTCCCAGCGTGCGGACTACATCGAGGTCGAGGTCGGCCTGGAGACCACGCTCAAACGCGGCATCATCAACACCCGCGACGAACCGCACGCGGACGCGGACAAGTACCGCAGACTGCACGTGATCGTCGGGGACGCGAACCTCGCCGAGTACGCCACCTACCTCAAGCTGGGCAGTACGGCGCTGGTCCTGGACATGGTCGAGGCCGGCTTCACGTTCGAGGACCTCAAGCTGCACGATCCGGTCCGTGCGGTGCGGCAGATCAGCCACGACCCCACGCTCAGGACGAAGGTGGAGCTGGCGGACGGGCGGCTGTTCTCCGGCCTCGACCTGCAGTACGCCTATCACGAGCGGGCCATGGCCTTCGCCGAGCGCGAGCGCGACGAGACCCGGGATGACGTGCTGTCGTTGTGGGGCGAGATCCTCGACAAGCTTGCCCGGGACCCCTCCGAGTGTGCCGATATGCTGGACTGGCCCGCGAAGCTGCTGCTGCTGGAGAACTACCGGGTCAGGGACGCCCTCGGGTGGGCCGCGCCGCGGCTGCACATGATCGACCTGCAGTACTCGGATGTGCGCCTGGACAAGGGCCTGTACAACAGGCTGGTCACGCGCGGCTCGATGCGGCGAATGGTCGGCGAGGACGAGGTACACGCGGCGATGACCGCGCCGCCGGAGGACACGAGGGCTTACTTCCGGGGACGGGCACTCGAGAAGTACGCGGCCTCGATCGCCGCCGCCTCCTGGGACTCCGTCATCTTCGACGTCGGCAAGGAGTCGCTCGTCCGTATCCCCACGCTCGAGCCGTTGCGGGGCACCAAGGCGCATGTCGGGCAGCTGCTCGACGAGGCCGAGACCGCTGAGCAGCTCGTGGCGGAGCTGACCGGCTGACGGGCAGGCGCGCCGGGGCATTCGTTGTACGAACGAGAACCCCGTACGGCCCGAATACTAGGTAGCCTGGACATGAGCACCGTTGATCAGGAGGCGACATGGCTCAGGAGAAGATCGAACGGCACGGCGGTGGCGACTCCGAGGAGGAGAACGAGGAGGGTGGCCCCGCGGGTCAGGAACGCCGGCAGGAGATGAACGAGGACGTCGACACGATCCTGGACGAGATCGACGACGTACTCGAGGAGAACGCGGAGGACTTCGTGCGCGCCTACGTGCAGAAGGGCGGTCAGTAGCAGGTCGCCGCGTGTCACGCGGCCGGGTCGTGCCCGCCTCGCCGGGTGTCGCGCACTCGCCCGCGTAAGCTCCGTTCCAGCGCACGTCACGTCAGAGAGATGGGAACCGCGAGAACGTATGGACAACACGTCGCCCGCGCACAACCGCGGGGCTCTGCCATCGGGTTACTTGTCAATGGAGTCCTCGTCCTTCACCGATTTCCTTCGCAACCAAGCACCTGACCTACTGCCACACAGCCGATCGAACGGCTCCGCCTCGGAGCTGTACGCACCGCACGGCACCACGATCGTCGCGATGACGTTCTCCGGTGGCGTCCTCATCGCGGGCGACCGCCGGGCCACGACCGGAAACGTGATCGCCTCTCGCGACCTGGAGAAGGTCTTCGTCACCGATGAGCACTCGGCAGTCGGTATCGCCGGTACTGCCGGTATCGCCCTGGAGCTCGTCCGGCTGTACGCGGTCGAGCTGGAGCACTACGAGAAGATCGAAGGGATCGCGCTGTCGCTGGACGGCAAGACGAACAAGCTGGCCACGATGGTGCGCGGCAATCTCGACGTGGCCATGGCAGGCCTCGCCGTCATACCACTGTTCGCCGGATACGACACCGAGGCGACCGAACCGGACAAAGCGGGACGTATCGTCTCGTTCGACGCCACGGGAGGCCGGTTCGAGGAAACCGCAGGCTACCACGCGATCGGTTCCGGATCGCTGTTCGCCAAGTCCTCGTTGAAGAAGCTCTACGATCCCGATGCCGACGAGGACCGGGCCGTCCGGGTCGCGATCGAGGCACTGTACGACGCGGCCGACGACGACACCGCCACCGGTGGTCCCGACCTGGTCCGACGTATCTTCCCCAGCGTGGTGACCATCACGGCCGATGGCGCCGCCCGGTTGTCGGACGAGCGTGCGGCATCCGTCGCCGAGGATGTCGTCGCGGCCCGCACCCGCGCCGAGGGCGGGACGGGCTGACGCCGGACGTCTCGAACGGCATTCGTACGCAGGCCAGGAGTGCGACCAGCAACCTGCTGAGAAGAGTGGAGATCGATCACCGTGACGATGCCGCTGTACGCATCCCCCGAACAGCTCATGCGCGACAAGTCGGAGTATGCCCGCAAGGGCATATCTCGCGGTCGCAGCGTCGTGGCGTTGAAGTACGCCGACGGCGTGCTGTTCGTGGCGGAGAACCCGTCACCGACACTGCACAAGGTTTCCGAGATCTACGACCGGATCGGGTTCGCCGCTGCCGGTCGCTACAGCGAGTACGAGAGCTTGCGCCGGGCCGGCATCAAGCACGCCGACCTGTGGGGTTACTCCTATGACCGGCGGGACGTCTCCGCACGCCAGCTGGCGAACGTCTACGCACAGACCCTGGGGTCGATCTTCACCGAACAGGTCAAGCCGTTCGAGGTGGAGTTGGCCGTGGCCGAAGTCGGAACCACACCGGAGGAGGACCAGCTCTACCGGTTGACCTACGACGGCTCGATCGTGCACGAGCCGAAGTACCTGGTGATGGGAGGCCAGACGGACCCCATCGTCAGCAAGCTCAACGAACGCTACGAGGCCGGTTGCTCGCTGGAGGACGCGGTGCGCCTCGCCGTGACGGTGCTCAGCGCCGCGACGAGCAACGGGTCCAGCAGCGAGCTCGGCAAGCTGGAGGTCGCGGTACTCGAGCGCGCGCGGCCGCGGAGGGCGTTCCGGCGCATCACGGGTGCGACGCTGACCGGCTTGATGCCCGACGCGGGGTCCGGTAAGGGCGACGGGACTGGCGACGAGTCCCAGGACGACACCGATACCTCGGCCGGGTCCGAGTCGAACGGCCCCGAGGGTGGGGCCGAGTCGGACAGCGGCGATGAGGGGGCGGGCCGATGAGCGGGCTGCACGCACCGATGACCCGCAACGCAGGCGGCAGCTCGGTACACGGTCGTCGACGAACCAGGTGTGCGTGATGGAACGTCGCATCTTTGGCATCGAGACCGAGTTCGGGGTCACCTGCACCTTCCACGGGCAGCGCAGGTTGTCCCCGGACGAGGTCGCCCGGTACCTGTTCCGCCGGGTCGTGTCGTGGGGGCGTTCGTCGAACGTCTTCCTGTCCAACGGCTCGCGGCTGTATCTGGACGTGGGGTCGCACCCGGAGTACGCCACGGCGGAGTGTGACGACCTGACGCAGCTGATCACACACGAGAAGGCGGGCGAGCGCATTCTCGAGGACCTGCTCGTCGACGCGGAGCGGCGGCTGGCCGATGAGGGCATCGGCGGTGACATCTTCCTGTTCAAGAACAACACCGACTCGGCAGGCAACTCCTACGGGTGCCACGAGAACTACCTGGTCGGCCGGTCCGGCGAGTTCTCCCGCATCGCCGATGTCTTCCTGCCGTTCCTGGTCAGCAGGCAGCTCGTGTGCGGCGCGGGCAAGGTGCTGCAGACGCCGCGTGGAGCGGTGTACTGCCTGTCCCAGCGGGCCGAGCACATCTGGGAAGGCGTCTCGAGCGCCACCACGCGGTCCCGTCCGATCATCAACACCCGGGACGAGCCGCACGCCGACGCGGAGCGCTACCGGCGGCTGCACGTCATCGTCGGGGACTCGAACATGGCGGAGCCGACCACGCTGCTCAAGGTCGGCGCCGCCAACCTGGTGCTGCAGATGATCGAAGAGGGCGTGCAGTTCAAGGACTTCACGCTGGACAACCCGATCCGGGCGATTCGCGAGATCAGCCACGACATGACGGGCAGGCGCAAGGTCCGTCTCGCGGGTGGCCGGGAGGCCTCGGCTCTGGAGATCCAGCACGAGTACCACAGGCGTGCCGTGCAGTTCGTCGATACGCACGGGGCCGACCCCATGACCAAACGGATCGTCGAGCTGTGGGGCAGGGCGCTGGAAGCCGTGGAGCAGCAGGACTACAGCAAGATCGACACGGAGATCGACTGGGCCATCAAGTACCGCTTCGTGGAGAGCTACCGGGCCAAGCGCGGCCTGGACCTGTCCAATCCGCGCGTCGCACAGCTCGACCTGGCCTACCACGACATCCGTCGCGGGCGGGGCGTCTTCGATGTGCTGCAGCGCAAGGGGCTGGTCAAACGGGTCACCGATGACGGTGAGATCGAGCTGGCCAAGGACACGCCGCCACAGACGACCAGGGCCAAGCTGCGGGGAGACTTCATCGCCGCGGCGCAGGCCGCGCAGCGCGACTTCACGGTCGACTGGGTGCATCTCAAGCTCAACGACCAGGCGCAGCGCACCGTGCTGTGCAAGGACCCGTTCCGCAGTGTCGACGAGCGTGTCGACCGCCTGATCGCGAGCCTCTAGCCCCGGCTGGGTGGGAGCCGAAGGTGACACCGGGCGCCCAAGTAGGCGCCGAACGTGACATTCGGCTCCCACCTCACTGCGGGAGGGACGGCGCCGCCGGCGTGCCGGTAGTGGTCGGTGCGCGGAAAGTCCGTACGACTGGCCCGATCCTGCCGCGCGTGACCAGATGTTGGCGTTAGGCTCGGGGCGTGTCAACCGCACGTGCCGAACGCCTGGTCAACCTGGTACTCGCGTTGCTGTCCACGCGCCAGTACCTCACAGCCGAGCGGATCAGGGCGACCGTCCCCGGCTACGCGGACGCGACCAGCGACGAGGCCTTCTTCCGCATGTTCGAACGGGACAAGGTCGAGTTGCGCGAGCTGGGTGTGCCGCTGGAGACCGGCCGTAGCTCGGTGTTCGACAGCACCGACGGCTACCGCATCGCACGCAGGGACTACGAGCTCGGGGACATCGATCTCGCCGCGGACGAGGCCGCCGCCGTCGGCCTGGCTGTCCGGCTCTGGGACTCGCCGGAGCTGACCGGGCTGGCAGGCAGCGCGCTCGTCAAGCTGCGTGCGGCGGGGGTGGAGGTGGACACGTCCGGCTCCGGGATCGTGCAGCCCCGGGTGCGCACCGAACCCGCCTTCACACCCGTGCTCACGGCGGTGCAGCAGGGTAGGCCGGTCCGGTTCGACTACCGGCGCGGCGACTCCGCCGAGCGCAGGACGCGGACCCTCGAACCGTGGGGCGTCGTGTCCTGGCGAGGGCGCTGGTACGCGGTCGGGCACGATCGTGACCGGCAGGCCGCACGGTGCTTCCGGCTCTCCCGCGTGATCGGGGAGGTCCGCCTGATCGGCAGTCCCGGGGAGGTGGAAGCGCCGCACGGGGTGGATCTGCTCGGCCTCGTCGCGGGTAACCCGGATGACGACGGGGGGCGGGTGAGTACAGCCCGCCTGTGGCTGGCGGAGGGCAAGGCGGCGGGCATCCGGCGGAAGGCCACCGTCATCGGCGGGCGTGCGCTGGGAGGAGAGCCCGGCGAGGAGGTGGAGATCGAGCTGTACTGCATGGACAGCGCTGCCCGGTGGATCGCCGGTTACGGTCCCGATGCCGTGGTGCTGGAGCCCGACGTGCTCGCCAAGACCGTCCATGAGCGACTGGATGCCATCGCCAGGGAAGGGATCCGGGCATGAAGGCTGTCGCGCAGCGGTTGCCGCGGTTGCTGGCGCTGGTGCCGTACTTGCTGGCGCGCCCGGGTATCAAGATCGACGATGCGGCCGCGGACTTCGACGTCACCCCACAGCAGCTGCGCAAGGACCTCGAGCTGCTGTGGATGTGCGGGCTGCCCGGTTACGGCCCGGGTGACCTGATCGACCTGTCCTTCGACGCCGACACCGTGACGGTCACCTTCGACGCAGGGATGCGGCGGCCACTGCGACTGACCGGCAGGGAGGCGACCGCGCTGCTGGTGGCGTTGCGCGCGCTGGCCGAGACGCCTGGTGTACTGGACGCCGACGCGGTCCGCAGAGCGATCGCCAAGATCGAGTCGGCGAGCGGGGAGGCACGACCGGACGGGGTGGTGATCGATCCGGGCGTACGCGAGTCCGACCCGACCGCGTCGACGCGGCGATCGGTCCAGGACGCGCTGACCAGGGCACGCGCGCTCCGGATGCGGTACTACACGGCGTCGACGGACCAGATCACCGAGCGGGTCACCGACCCGATGCGGATGCTCATCGTCGACGGGCACGGGTACCTCGAGGCCTGGTGCCGGCGCGCGGAGGGGGTGCGTATGTTCCGGCTCGACCGCATCGACATGCTGGAGGTGCTCGACGAGCAGGCCAGTGCCCCGCCCGACGCGGAGCCGATGGACGTCTCCGAGGGTCTGTTCCCGCCCCGGCCCGAGCACGGTGAGGCGGTCCTGGTGCTGGCTCCGGAAACGCGATGGATGGCGGAGTACTACTCCTGCGAGGAACTCGATGAGCTGGCGGGCGGCAGGTTGCGCGTCCGGATGCGCTACGGCGACGAGGACTGGATGGTGCGGCTCCTGCTCGGCCTCGGCGGGGACGTCAGCGTCGAGGAGCCGGTCGAGCTGGCCGAACGGGTCCGTTCCCGGGCGATCGAGGCACTGGAACGCGCCGGTCACCTGCCGGTCACCCGGGACTGAGGGGCGGGGAGTACAGTATCGGCGTGGGCGAGGTCACTGTGTTCACCATCCTCGGCGCCGTGCTTCTCGGCGCCCTCGCGACGCTGCTGGCGCTGTCCATGCGTACGTATCGCTCGTTACGCATGTGCCGCACGACGTCGCGGCTGGTTCTCGCAGGTCTGACCGGACACGTCCGGTTACTGCGGGCACGGGCCGCTGCCGTGCGCGTCGGGTTTCGGGAACGGTTCGGTGCTCGTTCGGGTTGATCCTTTTCCTGCTATCCAGTTAGCTGGATCGAGGAACAGTAGAATGGCCGAAAGGCAAGAAAGGAGGCCACGATGGGGCCTTTTTCACCGTGGCAGCTCGCTATCCTCGTCGTCGTGCTCGTCCTGTTGTTCGGCGCGAAGAAGCTCCCGGACGCTGCGCGCTCCCTCGGCAGGTCGATGAAGATCTTCAAGGCCGAGACCAAGGGCCTGCGTGAGGATGACGGTGCGGACTCGACGGCCGGGGCGTCCTCGGAGTCGGCTGCGCCTGCTGCGTCCGACCCGGACATGCGTCAGCTCCCCACCACGCAAGCCTCGGCGACGCGCACCGACAAGTCGGACGGCACGTCGTCGGACGAGCAGATCGCGGACCTGCAGCGTCAGCTGAACGAGATGAAGGGCAACGCTGACGAACCGCACCGGAACGCGAGCTGACGACCCGGCAAGTCGATCCCCGGGTTGCAACGGTGCATGCCGGCCGCACACGCGTCGTGTACCGGTCCCTCGCGCGGTGACGTGTGCCGGGCGAGCGGGCATCCCGTGTGGCCGGCAGTCGGGGTCGGGGTGAACGACGCGAGTGACGTATGTGTATCGGAGAGACATCGTGGCTGAGTTGGGCGGGTCATGAGCGCTGACGCCACGTCCAGACGGACGACGCGGCGGCGCCGGAGCCGTCGCTACAATCCCGACGGGTCGATGACCCTCATCGAACACGTGTACGACTTCCGCAGGCGCCTGCTCTACGCGCTGCTGGTGGTCGTGGCCGGCGGCACGATCGGGTTCCTGTGGTTCGGTACGGGCGTCGGTCCCGTTCCAGCTCTTGGTGACGTGATCAAGGGCCCGTACTGCGACATTCCCCAGGAAGCGCGCCTGGATACCGGCGACGGGTGTCAGCTGCTCCAGACGGCGCCCTTCGAGGCCTTCATGATCCAGCTGAAGGTCGGCATCGCCGCCGGTATGGTGCTGACCGGGCCACTGTGGCTGTACCAGATCTGGGCGTTCCTCGCGCCCGGCCTGTACCAGTGGGAACGCAAGTACGCGCGGATCTTCGTATGCGTGGCGTCGCTGCTGTTCGCGCTCGGCGCCGCGCTCGCCCTCGTCATTGTCCCGCTCGCGCTCGGCGTGCTGGTCGGCTTCGGTGGCGACACCTTCATGACGGCGTTGCGCGGCCAGGAGTACATCTCGTTCATCCTCGCGCTACTGGTGATCTTCGGGATCAGTTTCGAGCTGCCGCTGCTGATCGTGATGCTCAACAAGGTCGGCGTCGTGCAGTACGCGCAGCTCAAGCGCTGGCGGCGCGGGATCATCGCCGGGCTGTTCGTCTTCGCCGCCTTCGTGACTCCGACCGACCCGTTCTCCATGATCGCCTTGGCCTGCGCGTTGACCGGCCTGTTCGAGCTCGCCATCCAGCTCGCCCGGATGCACGACCGAAAGCTGGAACGCCAGCGGGTGGCCGAAGGTTTCGACGGCCTGGCCGACGACGAGGCCGCCCCGTTCACCTATACCCCGACCAGCAGCGCGGGGGAGGACGCCGCCGAGCAACCGGGCTCGGACTCCCCGTCCGGCGGGCGCACCGATGACGTGACATGACGACCCGACGCGAATCCGACTGCGGACACGGTCCCTGGTGTGCAACCCTGGGTGCGTGGCTGAACGCCTAGATCTCTCCCCGGCGGAGGCCTACGTGGCCGCCAAGCGCCGGGCTTCGTATCCGCAGCTCACCGAGTTCGCCGCGCAGATGGCGTTCGAGTTCGACGAATTCCAACGCCGTGGCTGTGAGGCTCTGGAGGACGGGCACGGCGTGCTGGTCTGCGCCCCGACCGGCGCGGGCAAGACGGTCGTCGGCGAGTTCGCCGTGCACCTCGCGCTCGCCGAGGGACGCCGGTGCTTCTACACCACGCCGATCAAGGCGCTGTCGAACCAGAAGTACGCCGACCTCACCGCGTGGTACGGGGAAGGTTCGGTCGGCCTGCTGACCGGAGACACCGCGATCAACTCCACGGCACCAGTGGTGGTGATGACCACCGAGGTACTGCGGAACATGCTGTACGCGGGCTCCTCGGCGATCAACGAGCTCAGCTACGTGGTGATGGACGAGATCCACTACCTTGCCGACCGTTTCCGCGGAGCGGTGTGGGAGGAGGTGATCCTGCACCTGCCCGAACACGTTCGCGTCGCAGGGCTGTCGGCCACCGTGAGCAACGCCGAGGAGTTCGGTGAGTGGCTGGTCGAGGTACGGGGCGACACCGCTGTCGTGGTCGACGAGCACCGGCCGGTGCCGCTGTGGCAGCACATGATGGTGGGCAAGCAGATGTTCGACCTCTTCGCCGCGGACGGCGAGGGACGGGCGCGGATCAACCCGACGCTGGTCAAGCGCACCGAGGAGGCCCGGGCGGCACTCGGGCCCGCGGGGCTTCGCGGGCAGCGCAACCAACGGGGACGGGGCAAGGGCCCGCCGTCGCGGGGCGGGCGAGGGCCGAAGTTCCGGCCGCCGTCACGGATGGATGTGATCCAGCGGCTCGATACCGAGGGGCTGCTGCCGGCGATCGTGTTCATCTTCTCCCGGGCCGGTTGCGACGCCGCGGTCGAGCAGTGCTCGCGTGCCGATATCCGGCTCAACGGACCGGAGGAGGTCGAGCAGGTGCGCGCGATCGTCGACGCGCGGACGGCGGACCTTCCGGAACGCGACCTGGGCGTGCTCGGCTACTGGGAGTGGCGCGATGCGCTGGAGCGCGGTATCGCGGCACATCACGCCGGGCTGCTCCCGGCCTTCAAGGAGACCGTCGAGGAGCTGTTCGTGCGCGGCCTCGTCAAGGTGGTCTTCGCGACGGAGACTCTGGCCCTCGGCATCAACATGCCCGCGCGCACCGTCGTGCTGGAACGTCTTGTCAAGTACAACGGCGAAGCGCACGTGGATCTCACGCCGGGCGAGTACACGCAGCTGACGGGCCGTGCCGGGCGGCGCGGGATCGACGTCGAGGGCTACGCGGTCGTGCTGTGGCAGCCGGGGGTCGACCCGAAGCACGTGGCGGGCCTGGCCTCGACCCGGACATACCCGTTGCACTCCTCGTTCCGCCCCGGCTACAACATGGCCGTCAACCTCGTGGGGCAGGTCGGCGTCGAGCAAGCGCGCGAGCTGCTCGAACAGTCCTTCGCGCAGTTCCAGGCCGACCGTTCCGTGGTGGGGCTCTCCCGTAAGATCGACAGGAACAAGGAAGCCCTCGCCGGGTACGCGGAGGCAGCAGGGGAGGACTTCGCGCAGCTGCGGGAGTACGTCGAGCTGCGCAGGAAGATCTCCGATCGGGAGAAGACGCTCGCCAGGAAGCGCAAGTACGCACGGCAGGACGAGGTCGCCGACTCGCTGGAGCGGCTCCGCAAAGGCGACGTGATCTCGATCCCCAACGGCAAGCGCGCCGGGCTGGCCGTCGTGATCGATCCGGGAACCGATCCGGCGCGTGAGCCCAGACCCGTCGTGGTGACCGAGGATCGCTGGTCGGGACCGCTGTCGGTCGCGGACTTCCCGACCCCGGTGTCCTCGCTCGGACGGGTCCGCCTGCCCAAACACGTGGATGTGCGCTCGCCGAGGGTGCGTCGCGACATCGCCTCCTCGCTGCGCAACACCGGTATCGCCGCGCCGGGCAAGAAGCGGGGCAAGGCGGACGCGCACTCCGATCCGGAACTGTCCCGGCTACGCGACGAGCTACGCGCACACCCCGCGCACGGACTGGCGGACCGCGAGTCCCGCGTGCGGTGGGTCGAGCGGTACGAGCGTCTCGAGCAGGAGAACAACAAGCTGGAGCGCAAGGTAGCCGCGCGTACGCACTCGCTGGCCCGGTCGTTCGACAAGATCCGCGCGCTGCTGACCGAGCGGGGCTATCTCGTGGACGGCGAGTCCGGGGACGGTTCCGGAGGTGGCCGCGTCACCCGGGTCACCGAGCACGGGTACCGGCTCGCCCGGATCTACAGCGAGTCGGACCTGCTGACCGCCGAGTGCATCCGCCGCGACGTCTGGCGTGGGCTCGGCCCTGCCGAGCTGGCTGCGGTGGTCTCGACCCTGGTGTACGAAGCTCGCAGGGACAGCGCCGGGGAACCCAAGGTGCCCTCCGGCGGCGTCGCCGAGGCGTGGGAGCACACCGCACGGGTGTGGTCCGAGCTCGCGGAGGACGAGCGCAGGCACAAGCTGGAACGTACCCGGGAACCGGATGCGGGATTCGCCTGGCCCGTCTATCGCTGGGCGCGCGGTGAGTCGCTGGAGAAGGTGATGACAGCGTCCGAGTCGGCCGGGCAGGAACTGTCCGCCGGTGACTTCGTGCGCTGGTGCCGGCAGGTCGTCGACCTGCTCGAACAGCTTCGCGACGTGCTCGGCAACAGCGACGAGATCGGGAATGCCGCGGGGGACGCCGTGCGAGCGATTCGCAGGGGTGTGGTGGCTGCCGGAGCGACGTAGCCCGCCACCCGGTGGGTGGGTACCGTGCGACCGGTACTCGTCGGACCCCATTGGGGATGCTGCCCCACCTGCTGTGGTTGGATCCCGAGAGAACGACTGGACGGCGATTCTGCGGAGGCGAACGATGAGCACGCCGTACGGAGGCAACGACCCCCAGCAGTGGGGGCAGCAACCCTACGGCGGTGAGGCGCAGGGGGGTCCGTCGTCGGGCGGGTTCCCAGCGCAAGGCCAGTGGGGGCAGCCGGGCTACCCACAGCCGGGCCAGGAGCAGTGGGGGCAACAGCAACCACCCGGTGGCTACCCGCAGCCCGGCCAGCAGCCCCAGCCGGGACAGCCCCAACCAGGGCAACCCCAGTGGGGGCAACAGCCCGGCCAGCCGTACCCGGGGCAGCAGCCCGGCTACCCCCAGCCGGGCCAGCCCCAGCCGGGCCAGCCCCAGCCCGGCCAGCCCCAGTGGGGACAGCAGCCTCCGTACGACCCGTACCAGCAGGGCGGCTACCAGCAACCGCCGGTCGGGTACCCGGGCCAGGGGCAGCAAGGTGGCTTCCCCGGTGGAGGGGACGGCGGTTCGGGCTCGAAGTCCGGCCTGGCGCTGTGGATCGGTGTACTCATCCTGATCCTGCTGGTCGGCACGGTCGCGTTCCTCGGCTTCGTCGCACCCGGGTGGTTCACGTCCACGGTTTTCGACAACGAGGAGATGGAACGCGGTGTGCAGGACGTGCTCACCGAGCAGTACCAGATCGAAGGCGTGGAGAGCGTGACCTGCCCGGACGGGCAGCAGGTCGAGGTGGATCACTCGTTCGACTGCACGGCGGTGATCAACGGCGAGGACCGGTCCGTGAATATCACCGTGACCAGCGAGGACGGCAACTACGAAGTGGGCACGCCGGAGTAATTCCGTGGCGCCGTCGCGGTTGCTGCGACAGGATCCCGGTATGACCGACCGAGTGGTCCGCACCCTGGACCGATCCGAGCATCTGTCCGCGTACGGGGTCTTCGCCGAGGCGCTGCACGCGCCGCGAGGTCCCGACGAGAACCGCGAGCGCATCGAGCGGGCGCATCAGGTCGGGCGCTGCCTGGGTGCGTTCGACGGTGACGAGCTGGTCGGTACGGCCAGGTCGGTCGACGTGTCCGTCGCGGTTCCGGGGAGCGGCTGCGTACCCGCGTCGGCGGTCACCGGGGTCGGGGTGCGGCCGCACCGCACCCGCCGTGGCGTGTTGCGTGACCTGATGAGCACCCAGTTGGGCGCGTTCCGCGAACGCGGCATTCCCCTCGCGGGGCTACTGGCCAGCGAAGGCGCGATATACGGCAGGTTCGGCTACGGCGTGGCCACCGTGGAACGGTCGTTGCGGGTGTGGCGGCACGGCACGCGGGTTCGGGAGCAGGCACCGTCCGGCGGTGACGTCGAGCTGCTCGACACGGACGCGGCGCTGCGGCGGCTTCCCGAGATCTACCGGTCGCTGGCGTCTGCGCGGCCGGGCATGCTCAGCAGGCCGGAGCAGCTCTGGGCCGGGTGGGAAGGCTTCTACCGCCGGTCGAGCGGGGTGGCGCGTGGCGTCGTGTACCACGGCCGTGACGGTGTCGAGGGCTACGCGATGTACTGCGTGGAGCGGGACCGGGCCGGGGGAGACGGCGCGTGCGTGCTGTCCGTCGACGACATGCACGCCTGCTCGGACTCGGCCTTCGCCGAGCTCTGGCGTTTCCTGCTGGGGGTCGATCTGGTCGACCGCGTCGAGGTGTCGAACCGGCCGCTCGACGAGCCGGTCGAGGCACTGCTCGACAACCCGCAGGCGTGCCGTACCACCGGCATGCGTGACCACCTGTGGCTGCGCCTTGTCGATGTGCGCGCCGCGCTCGCGGCCCGGACCTATGGCACGGATACCGCCGTCGTGCTGTCGGTGCACGACCCGGTGTTGCCGGACAACTCGGGCACGTACCGGGTGTCCGGCGCCGGCGTGGAGCGTACGGACCGGGCGCCGCAGCTGCGCGCGGAGGTGGATACGCTGGCTATGTTGTACCTTGGCACATGGCGTCCGAGTGCGCTCGCCGGTGTGGGCAGGCTGGAGGTCGTCGATCCGGCTGCTGTGGAGTCGGCCGACCGCTTGTTCGCCGGGGCCGTGCAGCCCTGGTGCGGGACGGGCTTCTGACGGAGACGGCGTGTCAAGGAGGTTCGCGTGCCCCTTCCCTCCCCGAACCGGTCAACGGGTGGGGCGGTGCGCGGCGGCCTGCTCCTGCTGGTGCCGGTGGTGCCGCTCGTGGTGGCATGCGCGCCCGGCGAGTCGGGGCCGGGCGAGGAGCCCCGGTCGACCCGAACCTCGGCGGCATACGAGGTGCCGGACGTCACCTCCGTACCGGAACAGCAGCCGGTGTTCGACGACGCGGCCGTGCAGGATGACGTGCACACCGTGCTCACAGAGGACTACGGTATCGACGATCTCGATGTCGTGACCTGTCCGCCGGAGCAGGTGGTGGCGGAGGGCAACACGTTCACCTGCACCGCGGTGATCTCCGGGGCGGAACGGAGCGTGCCGATCACGGTCACCAGCGACGAGGGCTCGTACACCGTGGGTCGCCCGGAGTAGGGACGGACCCGATCAGTTCCGGGTCGCGAGGGTGCGCACCGCGTCGCGCAGGCGATCGGCCGACCCACCGAGGTTCCACTGCTCGGCGAGGCGCCCGACGCGCGTCGGGTCCGCGGGCGCGGCAGGGGTGGTCCGGTCTCCGGACAGGTCCACGGGAGCATCGCGCACCACGCCGACCACTCGTGGCGCGACGGTGAGGTAGTCGGCTGCCTCCGCCAGCCGCGCGCGGGTCTTGGCAGGCACGCTCGGCTCGCCGGCACGTGCCGCGTGCAGCAGCTCGGCGAGTGAACCGAACCGGACGATGAGCTTGGCAGCCGTCTTCTCCCCGATCCCCGGCACGCCTGGCAGGCCGTCCGAGGGATCACCGCGCAGCACGGACATGTCCGCGTAGGCCGCGCCTGCGGTGTCGAGCGGCAAGGAGTACTTGTCGGCGAGTTCCCGTTCCCCGAGGATCTCGGCCTTGGCCCAGCCCTTTCCCACATAGATCACGGTGGCGGGTGTGGGCGTGGAACGCACCAGCTGGAAGAGGTCCCTGTCCCCGGTGACGATCTCGACCGGCGCGGCGGTCTCCCGCGCCGTGAGCGTCCCGATGACGTCGTCGGCCTCGTAGCCTGCGGCCTCGGCGGTGCAGATCCCCATCGCGTCCAGAAGCTCGAGGATGATCGGTACCTGCGGGCCGAGCGTGTCCGGTACCTCCTCCACGGCCTCACCGGCTTCGCTGTCCACCCGGTGTGCCTTGTAGCTCGGCAGCAGGTCGACGCGGAACTGCGGGCGCCAATCCGCGTCGAGGCATGCCACGAGCCTGCCCGGGGACCGGTCGAGGATGATCCGCGCGAGGGTGTCCGCGAAGCCCCGCACGGCGTTGACCGGCGTGCCGTCGTGCGCGCGCAGCGACTCGGGCAGGGCGTGGAACGAGCGGAAGTACAGGCTCGCGGTGTCCAGGAGCACGAGGGGAGCAGTCACGTACCGCAGCGTGCCACAGGTGATCACACGCGGTACAGCCTGTTCCGGTCCCGGGTGTCGCGCGGGGTCCGCGGCCGCGCACCCCGCTGCCGGGCGGTGCGTGTCCCTCCCTCGTGCTGCGTGCCGATCGAGCGGATACGCTCGGGCCATGTCGCGTCCATCACCGCACCATTCCGCACCCGACCCGGAAAGCCTGCGTGCCAGGATCCAGCGCGCGAGCGCGGCCGCCGCCGAGTCCGGCACCGACGCCCTGCTGATCTCGCCGGGCGCGGACCTGCGATACCTGCTCGGCGTGGCGGGGGGCTCGTACGAGCGGCTCACCGCGCTCGTCATCCCCGCAGGGGACGCCGCGCCCTCGCTTGTGCTGCCGAAGCTGGAGCGCGCTGCCTACGGTGAGCTGCCTGCCGAGGAACTCGGCCTGGACGTGGTGACCTGGCGGGACGGCGAGGACCCGTACCAGCTCGTCGCGGACCTGGTGCGCATTTCCGCGGAGCCGGGCCGGGTCGCCGTGAGCGACGTGATGACGGCACGCCACGTGCTCGCGCTGCGGGACGCGATCCCGGACGCCGAGCAGGTTCTGGCCGGCACGGTGCTGCGAAGCCTGCGTATGCGCAAGGACGCCGCGGAGGTCGACGCGTTGCGCGCGGCGGCGGAGGCCATCGACCGTGTGCACGCGCGCGTGCCCGACATGCTGCGCGCCGGGCGCACGGAGGCCGAGGTCGCCGCCGATCTGGAAGCCGCCATCGTCGAGGAAGGACACACCGGGGCGGAGTTCATCATCGTCGGTTCGGGACCGAACGGTGCCAGCCCGCACCACGAGGTGTCCAACCGCACGATCGAGCGCGGTGACGTCATCGTCGTCGACATCGGCGGGCCGACAGCCGCCGGGTACTACTCGGACTGTACCCGGACGTACGCGGTTGGCGAGCCCCGTGAACCGGACGTGCGGTCGGCATACGGGGTCCTGCAACAGGCGCAGGAGGCCGCGGTCGCCGCGGTCCGTCCCGGTGTCGCCGCGCAGGACATCGATGCGGCGGCACGGCAGCCGATCGCCGAGGCAGGCTACGGTGACCAGTTCATCCACCGAACCGGCCACGGGATCGGGCTCGACGTGCACGAGGAGCCGTTCGTGATGGAGGGCAACGAGTTGCCTCTCGAGCCTGGTGTCGCGTTCAGTGTCGAACCGGGTATCTACCACAACGGACGGTGGGGCGCGCGGATCGAGGACATCGTCGTCGTCACCTCCGACGGCGTCGAGTCGCTGAACAAGCGCCCGCGTGACCTGTTGGTGGTCGGGGAGTGAGCTCGGCACTCGAGCCGGTGGACAAGGCCATCGCGCGGGAGCTCAACGCAGACGGGCGGTGTAGCTTCACCGACCTCGCCGCCCGGGTCGGCCTGTCCGTGTCGGCCGTTCACCAGCGGGTCCGCAGACTCGAGGAGCGAGGGCTGATCAAGGGCTACACGGCGCGGCTGGACGGGGACCAGATCGGGCTGCCGCTGACCGCGTTGATCTCCCTGACGCCGACCGACCCGGCCGCCCCGGATGACTACCCGCAGCGCCTCGAGCACATCCGTGAGATCGAGGCATGCTACTCGGTCGCAGGGGACGAGTCCTATGTGCTACTGGTGCGCGTGACCTCGCCACGCGCGCTCGAGGAGCTGCTGCGGCAGATCCGGGAGGTCGCCAACGTATCGACCCGGACGACGGTGGTGCTGTCCACGCCGTTCGAAGGGCGCCCCGCTCCGATCTGAGCCGTGCGCAGCCGCTCCGGCCGTGAGCGGCTCGCCTGACGTCGCGCCCGTCAGCTGCCCGGCACGCCCGGTGCCGCCCGCAACGTACCGTCGTCGGTGACCAGGCAGGCCGCCTCCTGCGCGTCGGTGGTCAGGAACTGGGTGAGGCAGCCTCCGATCTGGCGGTGCCCGGCGGCGTTCGGGTGGAACGACTCGCGGATCGCCTGGCGCGCGCGGTCGGCGTCGTCGAGGTCGTCGAACCGCACGGTGAGCCGGGTGAACCACTCGGTGCTCGGGTCCGCGCCGCCGGTACAGGCCTCGCGGCCCCTGCTGGCGCGGGAGAGGTCGAGGAAGCGTGCGCCCGCCGCGTCGGCCGCGGCGCGCAGCCCGTCGTTGAGCTCGGTCACGGCCCGGGAGCTCAACCACTCCAGGTCCTGTGTCAGGAATGGACAGCCACCGAGATCGCGCACGTCCTCGGGGATGTCCGGAGCGATCGGCGGGGCATACGACTGCAGGATGAGCTGATAGTCGTCCGTATCGTAGTGCGCATCGGCCAACGCCGCGCGCACATCGGACAGCGCGGCTTCGACGTCGGGCACCATATCCGCCACGATGTCCGACCACTCCGGGGCGAGTGTCTCGCTGCACGGCGACTCGGTGAAGTACGCCTGGATGCAGTCACGCACCCGGGACGAGAAACGAGGCTCGTCGTTGGCGCCGATCGCGACCACGACTCCGACGACGCGGTTCGTGCGAGCCAGCTCGGTGAGCTGCTCGGCCTGTGACGGTTCGCCGTAGCGCTGCCCGCCACCGAGCCGGACGTGCTCGGTGGTCGCACCCGAGCAGGCCAGGTTGACGGTCTCGTCGACACCCGGGACATCGGTTCTGTGTATCGCCGCCAGCGGCGACCGGCGGCACCAGTTGCCGTCCAGACCGTCGGTGGTCTCGGTGTACTCACCGATGCCGTCGCCGGAGAGGGTGCTGTCGCCGATGCTGACCAGCGTCCGGGGCGCGTCCTCGGGCGGCCCCGGCTCCGGCTCCTCGTCGGGAGCGAAGTCGACGACGACCAGTAGGACCACCAGCGCGGCACCCGCCACGACCGCGAGCGCGGCGTGCCACCAACGCAACCGTGGGGTCGGGAACCTCCGCATCACTGTGCATCGTACGGGCAGCGTTGTATGCCGGCTGTGTGACGGTACGGGTCACTTACCCGTGGGACACGGGTGGGCTCAGTCGGCCGCGTGCTCCCAGGCACGCCTGCCGGACTCGGGAAGCGTGTCGATCGGGTCGTAGTAGGGGTACCGGCGGGTCAGTGCGTCCGGGTCGTCCGTCTCGATGCCCGTGCGGTAGTTCTTCGTCCAGTACGAGATGCCGAGCTCCCGGTCGTACTCGGCGAGCTGGTGCACCCAGCGCTTGCCGACGTAGGGGACGTCGCACACGATGCGGGGTGTGGCGTAGCCGGGCAGGTAGCCCATGATCGCGTGCTGCAGGTGCTGTGCCTGCGCCACGGAGACCCGCCAGTGCTCCGCGTTGGGGATCATGTCGCACATGTAGAAGTAGTAGGGCAGGATGCCCGCTTCGTCCTGCAGGCCGAAACACAGGTCGAGGAGCGCATCCGGGGTGGCGTTCACACCGCGCATCAGGACCCCCTGGTTGCGCACATCACGAACGCCGACCTCGAGGGCCGTGCGTGCGGCCTCCGCGACGAGCGGGGTCAGCGACTGGCCGTGGTTGACGTGCGTGTGGATCGCGAGGTTGACACCACGCCGAGCCGCGGTGCGCGCCACGCGTTCGAGCCCTTCCACGATCCTGGGTTGGAGCCAGTGCTGAGGCAGCCCCGCGAGTGCCTTGGTGGCCAGCCGGATGTCCCGGATCGACTCGATGGCCAGCAGCCGCATCAGGAAGCTCTCCAGCTGGTGCCACGGCACGTTCGCGACGTCGCCACCCGAGACCACGACATCCCGCACGCCGGGGGTGTTGTGCAGGTAGTCGATGATGACGTCCTGCCGGTCGGCCGGTTTGAGCTCGAGCTTGAGCTTGTCGACCTGCGGCGTGGAGTTGCCGACGAGGTCCATCCTGGTGCAGTGCCCGCAGTACTGCGGGCAGGTGGACAGCAGCTCAGCGAGAACCTTGGTGGGGTAGCGGTGGGTAAGCCCCTCGGCGACCCACATCTCCGCCTCGTGCAGCGAGTCCCGCTCCGCATAAGGGTGCGACGGCCAGGTGGGCAGCCGGTCGGACCGCACGGGCAGCATGTACTTGCGTAGCGGATCGGCGAGGAACGCGTCGGTGAACTCGCCTGCTCCTGCCGTAGCAGCCATGGTGTTGAGCATCTGCGGCGGAAGCAGCATCGACATCGTCGCCGTCTGTTGCTGGTCGGCCTCGAGATCGGCGTAGAAGCTCTCGTCGAGCAGGTCCCCCATGAGCGCGCGGAGCTGCTTGATGTTGCGCACGCAGTGCACGCGCTGCCACTGCGCGTCGCGCCACTGGGCCTCGGTGACATCCGACCACCCGGGAAACCGTCGCCAGTCCGGCTCGGCGAGTTCGGTACGCCGGTAGACGTACGGCTGCTCGAGGCTCTGGCCGGCCTGCGCGACGGATCGCTCCGTTACCGCGGTCATGGTGTCCACTCCTCACCGGTCGTGGCCGGGCAGGTCGTGCCCGGCCGCTGACACACTCTTTTCCTCCATACCGAATCAGGATGAAATATCTCCTGTCAAACATCGATAATGACGTAAATATTTTCCCACGTGACGCGTTCGGGTCATGGGGTTGCCGCTGTCACCGCGTGGAGGGGCCATGCGCGCCGTCGAAGCGGGAACCGGCAGACTGCGACCCGTGAACTCATCACGCACGACACTGCTGACCGGCGGGCGCATCCATTCGCCGAGCGCGCCCGATGCCACGGCGATGGCCGTCGAGGGCGCAACGGTGACGTGGCTGGGGCAGGACCGGCCCGGGCGAGCCCTGCATCCGGACGCCGAGGAGATCCCGCTGGACGGCGCGTTCGTCGCTCCGTCGTTCGTGGACGCCCACGTGCACGCCACCGCGACGGGCCTGTACCTGGCAGGGCCCGACCTGACCACCGTTGGCGGGCCCGATGAGCTGCTCGAGGCTGTGCGGGGCTGGTGCGCGGCCGCATCTGTCGGGCAGGTGCTGCTGGCCCACGGGTGGGACGAGGACACGTGGTCGAGCTCGCGCCTGCCGAGCAGGGCCGAGCTCGACGAGGCCTGCGGAACGGTACCGGTGTACCTCAGCCGCGTCGACGTGCACTCGGCCCTGGTGTCCTCCGCTCTCGCGGCCCTTGCCCCCGGAGCCTCCGAGGTAGCGGGGTGGACCGCCGACGGGCCGGTCACGTCCGAGGCGCATCACCAGTTACGCGGCGCCGCCCAGGCCGCGGTGCCCGCCGAGCAGCGCAGGCTGGCGCAGCGCACGTTCCTCGACGCGGCGGCTGCCGCGGGGGTCACGAGCGTGCACGAATGCGCCGGTCCCATGATCTCGGGAGAGGACGACCTGCGGGAGCTGGTCGAGCTCGCCTCGGCAGCCCGGCGGCCGGATGTCGTGCCCTACTGGGGCGAGCTCGCGGGCTCGACCGGCGCCGACGCGGTACGTCGCGCGCGCGAACTCGGCGCGGTCGGCCTGGCCGGGGACCTGTGCGTCGACGGCGCGCTCGGCTCGCGCACCGCCGCACTGCACGAGAGCTACGCCGACCCCGGCGAGCACTCGGCGGGCTCGCGCGGGATCCAGTACCTCGACGCGGCCGAGGTGGCCGCGCATGTCATCGCCTGCACCGAGGAGGGGATGCAGGCAGGCTTCCACGCGATCGGGGACCGGGCGGTCGGCGCGGTGATCGAGGGGTTCGGTGCGGCCGAGCGGGTACTCGGGCAGCGCGCTATCGCCGCGCGGAGCCACCGGGTCGAACACCTGGAGATGGTCGACGAGGAGCAGGCAGCGGAGCTGGCCCGGTGGAACGTCACCGCATCCATGCAGCCGGCTTTCGACGCCCTGTGGGGCGGTGCGGAGGGTATGTACCAGCGGCGGCTGGGCCGGGATCGGGCGCGCGGGCTCAACCCGTTCAGCATGCTCGCGGCGCGCGGGGTGGCGCTGGCCTACGGGTCGGACAGCCCGGTGACCCCGCTGGCCCCGTGGCAGACCGTGCGAGCCGCCGTGCACCATCACACCCCGGGAGCGGGCGTGTCGCCCCGGGCGGCGTTCAACGCGCACACCAGGGGCGGCTACCGCGCGTCGGGGCTGTTCGACGGGCTCAGCGGGAGGCTGGTTCCCGGTGCCCCCGCCAACTACGCGGTATGGGAGGTCGGGGAGCTGTCCGTCGCGGCCCCGGACGCGCGGGTGCAGCGCTGGTCGACCGACCCCCGGTCACGGGTGCCTCCGCTGCCGCGCGTCGACCCCGACGCACCGTTGCCACGCTGCCGGCGCACGGTGCTGCGCGGCGAGACACTCTTCGGGCCCTCGTGACGTTCCCGTCCTCCCGTGACGAGCCGAAGGGCTCCTTGGGTGCATCAGAGGTATCGAAGGGGTCCCTCCCTCGGCTCGCCCGGGTGCCGCGCGGCAACCCGCACGGCGACCCGCACGGCGAGCGTGATCACGTCCTCATAGGCTGAGTCCCGTGAGTGAACGCGAGCGTCGGGACGCTTTCGCCGTCCTGCCGGCGTGGATGCGCGGGCGTGCGGCGGCCTCGGCCATGCGGATGGCGCTTTCGGCCGGGTCCGGCTGGTTGTTGTTCCTGAGCTTCCCGCCCCGCGAATGGTGGTGGCTCGCCCCGCTGGCATTCGCCGGTCTCGGGCTCGCGCTGCACCGGGCAGGCTTCCGCGGCGGTGCGGCCTGCGGGATGGCATTCGGTCTGGTTTTCACCCTGACCCACCTGGCGTGGATCCAGGACTTTCTCGGCGCGGACCTCGGACCGTGGCCGTGGCTGGCGCTGTCGGCGCTGATCGCGCTGTTCATCGCGCTGGCGTGCGCGGCGATGACGGTCGTCGCGCCGTTGCCGGGAGGACCGGTGTGGATGGCAGCCCTGTTCGTCACGCAGGAATGGCTCCGCGGGGCGTGGCCGCTCAACGGGTTCCCCTGGGGCCGGGTGGCCTTCGGCCAGCCGGGCGGCGTGTTCGGCTCGCTGGCCGCGCTCGGTGGGGCGCCCCT
This sequence comes from Haloechinothrix alba, assembly GCF_900188115.1. Lineage (GTDB taxonomy): Bacteria > Actinomycetota > Actinomycetes > Mycobacteriales > Pseudonocardiaceae > Haloechinothrix > Haloechinothrix alba. Next base: position 77,507 of record NZ_FZNW01000019.1, on the reverse strand, counting down.
TGTGAGTTTCGTGGTGGTTCTGACGGGCCTGTGCCTGGCGCGCCTGGCGCTGTGCATCGCCGTGCGCCTGCGGGGACGCTCGTGGCGCAGCGGCGGGGACGGGCTCGGACCGCGGAGTACGGCACGGCCACTCGGCGCCGCGACGGCAGGGGTCGCGCTTCCGCTGATCGTTGCGGTGGCGACCTGGCCCGCGATCGGTACGGAACCGACGAACGGGACGATCGATGTCGGCGTGGTGCAGGGTAACGCGCCGGATGCCGGGCTGGACCTGCTCGGGGCGCGAGAGACCATCCGGAAGAACCATATCGCCGAGAGCGAGCGGTTCCTGGACGCACTCGCGTCGGGTCGCCACGAGCAGCCGGATCTGGTGGTATGGCCGGAGACCGCGACCGATGTCGTCGACGGTGACCCTGTCGTGGACGATCTGGTGAGCCGGTTCGGCGCTCCCGCGCTGATCGGCGCGATGGTCCATGACCCGGTGCGAAACGAGCGCGAGAACGCCGTTGTCCATTGGAACCCGCACAGCGGGGCGCAGGACTACTACGCCAAGCAGGAACTCGTGCCGTTCTCCGAGTACATACCGATGCGTGCGATCGCGAGCTGGTTCACGCCGTTCGTCGATCACATGGTCGATATGACCCCGGGCCGGGAGCGTGCGGTACTGGATGCCGGGCAGACCCGGGTGGGCGTCGCGATCTGCTACGAGTCGGCCTACGACTACGTGCTGCGCGATGCGGTATCCAGTGGGGCGGAGCTGCTGGTCGTACCGACCAACAATGCCTGGTTCGGGCGAGGGGAGATGACCTACCAGCACCTGGCGATGTCCCGGCTGCGCGCGATCGAGCACGGCCGCGCGGCCGTCGTCGCCGCAACGAGCGGGATCAGCGCTGTCGTCGCACCGGACGGCACGGTCCGGCACCGGACGGAACTGTACACGGCGGAGTCGTTCGTGCGGCCTGTCCCGCTGCGCGACACCAGCACCGTCGCCACCGCGTTGGGTGCCTGGCCCGAACGCATCCTCGTCGGCGGTGGGTTGGCCGCGGTTCTGGTGGCGATAGGGTTGCGGTTTCGCGATCGTGCCGCGTACTCGCGTAGCGCCGACCAGGACAGGAGTGGGTAACCCCGGCGATGGACAACAATGCTGTGCTGGTGGTCGTGCCGACCTACAACGAGCGCGACAACATCGGGTCGTTGGTGACGCGGCTACACCGCGTACGGCCGGACACGCACGTGCTGGTCGTCGATGACGGCAGCCCGGACGGTACCGGCGCGCTCGCCGAGGAGCTCGCCTCGCGGGACGATCGCGTCCATGTGCTGCACAGGAAGGGCAAGGCCGGGCTCGGCGCCGCCTACATCGCCGGGTTCCGCTGGGGGTTGGAGCGGGAGTTCGGCACGCTGGTGGAGATGGACGCGGACGGTTCGCACGCCCCCGAGGACCTGCCGCGCATCCTGGCTGCCGTTACCGAGCACGACCTCGTCATCGGGTCGCGTTACGTCCCCGGTGGCAGCGTGGTGAACTGGCCGCGCCGCAGGAAGGTGCTGTCGAAGGGCGGCAACCTGTACTCCCGGCTCGCGCTCGGGGTGCGGATCAAGGACATCACCGCCGGTTACCGTGCTTACCGCCGGGCGGTGCTGGACGCGCTCCCACTCGAGGAGGCCGACTCGCAGGGGTACTGCTTCCAGATCGACCTCGCCTGGCGTGCCATCCGTGCCGGGTTCTCGGTGGCCGAGGTACCCATCACGTTCACCGAACGGGAGGTCGGCCACTCCAAGATGACCGGCTCGATCGTGCGGGAGGCCGTGCTCAACGTGGGAGCGTGGGGCTTGCGCCATCGAGGCAGGCAGCTTCGCGCGGCAGTGGCGCGCCGGAACGGGCCTCGAGGCTGAACACGACGAGGGCCCCACCGCAGCGGGTGGGGCCCTCGTCACGGGCGAGTAGTGCGTGGCCGGGCCGCGTGATCTCAGGTTCCGCGGTTACGTCGCTCCTGCAGCTCGTTGAGGCGCTCGTTGAGCAACTCCTCCAGCTCGGGGACGGACCGGCGCTCGAGCAGCATGTCCCAGTGGGTCCGTGGCGGCTTGGCCTTCTTCTGCTCCTGCTGGCTGCCGTCCATGAGCTCGGACTCGGTGCCGTGCAGCCTGCACTCCCAGGTCTGCGGGATCTCGGCGTCGTCGGAGAACGGTACTTCGAAGCTGTGGTCCTTGGGGCAGGCGTAATGCACGGTACGCCGCGGAGCGAGGTCGTGATCACGATCAGTCTCGTAGCTGACCGCCCCCAACCTGCTACCGCGGAGAACGCGGTCGGCCATAGTGTGATCCTTTCGGTCGGCTCGGCAAGCGACAGGGTGCTCACACTGTGCAACGAACGGCGCCGTCCCAGGGTTCCCTGATGGAGCAGTGCCGCCTCCGGTGCGCAGTATCTCGGAGCTCGAGGAGTTCCTCTCCACGGAGACATCGCTGTCACCGGCTCATGACGGCCGTTGTCCCCGCGAACCTGCGCGTCGCTGGTTCACAGAGCTGCTCACGCGCGTGCGAGCCGCCTCGGGGAAGCGAACCACCGACCCACAGGTCTCCCACATGCAGGTTAACGGTTGCCGACGGCGCCGCTACGACCGGCCGATGCATGTGCGGGTTCCGGTGCAGTGATCGATCGCCAGTGAGCACGGTTGGTCACGTAACGTGATCAACCTGTGGGTCCGAACGGTAGTCGCAAGTCCACGGATGGGGAATGTCTCTACCGGTCCGGTGCGCGGTCTCACACCACGGCAGGCTCGCTGTTGCCCGCGGCCCGGATGGCCCTGCGGACGGGCAGGAAGGCCAACAGCAGAAAGCCCAGGATGAAGAATACGGCCAGGGCGATGATGGCGGGCCGGAATGAGCCCGACGCTTGCGCGATCAGACCGAACAGCGCGGTGCCGAACTGGGGTGTTCCGCGCTCGGTGACCAGGTACAGGCCGAAGTACTGCGCCTCCTTGCCCGGGGGGATGAGCTGGCTGAACAGCGACCTGGACAGCGCCATGACCCCGCCGAGTACCAGGCCGATCGCGGCGGCCACGGACCAGAACATCAGTTCGTTGCCTGGTTCGAGGTGGTAAGCGGCCACCAGCACGCCGATCCAGAGCAGGAGGCTCGTCATGATCGTGCGCTTGGCTCCGGCACGTTCCGCGACCAGGCCGTGCAGGCGTGCCCCGATGAAGGCGAGGAACTGCACCACGAGGATGGTGATGATGAGCACGTCCTGCTCGAACCCGAGTTGCTCGGTGCCGTACTGCGCCGACACGCTGACCACCGTGGAGATGCCGTCGCTGTAGATGAGGTAGGCGCCGAGGAACCACAGCGTGAGCGGGAACGCGAGGGCGCCGCGCAGTGTCTTGCCCAGCTCCACGAATCCCGCGGTCAGCGGCGATCGGCCCGGCTCGACCGCGCGAGGGACGCTGTGTTGCCTCAGACGGAACAGCGGGATGAGGGTGAAGCCCGCCCACCAGATGCCGGAGCTCAGAAACGCCAGGCGTACGGACTCGGTCTGCGTCAGGCCGACGGCGTCGTGGTTGAGGACGAGCACGAGCTGCAGCGCCAGCGCGATGCCTCCGCCCAGATACCCCATCGCCCAGCCCCGGGTGGAGACGGTGTCCCGTTCATCGGCATAGGCGACCTCGGCGAGGAACGAGTAGTAGACCACGATGGAGCCGCCGTAGGAGACCTGGCCGATCAGGTACATCCCGGCGGCGAGCTGCCAGTTGGTTCCGGCGGCGAAGACGATCATCGATACGGCTGTGGCGCCGGTGAACGCGAAGATCGCCAGGAGCAGCTTCTTGTTGCGGCTGCGATCGGTGATCGCGCCCGCGACAGGAAGCACCAAGAACTGGATCACGGTGGCCGTGGCGACCAGGTAGTTCCACAGCACACCCGCGGGGAGCTGGAGGAACAGCAGCTCGATGTCGCAGGAGACGAGGTTGTTGGCGCTTCCGGCGGCGTCGACACACGGGTCGGGCCCGTTGCGCTCGGTGTCGGCCTGCGCCGAGTCGGAGGCGAGCCCACCGATGTAGGCCGCCCCGAACGTGGTGGTGACCGTGGTGAAGAACGGCTGGTTGGCCCAGTCGTAGAAGTACCAACCGATCTGCTCGCGCCTGCGCCGGGCGGGATCGGCCGCCGGTACCGCCGCGTTCTGGTGACTGGTCATACCACCTCAGCTTGCTGACGCCGGTGCGCAGGGCGCACCCGTACACGGGGGACTGTTATGGCAGCGTACGACCGATGGTGAGGTGCTGGATACATCACGTCGAACGCGCGGACCATTGTCCGGCTCATGTACGGCTCCCTCGCTGTCCGGGTGTGTCCGCCCCTGATCATTGCCGGATACGGGTAACCCGGCTGTGGGAATTGAGGCTGAAGATGCTGGTGTGTGTCTTGTGGCTCACGTGAATGATATCTACCGTGCCGATCATGACGGTTCTACCGGCGCTGCGGCGATTTCCGGCCAGTGCGGCGGTACTGGCTCGGGGGTTCGCCGTTACCGCCGTCCTCGGCTGTGTCGGTGCCGGGGCAGTGGTTCCGGCCGCGGCCGATCCCTCGTATGCGGACTGGGCCGAGCTGCGCATGTGCGAGTCCAGCGACCGCTACGGCGCCGATACCGGCAACGGGTACTACGGCGCATACCAGTTCGACCTGTCGACGTGGCGCAGTGTCGGGGGAGAGGGCAGGCCTGATCGGGCCAGCCCGGCCGAACAGGACTACCGCGCGCTGTACCTGTACCGGATGCGCGGGTGGCAGCCGTGGGAGTGCGCGGGCGCGGGTTTCCTCGAACTGCGTGAGGACATCGACGCGCGCAGTGGTGTTGTGCCGTCCTATGAGGACTCCGTGTATATCGGCGATCCCGAGGCGCCCCAACCCGAGCCTCGCCCGCCCCACGAACCGGACACCGGTCCGGAGACCATGCCACCATGGCCGGGAGTGGTCTACGCCTACGGAGACTGCGCGGCTGCACTACGCGACTTCCAGCTGCGGATGAACGCATACGACTTCGATCACGTATTCACGGGTTCGGGATGCTACTACGAGAAGACGCGGGAGGCAGTACTCGCTGTGCAGCGCGCCAACGGCATCAACGACTCCGGCCGGCTGGGTCCCAAGACGTGGCGCGCGGCATGGGAGGGAGAGCCGCCGAACTGAGGATGCCCGGCGAGGCCACCCGTCGTATGCCCGGCGGGCACGGGGCCGGGCCGCCTAACCGGCGGGCGAGGCCCACAGCCCGCGTTCGCGGAGAACGGCGCGCAGGAGGTCCGGCCGGTCGGTGACGATACCGTTCACGCCCATGTCGAGCAGCCGGCGCATCTGCAACGGCGTGTTGATGGTCCAAGCGTGTACCTCCGCTCCGGACCGGTGTGCTGTGCGGACGAAGCGTTCGTCGAGCAACGCGAACCGCCCGTAGCTCGGTGGTACCTGGGCCATCAGCCCGGTGATCCGGCGTCCCAGCCGGGCCGCACGGAACCGTGACTCACTCCACAGGGTATGTACGGACCACGGCGACATCGCGGTGGCGAGCTTCGGGCCTGCCAGGCGGCGCAGGCGGGCCAGCCTGCGTCCGGAGAACGCCGCGGCGCCGATCCGGTCTATCGCGCCAGTGCGTTCGATGACACGAACGAACGGCTCAACGGCCGCATCGATCTTGACGTCGATGTTGAACAGGACCTCCGGGAGCTCCTCGAGTACGTCCTCGAGCCTGCTGACGGGTTCGATGCCGCCGATGCGCGCCCGGCTCACTTCGGCCCAGCGCAACGAGCTCACCTGTCCGCTCCGGTCGGTGGTCCGGTCGAGCTCACTGTCATGGTGCACGACCACCACGCCGTCCGCTGTGACCTGAACGTCGGTTTCGATGAACCGGTAGCCCTCGGCGGATGCACGCCGGAACGACGCAAGGGAGTTCTCCATGCCGTCGAGGTCGCCGATGTGCCAGCCACGATGAGCGAAGGCGCGGTGGCCCGGTACTGCGAGGTACGGATGACGTCGACTCACACTGATAGTGTGCCTGCCCGGCGTGGCCGCGAGGTAACGAGCCGATGGCCGTATATGGTGCATCGTCGTGGACACGATCATGACCGAAAATTCGTCACGTGACGAATTGAGCACGGGGCAGGGGAACGTCCGGTACTGCGGATGGTGCGGGGCGCGCCTCGCGGATGGTGGCAGCATCGGGCGGAGGCGCCGGTACTGCGGCCAATCCTGCCGCCAGCGCGCGTACGAGCGCCGGATGGCCGTGCAGCGCAGCGGGTTGCCCGAGGACGCCGTCGTGCTGTCACACGCCGAGGTCGCCGCACTGCAGGATCGACTTTTCCAGCTGCGCTGTGCCGCCGAGGACATCGTGACGGCGGCCGACGACCGCGCGCCTGCGGAGGATCTCCGCGAGCTGGCAGGCGAGCTGGCACGAGCCGCCAAGGGAATCGAGCAGCTGCGTTGAGCGGGCGGTCCGGGACGAGGCGGGGTTACCGTCACAGTGACGTTCTGGCAGAAGGTTGTGACCGCTCTCCTCGTACTGCCCGCTGACGCCGATAATGTACATTATGTTAAGTAATGTCCGGCGGATGGCATCCGATGTGGTCACTCGCCGCTCCCCTCTGAGCCGCAGTACAGCCGGTTGATGCGCGCGCCGGGCCCATCCACGCAGCCGTCGCCTCAGCAGGTCCGGCTCAGTCGCATGCTTGTCCCGAGCCGGGCGAGTTTGTGCGGGTTGCGGATCCCGTAGATACGGGTGACCCGCCCCGCGTCGAAGGCCAGGCTGATCGCTGCGTTGAGCTCACCGTCGATGTCGACCCGGAGTGCTGGTGCACCGTTGAGCCACACGGTCCCGACGCGGGCCTCGGGAGCGACCCTGGCGAAGCCGGCGAGCATGCGGGCCACGCGCTCCGCGCCCTCGATCGGCCGTGGGATCGCCGGCACCAGCCCACCGCCGTCGGCGACCAGCACCACGTCGGGCGCGAGCACCTCGAGAAGGCCTTGCAGGTCGCCGGTCAGGACCGCCGAGCGGAACCGCTCCACAGCGGCGTGTTGCTCGGCGCGGCTCACCTCCATGCGGGGCCTGCGGGCCGCGACGTGCTCCCGCGCCCGGTGGGCAGTCTGGCGAACCGCCGCCGGGGACTTCTCGAGTGCGTAGGCGATCTCCTCGTACGGCGCCTCGAACACCTCCCGCAGCACGAACACGGCCCGCTCCGTCGGGCCGAGCGACTCCAGCACCGTGAGCATCGCGATCGAGACGTTCTCGGCGAGCTCGACGTCCTCAGCCACATCGGGACTGGTTCGCAGCGGTTCGGGCAACCACTCCCCGACGTACTCCTCCCGCTGCCGCACCAGGGTGCGGAGCCGGTTGAGCGCCTGCCGGGTCACGGTCCGGACCAGGTAGGCCCGCGGGTCGCGCACCTCGGTCCGGTCGATGTCCGCCCAGCGCAGCCACGCTTCCTGCACGACGTCCTCGGCGTCGGAGGCTGAGCCGAGCATCTCGTAGGCGACCGTGAACAGCAGGCTGCGGTGGGTGACGAACGGGTCGTCGCTCATGCCTGCGAGGCTACGTCGCTCGGCTGCGCAAGGGGCGGCAGGCCGCAGGACGACGCGAAGCCCTGGGCCTCGATGCCGAGAGCGACATTCGTGCGCGCCATCTGGTTCGCCATGGCGGCGAACGCGGTGAGCTCGACCATGGCCGGGGCGCCGAGCTGCTCGAGCAGGCGGGCAGCGAGCTCGTCGGTGACGGTCGGCGGCGTCTGGCTCATCGCCTCGGCATACTCCATCACGTCGCGTTCCAGCGGCGTGAAGACCTGCGATTCCCGCCAGCGCGGCACCTCCCGGGCCTTGCTCTCGTCGAGCCCCTCGTTGTGCGCCTGGAAGTATCCCAGGTCGAGGCAGAACGAGCAGCCGATCAGGGATGCCACCGCCATGTGGGCGTAGGACTTCAGGTTCTTGTCGCACTCCTTCCACTTGGCAGCCTTCCGGCCCAGGCCCATGCTGTCCTTGAGCACCGGTAGGTTGTGCCACATCACTCCGACGGCTTCGGGCACCTCGCCGAACATCTTCCTGCTGAACCTCTTGATCAGTGCGCCGTATACGCCGGTGATCTCGGCTTCGGGGATCCGGGGTGTGCTGGCCATGTCGCCTCCTGTCGTCGCGGCTTCGACATACAGACACCGCAGGCGGCCGTGTTGTGACATCCCGAGGCGGATCCGGTGGTCGAGACCGGGCGAAGGTTCGCGTCTCGAGTTCGGCTGCGCCGCCGTCACCACCACTTCCCCACTGTCGAACAGATCACCGGCCGGAGCTGCTCTGCTGGTCGCCGACCAGCAGGCCGTCACCGACGACATCCGTGGCAACCCGGAGCAGCTGTCGCAACTGCGCTTCGTCGTGCCGTAGGCGGTCCGGGCGCCAGCCGAGACTGATGATGCCGTTCCAGGCAGCCCACAGAACGGTGGCGACCTCCTCCGGGTCGACCTCGCGTAGCTCACCGGCTTCGATGCCCTGGCGCAACGCCGCGACAAGCCGCTTGTTCTGCTCATCCACGGACCGGGCAAGCCGGTCGGCTAGTTCCTGCCCAGCCTGATACTGACCGGGACTGTTGGGGAAGGCCAGCATCCGGAAATAGTCGGGGTAGGCCAGGTAGAACGCGAGATACTCCTCGGCGGCAGCGTAGATCCGTTCGAGCGGAGTCGTGCCGGCAGCGTACGCGCGGTCCATGAAGTCGCGGTCGGCCTGCAGTGCGTGCTCGACGACGGCAGCTTGCAATCCCGCCTTGGAGCCGAAGTGGTTGTAGATGGACCCCACGGCAACGCCCGCCCGTTCGGCGAGCTCCTCGACGGTCACGTCATCGGCTGAGCGTTCGCGAAAAACCTCCTCAGCCGCACGCAACAGCGCGGCGACCGTCCGTTCCTTGCGCCGGTCCATGCCACCCCTTCCTGTTTTGCAACGGTTGCAATAAATCCGGTTTCAGGTTAGCGTACTCGCCAAGTTATTGTAAGCGTTGCAAGATTTACCGGAGGTCGTCATGGGACCAGCCGTGGAGCCGATCCCATGACCGAACCGCGCTGGCACCTCCTGCTGACCGCCCTCGGCGGTGGCTATCTCGCGCTGGCCTTGTGGGCAGCCCTGCATCCGGTCTCCTTCGAAACGGCGATCGCCGACTTCGGCCCCACCAACGTGCACCTGCTTCGTGACTTCGGGGCATGCGCGGCCACATTCGGTATCGGCCTGCTGCTCGCCCGGAACAAGCCGCACTGGCGCCCACCGGTTCTGGCGATGGCCGCGGTGTGGAACGGCCTGCACGCGGTCTCCCACATCGTCCATGTCACGGAGGCGCACCCGGCGATCATCGGACCGGCTGAAGCTGTGGCGCTGGTCGGCGTCACAGTCCTGTTTGCCTGGCTGGCCAGAGCCAGTACCGCTACCCGCCCGAAGGAGCGACCACATGACCTCGGAAAGTGACATCCGGAGGCTCGCCGAGCGCTACGGACCGGCGTGGAACGACCGCGACCTCGACGCGATCATGTCTCTGCACACAGATGACACCGCATTCCGGCTGCACCTGCTCGATGCGCCCGACATCGTCGGCCGGGAGGCCGTCCGCGAGGCGTTCGCCGGCCTCATCGAGGCGTGGCCCGATATCCACTTCGCCACCGAACAGCTCAGCTACGGCACCGGATTCTTCGTGCACCGGTACGTCATGAGCGGAACTCTGGCCTGCCCCATGCCGTTCGGCGCGCTCATCGCGTACCCCACCGGTGACGGAATCTCCCTCACCGGAGCCGACGTCATCACGGTCGTCGCGGGCAAGGTGCACCGCAAGGACACCTACCTCGATATCGCCTCCGCCCAGCAACAGCTCGGCCTGCTCGACGGGCCATCCAACCCGGCACAGGTACAGGGGCGACGGTGATGAGCCGGCAGACCGAACGGACCGACTGGTCGAAGGTGCACGAGCAGGTCGTCGAGACGTTCGCCGGAGGCTGGGCCGACCCACACGTCCACGCCTGGGACGACCTGCTCTCCGAGGACGTCGAGCTCACCCAGCCGCTCCTGGCCGACGCCACAGGGCTGGACAGCTACCACGACGAGGTTCGACGCCTGCTCACGCTCGCCCCCGACGTGCGCGGCGACGTCCTGACCTGGGCAGGTCGCAGTGACGTCGTGTTCATCGAGCTGCGGATCACCGGCACAGCGGGCCGTGCGCGTGTGGACTTCCGCACCTTCGACAAGCTGCATATCACCCGGTCCGCCGTGGTCGTGCGTCGTGAGGCGTTCTTCGACCCCTTACCTGTCGCGAAGGCGTTGCTCACCCACCCGAGCTCATGGCTGCCGTGGTGGCACTCGGGCATCGGACCGCTGACCGGACGACGCCGCTTCCTGAGGAGGTAAGCAGTGACCGGCCATGCACGCTGGAGGGACCCCCGGCTCGGCCGTACCGACGAGGTATGCCTCGATGCCGGGAGAGTCCGCTACCACGAGGCCGGCGACGGGCCCGCGCTCGTGTTCGTACACGGTTATCTCGTGAACGCCAACATCTGGCGCAAGCTCGTTCCCCTGCTGTCCGAACAGTACCGCTGCATCACGCCGGACTGGCCGCTCGGCTCGCACGTGGTTCCCGTGCCGTCCGAGGCCGACCTCTCCCCGACCGGTATCGCGCGGCTGATCGCCGGCTTCCTCGAAGCGCTGGATCTGTGCGACGTCACGCTCGTCGGTAACGACTCCGGCGGTGCCTACAGCCAGCTCGTCGCCGCCCGGCACCCGCGACGGCTGAGCGGCCTGGTGCTGAACTCCTGCGAGACGCCGTGGTGCTCCTGGCCCCCGAACCCCGGAGGGTTCGGCGTACTCAAGGCCGCCGCGCGACATCCGGCCAGCCACCGTGCGCTCTACCAGGCGCTTCGCTGGGAGCGCACTTGGCGGTGGCGCAACACCTATGGCTGGCTGGCGAAGTACCCCATCGATGTCGACGCGATGCGTAGCTACGTCCGGCCGGTCATCACCAGGCGGGACATCCGTCTCGACGGCCGCAAGGCGATCAGTACGGTCTCCGCGCGGTACAGCAGGGATGCCGCGGAGCAGCTCCGGGACACCTTCACCGGACGCGTGCTGTGCGCCTGGGGCTCCGAAGACCGTGTCTTCGCCCTCGACGACGCACGTCGGTACGCGGCGAAGCTCGGTGCCCGGCTGCGCACGATCGATGACTCCTACACCTACACGGCGGAGGACCAGCCCGAGCGCACTGCCGATGTCCTGCGCGATTGGTTGGACGGGACCGACCGCGGGGCGTGACGTGTGGCGGATCGGACGGCTGCTTCGGGGATCCGGCCGCCGCTCCCCTTCCCCGCAACCACATGACCGTGTTGCATCGTGGCACCGATAGCGACCTCGATGTCGCACGCGCGGGCCGGGCATCGCTGCTCAGTCGTGGGAGTGGTCGCTGTCGCCGTGCTCGTCGTGGTCGTCGTTCCGGGTGCTCGGCTCCTCGGATGGAGGTGTGTCGGCGTCCGGCGTGGGCGGCTGCGAGGTGTCCCGCTCCGGTGCAGGTGTCGGCTCGCCCTGCTCCTCGTGGTCGCTGTCGCTGTGGCCGTGACCCGTACCGCCGTGGGTGTGCTCGAGGCCGGACAGCACGCCGAGCGGTGTGAGTGCCACGACGAAGACGGCAGCGCCTGCTGCCGCGAAGCGATAGGCGCCGGGGGCGAACACGGCGGATCGTTCCCTGGGCAGCAGCGACCACGCCGCGCTGAGCACGACGATGGCCTCGAACAGGACGGCGAGCACACCGGCGATACCGATCGCCTCGGGCTCGCCGGCATGCGGTCCGAACGGCACGCCCCAGGTCCGGCTCGCACCCCACAGGGCCATCGAAGCCAGGTTCGCGGCGATCGCGACGCTGACCACCCCGGTGCGCGGCAGCCGTAGGACCGCCCCGGCCCAGGCGAGCTGGAACAGCGCGATGCCGGCGAAGAACACCCCGGCCGGGATCCATTCCTGCCAGTGCTGCGGAGTGACCGCGGCATGGATGAGGCCTGCGCCCACGGATGCGAACGCCGCGACAACGGTCGCCAGCCGGATATCTGTCCTGTGCCGCCGGGATGTGGTGTCGTGCTGCATGTGCATAGGTCGGTGCCCTTCGCGCTCACTTACGTGTGGGTGTGCGCCCGTACGGAGAACGGTCATACGGAATCGTCATCGGCCGGCGATCGCGCCGGTGACTGGATCCGCATGACCTGCAGCTCCCGGACGAGACTGGGCGGGTCGCGCTTGCTCGCAGGCAGCCCGAACACTGCCGGCCGCGTCGGCCGGAGTGTAGGACACGGCGCCTCTGGCCCGCCCACAGCGTGTGTGTGCCCTTCCGTCGTTTCGCTCTCCGTAATAACGATCCCGGGCCTGGTTGTGTCCGCGCTCTCATCGACAGCGCCGGACTCATGCACAATAATCGAACCTGTGTTCGAGCAGCAGCCGGTACCCGAGCGACGTGGCCATCTCCGGCCGGTCAAGCCGCCGAAGGCGGTCTGGGTCGATCTGGGAGCGGTCTACCCGCTCGGCCACCGGCCCCGAGTCTTCGTGAAAGATGGACTGGACCTGCAAACGACAGTGCCGGGCGAGCTGCGGATGTGGGACCGCACCACCACAGGGCACTGGGTCGGCTGGGTGACGTTTCCCATCAGATCCAGCACCGGAACCGCCCAGCAAGGCCAGTGGGTCTTCTCGGACGCACTCACACCGCGTGTGGACGCGCGTGGGAGGTCCCAGCCGGACCCGTGAACCGCTGGCTGGTGGGACCTGGACACCTGGCCGGGGACGTTGTCGAATAGGGCGGTCACGCCAGCCGGCGAAGGCTGCCGCGGGTCTTGCGCGGACCGGCGGCGATCGTCACAGCCCGATACCGCGGACCGGGTTGTCGGTCCAGCGGTCGACGGTGTGGAAGTAGCCGTGTACGGCCTTGGAGCCGTAGACCCAGCCGCCCTGGTCGCAGACCGCCTTGTGGTCGGCGCCGGTGCGGCGCGCCTCGGTGGCCAGGCCCGCGCGCAGCGAGTGCCCGGTGATGCGGAACGGCAGTTCGGCACGCTTCCCGCAGCGGGTGATGATCTCGCCGACGGCCTGCGGGGACAGGCCGGACCCGAACACGTGGTCGTGCCGGTCGATGCGACGGAAAGCGGGACCCTCGGTGATGCCGGCCGCCTCGATCCAGGCTTGCCACGCCAGCACCGGGCAGGTGTCGCGGTGCGCGCCGTGCGGGATCGGCCGCTCGTCCGGCCCGGTCTTGGTGTAACCGAGCGCGGCGACCAGGCCGTGCGTGCCGTCTGCGGTGAGCTGCTCGACGCGCAGCCCCGCGAGCTCGCTGCGCCGGGCCGCGATGGTGAACCCGATCAGTAGCAGCGCCCGGTCGCGGAGCCCTGCGTTGCTCTCCGGGCACGCCCGCACGAGCGCACGCAACTGTGCGAGCGTGATCGGCTGGGCCTTACCCCGCCCCCGTGCCGACCCCGCCTCGGCGAGCCTGCGCTCGTACCCCTTCAGCGCCTGCCACGCCGCCCTGGTCGCGTTCCTGTCCACCGAGACGCCGGACTGGCGCAGCCCCGCCACCGCTCCCGCCAGCCGCGCGTCGACGGTGGCCACGGCGGCCTGCCTCGTCGTCTCCATCCAGCGCACGAACCCGACCAGCGCGCCGACCGTGCCGGACAGCATCGGGATCCCCGCGTCGCGCGTGTAGTCCTCCCACACCTTCCATGCCTCGGCGTAGGCCCGCTGCGTGTTGGCAGGCCGCTGCTCGCGCACGTACGCCTCAGCGACGGCATCCAGCCGCGCCAAGCGCTCCCGTGGCTCGATCGCGTCCCGGCCCCGTGACCCTGCGGCCCCCGCGTCGGGACTTACCGCTCCCCCGTCGTTGCTCGTCGATTCGTCCGATTCCTGACTCACGATATGTGACCTTATCACAGGTTGATTCGACTAGGTTTATCCTAAATACGTATACGTAATAGTAGATTCTGTTTACGTATGTAGTCATGTACAATCGTAGTGTGACGATTCAGCAGGGCACGGATGACACTCGCGAGCCGATGGCCAGCACGGAACACGGTGGGGCCGATGGGACCCGGCTATGCGCCTTCAGCCGGTGTCGCGCTCCCCTGCCTGCGGCCAGCGGGCCCGGCAACCGGGCGCGGTACTGCCAGGACGGCAAGACGTGGGGCGCGAAGGGGGCCAGCTGCAAGCAGGCAGGACATGCCGAGGAGCTGCTGGCCTCGATCTCGTCGACGACCGAGGCGGTGCCGTTGCCGGTCACCGAGCTGGCGGAGCACATCTCCGCCGCGATCGGCCCGGCGCAGCAGCTGGTCGACGCCCTCCAGCAGGTGCGTCAGCAACTGGAGTCGGACGTCGCGCAGGCCCAGCGGGAACGCGACGAGGCCGTGCGGACCGCCGCGCACGAGAGCGGGCTACGCGCCACCGCCGAGGAGCGGGCGGCCGATGCGGACCGGCGTGCCGAGGACGCCGAGGCGGCGCGTGCCGCGGCCGCCGAGAACGAGGAGCGCGCCGTCGCCGGGCGCGACCGTGCGCGCGAAGCCGAGCACGAGGCCGAGCGCGCGCAGCTGCGTGCGGAGACGCAGCGGGACAACGCGCGGGAGCAGGCCGAGCGCGCGCAGGCGCGCGCGGACGAGGTCGCGGCGCATGCCGAGGAGCTGAACCAGCGCCTTGCCGCGGCCACGGCCGAGACGGCGGCGCTGCGCGAACAGGTGACTGCGGCCGCCGAGCGCGCCGATGCTGAACGGGACCGGGCCGAGCGGCTCCGTTCCGACCACGAGGCCGCCCTCGCCCGGCTCCGCGAGGATCATCAGGCTGAGCTGCGGCAGGAGCGTGAGCGCGCCGCCGCGGAGTTGGCCGAGATGCGCGCGGAGCAGCAGTCCTGGCAGGACAGCGAGTCCGCCCGGCACGCTGCCGAGACAGCCGAGCTGAACCGGCAGATCGGGAGTTACCAGCACGAGGTGGCCGGGCTGACCGAGCGAGCCGAGGCGGCGGCCACTGACCTCGCACACCTGCGTGAACTGGTGCGCTCCACGGTCAGCGAGACGATCCCGCGCCTGCCCGAGGAGCGCGGCTCAGCGGATCCGGCCGGGCAGTCCTCCCCCGAGCGTGGTGTCCGCCAGAACCTGCAGGCATTGCTGGAGGCGGTGGAAGGCCGCGCGGAGGCCGGGACCTCCGACTCGGAATGACCGTCGCGTGCTGGGTCTGTCACGCCACGCGGAGGAGGTCCGAGTGGTTGCCTGCGATGTCACGGAACGCCGCGACGCGCCCGGCTGCTACTAATCCTTGCGGCCGGTCAACGCCAGCCCGAGGCCGAGCCCGATCATCGTCAGTCCCGCCGCTCCGCCCATCAAGTCCAGTCGACGCGTCGATCGAGCGAACCAGGAGCGTACCGCGCCCGCCACCGCACCCCAGACGGAGTC
Source organism: Haloechinothrix alba (assembly GCF_900188115.1). GTDB lineage: Bacteria > Actinomycetota > Actinomycetes > Mycobacteriales > Pseudonocardiaceae > Haloechinothrix > Haloechinothrix alba. Next base: position 62,076 of record NZ_FZNW01000019.1, on the reverse strand, counting down.
CGACGCCAGCGCGATGGTCGCGAAGATCGCGCCGAGGACCAACATCTGCAGACTCGGGTGGCCGGCCGAGGGATCCACGAACTGGGGCAGCACCGCCGCGAAGAAGGCCGCTGACTTGGGGTTTGTGATGCTGACAACGAAACCCTCCCACCACGTACGGCGTCCGCTGAGCGGGCTGACCTGCCCCTCGAAGGCCGCGCGCAGCTGCCGACGATGCCGGATGGCCCGGATGCCCAGGTAGACCAGGTAAGCCGCCCCGGCCAGTTTGAGTACGGTATAGGCGATCGTCGAAGTCTGGATGAGCGCACCTACACCGGCAGCGACCGTCGCAGCCAGCAGGAAGCTGCCCGTAGCGCCGCCGGCGACCGTCAGCAGGGCGGCGCGCCTGCCGTACGCGAGCGCGCGACTGAGGACGAACAACACCGATGGTCCGGGAACCACGATCAGCACAAACGCCGCAACAGTAAACGCGAGCATACGATCGGGCGGCACCATCGGCTGAGTCTATCCCGAGCCGGTAAGGCTCGCTACGAGTCCGCCGCCCCCTGTGCCGACGTCCCGGGCGCGGTAGCCGAGTTCATCGACGCCTTTCTCGCTCGTTCCATCAGGCTACGGCCGCCGCGATACGCTCCTGCACGGTTTTCCAGTGCTCGCGCATCCGCGTCCTGGCCGTGGCATCCGGCAACTTCTCCACGTGCACCGTGAGCCTGGTCTTACCGGAGGCTGCCGCCGCCAGGGTGAGCTGGAGCGTCGCCGGTGCCTGCCATCCGTCGGGTTGCCAGGTCATGCGGATACGGTGCTCCTGCTTGACGACCCTGATCTCCCCCTGTGCCGGTGGTGTGTCGGTCCCGCCCGTGACCTGGTAGCACGCTCCCGGCTCGAAGGCCACCGCGGTTCCGGGTCCCAACCACAGTTCGGGCCTGCTGACGAGGCACTCCCAGACAGCGGACCTGCTGGCCGGGAGGCTGCGCTGGACGCCGACCTGGAAACCGGCGTCCGCTGTCTGCCCGGGTACTCGTTTGCCGCGCGCCTGCTCGTAACCCACCGCGATGGACTGGCGCCACCATGCCGTTGTGGTCTCGGCGTGCTCCTGCTCCAGGTGGCCCACGATCTGCTTGTGGTCCCACTGCTCGGCTCCCGCGCTGTCCAGGGTGGCCAGCCAGTCAGTCCAACCTCGTCCGGTCGCCGCGCGCAAGGCCGACGAGGACACGCGCCCGACCGTCAGTTCGTCGTGCTCCGAGGTCATGTGGCCAGTGTAGTCCGCGGTGACGTCGAGTACCCGGCGAACCGAGAACCCGACGGGTCCGTCCGGCGCGGCGCGCAGTTCAGCCGGAGCGGTCCGGTCCCGCGCGTGTGATGGTGACCGTGACGAGTACGCGTTCCTCCTGTCGCATGGCTCTGCGGTACTCCTCCCAGTCGGGATGTTCCCCGGAGAGCCTGCGGTAGTAGTCGATGAGCCCGTCCATGGCCTCGGGAAGCGACGTGATCCGGGCGGTGCCTTCGACCTGGATCCAGTCGCCGAAGAACGCCTCGGGAAGCACGCACAACCACACCCGCGGGTCACGCCGAAGGTTGCGCACCTTGTAGGCGTACTCCCGCGTGCTGATCAGGACGGCGCCCGCATCCTCCACGGTGGTCAGTACGGGTGACATCTGTGGTGTTCCGTCCGCGCGCATGGTCGCGAGGACCGCGCGGCTCTTCTCCCGCAACACCTCGACGGCGTCGGATACATCCATACGGCTCAGCATGCCCGTGGTCGCATACCTACGCGAGCGGGCGCGCCGCGTGGTCCGCACCGAGATCGGCTCACCCTGACACCTGTGGTCACAGCACCAGCTCGCCGTCCCCGGCCACGATCCGGCCACCGGCCATCACGAGCCGCCTGCGGGGCGTGCGTACCAGTGCGTCCGGGACGTTCTCGGCGTCGAGCAGGACGATGTCGGCGCGCGCGCCGGGAGCCAGGTCGTGGCCGGTGCGGTGGACGAAGTCGCCACCTGCGGTACTCGCGAGACCCACAGCGCGGGTGAGATCGTCGTCGGCCCGGAGGCGGTGCAGCTGTGCGAATCGCTGGGCGGTGCGCAGCATATCGCCGTCACCGTACGGGGACCACAGGTCACGGATCCCGTCGGTTCCCAGGCCGAGGGGCATCCCTGCCTCGCACATGTCGCGCCACGGCAGCGGTGCCGACGGTACCGGTGCCACCGTCGTCCACGAGATTCCTACCTCGCCGAGCGCGTCCAGCAGCTCACCCTGGCGCTGCGCAGGGAGCTCACCGAGGGCGAACCCGTGCGCGATCGTCACCCTGCCGTGCAGACCGGCCCGCCGGGTGCGGTCGATGACGAGTTCCATCTGGAAGGCGCCCAGCTCGCCACCATCGTGCAGATGGATGTCGATCCCGACACCGCGGCGCTCGGCGATCTCGAACAGGCCGTCCAGCTGCGCGACCGGGTCGCGGTCGATCGACGCCGGGTCGATTCCACCGATGTTGCTCGCCCCTGCCGCGGCAGCCTGGTCGAGCAGGTCCAGGACACCGGGACGACGCACGACGCCGTCCTGTGGAAAGGCGACGATCTCCACCTCGACGGCGCCGTCCAGCGCGGCAGCCGCCGCGCGAACGTTGTCGATGCCGCGCAGACCGATACCGAGGTCGACGTCGACGTGCGTGCGGGTCGCTGTCGTACCGTGGCGCAGGAACTCCCGCAACACCGCGGTGGCACCGTCGACGCTCGGGATTCCGTACTTGTCGCGTTCGGCACGCTCGTGCGCGATTCGTCCCTGCGTCGTGGCCTCGCCCCCGTACGAGACCCATGGTTGCCCCCACCAGCTCTTGTCCACGTGCGCGTGCGCATTGACGAACCCTGGTAACGCGAGCAGGCCACGCCCGTCGACGGTCTCGCCGGAGGTATCAGCGGTACCGGCCGCCACGACATCCGAGATCGCGCCGTCCGTGATCATCACGTCGACAGGGGCGGCGTCCCACGGGCGCACGTTGGTCAATGTCAGCGAAGCCACGACACGCGAGCATAGACCGGACCCGTGTCATGCTCGCGTGGCATGCCGGTACGACCCCATCGGGCCCCGTCGGGCGCGCTCAGACTCTCCGCTTCAACGCCCACACCGACAGCGGCGCGAAGACGGCGAGGATGACTCCCGCCCACACCAACGACTGGACGACCGGTACCGCGACGGCGCCGGTGTACCAGGGGTCGCCGAGCATCAGACCGCGGCACGCGTCGGTCAGGATACTGATCGGGTTGACGTCGACGAAGGCCTGCAACCAACCGGGCATGGTCTCGGCGGGAACGAAGACGTTGCTGACGAACGTGAGCGGGAACAGCGCGGTGAACCCGAAGATCTGCACCCGCTCCGGATCCTTGGCCACCACCCCCACCAGCACAGCGACCCAGGAGAATGCGAGCGCGAACACCAGCAGCAACACAACGGCACCGAGCAGCCCGGCAACGGACGTGCCGAGCCGGAAACCCAGCAGCATGCCGACTCCGAGGACCAGCACGATCGACCACGCCTGCTTGACCTGGTCCGCTGCGATGCGCCCGGCGAGCGGGGCCCACCGCGCCACCGGCAGCGACCGCAGCCGGTCGAAGACACCCTTGGTCAGGTCGGTGTTGAGTCCCTGCCCCACGTACAGCGTGACGAACAGCATGTTCATCACCACCATCCCCGGCAACATGAACGTCAGGTAGTCCGAGGTCGACCCGGCGATCGCACCACCGAACACGTAGGTGAACAGCAGCACGAACATGATCGGCTGGATGCTGAAGTCGCTCATCTCCCACGGGTTGTGCCGGACCTGCACCACGGTGCGCCAGGCGAGGGTCAGGCTCTGGCGCAGCCCCTCGACCGGGCCGACGCGGGGGCTCACCTCGGGGATCGTCGCAGTGGTCATGCCGGGCTCCCTTCCGACTCGTCCTGACTCCCGGCCGGATGCCCGGTCAGGGTGAGGAACACTTCGTCGAGGCTGGAACTGCTCAGCGTGAGCTCGGTGACCACGACCCCTGCCTCGTCGAGCCTGCGCACCACGGCGGGAAGCAGGTGCGGATCGGAGACGGGCACGGTCACGAGGTCACCGGTGACGTCCGGGCTGACCTCGGCGAGCTCGCCGACGATGGACACAACGGCAGACAGGTCGGACGCCTCGGCTGGCCGCACGGCCAGGCTCTGCCCACCGGTCTTGGCCTTGAGCTCCTCGGGTGTTCCTGTCGCGATCACCCTGCCCTCGTCGATGACGACGATCTCGTCGGCGAGTGCGTCGGCCTCGTCGAGGTACTGCGTGGTCAGCAGCACCGTCACGCCCTCGGCGACCAGGTTGCGGATGAGCTCCCACAACTCGCTGCGCGCACGAGGATCGAGTCCGGTGGTCGGCTCGTCGAGGAACAGCAGCGGTGGCCGGCCGACAAGGCTCGCCGCGAGGTCGAGCCTGCGCCGCATGCCACCCGAGTAGGTCTTCACCGCACGGTCGGCCGCATCGCTGAGGTTGAACTGGGCAAGCAACTCGTGCGCACGCTGCTTCGCGCGTTTGCGGGGCATACCGAGCAACCGGCCGATGAGTACCAGGTTCTCCACCCCGGTCAATGCTTCGTCCACCGAGGCGTACTGGCCTGTCAGCCCCACGAGCTGGCGGACCTGATGGGCCTGGCGGACCACGTCGTATCCGCGTACGGCCGCGTGCCCTGCATCCGGCTGAAGCAGCGTGGCCAGCACGCGCACGGCCGTCGTCTTACCGGCCCCGTTCGGGCCGAGCAGGCCGAGCACCGTACCCGGGCGCACCGCCAGGTCCACCCCGTCGAGCGCGGTCGTCTGCCCGAAACGTTTGACCAACCCCTCGGCCCAGATCGCATGTTCCATGGTCATCGCTCCTCAATCCCGGTCGGTCAGCCCAGCATGCCGGACATCCCCGACACTGTGCGCGTGATTTTCGCTCGGTCCGGCTCATACGGTCCCCGAACGGACCCGACCGTCTCTGGGCGCGACTCTAAATATTCGAGTTAACTCGAAGTCAATAGCGGAACGCGTGCACGGGAAAGGCGCGTCGCCCCGGGTCACGAACTCGGAGCGACGCGCCTTTCCCGTGCACATCTAGCGTTGCGGCGGTGGCCCTCCCTGGGGCCCTCCCTGGGGCCCTCCCTGGTGGCCGCCGCGTGGTGGCTCCTCCCCCTGCTGCGGAGGAGGTCCCTGCGGGTTCGGTGGTTGCGCGAACGGGAACTGCTGACCTTGCGCGCCGCCCTGCTGGGACGGGCCGGACGAGCCACCGGCCTGCGGCGGCTGCCCGGGCTGTCCGGGCGGCTGGATCCCGAGCTGCTGGGACGCCTCCGGCGAGAGCTGGCTGGGGTCGCCCTTGAGCGCCTCTGCGGCGGCGGACGCGCTCTTGCCTCCCCCTGTTCCACCCGGGCCGATCGGGCCACCCACTTCCTTGCGAGCCACGGCCTCGGCCGCGCGCACGGCCTCGGCGACCTCCGGGTCGGTCGTGGTGTCGAACCAGCTCGCGACCTCTTCCTCGTCGAGCTCGGGAGGGCTGGCCTCGTACTCGGGTGGCTCGTAGCGGAAGACACCGTCCTCGCCAGGGGTGCCGAGGTTGCGCGCGTATCCTTCCAGGGCCTTGCCGTACTCGCTGGGGACGAGCCACACCTTGTTGGCGTCGCCCTGCGCCATCTGGGGCAGGGTCTGCAGGTACTGGTAGGCGAGCACCTCGGGAGTGGGCCGCGCAGCCTTGATCGAGGCGAACACCTTCTCGATAGCCTTGGCCTGGCCTTGTGCCTGCAGGTAGCGAGCGGCACGCTCACCCTGCGCACGCAGGATGCTGGACTGGCGCTCGGCCTCCGCGCTGAGGATGGCCGCCTGCTTGGAACCCTCCGCGTCGAGGATCTGGCCCTGCTTCTGCCCTTCGGCCTTCTTGATGGCCGCCTCGCGATCACCCTCCGCGTTGAGAATCATCGCGCGCTTCTCCCGGTCGGCGCGCATCTGCTTCTCCATCGAGTCCTGAATGGAGGGCGGGGGGTCGATGGCCTTGAGCTCGACCCTGGCGACCCGGATCCCCCACCGGCCCGTCGCCTCGTCGAGCACTCCGCGTAGCTGCTGGTTGATCTGGTCGCGGGAGGTCAGCGTGTCCTCGAGGCTCATCCCACCGACCAGGTTGCGCAGCGTCGTCGTGGTCAGCTGCTCGACACCGGTGATGTAGTTCGAGATCTCGTAGGTCGCGGCCCGGGAGTCGGTCACCTGAAAGTAGACGACCGTGTCGATCGACAGTGTGAGGTTGTCCTGCGTGATGACCGACTGCGGAGGAAAGGACACGACCTGCTCACGCAGGTCGACTCGGGAGCGCACCTTGTCGAGGAAGGGAACGAGGAAGTTCAGCCCCGGGGGCGCCACAGCCTTGAACTTGCCCAGCCGCTCCACGACGGCTGCCTGTGCCTGCGGGATGACCATGATCGCCTTGAAGACGACGACCACCACGAAGAGCACGATGACCGCGAGGAGGATGATCGTTGCGGTTCCCAAGTCTCTCTCCTGTGTGTTCAGTTGACTCGCGGGGTAAGCGAAGCGTTACGGGCGGTTTCGTACGACGATCCTATGGTCACGGCTCCATGGACACCACAGCGGTTGCTCCGGATATCTCCAGGACGGTGACGGGCGTGTCGGGCTCGATGACCTGGCCGCTGACGTAACAGCGGGCGGACCACTCCTCGCCGTTGAGCTTGACCCTGCCCTGCTCGGCGTCGACCGTGGACAGCGTCACCGCCCGCGCACCGACCAGCGCGTCCACATTGGTACGCAAGCCGGGCCCGTGCAGGAAGCGTCGCTTGAGCGCGGGGCGGGCCAGCACGAGCAACCCGATCGAGGTCACCGCGAACACCCCGACAGAGACGATCACGCTGTCGGCCAGGACCATCGACCCGGCCGCCGCGAGCGCCCCGGCCCCCAGCATGACCAGCACGAGATCGCCGGACAGTACCTCCGCCGCCAGCAGGGCGATGCCGACGATCAGCCAGATCAGCGCACCCATGGTGTCATGGTCTCAGAGAATGCACAGCCCTGCGCCAGGTTTCGTGGCCGACGTGATCAACGCGTGACCTTCCCACTCGCGATCACCCGCGGCCACGCCGTGTGCCGCCGCGTTACGGCCCCGGTGAGACGATCGCCATCGCTCCGGATATCTCCAGGACGGTGACGGGCGTGTCGGGCTCGATGACCTGGCCGCTGACGTAACAGCGGGCGGACCACTCCTCGCCGTTGAGCTTGACCCTGCCCTGCTCGGCGTCGACCGTGGACAGCGTCACCGCCCGCGCACCGACCAGCGCATCGACGTTCGTGCGCACGCTACGGTCGAGCAGGAAGCGCTGTTTGAGTGCGGGGCGGGCCAGCACGAGCAACCCGATCGAGGTCACCGCGAACACCCCGACAGAGACGATCACGCTGTCGGCCAGGACCATCGACCCGGCCGCCGCGAGCGCCCCGGCTCCCAGCATGACCAGCACCATTGAGCCGGACATCGCCTCCGCCGCCAGCAGGGCGATGCCGACGATCAGCCAGATCAGCGCACCCATCGCCCCATGGTGTCACATGATGATCACGGGGACCCGGTCTCCACGGGTTCGGTGACGAAGTCGATCAACCGTTCCACCGCCCCGATGAGGTCGGGCTCGAGGTCCCGGAAGCTGCCCACGGCGGCGAGGACGCGCTGCCAGCCCTCGTGCGGCTCGCCCCACCCCAGCGCCGCGCACACACCCTCCTTCCACGGCACCGACCTCGGCACCTCCGGCCACGCCGGTATCCCGAGCGAGGCGGGCTTGACCGCCTGCCAGATATCCACGTACGGGTGGCCCGTGACCAGTACATGCGGGTCGCGGACCGCGGCCGCGACGCGGGACTCCTTACTGCCCTCCACCAGGTGATCGACCAGCACTCCGAGCCTGCGGTTCGACGCGGTACCGAAGGCCTCGACGTGCTCGTCGAGACGGTCCACGCCGCGCAGCTCCTCGACGACGACGCCGTCCACCCGGAGGTCGTGTCCCCAGACCCGTTCCACGAGCTCGGCGTCGTGCTTGCCTTCCACCCAGATCCGGGAGTCCCTGGCGGTACGCGCCCGCAGTCCCGCCACGCGCACCGACCCCGATGCCGTTCGTTGTTCGGCCGCGGCCGAGCGCCTGCAGTGCGGAACCAGCGTCACCGGCGAGCCGTCGAGCAGGAACCCGGCAGGCAGGAACGGAAAGACACGCTGGTTGCCGTGCCGGTCCTCCAGCGTGACAGCGCGGCGATCGTCACGGACGACAGCGCCGCAGAACCCGCTCCCGCGCTCCTCGACCACGAGGCCCGGTTCGGCCTCGACCTCAGCCGGAGCGGGCTTGCGGGAACGGGACAGTACATCGCGACCGTAGGAGTGAGCACGCACGATCGCCAACAGTACCGGGCACGCGTGCCCCGCTCCGGCAGGCGCGGGCGCGTGTCCCGACTGCGCCGGACCGGCGTGCCGGCCACCCCCGCTTCCGGGGCGGTCTACTCGTCGCCTGCGCCGAGCGAGCGTGTCTCCCCGACGGCGAGTGACCACAGGTTCGCCGGGTCCCCTCCCGCTGCGGCCCACTCCTTGCGGACCAGCTGAAGCGGCTCGTCCACCGGCTCCTTGGTCAGGACGAACGTCCCCCAGTGCATGCATGCCATGGTGTGGGCTCCGAGGTCGGCGACGGCCCGGACCGACTCTGCCGGGGTCATGTGCACGTAGCGCATGAACCACCGCGGTTCGTACGCACCGATAGGCATCATCGCCACGCCGATACCCGGGTACCGCTCGCCGACCTCGACGAACCTGTGGCCGTACCCGGAGTCGCCCGCGTGGTACGTCCGGGTGCCGTCGGGTGCGGTGATGACCCAGCCACCCCACAACGAGGCGCACGTGTCGAACAACCCGCGCCGGCTCCAGTGGTGCGTCGGGGTGAAGTCGAACCGTACACCGGCGATCTCGGTGTGCTCCCACCACTCGAGCTCGGTAACGGCATGGAAACCGCGTAGCCGGAACCACCGCCCCAGCCCGGCACCGACCAGGATCGGTGTGCTCCTCGGCAACCGGCGCAAGGTCGGCGCGTCCAGGTGGTCGTAGTGGTCATGGCTGATCACCACGGCGTCGATGGGTGGAAGGTCGTTCCAGGGCAGCCCCGGGGGCGTCAGGCGCGGCGGAGTTCCCGGTATCCGCGCCGACCACACCGGATCGGTGAGGACGCACAGCCCCCCGATCCGTACGAGGTAGCTCGCGTGGCCGATCCAGGTCCAGCTCGCCGCGCCGGGTGGCAACGGGGGCAGGCCCGTGCGCATCACCGGGATACGATCCGCGTTGGCGGTCGAGCCGCGGAACCCGCCCTCGCGCATGATCTTGACGAAGTCGCGCGGGCCGGGCAGCGGGGATGTCAGCCTGTCCCGGTACGAGTGCCGTCGCATACCGCTCAGTGTTCCAGGATCCCTCGTCGCTACGCCGCACGCGTAGCCGGTGCGTGTGCCGCGCGTCGCGGGCCCGGCTGTGCGCCCGGAAGCAGGCCCTCAGAAGAGCGGCCAGGGCACGGCCCTGGCGTCGTCGACAGGAAGGGGAAACGCGCCCTCCCCGATCAGTGCGCCCGCGCGCGAACGCACGGCCTCGACCTCCGCCGCTGTCAGGTGCGCGGTCAGTTGCTCGCCGAGGGTGCCGTCGAGGTCGGCGAGCAGCTTACGCAGCTTCTCCACCGCATCGGCAGGCAGGTCCTCACCGGCCCATCCCCACAGCACGGTCCGCAGCTTCGGCTCTGCGTGCAGGCAGATGCCGTGGTCGAGCCCGTACACCTTGCCGTCCGTGCCCTGGACGACGTGCCTGCCCTTGCGGTCGGCATTGTTGAGGACGGCGTCGAGCACGGCCATGTCACGCACCTGCGGGTGATCGCTGTGGGCGACCACGACGGGCGAGCCCCCGCGATCGTAGGCGTGCAGCACCGTGCGCCAGCCGGGCGGTACCTCATCGGGATCGAGCACGTCGACGAGCTCGGCCTCGCTGGTGTCGACCCACAGCTGGACCATGCCCTCGCCGAGCGGACCGTCCCGCAGTACCGTCGGTGGGATCGTGCTCAGCTCCGCCGAACACGCCAGCAGGTAGCTCGCCACTTCACGCCCGGCGAGCGTGCCTTCCGGGAAGTCCCACAGGGGCCGCTCACCGCGGACCGGCTTGTACACGGCGGGCGCGCTGACCCCGTTCAGCTGCACGGTGCAGTAGAGCGTGACGTTGGACGCGTCGAGCAGCCTGCCTTCGATCTCCAGGGCGCCGTCGGTGACCAGCTGGAGAGCCTCGGAAGCCTGCCACCCGTACACGCGCGGCCTCAGCCCTCGGTGAACGGGTTGTCCCGCAGGAAACCGTTCTGCCGTGGGCAGATGTGGCCTTCCGGATCCAGCGGTTCGTCGCACAGCGGGCAGGGTTTGCGGCCCGCGTTGATGACACGCTCGGCACGCTCGGCGAAGGCACGGGCGTGCGCGGGGCTGAGGAACACACGCACGGCGTCTGGTCCTTCCTCGGTGTCGTCGAGCACGATGTTCTCGTCGACCTCCCCCTCGGTGATGGCGAGCAACTCGATGACCACCGAGCTGCTCTCGGCGTCCCAGCCGAGCCCCATGGTGCCGACCCGGAACTCCTCCTCGACAGGGACGTCGAGTGGGTCGGTGTCGGTGAGCTCCTCCGGTGCCGACGGCGGGACCTCGGTGTCGAACCGGCTGGCGACCTCTTCGAGCAGCGAGGTGAGCCGTTCGGAGAGCACGGTGAGCTGCTGCTTCTCGAGCGTGACGCTGACCTGCTTGGACTCCGAGCTGGCCTGCAGGTAGAACGTGCGCTCACCGGGTTCACCGACGGTGCCGGAGACGAACCGATCGGGATGACGGAAGACGTGGATGACACGAGCCATGGCACCCCCGACCTTAAGCCACGCCCCGTGACTCGGCATCCGCCGCCCCTGGGATCGGCCGTCGCACCGCGAGGGGACCTGGTGTGCGCACCCGTGCGGCGGCCCGAGCGCGCCGTAGGCGGCGATTACGGTTGCGGGTATGCGGCTGAGTGAGGAACAGGCCCGCGAGCGGTTCCAGCGGTCCCGGGTGGCTCGGCTGGCGACCGCCGACGCCGAGGCGGTACCGCACGTGGTGCCGGTGACCTTCGCGCTGGCCGCCGGCAGGCTGTGCTTCGCGGTCGATCACAAGCCCAAGAGCACGACGGCGCTGCGCCGGCTGCGCAACATCGACCGGAACCCACCGGTGAGCCTGCTGGTCGACCACTATGACGAGGACTGGACGTACCTGTGGTGGGCGCGCGCGGACGGCACCGCGACGATCCTGCCCGCAGGCACCGCGAGCGCTGCGCGCGGCGAGCTGGTCCGGGCGTTGTGCGACAAGTACGAGCAGTACGCGGCGCACCGGCCGCAGGGGCCGGTGGTGCGAATCGATGTGAGTCGCTGGAGCGGCTGGTGTGCTTCGTCCCACGCGGCAACGTGACGGAAGGCTCCCCGTGCGGCACGCGGCCTGTGATATCCGGCACCGTCCGGCCCCGGCGTGGCCGGGCGGAGGCGCGCGAGGCGAGTCGCGGGATGCCCGTGACCGCACCGCACGGCGCGGGCACACGCTCCTGGGCAGCGGATCAGCCGGCGGTACCGTTGCCGCCGACGCGAACGACCGCCGCTCAGCGCGCCGGATAGCATCATCTCGCGTGCAACAGTCGTATACCCGCTAGCAGGAGAACGTCATGACCCAAGCTCCCGTCAACGTCACGGTCACCGGCGCAGCCGGCCAGATCGGTTATGCGCTGCTCTTCCGAATCGCGTCGGGCCAGCTGCTCGGCGCCGACACCCCCGTGCGACTCCGCCTTCTCGAGATCCCGCAGGCCGTCAGCGCGGCCGAGGGCACCGCGCTCGAGCTGGAAGACGGTGCGTTCAGCCTGCTGGACGGTGTGGACATCTTCGACGACGCCAAGCGCGCGTTCGAAGGCTGCAACGTCGCCCTGCTCGTCGGAGCCCGCCCGCGCACCAAGGGCATGGAGCGCGGCGACCTTCTCGAGGCCAACGGCGGCATCTTCAAGCCGCAGGGTGAGGCGATCAATGCGGGCGCTGCCGCGGACGTCAAGGTCCTTGTCGTGGGCAACCCCGCCAACACCAATGCGCTCATCGCGCAGGCTCACGCGCCGGACGTTCCTGCGGGCCGCTTCACGGCCATGACCCGCCTCGACCACAACCGGGCGCTGGCACAGCTGTCCGGCAAGTTGAACACCCCGGTCTCGCAGATCAAGAAGCTCACGATCTGGGGTAACCACTCCGCGACCCAGTACCCGGACGTCTTCCACGCCGAGGCAGCCGGGCGGAACGTCGCCGAGGCCATCAACGACGAGAAGTGGCTGGCCGAGGAGTTCATCCCGCGGGTAGCCAAGCGCGGCGCCGAGATCATCGAGGCTCGCGGTGCCTCCTCGGCGGCGTCTGCGGCGTCTGCGGCGATCGACCACATGCATACCTGGGTGAACGGCACGTCAAGCGATGACTGGACGTCCATGGCCATCCCCTCGGACGGCTCGTACGGCGTGCCGGAAGGCCTGATCTCGTCGTTCCCCGTGCGGTGCTCCGGCGGCAACTACGAGATCGTGCAGGGTCTGGAGATCAACGAGTTCTCGCGTCCCAGGATCGACGCCTCGGTCAACGAGCTCGTGGAGGAGCGCGACGCCGTTCGTAAGCTCGGACTGGTGTGAGGCACGCTGCTGGCGCCCGCTCGCCGGGGTGGGCGCCAGCAGCGTGCCTGCGCCGGACCTGCTCGCAGCGACTCGGGTCATTCGGCGTCGGCCGTCGAGGCGCCTGCGCCCCCGCCGACCGCGGCATCGGACCCGGTTGCCGCGCTGTCGGCGACGAAATCGGACACCCCTGCGCCGGTGTCGTTGATACGCAGCACGAACGGCCGTAGTTCCGTGTACCGCACGACCGAGAGCGAGCCCGGGTCGACGACCAGCCGTTGGAACAGGTCGAGGTGCATCCCCAGCGCGTCGGCCAGGATGGACTTGATCACATCACCGTGGCTGCACAGCAGCCACACGGCAGAGTCCCCGCCTTCCGCGCCGAACCTGCTGTCATGGCTGCGAACGGCCTCCACCGCCCTGTGCTGGACATGTGACAGCCCTTCGCCTCCCGGGAACCGGGCCGCGGACGGGCGGGCCTGGACGACCCTCCACTGCGGCTCCTCCTGCAGCTCGGTGAGCGAACGCCCGGTCCAGTCCCCGTAGTCGACTTCGCACAGACCGTCGTCGACGACCGGGTCGATGCCGCGTGCCCGTGCTAGCGGCTCCAGTGTCTCCGCGCAGCGCAGCAGGGGCGAGCGCACGATCCCGGCGAGCTCGACGCCCGCAAGGCGTCCGACCAGATCGACGGCTTGGCCCCGTCCCGTGTCGTCGAGGTCGACGTGTGGCGTCCGCCCGGCGAGCACGCCCGACCCGTTCGCGTCGGATCGCGCGTGCCGCAACAGGATGACGGTTCCCACGCCACCAGCGTAGTCACCCGTGGCGAGCGTGTTCGCCACGCATCCCGACCAGCAGTCGTGGCCGTCACCGGATCAGGCGAGATCCCGTACCTCGCGATCGGCGTACCCTCCGACGCGCCGCTGAGCGTGATCGTCGATAAGCTCACCGCCATGGAACTGCGAGCTCTCGGCGGGTCGGGCCTGCGGGTATCCAGGATGGGACTCGGCACCCTGACCTGGGGCGGTGAGACGGGCAGCGATGAGGCGGCCGACAAGCTCGCCGCGTTCGTCGAGGCAGGCGGGACGCTGGTCGACACCGCGGACGTGTACAACGAGGGCGCCGCCGAGGAGATCCTGGGCTCGTTGCTCGGCGATCATATTTCCCGCGACAGCATCGTGCTGGCCACCAAGGCGGCGGCGCGCCGCGCCGATGGGCCGTTCGGTGGCGGGGCCTCGCGTGGGGCGTTGCTGGCGGCGCTCGACGCTTCGTTGCGCAGGCTCGGGACCGAGTACGTCGACCTGTGGCAGCTGCACGCCTGGGACGGCGCGGTACCGCTGGAGGAAACGCTCGGAGCGCTGGACGCCGCGGTGTCGTCCGGCAAGGTCCGGTACGTCGGGGTGTGCAACTACGCGGGCTGGCAGCTGGCGACCGCTGCCGAGCGCCGCCGTGGCGCGAGTCCGGCGAGTCCGATCGTCTCCGCCCAGATGGAGTACTCCCTGCTCGAACGCGGAGTGGAGCGGGAGCTCGTCGCGGCCGCGGAGCATCACGCGATCGGGCTACTGCCGTGGGCTCCGTTGGGCAGGGGCGTGCTGACCGGGAAGTACCGGTCGGGGACGCCCGCAGACTCGCGCGGCGCCTCCGCGCGGTACGCGGCCTATGTGGAGCATCACCGCACGGAGCGGGCGGCGCGGATCGTGCAGGCGGTCACCACAGCAGCAGACGGTCTCGGCACATCGCCCCTCGCGGTCGCGCTGGCGTGGGTGCGTGACCGGCCGGGAGTGACCGCGCCCATCGTCGGAGCGCGGGACACCGGCCAGCTCAACGGGGCGCTGCGGGCCGAAGAGATCGTGCTGCCGGCCGAGATCCGCTCGGCATTGGACGACATCAGTGCCATCGAGCTTGGCTACCCGGAGCACCACTGACCTCGCGACCTGTGCGCGGTCGTGTCACGGCCGTGCGGGATGCTTGTGCCGTGCACACCACACAACGATCGTCCGCGCGCCGGGCACGCGGCATCCGGGCCGCCGCGCTCGCCGTCACCTGCGGGCTGCTGCTCGGCGCCTGCGCCGATGTCGAGGGCCAGGGTGATGCGTTGCAGGTCGTCGACGACCCCGAGGCGGTGGGTCCGGTCGACTCGCCCGAACAGACCTCCGAGCCCGACGGAACCGTGATCGACGTGCCTGCCGGTGTCTCCGACGTGGCCGTGCACGCCGAGTCCGGCACTCTCGCCGCCGCGCTCACCGCCGGCGGCGACGCGGGGGCTGCGGTGCTCCTTTACCCGCTCGACGACCTCCCCGAGCCGCTACGCGAGATCGCGGTTCCCGGTGACGTCGAGCAGCTCGTCCCCGGCGAGAACGCGTTCCTGGCCACCGTGCCCGGACAGGACGAACTGCTCCACCTCTCCCCGGAGGGCGGCGTCGTCGGGCGCACCGGGATCGAGGGGGCTCCTGCCGGTGTCACCGAGCACGGCGATTCGCGCATCGTGGCGAGCCGGGAACGGGCCGAGGTCGACGTGTTCGAGCACGAGCAACGCACCGCCAGCATCGGCGACGACATCGCCAGCGCCGATCGGGTGATCAGTACCGGTGACGCCGTGGTCGTCCTGGACCGGTTGCGCAGCGCGGTCTTCGAGGTCGACCTCGAGGAGCGCGATATCGGCCTCGGGTTGCGAGCGGGCCAAGGGGCGACGAACGCGACGGCGGACGGCTTCGGTCGCGTGCTCGTGACCGATACCCTCTCGGACGGCCTGCTCGCCTTCGCGGCGGACCCGCTGGTGCTCGTGCAACGCTACCCGGTGCACGGAGGCATCTACGCGATCGCCTACGACGCCGAACGCGATCTCGCGTGGGTCACGCTGACAGCGCGCAACGAGGTCGTCGGGTTCGACGTCGCGGGCGGGCAACCGGAGGAAATCCACCGCTTCGACACCGTTCGCCAGCCGAATTCGGTTACCGTCGAGAACCAGGACGGCCGTGTGGTCGTCGGATCTGCTGCGGGCGAAGGGATTCAGGTGATCGAACCATGAGCGAGGCGGTGAGCGGCGAGGCCGACAGCGACGGGTCCTATCTCAACGACGGGCGCTGGGAGTACCAGAGGCTACGCCTGCCCTCGAGCGTGTCGCGCCCGGCCGCGGTGACCCAGCTGTCGATCCACGCCGAGTACGCCGACTGGGAGCTGTCCACGGTGCGCCTGTACGGCGACGGCAGCCGCCGGGTGTGGCTCCGGCGTCGCTACCAACCCAGCCGCGCCTGCCTGCCCGGGCTGATCACCTAGCGTCACCCTGGTTCCGGTGGGCGGCATGAACCGCCGCGACGATGCGCGGGATGACCTGGGCCGGCCGCTCCAGGGGCAGCATATGGCCGGCGTCCGGTAGCACGATGAGCTCCTCGGCGCGGTCGGCTCCCAGCAACGCGCTCGCCTGCTCCGGCTCGACGAGCCTGTCGCGCTCCCCCACCATGCTGATCACCCGGGTGTGTCCGGGAACGTCGAGCTGCGCCTGCTTGATGTAGGCGTCCAGCCCCGGGCGGAACAGGGCCATCGTCTCCGGCCAGTGCGCGCGGATCATGCGGAGGGTCAGCACCACATCGTCCGGGTCGGGGTCCTCGCCGAACATCGACCACCGCATCGCGGTCACGGCCGCCTTGTGCGCGCGGTCGGTCACCAGGTCCACCAGCCGGGACCCCAGCACCACCTCCAGGTCCTGGATGACCTTGCTGAGCAGGTTCGGCGGTGAGCGCGATCCTTCAACGGCCAGGCCGGTCGCGGCGCGCGCCTCCGCGGCGACGTCACCGACCCCGGTGGACAGCAACACGATGCCTGCGACCCTGGCCGGCTGATCCGGCGTGCGTCGCGCGAACAGCTGCGGATGGCGCCTGCCGAGTGCCAGGGTCGCGAGCCCTCCCATGCCGTGCCCCACGACGACCACGGAGCCTTCGGGAGCCACGTCGGCGATGATCTCGGCCAGGTCGTCGGCGAGCTGTTCCACCGTGGCGGTGCTCTCCGTAGCCCTGCTGGACGAGCCGTGCCCGCGCAGGTCGCAGCTGATCACACGGACGGGCCATTCGACCGCGGTGGGGACGACCCCCGCGATGTCCTGCCAGCAACGATGATCCACGGCGTAGGCGTGCGCGAACAGCACCGTCACCGAGGCCTCCGGGTCGCCCTCGCACTCCAGGTGCAGGGTGGTCCCGTCGGACAGGGTGAAGCCGGACATCAACTGCTGCGCAGGAACCGGTCGAGGACACGGGTGCCGAAGTGGATCGCGTCGACGGGCACGCGCTCGTCGACACCGTGGAACAGCGCGGAGAAGTCGAGGTCGGCAGGCAGCCGTAGGGGTGAGAAGCCGAAGCCCCTGATCCCGAGCTTGTCGAATGCCTTGGCGTCGGTGCCGCCGGAGAGCAGGTACGGCAGCGTGTGGGCCTCGGGGTCCTCTGCGACGAGCGCGGCGGTCATGGCCTCCACCAACGCGCCGTCGAAGGTGGTCTGGACGGGAGGCAGCTCCATCCACTCACGCTCGACCTCGGGGCCGAGTATCTCGTCGAGCTCGGCGTTGAACGCCTCCATCCGGCCAGGCAGGATGCGGCAGTCCACGCTCGCCTCGGCCACGGACGGGATCACGTTCGCCTTGTACCCGGCGTCCAGCATCGTCGGGTTCGCCGTGTCGCGCAGTGTCGCGCCGATCAGCCGGGAGATGTTGCCCAGCTTGTCGAGGGCGCCGTCGAGGTCGTCCTCCGGGAACTCCCAACCGGTCAGCTGACCGAGCCGGTCGAGGAACTCGCGCACCGGCTCGGTCAGCACAAGCGGGAACTGGTGGTTACCCAGTCGCGTCACGGCCTCGGCCAGCGCGGTCACCGCGTTGTCCCGGTGAATCATCGAGCCGTGCCCGGCGGTTCCGCGCACCCGTAGCTTCATCCACCGGATGCCCTTCTCCGCGGTCTCGATCAGGTATGCGCGGTGGTCCCCGAAGGTGACCGAGAACCCGCCCACCTCGCTGATCGCCTCGGTCGCACCCGCGAACAGCTCCGGGCGGTTGTCCACCAGCCACTGGGCCCCGTACGACCCACCGGCCTCCTCATCCGCGAGGAACGCGAAAATCAGGTCGCGGGGTGGCACGATCCCGTTGCTCTTGTAGTAACGCGCCAGGGCCAGGCACATGCCGAGCATGTCCTTCATGTCGACCGCTCCCCTGCCCCATACGTACCCGTCCCGCACCGCGCCGGAGAACGGGTGCACCGACCACTCGGACGGGTCCGCAGGCACGACGTCGAGGTGCCCGTGTACCAGCAACGCACCACGTGACGGGTCGGCTCCGGGCAGTCTGGCCACCACGTTGTGCCGGTCGCGTCCTCCCGACTCGACGTAGCTGATCTCGTAGCCGACCTCGGTCAGCTTCTCCGCGACGTACTCGGCTGCCGCCCGCTCACCGACCACCGTGTCCGGATCGCCGGTATTGGTGGTGTCGATCTGGATCAGCTCGCTGGTCAAGCTGACCGCTTCGGCCGCGACGTCTTCGATGGTCAACAGGTCAGTCACCAGTCCTTCCTATCATCATCCGCCAGCGCCGAGCGTGTCGCGACCGCGCCTGCGCGCCGTCTGCCGAGGACGGCTCTACTGCTCATCGCGACCGGGTACCCCGTGTATCACCGGGAGCACCGGATCCGCTACGCTATCGGGGCAGCACGTCGGAGTGGCGGAAAGGCAGACGCGCTAGCTTGAGGTGCTAGTGCCCGTAACGGGCGTGGGGGTTCAAGTCCCCCCTCCGACACGGCACAAGGGCCCGGGTCGAACGCGACCCGGGCCCTTGCTCGTCGGCCGGGCCTGCTGTGTGCCCGCCGACCCGTTCACGAACACGCTCAGTCGAGCAGGTGGACGAACAGTCCGCTACGCGCTTTCGGCTCGAACCAGGTCGACTTCGGTGGCATGACCATCCCGTCGTCGGCTACCGCCATCACCTGCTCGGCCGTCGGTGGGTGCAGGATGAAGCCGATCTCGTTGTTCTCCGCACATCGCGCGGCGATGCCCTCGGCCCCTGCCGTACCGGATACGGGTGTGACGCGCGGGTCGGATGAGACGTTGCCGACTCCGAGAACGGGAGCGAGGATGCGCTCGGTCAGCGCTACGATGTCGAGCGAGGAACGCGGGTCCGAGTTGCTGATGCGGCGACGCAGCTCGAGCCGGTACCAGGACCCGTCCAGATACACCCCCACCACGCCGGGCGCGGTGTGCACCGCGGCGTCCCGGTCGCACTCGCGCAGCCTCGCGCAGCCGGGGCTCGTCCGGATCGCGTGCAGGAAGTCCGCGGCAGGTACGGCGTCCGGCAGCGCCACGCAGCGGTGGTACCCGAGAACGTGCATGTCCTCGTACGGGAACAGCGCGGCCAGCACGAAGCGGGAGGCCGTCGGCTGACCGTGCAGCTCGGCCCGCCGCGCGTGCCGCGCGGCCGCGCCCATCCTGTGGTGCCCGTCCGCGATGTGCAGCGTCGACAGGGCGGCGAGCTCGCTGTGCAGTGCGAGCTCGGCGTCGGGGTCGGTGACCCGCCACGCGCGTTGCACGACCCCGTCCGCCGAGGTGGTGTACGTGTCCGGCGTAGCCGTCATGGTCTCGGCCAGCCGCGCGCGCAGCGCGGGCAGCGCATCGAACATGAGGGTGACGGGCACGAACGCGGCACCCAGTTCCTGCAGCGAGGTGGCCAGCGCCCGTTCCCGCTCGGGTGAGGTGTCCTCGTGTGGCCGGATCCGCCCCTGCCGGTAGGCATCGACGGAGATCTCCACGACTACCCCTGTCAATGTGCGCCCTGCCGAGGCGAGCTGGTAAACGATGTAGGAGTGCTCCGCGTGCTCGTGAAATGCTCCATCGCTGAGCAGCCGCGTCAGAGCCGTGCGATCGTGTTGCGCCTGGTCGAGCGCATCGTTTCCATAGCCGTCCGGGACGAGCAGGCGCACGTTCGGGCGGCGGAGCAGGCCGGTGTCTGTGGCCGGTCGCGCGGCGCGGGTCTGCAGATCGGTCATGACACGGCCGCCGCGTGGTCCGACCGCATCGGTACAGCGGTCACGGCTTCCGGGTTCACGCAGTGCAGTATCGTGCCGCCTTCCAGCGAGTCGATCATACTCAGCACCTCCTCCGCGATGGCGTGCTGTGCCTGCTCGGTCGAGGCGCCGATGTGGTGCGTGCCGTACACGTTGGGATGCCGGGCCAGCCGCGAATCGATGGTCCCTGTGCTGTGCTGCGGTTCTCCGGCGAATACGTCGACCCCGGCGCGAATGCCCTTGCGGTCCATCGCCTCGAGCAGGGCGTCCTCGTCGATGACCTCGGGGCGGGCTGTGTTGAGAACGATGGTTCCCGGCCGGACCCGTTCGAGCAGCTCGCTGTTCACCAGCCCCCTGGTGCTCTCGCCTGCCGGAACGTGTAAGGACAGCACGTCACACATCTCAGCGAGCGTCGGCAGGTCGGCGACCAGCCGGATGCCCGTGGCCTCGATGCGTTCGGCAGTCTGCCGGGAACGACCGGCCTTGCCGACGGCGAACACCTCGGCGCCGAACGCGGCAGCGCGTTCGGCGAAGGCCAAACCGATCTCGCCGAGTCCGACGACACCGATCTTGCGGCCAGCGATGCCGCGTGCGCGGGCGTATCGTGCCTTGTCCCAGTGCCCGGCGCGCAGGTCGGAGACGTTGTCGGGAATGCTGCGATCGAGCGCGAGCAGCAACCCGAAGGTCAGTTCCGCGACGGCGACGGCGTTGCGTCCCGGTACGTTGCAGACGGCGACCCCCGTCCGGGTCGCGGCGGCGGTGTCGATGGTGTTGGTGCCGGAGCCGGCGCGGATGATCGCGCGGAGCGAGTCGGCCTCCTCCAGCACCGGCGCGGTGACGCGCGTGCTGCGGACCACGAGAACCTCGGTGCCCGGCATACGGCCCGCCAGGCCTTCCGTTGCCAGCTCGGGTTCGTAGCTGACCCGGTGCCCCCGCTCGGTGAGACCGCGGACGTGGGCCTCCGGGAGGGCGTCGGCGAGGAGTATGTGCATCAGCCTGCCCCCTTGGGCTCCGATGGGCGTGCAACGGAGTCGGGAAGCCGCCCTCGGGCGGGTGCGCGCGACCCGTGAGGCTCAGCTCCCGGCCAGCACCAGCGTGACAGGTCGTTGCTTTACGCGCAACCGTCTCGCTATTCGCAACAGATACTCACGTGATCCCGTCATGCGCCGGCATGGCCCGCGACGAGCAGCGACTCCGCGATCCGCTCCGCGCTGTGCAACAGGTGCGTGTCACCGTCGATGGCACGATGCGCGATCGCGCCTTCGAGCAGCAGGAACAGCTGCTCGCTGGTGGCATGCGGATCGGGATCGTCCGGGCGGTCCTCCGTGACGAGGTCGGCGAGCAGGCGACGTACAGCGGACTTGTGGTCGCGGATGACTGCGAACCCGGGATGCTCGACCGGCAGCTCGGCGGCCCCGTTGAGAAACCCGCACCCGCGGGAGAGATCCAGGGCCGGATGGTCGAGATAGACGCGGTAGAGCACCAGCGTTCGCAGCGAGGTCGCCTCGTCGAGGCGCTGCTGCAGGTACGTCCACCAGCGCTGGTGGCGGTCCTCCAGGTATGCCGCGACCAACCTGGCCTTGGAGCCGTAACAGTCGTAGAGCGTCTTCTTGGTCACCCCGGCCGCGTCGGCGATGGCGGCTACCCCGACGGCGTTGATGCCCTCCCGGTAGAACAGCTCGGAGGCTGCGGCGAGCAGGCTCCGCCCGGCTTCGGTCATCTCGTTGCGTTCGACCACACGCTCACTATACCTACCGGTGAGTTGACAACGTTCCGGCGCGCGGGCATGCTTTCCCTAAACCGACTGGTATAGTAGGGAGATCGTTGATGCGTGCCGTGGTGCTGACCGCGTTCGGAGGACCCGAGACCCTCGAGTACCGCGAGGACGTGCCCGACCCCGGGCCCGCGGAGGGCGAGGTACTCGTTCGGGTCGGTGCGGCTGCGCTGAACAACACCGACATCTGGACACGTGAAGGCGCCTACGGCCTACCCGGTAACCCGCACGCGCAGGCAGGATGGCGCGGTCCGGTCACGTTCCCGCGTATCCAGGGCGGCGACGTCGCGGGGACGGTGACCGGCGTCGGGCCGGGCGTCCCAGCCGAGCGGCTCGGCCGCCGCGTGCTCGTCGATCCCGCGATCTACCGGGGAACGGGGTGGCACGCGCCGCCGATCGGCCTGCTCGGCAGCGAGGTCGATGGCGGGTTCGCCGAGTACGTGGCCGTCCCGGAGACGCATGCCCATGACGTCACCGGCTCCCCGCTCACGGACGAGGAGCTGGCATGCCTGCCGGTGGCCTACGGCACGGCCATGGGGATGCTGGAGCGGGCGGGGTTGCGTGCCGGTGAGACGGTCCTGGTGACCGGGGCTTCGGGTGGCGTCGGGCTGGCGCTGGTCCAGCTGGCGGCCGCGCGGGGATCCGAGGTTCTCGCGGTGACCACATCGTCCAAGAGTGACCGGGTGCGCGAGGCGGGCGCGGACCACGTGCTCCTGCGCGATACGGACGACCTCGCCGTCCGGCCCGCCGAGTGCGCGCCGGACGGCCTCGATGTGGTGGCCGACGTTGTCGGTGGTGACGGCATCGAGCAGCTGATGCCCCTGCTGCGCGAGGAGGGCCGCTGGGTGATCGCCGGCGCCGTCGCGGGGGCCGTGGTGCCCGTCGACCTGCGCCGGTTGTACTTGCACAACCGGAACCTTGTCGGCTCGTCCATGCACACGCGCCGGCATTTCGACAGGCTCGTCGAGCTCGCCAGGGCCGGCAGCGTGCGCCCCCGCATCGCCGGACGGTACGCGCTCGACGGAATCCATGAGGCACAACGGGAGTTCCGCGCGGCCAGGCACGTCGGCAAGATCGTCCTCGTGCCCTGAGGCGCGCTAGCCGCCGCGCTGTGCCAGGTGACGGTACGGGTAGCTCGGCGAGGCCGGCACGCAATCGAGCTGGTGCGGATCGTGCTGGTTGACCGCCACCACGAACGTGGTCCCGCCGGGGTCGTTGCGAACACCGTCCCAGGACTCCACCCAGAACCTGTGCCGTGCGCCGTAGCCGTTGGCGCTGAGCATCTCCGCGATGAGGTGGCGGTTGGCCTGTGTCACGTCGACGAGCCGGAGGCCGAGTTCCTCCAGCTCCCGGCGCGACCCCGCGAGGTTACGGGGGACTCCGTCGAGCATCACTATGTCGGAACCGATCGCCTGCATCGAATCGCTCCTCGCCTGCAAGGGAGTACCCCCTCGGTCGGCACACGAACGAGCCGGCAGCCACGCGCCGCACCATCGTGACGGCCCTGCCTGCCGGCTGGTTCACGACCCTTCCGAGGTGATTACAATGAGCATTGTCATCGCTTCATAGCGTAATGAAAATCCCTCGCAGGTGGCGCATCCCTGGCTGTCCTTCCCGAGGAACCGGAGGTCACCACCGCACGTGGTGGGTGAACCACTCGCCTGCGTACTTCGTCACCTGCTCCAGGGTGTGCGCGTCACTCTCGACGTGGTCGGCGCCCGGCACCGTGCGGACATCGTGGGCCACCATCAGCGCCGCCGCGTTGTGGTTGAGCTCGAGCAGGTGTTCGTCCCGCTCATCGACGACGAACAACGTCGGCGCGCGCACGCGCGTCAAGGCGGCACCGGCCAGTTCCGGCCGGCCGCTGTGCGACACGACCGCGCGCACCATGTGCGGCACGCGGGCCGCGGCAAGCAGTGCCACCGCCGCGCCCCTGCCGGAGCCGAGCAGCCCGACGGGCATGGCTTGGAGCCCCTGGCCGAGCCAGACCCTGTCGAGGCTGTGGACGAGGCGTGCGGCGAGGAACTCGACGTCGAGCCGGTAACCACCCGTACGCGCATCGATACGTTCCTCGTGCGTACTGAGCAGGTCGAGCAGCAGCGCGCCGAAGCCCTCCGCCTGTAGCCCCCTGGCCATGGCGCGGATCCGGGGACTGTGCCGCGAGCTGCCGGAGCCGTGCACGAAGACGACGAGCCCCTTGTCGACGCCGTCCGGCGGCATCATGGCGCCGTGCACCGTCGCTGCCCCGATATCGATCTTCAGCGGCACGATCATGGCAATGCCACCTCCCGGCGTATCCGAGCACGCACCGTTGCCTGACCCGGCTGATCGTTCCCCACCGAATGCTTCGTCGGGACACCGCCGTGCGTTACGCGACCGGTGAACGGCACAGGCACCCTGCGCATGGGCCGCCTGTGCCGGAAAACGCCCGAAAGTCCCCCTCTGGCAGGTCTGGTGTGGACACGACCGCCCTACACGATGACCGATCCCGTAGCTCGACCTCAAGGAGGTTCGCACGGGTGGAGCAGCACAGGAGCGCC
This sequence comes from Haloechinothrix alba, assembly GCF_900188115.1. Lineage (GTDB taxonomy): Bacteria > Actinomycetota > Actinomycetes > Mycobacteriales > Pseudonocardiaceae > Haloechinothrix > Haloechinothrix alba. Next base: position 38,019 of record NZ_FZNW01000019.1, on the reverse strand, counting down.
GTTCACCGGTCGCCGGGCGGCTATCGGGTGCCGTCGAGGCCGTTGAACGTACTGGTGATCCGATCGACCACATCAGGATGACCGAGGGGCAGGGGCGGCGGCAACCGGTCCCTGCGGCCTCCGGAGCTGTGCGCGACCGTGCGTACTGCCACACCCGCGGCGGCGAGTGCCGCGATGTGTGTCCGGTGCCGCTCTTCCCAGGCGGCATCCGCCGCCAGTGCTTCAGCGCCGGGCGACTCCGGGACGCACATGCCTCGCGTGTCGTGCGCGAGGCGGGCGCCGGAGGCGGCCGGATCGACCAGCAACAGTGCCCGCACCGCATCCGCCCGGGCACGTACGAGGTCCATCGCCGCGGCCGCGTCGGGACCGCTGGTCACCACGTCGACCGTGACGTGCCGGTCCGCAAGCTCGGCGAGCGCCTCCCCTGCCGAGGACAGGGCGTCCCGTGCGGGCATGCGACACCACACGACGTACCTGCTGCGCAGCAACCCGTGCCAGCTGGCCGGGATGTCCTCGTGCTTGGCGGCGCCGGCCGGATCGAGCACGAGAACCGCGGGCGCGTTCCCCGGACCGTCGCTGACGAGCGTCGGCCCCTCGCCTCGCGGGTCCGATTCGTACTCGGACACGGTCCTCACTCCCATGCCCGACCACCTTCGTACATCAAGACAGCAACCATGACGGCGATGGTCCCGATGACGACGAGCGACCCGTCGAACGAGACGATGCCGGCCACCGTGAGTAACACGCCGGGGACACTGGCGATCAGATGGCCGGGTACCGCTCGTGACCTGACCGGTACCCCGTCGTCGAGCGAACGGCTGAGCCGGGGGTCGGCGGCGTCGAGCTGTTCCTCGAGCTCGCTGAGCTGTTGGTTCTCGTCCTCGTTGCGCATGTTCGGACTCCGTGCACCAGGTGACGGTGCCGCGGGCGATCGGATCACGCCCGCGGCTGTTGGCGTCGGCTGAACGGGGGAACCTCGGGGTCGTCCTCCGCCGGGGGCTCCGGGTCCCGCCACTCCTGGGCCCGCGCGGGACGGTTGCCACGGAGCAACCCGGCGAGTTCCTCCTTGCGTTCCTCGTCCTCCCTTGGACTGCGTTGCCCACTCTCGCGTCGCATGGACCGCCCTCCCTGTCGACGATGTCGAGGTACGGGAAGCACGTATCCGGTCATATGTGGTTACCCCGTGGGCACGATGCCCAAACCAGCGGGTACGTACCGGAGCCGGCGCCGGGTGATTAGACGGCACACGAACGTGGGAACGCGCTCACCAGAACTGAGCTGATTCCGCCCCGCGTGCGGGTGCTCGCGGCCGACAGTGACGCTGAGGAGGTCGGGGCGGAGCGGCCTCGGCCGCGCTGGACTTCTTCGGGGTCTTCGAAGCCCCGTTCCACATGCCCCAGGCCCCTGTGGTCACGCAAGGTGGCCAGCAGGGGCGGTCGACGCGATGCGTTACATCATCTTCCACTGGGGCTTGCACCCGTGGGCGATATACATCGTGTTGGGACTGTCCATGGGGTACTTATGCTTCCGAAAGGGGCCTTCCGCTGCGTCCCGCGGCCGGGCTGTACCTGCTGATCGGCGACCGGATCTATGGCTCGGTCGGCAACCTCGTCGTCATCCTCGCCGTCTTCGGTACGTTGTTCGGCCTGGCGACCTCGCTGGGCCTGGGCGCGCAGCAGGTCGATGCCGGTCTGTCCGAAGTGTTCGGGCACGCGGATGCGTGGAGTCCTTCGGCTCGACCCGGCTAGCGGGACTCCCGGCCCGGTTCCCGTAACGACTCGGCGAGCGAACCCCCCGCCTCGTCGGCGTGCTGGTCGTGTCGCTCACCGTGTGTCGGTATCGCGGGTATCGGCTGTCCGGGGTCGATCTGCTCGGTGTCCTGGTGCACGTCGTCGACGGCCTCGCTGAGCTCGCTGTCGGTGCGTTCGAGTGGTTCGGGCGGTACCGCCTCGTCGGGGACCTCCGGGTCCGGTTGCTCCTGCCGTACCCGCTCGTCGAGATCCTCGCCCTGCCGGTGCTCGAACGGCGTCGTGCCGAACCGGTCGGCCGCCGACCACCCTTCCGGCGGCTCAGCGCCCTTCTCCAAGGGATCCAGCCGGAGCTGGTCCTCATCGAGATCCTCACTGCTACTCAGCGCCACCGGGTCGGACTCGACCTCATCCGGCGCGCCCGTGTCCTGGGGTGGTGTCACGGGGTCCTCGTAGTCAGCCATCCGGCCTCCAAGCCGAGACATCCGGGTACACATCGTTGCTCCACCGGGGTAGACAGTGCCGGCGGGTACCGAAACGCGTGGCGCTGTGCCCACCGGCGCCCGGATCGGCCGAGGATCCCGCCGCCGTGCTGGACCGGCTGCGGCCGGCCCTCATTCCGGACGGCGGGGGCGGCTCCGCGTGAGCTCACCGTCGCGGCGGGCGATCACCTCGTCCACGGCGCGTGGCGCGAGCACCGACTCGAGCGCCATCACCGCCGAGGCCATCACACCGGCCTGCTCCTCGAGCGCGCTGCGTTCGATCCGCAGTCGCTGCGTAGCCATCGCGGTCGCGCGCTGGTAGATGCTCTCCCGGACTCCGGCCACCAGCGGCTCGTAGGCGTGCGCGAGATCGCCGCCAAGCACGATCAGCTCCGGGTTGAGCAGGTTGACCGCCCCCGCCAGTACCTCGCCGAGCGCCCGCCCCGCGCTACGGACCAGCCGGCCTGCCTCGGGGTCGCCGGTACGCACCAGCTCGGCCACGTCCCGGGTGTCGGTCAGTTGCCTTCCGTGCGCCGACAGCGCGTGCACCAGCGCCCACCCCGCCGCGAGCGTCTCCAGGCAGCCGGTGTCACCGCAGCGGCAGGTGAGGTCCTCGGCACCGGTCACCTTGATGTGCCCGATCTCGCCTGCCGCCCCCAGCGTCCCGCGGCGCAGCTGCCCGTCGCTGACGATGCCCGCTCCGATCCCGGTCGAGGCCTTGACATAGAGCAGGTCCTGCACGCCGGGGTGCTTACGGTACTCGGCAAGCGCAAGGGCATTGACGTCGTTGTCGACCACGACGGGTGTGGCGAAGCGCGGTGTGAAGTGCTCGACGATGGGCACGTCGCCCCAGCCGGGAAGTACCGGTGGGCTGAGGCTCCGTCCCGTGCCGACGTCGATGGCACCGGGGATGCTCGCGCCGATGCCCCATACCTGCCCGGGGTCGCCGCCCGACTCCTTCATCAGGTCTGCCAGCTCGGTGGCCACGGCGTCCAGCACGGCCTCCGGACCGTCCGCGAGGTCGACGGGCAGGGTGCGCAGTACCTTCACCGTTGCCGCGAGGTCGCAGACGGCGACCTGGGCGCGACTGCCACCGAGCGCGACGGCCAGCACCGTCCCGCCACCGGCGTCGAAGGCCAGCCGCACCGGCGGACGACCACCGGTTGACCCCCCGTCGGGGCGTTCGGTCACCAGTCCGGTCGCCAGCAGCTGCTCGACACGCAGGGTCACAGCGGTGCGGGACAGGCCGGTGAGTCTCCCCAGCTCGGACCGCGTCTGTGCCGCACCGTTCCGGATGAGCTGGAACACGTCCCCGCTCGACGGCGCGCTCGGTGCCGCTGTCGCTCGTCGCATATCGGCGCCTCACCCCACGATCTGCGTATCCGCGCGTGTCCCTGCTGTTCCGGTTCCCAGCTCTGTTTGCGAGCTGATGTTCGCCGAGTCTAGCCAACACTAATGTCTTTGAAGTGCAAAAGTATGCTTGTAATAGTGCATAAGGGTCACTAGTCTGGACGTGGCGCCCCTACTCGGAAGGACGTACTGATGACTGCCCTACCGCAGGTCGAACCGTGTGACATGGTCGTGTTCGGCGGAACGGGCGATCTCGCCATGCGCAAGCTGCTGCCCGCGCTGTACCTGCGCGCGCGGGACGGTCAGCTGGACCCCGGCTCGCGCATCGTCGCGGTGTCCCGTTCCGGCCTCGACGACGCCGGCTACCGCGACAAGGTCGCCGCGGAGCTGCGGGCGAGCCTGCCTGCCGAGTCCGCGAGCGCCGAGGCGGTCGGCGACTTCCTGCGGCACCTGCACCACATCACGATCGACGTGTCCGAGCACGCCACGTTCGGTGCCCTCGGCGAGATACTCGGCACGGACACCGAGCGCGTACGGGTGTTCTATCTCGCGTGCGCGTCACAGCTGTTCGGCACCATCTGTCGAGGGCTGGACTCGGCGGGCCTGGTCGACCCGCGCTCCCGCGTCGTGCTGGAGAAGCCGATCGGGCACGACCTGGCCTCTGCCAGGCGGATCAACGACGAGGTCGGCACGGTCTTTCCCGAGGAACGGATCTACCGCATCGACCACTACCTGGGTAAGGAAACGGTCCAGAACCTCCTGGTCCTGCGGTTCGCCAACGCGCTGCTCGAGCCACAATGGAACTCCGGTGCCATCGACCACGTGCAGATCACCGTCAGTGAGTCGCTCGGGGTCGGTGGCCGTGCCGGATACTACGACCGCGCGGGGGCGCTGCGCGACATGGTGCAGAACCACCTGCTGCAGCTGCTGTGCCTGGTGGCCATGGAGCCGCCGACCGCGCTCGACAGGGAAGCCGTGCGGGACGAGAAGCTCAAGGTGCTGCAGGCCCTGCGCCCGATGGTCGAGGGCGACGTCGCCAGGGCCACCTGCAGGGGACAGTACGGCGCAGGGCTGATCGACGGCGCCGCCGTTCCCGGCTACCGGGAGGACCTGGACGGCGCACCGAGCCGCACGGAGACGTTCGCGGCGCTGCGCGTGGACATCGCCAACTGGCGGTGGTCGGGCACACCCTTCTACCTGCGTACCGGCAAGCGCATGGAACGGCACGCCTCGGAGATCGTGGTGCAGTTCCGGCCGGTACCGCACTCCATCTTCCCCGGTACGGAAGGCGGCATCTCCCCGAACCGGCTCGTGCTGCGGCTGCAGCCGGACGAGGGCGTGCGGCTGCACCTGGTCACAAAGGAACCCGGCCCCGGCGGGGTGCGGCTGCGCCCGGTGCCACTGAACCTCAGCTTCGCGGAGACCTTCCAGTCCCCGCTGCCCGACGCGTACGAGCGTCTGCTGCTGGATGTCATCCGCGGCAACCCGACCCTGTTCATGCGGCGCGACGAGGTCGAGGCCGCATGGGCCTGGACGGAGCCCATCCTGGCCGCCTGGGCCGCATCGGGTGAGGAACCCCAGCGGTACGCCGCGGGCACCAGTGGCCCGCCCGGCGCCACCGCCCTGATCGAGCGTGACGGACGTACCTGGCACGAGGAGGATTTTCAGTGACGGCAGACCTCCACCCGGTCGTGCGCGCGGTGACCGAGCGAATCCGGGAGCGCAGCGACCAGTCACGGGCCGCGTACCTGGCACGGGTACGGCAGGCTTCACGGCAGGGCCCCGCCCGCGGGGAGCTCGCCTGCGCGAACCTCGCGCACGGTTTCGCCTCCGCGGGCGATGTGGACAAGCAGGCGCTGCGGCGTACGAGGAAGCCGAACATCGCGATCGTCTCGGCGTACAACGACATGCTCTCGGCCCACAAGCCGCTGGAGGACTTTCCTTCCGCCCTCCGCAAGGCGGTAACCGACGGCGGCGGTATCGCACAGTTCGCCGGTGGCGTTCCGGCGATGTGCGACGGGATCACCCAGGGCCGCGCGGGTATGGAGCTGTCGCTGTTCAGCCGCGACGTCATCGCGATGGCCACGGCGGTGGCACTGTCCCACGACATGTTCGACGGTGCGTTGCTGCTCGGCGTGTGCGACAAGATCGTGCCCGGCCTGGTGATCGGAGCCCTGTCGTTCGGTCACCTGCCAACCATCCTGGTCCCCGCTGGGCCGATGACCTCCGGGCTGCCGAACAGTGAGAAGAGCAGGATCCGGCAGCTGCACGCCGAGGGCAAGGTCGGCAGGGAGGAGCTGCTCGAGGCCGAGTCGGCTTCCTACCACGGCCCGGGGACCTGCACGTTCTACGGCACAGCCAACTCCAACCAGCTGCTGATGGAGGCGATGGGGCTGCACCTGCCCGGGACGAGCTTCGTCAACCCGGGCACCGACCTGCGGGCGGCCCTGACCCACGAGGCAGGCAGGCGGGTAGTGGGACTGACCGCACCGTCCGGCGAGGACACCGCGCACCCCGGCTACACCCCGCTCGCCGACGTCGTCGACGAGCGTGCCGTGGTCAACGGGGTGCTCGCGCTGCTGGCGACGGGTGGATCGACGAACCACACCATGCACCTTGTGGCGATGGCAGCCGCGGCCGGTATCGACCTGCGCTGGGAGGACTTCGCGGAGCTCTCCGCGGTGACCCCGCTGCTCGCGCGCATCTACCCGAACGGTCAGGCCGATATCAACCACTTCCACGCGGCGGGCGGTATGGGGTTCCTGATCGGCCAGCTGCTGGACGCGGGACTGCTGCATCCCGACACGCGCACCGTCAGCGGGCACGCGCTGTCCGATGCCTACCGCACCGAGCCCGCGCTGGACGGCGTATCCCTCGTGTGGCGCGACGCGCCTGCCGAGAGCCTGGACAAGACCGTGCTGCGCGGCGTGTCCGACCCGTTCTCCCCGGAGGGTGGGCTCCGGATGCTTACGGGCAACCTCGGAAACGCCGTGGTCAAGACGTCCGCGGTACGCGACGAGCACCGCGTGGTGCAGGCACCCGCCCGGGTGTTCGACGACCAGAGCGGGTTCCTCGCCGCGTTCGAGGCCGGCGAGCTCGATCGTGACCTGGTCGCCGTGGTGCGCTTCCAGGGGCCCCGGGCCAACGGGATGCCGGAGCTGCACAAGCTCACCCCCACGCTCGGTGTGTTGCAGGACCGCGGTCACACGGTCGCCCTGGTCACCGACGGGCGGATGTCCGGTGCCTCCGGCAAGGTCCCGGCCGGGATCCACCTCACCCCGGAGGCGGCGGACGGCGGAACGCTGGCTCGGTTGCGCGACGGCGACCCGATCCGCCTGGATACCACGTCCGGCACCCTGGAGGTGCTTGTCGACGCGCACGAGTTCGCCGCCCGCGAGGCCGACGCCGCTCCCCCGCCGGGCGCGGGCACGGGGCGGGAACTGTTCGCCCCGATGCGGGGCACGGTCGGCGCCGCGGACCGCGGTGCCACCGTGTTCGGGTTCGAGGAGCGGTCGTCACCGCAGGCGCAGTGCACGGCGCGGCGAACACAGTGAGCACCCGGAGGAGGAAGGCCGTGTCAGCACCGGTCACCGGATCTGTACTGGACATATCACCTGTCATCCCGGTGGTCGTGCTCGGCGATGCCGGCGAGGCGGCCCCCCTCGCGGGTGCACTGTCCCGCGGCGGGATCGGCATCATCGAGGTAACCCTGCGCTCGCCTGCGGCCCTGGAGGGTGTGGGGCGCATCCGGGCCGAGGTACCGGAGATCACCGTCGGCGTCGGTACGGTCACCAGTGCGGCCCAGGTCGGCGAAGCTGTCGACGCGGGGGCCCAGTTCCTGGTCAGCCCCGGCAGCACGCCGGCACTGCTGGATGCCATGACAGCGTGCCCGGTGCCGTACCTCGCCGGCACCTCGACCGTCTCGGAGATGCTCGAGGTGTTGGACCGGGGGGCCACCGAGATGAAGTTCTTCCCCGCCGAGGCCTCGGGCGGGCTGGACTACCTCAAGTCGGTGGCTGGACCGCTGCCGCACGCGCGCTTCTGCCCCACCGGTGGTATCTCGGCGGACAACGCCCCGCGCTACCTCGCCGCTGCCAACGTCGGTTGCGTGGGCGGGTCCTGGCTCACCCCTGCCGATGCCGTGACCGCTGGCAACTGGCAGCGCATCGAGCGCCTCGCCGCCGAGGCCGCGCAGCTTGGCTGAATGACGCTTTCAGTCCACACCGGTGGTTGAATGACGCTTTCACTCCGTCAAATGGACTGAAAGCGTCATTCAGCATGCCGGGGGCGGACCCAGCTGTGCCGGGGGACATACCGCTCAGTATCGTCGGGCGCTGCCGCGAACCAGCGGCACGAACCAGCGGCATGGCCGGTCGCTGCGGCGACACCCGCGGCAGCGATGGAAGGTATGAACAAGGAGCCTCGTACATGGCAAACCAGGTCCGCGAGCAATGGGCTACGCGAGCCGGATTCCTGCTCGCCGCCATCGGGTCGGCGGTCGGGCTGGGCAACATCTGGCGGTTCCCCTACATCGCCTACGAAGGCGGCGGTGGGGCGTTCCTCGTGCCCTACCTGATCGCTCTGTTCACAGCGGGCATCCCCCTGCTCGTGCTCGAGTACGTCATCGGCAACCGGTACCGGGGCTCCCCGCCGATCGCATTCCTGCGGATGTCCAGGCCGACCCAGGCACTGGGCTGGTGGCAGGTAGCCATCTGCTTCGTGATCGCCGCCTACTATGCCGTGATCATCGCCTGGGCGGTGCGTTTCACCGGCTTCTCGGTCGGCCAGCAGTGGGGGGACGATCCGGAAGGCTTCCTCAAGCAGGACTTCCTGCAGGTCGCCGCCGAGCCGGGCATGGTCTCCTCGTACGTCTCCGGGGTCCTGTGGCCGCTGATCGCCGTCTGGGTGGTGACGCTGGTCATCCTTGCGTTCGGCGTGCGGCGCGGCATCGAACGGGCGAACAAGATCTTCATCCCGCTGCTCGTCGCGCTCTTCCTCGTGCTCGTGGTGCGCGCGGTGACGCTGCCCGGCGCGATGTCCGGGTTGGACGCGCTGTTCGCCCCCGACTGGTCGGCGATCACCGACAGCGCCGTGTGGGTGGCTGCCTACGGGCAGATCTTCTTCTCCCTGTCCATCGGCTTCGGCATCATGATCACCTACGCGTCGTACCTGCGCCGCGGCACCGATCTCACCGGTTCGGCCCTTGTCGCCGGGTTCGCCAACAGCTCATTCGAGATCCTCGCGGGCATCGGCGTGTTCGCGACACTGGGATTCATGGCCGTCACCGGCGGGATGGCGCTCGACGAGGTGGCCACCGACGGGATCGGGCTGGCCTTCGTCGCGTTCCCGGAGATCATCTCCAACATGCCGGCCGGCTCGCTGTTCGGCCTGCTGTTCTTCGGCTCCCTGGTTGTGGCCGGGATGTCCTCGCTGATCAGCATCGTCCAGGTGGTCGTGGCCGCCGTGCAGGACCGCACCGGCATCGACCGGGTACCCGCGGTGCTGTGCGTCGGCGGGGCGATCGCGCTGGCGTCCATCCTGCTGTTCCCCACCGAAGAAGGTCTGTACCTGCTCGACGCCGCGGACCACTTCATCAACCAGTACGGCATCGCGCTGGCGGGCCTGGTCGTGGTCGTGGTCGTCAGCTGGGTGCTGCGCAAACTCCCGGAGCTGCAATCGCTCGCGGACGCGGCCTCGGCCATCCGGCTCGGCTGGTGGTGGCCTGTCACGCTCGGCGTCATCACTCCACTGGTGCTCGGCTGGATGATGTGGGACAGCCTGCGCACGGAGATCGCGGAGAACTACGAGGACTACCCCACGTCGTTCCTGCTCTCGGCAGGGTGGGCGATCGCGATCGGCGCCGTGGTCTTCGGCGTGATCATGTCCTTCCTGCCCTGGAAGCGTGCCACCACCGAGGCCGCTGAGGAGCCCGCCGACGATACGTCGAAAGTGAGCCGTTGATGTCCGTCAGTGCCGTCATCATGATGATCATCGCCATCACCCTGATCTGGGGCGGGCTCGCCGCGTCCATCGTCCTGCTGCGCAGGCACATGCGGCGAGCGGCGCAGGACACGGACAGCACCGGGGCGCCGTAGCGATCAGCACGGCCGCCCCGGTACGCGAGCCGGCTCAGCGTGCGAGCTCGGCGAGCAGGTCGTAGGAGTGCCGACGATCCTCATGGTCATACACCATGGTGGTGACCATGAGCTCGTCGGCGCCCGTCTCGGAAAGCAGGTCCTGCAACCGGGCTCGCACGGTGTCCGGTGATCCCGCGATGCTCTTCTCCAGGCGTTTGTCCACGTACGCGCGCTCCTGCTCGGTGAGCTCGACCTGCGCGGCCGTCCGCGGGCTCGGCAGCGGGATCGGCCGCCCGCGGCGCAGGCTCAGCTGCGCGAGCAGCCCCGGCACGGCGAGCGTGCGGGCCCGCTCGTCGGTGTCCGCGCCGATCACGGACACGCCGAGCAGGACGTACGGGGCGTCCAGCACGGACGACGGCTGGAAGGCCTCCCGGTACGCCCGTAGCGCGGGCACGGTGTTCTTCGGGCTGAAATGGTGGGCGAACGAGAACGGCAACCCGAGCCTGCCCGCGAGCCTCGCGCTGAAGTCGCTCGACCCGAGCAGCCACACCGGCGGGGCGTTGCCCTCCGCGGTGACGGCGTTGACCGCGCGGTCGCCGTCCCGGTCGAAGTAGCCCACGAGCTCGCTCAGCTGCTGCGGGAACTCCTCCGGCGAGACCATCCGGCCGCCGCGCACGGCATGGGCGGTACGCGGGTCGGTTCCCGGTGCCCTTCCGAGGCCCAGATCGATGCGGCCGGGGTGCAGCGCCTCCAGGGTGCCGAACTGCTCGGCGACCACAAGCGGCGTGTGATTGGGTAACATGACGCCGCCCGAGCCCACCCGGATCCGCTCGGTCGCCGCGGCGATCTGGCCGACGAGTACGGCCGTGGCCGCGCTGGCGATGCCGGGCATGTTGTGGTGCTCGGCCACCCAGTACCTGTGGTAGCCGAGGTCCTCGACGCGGCGGGCGAGATCGACGGTGTTGTGTAGTGCCGCGCGCGCGTCGCCGTCCTCGGTGATCGGCGCGAGGTCCAGCACGGACAGCGGCACATCTTGCAGTGCACTCACACCCCGGCTCAACGCGCGACCGTGCCGGTTGCTTCCCGATCGGTGCGAGCCGTGGCCTCGATCACGCCACGGGGCCGGCTGAATGACGCTTTCAGTCCACGGGAGGGAGTGTATGCGTCATTCAGCACGCGCTGCTGGCATAATGCCAATAAATGCCGTCTCGACGAAGGGTTCCCGTGCAGGCAGAACACTCCTATCCTCCCGAGCCGTGGCCGCTGCGCGGGCAGGCACACGTATCGCTGTGGCGAGTACCTGCAGGGCGGCTGCCTGCCGCCGTGCAGCGGGCGGTGCCGCGCGGGGCCACGCCGTTCCGGTTCGGGGGCAGCTTCCTGCTCGCCACCGCATGGGTGAGCTACCAGCGTGGCAGCGTGCTGGAGTACGAGGAGCTGATGTGTACCGTCCTCGTGCGGCGTGGCGGGCGGTTGTTCCCGACGATCAGCCACATCTGGGTCGACAGCGCCGCCTCCAGGGACGGCGGACGCGCCCTGTGGGCCATCCCGAAGGAGCTGGCCTCCTTCGAGGTCTTACCGGGAGCACGCCTGCGGGCGCGGGAGGCCGGTCCCGGCGAGGCCGTGCTCGCCGAGGCCGGCATCGACGTACTCGCCACCCTCCCCCTCCGCGTGCCGTTCGCGCTCGGCGTCCTCCAGTCGCGGTCATCGACGCCGCAGCTCAGCCGGGTTCGTGGTACCGCGCGCCCGGCGCTGAGCCGCGCACGCTGGTCCGTCGAGCATGCCGGCCCGCTCGGGTTCCTGTCCGGTCTGCGCCCGCTCGGCACGGTGAGTATGCGGGACTTCCGCATGTGGTTCGGTGCGCTCGACACGCCGAACACGTCAGAGAGGTTCGCGGGCCCGTAGGATCTACGCATGGGTAGCGTTCCCGGCGAGGATCCACGATGACGGATGATCAGCTGAAAGACCACCTGTGCACACTCGGGTTGGATCCCGCGGCCGTCGAGGTCTACGTGTGGCTGCTCGCCTCGGGCCCCGCCGGGCACGAGCGGCTCGCCACCGAGCTGGACCTGTCCCCCGACATGGTGCGGCAACGGCTCGCCATCCTGTATCAAACAGGCCTGGTCACCACGATAGGGCCCGAGGACGGCACCGCGAGCCCGGTCGAGCCCACCGCCGGGTTGCAGCGTCTCGCCCGCACGAGGGAGGCGGAGCTGCGGGCCGCCGAGGTCGCAGCGGTCAACGCCTACCGCTCGTTCAAACGTGAGGTGTGGCAGCACTCGCCGGACGACATCGTCGAGGTGATCACGGCACCGCACGTCGCCGAACGGGTCGAATTGGAGGAGAGCACGGCCAGCAGCGAGGTGCTCCGGTTCGACTCACCGCCGTACTCCACACCGTCCGGGCCGAACGACGTGGAGGTGGCCAACCTGCGGCGCGGTGTCACGTACCGGGTGGTCTACGCCCGCGCTGCCGTGCGCCAGCCGGACTACTACAACTCGAACATCCAGCCGTGCATCGGCGCGGGCGAGCAGGCGCGCGTGCTGCCGACGGTCCCGGTCAAGCTCACGATCTACGACGGCAAGCTCGCCATGGTGTCACTGTCCGACACCGGCGCCGAACTCAACCGCTCGATGCTGCTCGTCCGGCAGTCCAGCCTGCTCGACGCGCTGTACGGCCTGTTCGAGACGTCCTGGCGCGCCGCGTTGCCCATGCATCTCGGCACGAAGGAGCCGTCCACGCTGCGGCCGGTCGAGCGCAGGATCATCGAGCTGCTCGCGAGCGGGATCACCGACGCCGGGATCGCCGAGCTGCTCGGCATCAGCCGACGCACCCTTTCCCGGCACGTGGAGAGCCTGACCACGCGTGCCGGGGTCGTCAGCCGGTTCCAGCTGGCCGTGTACGCGTGCCGCAACGGCTGGATCTGAAACGCCTCCCACGAGGGGCTCGGTAGGGTGGTGCGCATGGCCCGTCTCACCCGTGCGGAAAGCCAGGCGCGCACCCGCGAGCAACTCGTCAGCACAGCCAAGGAGCTCTTCCTGGCCGAGGGCTACTGGGCGACCTCGCTGGAGAAGGTCGCCGACGCCGCAGGTTACTCCAAGGGCGCGGTGTACTCGAACTTCCGGAACAAGGACGAGCTCTGCCTGGCCGTGCTCGACGCGATCCACGCCGAGCAGGCCGAACGTATCGTCCGCGCCATGGCCGGGAAGGAAACGCTGGCCGAGCGGCTGGACGGTTTGGAGAAGTGGGCCGAGGAGACCATCGGCGACCAGAGCTGGACCGCGCTGGAGGTGGAGTTCGCCACCAACGTGCGCAGGGACGAACGTCTCAGGGCGGAGCTGGCCGACAGGGACGCCACGATACGGGGCATGCTTACCGACCTGATCAGGGAGAACCTCACCGAGTTCGGCGTCGAGCTTCCGGTACCCGCCGAGGACGTCTCCGCGGCGGTGCTCAGTCTCGGCATCGGGTTGGGCGTGCAGCGGGCGATCGACCCGTCGATCCCGGTCCGCGTGCTCACCGACACGATGCGGATCGCGCTGGGCCTACCCGTGCGCTGAGGGATCCCGCTGAATGACGCCTTCAGTCCATTTGGCGGAGTGAACGCGTCATTCAGCTCACCCGCCGCGTGCGGCCGCGGCGAGGGTGGGCTCGATCAGCGCCGTCCACTGCCGAACGATCTTCCGGCGGCGGGCGACGTCGTCGCTGAGCAGGTTCGCCAACCCCAGGCCGCGCGCGAGGTCGAGGGTCGCCTGCACGGTCTCTCGCACCCCCTGCACGGACTCGTCGACCCCGAGCAGCTCGACCGCTGTGCGGTGCGCCTCACGACCGACGTGGGCCTCGAGGGGCCGTACGATCGCGCCGAGCCGGTCCTCCGTCGATGCGGCCACCCACAGGTGCAGGGCGGCACGAAAGGTCGGTCCGGTGTACAGGTCGAGCAGCATCGCTACGACGGCCTCGGTCCGCACCGGACCACTCGGCAGCTGCGCCACCTTCTCGTGCAGCTCCGCGACCTGGACATCGGAGATGTGCTGGACCGCGGCGGTGACCAGGTCCTCACGCGCCGGGAAGTGGTGCTGAGCCGCGCCGCGGGAGACGCCTGCGCGCTCGGCGACGACCGCGACGGTCGTGCGTGTCCATCCGAGCTCCGGGAGGCAGGCGGTAGCGGCCTCCAGGAGTCTGCGGCGCGTCGTCCTGCTGCGTTCCTGCTGCGGTTCCCGCACCGCGTTCGGCTGCACCTGGTCAGGCACGTTCCACCCAGAAGTCGAGCTCGAGGTCCTCTTCCCGGTCACCGATGCGGTAGCGGGCGAAGTCGGTCACACCCGCGGCGGCGAGGACCTCGTCGTCGATGAGGAACTGCCCTGTGGTCTCGGCGCTCGGCCGTGTCACGATCGCGTGTGCCGCGTCCGCCATGATGTCGGGTGTCCGTGACCGGTCGGCCAGCTCCGCGCCCACCACGTTGCGGATCGCAGCGGTGTCGATGGTCGTCCGCGGCCACAGCGAGTTCGCCGCGATACCGTCCGCACGGAGCTCCTCGGACAGCCCCAGCGTCACGAGGCTCATCCCGTACTTCGCGATGGTGTAGGCCGTGCCGATCGAACCGAACCATTTGGGGTCGACACTGATGGGTGGCGACAGCGTCAGGATGTGCGGGTTGCCGGACTGCCGAAGGTGCGGGATGGCGCTCTGGGACAGCAGGAACGACCCGCGCGTGTTGATGTCCTGCATGAGGTCGTAGCGCTTCATGTCGATCGACGCCGTCGGGGTGAGGTCGATCGCACTCGCGTTGTTGACCACGACATCGATCCCGCCGAACTGCTCGGCGGTCTGGGCGACCGCCGAGCGGACCGCCTCGTCGTCGCGGATGTCCCCGACGATCGGTAGTGCCTGTCCGCCTGCGTCCTCCACAGCCTTGGCGGCGGTGTAGAGCGTGCCCGGAAGCTTCGGATGTGGCTCCGCGGTCTTGGCGATCATGGCGACATTCGCCCCGTCGGCGGCCGCGCGCAGCGCGATCGCCTCGCCGATTCCCCTGCTGCCACCGGACATGATCAGTGTCTTACCTGCGAGCGTGCTCATGGGTCGCCCTTCGTTCGCGTTCGCGGTCACACGGTCGGCGCGTGTCTCGTCCGCTCCGACACTATGCGGGCGGGCGGTGCCGCCCCGTGGCGGGCCCGTAACCGGCCCGAACCCGGCCCGAACCGGTACTGCCTCGGCATCCGACGGATGCCCGACCGGTGCGGTGCCTGCTGCTCAGTACGATTTGGGAAGCCCGAGGCTGTGCTGTGCCACGAAGTTGAGCACCATCTCCCTGCTCACCGGCGCGATACGCCCGACACGTGCTGCCGCGATCATCGCGCCGAGCCCGTACTCGGAAGCGAGCCCGTTCCCGCCGTGGGTCTGCACGGCCTGGTCCACCGCACGCACCGCCGCTTCGGCAGCCGCGTACTTGGCCATGTTCGCCGCCTCTCCGGCACCCATGTCGTCACCGGAGTCGTAGAGTGCCGCGGCTTTCTGGGTCATCAGCTTGGCCAGCTCGATCTCGACCTTGATCTCCGCGAGCGGATGGGCGATGCCCTGGTGCGCGCCGATGGGCGTATCCCAGATCTTGCGCACCTTCGCGTACTCGGTCGCCCGATCCAGCGCGAGCCTGGCTATGCCGAGCGAGAACGACGCCCCCATGATCCGCTCGGGGTTGAGTCCGGCGAACAGCTGGGCGATCGCGGCGTCCTCGGAACCGACAAGCGCGTTGCCCGGCAGCCGCACGTCGTCGAAGAACAGGCTGAACTGCTTGTCTGCCGAGGTCAGATCCATCTCGATCGGCTTGGCCTCGAGACCCGGGCTGTCGGTCGGCACGATGTACAGGGCCGGTTTGAGATTGCCCGTGCGTGCGTCGGTGGTACGGCCGACCACGAGCACCGCATCGGCCTCGTCCACCCCGGAGATGAACACCTTCTGCCCGTTGAGCACCCAGCCGTCGCCGTCGCGCCGCGCCGTGGTCGTGATGTTGTGCGCGTTCGAGCCCGCGTCCGGCTCGGTGATCGCGAACGCCATCCGCACCTGACCGGTGGCGAAGCCCGGCAGCCAGTGGTCTCGTTGCTCCTCGGTGCCGAACCGGGAGAGCACGGTAGCGCAGATCGCAGGCGAGACCACCATCAGCAGCATGGGTGTCCCTGCCGCGCAGAACTCCTCGCACACCGCGGAGAGGTCGCCGATACCCCCTCCCCCGCCGCCGTACTGCTCCGGTACGGCCACTCCGAGGTAGCCGAGCCGGCCCGCGGCATCCCACAGCTCATCGGTGTGCCCGCCGTTGCGTGCCTGTGCGAGGTAGTAGTCGTGACCGAAGGAGCTGCCGAGGTCGAAGACAGCCTTGCGCAGCGCGGTACGTTCCTCCGGCTCGGTAAAGGTCATGGTTGTGCTCATGAGGTACCCGCTTCCTGACGAGGGTTGTGGTCCTGTTCGTCCGCCGGTCGCACCACCGCGAGTACGGCGCCGAGATCGACCTGCTGACCGGCTTCCACGTTGAGCTCGCTCACGACACCGTCGGTCGGTGCCGTGACCTGGTGTTCCATCTTCATCGCTTCCAGCCACAGCACGGGCTGACCCGCGGTTACATGCTCGCCACGCTGAACGGCGACCCGCAGTACGGCTCCGGGCATCGGTGCGAGCATCGAACCTTCGGCGACCGTGGCCTCCGGGTCGGTGAACCGGGGCAGCGGTCGTAGCGCCACAGGCCCGAGGGGGGAGTCCACGCAGATGAGCCCCGGATGGTGCGCGACCTCGAAGTTCCTGCGCACGCCGTGCACCGTCAACGTGACGTTGTCCGGGCCCGCATGGACGAGATCGACGCCGGCGTACTCGGCAGCGTGCAGTCCGGACCGCGTCAGCCGGTACTCGACCTGATAGGTCCGCTCGCCCGCGGTGAAACTCTTGCGTTGCGGCTGGGAGGCCACGTTCCGCCACCCGCTCGGCAGGCCGCGCAACACCGTCGCCCGGTCGCGATTGATCGAGGCTGCCGACAGCGCAGCAGCCAGCGCGGACAGCCGGTGCGCCTCCTCGCCTGCCAGCGGGGACGCCAGCGTCGCGAGGTCGTGCCGGGTGAGGAAGGCCGTGTCCGTCTCGCCCGCGAGGAAGGCCGGATGCCGGAGAATGTTCACCAGCAGGTCGCGGTTCGTCGCCAGGCCGTGAACGGAGGCTTCCGCCAGCGCGGTTGCCAGCGCGCGTGCGGCCTCGGCCCTGCTCGGCGCCCACGAGATCACCTTGGCGAGCATCGGGTCGTAGTGCACGCCGACGACGGAGCCGTCGCCGACGCCGGAGTCCAGCCGCACCCCGAACCGCGGCGGCAGCGCGAACTCCGCGGTGACGCGCGGGACGCGCAGCCGGTGCACCGGGCCGCTCTGCGGCTGCCACTCGAGGCCGTCGCCTGCGGGGACGACCGTCTCGGCGTAGAGCCGAACCTCGATGGCGTGCCCGTTCGGGCGCTCCGCGCGGGCGTCCGGGTCGGTTAGCCGCTGGCCCTCCGCGATCCTGATCTGCTCCGCCACCAGGTCGATTCCCGCCGTGCACTCCGTGACCGGGTGCTCGACCTGCAGGCGCGTGTTCATCTCGAGGAAGAAGAACTCCCCGTCGGCGGTGGCGAGGAACTCCACGGTGCCCGCCCCGCGGTAGTCGATGGCCCCGGCGGCCTTCCGCGCGGCATCGAACAGCTCGGCGCGCATCCTCTCGTCCACGAACGGGGACGGGGCTTCCTCGACGACCTTCTGGTGCCTGCGCTGGATGGAGCACTCCCGCTCCCCGACAGCCCACACCGAGCCGTGGTTGTCCGCGAGTACCTGCACCTCGATATGGCGGCCGGTGTCCACGTAGCGCTCGCAGAACACCGTGGAGTCACCGAACGCCGAGCCCGCCTCGGCCTTGGCGCCTGCGACGGCGTCGGGCAACTCGTCGAGGGCGTGTACCACCCGCATCCCGCGGCCCCCGCCGCCCGCGGACGCCTTGGCCAGGAGCGGAAGGTCGGCCTCGGTGACATCCGCCGGGTCGAGCTCGGCCAGTACCGGCACCCCGGCCTCTGCCATGATCCGCTTCGACTCCACCTTGGAGCCCATCGCCTCGATGGCCGCAGATGGAGGACCGATCCAGGTGAGTCCCGCGTCGGTGACGGCGCGCGCGAACTCGGCGTTCTCGGAGAGGAAACCGTACCCGGGATGGATCGCGTCGGCCCCGCAGGCGCGGGCGGCATCGATCACCAGGTCGGAGCGCAGGTAGGTATCCCCAGGAGTGTCGCCGGGCAGCCGAACCGCTGCCGAGGCCTCGGGTACGTGGGGCGAGTCCGCATCCGCGTCGGAGTACACCGCGGCAGAGGCGATCCCGAGCTCTGCGCAGGTGCGGAACACGCGGCGCGCGATCTCGCCACGGTTGGCGACGAGCACGTTGGTGATCTGGTTGACCGGCACCGCCGGTGACTGGCTGCTCATGACATCCTCACTGTGTATCCCGGGATACCCGCGCCCGCGCGGGCGGGCGGTACGCCGAACGCCGTGTGTGTCACAGGTCCCTCACATCCTGAAGACGCCGAACCGGTCCGTCCCCCGCACCTCGGCGTTGTGGATCGACGACAGGCTCATACCGAGCACGGTCCTGGTGTCCCTCGGGTCGATGATGCCGTCGTCGTAGAGCATCCCGGACAGGAACATCGGAAGGGACTCCGCCTCGATCTGCTGCTCGACCGCCTGGCGCATGGCTGCGTCGTTGTCCTCGTCGTATGTCTCGCCGCGACCCGCAGCGGACTCTCTGGCCACGATGGACAGTACACCCGCCAGTTGCTGCGGTCCCATCACCGCGGACTTCGCGCTCGGCCAGGCGAACAGGAACCGCGGGTCGTACGCGCGGCCACACATTCCGTAGTGGCCCGCCCCGTACGACGCGCCCATCAGCACGGAGATGTGCGGGACGGTGGAGTTCGACACCGCGTTGATCATCATCGCGCCGTGCTTGATGATGCCGAGCTGCTCGTACTCCTTGCCGACCATGTAACCGGTCGTGTTGTGCAGGAACACCAGCGGTGTGTCCGTCTGGTTCGCGAGCTGGATGAACTGGGTGGCCTTCTGCGACTCCTCACTGAACAGGACCCCGCGCGCGTTGGCGAGGATCCCGACGGGGTAGCCGTGGATATCGGCCCAGCCGGTGACGAGGCTGTTGCCGTACAGCGGCTTGAACTCGTCGAAGTCGGAGCCGTCGACCACCCGTGCGATGACTTCCTTCGGGTCGAACGGCACTTTCAGGTCGTTCGGTACCACCCCAAGGAGTTCCTCGGGGTCGTAGTACGGCCCGGTGTACTCGCGCCTGGGCTCGGGTCCGAGCTTGTCCCAGTTGAACCGCCGGACGATGCTGCGCCCGATACGGATCGCGTCCTCCTCGTCGACGGCGAGGAAGTCGGCGAGCCCGGAGGACCGTGCGTGCATCTCCGCCCCGCCGAGCGACTCGTCGTCGGACTCCTCCCCCGTGGCCATCTTGACCAGCGGTGGTCCACCGAGGAAGACCTTGGCCTGCTCGGCGACCATCACGACGTAGTCCGACATCCCCGGCAGGTACGCGCCACCGGCCGTGGAGCTGCCGAACACGAGCGACACCGTCGGCACCCGCTGGGCCGACGAACGCGTCAGGTTGTGGAACGTCCTGCCGCCCGGGATGAAGATCTCCTTCTGCGCGGGCAGGTCCGCCCCACCCGACTCGACCAGGTGGATCACGGGCAGGCGGTTGCGTTCGGCGATCTCGGCGGCGCGCAGGCTCTTCTTCAGACCCCAAGGGTTCGTCGCGCCGCCCTTCACGGTGGGGTCGTTGGCGATGAGCATGCACTCCACGCCTTCCACCACACCGATCCCGACCACGACGCTGCCGCCGACCCGGTACTCGGAGCCCCATGCCGCCAGTGGGGAAAGCTCGAGGAACGGCGAGTCCTCGTCGATCAGCAGCTCGATGCGTTCCCTGGCGAGCAGCTTGCCCCGCTCCTTGTGCCTGGCGACGTACTTGGCTCCGCCACCCTCGATGGCCTTGGCGTGCTCGCCCTCGACCTCGTCCAGCTTGGACAGCATCGCGTCCCGGTTGGTGACGAACTCCTCCGCCGAGGTGTCCACCATGGATTTGAGTACGGTCATGATGTGAATCCCAATCGGTTCGCGGCCAGGGACGTCATGATCTCGTTGGTTCCTCCGCCGATGCCGAGGATGCGCATGTCGCGGTACTGCCGTTCGACCTCGGCCTCGCGCATGTAGCCGAGCCCGCCGTGCAGCTGCACGGCCTCGTGGACGACCCACTCACCCGCCTCGACGGCGGTGTTCTTGGCGAAGGCCACCTGCGCGATCATGTCCTCGCCCGCGGCGTGGCGCACGGCCACATCGCGGGTGTAGGTGCGCGCCACGTCGATCCGCCGCGCCATCTCGGTGAGGGTGTGCTGCACCAGCTGCCGGGACACCAGCGGGCGCCCGAACGTCTCCCGGTCACGGCACCACTGCACGGTGAGGTCGAGTGCCCGCTGCGCGGCCGCGTAGGCCTGCACCGCGAGCCCGAGACGCTCGCTGACGAAGTTCTGCGCGATCTGCACGAAACCGCTGTTCTCCTCGCCGACCAGGTTCGCGGCGGGCACCCGGCAGTCGGTGAACGTCAGCTCGGCGGTGTCCGAGCACTGCCAGCCCATCTTGTCCAACTTGCGGCTGACCTCGAAGCCAGGGGTGTCACGTTCGATCACCAGCAGCGAGATGCCGTGCGCGCCCGGCTCGCCGGTGCGCACGGCTGTGGTGACGAAATCGGCCCTGGTGCCCGAGGTGATGAACGTCTTGGCGCCGTTGACCACGTAGTCCGCGCCGTCCCGCTTGGCCGTGGTCCGCAGCCCGGCCACATCCGACCCGCCGTCCGGCTCGGTGATGGCCAGCGCGCCGATGGCCTCACCTGCCAGCGTGGGGCGCACCCAGCGGTCCAGCTGCCGGGGATCGTTCGCGGCGACGATGTGCGGTAGGGCGATGCCGTGGGTGAACAGCGCGGCGATCACACCACCAGGGGCTCCCGCGTAGAGCATCTCCTCGGTCACCACGAGGGAGTCGATGATGTCTCCCCCACCGCCGCCCGCCGACTCCGGGAAGGCCACCCCCAGCAGGCCGAGCTCGGCTGCCTTGCGATGCAGCTCGCGCGGCAGCTCCCCGGCGCGCTCCCACTCCTCGGCCGACGGCAGCACCTCGCGCTCGGTGAACCGCCGCACAGTCTCGCGCAGTGCGCGGCGCTCGTCGGTCTCGAACTCGTTCACAGCAACTCCTCGGGTATCTCGACGTGTCGCGATCGCAGCCACTCGCCGAGAGCCTTCGCCTGGGGATCGAACCGGGCCTGCGATGCAACGCCGTCCCCGAGAATGCCGTCGATCACGAAGTTCACCGCGAGCACGTTCGGCAGTAGGTACCGGCGCACCGGAAGGTCGGCTGTCTCCGGCAGGAGTCGCCTGAGCTCGTCCACGGTCAGCGTGCGCACCAGCCAGGGCCACGCCTCGGCGTTGCGAACCCAGACACCCAGGTTCGCGGCGCCTCCCTTGTCCCCGCTGCGCGCCCCGGCGATCGTTCCCAGCGGCGCCGTGCGGGTCGTTCCGGACCCGGCGATCCCGGTGGGTTCCGGCGAGACGGGCTCGTCCGGATCGGCGACCTCCCGCGTCTCGGGCGCGGGCGCGATGTCCACGCGCCCGCCGTCCGGTAACACGGCGACGTGCGGTACCTCGGCCGCGCCGACGAACGCCGTGCCGAACGCCCCGTACGGGGTCGCGTCGGCCGGGGGCGCTGTCACATGGAAGCCGGGGTAGCTCGCCAGGGCCAGCTCGATGGCCGCACCGCTGAAGGCCCGCCCGACGACGGCGGAGTCGCTGTCCTTGACCACGCAGTGCAGCAGTGCGCTGGCGCCCTCCTCGGTATCGGCGTCGGTGCTGTCCGTACGCGCCAGTGACCAGCGCAGCTCACCCGGAGCGGTGTCGAGCGCGGCCACCAGCTGCCGTTGCACGAGCTCGGCCTTGGCCTCGATGTCCAGGCCGGTGAGCACGAAGGTGACCTGGTTGCGGTACCCGCCGAGCGCGTTGAGACCGACCTTGAGACGAGCCGGGGGCTCCTGCCCGCGCACCCCACTGACGCGGACCCGGTCGACGCCCTCGGGATGCAGGTCGATCGTGTCGAACCGGGCCGTGACATCGGGACCGGCGTAGGAGGGGCCTGCGATCTCGTAGAGCAGCTGAGCGGTCACACTGTCCACGGTGACCGCACCGCCGGTTCCCGGGTGTTTGGTGATCACGCTGGACCCGTCGCTGTCGACCTCCGCGATCGGGAAGCCCGGCCGGGTCAGGTCGTCGACCTCGGTGAAGAACGCCAGGTTGCCCCCCGTGGCCTGTGCCCCGCACTCGATCACGTGTCCGGCCACGACAGCACCGGCGAGCGCGTCGTAGTCGGTTCGTCGCCAGCCGAAGTGTGCTGCCGCTGGTCCGACCACCAGCGAGGCGTCGGTGACCCGGCCGGTGACGACGACATCGGCGCCCGCTCCGAGTGCCTCGGCGATGCCCCAGGCGCCGAGGTAGGCATTGGCGGTCAACGGGGCCAGCTCCCGCCCATCTGCCGTGTGCACGGCCAAACCCAGATCCTGTGCCCGCTCTCGCAGGTCATCGCCCTCGACGTGCGCGACGGACAGCGGAACCTCGAGCTCGTCGGCCAGCTCACGCAGCGCGGTGGCCAGCCCTGCCGGGTTCAGCCCCCCGGCGTTGGTCACGATGGACACCCCGGCCTGCTTGGCGAGAACGAGGTTCTCACGCATCTGGCGCAGGAACGTCCTCGCGTAACCCCGGGACGGGTCCTTGAGCAGATCTCGCCCCAGGATGAGCATGGTCAGCTCGGCCAGGTAGTCGCCGGTGAGCACGTCGAGCTGCCCGCCGGTGAGCATCTCGCGCACCGCGTCGAACCGGTCCCCGTAGAAGCCCGATGCGTTCCCGATCCGGATCATGCGAACTGTCCCGCCTTCCGTCCCTGCCCGGGTGGTCCCGCGAACGCCTGCGCGATGCCCAGCCAGCGACGGGCCTCGTCGCCCTCGGCAGCGAGCGCGGTGTCGTCCGGATGCCGCCGCTGCGTCACCACCAGGCAGAACTCCAGCGCACTGCCGGTAACCCGCTGGCGCGCGTCCCCGGGCCCCCACGTCCACTGCTGGCCCGTCGGCCCCTCCAGCTCCACGCGGAACTCCTCGGCAGGAGGCTGCAAGGAGTGCGCGTGGTAGGCGAAGTCACGGGTACGGACCCCGATGTGGGCGACGTGCCGCAGCCGGTCCGTGCCGGTCCGCACCACGCCGAGCGCGTCCGCGACGTCCTGACCGTGCGCCCACGTTTCCATCAGCCGCGCGGTCGCCATGGATGCGGGCTTCATCGGCGGCCCGAACCACGGAAGCCTGGTCCCCTCTGGCAACTCCGCGAGCGCGGCGCGCAGCCGCGATCGGCCGGTACGCCAGGTCGCGAGCAGTTCCGTCACGCCCTTGGCCGCTCCCCGCTCCGCGGCCCTGTCCACGAAGCCGTCCGGATCGTTCGCCGCCAGGTCCAGTTCGGACCGGAACTCTTCCGGCCGCGTTGCCGCCAGCAGCGCCACCTCGTCGGTCCAGGCGAGGTGGGCGATCTGGTGTGCGATCGTCCACCCTGGCGCGGGAGTCGGCAGCCTCCACTGCCCGGCCGGCTGTTCGGTGACCAGAGCATCCAGGTCGGCACCCTCGGCGTCGAGGTCGTCGAGAAGTTCCACCAGCTGAACCATGCATGTCTCCTTCGGCGATGCCGGAAGCATGGCATCGTCACAAGAAAAAAGCAAGCATGAGTGCTTGTTTATTCGGGTGAGTCTGCACGGGCACTCTTGACGTGCTGTCAATTGCGGCGGGACAGTAGCCGTGGGACGGGGACCGGGAGGTGAGAGGTCATGGTGACCGCGCTCAGCAGGGCTACCGGTGCCGTGCGCACACGGGTGCCGCCGCTGACTGCCGTGCCCCTGCCCCGTGCGGTCGATACCCGGTTGCTCGCGCCACGCGGGCGGAGCGAGCCGCTGGCCGATCCCCCGCCGGGCAGCGGGCTGGCCGCAGTGCCCGGCGACTTCGGCCCACCGTTCGTCGGGCACAGCCTCACCGCGATGCGCTTCGGTCCCGACTTCGCCCTCCGCCGCTACGAGCGCTACGGGCCGGTGTCCTGGATGGGCATGTTCGGGCAACCCATGGTGGCGCTCGCGGGCCCGGATGCGACCCAGACCGCCCTGATCAACAAGGACAAGGTGTTCTCCCAGCAGGGCTGGAACTTCTTCATCGAGCGGTTCTTCCACCGCGGCTTGATGCTGCTTGACTTCGGCGAACACCGCATGCACCGCAGGATCATGCAGGAGGCGTTCACCCGCGATCGCCTCGCCACCTACACCGACGAGATGACCCGGGTGGCGCGCGAGGGCGTCCGGCAGTGGCCGACCGGCAGTACGATGCGGCTGTACTGGGCGCTCAAGCAGCTCACGCTGGACATAGCCGCTCGCGTGTTCATGGATATGCCGCCGGGTGAGCAGCGTGCCGACGAGATCAACAGGGCGTTCGTGGACACGGTGCGCGCGGGAACCGCGCTCATCCGGTATCCGGTGCCCGGCGGTCGGTGGTCGGCCGGGCTGAGCGGCAGGAAGGTACTGGAACGGTTCTTCGCCGAGCGGCTCGCGGACAAGCGCGCCGGATCGGGCAGTGACCTGTTCTCGGCGCTGTGCCACGCCACGGACTCCGATGGCGAGCGGTTCGGCGACGAGGACGTCATCAACCACATGATCTTCCTGATGATGGCGGCGCACGACACCTCGACCATCACCAGTACAGCGGCCGCCTACTACCTCGGTATGCACACCGACTGGCAGGAGCGTGCCAGGGAGGAGTCCCGCGCGCTCGGTACGGGATCCCCCGACCTCGAGGCCCTGGAGTCGCTGCACACCCTGGACCTCGTCATCAAGGAGTCCTTGCGCATGGTGGCGCCGGTACCCAGCCTGCCACGTAAGGCGTTGACCGACACCGAGGTGCTCGGCCACTACATCCCGCAAGGCACCCTCATCGGCGTCTCGCCGGCCGTCAACCACTTCACCCCGGAGTGCTGGACCGACCCGATGACGTTCGACCCGGAGCGTTTCGCACCCGACCGGCGCGAGGACAAGTCGCACCGGTTCGCCTGGATCCCGTTCGGCGGTGGGGCACATAAATGCATCGGCATGCACTTCGGCACGATCGAGGTCAAAGCCCTGCTGCACGAGCTCCTGATGCATTACACGTGGTCACTTCCACAGGACTACCTTGCCCGTTGGGACTATGTCGCCCTGCCGGTACCTGTCGATGGTCTCCCCGTTCGGCTACGGCCAGTGACGGATCGCGCCCACGCGTGATGTGGTGACCGGCAAGCCAACCTGCTCCTTTCCCTGTGTGAGCGTCGTGCACCGGTGCCCATCTTGATAACGTTATGTATCCGTGCGTGTCGCTCGCGTCACTCCTTTGGCCGGTAGACATCCCCACCTGTTCGTGGTCGTTTAGCAAGGTCACTGCTGGACCAAGTAGTGCGGTCAAGTGGGTCGGGGACGATCGCGGCGGCGCCCGCCGTGAGTGCACGACAGTTCGGGGCCGGAGCCATGGCCAGAGAGGTGACCAGAGAGGTGAACCGTGGACGACCATAGTGAGGCCGAGCTCACGAGACGATGGTCGGAGGCGCTGACGCACACCGAGGGCGTCGATCTCGAGCGGGACGAGCTCGAGCGGTTGATCGGCCAGATCATCACCGAGGCGCGTGAAGGCCTGCGGACCGCGCACACTGCCGCGGTGGAGCGGTTCGCCCGGATCTACGCTCACGCGCCGGTGGGCATCGCGCTGACGGACGATTCCGGCACGATCGCCGAGGCCAACGCGGCGCTCGCCACCGTGCTCGGCGACTCGCCGGAGCAGCTCCGCGGTCAGTGCCTTCCCGACCTGGTGACGACAGGGGACGGTGCCCAGCTACTGCGGGAACACCTGGCCGACGTCCAGCACGGTGGCGAGCCGCGGCAGCTGCACGTCGACTTCCGGCACAGCACGGACGAGGAGCATCGCACCGTCGTCACCCTGACCACGCTGCCCGCAGACACCACGGAGCGCGAGTACCCGGTGGTGATGGTCCAGGACGTCAACCAGGAGCACTCCCTCGGCGAGCGGTTGCTTCACCAGAACGTGCACGACCCACTGACCGGGTTACCCAACGCCGGGAGCTTCGAGAACCATCTGGAGGCGTGGCTGGCCGACCGCTCGTGCTCCCGCATCGCGCTGGTCTTCTTCGACCTCGACGGGTTCCGGGTGATCAACGACGGGCTGGGCTCCGGGGTCGGAGATGCGCTGCTCCGTGCCGTCGCAGGCAAGCTCACCGACACGTTCGACTCCGCCGACACCTTCGTCGCGCGCCTGACCGGGGACGGCTTCGGTGTCCTCGTTCGCGGCGAGCTGACCGCGAACGAGGTGATCGAGCAGGTCAGCGGCGCGTTGAACGAGCTGAGCGAGCCCATCTACATCGGCGGCGAAGCGGTCGGCGTCAACGCCAGCGCGGGGATCGTGGTCCAGGACACCGGGGAAGGGCAGGCACGCGACCTCAAGCGTAAGGGCGAGACCACGCTGCACCGCGCGAAGGAGCGCGGCCGGGCGCAGTGGGTGCTGTACGAGCCCGATGCCGACGCCGCCGACCGCGACCGCTACCGCATGGCGGCGTCGCTGGCAGGCGCTCTGGAGAACGGCGAGTTCGAGCTGGTGTACCAGCCGACGGTCAAGTTGGACGGCAGCGGTGCCCTGCCCGTGGTCAACGCGATGGTGCAGTGGAACCACCCGGAATGGGGCCGGCTGCCCAGCGACGAGTTCCTGCCCATGGCCGACGCTACCGGGATGACCCTGCCGATCGGCCGGTGGATGCTGACCGAGGCACTGTCCACGCACGCGCGCTGGCGTGACAGCATCGGCGACGGCGGCACGGTTCCCGACCTGTGCCTCCGGCTTCCCACGCGCCTGGCCATCGACCACGACCTGGTGGGAATGGTCAAGCGCGATCTCGAGCACACGGGTGTACCTCCCCAGTCGCTCCGGCTGTGCGCCGCGGCCGAGACCGTGCGCGACCCGCGCGGCGAGGTACTCGACTCGCTCGGTGTTCTGCGCGAGCTGGGCGCCCAGCTGGTGCTGGAGGTCTCGTCGGCGGCCGACCTCGAAGTGATCCACAGGCACTCGCTGCCGGTCAACTACGTCGTTCTCGCCGGCTCCATCATCGAGGGGCTGGGGCGCCGTACCGACGACGAGCCCCGCTCGGCGATCCGGCATATCGACCACCTACTCGCCACCGCGGCCGAGCTCGGTCTCCGGGCCGGAGCCGAAGGCGTGCGCACCGCCGAGCAGGCACGCAAGCTCGGCGAGCTGGGCGTGATCGCCGCGCGCGGACCGTTCTACCTGGAGTCGGCGTCTGCGGAGCGGATCGAGACATTGCTCACCGGCTCCACGAGTGAGGTCGCCCGGACCGGGGGTTGGTGACGGGACCGTCCCCGACCCCCTGGATCATGCCGAGCGCGGTAGGCAGGATTGTCCGCATGAAGGTCGCAGAGATCGCCCCCGAATTCACCCTCCCCGACCATACCGGCGCCGAGCGGAGCCTGTCCGGGCTCGTGGCCGCAGGCCCTGTCGTGCTGTTCTTCTACCCGGCCGCCATGACACCCGGATGCACCGCGGAGAGCTGTCACTTCCGGGACATGGCCGCCGAGTTCGCACAGGTCGGCGCCCAGCGTGTCGGAATCAGCCCCGACCCGGTCGACAAGCAGGCGACGTTCGCCGACAAGCACCGGTTCGACTACCCCCTGCTGTCCGATCCCGACGGCGAGGTCGCCGCGCGGTTCGGGGTACGGCGACGCTTCGGTCCGTTGCTGACCAAACGCCAGACCTTCGTCATCGACACCGACCGCCGGGTCCTCGAGGTCGTCAAGAGCGAGGTCCGGATGAGCGTGCACGCCGAGAAGGCGCTGGCGGCCCTGCGGAGCAGGTCCTCGTGACCGCGCGCACGCCGCGTGGCACGTCACTCGAAGACCAGCTCCTCGGGGACCGGCTGGTCCGCCCGTAAGGCGTCGAACAGCTGCTGTGCCCGCGCCTCGTCCATCGCCGACGCCGCCGCCGATGCCACCGGCACCGTCGTGGTCACCACGGACCCGTCGGAGATGCCGCGCATGGACCATGCCAGCCGGACGAGGTGGTGCAGCCGGTCGCTGTCGTCCACGGTGAGCGCGTCCGGTCCGGCGGACAGCAGCGGAACCAGCCGGAACGGGTTGAGTACCGTCGCGGGGCTTGCGGCCTGGTCGGCGAGCGCACCGATGAACCGGCGCTGGTTGGCGACCCTGTCCAGGTCGGAGCGCGGTGTGGCGTCGCTGTGGCGCATGCGCACGAAATGCAGCGCCTCCTCGCCACTGAGCTTGCGCTGTCCGGCCTCGACAGTCCGTCCCGTCCGGGTGTCGTGCATATCGGACTCGATGTTCATCTCCACGCCGCCGATCGCGTCCACGATGTCCTCGAACCCCGCGAGGCCGATCTCCGCGTAGTGATCGATGCGCAGGCCGGTGGCCAGTTCGACGCTGCGGACCAGGGTGGGTGCGCCACCGAGTGAGTAGGCCGAGTTCACCCGCCCGGACCCGTGACCGGGAATGTCCAGCCGCAGGTCCCTCGGCACGCTCATGAGGGTCGGCCGGGTGTCGTTGTCCGGCAGGTGCGCCACCATGATGGTGTCGGCCACCCTGCCGCCGCTGTCGCCGGTGGACAGTCGCTGCTGGTCCTCCGGGTCGAGCCCTTCCCGGCTGTCCGACCCCACGATGAGCCAGTTCGTCCCCGATGCGGCCACAGGTCTGCCCTCGTAGTCGTTGACGGCCTCGACGCGGTCGAGCGAGAAGTCCACGTAGACCCACGCAGCGACCAGCGCCAGCAGCAGCACAAGGAACACGCTCATCAGTACACGTCCAGGGCGCCTGCGCCGCTTGCGCATCCGCTTCGGCCGCACCGGAGGGCGGTGCGGCCGCTGGGACGGAGGTTGCTGGCCGCCCTGCCCCCGGCCGCCTGCCGCCCGAGCGGACCCGTGCCCTGGTAGCGGCATCATCTGGGTCGGCTGGTGTTCGCGTCGCTGCCCCCGCCTGCCACCCCCCTGCCAGCCGGGCTGGGTGCGGGGCGCACCACGATCCGCCCTACGGTCATCGCCTCCGCGAAAACTCATCACGGTCCCTTCCGTGCGGCCGCTTCCCGTGCGCGTGGGCGGCCCATCCGGTCACGCACACAGGTGCCTTCCCGACGGCGGGGTGCCATCGGACCAGGCGCCGGCGGACGCCCACAAATGTGACGCACATAATCCCACCGTACGGTCACACCGCGTGCAGCGCCCCTGCGCGCGCCGACGGTGGTAGCCCCCGGACGCGCGGCCGCGGTGCCGACGGTGGTAGCCCCCGGACGCGCGGCCGCGGTTCCTATAGCGCGATTTCGAGACGTTGGGCGGCGGGGTACGACCTGGCTCGTTCGAGGACTCCGTCCGGGTGAGTCACCGCGAATGCGTCCCTGGCGAAGGCTCGCACGACGTGGCTCCAGACGCCGGGGCGGCGCAGCATCCGATGCTCCTCCCCGACCACGACGAACCGCAGCACATCGCTTCGGGCGCAGGCGCGTTCGGCGAACGAGTACGAGCTCCCCGGGCTGGTCACGCTGTCCTCGCTGCCGTGAACCAGTACCGTCCGGACCGACTCCAGCGGGCTCGTCCAGTCCTTCTCGGTCGTCCAGGGAGCGAGGCCGCAGACCGCCGTGACCGCCGGGTCGTCCGCGAGACGGACGGCGACCCGGCCGCCCATGGAATGGCCGACCAGCGCGACGGGCACCCCGGGCCGGAGCGCGTGCAGCCGCGCCATCGCCATACGGCCGTCGTGCACCGGGTCCAGCCGAGGTGCGTTCCAGCCGCGCACCCGGTTGCGGAGCAACCACACCTCGATGCCCTGCGCGGCCACCTCGCGCCAGATCACACCGGCAAGATGCGCCATCCGCAGGAACGGCGGTGACCACGGCCGGACCTGGTGCACGCCGTGCTGCGCTCCGCCGTGCAGGACCAACACCGCCCCTCTGGTCGAGCCACGGGCGGGCAGTACCGACAGTCCGGGGCGGCGGATCACTTCGCGGGGCCAGGGATGCACCCCGCCATCCTCACGCGGCAGGCTCCGACTCCGCGAACTGGGTCCGGTAGAGGTCCGCGTAACGACCGCCCGCATCGAGAAGCTCCTGGTGGGTGCCACGTTCGACGATGGTGCCGCCGTCGACGACAAGGATCTGGTCGGCGGCGCGGATGGTGGACAGCCGGTGGGCGATGATCAATGCCGTTCGCCCGTCGAGCGCGTCGGCGAGCGCGGCGGCGACCGCGGCCTCGGACTCGGCGTCGAGGTGGGCCGTCGCCTCGTCGAGCACGACGACGCGCGGCTGAGCCAGCAGCAGTCGCGCTATCGTCAGGCGCTGCCGTTCCCCGCCGGAGAGCCGGTACCCGCGATCCCCGACGACGGTGTCCAACCCGTCGGGCAGGGAGGCCACCAGCGATCCGAGGCGCGCGCGGCCGAGCGCGGCGTATATCTCGTCCTCGGTGGCATCCCGGTTCGCGTAGGCGAGGTTCTCCCGGATCGTGTCGTGGAAGAGGTGGCCGTCCTGAGCCACCACCCCGACCGTCTCGCGCAAGCTGGCGAAGCTCAGCTCGCGCACGTCCACTCCCGCCAGCCGCACCGAGCCCGTGTCGACGTCGTACAACCGCGGTACCAACGAGGCGATCGTGGACTTGCCCGCGCCGGAGGCGCCGACCAGCGCGACCGTCCGACCGGCCGGCACCCGGAAGTCGATACCGTGCAGAACCTGCTCACCTTCGCGGGTGTCCAGCGTGGCGACCTCTTCGAGAGAGGCCAGCGAGACCTGTTCGGCAGGCGGGTAGGCGAACCGTACATGGCGCAGCTCCACCGACACCGCGCCCGCGGGGACCCGCCGTGCGTCCGGATGTTCGGTGATGCCCGGCTCGAGGTCGAGCACCTCGAAGATCCGCTCGAAGGACACCAGAGCAGCCATGATGTCCACCCGCAGGTTCGCCAGCGCCGTCAGCGGTGTGTACAGGCGCGTCAGGAGCAGGGCCATGGCGACCACCGTCCCGGCGTCCAGCGCACCGCCGAGGGCCAGCCAGCCACCCAGGCCGTACACCAGGGCCAGGGCGAGCGCCGAGACCAGCGTCAGCGTGGTCATGAACCAGCGCGTCAACATCGCGGTGCGCACCCCGACATCACGCACCTGTGCGGCATGCTGCCCGAACTCGACGGCCTCCGCGCGCGGGTCACCGAGCAGCTTCACCAGCGTGGCACCCGACGCGGAGAACCGTTCCGTCATCTGGGTGGTCATTCCGGAGTTGAGCCGAGCCGCTTCGCGTTGCAGGTGTGCCATCCGCCGGGCGATGCGGCGGGCGGGAACCACGAACACCGGCAGCAGCACAAGGGCAAGCGCGGTGATCTGCCAGGACAGCGTGACCATCACCGCAACGGCGAGTATCAGCTGGACCGAGTTGGTGACCAGTCCGGACAGTGTCGCGGTGAAGGTGCGCTGTGCGCCGATAACGTCGTTGTTCAGCCTGCTCACGAGCGCACCGGTGCGGGTGCGATGGAAGAACGCCACAGGCATACGCTGGACGTGCTCGAACACCGCGCGGCGCAGGTCGTAGATCAGCCCTTCCCCGATCCTGGCGGACTGCCACCGCTCGGCGAGGCCGACTGCCGCATCGACACACGCGACGGCCGCGATCACCAGCGCCAGGATCACGACCATCCGGGTGTCTTGCCTGTCCACGATGGTATTGACGACCTCGCCCGCCAGCAGCGGGGTACTCACCGCCAGCACGGCACCGATCACGGTGAGGACGCCGAAGACCGACAGGTGGGCCCGGTACGGCCGGGAGAACGCGGCTACCCGGGAGATCGTGCCCGCGCGGAGCCGCGCCGGGGCGTCGACGCCGCGCATCGTGCTACTCAGCAGTGACCATGTGTTGTCCATCGCCCCGGCACACCTTCCGAAGTTAAGCAATACTCGAAGTTTATGCGCTTCCTGAGCAGGTTAACGCATCATCGAGTCGCATTGATTCCCGGAAGGCACAATCAGGCATGTACGGGCGCGCACGGCCACACGGATCGCACGCGCCCGGCTGGTCCCGCCCCGTCGAGCATCGCCTGCGGACCGCGCAGAAGAACGGCCGCGCCGGGCCCGATCCGTCCCCGCCACCGGGCCCGGCGCGGCCGCAGTGCTCACACCGGCGACGCGGCAGAGCCGGGCGGTGTAGCCGCTGGTACTGCTCGGGGCATGGTCGGCGATGGCGGACCGGCCCGCCACCCTGGCACGGCCCGCACTCCTGGCAGAGCTACTTCTTCCTCGTCCGGGTAGCGCCACCACGTCCGCGTAGCTGCACACCGGACTCGCAGAGCACCCGGTGCACGAACCCGTAGGAGCGCCCGGTCGACTCCGCGAGGCTCCGGATGCTCTCGCCCTTCTCGTACTTCTTCTTCAGGTCGGCCGCCAACTTGTCCCGTGAGTCACCGGTGATGCGCGCGCCCTTCTTCAGATCAGCCACGATTTCCCGCCTCCTACCGGAGAGTGGTGTGGGCCACAGCCAGCCCCTTATGTCGCAATGATCGAACACTGCGCCGCTGAACGCCAGACGGGAGACGAAAATGCCCTGGAAGATCACCCACGGACGGCCTAATCACGTCCGTGGAATCCACCACGCCGCCGCACCAGGGCCGCAGGTGTACCCACGGTCGGGCCAGAGCTGGAAGCGTGGCCGCTGCCGGGCCGACCGCAGTCCTGCGGTGTTATGCCAGCTCCACCAGTTCCCGGTACTCCTCGGACCAGAAGTCCTCGTTGCCGTCGGGCAGCAGGATCACCCGTTCCGGGTCGAGCGCGTCGACGGCTCCGGGGTCGTGCGTGACAAGCACGACCGCGCCCGCGTAGCTGCGTAGCGCATCGAGGACCTGCTCCCGGCTTGCCGGGTCGAGGTTGTTCGTCGGCTCGTCGAGCAGCAGTACGTTCGCGGCGCTGGAGACCAGCCCCGCGAGCGCCAGGCGTGTCTTCTCCCCACCGGAGAGCGTCTCGGCAGGCTGGTTCAGCTGCTCACCGGAGAACAGGAACGTGCCGAGCAGGGTTCGTAGCTCCTGCTCACCGGTGTCCGGGGCCAGGTGCCGGATGTTCTCCCACACGTTCGCCGAGTGGTCGAGGGTCTCGTGCTCCTGGGCGTAGTACCCGATACGCAGGCCGTGCCCGGGCACGGTACGGCCGGCGTCGGGTCGCTCCAGCCCGCCGAGCAGCCGGAGCAACGTGGTCTTGCCCGCACCGTTGAGGCCGAGGACCACGACCTTCGAACCCCTGTCGATCGCGAGGTCGACACCTGTGAAGATCTCCAGCGAGCCGTAGGACTTCGACAGCCCCTCCGCGCTGAGCGGCGTCTTCCCGCACGGCGCCGGGGCGGGGAACGTGATCGACGCGGTCTTGTCCTCGGTGCGCTCGGACTCCAGGTTCGCGAGCATCTCGTCGGCCCTGCGCGCCATGTTCTTCGCCGCGACCGCCTTGGTGGCCTTCGCGCCGAGCTTGGCAGCCTGCTGCTGCAGCGCCGAAGCCTTGCGCTCGGCGTTGGCTCGCTCGCGCCTGCGTCGCTTCTCGTCCGTCGCTCGGGCGTCGAGGTAGCGGCTCCAGCTCATGTTGTAGACGTCCAGCTCGCCGCGCTGGGCGTCGAGGAACCACACCTTGTTCACGACCTCGTCCAGCAGGTCGACGTCGTGACTGATCACGACGAGGCCGCCCTCGTGGGCCTTGAGGAAGGCACGCAACCAGCTGATCGAGTCGGCGTCGAGATGGTTGGTCGGCTCATCCAGCAGCAGGATGCGGTTCGACTTGGCACCGAGCCCACCCTCTGTCGCGGCGAACAGGATCCTGGCCAGCTCCACCCTCCTGCGTTGCCCGCCGGACAGCGTCTCGAGGGGCTGGCCGAGCACCCGCTGCTCCAGTCCGAGGTTCACGCAGATGCGGGTCGCCTCACTCTCGGCCGCGTAGCCGCCGAGCGAGGCGAACCGCTCCTCCAGCTTGCCGTAGGTCCGCACGGCGCGTTCCCGCGCCGTGTCATCGGCGAGCTCTGCCATGGCGACCTGGGACTTCTCCATCTCCCGCGCGATCTCGTCGAGGCCCCGTGCGGACAGCACGCGGTCGTTCGCGGTGACCGACAGGTCACCTTCTCGCGGATCCTGCGGCAGGTACCCCAGCTCGGTGGCCCGGGTGATCTCACCGGCGTACGGTTGCGCCTCGCCTGCCAGCGCGCGCAGCGTGCTCGTCTTGCCCGCGCCGTTGCGGCCCACGAGACCGATGCGGTCCCCTGGCTGGACGCGTAACGCTGTGTCGGTGAGCAGGATGCGTGAACCGGCGCGCAGTTCCAGGCCGGTAGCCGTGATCACAAGCGACTCCGTGTGCTGACGATCGGTGGTCGGGTGGGTATACGTTCCCGCCGGAGCTACGACCCGTTCGGGGAGCCTCAGGCGGGTACGGTGCCTATATCCGTGACTATTCCAGGCGAACGACCATCACCTCAGTGTACGGACCACCGACGGTTCGTCGCGGCGGGGCGTGCGCAGGCTCACCCTCCGGCGGTGCCGGGATCTCTGATCACGATCTCCACTGCGCGGGCCCGCGCGGCGGCCTCGTCCAGGACCCGGCGCCGCGGCTCGGGCACGTCGAGCACCTCGCCCCGCACCAGCGCGAAGACCGGACGCAGGCGGGAGTCCGCCCGCAGCTCGTCCAGCGCCGCCCGGTCACCGCCGAGAACCACCGCGTCCAGCCGGTCGACCTCGGCGAGCACGACCTCCGCGGCATCGTCGGCCGCCCTGCGTAGCGCCTGCCGTGCCTGCCCTTGCCGCCTGCGCGCGAACCGCTGCTGGGACCAGCCACCCGCGGAGGTGCGGCCCTGCACGTGATGACGGTCGGTACGCGAGGTCACCACGGAGTCGCCATCGGCTATGCCGACGCTGTGCGCGCCGGCGCGGACCAGGATCAACCCGATACGCCGGTTCCGGCAGGCGTGCTCGACCAGCTCGTCCACGGCGAGGCCCGCCACAGAGGTGTGCCCGCCCTCGCGTGGCGGGAGCGGGGCGAACGGCACAGTCGCCGTCGCCGTGGTTCCGTTTCCACCGGTGACGGTGACCGCGTCCGGGGTGCGCTCGGTGCCACGGATACCGTCGTTTCGGGTAGCGAAGTTGTCGAACCACCGTCGTAACCGTTGCGGTGCGACCTCCACCGCTCGGCCGCCGCCCGCGACCTGGCGCGCCTTCACAGGACGAACGACTCCGACCACGGTGTGGTGGCCCGCCCGGAAAGCGAGTCCAGCAACGCGACTCCCTGCTTGTCCGTCAGTGACGCCACGAAGTCCACGATGGCACGGCCCCGCGCGAGTGTCCGGATGTCGTACTCGCCTCCGGCCCCGGCCGGGCGCGAGAGGCGTAGCAGCTCGGGGCGGTCCCTCTCGAGTCGCTGGTACTCGGTCGTGGCCAGCTCGACGAGATCGTGCAACCTGCGCGGGATGCGGTACCATTCGCTGCCGTCGCGTACCCACTCGTCCAGCTCGCCGACCAGGTTCCGCAGCAAGGCAGCCTGCCCCCGCTGGTGCAGCGCCAGGTCGGGACGCAGCAACACGAACCGGCTGTGTACCCATTTCAGGATCTGCACCTCGTGCCACTGCTCGGCGCGCAGCGTCACGTGCCCCGACCGGGTGGACGGGGACTCGGTGAGGACGATCCCCTCCACCAGCCGTTCGGTCCAGCGTGTCGAGAACTCGGCGATCGCCTGCTCGGCCTCGACCGAACCGTCGAACACGGCGGCGAGCAGGCCGTCCACCAGCTCACGGCGCACCCGTGCCACCGCGTACGCGAAAGCGTCGTCGTCGACGATCCACGAGTCCTTGGCGTGCAACCGGCGACGGAGCCTTTCCAGCGAGTACCCGGACCGCCCGTCCCGGGTAGCCATCCTCGACTCGGGCACCGTCGACAGCTCGAGCGCGTGCCGGGTCCACTGCTGCAGCTCCCCCGCCACGCTCGCCTGCTGGAGCACGCCGATGCGGTGGAAATCCTGCAGATCGTGGATGGCGTAGGCGATGTCGTCGGCCGTATCCATCACCGAGGCCTCGACGGTCTGTTGCCACGGCTCGATGTACCGCCGGAACGGCTCGCGCGCCTGGTCGACGTCGTCGAGCTCGGTGAAGTAGGCCGAGTACTTGCTCGAACCGGTACCGGGAGCCTCGGCGGGCTCACCGGCCCCGCGGGGCGGCACCGCCATCGAGGACGGGTGTGGCTGGGGTACACCGAGGCGCGCCCACGGGTACTTCAGCACGGCGGCGCGCACCGCAGCGGTCAGGTCGAGCCCCACGGCCGTCGGGCCGCGTACGTCCGTGGTGGTGAGGATCCGGAAGGTCTGCGCGTTGCCCTCGAACCCGTCGGTGAGCCCGAAACGTTCCCGCGCCAGCTCGTCGAGCACCTGCTCGCCGAGGTGCCCGAACGGCGGGTGCCCGAGGTCATGCGCCAGCGCTGCGGCCTCGACCACATCGGGGTCGCAGCCACCGAGCTTGTCGAGCACGGCGGCGTCGCTCGCGGTGGCGGAGAGCCGATCCGCGATCGCGCGCGCGACCTGTGCCACCTTCAGGCTGTGCGTGAGCCTGTTGTGCAGCAGGCCGGAGTCGGTGGTACTGACCACCTGGGTCACGCCGCCGAGCCGGGCGAAGAACGGGGACGTGGCGATGCGGTCCCTGTCGATACGAAACGCAGCGTTCGAGCTCTCGGCCGCCGCGGCCGTCGCGTCCCTGCGGGCTGTCCGGGCTCCGGCGGCATCATCGGTACTGCTTGTCATCCCACTCACCCCCTCTACCGTAATCCTCGCCTCGCTGCCACGCGTGAAGCTGGACCGGGACCGGCAGGCACCGGTGGCATAGTCTCGAGGCGTGCTCGATATCGCGGTACTCGGTGGCGGTCCAGCGGGCTGGGCGGTGGCACACGCCTGCACCCGCGCGGGCCTGCTGACCGCGCTCGTCGACAAGGACCCGCACCGATGCTGGCCCGCGACCTACGGCGCCTGGCACGACGAGTTGCCCACCTGGGCCCTTCCCGCCGTCGCCGTGGCACCCGCGCGTACGCGGGTACGCACGTCCGGATACCGCTCCCTCCCCCGCCGCTACACGGTGCTCGACAACGCACGCCTCGCTGACCTGCTACGCGACAGCGACGTCCGGACGGTCGCGGCGTACGCCCGGTCGCTGCGCCCCCTCGGGCGCGGTACCGAGATCGACCTCACCGCCGGCGGCACGCTACGGGCCCGCGTCGTGATCGATGCCACCGGGACTCCCCACCGCCGGCCACGACGGTGGTCGCGGCTGTCCCGGCGCGCGGAGCAGACGGCCACCGGCGTCATCGCGACCGCCGAGGAGGCGAGCTCACTGGTCCCGTGCGCCGGATCGACCGCGCTGTTCATGGACTGGTCCCACGCGCCGACCGGAGGCGAACCGGCCAGCTTCCTGTACACGCTCCCGCTACCGGGGAACCGGGTGTTGCTCGAGGAGACATGCCTGGCGCACCGGCCGGGCCTGAGCCACGCCCTGCTGGAGCGGAGACTGCGTACCCGGCTTGCGGCGGCCGGCATGAACCCCGAGGGACGCGCGGCGGAACGCGTGCGCATCCCCTTGGACGTCGGTACCGGCCGTGCCGGTCCGGTGGCGCCACCCGACCCCGTGGTGCCCTTCGGGGTGGCAGCGGGGTTGGTACACCCTGCGACCGGCTACCACCTGGCGACCGCGCTCGAGCTCGCCCCGCGCGTGGCGGCGTCCCTCGCCGACGGCCTGCGGCGCGGCCACCGGCACGCCGCCCGTGCCGCCAGGAACGAGGCGTGGACCCCGGCGGCCGTGACGGTGCATGCATTACGGCGTAAGGGCATGCATGCCCTGCTGGCGATGCCGGGCGCGGCGCTACCCGAGTTCTTCGAGCTGTTTTTCGACCTGCCCGCCGGGCACCAGCGCGCGTTCCTGTCCGGGCGGGAGGACACGCTCGGTACGGTCGCGGCCATGCGCGCCGTGTTCGCCGCCGCACCCTGGCGTCTGCGGCGGTACCTCCTGTAGGGCGCTGAATGAGGTTCTCCTCGGGTTTGTGTGGGTGGTGTGCGCGGTAGGTGGGGGTGGTGTGCCGGCTGTGTCAGGCGTGTGGTGATTGTGCGGCGTGGATGAGG
>NZ_FZNW01000061.1 GCF_900188115.1 Haloechinothrix alba | reverse complement strand
CTATGCGATGGCCAGCCACCTGCGCACCGACCTCATCGCCGACTGCCTAGACACCGCGGTAGCCACGCGCAGGCGTGACGTTGCCGGGGTGATCTTCCATAGCGACCGTGGATGCCAGTACACCAGCACCCGGTTCGCCCAGCACTGCACCAAGCTGGGCATCCGGCGTTCACTCGGGCGCACCGGGATATGCTGGGACAACGCCATCGTGGAATCGCTATTCGAGGCGTCGAAACGCGAACTCGTGCACCGGCACCGCTTCACTACCCGTGCCCAGGCACGCCAGACCATCTTCACCTGGATCCAGACCTGGTACAACCGCAGACGACCGCACGCCACCCGGGGCTATGCCAGCCCCGGGTGGCGGGAACAGCAGAAACCACCCGAGACCGCATAACCACGTCTCCGGCCAACAGGGGAAAGGTCATAGCTGCTCATCGATCTTCTCGGGCATGAACTGCATCCTTCCAACTCAGAAAGATGCGGCATCAAACCTGGGGCGCTTCACCAGCAAGCTATACTCAACCTCAATGAGAAGGACTATCCTCCCCGATAATCACAGCGTGAGCGACGCGCGAACACCGAGGCAGTCTCGACGCGAGCAGAATAAGGCACGCACACGACATGCCCTGATGCGCGCCTCCGTGGAGTTGTTCGAGGATCAGGGCTTCGAGGACACCACCGTCGAGCAGATCGTGCAGCGAGCGAACTGCTCCCCACGCACGTTTTACCGGTACTTCCGGGCCAAGGAAGACGTTCTGTTCGGAGATCAAGCCGAGCGGCTCGAGTTGCTCAGGCAAGCGCTCGCCGCAACCGAGCAGTCGGAGAAACCTTTTCAGGTCGCCCGGTCTGCGCTCATCGACCAGGTCGTGGGCTTCAGCGTCCTCGAAGATCCTGAACTCGAAGCCAGGTGCATCGAACTTTGGTCCCTCCCAGGGGTCCGCGGACGCTGGGCGGAAATCGTCTTCGATTGGGAACAAGTCGTCACGGAGTATCTTGCCAGGGAGTGGAAATGCACACCCCATGCTCCCGATTGTCGGATCAACGCCATGATCTGGCTCTCCATCATCCGGATGGCTCTCGTCGGGGTCCAGACTGGTGGTCGCGACCGAGTCCGAGCCATCGCCGAGAAAGGCTTCAACTTCATCGCCGAAGAGATCGGCCTCGTCCATCTGTCCGGCTCGGAGGTTCAGCGTCGAGCCACCGAGGCCCATTCAAGGCGCGCCTGCTCCTGACAGGCGCTCGCTCGGTACCGGGGTCTGTCCGATTAACGGCTCTGGCCCATTTTCGGTGGTGACGCGGGGTCGGTGGGTTGGGCATGGAGCGTTGTGTCAGAGTGACGCTGGTGCGATGTTGATCAACTTCGTGCGTTGGTGTTTTCGGGATTATCTTCGCTGGTCATCCAAGGGATTGAGGAGGATGCTAGGACGATCGTGGTCCGGGCGTCGACGCCGCCGGGGCCAGCGGTTTGCCCGGGATGTGCCGTGGAGACGAAGCGGGTGCATGCCTATATCGAGCGGCGGGTCGCCGACGTGCCGGTGGACGGAAGGCCGGTCGTGGTGCGAGTGCGGGCACGACGGATGCGCTGCTCCACTACGGACTGCTCGCGGCAGACATTCCGCGAGCCGCTGGCCGTGGCAGGGCGGTATCAACGCCGCACCGCTCGGCTGGCCATGCAGGTGGGTCGTGTCGTGCGGGAGCCGGCCGGACGCGCCAATGTCCGAGCCTAGCCAGCCTCGCCGTCGGATTGTCACGGCGCACCGCGCTGCGGGCGCTGTTGCAGTTACCAGTGCCGGAGCGGCCGGTGCCAGCGGTGATCGGGGTGGATGATTTCGCGTTGCGTAAGCGGCAGCGCTACGCGCCCGTGATCATCAATGCAGAGACCGGCGAGCGCGTCGACGTCCTTGCCGACCGCACTGCCGACACGCTCGAAGTCTGGTTACGGGACCATCCCGGCGTGCAAACAGTCTGCTGAGATGACTCCGGCGCATACGCCGAAGCGATCCGGCGTGCACTGCCTAACGCGGTGCAGGTCGCGGATCGCTGGCAGTGCGCCATGAGGCGCCTGGTCGTATTACCGGCGTAGCCGGGGGAACTTGGAGGGAGGTTTCTGGGTCCGATGGCTTACCCGGAGCCGAAAGGCGGATGGGGACCACAGCATGCCGTTGAAGCGGTGGCCGTGCTCAGGCGTTGGAGACGGCGCGCCGCGGGACCCGCATGATATAGCGAAGGC
Organism: Haloechinothrix alba; assembly: GCF_900188115.1. Lineage (GTDB taxonomy): Bacteria > Actinomycetota > Actinomycetes > Mycobacteriales > Pseudonocardiaceae > Haloechinothrix > Haloechinothrix alba. The sequence goes on along the minus strand of NZ_FZNW01000061.1, from coordinate 151 downwards.
TGGATTGCTTGAATCCCAATCCCCAGTTGATGGAAGGTCGTATCCGTCGGAAATGAGGTTCTCCTCGGGTTTGTGTGGGTGGTGTGCGCGGTAGGTGGGGGTGGTGTGCCGGCTGTGTCAGGCGTGTGGTGATTGTGCGGCGTGGATGAGG
>NZ_FZNW01000034.1 GCF_900188115.1 Haloechinothrix alba | reverse complement strand
CCCCGCGATCGGGACGGCAGCTTCGAGCCGCAGCTGGTTAAAAAGCGCCAGCGGCGGCTCTCGGGTATCGATGAGATCGCGCTGTCGTTGACCGCGTCGGCTGGACGAACTCGGGCTCATCACCAAGGCACGGCGCCACGCCTGCGGTGGAGAAGGGATCGCGATCACCGCAGCTGGAGTAGAGGCGCTTGCCTACCTGTCCGCCATTCCGTGAGGAGCTCGATTGATGCCGTCCTCAGGCACCGGGAAGCCGTCGCTGGCGTGTCAGATAACCAGGTGCAACTATCGTCCGCGTGAACCTGCGGGCACGGAGCCATCTGCCGGTTGACTTGAGCACTTTGATTGGGCGGAAGGATGAGCTGCGCCGCTGCGAGCGCTTGCTTTCCTCCGCCCGATTGCTGACGCTCACCGGCCCAGGTGGCGTCGGCAAATCCGGCTCGCACGGGAGCTGGCGCGGGGTACAGCGAGCATTCCCGGATGGCGTCTGGCTGGTCGAACTCGGTGATCTACAGCGTCGACTCCACCCATTCGAATGCGGACACTCCCGCGAGACCACCCAACGTTGGAATCTGGCCGGCTGGGCCGAGTATGGCTGTTACGCCTCCCACTCGCACTTTTTCAAGGGCATCCGTCTGCATCTGGTTGCCACCCTGGGCGGCTGCCCATCGCCTTCGCGTTGACCAGCGCGAAGGCCGACGAGCGCCAGACTTTGCTCGGCATGCTCGAGGCCGCGCACGATCTGGTGGCCCACCGCGCCCGCCAAACCCTGATCGCGGATTAGAATTACTTAGGAGCCGAGTTCGAGAGCGCTCTCGCCCAGGCTGGTATGCAGCTGTTGCGCCCGGCCAGCAAAAACGAGCCCGAGCGCGCCGGGGCAGGCCTCTTCAAGCCACTCCGCCAGATCATCGAGTCAATCAACCAGACCTTCAAAGGCCAACTCGACCTCGAACGACACAGTGCCCGCACCCTACGCGAGCTCGCTGCGCGCGTACTGCAACTCATCCTCGCCCTGACCAGCGCGATCTGGCACAACGACAACACGGCGCCCCATGCGTCGATCCCTCACCGCTTACGACCACTGACCCCCTGGAATTGATCATCCAATCGGGGTCTTTGCGAAGACACGGACGGGCCAGATCGCCGAGGCCGTGGTCTCGGATTCGATCTCGATGATGCCGTTGAAGCAGCCACACCGCGTGGTGGCACGGAGCGTTTCGACCCAGTGACAACTGAGACGGGGATCTGACCGTAGTGGAAGTTGTGATCTGTTTCCTTCCGCGAAGTGCCCAACGAGCGGATGCCATCTTGTTCCAGAGCCAGTCGCTGTCGAACCCTTTGACGGGGAGAACCTCGTGGGTGAGTGGTCACGCGGCGTCAAGCAGTCGCTCATGTCTGCTTAAGCGACCTCGGTGAAGAGGTCGCCCCAAGACTCCGAGTCCTTCTGAGCGGTGTAGTGGGCGTAGCGTGCTTCAAGCTGGCGGATGTCCGCGATGGCGAGGAGATTCTCGAGTGGGTCCGTGGTGTTGTTTCCCGAATCGCTGACCATTGCGTGCAAACGTAGTGTCATGCGAGCGTGCATGCGTGCTGCTTGATCGCGCCAGCCAGCTCGAATGCGCGACGGAGCCCCTCGGGGGCTTCCTCAGCAGGCCTGACGAGCGGGAGGAAATCCACGATCTGGACAAAGTTTACACCGGCGTCGAGGTACGGCGCGATGGCCTTCATCATCTTGTCGGGACTGCCGTGGTGCCACGACCGAGTGACAACCTCCGGTGTGGCCCGTGACAACACGTCGGCGGTTTCCTGCGCGGAGTATGTGAGGGGGAGCATGTCGGTGGCGTAGTGCCAGGACTCGCCCATCGGCGGTTCGACGCCTTCCTGCGTCCAGACCGTGGAGTCAAACCGGCCCATGGTCGCAGAGATCCAGCGGATGTAGTCGTTGGCCATCGTCGTTTCGATCACTGTTTCGTCTTCATGCATCAGGCAGATCCACCACATGCCGAAGCCGAACTGCTCGGGATCGCGCCCGGCTACTTCCAGCCGTTGCTTGATCGCCGAGATCTGTTCGGCGGCCTGGTCCGGACTGGTCCAAACAAACGGCGCCGCGGTGCAGAAACCGTCGCCGTAGCGTGTAGCGACGTCGATCAATCGGGGCCCGCCACCTAGAGCCCAGAGTTGAGGGCGGTGGGCGGGTCGGGCTCGGCCCAGCCAGGAGTTTTCGAGGGTCCAGACGTTGCCTTCGTGGTCGATCGGCTCGACGGTGTCCATGAACTTTCGGAAGATTCGAAACGTGTCCTCCAGACGCTTCGGCCCTTGGGAGCGCTTGTGACCGAAGGGCTTGCACTGCTTGAGTTCTCCGGTGCCCATCTGCACCATCGTGGGTCCGCCGCTCACGTCGGCCAGGGTCATAAGCGTCTGGGTGAACTCCGCAGGTGCGCGTCGCATGGCATCGCTGGTGGTGTTCAGTCCGAACCCCGGTGCGGCCGCGGCGATCTGAGACAGGATCACGTAGGGGTCCGGAAAGGAATCGATGTCGGGCATCACCGCGGCCAACGGCGAGTTTTCGGGGCACCACAACCCGGGCGGCGCGAAGAACGTCATCTGGTCCCACACAGTCAGTGAGTCGGCAACTCCACTGGCCTGAATGGTGCGCGCGGTGTCGACGGCAGCGCTGACGGGAAGATGCCGGCTGTAGACGATGGGGACGTTGACGTGCACGTTCTCAGGCATTTGTGCTCTCCTTCGAAGCAACGAGGTATCTCCACGGCGCGAAGATCGGAGCATGCAGAATCCCGGGCTGGGCCGCGCACACGTCCGGGATGGCGTTGACGACCGTGGCCATGGTCCCGACGTAAGCGGGATCGATCGCGGGTCCTGCCGAAGTTAAACTGGGAAGGGGGTCGAGGACGTTTCGTACCGCGGGCCTGCCCTCGATCTCGACGATCCATCGGTATCGGTGGTCGGGAACCGGCCATCCGTCTACCCCACGCTCCACGAACCAGTAGATTTCGGCGCGGATCAGGGCGTGGCCGTTGACGATCCCCGTGGCCGTGTGGAGGTTCCCGACGACTGTCCCGGCTGGCACGTGGCCGATTGCGATGTCGAGATCGCGACTCGCTACTGCAGTGGCTAGTCCTGTCTCGATCGAGTCCAGGGTGACGTTCAAGGCGCGGGCCACAGCAGTGACCATCTCCGAGAAAAACGCCGCCCAGTACTGGCCGTACGGGGTATCGGCGGTGACCTCTTCGGGGTGCTTGCCGATACCTAGCGCGTCCTTGAGTAACATCGCGGCCGGGTGAAGCTCGGCGTCACAGATCTCCACGAGCCGGATGTAATCGATGTCTGTGCACATGCTAGTGATCGTCGGTGCCACGCGATCGAACATGAATCCAGGCTCGATACCCGTTCCCAAAAGGGACGCCTGACCGCGCCGGCACGCGTCTTCCAGCCGTTGCACGACTTCCTTGCCGCGGGATTCAGGTGCGAAGTAGCCAGCGGTCGTGATCACGTTCTTACCCGAGGAAAGCAAGGCTGTCACGTCGTCATCGAGCTGTTCGAGCGACGGAGCCAGCGGGGCGTACACCACGCACTCCGCGTCCAACGCCAAAATCTGTTTCCGGTCGTTCGTTGCCAGGACCCCGGTAGTCGGTGCGCCGACGAGTTCACCCGCGTCCCGTCCCACCTTGTCCTCGCTGTAGACGTAGACACCTACCAGGTCCAGATCAGGACTCCGGATGATCTCTTCTAGACACAGCGCACCCACCGTACCTGTCGCCCACTGCACAACCCGTCGAGACATCAGCGGTTCCTTTCCATGTTGTTTGGCACAATGTGGCATGCTCTGCCAGATTGTGCAAGCGCACCCCAGAGCACTGCCCGCGTCATCGGAGCATTCGGTGGTCGATCGTCGAAGCAAACAGGGCTGGTTTTGTCCAGTCCTGCGACGACAGGTCTAGGCTAGCGGAACTGGCATAGTCCGCCACTATGTCTCCCGGCTCAGGCTCTCTCGTCCGGGCGAGGGGTTTCGGCGATCACCGCCCACCGGATCCTGCTCGCGGTTGCCGCGCGGTGGTTGAGATGTATCGAAGGAGTGATCGAGATGGACACCCTCCAGAAACTGCGCGCCATCAAGGCGTTCAGGAATCTCAAGGCCAAATACTCCTACGACACCGATTAGGACTGTCAGATCTCCGGTGGTGCGCCGCGATGCGCTGGTGCGCTGTGAGGCACTAGGAGTCGAAGGAGGTGTGAGACCGTCTCGCTGGATTGTCGCAACAGCCTAGTGGAAGCTGAGCGCAGCCTGATCCGGGAGACGCCGGGGAGGGTGGGAAACAGCGCTGACAAAGCCGGGGTGGCCTGGAACTGCCAGACAGGTTGGGTCCGGCGAGCGAGATCAGACGGTATACGACAGGAACCAGTAGTAGAGCTCCGTAAGGGTGGCACCGGTTCAAATCTGGTGTATAGGAGTCGGGATGCAGTGCACGACCGTCCTGTGTGGGTGGTTGATTCCGTAGCTGGTTAAGTGTGCCGGTGGGGAGGCCACGGCGAAAGCCTGCGGCGTAGTTGTGGCGATGCTGCCGGAGCAAAGCTGGATGCCCAGCTGATTGGTCGATTTCTAGTGAACACGGGAACCATTTCACGTCGTTCCCACCTGCCCAGGAGCCATCTGCGCAGGTGGGATACGTCCGTCGTCGGCTGAAAGCGCGGGATGGGGGGAGGGGCTCCGTAGTAGTCCGAGTACGCGAAAGGTGTGCGTATGACGAAGGGGGCCAACATGTCGGAAGCTCACGCCTCGATCTCGAAGCGCTGAGCCAGCGCCGGTACGGGGATGACTGGGTCACCCGCAGGGTGGCCAGCAACGGCATCGTGTGCGTGACCTGGCAGCAGGTCAGCGTCGGCAAGCATCGTCGAGGCGAGCTCGTCGACGTCCACGTCACCGACCGCGTTCTCGAGTTCTGGTCCGGCCCCGACCTGCTTCGCACCGCCGTCCGCGAATCGAAAGGAGACGTCCGCAAGAAACGGGCCTCCAACCCCACACCCACCTGACAACCTGACAACCTGACAACGATCAACCGAGCACAAACCGTCACCCATCAACAGAGACTCGACATCTGCAGCCTGGCGTTTTCCTGCTCCAGCTACGGCAGCCGTGTGCGCTCCTCGGTACTCAGCCCTTTCCTTCTTCCTAACCGCCGTCGATACGGACCTGCTTGACCCAACTCGCTAACGTGGAGTCAGACGTACTCAGGTCACGGGCCGCTTCTGCTACCGACTGCCGCCGGTCAGCACCAACTCCCCAGCACTCAGCTTGAACTCTGCTGAGAACTTCCGATGGGCCCGTCGTTGGCTATCGCCCATACCGACTCTCGCCAAGCAATACGAGTGTCCGGTCCAGCGGGGAAGATGACCGCGACCTACACGGACGGATCAGCACGGTGGCGGTCTCACACCACCCCTAACGCCGCTTCAGTCGAGGTCAGCCGTACACCACATCGATGAAGACAGACTGGGAAACCTACTATTGACTAGTAGAGTGTCTCGGTGCATACTCCTTTAAATCCCCGAACTAACGTGGTCGGGATGTAATAGGCGGCCTACCAGGCCGCAGTTGACGAACCGGTTCATACGACAGTGATTCGCCCTGAGGAGCACGATGGGTGTCAAGTCAGGCGCCGAAGCCCACCGCGCGCGTACAAGCGCAAACGGTCCGTATTCGGGTGAACTCTCGAAATCGCTAGCCTACATGCCACGTCCGGTACGCGAGTTCGTGATCGAAGCAGGCGGCATGGCCAGCCTGCTGCTGCGTGTAGTGTGGAGCGCTGTAGCTCACCCGAGAGGATACTGGAGCGATACCGTAGACCATCTTCATACCACAATCCGGAAATCGTGGTTCCCTGTGGTAGTGGCGGTTCTCGGATTTTCCATGTTTATGGCGCTCCTTACTACGGTCTTCTTCCAGATGGTAGGCGCGGAACAGTTAACCGGCCCTACGCTATTTGTGTACATGCTGCGAAACTTTTCCATGTGGACGATATCTATGGTCTCGGCCGGAGTTGTCGGAGCTGCAATCACCGCAGATATTGGGTCGCGAAAGGTACGTGAAGAACTGGATGCAATGCAGGTGTTAGGGATAGACCCTGTACGCGAATTGGCAGTTCCACGAGTCGTTTCGGTGGCCCTATTTACCGCGATTCTCACGATTCCGGCAGCCTACATGACCCTATTCTCCTTGCAGCTCGGTACTCTCTATGTGGCGGGCTTGCACCCAGCCGACTTTTATGAAGGGACGTTTGGGAGCGTTCTACCGGTTGATTTAATTTCCTTGGTAATTAATGGTCTGCTTGTTGGCCTACTGATTGGCACAATATGTTGCTACAAGGGATTTGCCGCCTCTGGCGGGTCCATGGGTCTTGGTAAGGCAGTGAACCAGGCAGTCGTTATTTGTTTCGTAGCAATATTTGTTTTCCTCATTGGGTACCAAGCAGTACTGATCGCCTTCTTTCCGGAATATGGGTTCCAGCTGTGATGGACGTAAGTACGACGCGCGCGCGCGATTCCAGAATGATCGGGTCCATAAGTGACCAATCTGAGTTCAACGCTTGGAATAAAAGGACTCGAAACACATGGGTACCTTCGGCGCGGCGCGGCGTCGAGAGCATGGGATCTGTTGTAAAGTTCGGTTTTGACGCTCTGCGAGGAGTGCCGTTAGCCATACGACTCTATCCTTCGGAAATCGTTCGTTACGCCGCATGGATTGTTCGACAAAATTCGCCCGTAATTATTGTCGTCATGGTGCTATTCGGTTTCCTAGTGGCCATGACCGCGGGTCAGATGTTTACGCAGATTGGAACCGAAAGCTATACAGCAGCAATTCATACTATCGGTACTTTGCGCGGCGTCGGCCAGGTGATCTTTGGCTGGATATTCGCCGCAAAGGTTGGCTGTGGAATCGTGGCCGAGGTAGGAGCGATGCGGATCAGCGACGAGGTAGACGCCATGGAAGTAATGGGTGTGCGGTCGGTGCCGTATCTTGTAAGTTCTCGGCTTTTGGCAAGTATCCTTGTGGCTGGGCCAATTTGGCTCGTTTCACTAGCCCTTCATTGGGTCATTTCATACGTAATTCACGTGCAGTTCCTTGAAGTAACATCGCACGGCGGGTACATCAACTTTTTGTTCTTGTTTCAAAATGCGAAGGATCTTGCGATCTCGCTCATATGGGTCACTTTGATGATAATCATCATAATTATTGTAGCGAGCTACTTTGGTTATAATGTTCAAGGCGGACCAGTCGACGTTGGCAGAAACACTGCACAGTCAATGTTGGTGAATCTTGTCTTGATTAGCGTTTTGGCTATGATCCTGGTCCAAATATTCTACGGCAATGACGCAAATGCACCCATTGGAAACTAAACCGAAGTAAAAGTATGGGAGCCTCGATGTCCTCCTTGAGTGGGACGGTTGCGGGATCAATTGATTCGCGCCAGCGAGTAAACGGAAATGGTTACACCGTTGAACTGCATGGCGTACGCAAGAGTTTCGACAGCGGAGTTTCGCATGTGCTCGACGGTGTGAGTGTCGGATTTACGGATGACGCCATCACCACAGTTCTGGGCCCGTCAGGTACTGGCAAGAGTGTATTGCTAAAGCATATTGTGGGCCTGCTGGAGCCGGACGAGGGCGATGTAGTGGTATTCGGGCAGGATCTTTGGCGGGTAAGTGAGGCTGAACGCTACAATATGCGAAAAAAGTTCGGTGTTTTGTTCCAAGACGGAGCACTGTTTGGGTCAATGAATCTTTACGACAATGTTGCCTTTCCGCTGCGTAAGCATACAAACAAGTCTGAGGCGGACATTCGGGATATCGTTATGAGCCATTTAAGCGAGGTCGGGCTGGAACAAGAGACGTCCAAGGCGCCGAATGAGATCTCGGGTGGGATGCGCAAACGTGCGGGGTTAGCGAGGGCGCTGGTTATGCGCCCGGATGTAGTGCTATTCGACGAGCCGGATTCAGGGTTAGATCCTGTGCGCACGAAGCTGTTGTGTCAGTTGATTAAGGAGGTCCATAAGGAACACGGGGGGACCTACATCGTGATTACTCACGACATCGAGAGTGCTCGGACGCTAAGTGATTACATTGGCTTATTGTGGCATGGTCAGCTTAGATATTATGGCGCAGCCAGCGAGGCGTTCGAGTCAGATGAGCCATTTGTCCAACAGTTTCTCATGGGAGATGCTGTCGGGCCATTGGGAATGGACTAAATATGTGGCGCAAGATCTGGACGGGGGTCGGATTGGCCGCTGCATTGGGGCTTGCCGCAGCGGGATTGGTAGTACTTAGTCAGGATGACTATGAGTTGAGGGTGCTAATGCCGACGGCAGTGGATACGCATGAGGGTACGAAGGTCATGCTGGATGGGGAGCAGGTGGGAGAGGTGGCGGATCTTGACGTGCGTGACGGGCAAGCGCTGGTGACGGTTCTCGTAGATAGTGGGGAAGCTCCATTCCATGCTGGGACGACGGCGCGAATCAACTGGGAGGGGGTGATTGGAAGCCGGCACGTAGAACTGTTGCCCGGATCGGAGGACAACCCCGCGTTGCCGTCGGGGAAGATGATCACGTCTAAGATTGAGCGTGTTGAAATTGATCAACTACTCGCGACGTTGGATGAGTCGACACGCGAGCGGGTGCAGGCGTTGGTCAAGCGACTGAACGAAAGTTTGCAAGGTAACGAGCAGAATCTCAAGGCGACGGTGGAGACAGGGGGCCCAGCTGTAGAGGCACTTGGTGAGGTGTTGCGTGCTGTAGGCGAGGACGGGCCAGCCATTAGGGATTTGGTCACGCGTTTGGAGGCCATGACGGAGGAGCTAGCGCAGCGCGACACCGAGGTGGCGCGGTCTATCGAGAATCTTGGCCAACTGACTTCGGTTGCGGCAGGCCAACAGGAGGCGCTGAGCGATACGTTGGATGAATTGCCGTCAACTGTGCGTGAGGCAAGTGAAACGTTAGATCAGGTTCCTGAGGCCGTTCATGCGACAGCTCCACTATTGGACGAAGTACAACCTGCGACGGAGCGGTTGCCGTCCGTGGCCGGGAACCTGCGTCCGGTGCTGCAGGATATGCGACCCACGGTCGCTGAGATCACCCCCACACTTGTCGCTGCTGAGCAGCTATTGGTCGAAACGCCGGACTTGCTTGACAGCGCACATGCAACGTTGCCGGAGGTGAACGAGGCGGTGAATACGTTGCAGCCCGCTGTTGAGTTTTTGCGTCCTTATACGCCCGAGCTGACCGGCTGGTTAAGTAACTGGACATCGGTATTTGCTAGCCAATCCAGTGGAAACTATGCTCGCGCCTTGATCGTGGAGTCGGCGTCTACCGTTAACGACAATCCAGGGGTGGTTCCGCCGGGAATGAAGCAGGAGCCGAGACCGTCACCTGGTTCGGTAGTGGATCAGTCTTGGACAGACGCGAACGGGGACGGCGTCCAATGAAACGGACCGTGATATTGGGCGTAGCTGCCGCAATCGCGGCCGTGCCATCGATTGCGGCTGCAGGACTCAGCATCGGGTCGTCCGATGAGGCAGACGAGGAAAAGGTAATCGGTTACTTTACGGATGCCGGTCCGCTGAACCAGGGAGCCGATGTCCGGGCTGCCGGGGCGAAGGTGGGAATGGTGGACGACATCTCGCTTCAGGACGGACGTGCGCGGGTTGCACTTGAGGTAGAATCGAGTGTGTTGCCGCTGCATCAGGACGCACGGATGACAGTCCGTCCTGTCAACTTGCTGGGTGAGTCGTATCTGGAGCTCGATGCAGGCTCGCCGAATCAAGAGTTCGCGGAAGATGCGGAGGTCCCACCCGAACGCACAGAGGTCGCAGTTGGTCTTCAGGACGTGATAAATGCGTTCGACGATCCGACATCTACAGGGTTGGCGGCTCTTCTCACGACGCTGGGTGAGGGGATGAACGAGTCCGGTGATGAAGCCGCGAAGGCGATCAAAGCATTGGCTCCGGCGATGCGGCAAAGCGATGAGCTCGCCGGCGTGCTCAATGACCAGAACGCTGTGCTGAATGAACTGGTTGAACAGTTGAGTCCGGTTGCGGAAGAACTAGCGGCTTCGGAAGGCGCTGCGTTAGACCGGCTAGTGGAAAGCACAGATGAGACTATGTCCACCCTTGCGGCGAACCATAGGGAGTTGAATTCGGCCTTGGCTGAGTTACCCGCAACAGTCGCCGAATCGCGTGAGGCATTACGGGAACTCGCCGGCGCAGCCGATGCGACGACGCCGACGCTGGAGGCGATCCGGCCGGTTACTGACAACCTCAGTGAGATTACAGGGGAACTGAGGCAGTTTGCTGATGCGGCTGATCCGGCGCTGGCGTCGTTGACGCCGGTGCTGGAGCGAGCGGACGAACTGCTTGAGCAAGCCGCTCCAGCCGTCAGCCAGTTACGCAAGGCTGGACCGGACCTGGCTGCGACTGCCAAGAACCTACGACCCGTGGGCGATACTCTGCTCGACGAGCATCTCGGGGATCTGATGGAATTTGTCAAGAAATGGTCCCTTTCCACTAATGGCCGTGATGAGTTGGGGCATTACTTTCGTGGCACGTTGTGGGTGACTCCTGAGACGTTAACGGATTTGGCAGCAGCAATCGGATCGCCACTGGATGACGACGCACCGGCTGAGCAGACTGAGTCGAATACGGCGACGCAGGACCCGACGGAGATAGTACCGGATTTACCGTCTGGAACGGACGAGGTGGGCGATTCGGGCAGTGCTACGGGTCTGAGGCCGGAGCAGGAGGAAGCCATGCTTGGACAGTTGTTGGGGGGCGCCTGACATGCCACGACCGGTCCATCGGCGCCGCGCGCGCATGTTCCTCATGGGCGTGGTAGCACTCACTGCAGTGGGGGGCATTAGCTACGTCGGTCTGACCGCCGTGGGTGGCGGTGCGATTCCCGGGCAGTCCTACACCTACGTCACAAGCGAGTTCGAGGATGTGGGGGTGCTGCGCAAACAGCAACCGGTCAAGCAGAACGGCGTGAGGATCGGTGAGGTGGTCTCGATTGACTACGAAGACGGTCGAGCCGTGGTGACCATGCGGGTGGAGGGAGATAAAGACATCCATCGTAATGCGAGTGCAGATGTTCGCGAGGGCTCCGTACTCGGGCGCAAGTATGTGGAGCTTTCGCCGGGGACACCTAGCACTGGCCCCTTGGGCGACGAGACGATCCCGGCGTCACAAACCGGCGACTCGACACCGATTGGCGATGTCTTTGATGTATTCGATGAACCAACACGGAAGGCGTTGAGTTCCAGCTTGGTCGAGTTGGGCGGTGGAGTCGCCGGTCGCAGTGGTGATTTGCGGGATGCGGTGCTTGCGGCACCGGGGCTGCTCGACGGTACCGGTGAGGTTACAGCTGCATTGGCGAGCGATAGGGCGGATTTGCCCTCCCTGCTGGCCAGTGCGAATAGGCTAGCTGGGCGGTTCGAAGGGCGACAGCATGAGCTTAGCAAATTGTTGCGGCAGACAGATGACACGTTCCGTGCAGTAAGCGTAGACAACGCGGAACCATTGAGCGAAGTCGTGCAGGCTCTGCCGGAGACTTTGCGGCAGGCGCGTGAAGGTCTACAAGCGTTGAATGAGCCGTTGGCCGATATACATGCTGGGATGGACACTGTGCGGCGCGGAGGCCAGGCGCTTGGCGCGTCCGTTGACGACTTGCGCGGTCTGTTGCGAGAAGCTGTCGAACCACTGGAAACCGTCCCTGATGTGAGCGACAGCGCTACGCCGGCCGTCGAGGACCTTACACGTACCATAACGGACGCGAGACCGCTGGTGCCGCGACTGTCGAGGACCGTGGGCGCCGCCAGCGTTTTGTTGGGCGATCTGGCGCCGTACTCGCCAGATGTCGGGAGATTCTTCAGTCAGCACGACCTGCTGAGTGCGCAAATGGAACCGAACAAACATGCCTTTAGCTTTATGCTGGTGATGCCGGGCCTTTACAACGCTAGTGTTTCGGATCCGACGGTGGAACGGACTCCCTATCCCGATCCGGGGGGCGGTGCATGGCGGGATAACCGGTGGCGCAACAGTTCCGCTACGGGAGGCGACGGATGAACGCGATGAAGGGACATGCCAGCGCCAGGGCAGGACGGGTGTCTTCGCCGTTCGTTTTCGGCGTCGCTTTTCTGGCGATTGTTGTGATTGTGCTGATGCTGGCCGTGTTCAAGCCGTCGATCCAGACTATCTTGCGTTCCGGCGAGACAGTTACGGCAGAGTTCGACCGGAACTACCAGCTGAGGGCTGACGTAACGCGCGTCAAGATAGGTGGTCTAGAGGTCGGGGTCGTCAGCGATATCGAAGAGACAGACAAGGGCACCGTGGAAGTGTCGATGAAGGTGGAAGAGTCTGCCCTTGATACCTTGGGCTCTGAACCTTCGGCAGTGATCACGCCGGTGACGGTACTCGGGGGAGGCTACGCGATCGCGTTGAAGCGTGGCGGCGCGGGGGACTTCAATAACGAAGGGATCCCGCAAGAACGCACGCAGATTCCGGTTGAGCTGGACCGCGTTCTCGAGACCTTGCCTCGTCCGACACGGCAGAGCCTGCAAAACACAGTGGAGCAGCTCGATACAACTCTGGCTGGCGGAGGTACTGAGTCCTTGCAAAGTCTCTTGGCCGAGTCACCGAATACATTGCGGCCAGCAGGCGAGGTTCTTGAGGCCGCACAAGGCGACCGGCCTGGCGTCGACCTGCCGCAGATAGTGACGAACTTTCACGCCATGGCGGATGTGCTGACGGAGCGCCAAGGGCAATTAGGTGACATTGTGACTTCCCTGAATGACACTACTGCCGTGCTGGCCGAGCAGAGTCATCCGTTAGCGGAAGGGATCAAATCCCTGCCCGCGACACTTCGCTCCACACGCAGTGGAGTAATCGCACTTCGAGGCAGCCTAGATCGTTTGACGACAACCGCGAAGGAATTCCGGCCTGCTGCCCGGGAGCTCGATTCTTTATTGCGCGAGCTTGACCCAGTTCTGGCGGAGGCGCGTCCGCTCATGCGAGATTTGCGACCACTGATGCGCGATGCTCGGCCACTCGTTGAGCAATTGGTGCCGGTAGCCTCGCAGGGTACGGAGACGCTGGAGAACGTACGTGGACCGGTGATGGAGCGGGTTAACGGCCCGATTAGCGACACTGTGATGAATACGTGGCGGGGAAGTGGGCCGTATAAGAACAGTGGCGCTGGCATGCAGTCAGGCCACAAATTCTACGAGGAGGTGGGATATCTTGCGGCCAACATGGACCGAGGATCAATGACGCAGGACTCACAGGGAAGTCTGCTTAGCTTCCAGGTGGGTGCGGGAACAGGCAGTCTGGATGGTGTCCCGCAGACGCCCCAAAACCTGCTCGATCAGATTGAGCAATACGCGGGAGGTGGACGATGAGGCGCATCGGCCAGTTGTGGGGGCGACTTCGGAACATCCCCGGCCTGGGCCGCGATTTACTAGTACTCGCGGTCACGGTCGCGGTCGCGACGGCGACGACCGCGTATATCGTGATGCAGTATGGGACGAATGTGCCTTGGCAGGATGACCGACTCACGATCGCGGCTGAATTCGACTCGGCACCGTCGGTGGATCCGTCGAGCAAGCAGGAAGTCCGGATTGCCGGCGTGCCTGTTGGCAAGATTGAGGCTGCGGATCCACAGGAAAACGGCACTACGCGCATCGAGATGTCAGTTAACCCGGGACGCACGGTGTACGATAATGCGCGGGCGGTACTTCGCAGCAAGGCGCCGGTCAACATCATGTACATCTCGCTTGATCCGGGCGGCCCACCTGGTGAGCCATTGACAGAGGGCGGCACTATTCCCGTGCCGCAGACGCAGCGGCTGACTCAGCCGTGGGAGCTACTCAACAAGTTGGACGATCGTACGCGAGACGCGATCACGTCGCTCATCAACGAGGCCGATGCCGCCCTGGCTACCGCGCCAGAGCATCTCCCAGAAGGCTTAGATGAGACCAGCGCGGTGATGAACAGCTTTCGTCCAGTCGTCGAGGAACTGCGGAGCCGGCGGGAGAGCATTAGTGAGCTCGTGACATCGGTGGCACAGGTATCGACTGCGGTGGCCGAAGATGACGAACGACTGGCCCAGCTGACGTCCTCGCTACAAACTTCCTTGAGCGTGTTGGCTGAGCGCGATGAGGAACTGGGAGACACACTTGAGCAAGTACCGGGCCTTAGTCAGGATCTCGAGCAGGCAATGACAAGTACGAGCAACCTGACCGATCAGCTCGATCCCACTCTCGACGCCCTTCATGGCGCTTCGGATGAGCTACCTTCGACACTGTCGACATTGAGCGACACGATGGCTGAAGCGGGAAGGATGGTCGATGCTGCCGGGCCGACGGTGGAGGAGGCGCGTCCAGTCGTGGCGGATCTACGGCCGTTGGCATCCGATCTTAATTCCACGTTGGATGATCTCGCTCCAGTAACCGAGCATCTTCCTCCAGCGACAAAGCGCATTGTGCCGTGGCTCGACAATCTCGCCGCGTTCGTGTATCAAACATCATCGGCATTTAGCCTGTCCGATGAGAATGGTGGACTGGGTCGAGGAAACTTCAACATCAACGTCGCGGAAACTGTGGACGGCCTCGTTCCCGGAGCGGACTCTGAGGGGACGGAGGATAACTGATGCAATCGGCAAAGACCGGACACTCCGTCTCCCAACTGCTGACTGTAGTGGGGATCTTGATTGCAGTAGTCGCGGGGTTCGCCTTTCTGTGGTATAAGGCAGACAACCCCATGCCGGACTTTGTTGAAGAGGACATGTATCGTGTCACTTTTCACAGCTCTGACGTGAAGCACTTGACGGAACGCGAAAGTCCCGTCCGCATGGCCGGAGTCGAGGTCGGTAATGTGTCCGATCTAGCCAACAACGACGACCAGACTCGCGTCACGCTCGGTCTTTCTGATGAGGCAGTTCCGTTGCACGATGGGGTCACAGTCAGAATTGGTCTCAAAGGCTTGGTTGGATCGTCCTACGTGGAGATCGTCGACGGTGAAGGGGGCCGCATCCAAGACGGTGCGACCTTACCGAAGTCTGCGGTGAAGCCGGCGGTAGGTGTAGACGAGCTCATCAGCACGTTCGACGATGATACCCGCGATGCGCTGAGCGGTACGGTGCAGTCGCTAGGTGCTGCTACGGAGGGAACTTCTGAGGACATTCGTGAGTTGATGACCGGCCTCGGCAAACTGGGCCGCGAGGGTCATACTGCGATTGAGGCAATCGCTGCGCAGTCTGAAGATTTGGAATCATTAAGTCGTAATTCGACGGCGTTGTTGAACGCATTGGATACGGGGCGGGGCCGGATTGCTGAAGTCGTGCGGCACGCTGAGAGACTGACTGCGGCGACTGCCGGGCAGCGCGGCAAGGTGGAGGAAACGATGCGTGCCCTGCCAACGCTACTTGACACGACTCACGAAGCGACCGGCAAACTAGGGGAACTATCAGACTCATTGACGCCGGTCGCAGCGGATCTGAGGCAGGCTGCGCCTGATCTGAACGAAGCTCTACTGGAGCTTCCTGCGGTTACCAGCGAACTGCGGGGTTCGCTGCCAGCGCTGCAGGCAGCGCTCGATGCCGCTCCGGCTACGCTGGATCGGGTGCCCAGGTTCGGTCAGGATGTGCGTGCGTTGATCCCTGGTGTGGAGTTGATGCTGCGTGACGTAAATCCGATGCTGGCCTACCTCGAACCGTACGGCCAAGATCTTGGGTCCATGTTTGCCAACTTTGGCGCATCGAAGGATGTGATGGTAAATGACGCAGTACGACCGGTCCGACTGGCGCCAGTCGTTGATTCGGCATCAGTGAGAGGTAATCCGCTACCGCTGCCAGGGATTGATCCGTTGAACTGGAACAATCCCTACCCGGGTCCGGGTGCGGCAGGCGATCCGGCTCCGTTCGAAGGTGACTATCCACGTGTGGAGCGCGAGCCTCAATGAGAGCTCCTCGCGTGGGATTACCGATGGCTCGGTGGCGCCGTGTGCTGTTTGAGGGAGCCTGTCGGGTGTATCGGTGGGGGCTACGTGGACCATTACGCGGTCTGTCGATTTTGTGGCGATGGGTGCGCAGGTGCTGGTCGTGGCCGCGACTGGCGGCGGCGATCGTGCTGTTCATTGTGGGTTTGGCTGCGGTGGGGGGCGCGGTGCAGTTGCGGACGGATACGGGGCCGGGGTCGTTCTTGCCTGCCGGGGATGAGACGTTGCGGCAGCTGGAGGATGCGGCTGGTTCGTTTGGGGGGGATCCGGTGGTGGTGCTGGTGGAGTCGGAAGAACCGCGGGAGTTGTTGGCGCCGGGCCAGTTGCCGCGGTTGGCGCAGTTGGAGGGGGAGCTGGCGAACCTGGATGATGCGTCGGTGGTGTATGGGCCGGGTACGGTGCTGAACCAGATTGCGGGGTCGGCGCAGAATATGTTGGCTGCGTTGTCGGGGCATCGTGATGGCCTGCGGGAGCGTGCTCTCGAGCAGGCGCGCGAGGAGGGGGCGTCGGAGGAGGAGGCAGAGGCCGAGGCGGATGCGGCGGTGGCCGAGTTCGATCGGCGGTACGGCAGTTTGCTGGTGCAGGGTCTGCCGGCGGGGTTGCCGACGTTGCACAATCCGGCGTTTGTTGATCAGGTGATTTTCGGGGGCGAGGATGCCCCGCAGCCGCGGTGGAACTTTGTGGTGCCGCGCGGGGATGCGGTCAGCATTTTGGTGCGTCCGCGGGAGGGGTTGGATCAGGCGGGGATCGAGGGGTTGGTGGATGAGGTCGGTTCGCGAGTGCAGGGGGCGGAGCTGGCTGCTGAGCGGGTCACGGTGACGGGGGTGCCGGCGGTGACCGCTGGGCTGGGCGAGCGGGTGCGTCAGGAGATTCCCCTGCTGGGTGGGTTAGCGGTGGGGTTGATCGGTGCGAGCTATCTGTTGGTGCCCTGGATTCGGCGGCGACGTCGGCGGCTGCTGCCGTTGGCGGCCACGTTGGGGGCGACGACGGTGGTGTTGGCTGGGTTTGGGTGGCTGGATCGGCCGTTGTCGCTGGGGGTGATCGCGTTTTTGCCGATTTTGGTGGGCATCGGGAGTGATTTTCCGGCGTACTTGAGCCAGCCGGGGACGCGGCGGCCGGCGATTGTGGCGGCGCTGGCCAGTGCGACCGCGTTTGCCTCGTTAGCGGTAGTGCCGTTGCCGTTCGTGCGGGATCTGGGGCTGGCGTTGGCAGCGGGCCAGTTGGTGGCGCTGGGGTTGGCGCTGGTGGCGCAACGGTGGTGGCTGGCCGCGCGTGGCGGTGGCGGTGCTGGTTCCGGTGATGATCTCGGGGGTGAGGTGGCCCCCGAGCAGGGCGGTGTCGGCGTCGAGACGACGGGAGGTGGCTCGAGCGCGGCGGGGGTGATGGGCATGGCGCGTCGGCGTTGGGTCAGCCGGGTGGGGGTTGCCGTATTGGTGGGCTCCGTGGCGGTTGCCGGGTGGTCGGGGCTGGCGCAGCTGGAGGTGGAGGCGCAGCCGGATCGGCTGGCTGAGGGGTTGCCGGCGATCGAGGATGCGCGGCATGCCGAGCGGGTGCTGGGGGCCTCGGGGGAGGTGCAGGTGCTGGTGCGTGGGCAGGATGTGGCCACTCCGGAGGCGTTGGGCTGGATGCGCCAGGCGCAGGACGAGTTGGTGACCCAGCATGGGGACCGGCTCCGGCCGATTTTGACGCCGCCGAGTTTGCTGGCGTTCTTGGGGCCGGAGCCGACCGAGGAGCAGCTAGCCGCCGGTTTGCAGTGGATGCCCGAGTACCTTACCCAGGCGGTGATTCGGAGTGATCAGCGGCGGGCCTCGATGAGTTTTCAACTCGGCTTGCAGGATTTGGCGGAGCAGAAGCAGCTCATTGATCAGGTGCGGGCCGATTTGCCGCCGTTGCCGGAAGGGCTGGAAGCGGATGTGGTGGGTTTGCCGGTGGCTGCCGCGCGCGGTTATGAACTGGTCTCGGGTGATCGGTACCTGGCCAACGGGGTTGGTGTGCTCGGCGCGGGAGCGGTGCTACTGCTGGGCCTGGCGCGGCGGATGGATGCGGTGCGGGCGGTGCTGGCCGCTGGGCTGGCCACCGGCTGGGGCATCGCCGCGCTGTGGGTGTTGAATGTCGCGTTGACGCCGCTGACCATGGCGGTGGGGTCGCTAACGACGGCGATCGCCTGTGCCTACACGGTCATGCTGCGCCAGTCGGCCGGTACGGGGTCGTGGCGTCTGCGCCGCACGGTGGCGGTCGCCGCGTTGTCAGCGGCACTGGGGTATTTGGCCCTGACGGCCTCGGGGGTGGCGGTGTTGCGCGAGTTCGGATTGGTGCTGGCCGGGGCGGTCGCGCTGTCGTTCGCGGCGGCCCACCTCGTGGTATGGCTGACCGGCCCCCGCGCGTCCTCGCCCGACTCGGCACCGCAGGCGGACTCACCTCGAGTCACTACGGAGGCCACGGTATGAAGGTCCGAGTGCCCGGATTGTTCGCCCGCGCCGCACGGTGGGTGGTACGGACGGTGCGGCGGCCAGGCATGCTAGTGCCGCGGGGCCGGCGCGGCCGGGTAGTGGCCCTGGTCGTCGCGATTGCCGTGGCCGGCGGTGCGGCCAGTCCGATCGCGATCGAGCGCTTCACCGGCCTCCCCGACGACGCGGCCTTCCGGGTGGGGGATCGGGTGGTCACCGAGCAGGAACTCGACAAACGCATCCAGACACTCGGTGCCCTGTACGGGCTCCAACGACCCACCGACGATAAGCAACAGCAGGACCAGTTCCGGCGCGATTCGGCCAAAGCCGTGGCCGTGAGCATCATCCTGAAACGAGTCGCCGCCCAACGCGACATCCACGTCTCAGACAAAACCGCCCGCGACAGGCTTAACACCATGATCGAGCAGCAAATGGGCGACGGGGGGCGGAAACAGTTCGCCCGGCTCCTTGGCGAGATTGGCGCGTCGGAAAAAAACGTCCTGCAAGAGATCAAGCTGCACGAACGCACCTCACAGCTCATGGAGCAGGTCACCAGCGACGTTGCCAAGGTCACCGACAAGGAGGTGCGCCAGGCCTACCAGGATCGTCAGGACGAGATGGTCAAACCGGAGCAGCGCCACCTGCGCAACATCGTAGTCGAAGACGAGGATCAAGCCCGCGAACTCCTGCAACAGGCCAAAGACGGAGCCGACTTCGCCGACCTCGCCGAACAACACTCGCTGGATCAAGCCACCCGCGCAGACGGCGGCAACCTCGGCGCCGTCACCCGCGCCCAGCTTCAAGACCCCTACGCCAAAGCAGCCTTCGACGCCGAACAAGGATCCTACTTCGGCCCCGTCGAAACCCAACACGGCTGGAACATCGGCCAGGTGGTGAAGGTCCAACCGGCCCGCGAACTCGACTTCGATGAAGCCGCCGAAGACCTGAAAGCAACACTAGCCTCCGAACGCGAACTCACAGCATGGCACAAATGGCTCGCCAAGCAAATCAAAGACGTCGACGTCGAATACGCCGACAAATACCGACCCGACGACCCCGACGCACCACCAGAATCGTCTCCCCACGAACCATCAATGAACACGCAACCCAACGACAATGGCACTCGATGAGGGACTGTCTGATTAACGGTGGATCTGGCTTGGCATGGGTTGGTTTCCGCTCGGGGTGGTGCGGCCTTCGAAGGTGATGGCGAAGGCGTTGAGAGCGGGTTTCCACCGCATGGCCCGTCGTGTCTTACCGCGGCTGGTGGGATCCAGTGAGCGGGTGGCTGAATAGAGGCACTTCAGGGCTGCCTGGTCGCTGGGGAAGTGCCCTCGGGCCTTGATCGCGCGACGGTAGTGGGCGTTGACCGACTCGATCGCATTCGTCGAGCAGATCACCCGGCGGATCTCGACGTCGTAATCGAGAAACGGCACGAACTGCGACCAGGCGTTATGCCACAGTCGGATGATCGCTGGATACTGCTGGCCCCATGTGGCGGTGAACTCGTCGAAGCGTTCGGTGGCCGCGGCCTCGGTGGGGGCGGTGTAGACCGGTTTGAGATCGCGGGC
>NZ_FZNW01000031.1 GCF_900188115.1 Haloechinothrix alba | reverse complement strand
AGCCGACATCGACCCGATCGTCCCGTTCGCAACTGGTCCTTCCCCGAGCCACGCTCGGCGTGTCAGACCAAATACACCGCTCATCGGACAGACCCCCGGACGGGGGTCAACGTGGAGCACGCGCAACGCAGCGACTATGAACAGTTGACACCGACCACGCGGCGACGCAGCACCACCCAGCAAGTAACAGGGTCACCCACTGCAACACTCCGACCACTCAACCCGCAAGCCACCCATACCGATTAAGCGCTATCAAGTACGGCGCGCAAGGATGCCCCCGCTTCCCCGGACTGCTCGATGACCCAGTCCCGGAACTTCACCACGGCCGGGTCATCGTGATGGCCAGGTCCCGACACGGGCAGCGCACCGTCGAGCAGCTCCCCCGTCATGCTGTCGACGGTGACCACCCGGCCCCGGAGCCCGGTTAGGCTTCCTGCGCCGCAGCCGACGATGCAGGGGCGACCCAGCTCTCTGCTGACCACCGCAGCGTGTGACGTGGCACCTCCAATCTCGGTAACGATCGCTTGGGCGGCAAACATGCCATGCACGTCGTCGGGGTTGGTCGTCGGCGTGACGAGAATGACATCCTTGCCGTCCGCCGCTTCGGCCTCGGCCTCGTCTGAGGTGGTGACGACGACACCGGTGGCCACACCAGGACATGCGCACTCGCCTTTTGCCAACACCGTGGCCACCGCGCGCGCCTCGGGTTCCAGATGTGGTCGCAGCACCTCAGACAGTTGTTCCGGCGTCACCCTCGCCAGCGCTTCTTCGACATCGAGCAGTTCTTCCTCGCACATCGCCACGGCATGCCGGACCGCAGCGGTCGCCGAGCGCTTGGCAGAACGTGCCTGCAACAGCCACAGTTTGCCTTGTTCGACCGTGAACTCGATATCCTGGATATCACCAAACTTCTCCTCGAGCCTGCGTGTGGCAGTAAGGAGCTCGTCGTGCACTGCCGGCATGGACTCGGCGAGCTGACTCAACGGAAGCGGATCGAATTGTCCGGAGACGACGTCCTCGCCCTGGCCTCCCGGCAACCATTCGCCGAAGGGCTCGCGCGCGCCAGTCACCGGATCGCGACTGAACAGCACACCGGTGCCGGAGTCTTCGCCGAGATTGCCGAACACCATCGCCTGCACCGTTACCGCAGTGCCCGCATCGTCCGGTAGGCGATGGTGCTTGCGGTAGGCGGTCGCACGCGGTGAGTTCCACGACTCGAATACCGCGACCACAGCTGCCTCCAGCTGCTCCCACGGATCGTCACCCGGCTCCGTGCCGACGACCTTGGTGAACTGCTCAATGAACCGCCGGTGAGCGTCCGGCCCGAAGGAGGCGTCGCCTGACTTCCTCGACAACGCCTCGGCGACCTTAGCGTCGATCCCAAGGTTGAGGATAGTGTCCATCATCCCGGGCATGCTGTGCGCGGCACCCGAGCGGACCGACACCAGTAACGGCGCTTCGGGGTTGCCGAACTGGCGGTCGAGGATCGTCTCCAGCTCGGCGATACCTCGCCGCAAGTCGCCGGCGACCGAAGCGGGCAGCGAACGTCCCGCAGCGTAATACTCCACGCATAGCGTCGTGGGGAACACAAACGCGGGCGGCACGGGCATACCGAGTTCGAGCATGGTCGTGATGCTGAATGCCTTGCCACCGACCAACGTTCGGTCGACATCATGCCACTCACCATTCCCGAGCAGGATCATCGAGCGTCCCTTCGCTGGAAGTGCTGACAGCAGAAGCCGCACGCGATACCTCTGGCCGCGTGCCACCTCCTAACATCTCCCCTAGTTTAGTCTATTACAAAACTACTTTCCTATAGAGTAGGACTTGGACGGCGCGCTGTCCAATGACCAGCACCAAGGCAGGCAAGCTGGGACGAGCGCAGTCACATAGTAGGTCGACCCAGGACTTGGTCGACTCGCAGTAGCCATCCGCCAAAGCGATGATTTCTTCACGACCGTCGGCATGCTCATCCAAGCGGGTCTTGCCCGTGGATGCCCTCGGCCCACGCACACACGCAGTCCATGCCAGACAGGTCGCGCTCGGAGAACGCTCGTTGTTCGTCCATCCACTGCTCGGTGAGCTGCATGGTCACGGTTGACGACAGCCCCTTGGTCGAACTGACTCGATCACTGGGAAGGTACGCACCTTCCCAGCCGATTCCCAGGTTTCAAGCACCCCGGCACGCGATCCCACGCTGTACGTCCGGCGTCGAATATGCTCTAATGCTAGAGTACTATTGGCATCGTCCCTATTACCGCACGCGGCGGTCGGCGAGTGCGGATGGGTGCCAACGAATCCCGACCGGAAGGCGGAGATGAGCACATATACAGCACTGACGCTGTCCCAGGAAGGGCAGGTCACCGAGCTGCGGCTGTGCCGCCCAGAGATTGCCAACCGGTTCGACGCCACGCTGCATTCCGATTTGGCGCATGCGGTACGCGAGACGGCCGACGACGACGCAGTCAGGGCGATCGTCTTGTCCTCGACCGGGACTCACTTCTCCGCGGGCGGGGACTTCGACGCGATGCTGGCAGCCAACGCCGACCACGCAACGTTGATGCAGCAGGTCGACGAGGGCCGAAGACTGTTTCGTGCCTTCGCCGACCTGCCAAAGCCGTTAGTTGTCGCTTTGCAGGGTGATGCGTTCGGGGTGGCCGCGAGCCTTGTCCTGACGGCCGACGCGATCGTCGCGACGGCCGAGGCGAAGATCTCCGATCCGCACGTGCGTGTCGGCCTGGTCGCGGGCGACGGCGGATGCGTCGGCTGGCCTGCGAATCTGCCTTTCATTCGCGCCAAGCGTCAGTTGCTGTGGGGTGAGCCGATCACCGGACAGGACGCGTTCCAGCTTGGCCTGGTGACCGAGCTGGCCGACTCGCCGGAAGGGGTGCACACAACGGCGCTTGAGCTCGCCACCCGGGTCGCTGAGCTACCTCCGGTGGCCGTGCAACTCACCAAACGCGCGCTCAACAAGCATCTGCATGCGCGCATCGACGACGTGTTCGACCTGGGGTTCTACCTGGAGGCGATCAGTGCCCGCACCGCCGACGTCGCCGAAGCCGTCGCGGCGATCAAGGAGAAGCGAGAGGGTAGGTGGATCGGAGCATGACGACGATGCGGTCACCGCTGAACCGTCCGGTGTCGACGCTCGCTTCGGTGTGGGGCGCCGACGTGGTCCGTGATCCGAACTGGCCGGGGTTATGCTACCAGCCGCGGCCCGCGTCGATCATCGACATGCTACACGGCACGCGCCGGTGGGCCGACCGGGTGTTCTTAGTGCAGGGGGATCGTCGGATAACGTTCGGGGAGTTCCTTGATGCTCTCCCGCTGGGAGCGGCCGCACTGCACGAGTCAGGGGCGGAACCCGGCGACCACGTGTTCATCCTTGCCTACAACAGTCCCGAGTTCGTACTCGCGATCTGGTCAGCTTGGTGGGCTGGCGCGGTGCCGGTCCTTGGCAACCGCTGGTGGAGCGACCACGAGATCGAGCACGCCATTAAGGTTACAGAGCCGACCGTCGTGCTCAGCGATCGCTATTCACCTGAGGCAGCCACAAGCACGCCCTGGATGACGATGACCGAACTCGGAGTAAAATTCCAGGAGACTCCGAGCGTGTCGGGACCTGAACCGGTCCTACCCGCGGATGAGTACGCGCCTGGAATGGTCCTATTCACGTCCGGATCTTCTGGTGCTCCAAAGGCCGTGGTATTGCCACAGCGCTCGGTTGTAGCCAACCAGCAGAACCTCCTCACCCGTTCAGGGAATCTTCCCTCCACTATGGACATAGGTTCGCCGCAGGAAGTCATGCTCGCGGTCACCCCGCTCTTCCACGTCGGCGGCGTGTCGAATCTGATCACCCAATTAATCGTCGGTGGCAGGCTCGTGATGACCGAGGGCAAGTTCGACGCCTCGCAGGTGCTCGAACTGATAGAACGCGAGCGGGTGCAGCGATGGGGCGGGGTGCCGACCATGGCGGCCCGCGTGCTCGCTCATCCGGACTTCGACCGGAGGGACCTGTCCAGTCTGCGGTCCTTCCCGCTCGGCGGGGCACCTGTTTCGGCCGCACTGCTCGACCGGATGCGGGCGAAGCTTCCCCAACTCGAGAAGCGAGGGCTTGCCAACACATGGGGCATGACCGAGTCAGGCGGGTTCGTCACGGTCGCAGGCAATCGGGACCTCGAACGCTATCCCGGCACGGTCGGACGACCGTATCCTGTGGCGGAACTGCACATCCTCGACCCTGATGAGTCAGGACGCGGCGAGATCCTGCTGCGCTCACCGACCGTGATGCAGGGCTATCTCGGCAGCAACGAGGATGCAGTGGACTCCGACGGTTGGCTCCATACCGGCGATCTCGGCTGGGTCAACAACAATGGATATCTCTTTCTCGACGGCCGGTCCAAGGACATCGTCATCCGCGGCGGCGAGAACATCGCCTGCCCCCATGTCGAGAAGACGCTGCTGTCCCACCCCGACATCGTAGAGGCCGCAGTATTCGGTATCCACCATGCCGATCTCGGCGAGGAACTAGCAGCTGCCGTCACATGTCGGGCGGCAAGAGTGCCTTCCGAGGACGAGCTGCGCGTTTTCCTGCGGGATCGGCTGGCTCACTTCGAAGTGCCCGCACGGTGGGAGATCAGCAGTGAGTCACTGCCTACGCTCGCCGGCGAGAAAGTTGACAAGCGAGCACTTCGCAGCAGGTTCGAAAACCGAACATCGTGACCACTTCCTTAGGCTAATACCGCGCCTGTTATTCGAGAAGGACGGTTTCCGTGCGACTGACAGCTCCCGACGAGTACTTCCACCACCAGGTGTCACTGCCCCATGCGATGGTCGGGTCGAGTGACCCGAGCTGGCGAGAACGCTACTGGATCAGCATCCAGGACACCGAACGCAAGGACACCGTACTTACATGTGGGTTTGGCCAGTACCCGAACCAGGACGTACAGGAGGCGTTCGTCGTACTCGCACAGGGAGAACGCCAGACAAACCTCAGGCTGGCGCGAGAGCTTTCGCAGGCAAACGACGTCCTGCATGTCGGGCCGTTCTCGATCAAGGTCGACAAGCCGCTCGAGCAACTGCACCTTGTGCTCGACGACAACCCGTCGGGCGTTTCCTTCGACCTGCGGTGGACCGGCACCATGGAGCCGGTACTTGAGGGGCGCCACTACCAGGTGAGCCGTAACCGGGCCATCTACGACGCCATTCGCTACGTCCAGGTCGGTAGGGCGAGTGGCACGCTCCGGACGCCCACCGGCGAGGAGCGATCGGTTGAATCGGAGACGTGGTGGGGGGAGCGGGATCACTCATGGGGCACCCGGCCGCTGCCCCGCACCGAGGGCGCACCGCCCGGAGCACGGCCGGAATGGCGAATGCTCATGTTCTGCCCCATTCAGTTGCCTGACTTCGGCCTGCACTTCTACCTCTACGAGGCCGAGCCAGGGAGGCCATTGCACCTGTCGGCAGGAATCTCCAGGCCGATAACCGGGGACCGTCCCGGTTCCGGCGTTGCGGACGAGGCAATCGTCGGGGTCGAGCACGACCTCCGCTGGCTCGAAGGCGCTGCTCATTCCACACTCGTCGGTGGCACGATTGTGGTATCGCTGGCAAACGGTCGGAAACTCCCCTTCGAGGTCACTGCCCTGACCGGTCGCGCACACCTGCGCGGCGGTGGCTACGAAGGCTGGAACGGTTGGTTCCAGGGACATTGGAAGGGCGAGAACAGCCTCGAACACGACACCTGGGATCTGAGTGACGCGAGCCAGTTCTACCGATACGCCAAGGCATCAAGCGATCACCTGATCGAGGTGCGGCTCGGTGATCAGGTCGGGTATGGGGTGATGGAGTACATGGTGCTTCCCGGATACTCCAAGTATCCGGAGGCGGTTCCACCCAAGCCGCAAAGGAAGTCGTCGTGACCTCAGCAGATCCCGAGTCGGTCGCCCTGGTCACTAAGCTGCTGAGGGAGTTCATGACCAGGCGGCTTGGGGAAAGCGCCGAGGTGAGCGTCACCGGGCTGAAGCGGTCCGGACAAGGCTCGTCCTGCGAAAACTGGCCATTCGACGCAACCTGGCGCCGACAGGACGGCACAACGACCCACAAAGAACTGTTGCTGCGCCGCGATCCGCCTCATTCGGTCGCCGATACCGGTCGAGCCATCGAGTTCGACTTGCTGAAGAACCTGGAGCATACCAGTGTCCCTGCTCCGGTGGTCCATTGGCTCGACGACGGCGGAACAGAACTGCTGCGGCCGAGCATGGTGGTCGACCGCTATGCGGGAACCGCCGATCGCGCCGTGTTGCGGGATAAAGACCCGCTGAAGCTGGCTGACGATGGCAGGTTAGCGCTCGCGCGCGAAATCTGTGACACGCTCGCCGACGTACATCAGGTCAACATTGCTGAGTCCGGTCTGTGTGATGTCCTTCCAGCCCCCCGTGTATCTCCAGCCGAAGACGAACTGCTGCACTGGGAACAGCAGCTGAACTCGGCCGAACTGGAGCCACAGCCGGTGCTCAGGTGGGCGTTACGGTGGCTCTGCGACCACATTCCGCCACCGCCGGATCGGCTGACCCTCGTTCATGGCGACTTCCGCCCCGCTAATGTGCTCGTCAACCACGGTCACGTCGAAGTGCTGCTCGACTGGGAGCTGGCGCACCTCGGCGACCCGCTGGACGACGTGGGCTGGTACTCCGCGCCATTGTACCGTTCCGAGCATTTCATCCCCGGCGTGTGGGAGCAGCGCGACTTCCTCTGCCGCTACGTTGAACACACGGGCTTCGAAGTAGACCCCGAAGCATTGCGATTCTGGCAGACACTCACCATTTTCCGGCTCGCGGTAATCGCGTTGCAGGGCGTTCGGATCTTCTGCGAAGGCGAGTCCGACCGGCCCGCCGGTCCCCTGCCAAAGGTGCTGACCGAGCAGCTGGTAGCCGTGTTGACCGAGAAAACGCAATGAGAGGAAGTCGACCATGCATCCCACACCCGCTGAGCTGCTCGCCGGCGTCTGCCGCATCCTCAGCGAAGTGATCGAGCCCGATCTCAGCTCGGAGTACGCGCGGGCCCGGTCGCGCGAGGTGCGCGCGACCCTCATTCAGATCGACTGGGACAACGCTGGAATCGATCTGGGCGTACGTGTGGCCCGGCTGCACAATCTGCTGGTCGACTGTGGAGAGTGGATCGATGCGGAACCGACACGTCGTGCCCATTTCGGTACGGCTGGATCGCGACTACGATCCGTAACGTCGAACGGCGTCGACATCACAGGAGGCTTCGACGCCGCGAACCGACAACGGGCAGCCCAGGACGACGCCATCGTCGCCCTGATCAATCCGCTCGAGGACTGGCTGACCGACCACCCCGACGACAGCCACGGCAATTCCCTGCGACGCAACCTGCTCGAGCACTATAGGCAGGCATGACCGGCCTATTTGTCACGATCGCAGCTGCTTCTTGTAGAGCTTGCCGTCGTCACCTCGAGGCAGCCCGGGAATGATCTCGATGGAGCTGGGGCATCCGTTGTGCACAAGCCGCTCCCGGCAGAATGCCCTGAGGTTGACGAACATGCCGCAGCCGACGTCATCCGCCCGACTAGGAGACTGTTGAACAAGTGGGGTTATGCGGCGGGAAGAGCACCGACAGGGCCGTCTGTGGGGTCGACGATGTGGTCGCACTTCCCGCTAGTGGATTCGTGTGCTCGCTTGCTGGTGGGCGGGCAAGCGAGCAACGGGGCTTACTGGTGTGGCCCTTGAGCGAGTTCCCAAGTCCCGGTGTCGCGGGTGAGGCCGAGGGCAAGGAGTCGGCGCAGGTTGAGTCCGGCGATTCGGTGGTGCAGCCACTGGTCGTTCTTCGGCGTGCCTCGGTAGCGGAGCCTGCGGTTACCGCGGGTGAGCCAGGCGATAGTGCGTTCGACCATCGGCCGGTGTTGTCGGTATTCGTCCTGCCACGCCGGATCGGCGGCGGCGCGGCGAGCCACGCGTTGGAGCTTGTCGTCGGCCCGAATGGTGAGCTTTTTCGCTTTTAGGCTGGTGGTGCAGCCCTCGCGCAGCGGGCAGCCGCGGAAGGCGGAGCCGAAGGTGACCCGGCCCTGGGGCTGATCGGACGGGTCAGTCCGCTCGGGCAGGTCGCGGTCCGGTTGTCGTGGTCTATGGTGAAGTGATCGACGGTGAACCTGCCCGGCACGACGGCGCAAGTGGGAGTGGGTTTGACCCGGTCAGTATGCCCGCACTCGGACAGGTGGGCGCGGAACTCGCCGGTGCCGTAGGCCGAATCGGCCAGCACGGTCACCGGCGCCCTCGGCGGCGAGCAACTCGGCGCCGAGCGCGGCCTTGTGATGATCCGCACCGCTGGCTGGGGTGAGCGCGCAGTCGGTAACCAGCCCGGAGTCTGGCTCGACCGCGACATGGCCTTTGAACCCATCCTGGCGACGCGAGGTTGTCTTGTGGGCGTGTCGCGCCTTGGGGTCGACCGTCGAGATCAGCCTGTCGGGCGCGACCCGACGGGCGATGCGCCACCGGCCGATGCCATCGAAGTCCTCGGGCGGTTCCACGTCCTGCCCAACGAACAACGCCGGCAGCGACTGCCGCGGCCGCCTTGGGCCCGAGTTCGGCCTCGGTCATGTGGTCCAGCAGCCGGTGCGCATCGGGGACCAGCGCGTCCACCAGCTGCGCACGGACGATGGTGTCGTCCAAGGCGATCGCGCGATTGCCCGGATCGGTGTAGTCATGCCGAGTGCACTGCTCGATGTTCACCTCGGCGGCACCGGGCACGTCACGGCCGACTCGACGGATCGTGCCGATCAGTTGGGTCACCGTGTCCTGGGTGGCCACCGCGTCAGCGAGCGCCGTGGAATCCAACGCCCGCCCCGCATCATCCTCATTTCGGCCACGACCTGCTTGGCCGACTCAAAGATCCGGTTCGGCAGATGGCAATTGACCGGCGCGGTAGCGTCCTGACCGAGCAGCCACCCACAGGAACCCAGCCCACTCAAGGCGATTATCACAGACTATTGCACAAGTGGCGTCTTCCGGCGAACCCATGTCGATCGAACAGCCTCGCCAGCTGGTCGAACGTCGATCGAGCGCGCCGTAGGCGACGCTCTCACCCGGACCAGCGACGATCACCGCCGGCTGAGTCGGCACGGTACATGCGTGCGAACCCGGATGTATCTGCGATAACCGCTATCCGACCGTCACACTGCCCGACCGGCGGCGGCCTCCTCAGCGCGGGTCTTGCCGAGCAGTTCGATCAGCTCCTCGTGCAGCTCGAACCATACCTGGTGGTAGCTGTCCGCGATCGGCGACGTGACGAATTTCTGGTCGCCTGCTCGCGCCCTGGCGATCGCTGTGTCGAACCGAGCCGGGTAATGAGCGAGTCGAGGCACGACCTCGATGATCCTGCCGAGCAGCTCGGCGAAATTATGGTTCAGGGTGGCGAGACGGTCGATGACCGCCTTGTCGTACTCGACGTCGGCGTGGTCGTTCGGTGTCTGCTCGTCCCGCATCTGCCACGCTGTGGTGATCGACTTCAACTCGGTGTTGGCCGAGTCGAATTCGTCGTAGAGCTCCGTAAGCCGAGCGTGATCGATCTCAGCGCGCTCCGCGTCGAGCAGGTCGGTCAGGCGATGCTTGCCTTCCGGCGTCAGCCGGAACGACGGTCCAGCTTCCGCGCAGAAGCCCTCGTTCGTCGCCTCCGCGAGCGCAGTAACTGCCGCGTCCTCAGGTAGTGTCAACGTTTCCGCCACCCCAGCCGCAGTAGCCCTGCCCTTCAACCGGAGCAACTGGAGCACGGAGAGCTCAATCCCGGTCCCGTAGGAATAGTGTTCCGTTGACGATCGCGTCATTGCGATGCCTCCTCCTCAGTTAATAACACTCAGTCGACTTGCTCGCCAAGCGAGTCGCTCATGCGGCGACCTCGTCGAGAGCACAGGTAGGACGGCCGATCAACGAAGTGAGTCGGCGCACCTTCCTCGCCGTCCCTGCCCCGACAACTCCCGTCACGATCCCGTCGGCGGCATAGACGGCGACGAACTTCCGGTTGTCGTCATAGGACGCCCAGACGAGCTCGGATCTGAACACATCACCGAAAATCTGGATCCTGATCCCGTACTGATCGGTCCATAAGTAGGGAATAGAGAACTCAGCGTCGTCACACCCGAGAATCTCGTGAGCTACGATCCGCGCCTGTTCCCCCGCGCGCGTCCAGTGTTCGATCCTGCGATGTGCACCTGTCTGCGTGCGCCACGCCGCAACGTCACCGACGGCCCACACACCGTCAACACTGGTCCTGCCCCTTTCGTCACACAGCACGCCGTCGCCGACCCGCACGCCGCTGCCGTCGAGCCATTCCGTCACCGGCTCTGATCCAATGCCAACGACCACGACGTCAGCCTCGACCTCGCTGCCGTCGCTTAGCACCGCACCTGCGACGACGGAGTGCGCTCCGATGAGCTCATGCACCCCGACACCGCACCGCAGATCAACCCCGGCGGAGCGGTGCAGCCTGGCGACGAATTCACCAACCGTGTCGCCGAGTACGGCGGCAAACGGTACCGGCTGCTGCTCGACCACACACACACTCAGGCCCATCTCGGTAAGCGTCGCGGCGACCTCGCAGCCAATGAACCCCGCGCCGATGACTAGTACCGACCCAGCACCGCTAAGCGTTTGCCTGATGGCGAGGCAGTCGTCAAGCGATCGAAGCGCGTGCACTCCGGGTGCCCGCAGCGCGGGAGGAAAAGTTCGGGGCCGCAACCCGGTCGCAATGATGAGTTGATCGTAGTCATGTGTCGTTCCGTCATCGAGCGCGACTCGGTGGTCGATCGGGTCAATCGACGTCGCCGCGGTTCCGAGCCGCAGGACGACGTCATTGTCAGCGAAAAAGGCATCGTCCCGCAACCGGGCGCCGGATGCGGCCTTGCTTCCGCGCAGCACGCCCTTCGACAGCGGCGGCCGATCGTAGGGTGGATACTTCTCCGCACCGACAAGCACGAGCTCACCACGGTGCCCAGCGCGCCGCAGCTCCTCGACGGTGCGGAGACCGCCAATTCCGGCTCCGGCCACGACTACCGTGGCGTCCTCATTTGCGATGGTACCTTCACGCCGCATTTAGGGTGCACCGACCGTTGCTGAGCACCACCGTGCCGTCGTCCTTGCGGGTGCGAAACAGTCCTTTGTCCTCCTCAGTGCGCCAGATATCCACATGCAAGGAATCGCCGGGGAGGACCGGCGACGCGAACCGCGCCTCCATACTGCGGATACCGGTCGCATCACCGGCGGCGAGGATATGCACCAGGGCACGCCCAGTAAAGCCGTACGTGCACAGTCCGTGCAGGATCGGCCGCTCGAACCCCGCGCGATTGGCGAACGCCGGGTCGGAGTGCAGCGGGTTGTGGTCACCACAGAGCCGATAAAGCAGTGCCTGATCCGGCCTGGTCGCGTAGCTCACCGTGCGGTCCGGCTCCCGATCCGGAACCTGCCAGGACTCGCTCGGGCCACGGTCGCCGCCCCAGCCACCGGCACCGCTAATATACAACGCCATGCTAGTGCGGAAGAGCAACTCCCCACTCTGCTCGTCGATCGATTCCGACTCGATGACTACGAGCGCGGCCTTGCCCTTGTCGTACATGTCCGCGATCCGAGTCGTGGTCAGCGCTGCTCCCTCCGGCGGGATTGGCCGCAAGACTTCCACACCCTGCTCGGCGTGGACGAGCTTCGACCAGTCGAATGAACCGAGCTGCTTGAAGATCGTCGGGTCAGTGCCAAGCACGACCGGATAGGTGGGCAGCACCTGCTGGGATACACCAGTCGTGTTCTCAGTCGTGAAGGCGAGCTCATCAGTTCCAGCGCCCACCGCGAGGGCGTAAATCATGCAGTCGTCGGGACTCCAGGTCATCCTTCGTGGACCCGACTGAGCTCCGATCGCCGTGGGGTCAAGTGGCATCGCGGCTTCCCTTCTGCGCTCTGCGGCACACCAGTCGTGAAAATCGCGGCGAGCGGATTCGAGACTCGACCTTCGCTAGCTCTACTCGCTTGCACAATGGTCTATTATTAGACTATAGGCAAATCATTGTCAACGGAGGGAGCTACGCGATGCGCGTCATGATCGACCTTGCCAAGTGCTGCGGCAACGGAATGTGCGTAATGGAGGCACCCGCCGTGTTCGACCAGCACGACGAGGACGGAACCGTGATCTTGCTCGACGAATCTCCCGGAACCGACCAGGAAGAAGCGGTGCGCAGCGCCGCAAAGCACTGCCCCACCGAGGCGATCACTCTGGTGGACGCCTGATGATCGTGGTGACCTCGTTCACGAAAGTATTAGCGGTCTCGCATCCGATAGTTGGTGGCGGCACGACGGCGTTGGTACGTCGGAGCAGATCGCTCCGGTAGCTAATGCGGGTGGGTTCAGCCTCTTCACAACACTGACCCAGCTGACCCCAAATGCCCTCGAGAAGGAATCCGTCCGCTACCGGCATCCGATGGATCAGCGCATCGGCGTCAATACGATTACACCGACGCTGCGGTTGCTGCGTGGGCAAAGCTCATCGAGACCGCAGGGACCAGTCCTGACCTCTATCTGCCCCGTCCGAGGCCGCAGGCCTGCGGTGATCAACAGGTACGTGACCGTCCGGCACGCGATGAAGACCGAGCAGCTTGGCGTGGACGCGGTATTCGCCAAGGGGTTCGAGTGCACGGAACACCCTGGCGAGGGCGACATCGGCGGCCTGGTCTGATTCCAGCGGCGACGGCGACACTGGCCATTCGTGTGATCGCAAGCCGTGGAATCGTCGACACTCGCGGCCTTGTCGGGACACTGATGAATGGTACGGACGCGGTAGACATGGGCACCCGGTTCGTCGCGACCCATAAGGCTCAGGTGCACGAGAACACGATTCGGCGAAACCTAGCAAACCACGAATGACCGACCAATGTCATCTGCCGGAAGTTCCGCAACGCCGTTCGGGTCGTGAAGTACGATGTCTCCGACAGCGCCGCCGAAATCGAGGTACGCATCGGAAATACCTTCGGCGACATCGCCGAGCTGGTGCTCGGGACGGGTCAACGTACGGAGTCCTCGAGAAGGGCCATCTCCACAGGGGCCTATGGTGAGCAAGACACACCCATAGTCTCGCCGACGAAGTACCGACCTGTGCGGAGTGGCCCGCCGCCTTCAGGTAGCCGATACGGTGCGCAGATGCGAGCATTCATTCAATGTAACCAGGCGCGGATGACCCGATTCGATCACCACGCGGCTGATGCCGGTGTTGTCGGGACGATGGAAGAAGAATTGACCTGCACCGATCAACCCGCCCAGGTAGCCGTTTAGCACACCCCCGTGCGTGACCACGACAACCTTACCGGCCCGGTGTAGATCGATGATGTCATCGATCGCCGCCATGAACCGCGCCCTAAACGTTTCAATATCGGTGCCCCATGCAGACAAATCCCCGGCCAGACAGGCGAAGTACCTCGGATCTCCCGCAGTGCGCAGGTCATCGAAGTGAAGGTACTCGGGTGCCTCACGGTCGAACTCGGCTAATCCGTCGACTTCGACCACTGATAGGCCGAGAGACTCCCCTATGTGAACCGCTGTCTGCATGGCCCTGCGCAGCGGTGATGAATAAATGGCGTCGAACTCTTCGACAGCAAGGTAATACGCTACCCGCTCTGCCTGTGCGACACCCGCTTCACTCAGTCTAGGATCGGCCTGCTCGCTTCCGGCCGCGTCCCGCGCCGCTTCGGCGTGCCGTACGAGTACCAGCTCCACCGCTCGTCAGCCGCGTTCCCGATGCATGGCCTGCCGCGCGGCCGCTCGACCCATCCAGCCGAGTAGTTGCCGGTTGGCGTACTTTAGTTCGCCCGATTGCCACTCGCCCTTCTCATTGAAGATACCGCGCTGACCGGTGGATGGGTCATAGACTTCGACGAAACCATCCTCGGTCATCGCGTAGACCTGTCCGGTGAGTGGGTCGGTGAGCTCTTTCGCGGCAGCCATCACTTCTCCATCCACTTGCCGAGGGTATGGTGCATCTGCCTGATTCGGCTTTCCTGGTACTGCCCGAGGGTGAGTCCTGCTTTGCGGGTCGCCTTCATGCCACGCTGGACGAAGAGCATGTTGTCGATATCCTGATCAAACACCGGGCCGAGCAGGCCTAGTTCCTCAACATCAGAGAACTTCTCGTCCTCATCCACCCAACGAACTTTGGCCGGCGGCGGCTTTTCACCGCTCTGTGGCGGGTCCGCCATGATGATGGTTTCGAAGATGCACGAGTCAGGATTGAAGCCGTTCGGGCGCCACCGGTAACAAATGTTGCTCTTAAATCCGCCCCACGGATGGAAGTTGGGGAAAACCGTGTGCTGCACGGTGTCAAGCAGTTCACTGTCAGAGTAGTCTGAGTAGTCCGTTCCAGACAACTCAGATAGCTGCTTTCGCATGGCCTCGGCGAGGACCGCACGAGCAGATGACCCCTCTGGCACATCAGGGATCCCTTCCTCGCCGGCCTGGAGATCTCGTCCCGCGTCAACCGAATAGAAGGTCCGGGCCGCGTAGAATGATTCTAGGACGTCTTGTTCCTCAACGAAATCGGCCACATGCGGGCTCGGCGCACCCTGGACGTTGATCATCCGGTTCCAGTGCGGCTGGTCGCTCGTGGCGTCGTACTGAGAGTTTGCGTCTGCCGTCCACGTCATGATCTGCGGGTGCGTCGCGATGACATGGTAGGTCTCCATGAACGCCTCTTGCGCCGCCTTCCAATTCAGCGGCAGGACCTTCGCGACATGAACGGCCTTGTAGCGCTGTTCGATCGGCCAGATCCACTTCTCGGGAAAGTCGCCAAGGAACTCGGATAACGGCCCGGCATCGGGATCGGGATTGAGGAATACGAAACCCCGCCAGGTACCGACCTTAGCCTCGGGTAACGTGAGCTTGTCCTTGTCGACATGCGGGAAGTCCCACGCGCAGGGCAAATTCTTCATCGAGCCGTCGAGATTCCACGTCCAGCCGTGGAACGAGCAACGCAATTCCGGAACAGTACCACCACGGTCACGCAGCAATCGTGACCGATGCAAGCACGCGTTCACGTACGCGCGGATGGTATCCGGCTCTGTCCGGACCACGATGTACGACATATCGCCGATCTCGTAGATCACATGGTCACCGACCTCGGGAATCTCCTGTTCGAGGCAGGCAAACTGCCAGACCCGGTACCACATCTTCTCCATCTCGACCTGGGCGAACTCCTTGGAGGTATAGCGCTCGATCGGGATGTCGGTAGGGTCGGTCTGGTCATTCGCACTGTAGCGCAGAGTCTCGGGGACAGGTTTCGTGTCACGGTCGAGGTACTCTTGTACGCTGGGGCCCTCAGGCTGGCCACCGCCATCGGTGGGCACCGTCGTCATTGACTCTCCTCAACAGGTACGACAACGCGCTAATTGGCAATGTACTCGTACATTAGACTATTTGTCAATCGAGTTAATTCGCATGGCAAGCGCCCACCGCCGCGACGACGCTCGACATGTACTCACGGGGCCGAGGCCGTATTGACGATCACGGTGCCAGCTGACCCGTCGACGGTGAGCCTGTCCCCGGTCCTGATCTCGTGCAGTGCTTGACGCACCGACACGACGCACGGCACCCCTAGCTCCCGGCTGATAATGGCGGCGTGACTGCCCTGTGCACCAACCGCGCAGACCACCGCGGCGGCAGCCATTAGCAGAGGCGTCCAGGACGGATCCGTCGAGGCACACACCAAGACCTCCCCCGGGTTCAGCTCTTCCACCTCCGAGAGATCACCGACAACCCTCGCCTGCCCGACAGCGACTCCGGGCGACGCCGCCACCCCCTGAAGCGCACCGCGCTCCTCAGCGACATCCGACCGGGTGGGGGATGCCGCGCCTCTGACCGGCCAGCTACTTATCGGCGGCACCTCTACACCGTGCATGACGGTGTACGGCGGCACCCGGTCTGCCAGCTTCGCGAACTCTGCAGCCCGATTGGCCAGCAAGCCTTCCCACTCCTCAGGATCGCGCACGAACGCATCGAGCTCGGCTTCGCAGAGCTGAAAGACATGGTGCGCAGCGACAATATCCTCCCGGGCCTCGGCGCGCCTGCCGAGCTCAACGAACGGCAGGCGCACCTCGTGCACGGCGCGGACCAGCGCATCCTTGCAAGCCTCGCGCATCCGGTAGAAGAGGTGGCTGGACCGGATGGCCGCCGCGAGCGTAGCCGACGTCTGTGCGTCCGATGCGGCGAGATCCTCGAGCTCTGCTATGGCCTTGTCGCGCATCGACGCTCCGATGCCGACGCGGCGCTCGGGTGACTGGCCGTCACCCTGCTCACGGATTCGGTCGATCATATTCAGCACGATCACCGGACGGGTCTCCCAGGTATCGGAAGCAAGGTCGTACTCATTCGGACCGCGGTGACCGAACTCCGTCAAGAACGCTCTAATGCGCGCAAGGAACTCAGGCGTCTCAGAGGACGCGGACGGCGCGGCAAGCCGGCTGAGGAGGCCAGCGGTGCCAGCGTCGAATGCATCGGTCAGCTCGGACGAGCCACGTACGAGGCGCGAGAGGTCCCACACCTGCCGATTCATCCTCGCGGACTCAACATCGCCCACCGCCGTAACGGCAGCGACGGCATGCTCGGGGCGTCCGACTCCTGACGCAATAGCATGGATGGCCGCCGGGCCGACTGAGGCGTTGATAACGACCTGGATGTAGACGTCCCAGGCGCGCCGTAACCGCTCACAAGCCGCGCGGCCATGGGCGACGAGCTCGTGGTCCTTGAGACGAGCGAAGTCCGGGCGCGCGGTGCGCCAGGAACGCGACTCCGCAACAAGGTCCTCGGCGTACGGAAGACGTTCGGCTGACAGCGCGGCAGCGAGAACCTGCCCGACCGCCTCGGAGCATTCCTCGTCGGAGTCACCGGGATGCGGTACATAGGCCGGAACCTCCGGGTTCGAGCCGAAGTACATGCGGTCGATATCGTCGGGATTCGCTCCCGGCGCCCGTTGCCCGAAGACCCGCCCAATACTGACCTGGTTGTATAGGTAGCCACCCCAGCATCCGTAGACCTCGGCGACAGGTTCGGCGAACTCTTCGCGCCGGAATGCGCCCAGGTTGACCCAGGCATCGACAGTGCCGGGCACGGCGGCCTGCTCCCATGCCAGTGTCCAAGTCAGCGGCGGAAACGGCTCAGGCCCCACTTCATCAGCATTGGCTCGCGTGAACAGCGGGAACCGGGGACTGGTGGCCGTATCGGTCAGCCATCGGTCCATCGAGACTCCTTCCCTGGCGTGCCACCGCTGGACTCAGTCCGCCGGTCGCACACCACGCTTCGTGACCGTGACCGGACCTTCCTCAATGCGCAGCTGACAAGCGAGCCTCGTACGTCCGTCGACGGGTCTGCGCAGCGCCTGGATACCCTCTTCTTCGAGATCGTCGATCGGAGCGCACCCCTCCTCGCCGCTCTCTACCCGAACGAAACAGGTTCGGCAGGTCCCCTGCCCACCGCATACCGTTGGCCAGCGGTAGCCTTGTCGCTGCGCAGCGGCCATGAGCGATTCGCCTGGCCGTACATCGATCTCGATCTCCGAAGGAACAACTCGGACGGAATTTGCCGTACCGTCGGCGGACTGGGCACTCGTCGCCATGGACACTCTGTCCTGTCGATCCGTGCAGCCTTCCACGCCTACCTTCCCGTTCGGTCGTCGACGAGATAGTTCATGTATATATTTTCTACCACTATACTAGTCAACCGTCTGCTAGCCAAGCGCTCTACGGCTAAATAATTTATCTTGCGACTAGATGATAGACTCAAAGGCGTAGCACCGGTACCGACGTGGCCGTCGGCCACCGCGCACGAAGGGAGTGGCATGCGCAGCGCAAGCGGCAGCGACATCAGATGCGTGCTGGGAATGCTCGGCGTCGATGTGCATTCCAAGGGACTACGCACGCTTGCACGGCTGTTGCGTGATCGCGGTGTCACGAT
This sequence comes from Haloechinothrix alba, assembly GCF_900188115.1. Classification (GTDB taxonomy): domain Bacteria; phylum Actinomycetota; class Actinomycetes; order Mycobacteriales; family Pseudonocardiaceae; genus Haloechinothrix; species Haloechinothrix alba. The sequence continues at coordinate 9,854 of NZ_FZNW01000031.1, read as the reverse complement.
CGTCTACCTTGGTGAACACAACAGTCCCGACGGCATGGCCCATGCCGTGGCAGTCGAGGACGCCGACGTCGTCGGAGTCAGCTTCAGCACCAGCACGTACGTGCCACACACGACTGCGTTGCTAGCGGCTATGCGGCGGGCAGGAGTGGCGGACGTGCCGCTTATGGTCGGCGGGCTGATCCATCCCGATGACGAGCCAACCCTGCTCAACGCCGGTGTGGCAGCGGTATTCGGCCCCAGTTCTACAACCGAGGAGATCATGAACTTCTTGACCGACCTACCCCGAGCAAGAGATCGCGCGGCGTCATGACCGAGCGCCCCGCAACCGAGAGCACGCCGAAGTGGCTACAAGACGGGAGCGAGAACGTCTCGGTACGGTTATCCCGTACCAACACTTGGGGAGGGCTTGAGACTAGAGCGTGGTATGGACCCGAGGATGCGCCGAAGCTGGACTACGAGCGCAACCTTGGCGACCCCGGCACCTACCCCTACGCGAGGGGTTCCTACCCGGACATGTACCGCAGCAAAATGTGGACGTTGCGTAACATCGTTGGCTACGGCACGCCCGCCGACACCCGGGATGGTCTTGCCCGCGCCCGCTCAGCGGGCTCCCCCGGATTCGACATTGTGCTCGACACGCTCAGCCAAGAGGCGATTGACCCCGATCATCCCACTTTCCCCGTCGAGGTAGGAAGGGAGGGGTGCACGCTCGCCTGCGTTGCCGATCTTGAACAGCTGCTCGACGGCATCGACGTTACCAAGACGGATATCGCCTGGCACTCCACGGTACTGCTCTATCCGATGCTGGCCGCCATGGCCCGCAGGCAGGGACTGTCACTCGACAAGCTGCAGGGCTCGCATATGCCCGACCACGTCCAGCTCAACCTGACCGGATACGGCGAGCGGATCATGCCGGTTCGGCTCGCGCATCGTGCCTCCGTGGACTGCCTCGAGTATGTCGCCCGGCACAGCCCCCGGTGGGCTTGCGGCTTCCCGCAGGCATACAACCTGCGCGAGCGTGGCCTCACTCCGGCCGGTGAGATTGCGGTCGGAATGGCGATTGTCAACCAAACCCTGCACGACCTCGCCGAACGCGGCGTCACCGCGGACGACATTGCACCGTCCCTCGCATGGGTATCTACGTCGGATATCGATCTCTTCGAAGAAGTGGGCAAATATCGCGCGCTGCGGCGTGTCTGGGCACGCACACTCTCCGAACGGTTCAACGCAACGAATTCTCGCAGCCTCCGGCTGCGTATGGCGTGCCACACGTCTGGTCGCTCGCTCACTTACCAGCAACCGTACAACAACATTGTCAGGGCGACGGTGCAGACACTCGCCGCCATCCTCGGCGGCGTGCAGTCCGTCGAGACTTGCACGTACGACGAACCGATCTGTATTCCCACCCACGAGGCACGGGAAATTGCCATTCGCACCCAACAGATCCTGGCACACGAGGTCGGTGCCGCACGCACGGCTGATCCGCTCGGCGGCAGCTGGTACGTCGAAACACTGACCAACAACGTCGAGTCCGCAGCACTCGACCTGCTTGAACGCATTGAAGGGATGGGGCTGTTCACGGCGGTCGAGTCAGGCTGGATTGAGTCGCTGATGGACGAGACCAATGAACGAATCGAACGTGAACTGGCCACCGGCGAGCGCGTGCTCGTTGGCGTCAACACGTTCGCGCGGCCCGACGAGCACCGGCCGGCCCGGTTCTCCTTCGACCAGTCCTCGATCGCTGAGCACGTTAAGGCGTTCACGGAACGCAAGTCGACGCGCGACCAAGCCGCGCTCAGCGCCGCGATACGGGCGCTGCACGACACGGCGGCGCGGGGAGAGAACTGCCTCGACGCCATGATTGACGCATTCGAGCTTGACGCGACGATCGGGGAGGTGTGGGGCACGTTCCGGCTGGCGCTCGGCTATCCCTATGACCCCTTCGGCGTGCTCTCGTCTCCATTCCATTGACCGACACGAGCGTGACATGGCCCCAACGACACAACCGCACTGGGAGAAGCGATGAGTCCCACGATCGATGCCAGCGCCACGACGCGCTCGCGCAAGTTGACGCAGTCACTGTGGGAGGCGGACTATTCGGTGCCCCTTCGCGAAGTCACTATCGGCGAACTGCTCCGCGAGGCGGCGGCGGACTCGCCGGACACCACCGCCCTTGTCGCGGGGGTCGCCGACCCGGCGGCACGAACCCGTTGGACATATCGTGAGCTGCTGGCGCTCACGGAGCAGGTGGCCCGCAACCTTGCCGCGCGTTACGAGCCGGGCGACCGACTCGCAATCTGGGCACCGAATGTCGCGGAGTGGGAGATCGTGCAGTTTGGTGCCGTCATGGCCGGACTGATCGTCGTCGCGATCAACCCGGCCTACACTGGCCCCGAGCTCAGCTATGCGCTGAGCCAGTCCGGCGCGGTGGGCGTTGTCGTGGCCGACGAGTACCGGGGCAGGAACCTCCGCGCTGTCGTCGATGAGCTGCGCGGTGAGCTTCCCGCCCTGCGGGACGTGATGGGCTTCGACACCCGTTCCCCCCTCTGGCATAGCCCTCACGCGGACGCGACGCTACCCAACGTACGGCCAGACGATCCCGCGATGATTCTCTACACGTCGGGCACAACGGGCAACCCGAAGGGCGCGGTCCTCACACATCAAGCGCTGTGCAACAACTCACATCTCTTCGGCCGCAGGCTTGATCTTCCGCAAGAGTCGGTGTGGCTCAACTGCATGCCCATGTTCCATCTCGGCGGTTCCGCTTTCGGCGCCATCGGTGCGGTCTGGAATCGCGCGACTCACATTATTACGATATTCGAACCAGAGCTGATGCTCGACCTGATCGAGTCCGAGCGCCCCGCCTTCGTCCCAAGCGTTCCCACCATGGCACTAGCCATGATGGAACATCCGACGTTCGCCGACCGCGATGTCAGCTCGGTGCGGGTTCTCATGGCAGGGGGAACAACGCTTTCTCCCGAGATCGTACGGCGAGTCGAGCGCGATTTTGGCTGCGCGTTCATTCCGTGCTACGGCCAGACCGAGGCGAGCGGGGTCATCGCGCAAGCCCACATCGACGACTCGCTCGAGGCCAAGTCGGAGCGGGCGGGACAGCCACTTGAACAGGTCGAAGTCAAGGTCGTCGACCCGGCCACCGGAGAAATCGTGCCCTGTGGCGAGACTGGCGAGTTTTACCTCAGGGGCTACACCACCCTGAAGGAGTACTTCCGCATGCCAGACGCGACCGCCGCGACGATCGACGATGATGGCTGGCTGCACACTGGTGACCTCGGAATCATGGATGAGCAGGGTTACGTGCACGTCTCCGGCAGACTCAAGGAAATGATCATCAGAGGGGCAGAGAACATTTATCCTCGCGAGATCGAAGATGTGCTCGCCGAACATCCCCAGATCAGCGAGATCGCCATCGTGGGGCTGCCGGACGACTACTTGGGCGAGCAGGTGTGCGGTTTCGTCCGATTGTCCCCCTCGGCGACAGCCGATCCCGATGACTGGTTCGCCTTCGCCAGGCAACGACTCATGTCGAGCAAGATCCCTCGTCGCTGGTTCCTGGTCGACACCATGCCGACCACGCCGTCCGGAAAGATCCAGAAGTTCCGGCTCAGAGAACTCGCCGACCAGCGCGAGATCATCGAACTCAGCGCCGCAGGCAGCGAATCACATTAACATCAGGTACCAACAGTTGAATGGTAGAGTATATAGAACCCCCATCCCCGAAACAGGAGGTCGGACAATGGTCCATGCGCAGTCAGCGCTGGAAGCCGACGCTGCGGAAACCGCCCTGTCGACCGCAGACCTCACGCAGATGTACCGGACGATGCGCTTAATCACCTCGACCGGAGAGCATGCGGTAGGCGAAGTCAAGGCAGGACGCCTCAAGTCGGCGTTCTATCCGGTCAGGGGCCTTGAAGGTGCCTGCGCCGCGATGGGAGTTGCCATGCTGACAGAAGACCAGTTGGTCTCCAACTACCGGAGCCTTGGCGATGCCCTGGCCAAAGGGGCATCGTTGCGCAGCATCGTCGCCGAGATCTACGGCCGCGCCGACGGCACGTCCAAGGGCAAGGGCGGCGCCATGCACATCCACGACCAGTCCGTCGGATTCGTGACCAGCACGGGCGTCGTCGGCTCCGGGATCCCCATCGCAGCAGGTCTTGGCCTTGCCGCGCAGCTCGATGGGGCCGCTCGAGCCGTGGTATCCGTGTTCGGCGACGGCACAACCTCGATCGGCGCATACCACGAGTCGATGAATCTCGCCAGTCTATGGAACCTTCCGATGGTCTTCGTCTGCCAAAACAACCAGTGGGCCGAGCACACTCCCATTGCGGAGTACGCCGCGTCCACCGACCTGGCGGCGCGAGCGGAGGCGTACGCGATGCCGTCGCTTGCTGTCGACGGTTTCGACCCCATTGCAACGGCACAACAACTGCGCACCGCACTCGGCAGAGCACGCAACGGCGGCGGGCCGACCTTCGTCGAGATCAAGACCTACCGGCTGACGGGACACTCTGGCTCCTCCGACTACTCCTACATGCCTACGGACGAGCTCGCCGCCGCGACCGAGCGCGACCCTGCACCCACCTTCCGGCGCTGGCTCCTCGACGAGGGTGTGCTCGACGAGCAGGCGCTCGCGGAGGTCGACAAGGAGGTCATCGCGGAGGTCGAGGACGCGTTCGCGTTCGCCCAAGACAGTCCCCAGCCCGCCGCGAGCGAGCGCTACACAGACGTTTTCGCCGACGAGAAGGTGGTGTCAGCACTGTGACGACGACAGCAGAGAGCACGACAACGACAAGCCAGGACGAGACGACGCGGATGACCATGGCGGTGGCCATGAACTCCGCGCTCGACCTCGCCCTTGACGGAGACGAGAAGGTCATTCTGCTCGGTGAGGACATCGCCGATCCGGCTGGCGGCGTCTTAAAGGTGACACGCGGACTGTCGTCCAAATACGGGACCGGCAGGGTACGGGCGACCCCCATCTCCGAGACCGCAATCATCGGTACCGCGATCGGCGCGGCGCTAGCCGGTTACCGGCCTGTTGCCGAGATCATGTTCATGGACTTCATGGGCGTGTGCCTCGACCAGATCACCAATCACGCCGCGAAGCTGCGGTACATGTCGGGCGGCCACTCCACGATCCCGATCACCATCAGGACCACTGTCGGCGAGCAACGCTTCGGCGCACAACACTCGCAGTCACTCGAAGCGTGGTTCATGCACACTCCGGGCATCAAGGTCGTGATGCCCTCAACCGCGATCGAAGCCAAGGGACTTCTCGCGTCCTGCGTCGCAGACGACGACCCGTGCCTATTCATCGAGAACGTCCGCCTCGCCTTCAGCCAGAAGCAGGAGGTGCCCGTCGGCGACTACCGCATTCCGCTCGGAGAAGCCGACGTCAAGCGCCCAGGGGCCGACCTGTCCGTCATCACCTACGGGCCAGCCGTCCACACCGCGCTCGCAACCGCAGAGACCCTCGCCGACGAGGGCATCGACCTCGAGGTCGTCGACCTGCGCACGTTGATCCCGCTCGACATGGCAAGCGTCATGGACTCGGTCGCGAAGACACGCAAGGCGATCGTGCTGCATGATGCGACGACGTTCTGCGGGCCCGGCGCTGAGATCGCCGCACGAATCACCGAGGAATTGTTCGGCAAGCTCGACGCGCCGGTAAAGCGGCTTGGCGCGGGATACCACCCCGCACCGTACGCGCCTTCCGGGCTATCTTACCTCCCAACTTCGGACGAACTCGCCGACACGGCACGAGAGCTACTCGGCTACTGAGCTGATCTCACAGCGAGCATAACGAGTGCGACGGCGGGGCTGGAGTCTTACCAGCCCCGCCGTCTGCTATCAAACGCATCTACGCAGCGAACCGCAGCGGAAGGCTCTTGATGCCGTGCAACGCGAAGCTCGGCTGATATTCCACGTCTTCCGGAGCGCAGTCCAACATGATCTCGCTAGTGCGGTCGAGCCACGCATTGATACCGACCCGAGCCTCGAGCCGCGCGATTGGAGCGCCAAGGCAGAAGTGCTCGCCCTTACCGAACGCAAGATGAGTACCGTCGCCCGAACGGTCGAACTTTAACGTATCCGGGTAGGCAAACACGGCATCGTCACGATTTCCCGCGGCATAGGCAAGGAACAGGTTGGAGCCGCTCGGGATGGTGATGCCGCCGACTTCGGAATCCTCAGTCGCCGTCCGGAACAGTCCCTGAATCGGCGCCTCGAGCCGGAGCACTTCCTCGACCACCTTGGGGACGAGCGCGCGATCAGCGCGGACGGCCGCCATTAGCCCCGGCTCGGTCAGCAACCAGAACATAATCGAGGTCAGCAGGTTCGTCGTCGTCTCATTTCCTGCCACCAGAAACTGGACAAGCATCTGGAGCATCTCGTCGTGCGTCAACGGCGTCTCACCGTCGATCCGCGCCTGCACGATCGCGGAAAGAAGATCATCGGTCGGGTCCCGCTGACACCGCTCGATCTGTTCGGAGAAGTAGTCATAGAACTCGTTCACCTGGTCAAAGATTTCGCCGATCTCCTCATCGGACAGCGCCATGCTCCCCGCACCAGCCACGAAAGCATCCGACCAGCGCTTAAAGGTGGCATGCAGTTCACTGGGGACACCGAGGATGTCGGCGATCACCGTCATTGGTAGCAGAATCGAGAAGTCGGCTACCATCTCGGCGCGCCCGGTGCCGATGAAGTTGCTAATTAGATTGTGGGCGATCTTGTCCACCGAGGGCTCCATGGCCATAACTCGGCGCGCGGTGAACGCTTTGTTGACCAGCTTTCGCTGCCGCAGATGCACTGGCGGGTCGGCGTTGAGCAGCACGGTCGACTTGCTAATCTCAACCCGCCGTCGCGCTTTCGCTCGCAGGTCCTCGCCCACTTCGGGGCTCTCGATCAACCTGCGTGCCAATGGCGTCACGGATCCCGGTCCACTCGCCATCACTGAGGAGAACTTCTCGGGCGCTCTAAGCACCTCAACGATATCGGCATACCTGGTGACGGCATATGCTTGAATACGGTCGATCCAGCGCGGCGCCGCTTCGGAACGCAACAACGCATGTGCCCTGTGCGGGCACCGAACCGCGTCCGGCTTCGCGGCGAACAGTTCTGCAACGGGGTCATGCACGTCCACGGGTTCCCCTTCGCGGAAATCTCGTCATTCGGTACAACCACAAGTTTACTCTAATAGTAGAGTATACACAAAACAACCTCTAGTCGGCACGACTACGACCGGTACAGCTACCCGCCGTCCTGAGCCGCCCGCAGAAAGGGGATCGTTGCCTCGCTCAACCCGCCGTCGACATACAGCACCTGTCCGGTGATGTAGCGGGAATCCGGGGAAGCGAAGAATGATACGACATCGGCGATATCCTCAGGCGACCCCCGACGTCCGAGCGGAAGCACCGCGTTGAAGCGCGACTCACGGTCCGGATCAGCAGTGTACTGCGCCGTGCCCTCGGTCAGCACACCACCGGGAGCCACCGCGTTAAATCGGACTCCCGAGTGTGAAAACTCCACAGCACACAGCTTGGTAAGCGAGACCAGCGCCGCCTTGGACGGGGAATACGCGCCGGCGCCCGGCATCGCCACCTTCGACGCCATCGATGCGACATTGACCACCGATCCGTTGGTATCCGACAACAGCGGGAGTAGTCGCTGCGTCAACAGTAGGGGCGCGATGGCGTTCACGTCCATGACGTGGCGGAACCGCTCGGCTGTCAGATCCTTCAGTGGCGAGGGCGGGAAGATGCCCGCGTTGTTCACGAGCACATCGAGCTTTCGAACGGATGTGACCAGCTCCTCGATTGCGGAGGAGTCCGACAGGTCGCACACCGTCGCTCTTCCATCGACATCGTTCGCGACGACTTTCGCCGTGGTCTCGTCACGGTCAACGACCGTCACCGAGTATCCGTCCGAGGCGAGCCGATGTGCGATCGCGCGCCCGATCCCTTGACCTGCGCCCGTCACCAATGCTTCGCCCATGACCACCCTCATCTCCTCGGATCTCGGTCTTCTCGGTCTCGACCCAACCTCTCACTGTGCTGATCATACTCGAGTTGTCAATTATTGCGTACACTATTATTCTCAGTTAGCGCATGACCGTTCTGCAGACGGACCAGCACATGCCACACCCTCCCCGTTTCCCAACCGAGCCGGGGCCACCCCCGACGGCCGGGTTCCTACCTAGGAGGCTCCTCGATGACCAAGACCTCGAGTCAGCACAGCACCGCCGCCGTGGTCGGTGGCGGCATAGCCGGGATGACCGCCGCGTATCGACTACAACAAGCGGGCTTCGACACAACCGTCTTCGAGAGCCGCGACCGTGTCGGCGGGCGGATCTGGACCATCCGCAAGGGCGATTTCCTGATGGATCTCGGCACCGCGGTGTACCTTGGCACCTACGGGGACGCCATCGCGCTGATCCATGAGATCGGGTTGACCCATGAGTTGGCCGAAGTCCCGGCCACCATGGCAATGACCCGCGGCGGGCTGAACCACTACATCCCGCTCGCCAAACCACTGGTTTCTGGGATCCGCACCCCGGCACTCTCGATCCGCTCTAAGCTGCGGGCACTCAAGCTGGCCGCTGACGTGATCCGTCACCGGAAGGGTCTCGGCTACTACGACTATGACGCTCTGCTGAAGACCGATCACAAGACGGTCCGCGAGTACTGCAGGGAAACCCTCGACGAGGAGCTCCTACAGTACCTCGGACGGCCACTGGTGAGCGGCACCTGGGTCGCCGACGACGTGGAGACCTCGGTCAACCTCCTGTTCTGGACCATCCGCAACATGCTGGTGAAGTCAGTCTACAACCTCACATCAGGCGTGGCCGGATTGCCGGAAGGGCTGGCCACCTTCGTCGATACCCGGCTCAGCCACCCGGTCGAGAACGTGACCGACAACGGGTCCCAGGTCGAGGTCACCTACACGGCCCCCGGCAGCCGCCAAAGGACCGAGACGTTCGACACCTGCGTCATCGCCGCCACCGCGGAGCCCGCCCTCGCGATGTACCCGCAGATGGACGACAACACCCGGAACCTCTACGCCTCGACCAGGTACCGACGGCTCGGCAGCGTGTGCCTCGGCCTCGCCCGTCGTCCTACGGACCCGGCGACGTTCTACCTGATCTCCCCGCACGAGGACCCGGACACCATCGCGGTTATCAACGACCATCACAAGGCGCCCGGTCGCGCACCGGCGGGTAAGGGACTGGTCACCATCCTGCTGTCGCACGAGTATCTTGAACGGACCGAGGGTCACTCAAACGAGCAGACCCTCGAGTACGCGCTGGAACGGCTCAAGCGTTACCACGGCGACCTCAGCGGAGACCTCGAGGAGCACGCCGTTGTCCGCTGGTCAGAATCCGTGCCCACCATCGACCGTGGCCGGTTCGCCCGGATCTCCGAGTACCGCAAGCGAATCGACCGCACCGCCCGGGTGCAGTTTGCCAGCGACCTGGACCGCATTCCTGGGCTGAACGGCGGCCTGGTAAGCGGCGACGAAGCCGCAACCCGTGTCGTCGAGCTGTTCTCCCACCGCATGCCGACGTCAAAGGGTGTGTTCCGCGCGACGCCGACGCAGTCTCAATAATGACAACCAGTCAGGTGGCAACCCCTGCCGCACGTGCCCCAAGGAACCCGAACGGGGTCTGTCTGATTAACGGTGGATCTGGTCTTGGTTCGACACGCCGAGCGTTGCTTGGCGGGAAGGATGAATCATGACCGAAATACTGGAGTCTGTGACTGATGAGGTGGATCAGCAGCAGCTGGCGCAGCAGTTGTTGGAGCAGGCCAGAGAGCAGGGTGTGGAGCTGGTGGGCCCGG
>NZ_FZNW01000023.1:5000-50413 GCF_900188115.1 Haloechinothrix alba | reverse complement strand
TACGGCCACCACAGCCCCACCGCCCTCATCGCCATGATCTACCTCTGCGCCGGAGGCATCACCATCACACTCCCCACACAAACCTGAGGAGTCCCCTGAATGACGCTTTCAGTCCAACACGTGGACTGAAAGCGTCATTCAGCGTCGGGGGGCTGCAGGGCGGGGCTACAGCGCCAGTTCCGGTTTGAGTGCCGGCGCTGTCCACACTCGCCGCTTGCGTGCGGCGAGTGTGGACAGCAGCAGCCCTCCGGCGGTGTAAGCCGCCAGCACGGCCACATCGGTGGCCACGCTCGCCGATGCTCCGGTGTAGAGCAGCTCCCGCAAGCCATCGACCACATAGGTCATCGGCAGGATGTGATGCAGTGGTTGCAGCACCTCGGGGATCGTCTGCCACGGGAACGTGCCACCCGCGGTGACCAGCTGGAGTACGAGTACCACCAGAGCCAGGAACTTCCCGACGGCGCCGAAGTAGGCGTTCAGCGCGTGAACCACGGCTGTGAAGGCGAGAGTCGTGACGATCAGGAAGCCCACGGCACCGACCGGATGCGCGACGTCGATACCGACCAGGAGGCTGACGGCGCCGAGCAGTACGATCATCTGCGCGATACCGAGCGCGGCTGCCGGTAACCAGCCACCGAGTGCGACCCGCAGCGACGAGGCCCCGGCGGCCAGCGCCCGCACCGACAGCGGGCGCAGCAGGAGGAACAGCACGAACGCACCCACCCACGCAGACAGGGCCATGAAGTACGGAGCGAGGCCGGCGCCGTAACTGCCTGCCGAGGCCAAGCTGTGCGAGTCGATCCCGACGGGGTTGGCGATGGTGCTGGCCGTGGCTGCGCGCTCGTCGTCGTCCGGGTCCGGAATGCGGCCGAGCCCCTCGTGCAGCCCGTCATCGAGGTCGTAGGCACCGTCGCGCAACGCGCTGACACCGTTGGTGGCCTCGGCCTGCCCCTTGGCGAGCTCGCCTGCGCCCTGCGCGACGTCCGCGGCGCCGCCTGCGGCTTCATCGACGCCGCCGACCAGCTCCGGAGCCGCCTCGGCCAGCTCCCCGGCCCCGTCGGCGACCGCTCGGGACCCGGTGGCCAGGGTGTCGAGCTTCTCGGACGCGTTCCGGACGTCCTGATCGGCCCTGTCGATCGGCCGGCGAAGCTCGGCAAGCACGGCAAGGATCCGGTCGATCTCCTGCTCGTCGAAGCCGTCGGCACGCAGCTGCCCGGACAGCTCCTCGCCGGCATCGTCGAGGGCGTCCTGCAGCGCCCCGGAACGGCTCGCGAGCTCGTTGCCGCGCTGGGCGAGCTGCTCGTTGCCCTCGGCCACCTCACTCGCGCCGTCGGCGAGCTCGCCTGCCTGCTCCGGCAGCGTCGCCGAGCGCGTGCGCAGGGTCTCCAGCCCGGCTGCCAGCTCGTCGCTGCCGCGCGCCAGCTCACGCGCACCCTGTTCGAGCTGCTGCTGCCCCTCGAGCAGCTCGTCGGTACCGGCTGCCAGCTCGTCGGCGCCGTCCGCGGCATCGGACACCGCCCCGTGGATGGTGGAGAAGCCGAGCAGGAAACGGTCCGCCGCCTCCTCGCCGACCCGTTCGGTGATCGCGGCACGCACCTGCTCGGCGACCCTGTTCGCGATGGTCCCTGCGATGTAGTTGTTGGCGTCGTCGGTGGTCAGCGTGATTGTCGCGCGCCGGGGGTCGAACTCGGCGGTGGCCAGCAGCGCCGCGGAGAAGTCCGGCGGAACGGTGATGGCGAAGGCGTAGGTGCCGTCGCGGACGCCGTCGTCGGCTTCCCGCCCGGAGACCTCGTGCCAGTCGAACGTGTCCGAGTCGGCGATCTCCTCGGCGACCTCGTCGCCGAGCACGCGGTGCGCGCCGTCGGGGTCGTCGGCTCCGGCGTCCTCACTGACAACTGCCGCGGGTAGCTCGCCGAGCCGGTTGTACGGGTCCTCGTTCGCGAACAGGTACAGCGAGGCGTAGAGCAGCGGAACGAGGATCAGCGCAAGGATGGCCAGTTTCGGTAGCGTCCCGCTGCTGATCCGGCGCAGCTCGCCCGCGGCGACCCGCACCGAGCTCATCGAGCTCATCGACGGTCTCCTTCCCCGGTGCCGCCGGTCGTGGTCGTCGCCGAGCCGGTGTGTGCGTCCGTGTCGTTGCCGTCGCACTCGCCGCTGTCGGCGGCGATGCCCTCGCGCAGGGTCAGCGGCGGAGGTTGGTCGTCCGTTCCGATACGGGCGGGCGGGACCGGCAACACGGACGGGTGGGTGGTGGCGACCAGCACGACGACGGCGAAGTCGCGCGCGGCGCAGCGGCGGGCGGTCTCCAACCACTGCGTGGTGTCCCAACCGTGCCTGTCCGGAGTGTCCAGCACCAGTAGCCGCACACCCGGCCGGGTAGCGGCGAGCGTGGTCAGGACGAACGTCCGTACGTCAGCGGGTACGTCCTCGAACCGGGTCCCGGTGTGGCGCGTGAGCTCCCGCGCGGACAACCATTCGGCGACATCGGCCCGGGACGCGGGCCTGCGTGCCAGCGCCAGCTCCTCACCGACCACGACACGCAAGGGCAGGGCACCGTCCGGTTCGGTCACGCCAGGTGCGTCGATCAGCGCGGCACGCTCGCGCAGTCGGTGCGCACCGCCACGGTCGGACCCGTCCGCGTCCGCTACACCGCCCGGCTGCTCGTACACGGCGACGGAGCCTGCCGTCACGCGCATCCTGCCCGCGAGGGCGAGGCCGAGCCCGGTGAGCCCTCGTCCGGGCGGGCCCTGGACAACGACCAGTTGTCCTGTCGCGACGTGCAGAGACGTCGCGGGCAGTAGCGTTGCGTGCGGCCCCTCGATGACCACCCGGTCCGCGGTTACGTGCATGAATGCTCCCTGGCGCGCCGAGTTCCCTCCTGCACGCTAGGGCGGTATCGGTCGACCGGCAACTTGCCGGGACGTGATGCCGGCCGCCCCGCGTGTGCCGGGTGCCACTTCACTCGGCAGTGGCGAACAAGATGTCCGGGGAGGTGGTCCATAATGTCCATAGCGGACGGTATCCTTGCTTAGGCCAGAACACTGAGGACAGTGGATTGGCCGTGTCGTAGTACAGGTAGCTGCCTCGCACTCCTGCGGTGACGAGCTCGGCGTGGGCCACCGACATGAGCCGCTGTCCCACCCCGCAGCCGCGTGCCTCCGGCGCGACGGACAGTGTGTCGACGCGCGCCCATGTCCCGGCCGGCAGCCGGTGCGCGATCGAGGTGTTCGTCTCGGGGGAGCTCCACCCGGCTCGCGTCATTCCCACGACCTGCCCGGCGTCCTCGGCGACGAAGACCGGCTCGCCGGCGTCGAGGGTGCCGCGCAGTGCCGCGCCGACGAGCTCCGCCGCCTCGGTGCGCATCTGCTGGCCGAGCACGGCCCGGGAGTAGCGCAGCTCGGTCAGCTCGAGAGCGATGAGCGCATCGATGTCGGTTACCGATGCGTGCCGCACGGTAACGAGCGGTGAGCCGGGTCCGGCGGGGGCGTCCGCTGCCGAGCCGGCGCGAACTTCGCCTGCGCCCTCGGCGTGCCGAACGGCGAGCACGGTGCCTGCGGTGAACCCGTGCCGCCGGAGTACGGCCGACGCGGCGACATCCCGACTTGGCCAGCCGAGAAGCACCGTGGTCTCGCCACGTGGTTGATCCTCGGGCATCGGCCCCAACCAGCGGGCGTACGCCGCGAGTACGGCGTGCATGCCTGCCGCGCCGGAGTCACCGATCAGCGGGCTGAGCTCCCATGTCACGCGGGTGTGCCACAGGCTCTCCATCGACAGGGGACCGTGTACGGCCCGGTAGGCGTTCCCCCGAACGTCGCCGCCGCCGGGTAGCCCGGCCGTGATGCACGTGCCTTCCGGGAGCGAGACCGTGCGTGGTAGCAGCGGGTCGGTTCGGGCGAAGTGTTCGGCTTGGGCGGCCTCGAGCTCCCGCACGGCGGCCTCCGGTGACGTCTGGTCGGTCAGGACGCGGCAGCGGGCCGAGAGGGCCCGACGTTCGGTGCGTCCGTCTTGTGGCAGCAGAAGATCGCGGTACCGGGGAAGAGCGAGCCGCGTAGCGGGCTCCACTGGCCCCAGGTGCGGGTCTGGTCGTCCGGCCACTCCGGCTCGACCAGGTCGTCGAGCCGGAACCCGGACTGCCGCGCCGCGCGCACGTAGTCGCCGAGGGTGCGGTGGTACTCGACGTACGTCGCGTTGTGCTGCGCGTCCACCTCGACATAGGGCTCGCGGTCGAAGTAGGAGTGGGTGGCAGTGAGTCCGAGAGGCCCCGGGTCGTCCGGGAACACCCAGCGCATGGGGTGCGTGACCGCGAACACCCAGCGGCCACCGGGCCGCAGCACCCGGTTGACCTCGGTGAACACGGTGGTCAGCGACGGCAGGAACGGCAGGGCGCCGAACGCCGAGAACGCGGTGTCGACGGTACCGTTGCGTAGCGGCAGCCGTTGTGCGTCGGCGCGTGCCAGGTCCACGCACAGGTCCGACCGCCGGTCGGCGGTGCGCGCGTGCCGTAGCATCTCCGCGGACAGGTCCACTCCGATCGCGTGGGCGCCTTGCCCGGTGAGCCAGCGCGCGCAGGCTGCCGTGCCACAGCCGACCTCGAGGACCCGCAGCCCCGTGACGGGGCCGAGGAGCTGGAGGTCGGACTCACGCCAGCCTTCCGGGCACCAGACGAAGTCCGCGTCCCCGAGGAAGTCTCCGTGCGTGGCGACGTACTCCTCGGCGTCGGCGTCCCACCAGGCGCTACTGGCGGCAACGGCCTCCTGGGCCGTCACGGTGCGGCGCGCCGGTCCGACGACACCGAGGGCCTGTTCGGCACGGGTGAATCGGGGCGTGTCGTCCGGGCCTGAGTCAGCCACGTGGCGGCTCCTTTCTCCGTGTGGTGCGCGCCACTCACGATAGGTGGCCCCGGTTTGTACCTCGGTACAGCTGCCGCGTAGGATGTTCCAGGCGCAGTGGGTTTGCGCTGCCTTTCTCTCGGCACGCGTTTGCCGGGACTCGGGCCGCGCACCGAGCGCGGTGATATCGGCGGTCAAATTACTCCCGGCCATCCGTCATCGACCGTGTGGTACCCACTGTCGCTGCACGACTGAAGAGAACGAATCAACGACCCCAGCCATAACCGGAGCACCCTACACTCATGTCCACCGATACCACCATCGCCCCGACAGTCCCCGAGCAGACCAAGCAGGTCGCCGTGAACGACGTCGGGTCGGAGGAAGACTTCCTCGCTGCCATCGACAAGACGATCAAGTACTTCAACGACGGCGATATCGTGGAGGGAACCATCGTCAAGGTCGATCGGGACGAGGTCCTGCTCGACATCGGTTACAAGACCGAAGGCGTCATCCCTTCGCGTGAGCTGTCCATCAAGCACGATGTCGACCCGGCAGAGGTTGTCGCTGTTGGTGACGAGGTCGAGGCGCTGGTCCTGCAGAAGGAGGACAAAGAGGGACGGCTGATCCTGTCCAAGAAGCGCGCGCAGTACGAGCGCGCCTGGGGGACCATCGAGCAGCTCAAGGAGACCGACTCGCCGGTCTCGGGCACGGTTATCGAGGTCGTCAAGGGCGGTCTCATCCTGGACATCGGTCTGCGCGGCTTCCTGCCCGCTTCGCTCGTCGAGATGCGCCGGGTTCGCGACCTGCAGCCGTATGTCGGTCGCGAGCTCGAAGCGAAGATCATCGAGCTGGACAAGAACCGCAACAACGTCGTGCTCTCCCGCCGGGCCTACCTCGAGCAGACCCAGTCCGAGGTGCGCAGCGAGTTCCTCAATGCCCTCGGCAAGGGTCAGGTTCGCAAGGGCGTCGTCTCGTCGATCGTCAACTTCGGTGCGTTCGTCGACCTCGGCGGGGTGGACGGCCTGGTGCACGTCTCCGAGCTGTCCTGGAAGCACATCGACCACCCCAGCGAGGTCGTCGAGGTGGGCCAGGAGGTCACCGTCGAGGTGCTCGACGTCGACATGGACCGCGAGCGGGTCTCGCTGTCGCTGAAGGCGACCCAGGAGGATCCGTGGCGCCACTTCGCCCGCACACATGCGATCGGCCAGATCGTGCCGGGACGGGTTACCAAGCTCGTCCCGTTCGGTGCCTTCGTCCGCGTGGAGGACGGCATCGAGGGGCTGGTGCACATCTCGGAGCTGGCGGAGCGGCACATCGAGCTGCCTGAGCAGGTCGTGGACGTCAACGGCGAGGTCATGGTCAAGGTCATCGACATCGACCTCGACCGCAGGCGAATCTCGCTGTCGCTGAAGCAGGCCAACGAGGGCTTCACGCCGGACGCGGAGTTCGACCCGACCCAGTACGGGATGATTGCCGAGTACGACGAGCAGGGCAACTACATCTACCCCGAAGGCTTCAACCCCGAGACCCAGGAATGGGAAGAGGGCTACGACAAGCAGCGTGAGGAGTGGGAGCGGCAGTACTCCGAGGCGCACGACCGCTACGAGAAGCACATGAAGCAGGTGGCGGAAGCGCGTGAGGCCGATGCCGCCGCCGCTGTGGCCGAGGCAGGCGCCGGTGAGCCCGAAGGTGAGGCGGACTCCGGTGAGCAGCAGAGCTACGGCGGGGCGAGCCAGTCGCAGGCTGCCGACCCCAACAGCGGCACGCTGGCCAGCGACGCGCAGCTGGCTGCGCTGCGGGAGAAGCTCTCCGGCGGGGAGTGAGAGCCCGCTTTCCGGCACGAACCTTCTCGGCCCCGCTCCACGGAGACTGGAGCGGGGCCGAGTTGCGTATGTATGGGGGTGAACCCGACACGCCGGTGTGGGTCGGTGGCGAGCGGGTACAGGCGGCACGCCGGCAGGGGAGGGGGTGTCCGGCGCGCGGCGCGGGCCCGTAGCGGCCACGGCCGGCGTCCACTGACCGGTGAATAACCCTCTGGCTGTCTCACACTATGTCGTCGCAGGCGCCAGCGCACGTTCGTACGCGGCCACGCGTGCCCGCCTGCGCAGGCCCGCGATGCTGTGCTTGGCCGGAACCAACATCGCGGTAAGCCAGTTGCGCCGGTGTTCGGCGAGCGCGTCGGACACTTGGCGATGCTCGACACAATGGACTAGCCCAGGCGTACCAAGCCGGTGCCTCCCGGTATGCCGCGTTCGCATCGGTCCTCCATGTGGGCGATAGTCCGAACGACAAGATACGCAATGATCAACGAGGTGGCC
Source organism: Haloechinothrix alba (assembly GCF_900188115.1). GTDB lineage: Bacteria > Actinomycetota > Actinomycetes > Mycobacteriales > Pseudonocardiaceae > Haloechinothrix > Haloechinothrix alba. Next base: position 43,266 of record NZ_FZNW01000023.1, on the reverse strand, counting down.
GGGAGGACGTACGGCGTGTCATGAACATCGTTGCCGGTGCGTGACGTCTCAGACCTGATCGTGAGCGGCCGGTGGCACGGCCCCGGCGCGGTACTGATTGAATGCCCCCATGCTCAGCGTAGGTCTCACCGGGGGGATCGGTTCGGGGAAGTCAACGGTGGCGAACCGCCTGGCCGAGCACGGTGCCGTACTCGTCGACGCCGACGCCATTTCCCGGCAGGTCGTGGAGCCGGGCGAACCCGCGCTCGACGAGATCGTGGCCGAGTTCGGCCCGGACGTGCTCGAGCCGGGTGGTGGGCTGGACAGGGCCGCACTGGCGCGGAAGGCGTTCGCCGACGAGCAGTCCAGGGCCCGGCTGAACGCCATCGTGCACCCCCGGGTGGGCGAGCGGACGGCGGAGCTGGTCAACGCCGCCGGCGCGGACGCGATCGTGGTGCACGACGTGCCGTTGCTTGTGGAGAACGGGCTCCAACCGCACTACCACCTGGTGATCGTGGTGGATGCTCCGGAAGACGTCCGGGTGCGTAGGTTGACCGAGGAACGCGGCATGGACCCGTCCGACGTCCGCGCCCGTATCACGGCGCAGGCCGACACGCTCACGCGGCGCGCGGCAGCCGACGTGTGGCTGGACAACAGCGCCACCCCGGATGTCCTGCTCTCGGCCGTGGACGAGCTGTGGGCCGACCGGCTACTCACGTTCGAGGCCAACCTGCGCCTGCGACGCACAAGACCGCCACGCTCACCGGAGATCGTCGACTATGACGACACGTGGCCGGAGCAGGCCGAGCGCGCGATCGCCCGGATCCGCCAGGCGGCCGGGCAGGCCGCGCTGCGGGTCGACCACGTCGGCTCGACCTCCGTGCCCGGGCTGCCGGCCAAGGACGTGCTGGATATCCAGCTGACAGTGGCCGACCTGGACGTCGCCGACTCGGTAGCCGAGTCGCTGGCCGCGGCAGGCTTCCCGCGAAGCGAGGGGGAGTGGGCGGACGCTCCGCTGGATCGGGGAGCCGAGCCGGTCGCGGGAGACAAGCGCCTGCATACCGGCGCCGATCCCGCCCGCCCGGTGAACCTGCACGTGCGGGCGCACGGGACGCGGCACTGGCGGGCCGCTCTGCTGTTCCCGGAATGGTTGCGCAGGAACCCCGACGAGCGCGACGCGTACGCGAAGGTGAAGCGTTCGCTTGCCCGTTCCCATCAGGCGGACGGCTCGGTCGACGGTTATGCCGAGGACAAGCAACCCTGGATCGCCGATGCGATGGAGCGCGCCGAACAATGGGCGCGCCACACCGGCTGGACCCCGTAACCCCCGCTGGGTGCGCTGAACGACGCTTACAGTCCGTCTCGTGGACTGAAAGCGTCGTTCAGCGTCCGCGCCAGGTGAGGGTGATGTCGAGGGAGGCCAGCCAGCGGTCGAGGTCGTAACCGTGCCTGGCGAGGGCGTCGACGGTGTGCAACGCCGTGTCCATGGCCGCCGTGGCATCGGTGAGCTCCACGAGCCCGGCGCGGTGAGCGGCCAGCAGCTCGTCGGTGTCCCGGACGGCAGCCCGCGTGCCGGTACGCAGGTCGATGTCCAGGTACAGGTCCCGCGCCACCCAGTACCGCTCACCCCGTTCGACGGTGACGACGTCCAGGTACAGGTCCCAGTCGCGCTCGTGGCCAGGGTTGTACCAGAAGACGCTGATACGCAGGCCCACCGCTGGTAGCAACCACGACTCGAGGTAGTGGAACTGCGCTCGGCCCGGTGTGGGCCGGGCCATGTACAGGCCGAACGGCCGGGACCGGTACTCCTCGACCGGGCGCACGAAGCCCTTCGGGTCGGTGTTGGTCATGCCGACGAGGTCGAAGGTCTCGGTCTTGGGCGGGTGGGGCTGGCCGAACATGACGTCCATCCTGCCGCACGGTGCGACCGGGCGGCGTTCTGTCGGGGTACGCCCCTACCCTGGTCGTGTGGCATTCGCATCAGAGCACCCCGTCCTGGCTCATTCCGAGTTCCGGCCGGTCTCGGACATCCCGCGGTCCGAGAACCGGTTCACGGTGGTCAGCGACTACTCGCCGTCCGGTGACCAGCCTGAGGCGATCGACGACCTGGAACGCAGGCTGGCCCGCGGTGAGCGCGATGTCGTGCTGCTCGGCGCGACGGGTACCGGTAAGTCCGCGACGACCGCGTGGCTGATCGAGCGGGTGCAACGTCCGACCCTGGTCATGGCGCACAACAAGACGTTGGCCGCCCAGCTGGCGAACGAGCTACGCGGCTTCTTCCCGCACAACGCGGTCGAGTACTTCGTCAGCTACTACGACTACTACCAGCCGGAGGCCTACGTACCGCAGACCGACACCTATATCGAGAAGGACTCCTCGGTCAACGACGACGTCGAGCGGCTGCGCCACTCGGCCACGATGAACCTGCTCTCCCGCAAGGACGTCATTGTGGTCTCCAGCGTGTCGTGTATCTACGGTCTCGGTACGCCGCAGTCGTACCTGGACCGGTCGTCGAAACTGACCGTCGGCGAGGAGCTCGACCGGGACGCGTTCCTGCGCGCGCTGGTCGACGTGCAGTACACGCGCAACGACGTGGCGTTCGCGCGGGGAACCTTCCGGGTGCGCGGGGACACCGTGGAGATCATCCCCGCCTACGAGGAACTGGCGGTCCGCGTCGAGTTCTTCGGCGACGAGATCGACCGGCTGTACTACCTGCACCCCCTCACCGGCGATGTCGTGCAGGAGCTCGACAGCGTCCGCATCTTCCCCGCGACCCACTATGTCGCGGGACCGGAGCGGATGGACAAGGCCATCCGCGCGATCGAAGGCGAGCTCGAGGAACGCCTCACGGAGCTGGAAGGCAAGAACAAGCTGCTCGAGGCGCAGCGCCTGCGCATGCGGACGCAGTACGACATCGAGATGATGCGCCAGGTCGGGTTCTGCTCGGGAATCGAGAACTACTCCCGCCACATCGACGACCGGCCCGCGGGTAGCGCACCTGCCACGCTGCTTGACTACTTCCCCGACGACTTCCTGGTCGTGATCGACGAGTCGCACGTCACGGTCCCGCAGGTCGGCGGGATGTACGAGGGAGACGCCTCGCGCAAGCGCACGCTGGTCGAGCACGGGTTCCGGCTACCGAGCGCGCTGGACAACCGTCCGTTGACCTGGGAGGAGTTCTCCGACCGGATCGGGCAGACCGTGTACCTTTCCGCCACCCCCGGCCCGTACGAGATGGGCCAGTCCGGCGGCGAGTTCGTCGAGCAAGTCATCCGGCCGACCGGCCTGGTCGACCCCGAGGTGGTCGTCAAGCCGACCGAGGGACAGATCGACGACCTCGTGCACGAGGTCCGGGAGCGTGCCGAGCGCGACGAGCGGGTGCTGGTCACGACGCTGACCAAGAAGATGGCCGAGGACCTCACCGACTACCTGCTCGAGCTCGGGATCCGGGTGCGCTACCTGCACTCCGAAGTGGACACGTTGCGGCGCGTGGAGCTGCTGCGGCAGCTGCGATCGGGGGACTACGACGTTCTGGTGGGGATCAACCTGCTCCGTGAGGGTCTCGACCTACCCGAGGTGTCCCTGGTGTCGATTCTCGACGCTGACAAGGAAGGGTTCCTGCGTAGCGGCACCAGCCTGATCCAGACGATCGGTCGGGCCGCCCGGAACGTTTCCGGCCAGGTGCACATGTACGCCGACACGATGACCGACTCGATGCAGTACGCGATCGACGAGACGAACCGCAGGCGCGCCAAGCAGATCGCCTACAACACCGAGCACGGCATCGACCCGCAGCCGCTACGCAAACAGATCGCCGACATTCTCGACCGTGTCTACACCGAGGCGGAGGACTCCGAGCAGGAGGTCGCTGTCGGCGGGTCGGGGCGCAACACCTCGCGCGGCAAGCAGCCGGAGCAGGGAGCGGGCACTGCCAGCTCCGGTCTGCTCACGGACAAGGACGTCTCGACGATGCCGCGCGCGGAGCTGGCCGATCTGATCAACCAGATGACCGAGCAGATGACCCAGGCCGCGCGCGACCTGCAGTTCGAGTTGGCAGCCCGGCTCCGTGACGAGATCGCGGAGCTGAAGAAGGAGCTCAGGGGTATGGACGAGGCCGGGGTGACGTAGCCTCAGCTGGTGATGTCCTTGGTGCTGAACACCCGAGCGGCGATGAGGCCGAGCACGGTGGCGTAGCACAGCGAGATGAGTGTCCCGCCGGCGACGTCGGTCCAGGCGATGTCCGTCGCGATCAGATCGAGCCACGCGGTGGCGTGGTGGGTGGGCAGGACCGCGCGCAGGTCACCCAGGGCGGTGATCTGGTCGAGAATCTGGGACAGGATCGCCGCGAGGACCGTCCCGCCTACCGCGCCGAGCGGCGCGTCGGTCAGCACGCTGAGCAGCAACGCGAGCCCGGCCACCCAGCTGAGCTGCACGATGATGTAGCAGGCCGCCAGCAGGAGCGACACCAGGCTGGTGTCGAACGCGATCGCGTCCCCGGTCGGCCGGACCGCCTGCCCCGCACCGTAGAAGGCCAGTCCCGCGCCGAGCGCGGTTGCGGGCAGCACCAGCAGCGTGAGCGCCGACAGCGCGGATGCCACCAGCGCCTTCTGCCGTACAAGGCGGTGCCGCGGGACGGGGATCGCCAGCAGGTACTTCAGGCTTGACCACGAGGCCTCGCTGGCGATGGTGTCGCCGAAGAACAGGGCCACGATCATCGGGAGCAGGAACGAGGTCGAGACGAACAGGGTGAATATCACGAAGTTCGGCGCGCTGGTCGTGGCCAGGTCGACGATCCCTCCGGAGGGGCCGTCGTCGCCGTCCTCGCCGAGCTCGAAAGCGCCGACGAGGACGAACGGAAGCAGGACCGCGAGCGCGACGATCCACCCGGTACGCCGCCTGCTCAGCTGCCTGCGCAGCTCGACCCGGAACCGGGCGGTACGGCCGGGCCGGTAGCCGCGTACCCCGCCGGACGGGGTGTGCTCGGGCTGTTCCCGCCGGGCCGCCTCGGTGAGCTCGATCAGCGCGGCAGGGTCGGTGTGCACGGTGTGGTCCGGCTCGTCCGGCCGGCCGGGATGATCGGGACACTGGTCGGAGCTCATCGGGTATCGCCCTCCTCACCGACGAGTTGCAGGAACGCGTCCTCGAGCCTGCGCCGCGGACCGGCCCGTTCCACGGACACTCCCGCGTGCACCAGCGCGGTGACCGCGACCGAGCGGGGGATGCCGTGCAGGTCGGCGTGCACGGTCTCGCCGTCGACCTCGATCCCGGTCAGGCCTTCCACCCGGCGCAGCGTCTCGGCGGCCGTGCCGGGGTCGTCGACGACGAAGGTGGCCTCGCCACCTGCGGCGACGATCTCACCGACGGCGCCGTCGGCAACCACCGTGCCGTGATGCATCACCACGACATGCGTGGAGGTTTGCTCGACCTCGGCGAGGAGGTGACTGGAGACCAGCACGGTGCGGCCGGTGTCCGCGTAACGCCGCAGCACCTCGCGCATCTGGTGGATCTGTGGCGGGTCGAGCCCGTTGGTGGGTTCGTCGAGCACCAGCACATCCGGAAGGCCGAGCATGGCTTGTGCGATCGCGAGCCGCTGGCGCATGCCTTGACTGTAGGTACGGACCTTGCGGTCGACGGCGTCACCGAGCCCCGCGATCTCCAGTGCCTCGGCGACATGGGCCTGGCCGCGGGGACGCCCGGTTGCTGCCCAGAACAGCTCGAGGTTCTTCCGGCCGGACAGGTGCGGCATGAACCCCGGCCCTTCCACGAAGGACCCGACGCGGGAGAGCACGGGCGCACCCGGATACACGCGGTGACCGAACACGCGTATCTCCCCGGAGGTCGGTGTGACCAGCCCCATCAGCATGCGCAAGGCCGTGGTCTTGCCCGCGCCGTTCGGACCGAGCAGGCCGAGTACCTGCCCCCGCTCGACCCGGAAGGACAGCTCGGAGACCGCGGTGAGCCCGCCGGGGTAGGTCTTGGTCAGACCGTCGATGGCCAGTGGGACCTCGGCGAGGTCTTCCGCCACGTCGTTGGTTCCCGCGCGACGTAGCGCGGCGAACGCCGCTACCAGGGCCGCCGCGAGCAGTAGCCCCGCGATGCCCCACAGCTGCGCGACCGGCAGCTCCGTTCCGGTCTCGGTGCCGGGGACCGAGGGCACGGACACCCCGCCGGCACCTGTCAACGACACGCGGTAGGCGGCGGGCTCGGTGGAGGGGGCGTAGGCCTGGTCCGTGGTGGCCACGACCAGCTGCAGCCGGTGGCCCGGCTCGACCGGGTGCACGATTCCCGGGAGGCTCACCGTGACCGTCACGGCGCTGCCGTCGGGGGGCAGGTCCGGTACGCGCACCGGCGCGACCGCGCCGCCGGGGAGCCTCCGCGTGCCGTCCGGGCCGACGTCGTAGAGCTTGGCGAACAGCACAGCGTCCTGGCCGGCCCGCGGGTCGGACCCGGGTTGTTCAGGCTGTTCGGCGTCGTCTATCCCCGGTTGGGTCGAGGGCAGCTCGGTGGCCTCGGTCGCCGCGGCGACCTCGAAGGTCACAGTGGACGATCCGGTGATCAGCAGCTGGTCATCCAGCGTGTGCGAGCTGAAGCGTGCGAACTGTCCGGGGAGGTCGGTGCCACCGAGCGCGGAGGCTACCGGGCCACTCAGTGCCGGCATGCTGCTGATCGCCGCCGGTACGCCGCCCGGCGGGTGGGTAACGGTCTGCTCCGGCCCGGTCAGCTCGATCTCCCTTCGGGGTGTGCTGTCGTCGCGCAGTCCCGGATACTCGTCGACCTCGACGGTGCGCACCGACGGGGCACGGGTGGCGTCGAAGTTGCCCCGCACGTCGTAGCTGAACGCCGGAAGTGGGTCGCCGTCGCCGGTCAGCTGGTAGGACAACCAGTCGGCGATCTTCTCGCGCAGCTGCGGCCCTGGCGCTCCGCCGTCGTGACCTCCCGCGTACCAGATGACCGACACGTCGCCACCTGCCTCGGTGATCCGGCGCGCGTTGGCCTCGGCCTGCCCGAGGCCGAACAACGTGTCCTGCGTGCCCTGGACCAGTAGCGTAGGGATCGTGATGTCATCGGCCACGGAGGCAGGGGAGGCCCTTTCCAGCAGTTCCCGCGCCTGGTCGTCGGCGGTTCCGGTGGTGGCGAGCCCGGTGTATGCGCGGCAGACGTCCGCCGCGAACCGCCCGCACGGTCCATCGAGCCCGGCGTTCTCGGGCAGTGTCGATGGTGGCTGCTCCCGGTCGCGGCCGGTCGGTGCACCGTTGCGGTCCGCATCGGAGTCCGGCCGGTCCCCCGGTTCCGGTGCCTCCCGACCGGGGGTGGAGATCCCGCCCCTCCCGCCGGTGAACAGGGCACCGGCCCATGCCTGTTTGAACACCCCGTCGCCGCGTTCCGCACCGTGTGCCGGCGTGTCGGTACCGTGTCGCCCGCGGGTCCGCGCGTTCGGCAGGAGCGCATGTTCGAGGTCGTGGTAGGTCATCACGGGGGCGATGGCGTCGACGCGGTCATCGGTGCCTGCGAGGAGCAAGGCGAGGGCTCCGCCGTAGGACGAGCCGGTCACCGCGAGCACAGGGTCGCCGTCGCTGTCCGTGATGACCGACGGCTGCCGCGCCGCGAAGTCGATCAGATGCGCGGCGTCGGCCACCTCGCGGTCCGGGTCGTTGAGCGAGATCGTTCCGCCGCTCTCCCCGAAACCGCGGGCGGAGTAGGCGAGGGCCACGAAGCCGTGCTCGGCGAGCTCGGTGGCTTCCCGCTGGACGTTGTCCTTACTTCCGCCGAACCCGTGCGGCACGAGTACCGCGGGCGCCGGTGTGGACCGCGGTTCGTACAGAGTGACGTCGAGCGCGATCTTCTCCACCGAATCGGGTGAACGCGGTACGTCGACGATCGCTTCCTGCGTGTGCACGGCGGGCTGCTCGTCGCCGCCGAGCAGGAGGAACGCCGATGCGGCGCCGAGGATGACCACGACCGCCGCGACGGCGCGCGGCACAGCCTTCCGGGACCGTGTGGATCGCAACACGAGGAGAACCGTATGTGACAGCCACGACGGGCGGCCACGCAACCGTGCCGGGCCTGCCGGTTTCTTGCGCGGATCGTGATACGCGATACGGCCGGTGGCGTCCCCGGCGACATCGTGTCAGGATGGATACGTTACGTGGAGGGGAGTATTCCTCCGCGATGATGCCGTCAATACGGTTACCCGGTCGGAACGGTCGTGGCAGACCCGGCATCATCGGCTTGCGGTGACGCGGGCGGAAGAGACCTCCGGTTGCGGTGGCAACTGCTGTACCGGAGGAGCTTCGTCGATGAATGTGCCGCTGTGGGGCTGGCTGGTGACCGTAGGGGTCATCAGCGCCGTGATTCTCGTGGACCTCGTGTTCAGCGTACGGCGCCCCCACACACCCAGCCTGCGCGAGGCGGCGTTGTGGTCGACGTTCTACGTGCTGCTCGCCTTCGCCTTCGGCGTCGGGGTGTGGTTCCTCGTCGACCCTGTCTACGGTGCCGAGTTCTTCGCCGGTTACGTCACCGAGAAATCGTTGAGCGTCGACAACCTGTTCGTCTTCATGCTCATCATGACGGCGTTCAAGGTCCCTGCCATACATCGTCACACGGTGCTGCTCGTCGGAGTCGCGCTCGCACTGCTCCTGCGCGGGATCTTCATCGCCATCGGCGCGGCACTGATCGCGCAGTTCTCCTGGATATTCTTCGTGTTCGGCGCGATTCTGGTGTGGACGGCCGTCAGCATGGTACGCGGCGACGGGCACGAGGAGTATCACGAGAACTGGGTGGTCCGGCACGCGCGCAAGATCTTCCCGGTCACCGAGGACTATGTCGGCAGCAAGGTGCTGGTCAAGCGCGCGGGCAAGCGGCTGATCACGCCGATGTTCATCGTCATCATCGCGGTCGGCACGGCTGACGTGCTGTTCGCAGTGGACTCCATACCGGCCATCTTCGGTATCACGCAGGAGGCGTTCCTGGTCTTCACGGCGAACGCCTTCGCCCTGATGGGGCTGCGCCAGCTCTACTTCCTCATCGGCGGGCTCGTGGAGCGGCTGACGTACCTGACCTACGGGCTCGCGATCATCCTGACCTTCATCGGCGGCAAGTTGTTCCTGCACGCGTTCCACGAGTACGAGATGGTCCCTGCGTGGATGGACATCAACACCTGGGTCTCGCTCGGCGTCATCGTGCTGATCCTCGTTGTCACCACAATGGCCAGTATCATCAAGACCAGACACGTCGACGGTCAGCGCGTCGAGTCCGGCTCACACGAGCAGTGAGCCCCGCCGCTGAGCGGCCGCCCTCGCCGGCTCAGCCGTACATGACTCGTCTTGCCCTCGCCGGCTCAGCCGTACATGACTGTGTTGGTTTGCGCCGGCTCAGCCGTACATGACGAAGTTGAGTTCGTTGCAGACGCGTGCCAGCGGCATGTCGAGGCCGGGATGGCTCAACGGCAGCAGGAGGTCGGGTGTGCCCGGTAGCGCCGAGTGCGCGGGAGGGTCCCACAGGCAGATCGCCGGGTTACCCGAGTCCATCGACGACGGGTACCAGAGCCCGTCCAGGTCAGGGTAGGCCTTCCGGATCGCCCGCGCCCACACCTGTGTCACCTTCTTGGGCCCGCTGGCGATCTCCTGGGAAGCGCCCATCCGGGTCGGCCACAGGCCGGTCAGGTCCAACAGCCGCAGTGTCCGGGTCGGGCGCATCACGACGACGTGCGGCTCCCTGGTGATCCTGTCGACCGTGGACGTCGACTGGTACACCTCGGCGATACCGGTACGCGCCGAGAGCGCGAAGTAGAGTACCCCGTTGTGCGGGTCGGACACCGGAGCCCCACCGTTGTCCGGCTCCTGCGGGTCGAAGCGACCGTGCGGGAGTGGGCCGGTGTACCGGAACGTGTCCCAGTTCTGTGGGTGCCTGCCAGCGGCGGTGAAGATCCGCACGACCCTGGTTGCCGGATGCACCGCGACAATATCCTCATCCAGCCGCAGCCCGGCAGCCAGCGCTGCGGCCGAAGGAGGCAGCGGGAGTCGTGACATGCAGTACCGGCGAGGCTATGCGGCCGTACCGAGTGAGGTCACCAAACGAGCGACGGACTGGGGGTCACCATGGGCGAGCAACCAGTCGCGTGGCGTGACTTGCTGCTCGTTGATCTCGAGGTCCGCTTGCGGGGTATTCATGAACGCGGCCACGACCATCGCTGGCTGATCCGCCGGGATCGCCTGCAGCACGGTCTCCAGGCCCGGAAGCGTGCCGGCTTCGGTGAACTGCCAGGCCGGTAGGTGCCACTCGCCGTCCTTCCAGCCGAACAGCCTCCCGTGTCGCAGGCGCTCGCGCACCTCACCGCTGGTGAGCTGGAGGAGCTGCGCGGCCTGGCCAACCGAGTAAGAGGACTTGCTGAACACGGCGTGCGCCACCACGGACTTCGCCCGTGGGCACGGCTCGTCCTCGGCGTAGGGCGCCAGATCGAAGCCGACATCGGTCAACGCGGCCTGCTGCTCCGTGGAGAACAGCTCCGCGGGTTCGGGGTGCGGCACCGACACGATCCGCGCGGTGTCCTCGACGAGCCGGAGGAACTCGTCGGCATCGACCCTGAGCCCGGCCTTTGCCAGAACAGCCTCGAGTGCCATAGTCACACATCCAAAGTAGCACGTGCCAGCGCATCGTAGGTGCTGGTGAGACAGGGTTTGCAGGATGTGATTCGTCACCACCGTCTGCGCCGCACCCGCTACCCGGCGTGTCGGCCGACCCGGCGCGTTCCCGCGCCGCTCAGTTTCCCCCGAAGAGCTCGGCGGGGAACGCTCCCGCCGCCGTGATTCGCTTGCTCAAGTCACGGCAGATCTCCCGGAGCCGATGCGCCCGGTCGGCACCGAGATGGATCCACGGTGCCGAAGCGGCGTTGTTGGTGGCGATCTCGATACGATCGCGCTGCGCCGCGCCCTGCTCGGTCAGCGCTCGGTCGGTGTCGAGGACACCCTCGGCCTGCAGGGCCCGCACCGTCGTTTCCCACTCGTCGGTCGACCATCCTCGGGTGGCCTGCGCGCCGGACTCGGTGAATCCCCTGCCGGTCGCGGTATGCGTGATCAGCGCGGACAGCCCGTCGAGCCCGGAGTCGACCAGCGCCGCGACGTGCCCGTCGCCGCGGAACTCCCGCAGCAGCGTGATGGCATGCCACAGCACGAGGACGGGATCGGTCGGCCAGTCCACGTCGGCGTGGGCGGCGTACAGCGGGCGCCCTTCCGGGGTGCAGCCACGGGTGGCCTCGCGGGCGATCTCGGCTGCTTCGGCGACCTCGGGGTCGGTAGCGGACTCGCCGAGCAGGCGCCGCAGCGCGGCGCCTGCTGCGCGATACCGCGCCTCGATGACCTGTTCCGGAGCGGCGAGCGTCCATGCGTGCGGGATGTGTCTGGCGACCAACTGGGGGTTGAAGTTGTAGAAGGTCGCTGTCACGGTCCCCGCACCGACCGGGCCCATCGCGGCCGCACGGCTGGCGAAGTAGCTCATCCGCCCGCGGCGGAGGCCGATGCCGGTGAGCTCCTCCTCGGTCTCGGGCGCGAAGTACACCATCGCGTGCAGCGGGTCGGTGGCTCGATGGCATGCGGCGGCGAGATCGGCGAACTGACCATGATCCATAGTGGGATCCTGCGTGATAGTCGGCATTCGGGCAACCCGCACTCCGCGGGCTCGTCGGCCCGCGCGAGCGAAGGCGCCGGGTTGTGCCGCGCCGGAGGAACGTGCCCGGCCGCGGCACTCAGCCGGGGTCGGCCACCGAGCCGACGAACAGCGGTGCACCGGTCGGCTCATGGGTGATTGCGTAGGAGAACGGCTGGTCGGCCCGGATCGTCTTGTCCGCGGGTGCGGGAGCGGAGACGATGCCGGCGATACCGGTCACGGCAGCCGCCTCGGTGCCCGACTCGTCCACGGTGATGTTCGCCCGATGCACGGCGTCGTCCACCACGACGTTCTCGGCGATGCCGCCGAGGTCGTCGAGGTCGCTCAGACCGAGCTCGGCGAGCAGGGGTAGCAGCTCGGCATCCGCCCCGTAGTCCCAGCGTGGCAACGCGAGATCGAGCTCGGCCGGTTCGCCGTGCTCGAACTCCTCGAGCATCCCGGCGGTGACCGGCGGTGCCTGACCCGGCTCCCCGGTGGGCACCACGACCCACATCGCCAGCTCGCCTCCCACGTACGGCAGCTGCACGGCCTCCCAGGACTCCCCGTCGACGTAGTTCAGCTCGGCGGCTTCCTTGTTCATCATCGGCACCTGGGTGGTGGTGCCGTCCGCCAGGTGGAACGGCTCGTCGGTGGTGCGGGACTCGTCGAACGGCGACTCCCAGCCCGCCTTGAGGTACACGGCGTTGGCCAGCACGGTGACGGTCTGCGGGTCGAGCTCGTCGAACAGGGTGTCGATGCGTTCGTCCGTCCGGTCCGACACCCAGTCGTTGATCTTTTCGGCTGCCGACCCCGTGCTGAAGTCGACGTACTCGGCGCCGGCACCGTACTGCCGGGCCAGGGTGCGGAGGAAGTCCTCACCCGGCTCGATGCCGTCTTGCACGAACAGGCCGTTGGCGATGCTCACGACCGGGTCCGGGGGTTGCTCGTCCGGCTCGCGGGTGGCGTCGGGGCCGGTCTGATCCTCGGCATCGCCCGTGTTGACCACGCCGGTACTGAGCGCGTTGTACGCCGCGTGCACGCCCTCCGGGAAGCCGAAGACGTCGTCGAGCTGGTCGGCCGTGTCCCCGTTCGCCCCGGCGCGCAGCATGGCGAAGGCATAGCCGAGACTCAACGGCGAGAACACGGTGTTCTCGGTCTCGCCGGCACCCCTCTCGGCGAGGAGCTCGCCGAACGCCCCGGTGAACGACCGGATGCCGGCGACGGTCTCGTCCACGGGGGCGTCCCCGGCGGGTTCCACCCTGTCGGTATCGGCGGACGTGTTGGCGACGCCCTCGCGGTCGTCCCCGCGGCTGTCCGGGGAGTCCGTGCCGCATCCGGTCACCGCCAGGACCAGCGCGGCGGAAACCAGGCAGCTCACGGTTCGTGCGGGCCTCATGCCACCTCCCGGCTTGTCGACGTACTGTGCTCACGCACGTTCCGGGCCAGGGGTTGCCTCGGTAGGACAGCTGACGCGGCCAGCTATCCGGTGCCAGCGACCTGCCGGCTACCCGGTGCCGTCGAACGGCGACAGGACAGGACTGTACTCAGGCACGATGCGTCGAGAAAGCCCGGTTCACTCGTTCGCGGGGCGCTGTGCGGTGCTACCAGCCGCGCTCGCGCCACTCGCCGAGCTTGGGGCGCTCGGCGCCGAGCGTGGAGTCGTCCCCGTGGCCGGGGTAGAACCACGTGTCGTCGGGAAGCTCGGCGAAGACGCGCTGCTCGACATCATCGATGAGCGAGGCGAAGTCCTCGGCTGAGGTGGTCTTACCGACCCCGCCCGGGAACAGCGAGTCTCCGGTGAACAGGTGCGGGTGTCCTGCCGGGTCCCGGTACAGCAGGGCGATCGAGCCCGGTGTGTGCCCGCGGAGGTGGATCACCTCGAGCCGGCAGCTGCCGACCGGGATCGTGTCGCCGTGCTCGAGGAGCACGTCCGGTGTCACCGGCAGCTCGGGCGCGTCCACGGGGTGGGCCGCTGTGGAACAGCCGTGCGCGCCGGCGATCGCGCCGAGGGCCTGCCAGTGGTCGCCGTGCCGGTGCGTCGTGACGATCGTGCGCAGGTTCGCACGGTCGTCGTCGTAGCCGAGGAGATCGGTGAGGCGTTCCACGTCGTTCGCCGCGTCGATCAACATGGCCTCACCGGTCTCGCGGCAGGTCAGCAGGTACGCGTTGTTGTCCATCGGACCGACGGACAGCTTGGTGATGGTCAGTGCGTCCAGGACGCGTCGCGTGGCGTCGCCGCCGGGCGCGACGTGTCCGGTGTACTCGTCAACGATCTTCACACCCCCATCGTAATGCGTGGGATGCAGTATGCAGAAGGTGCTCGACAGTGCGGATCGGAACGTGGGCATGAGGCCCGCAACTCTGTCGGGGCAGGGGCCTAGCATGGTAGGCGGCCGCTTCATCGATGCGATCCGGCAGCCGAAATCCGCTAGCGAAAGGACCTGGTGTGTCCGATCATCTTGTGGTTCGTGGTGCGCGCGAGCACAACCTCGACAGCGTCGACGTCGACCTCCCACGGGACAGCCTGATCGTATTCACCGGGCTGTCCGGCTCGGGCAAGTCGAGCCTCGCATTCGACACCATCTTCGCCGAAGGGCAGCGCAGGTACGTGGAGTCGCTGTCGGCCTACGCGCGCCAGTTCCTCGGGCAGATGGACAAGCCGGACGTCGACTTCATCGAGGGCCTGTCCCCGGCGGTGTCGATCGACCAGAAGTCCACTTCGCGCAACCCGCGCTCGACGGTGGGCACCATCACCGAGGTCTACGACTACCTCCGGCTGCTCTACGCAAGGGCCGGCTCGCCGCACTGCCCCCGCTGCGGTGAGCGCATCAGCAGGCAGACCCCGCAACAGATCGTCGACCAGGTGCTCGACATGGAGCAGGGGACTCGCTTCCAGGTGCTCGCCCCCGTGGTGCGCGGCCGCAAGGGCGAGTACGTCGACCTGTTCTCCAACCTGCAACAACAGGGCTTCTCCCGGGTACACGTGGACGGTGCCGTGCACCCCCTCACCGACCCGCCGAAGCTGAAAAAGCAGGAGAAGCACGACATCGGTGTGGTCGTCGACAGGTTGGCGGTCAAGGCGGGCGCGAAGCAGCGACTCACCGACTCGGTCGAGACCGCGCTGCAGCTGGCCAACGGCCTCGTCGAGCTGGAGTTCGTCGACCTTCCGGAGAACGACCCGCACCGGGTCAGGGGCTTTTCGGAGCATCTGGCGTGCCCGAACGGCCACCCGCTCGCGGTCGAGGACCTCGAGCCGCGTTCGTTCTCGTTCAACTCCCCGTACGGGGCGTGCCCCGAGTGCACCGGTATCGGCGTCCGCAAGGAGGTCGACCCCGAGTTGGTGGTGCCGGACGACGAGCTCTCGCTTGCGGAGGGGGCGGTGGCGCCGTGGGCGTCCGGGCACAACGCCGAGTACTTCCAGCGGCTGCTGACCTCGCTGTCGGAGGCCATGGGCTTCCGGATGGACACCCGGTGGCGTTCGTTGCCCGGCAAGGTGCAGAAGGCCGTGCTGCACGGCGTCGATGAGCAGGTACACGTCAGCTACCGCAACCGTTACGGGCGGAGGCGTTCGTACTACGCGACCTTCGAGGGGGTCATCCCGTTCCTCGAACGGCGACGGGAGCAGACCGAGTCGGACTACATGCGGGAGCGCTACGAGGGCTACATGCGGGAGGTGCCATGCCCTGCCTGCCAGGGTGCGCGCCTGAAGCCGGAGATCCTCGCCGTCACACTCAGCCACGCCAGCTGGGGCGCGCTGTCGATCGCGGAGCTGTGTGCGCTGTCGGTGGCCGACGCGGAGGAGTTCCTGAACGATCTCGTGCTCGGTGAGCGAGAGGCCATGATCGCCGCCGCGGTGCTCAAGGAGATCCGGGCACGTTTGCGGTTCCTGCTGGACGTCGGGTTGCACTACCTCTCGCTCGACCGGGGTGCCGGCACGTTGTCCGGTGGCGAGGCGCAGCGTATCCGGCTGGCCACGCAGATCGGCTCGGGCCTCGTGGGTGTGCTGTACGTGCTGGACGAGCCGTCGATCGGGCTGCACCAGCGTGACAACCACCGGCTCATCGATACGCTGAGCAGGTTGCGCAGCCTCGGTAACACGCTGATCGTCGTCGAGCACGACGAGGACACGATCCGCTCGAGCGACTGGGTGGTCGACTTCGGCCCTGGCGCGGGCGAGCACGGCGGCAAGATCGTGCACAGCGGGCCCGTCGCCGATCTGCTGTCCAACCAGGACTCCGTAACCGGCGACTACCTCGCCGACCGCAAGGAGATCCCGGTTCCGGCCTCGCGCAGGAAACGCGACAGCAAGCGGCAGGTGACCGTCGTCGGCGCGCGCGAGCACAACCTCCGCGGTATCGACGTGTCGTTCCCGCTGGGGTGCCTGATCACGGTCGCCGGGGTCTCCGGATCGGGCAAGTCCACACTGGTCAACGAGATCCTGGCGCGGGTGCTGCAGAACAAGCTCAACGGAGCCCGCCAGGTGCCCGGCAGGCATACCAGGGTGCGCGGGCTCGATCACGTGGACAAGTTGGTGCAGGTGGACCAGTCGCCCATCGGGCGAACACCGCGGTCGAACCCGGCCACTTACACGGGGGTGTGGGACCACATCCGGAAGCTGTTCGCGGCGACCACGGAAGCGAAGGTGCGCGGCTACCAGCCGGGCCGGTTCTCGTTCAACGTCAAGGGCGGCCGCTGTGAGGCGTGTGCGGGCGACGGCACGATCAAGATCGAGATGAACTTCCTGCCGGACGTGTACGTACCGTGCGAGGTGTGCAAGGGCGCCCGGTACAACCGGGAGACTCTCGAGGTGCACTACAAGGGCAAGACGGTCGCCGAGGTTCTCGATATGCCCATCGAGGAGGCCGCGGAGTTCTTCGAGCCGATCAAGGCGGTGCACCGGCACTTGAAGACCCTGGTCGACGTCGGTCTCGGCTACGTGCGGCTCGGCCAACCGGCGCCGACGCTGTCCGGCGGTGAGGCTCAGCGAGTGAAGCTCGCCGCGGAGCTGCAGAAGCGATCCACCGGCAAGACCATGTACGTCCTCGACGAGCCGACGACCGGGCTGCACTTCGAGGACATCCGCAAGCTCCTCGGGGTGATCAACGGGTTGGTGGACAAGGGCAACACGGTGATCGTGATCGAGCACAACCTGGATGTGATCAAGACCGCGGACTGGATCATCGACATGGGGCCCGAGGGCGGCGCTGGGGGAGGCGCGGTCGTTGCAGAGGGGTCGCCGGAAGACGTCGCGGCCACCGACGCGAGCTATACCGGGCAGTTCCTCGAGCCGATTCTCGGGTGATGTCCCGCGCGGGCCACGGGCGGCGAGGCCGAGCCGCCGCGCCGCACCCGGTACGCTGGCAGGTGTCTTCCCCCACGTACCGGTTCCGCAACATCTGGAGGCTCGACGCGCCGGCCGGCGAGGTGTTCACCGCGCTCGCCGATCTCGCGTCCTACCCGCGGTGGTGGCGGGACGTGCGCTCCGTCGTGCGGCTCGACGACGACACCGCGCGGGTGATGTGCCGGGCACTCCTGCCGTACTCGCTGGACCTGCGGTTGCATCGTGCCGACGAGGACCGGCGCTCCGGCCACCTGCGAGTCGACCTCACCGGGGACCTGGAGGGTTTCTGTCGTTGCCGCGTGGCACCCGACGGGCACGGCGCCCGGGTCGAGGTGTACCAGGCTGTCGAGATCCGCAGGTCGCTGCTGCGGCGTGCGGAGCGCGCTCTCGGCCCGCTGTACCGCGCGAACCACACCGCCATGATGTTGCGTGGCAGGCGCGGCTTGCGCGCCTATCTCGCCGACGGTCACACCGGGTCGTAGTGCAGCGCCGTGTCAGGCACCGCTGTCGTTGGCGGGGCGTGCCGGCACGCGGCCGGTGTACTTCTCACCAGGACCCTGACCCGGCTCGTCCGGCACGACGGAGGCTTCCCGGAAGGCGCGCTGCAGCGACTGCAAACCCTCCCGCAGCG
Organism: Haloechinothrix alba; assembly: GCF_900188115.1. Classification (GTDB taxonomy): domain Bacteria; phylum Actinomycetota; class Actinomycetes; order Mycobacteriales; family Pseudonocardiaceae; genus Haloechinothrix; species Haloechinothrix alba. Next base: position 25,675 of record NZ_FZNW01000023.1, on the reverse strand, counting down.
GGCCGGCGTGCGCACCGAGATACTCGGCGGAAGCCGTGACCAGCCCGGCCAGTGCCGTGATCAAACGCCGTGCCTCGTCGAGGTCGCGGTACGGGCTGTTCTCCGGGTCCTCGTCGGCGAGACCGAGGCGTTCTGCCGAGGCGGACAGCAGCATGACGGCGGCGCGACTGATCACCTCGACGCTGGGAATGTCAGCCAGGTCACGTTCGCCCGGGTTCTGCCATTCGGAGGAAAACCGGGGCTGTTCGGTGTTGCTGTCAACCACGTCTGATACCCTTCCATGCGCGACCAGCTCCCGAGTAATCGGGGGTGAGCAAGTGGAGCCCCGCTCCCACCCGCGTCGCCGTCCCAGGCGTCCGGGTCCGGTCACGTGAGTTCCCGAGGGAACTCACGGAGGCATTCGTGCGTTGTCACGGATGTCGATCGGATGAGGGCCCCACATGCCGCTGGACGGTAGTGGGGCCTGAAGTATTTGGGGCCCGGGAGACAACGACAACCAAGACACATCCGTGTCTGTACAGCGCAGGCAATGCTCGGACCAAGGAGGCCTCATCAGCTCTGACGCGCGCATCAATGAGCGCATTCGCGTTCCTGAAGTCCGCCTCGTCGGACCCAACGGCGAGCAGGTCGGTATCGTCCGTATCGAAGATGCGTTACGGCTCGCCGATGAAGCGGACCTCGACCTCGTAGAGGTCGCCCCCCAGGCGCGGCCGCCGGTCGCGAAACTCATGGACTACGGCAAGTACAAGTACGAGAGTGCGCAGAAGGCCCGTGAGTCGCGCCGTAACCAGCAGGCGACCGTGATCAAGGAGCAGAAGCTCCGGCCGAAGATCGACCCGCACGACTACGAGACGAAGAAGGGCCATGTGTCCCGCTTCCTCGGTCAGGGACACAAGGTCAAGGTCACGATCATGTTCCGGGGCAGGGAGCAATCGCGACCGGAGCTCGGTTTCCGCTTGCTCGAGCGCCTGGCCGAGGATGTGTCCGACATCGCGTTCGTGGAGTCGTCCCCGAAACAGGACGGCCGCAACATGATCATGGTGTTGGCTCCGCACAAGAACGCCAAGGCGAAGAGTAAGTCGAACAAGAACAGCACAGCCACGCCGTAGGGGAGAGGACGGTCGCGGGAACGTCGCGGTGACGCGGGGCTCCTCGCGCGGCCGGGAATCGACCTGACCGGGAGGCTGACAGTCTCCCCACGGCCCCGCCGAATGTGGGCCGGAGTGGCCGGAACGGCCACGTGCCGGCGCGGGGCAGCTCCTACACGAGTGCAACACACGTATGCGTTCGTGTGTTGGACAGGAAAGAGGAACGGATGCCGAAGCAGAAGACCCACAGTGGCACGAAGAAGCGGATCAAGGTCACCGGCAGTGGCAAGCTCCGCCGCCAGAAGGCCGGCCGCAGGCACCTCATGGAGAAGAAGTCGAACCGCGTCTCGCGGCGTCTCGAGGGGACGGCCGAAGTAGCCCCGAGCGACACCCGGATGGTCCGGCGACTGCTTCGCCGCTGAGGGCCTCGCCGAACATCACAGACCGGAACGAAACCGCCGGGGCGGGAGACCGTCCCCCGATCGACAGGATGGATTCGTGGCACGCGTCAAGCGGGCAGTGAACGCCCAGAAGAAGCGTCGCGCAACTCTCGAACGGGCCAAGGGGTACCGGGGACAGCGTTCGCGGCTGTATCGCAGGGCAAAGGAGCAGACGCTCCACTCATTCAACTACGCCTACCGGGACCGCAAGGCCCGTAAGGGCGACTTCCGGCAGATCTGGATCACGCGTATCAACGCGGCAGCCAGGCAGAACGGGATCACGTACAACAGGCTCATCCAGGGGCTCAAGTCCGCGGGTGTCGAGGTCGACCGGAAGAACCTCGCCGAGCTCGCGGTGCACGACGAGGCCGCGTTCGCCGCGCTCGTCGACGTCGCCAAGAAGCAGGCGGACCCGCAGGAAGCCAAGAAGCCCGCGTGAGCGTCCGGTGCCGGCCGATCAGCAACCTGAGGTGTTCACGCACAAGACGCCTCGGGTTGCTGCTGCCCGGCGCCTGACCACGCGGTCCGGCCGGAGCAAAGCCGGCCGCTTTCTGGCAGAGGGCGCCCAGGCTGTGGGCGAGGCACTGGCCTCGGCGCACCGGGTTCACGAGCTCTTCGTCGCCCCGGCAGCCGCACAGCGGAACGGCACACTGCTCCGGCGCGCCCGCGACGGTGGCGTCACGGTGTCGATGGTCACCGAACGGGCAGGCGAGCTGCTGTCCGAGACAGTCACCCCGCAGGGGCTCGTGGCCGTGTGCGACTCGGTGGACGTGCCGTTGCCTGCCGCGCTGGCCGGGCAGGCGCACCTCGTCGCCGTCCTGGTCGGGGTGACCGACCCCGGCAACGCCGGCACCGTCGTCCGCACCGCTGACGCGGCGGGAGCCGACGCGGTGGTCTTCCTCGGTGACTCCGTCGATGTGCACAACGGCAAGAGCGTGCGGGCCTCGGCGGGTAGCGTGTTCCACGTGCCGATCGCCCGGGCCGAGCGACTCGAGGACGTGCTGGCTGCATGCCGGACGGCAGGCCTGACGACGGTGGCTGCGGATGGCAAGGCGCAGCAGGACCTGGTCGGCTACCAGCGGAGCGCCCGGCTGGGGCGCCCGACGGCGTGGCTGTTCGGCAGCGAGGCGCACGGCCTCGACGGGCACACCGTGGCGGCTGCGGACGAGGCGGTGCGTGTGCCGATCTACGGCGGGGCGGAGAGCCTGAACCTGGCGAGCGCGGCGACCGTTTGCCTGTACTCCAGTGCGATGGCGCGCCGACAGGAGGGCCGGTCCGACTAGCGGGCGTGCCGTACGGCACGATCTGGGGTAGTTGCGCGGCAGTATCGAGGAGTTGTGAGTCGAGGGCTATGCCAGGAGCAGACGAGACGCAGGGCAGCGAGCCGGATTCGGTGCTTGCCGAGGAGAGCCTCAACGCTGCGGTGGCCGAGGCCGAGGCAGCGTTCACGGGGGCTTCGGATCTGGATGAGCTGGCGTCGGTCAAACCGGCTCATCTCGGCGAGCAGGCGCCCGTGCTGCGCGCCCGCCGCATGATCGGGTCACTGCCCTCCGAGCAGAAGGCCGAGGCCGGCAAGCGGGTCAACGCCGCGCGAGCCGCCATACAGAGCGCCTACGACGAGCGCCACGCGGTGCTTGCGGAGGAGCGCGACCGTCGCGTGCTGCGTGAGGAGGCCGTGGACGTCACGTTGCCGTGGGACCGGGTGCCGCGCGGCGCGCGCCACCCGATGACGACCCTGGCCGAGCGCATCGGTGACGTGTTCGTCGGGATGGGGTACGAGGTCGCCGAGGGCCCGGAGCTGGAAGCCGAGTGGTTCAACTTCGATGCGTTGAACTTCGGCAAGGACCACCCGGCCCGCCTGATGCAGGACACCTTCTACATCGCCCCGGAGGACTCCGGGCTGGTGTTGCGAACCCATACCTCGCCGGTGCAGGCGCGCACACTGCTGCATACCGCGCCGCCGGTGTATGTGGTCTGTCCAGGTCGGACCTACCGGACCGACGAGCTCGACGCCACCCACACGCCCGTGTTCCACCAGGTCGAAGGGCTGGCGGTGGACAAGGGCATCACGATGGCCCACCTGAAGGGGACGCTGGACGCGTTCGCGCGCGCGATGTTCGGGGAGAGCGCGGTGACCAGGCTGCGGCCGCACTTCTTCCCGTTCACCGAGCCGTCCGCGGAGGTCGACGTCTGGTTCGAGGAACGCAAGGGCGGCCCTGGCTGGGTCGAGTGGGGTGGTTGCGGCATGGTCAATCCCCACGTGCTCCGCGCGTGCGGGGTCGACACCGGCGTGTACTCCGGGTTCGCGTTCGGTATGGGGTTGGAGCGCACCCTGCAGTTCCGCAACGGCATCCCGGATATGCGCGACATGGTCGAAGGTGACATCAGGTTCACCCTGCCTTTCGGAACGGAGGCGTGAGTGCGAGTTCCCGTCAGCTGGCTGACCGAGCATCTCGAGCTGAGTGAGGGCATCGGTGCGCAGGAACTGACCGATGCCTTGCTGGGGGTCGGAATCGAGGTCGAGGACGTGCACTCGCTCGATGCCGTGCGTGGCGAGTTGGTGGTCGGCAGGGTCACCGAGATCACCGAGCTGACCGAGTTCGCCAAGCCGATCCGGTACTGCAAGGTCGATACCGGTGGGTCCGAGCCCGAGACCAACACGAGTCTCGGTTTCGCCGTCACCGAACGCAGCTACGACGAGGAGCAGCGAACGCGGGGGATCGTGGCCGGCGCTACCAACTTCGCCGAGGGCGCCCTCGTCGCCGTCGCGCTGCCCGGCACGGTGCTGCCGGGCGAGTTCACGATCAGCGAGCGCAAGACGTACGGTCACGTCAGTGAAGGCATGATGTGCTCGGCCCGCGAGCTCGGCCTCGGTGACGACCACTCCGGCATCCTGGTTCTCGACCCGGGCAGTGCCCTGCCGGGCGACGACGCGCGGACGACCCTCGGGTTGGACGACGCGGTACTGGACGTGGAGCCGACGCCCGACATGGGGCATGCGATGTCGATCCGCGGGCTGGCGCGCGAGCTCGCCTGCGCCTACGGGGCTCCCTTCGGCGACCCGGGTGTGCGCGAGCTGGAACAGGTCAGCGAGGACGCCTGGCCGGTGCGCATCGAGGATCGCGACGGTTGTAGCCGCTTCGTGCTCCGGCGACTGAGCGGTGTGGACACCCGTGCGGTGTCGCCGTGGTGGCTGCGGCGCAGGTTGATGCTGGCAGGCATGCGGCCGATCTCGCTGGCGGTCGACGTCACCAACTACGTGATGCTCGAGCTCGGCCAGCCGCTGCACGCCTTCGACACGGCCAGCGTCAGCGGCGGTCTGGTCGTGCGCCGTGCCAAGCACGGCGAGACCCTCACCACGCTGGACGAGGTGGAGCGCGAGCTCGACCCGGACGACATGGTCATCGCCGACGACACGGGTGTGGTGTCCCTTGCGGGCACCATGGGCGGAGCCAGCACCGAGATCAGTGACAGCAGCACCGACGTGCTGCTCGAAGGCGCGCACTGGGACCCGGCGTCGATCAGCAGGACAGCGCGGCGGCACCGGCTGTTCTCCGAGGCGGCGAAACGGTTCGAGCGTTTCACCGACCCGGCCCTTCCTCCCGTGGCCGTCGAGCTGGCCGCTACGTTGCTGCAGCAGTACGGTGGCGGCACGATCGAGCGAGGGCGTACCGACGAGGGTGAGGCCATCCCCGGCCAAGCGGTCACCATGCCGATCGATCTGCCCGATCGCACGGCCGGTGTGCGCTACGCGCGGGGTGTGACCGCCCGGCGCCTGACCCAGATCGGATGCAAGGTCAGCATCGGTACCGGCGACGATGGGACCGCCGAGGTCACCGCGGAGCCGCCCAGCTGGCGTGCGGATCTGAACCAGCCTGCCGACCTGGTCGAGGAAGTCCTCCGGCTGGAAGGCTACGACAGCATCCCGTCCGAGTTGCCCGCGGCGTCGGCGGGTACCGGTCTGACCGAGGTTCAGCGCAGGCGTAGGGCCGTATCGCGGGCACTGGCCGAGTCCGGCTACGTCGAGGTGTTGCCGTTCCCGTTCACGGCGGCCTCGGTGTGGGACGACTTCGGCCTGGCAGCCGACGATCCGCGGCGAGACGCGGTGCGGGTACTCAACCCTCTGGAGGCGGAGAAGGACCAGCTCGCGACGACGTTGCTGCCGGGACTGCTGGAGACCGTGCACCGCAACATCTCGCGGGGTTTCCGGGACCTCTCGCTGTTCCACATCGGTCAGATCGTCGCGCCGACACCCGGGGAGCCGTCCGCGCCGGATCCCGGTGTGCGCCAGCGCCCCAGCGATGCCGAGGTCGATGCCCTGGAACAGGCCGTCCCGGATCAGCCACTGCACGTGGCCGTGGTACTCACCGGTCAGCGCATGCGTACCGGATGGTGGGGACGCGGCGAGCCCGCGACCTGGAGCGACGCCGTCGAGGCGGCGCGTACCGTAGCGGCGGCCGCCGGGGCCGAGCTGGATGTGCGTTCGGCCGAGATGATGCCGTGGCATCCGGGTCGCTGTGCCGAGCTGCGTGTCGAGGGCACCTGCGTGGGGCATGCTGGTGAGTTGCACCCGAAGGTTCTCGAGGCCATGGGCTTGCCCAGGCGCACGGTAGCCATGGAGCTGGACCTCGATGCGGTGCCGATGCGGCGCAGGCGGCCCGCGCCGGAGCTCTCGCCGTACCCGCCGGTGCTGATGGACGTGGCACTGGTGGTCGACGCGGAGGTCCCGTCCGCGGACGTGGCTGCTGCGCTGCGCAGCGGGGGCGGTGAGCTGCTCGAGGACGTGGCACTGTTCGATGTCTACACCGGCGAGCAGGTGGGTGCGGGTAACCGGTCGCTGGCCTACAGCCTGCGGTTCCGCGCACCGGACCGCACACTGACGGCAGAGGAGGCCACCGAGGCCCGCGATGCCGCCATCGCCGCGACGGCCGAACAGTGCGGCGCCACCCTGCGCCAGTAACCCCCGCACCCCCGTGGGGTGAGAGCCGAATGTCACGTTTGGCTCCCTAGAAGGAACCAAGGTCACCTTCGGCTCCCATCCGGGTTGTCCACATCGTGCCGGTGCTCCACAGGAGACACAGGATGTGCTGGTGCGGCCTGGCACAGCGTCGGCATCGTGCAGGCATGCCTCGCCGATCAGCTGTCGACTGGGACGCCGTAGCCTCAGCCGCGGAGCACGACATTCTCACGCGGCACGAGCTGCATACGCTCGGCGTCACGCAAAAGATGATCTGGGCGCGCACGCGAGCCGGCGGTCCGTGGAGCCGGGTGCTGCCCGGGGTCATCATGCTCCGTAACGGAGCCCCGACCCGGCGGCAGCGCCTGTGCGCGGCACTGCGCTACGGGGGAGCGGAGGCCATCGTCAGCGGCGCGAGCGCATCCCGGTTGCACGGTCTCCGGCATGCTCCGGAGACCGACCAGGTGCACTTGCTCGTCCCGCACGGTGCCCAACCCAACTCCTGCGGGTATGTCCTCGTCGAGCGAACGACGCGGATGCCCCGCGTCGTATACCGGGACGGTGTCCCTACAGCCGAGGTGACTCGGGCGGTTCTCGATGCGGCACGCCGCATGTCGGGCAAGGATGCCGTCGAGGCCGTGCTCGCCGAGTCGGTACAGCGTGGACTGACCACGCCCCGGCGACTGTCCACCGAGCTCGAAGCGGGATCCGACCGGGGGTCGGCGCTGCCGCGTGCCGTCCTGCGAGCCATCACACGCGGTGCGCGTTCCGTTCCCGAGGCGGATGCCGTTCGGCTGGTCGCGAGGGCCCACCTGCCGCAGCCGGAGTGGAACGTGCGCGTGCGGCTGCCCGGCCGTGGCACGCCGCTCGTGCCCGACGCGTGGTTCGGCGACGTCGGCCTGGCGTGGGAGATCGACTCGTACCAGTGGCACCTCAGCCCGGCGGACTACGCGCGAACGCTGGAACGCCATGCCGCCATGACCGGCGCCGGGATCGTCGTACTGCACACCCTTCCAGCGCGGTTGCGCAGCGAACCAGGTGCGGTGATCGCGGAGCTGCGGGCAGCCTACGAGCACGCCGCGCGATGCCCCGCGCCGGACGTGTACGTCGACCGGCGGTGAGCGGTTCCGGTGCGGGGAGGGAGCCCAAGGTGACATTGGGTTCTTCTATGGAGCCGAACGTGACATCGGGCTCCCCACTCCGGCGACGGCGCGGCCCGGGCGCGGGCTCGTGCGGCGTGCCGGCCCGGGGAGTTGATCCCGGTGGTGGGTGACGTCAGGTGAGGAGTTTGGCGAACCAGTGGTCGGCGTAGACAGAGCCGTTGTAGTCGCTGACCTCGACGTAGCCGTGCGCGGCGTACAGCGTGCGAGCCTCGATCAGGTCGCTGCGCGTATCCAGAACCATGGTCTCGGCGCCGGACTCACGGGCGTGCTCCTCGGCGACCTCGAGCAGGCGGCGGCCGACACCGAGCCCGCGGCTCGACGGGCGGACGAACATGCGCTTGAGCTCCCACGTGTGCGTGTCCAGGCGACGGACGCCGGCGCAGCCCGCTGCCCGTCCGGCGGTGTACGCCAGCAGGAACGCGCCGTCGGGCGGGGTGAGGTCGTCGTTCGGCTGTTCCGCCTGTGCCGCGTCGACCTCCGCGCTGCTGGGCTCGCTGCCCTGGAGTCGCCGCACCAGCTCGGTGACGTACTCGCGCAACAGCTCGGCGGCCTCGGGGCTGTCGGCAGCGGTGTGCCGCACATCTATCTCGGCAAGGCTGGTACCCATGGCATCAGCATGGCACGCTCGTCCAGGAAATTTTCCGCGACTCCCCGGTCGTGCGGGTGCGGATCCCCGGAACGAGGGGAGCCCAAGGTGACCTTGGTTCCTTCTAAGGAGCCGAACGTGACATTCGGCCCCCACCCCCAAGTTGAGTGATGTTGCAGGGTGATGCATAATCATTCGCATGGCGATCGATGTGGCTGTGGCCGGGGCCAGTGGGTACGCGGGAGGTGAGCTCCTGCGCCTGCTGCTGACTCATCCGGACGTGCGGATCGGTGCGCTCACGGCAGGCGGGAACGCAGGGTCCCTTCTCGGTGAGCACCATCCGCATCTGGTTCCGCTCGCCGACCGGAGCCTCGGGGAGACGCGCGCCGACGTGCTGGCCGGCCACGACGTGGTCTTCCTTGCACTGCCGCACGGGCACTCCGCCGAGCTGGCAGGCAGTCTCGGCGAGGGCACCGTGGTGATCGACATGGGGGCCGATCACCGGCTGACCGACCCGGCCGCGTGGCAGCGGTGGTACGGCGGGACCCACCCGGGCGCGTGGCCCTACGGCCTGCCCGAGCTCCCGCTCGCCGGGGACATCAGGCAGCGAGACCGGCTCCGCGGCGCCGGTCGGGTGGCGGTGCCCGGCTGCTACCCCACAGGGGGCTCGCTGGCGCTGGCCCCCGCGCTGCGCGCCGGTCTCGTCGAGCGCCACGTCACGGTCACCTCGATCACCGGGACGTCAGGGGCCGGTAAGAGCCTGAAGCCACACCTGCTCGGCTCCGAGGTGATGGGTTCGACGAGCGCGTACGGCGTGGGAGGTGCGCACAGGCACACACCCGAGTTCGTGCAGAACCTCGGCGCGGCGGCCGGAGATGCCGTCGGCGTCTCGTTCACCCCGGTACTGGCGCCGATGCCGCGCGGCATCCTGACCACAGCGACAGCCCCCCTCCGGGGTGAGGTGGACGCGGCGACGGCGCGGTCGGTGTACGAGGATGCGTACAAGGACGAGCCGTTCGTGCGGGTGCTTCCGGAGGGATCCTGGCCCGCCACGGCGGCCACGCTCGGCTCCAACCATGTCCAGTTGCAGGTCACAGTGGACCCCGATGCGCGGGCGCTCGTGGTGATCGGCGCGATCGACAACCTCACGAAGGGCACGGCAGGCGGGGCGGTGCAGTGCATGAACCTCGCACTCGGCCTGGAGGAGACGGTCGGCCTGCCTGTCGCGGGGGTCGCGCCGTGAACGCGGGAGGAGGAACGATGGGCGGCCTCACGCCGGTGAGCGTGGACGGAGTCGATGATTCCGGAGGCGTGACCGTCGCGCGTGGGTTCCGCGCAGCCGGGGTTCCCGCCGGGATCAAGGGTGGCGGCAAACCGGACCTGGCGCTGGTCGTCAACGACGGCCCCAACGCCGACGCGGCCGGTGTGTTCACCCGCAACGTGCTCAAGGCCGCCCCCGTGCTGTGGTCGAGGCAGGTGCTTACCGAGCGCAGGCTGCGCGCGGTGGTACTCAACTCCGGGAGCGCGAACGCCGCCACGGGTCCACCCGGCTTCCAGGACACGCACGCCACGGCCGAGAAGGTCGCCGAGGTGCTCGGGACCGGAGCGATCGATGTCGCGGTGTGTTCCACGGGGCTGATCGGCGAGCGCCTACCGATGCAGGCTGTGCTGCCGGGAATCGATGCGTGCGCCGCGTCGCTGTCGGCGAGCTCCTCCGCGGCGATCGACGCGGCCACCGCCGTGCTGACCACCGACAGCAGGCCCAAGCAGGCGGCCGTGACGCACGCCGACGGGTGGTCCATCGGTGGATTCGCCAAGGGTGCCGGCATGCTCGCGCCCGACATGGCGACCATGCTTTCGGTGATCACGACCGACGCCGTCCTCGGCGGAGAGGCCCTCGACACCGTGCTGCGTGCGGCGTGTCGCGTCACGTTCGACCGCCTGGACGTCGACGGGGGCACGTCCACCAACGACACGGTGCTCCTGCTGTCCTCCGGAGCGAGCGGGATCGTGCCGTCCGTCGAGGAATTCACCAACCTGCTCTCGGACGTATCGCTGAGCCTCGTACGGCAGCTGCAGGCCGACTCGGAGGGTGCGACGAAGCTGGTCGACATTACCGTTCGGGGAGCGCCGAGCGAGACGGACGCGATCCAGGTCGGCCGGACGGTGGCCGAGGACAACCTGGTCAAGACGGCCCTGTTCGGCTCGGACCCCAACTGGGGCCGTATCGCGATGGCGGTAGGCCGCAGCCAGTTCGCCGCCGACCCGGACCGGCTCGGCATCACCGTGAACGGCGTCGAGTTGATGCGGGACGGGCTCGCGAGCCGGGACCGCTCGGAGGCCGACCTGTCCGGAGCGCGGATCGAGATCACGATCGATCTCGGTGCCGGTACCGACCAGGCGACCATCTACAGCACCGACCTGTCCCACGGCTACGTCGAAGAGAACAGCGCGTACTCCTCATGAGTTCTACCGAGCGGAAGATCTCCGCGGACGAGCGTCTGGCCACCGCGGCGGAGAAGGCGGGCGTGCTGATCGAGGCACTGCCGTGGCTGCAGCGGTTCCACGGCGCCTGCGTGGTGTTGAAGTACGGCGGCAACGCCATGGTCGACGACACCCTCAAAGAGGCGTTCGCGCAGGACATGGTCTTCCTGCGGCTCGCGGGGCTCAAACCGGTCGTCGTGCACGGCGGTGGTCCGCAGATCACCTCGATGCTGACCAGGCTCGGCATGGAGGGGGAGTTCCGCGGCGGGCTGCGTGTGACCACGCCGGAGACGATGGACGTCGTCCGTATGGTGCTGACCGGGCAGGTCAGCCGGGAGCTCGTCGGCCTGATCAACGCCTACGGTCCCTATGCCGTCGGTATCTCCGGCGAGGACGCGAGGCTGTTCACCGCCTCCCGCAAGCACGCCACCGTGGATGGTGAGTCCGTCGACATCGGACTGGTCGGCGAGGTCTCGGACGTCGACCCGGACGCGGTGCTGGACATCATGAACGCCGGCCGGATACCCGTTGTCTCGACGGTCGCCCCCGACGCGGACGGCGTCGTGCACAACGTCAACGCCGACACAGCCGCGGGGGCACTCGCCGCCGCGTTGCAGGCGGAGAAGCTGGTTGTCCTGACCGATGTGGAGGGTCTGTACGCCGACTGGCCGGACCGCGCCTCACTCGTCGACCAGGTGGGCGTGGACCGGCTCGAGGACATGCTCCCTGGCCTGGACAGCGGCATGATCCCGAAGATGGAGGCCTGCGTCCGCGCCGTCCGGGGTGGGGTGCCGCGAGCGCACGTGATCGACGGCAGGTTGGCGCACTCGGTGTTGCTGGAGGTGTTCACCTCGAGCGGGATCGGGACGATGGTGCTGGCCGAGGAGCCCGGGGAGGGTGCGTGATGACCAACGAGCAGGCCCGGCTCCGGTGGGAGTCGGCGTTGGTGAACAACTACGGCACCCCACCGATCGAGGTGGTGCGCGGGGAGGGCACCCGGGTGTGGGACGCCGATGGCAACGCCTACCTCGACCTGCTGGCCGGTATCGCGGTGAACGCCCTCGGGCACGCGCACCCCGCGGTCGTCGACGCGGTGAGCCGCCAGATCGCCACGCTCGGGCACACCTCGAACCTGGTCGCCAACCCGGTGGCGCTTGAGCTGTCCGAGACGTTGCTCGAGGTGGCGGGCTTGGCGGGCGACGGCAAGGTGCTCCTCGTCAACTCCGGCTCCGAAGCCAACGAGGTCGCGTTGAAGATCAGCAGGCTGACCGGGCGCGGCTCCGTCGTCGCCTGCGAGTCCGGGTTCCACGGCCGCACCATGGGCGCCCTGACCCTGACCGGGCAGCCCGCCAAGCAGGAACCCTTCGCACCGCTCGTTCCCGGCATCGGCCACGTGCCGTTCGGCGATATCGACGCGCTGCGCGCGGCCGTCGACAGTGACACCGCCGCGGTCTTCGTCGAGCCCATCCAGGGCGAGGCCGGCGTGATCCCTGCCCCCGACGGGTACCTGCGGGCCGCGCGGGAGATTACCGAACAGCACGGTGCGCTGCTGGTGCTCGACGAGGTCCAGACCGGCATCGGCCGGACAGGGAGCTGGTTCGCGTTCCAGCAGGCGGGGATCGTGCCCGACGTAGTCACCCTCGCCAAGGGCCTTGGCGGGGGGCTTCCGCTGGGTGCGGTGATCGGCGTCGGCGGTGCGGCCGACCTGCTGCAGCCGGGCCAGCACGGCGTGACGTTCGGCGGGAACCCGGTGTGCTGTGCCGCGGGCCTTGCCGTGCTGCGCACCATCGAGTCCGAGTCGCTCGCCGAGCACGCCCGCACCGTGGGCAAGGACATCGCCGCGAGCGTCGAGGCGTTGCGGCACCCGTCGATCGCAGGGGTGCGCGGTGCGGGGCTGCTGCTCGGCGTCGCGCTGCGCGAGCAGCCCTCCGCCGCGGTCGCCGGTGCGGCGCGGCGGGCAGGCTACCTGGTCAACCCGGTCACACCGGACACGCTGCGGCTGGCGCCGCCGCTGGTGCTGGCCGCCGAGGACGCGCACCGGTTCGTGTCCGACCTGCCGCAGATTCTCGACGACGCTTCGAAGGACGTGTGATGCCACGACACTTTCTCCGGGATGACGACCTGGATCCCGCCGAGCAGAACGCCGTTCTCGACCTGGCCGACCAGTTGAAGGCCGACCCGCTCGGCAGCGACGCGCTCTCCGGGCCCCGCCTGGTAGCGGTGATCTTCGAGAAGAACTCCACGCGCACCCGATTCTCGTTCGAGGCAGGCGTCGCCCAGCTGGGCGGTCATGCCATGGTGGTGGACGGGCGCGCGATGCAGCTCGGTCGCGAAGAGACGCTCGAGGACACCGCGCGCGTGCTGTCCGGCTACGCCGACGCCGTGGTGTGGCGGACGTTCGCGCAGGCGCGCATGGACTCCTTCGCAGGCGTCTCGCGGGTGCCCGTGATCAACGCGCTCACCGACGAGTTCCACCCCTGCCAGGTGCTCGCCGACCTGCAGACGATCCGGCAACGCAAGGGCACCCTGGCCGGGCTGACACTGACCTACCTCGGCGACGGTGCGAACAACATGGCCCACTCGCTGTTGCTCGGCGGGGTGACCGCGGGCCTGCACGTGCGGATCGCCGCGCCGGAGGGGTTCCATCCGATGCCGTGGGTGCTCGACCTGGTACGGCGGCGCGCCGCGGAGACCGGCGGCTCGGTCGGTGTGTTCAGCGACCCGGTCGAGGCGGTGGACGGCGCCGATGTACTCGCCACCGACTCGTGGACGTCCATGGGACAGGAGACCGACGGCAAGGACAGGGTGGGACCGTTCCGGCCCTTCCAGGTGAGTACGCAGCTGCTGGGCAGGACCGGCAAGGACGACACGATCGTGCTGCACGACCTGCCTGCCCATCGCGGGTGGGAGATCACCGACGAGGTCATCGACGGGCCGGCCAGCGCCGTGTGGGACGAGGCGGAGAACCGTCTCCACGCGCAGAAGGCGCTGCTCGTGTGGTTGCTCGGAAGGTAGGAGGCTGCATGGGATGAGTGAGGCCGATCACCGGGCGGGCCCGGCCACCGGGCATGCGATCACCCGTGCCGCGCGCCAGGCGCGCATCGCCGAGCTCGTGTCCAGCATGGGAATCCGCAGCCAGTCCGAGCTCGCTCGGATGCTCGTCGCGGAGGGCATCGAGGTCACGCAGGCTACGCTGTCCAGGGACCTGGACGAGCTCGGGGCCGTGAAGCTACGCGGCGCCGACGGTGGCGCCCCGGTCTACGTCATTCCCGAGGACGGGAGCCCGGTCAAGGGCGTGCAAGGCGGGACGACCCGGCTGTCCCGGCTGCTCAGCGAGCTGCTCGTCTCGGCGGAGGGGTCCGCGAACCTCGTGGTGCTGCGTACGCCGCCGGGGGCGGCCCAGTTCCTGGCCAGCGCGATCGATAGGGCAGCGTTGTACGAGGTCGTCGGGACGATCGCCGGGGACGACACGGTCATGGTGATCGCGCGGGAGCCGCTACGGGGAGCTGACCTGGCCGAACGCTTCAGGGCGCTCGCGAGGACCGCGACAGGCTCGGACGACGCCGATGCGGGCTCCGGGCAGGACACGAACGACGCTGATGCGGAATCAGCGAAGCGCGCGTGAGACAACCACGACACGCGCAGCGCAACGAGACGCGAGGAGGACAGTCGATGACGAAGCGTGTGGTGCTCGCCTACTCGGGTGGGCTCGACACCTCGGTCGCGATCGGATGGATCGCCGAGGAGACCGGTGCCGAGGTAATAGCGGTGGCCGCGGACGTCGGCCAGGGCGGCGAGGACCTGGAGACGATCCGCAAGCGCGCGCTGGACTGCGGGGCGGCCGAGGCGGTCGTCGCCGATGTGCGCCAGGAGTTCACCGAGCAGTACTGCCTGCCCGCCGTGCAGGCCAATGCGCTCTACATGGATCGCTACCCCCTGGTGTCCGCGCTGTCGCGGCCGCTGATCGTCAAACACCTTGTGGACGCCGCCAAGCAGCACGGGGCGAGCACCGTGGCGCACGGCTGCACCGGCAAGGGCAACGACCAGGTCCGGTTCGAGGTCGGTATCGGCGCGCTCGCGCCGGACCTGGAGGTCATCGCTCCGGTGCGGGACTTCGCCTGGACGCGGGAGAAGGCGATCGCCTACGCCGAGCAGCGGGACCTGCCGATCGACGTCACCAAGTCCTCGCCGTTCTCGGTCGACCAGAACGTGTTCGGTCGCGCCGTGGAGACCGGCTTCCTCGAGGACCTCTGGAACGCGCCGACCAAGGACGTCTACTCCTACACCTCGGATCCCTCGCTGAACGCCGGCAAGCCGGACGAGGTGGTCATCAGCTTCGAGCGGGGCGTTCCGGTGGCGATCGACGGCACGCCGGTGACGGTGCTCGAGGCGATCGAGCAGCTCAACAAGCGTGCCGGGGAGCACGGTGTCGGCAGGCTCGACATGGTCGAGGACCGGCTGGTCGGGATCAAGAGCCGGGAGGTCTACGAGGCCCCTGGTGCGATCGCGCTGATCACCGCACACCAGGAGCTGGAGGCGGTCACGGTGGAGCGCGACCTCGCGCGCTTCAAGCGCCAGGTCGAGCAGCGCTGGGGTGAGCTCGTCTACGACGGCCTGTGGTTCTCCCCGTTGAAGTACGCGCTGGACGACTTCATCGCGAGCACCCAGCAGCACGTGACCGGCGACATCCGCATGGTGCTGCACGGCGGCTCGGCCACGGTGAACGGGCGTCGCAGCGCGCAGTCGCTGTACGACTTCAACCTGGCTACCTACGACGAGGGCGACTCGTTCGACCAGTCGCAGGCCAAGGGCTTCGTGCACCTGTGGGGTCTGCCCAGCAAGATCGCGGCGCGGCGGGACCAGGCGTGATGCCAGGTCACACGCTGTGGCCGCAGGTATCGACCGCGAGAACGGGAGTGAGCAGGTGACAGGGTCCGGTTCGACGGAGTCGGGCGAGGTGGGTCCGGTCCAGCTGTGGGGCGGCCGGTTCGCGAGCGGCCCGGCTGAGGCGATGGCGGCGCTGAGCGCGTCAACGCATTTCGACTGGCGGCTCGCCAGGCACGACATCGCGGGCTCGCGCGCGCACGCGCGGGTGCTGCGCTCGGCGGGGCTGCTGACCGAGGGGGAGCTGACGGGGTTGCTCGCAGCGCTGGACCAGCTCGAGTCCGATGTGGTCAGCGGGACGTTCACCCCGACGGTCGCCGACGAGGACGTGCACACCGCGCTGGAACGTGGCCTGCTGGAGCGTGCGGGCTCCGACCTCGGCGGCAAGCTGCGCGCGGGCCGGTCACGCAACGACCAGGTGGCCACGCAGATGCGCATGTGGCTGCGCGACGCCGCACGCGGCGTCGCGCAGGGCACCCTCGCTGTCGTCGACGCCCTGACCGCCCAGGCGGAACGGCACCCGGACGCGGTACTGCCCGGCCGTACCCATCTCCAGCACGCGCAGCCGGTGCTGCTGGCACATCACCTTCTCGCACACGCGCAGGCACTGTTGCGTGACGTGGACCGGCTACGCGACTGGGACCGCAGGACGGACGAGTCCCCGTACGGTTCCGGGGCGCTCGCAGGCTCCTCGCTCGACCTCGACCCGGACGCCGTGGCCACCGAGCTCGGGTTCGCGCGCGCCGTCGACAACTCCATCGACGGTGTCGCAAGCAGGGACTTCGCCGCCGAGTTCGCCTTCGCGGTGGCGATGCTGGGGGTGAACCTGTCGCGTATCGCCGAGGAAGTGATCATCTGGAACACGGCCGAGTTCGGGTACGTCACGCTGGACGACGCGTGGGCGACCGGCAGCTCCATCATGCCGCAGAAGAAGAACCCCGACGTCGCCGAGCTCACCAGGGGCAAGGCCGGCAGGCTCATCGGCAACCTCAGCGGCCTGCTCGCCACGCTGAAGGCGCAGACGCTGGCCTACAACCGGGACCTGCAGGAGGACAAGGAACCGCTGTTCGACTCGGTCGAGCAGCTGGAGCTGCTGCTGCCCGCGATCGCAGGCATGATCGACACGATGGCCTTCCACACCGAGCGGATGGCCGAGCTGGCACCCGCCGGGTTCACCCTGGCGACCGACATCGCCGAGTGGCTCGTGCGCAAGGGTGTCGCGTTCCGCAGGGCACACGAGATCTCCGGGGAATGCGTGCGGGTCGCGGAGCGCAACGGGGCGGGGCTGGACGAGCTCACCGATGAGGAGCTCGGCGCGATCGATCCCCAGCTGACGCCCGAGGTCCGCGAGGTGCTGACGGTGGCGGGGTCGATCGCCTCCCGCGACGCGCGTGGCGGCACCGCCCCGCCGCGTGTCGCCGAGCAGCTGGACGGGGTACGCAGGCGGTCGGCCGGGGCGCGCGCGTGGGCGGTCGGTGACTCGTGAGCCGGGGCGGGCAGGCGGCCGGTGGGCGCCGGTTCGGGCGCGCCGATCTGGGCATCGACCCCGTAGCGGCGTGCCCCGTGCTGCTGGGTAGCGTGCTCGAGGCCACGAGCGCGGACGGGACCGTGGCGGCCCGCGTCGTCGAGGTCGAGGCCTACTGCGGTACGGACGACCCCGCCTCGCACGCGTACCGGGGCAGGACCGCGCGCAACGCGGTCATGTGGGGACCGGCCGGGCACCTGTACGTCTACTTCGTCTACGGTCTGCACTTCTGCGCGAACGTGGTCTGCGCCGGCGACGGGCAGGCGGGGGCCGTGTTGCTGCGCGCGGCGGAGATCACCGATGGGCAGGACCTGGCCACGGCACGTCGACCGGCCGCGCGTTCGGCACGCGACCTCGCGCGTGGCCCGGCACGCCTGACCGCGGCGCTGGGGCTGACCAGGGAACACAACGGTGTCGATCTCACTGCCGCGGACTCGCCGGTGCGGTTGCGTGCAGGCGAGCGGCCCGAGCCCGGTGAGGTCGAACACGGCCCCCGGGTGGGAGTCGCGGCAGCCGGGGACGTGCCGTGGCGGTCCTGGCTGTCGAGCTCGCGGGCGGTCTCGCGTTACCGCCCCGGCGGGCGTCGCGGCGCGAACGGCCCGGATTCGGTGACGACGAGCAGGCTGGAAGGATGAGTGTCGTGAGCGAGCACATTCTTGACGAGCTGTCCTGGCGTGGTCTGATCACGCAGTCGACCGATCGGCAGGCCCTGCACGCCGACCTCGCGAGCGGACCCGTCACGCTGTACGCCGGTTTCGACCCGACCGCCGAGAGTCTGCACGCGGGGCACCTGGTGCAGCTGCTCACGCTCACTCGCTTCCAACGCGCCGGGCACCGGCCCGTGCTGCTCGCTGGCGGGGCGACCGGCCAGATCGGTGATCCGCGCGAGGTAGGGGAGCGCAGCCTCGTCAGCGCCGACGTCGTGGCCGAGCGGCTGGCGTCGATCGGTGTCCAGCTGGAGAAGCTCGTGACCTTCGACGACTCGCCGACCGGCGCGGTGCTGGAGAACAACCTCAACTGGTTCCGCGACCTGGGCTCGCTGGACTTCCTCCGCGACGTCGGCAAGCACTTCTCGATGAACGTGCTGCTCGCGCGGGATACCGTGCGCAGGAGGCTGGCCTCGGACGGGATGTCCTACACGGAGTTCAGCTACCTGCTGCTGCAGTCCTACGACTACCTGCAGCTGTACCGGCGGTACGGCACGAAGCTGCAGGTCGGCGGCTCGGACCAGTGGGGAAACATCGTCGGTGGTGTCGAGTACGTCCGCAAGGTCGACGGCGCGGCCGTGCACGGGCTGACGACTCCGCTGGTCACCGATGCCGAGGGGCAGAAGCTCGGCAAGTCCACCGGCGGTGGCAACGTCTGGCTCGACCCGGAGCTGACGTCGCCGTACGCGTGGTACCAGTACTTCGTCAACACGCCCGACTCGCACGTCATCGACTACCTCAAGATGCTCACGTTCCTCTCCCGCGAGGAAATCTCCGAGTACGAGCAGCTCACGGCGGACAAACCGCAGCTACGGGCCGCCCAGCGCAGGCTCGCCGAGGAGCTCACGACGCTCGTGCACGGGGCGGAACAGACCCGTAAGGTCACCGCGGCCAGCAACGCGCTGTTCGGCAAGGGCGACTTCGCCGAACTCGACGCGCGGACGCTCGACGCGGTGATGGCCGAGGTGCCGACGGGGGAGGTCCGGCTGGCCGAGGAGCCGTCGATCGTGGAACTGCTCCTGGCGGCGGGCCTCGTGCAGAGCAAGGGCGCCGCGCGCCGCACCGTCGCCGACGGAGGGGCGTATGTGAACAACGTCAAGGTCACCGACGATACGTGGCAGCCGGGCTCCACCGACGCGCTGCACGGCCGGTGGCTGGTGGTACGCAAGGGCAAGCGCAACCTCGCGGGTGTCCAGGTGCGCTAGCCGCCGGTCCGGGGCGAGCCGAAGGACTCCTCGGGTACCAGATATGTACCGGAGGGGTCCCCCGGCTCGCCCTCGCTCGTCGACCCACGGCCGAGCGTCGAGGAATCGTCGGTGCCGGGGGGCTTTGCAGTAACCTTACTGATGGGTAACGTACGTCACAGTACTGCGGCACGCGCACGTACCCAGTACTATTGCCAGCCGTCGACGAGGAGGTACCCGTGGTCCAGCAGGCGAACGTCACCGAACAGGAAGCACGCGAGGTCGCCGAGGAGGCGCGCGAGAGCGGCTGGACGAAGCCGTCGTTCGCCAAGGAGCTGTTTCTCGGGAAGTTCCGTACCGACCTGATTCACCCGTACCCGCAGCCGACCGCGGACGCCACCGCGAAGTCCGAGCGGTTCCTCCAGCAGCTACGCGACTACTGCCGGACGCTGGACGGCGGGCTCATCGAGCGCGAGTCCCGGATCCCGGACGAGTACGTCAAGGGGCTGGCCGAGCTCGGGTGTTTCGGTATCAAGATCCCGGAATCCTACGGGGGGCTCGGGCTGTCCCAGGTCGCCTACAACAAGGCGCTGATGCTGGTGGGCTCGGTGCACTCGACGCTTGGCGTGCTGCTGTCGGCGCACCAGTCGATCGGGGTGCCCGAGCCCCTGAAGCTCGCAGGCAGCGAGGAGCAGAAGCAGCGTTTCCTGCCCCGCTGCGCCAAGGGTGCCGTCTCGGCGTTCCTGCTCACCGAACCGGATGTGGGATCCGACCCTGCTCGCCTCGCCGCGTCTGCCGTGCCGACCGAGGACGGCGAGGCCTACGAGCTCGACGGCGTCAAGCTCTGGACCACGAACGGTGTCGTGGCCGAGCTGCTCGTGGTGATGGCACGGGTACCCAAGAGCGAAGGGCGCCGAGGCGGGGTGACGGCGTTCGTCGTGGAGGCCGATTCGCCGGGGATCACCGTCGAGCGCAGGAACGCCTTCATGGGACTGCGGGGGATCGAGAACGGTGTGACGCGCTTCAACAAGGTGCGGGTACCGAAGGAGAACGTGGTCGGTAAGGAGGGGGACGGTCTCAAGATCGCGCTGGGTACGTTGAACGCCGGCAGGCTGTCCGTACCCGCGATGTGCGCCGGTGCCGGCAAGTGGGCGCTCAAGATCGCGCGGGAGTGGTCGGCCGAGCGGGTGCAGTGGGGCAAGCCTGTCGGTGAGCACTCCGCGGTCGGCAGCAAGATCTCGTTCATCGCCTCTACCACCTACGCGCTGGAGAGCGTGCTCGACCTCTCCGCGCAGATGAGTGACGAGAACCGCAACGACATCCGTATCGAGGCGGCACTCGCGAAGCTGTGGGCCAGCGAGATGGCGTGCCAGATCGCCGACGAGCTGGTACAGATCCGCGGCGGCAGGGGATACGAGACCGCTGACTCGCTCGCCGCACGCGGCGAGCGGGCCGCACCGGTCGAGCAGCTGTTCCGTGATCTTCGTATCAACCGCATCTTCGAGGGGTCGACGGAGATCATGCACCTGCTGGTGGCGAGGGAGGCCGTGGACGCGCATCTCAGCGCGGCAGGCGAGCTCGCGGACCCGGAGTCGGACCTGCAGAGCAAGGCCAAGGCCGCGGCCAGGGCGAGCGGCTTCTATGCCAAGTGGCTGCC
>NZ_FZNW01000003.1 GCF_900188115.1 Haloechinothrix alba | reverse complement strand
GCCGAGGTGGCGGCTTCGGCGTATGCCCGCATCGACGCGCTCGCGCGCAAGCAACGTCACCGGGGCGATGCGCGTACGTTGGACCAGCTGCGGGCCGATATCCACGCCAACCTCCTGCTCGGGCAGGATCCCGGGGTGAGTGTGCCGGAGGCGGCGGCGACCGTGTTCCTGCACATGCCCATCGACACCGCGCTGGGCATGACGGAGACGGGCTGCGAACTCTCCGGCTACGGGCCCCTCCCCGCCCCGATCGCCCGCCACATCCTGGCCAGCGAGAACAGCGTATGGCGCACAGTCCTCACCGACCCCGCCAGCGGCGCCGTGTTGGACGTGGGGCGCAGGCGCTACCGGCCCACCACCGCCATCCGCGACCTGGTGGCCGTGCGCGATGCCGAATGCACCACACCCGGCTGCCACCGGCCCGCCCAGCACAGCGACTACGACCACCTCCGCGGATGGGGACGCGGTGAACACGGCACCACTGCCCACACCAACGGCGGAGCCAAATGCCGCCGGCACCACCGCATGAAAGACCACCCCCACTGGACCCTCCACCACAACCCCACCACCGGCACCACCACCATCACCACCCCCACCGGACGGTGCTACACCACGAAACAACACCCACCAACCGCACCACCCGAACCAACCCCATCGGACACCCCCACCGACCGCACAACCAGCGGCACCGACCCACCCGGCGACCCACCCTTCTGACAACCGCGCGCAGTCGCGAGTCGTCACCGTCCCTCGTCTCCGTCGAGCCAGGCAACGATCTCCGCGGTGTGTTCGCCGAGATGGGGTGGGCGTGCCCGGTACACGGGCGGGGTCTCCGACAGCGAGAGCGGGTTGGCCACGAACTCGGCGGCGTCGTCCTCGGCGTCACCCGCACGGCCGATCGACGCGCGGGAGCGCAAACCGAGATCGTCCGCGAGCGCGAAGGCACCCGCCACGTCGTTCACCGGTCCGCACGGCACTCCCAGCGGGGTCAGCAGGTCGAACCATTCCTTCGCGGTGCGTTCCCGCAGCCGCTTTGCCAACAGTTCCCCGAGCTCCTCGACGTGCGCGACCCGGTCGGAGTTCGTGGTGAATCGCTGATCACGGGCGAGCTCCGGCACGCCGATGCCGTCACACAGCGTCGCGAACTGCCGGTCGTTCCCGACGGCCAGCACCATCGGGACATCCGCGGTAGCGAACAGCTCGTACGGTGCGACGGACGGGCGCCGGTTGCCCATGGCCCCGGGCACCGCGCCCGCGAGGGTGTATCCGGCGCTCTGGTTGACCAGCCCGGACAGCAACGATGTGAGCAGGTTCGCCTCGACGAGCTGCCCCTGGCCGGTGGCGTCGCGGTGACGGAGCGCGGCGAGGATCCCGGTCATCGCGTGCAGCCCGGTGAGCACATCCACGACAGCGACGCCCGTCTTCACGGGTTGCCCCGGCTCCTGCCCGGTCACGCTCATCAGCCCGCCGACAGCCTGCACGAGGAGGTCGTAGCCGGGCAGGTCGGCCCCCTCCTCGGAACCGAAGCCGGTGATCGAGCAGTACACCACACCCGAGTTGATCTCGCTGACCTGCTCGTAGGCCAGCCCGTACTTGGCCATGGTGCCGGGCCTGAAGTTCTCCACCACCACATCAGCCCTGCGCACGAGCTCGTGAGCGCGCCGGTTGTCCACCGGGTCCGCGAGGTCGAGCCCGAGGGAGCGTTTGTTGCGGTTGACCGAGAGGAAGTAGGTGGCCTCCTGCCCGGCGAACGGAGGCCCCCAGCCGCGAGTCTCGTCCCCTCTTTCCGGATGCTCGACCTTGATCACATCGGCGCCCATATCGGCGAGCAGCATCGTCGCGTACGGGGCAGCGAGCACGCGGGAGAAATCGGCGACTACGAGATCGGACAACGCATTCATCGCGCTAGCCAATCAGACGACCCGGCGCGGTGTACCAGCGGTTGGTCCGGCCGCCGTCCGGCAGACGGGGCCTCCGCAGGGAGGTCGCGGCTGCCGGAACATCCTGCTGGCGGTCGGACCAGAGCCAGACAAGCAACAGCGGTTGGTCCGGCCGCCGTCCGGCAGACGGGGCCTCCGCGGGGAGGTCGCGGCTGCCGGAACATCCTGCTGGCGGTCGGACCAGAGCTTCTGGTTCTGGAGCGGCTCGCGGCTCAGGAGCCGTTCGGGCTCGGCTCCCAGTAGTCGAGCATCTCCGCGAAGGTCTCGAAGGCCGGCTTGGAGTAGCCGTACGGCGCCTCGAGATGCACGCTGAGCGGGAAGCCGAGGTCGTAGACCCCGTCGATGATGCGCTTGTACAGGTCCACGAGGAACTGCTTGCGCTCCTCGAAGGAGCGCTCGGCAATCTGCGCGACGAGCTTCTGCTCCTGCTCGACGGCACTGTTGCCCGGGTCCTGGATGAGCCAGTCGATCAGCTTCATCCGGCTCTCCACGGACGGCACGAAGCCGAAGGACAGCAGGATCTCGGGCCGATGCGGCGTCTCCTTGGCGAAGTCGCTGAGGAAGTCGACGATGGCGTCCGAGTACAGCAGCTGCGTCATCGCGTAAGTGGCGCCGCGCTCACACTTGAAGTTGAAACGCCCCTGCTCGCCTTCCCGGGTCGGAATCAGGATCACGCCACGGTTGTCGACGATGTCCTGGAACTCGCTCAACGCGTCCGTCGGGGCAACCCCCGGACCCTGGCCATCGGCGAGTGTGCGGGGCACACCGACGAAGGTGATGCCGTCCATACCGGCGTCGACCAGATCCTGTAGACGGTCGGTGAGCTGGGGCTTGTCGTGGAAGGCGGTTACCTGAGTGCACAGGCCTTGCACATCGCCGATCTCCGGCCGCACCGTGTTCCAGAAGTCGAGCGTGTCCATCTTCGGCCTGATCTCGACCGGGCGGTCGTCGTCCTCGGCGATGATGCCCGGGATCATCAGGTGCTTGATGCGCTCGGTCATCCCGGTGGCGCGGGCGTTCTCCGCCACCTTGCGAGCTTCCTCGACAGCCTTGTCCACACCGCCGTCGAGGTCAGGCGGCACGAGTTCGAGTGCGATGGTGTTCATGTCGTACTTGGGTTTCCCTCCTGTCGACAATAATATCCTGTCGACGTCGATCACGGCAGTTCACCAAACGCTCCAGGGAGCCTATCGCAAGCTCACCCACGACCGCGCTGTCGAGATGAGTGGACGGGACCCACGTGGAGAAAATAGTAACTCTCGCGGTCAGGTGAAACTACTCTGAACGAGCCAATTCCGGTCCGGTTGGCCGCGCACATCACTCGACGCGTAGCCCGGCGCCGGCGCCGCGACCGCGCTGTCCGGCCCCACTCAACTGGAGTTTTCCCGGGCAGGGGACCGCGCCGAGTAATTTGTCACCGTGATCCTGGTCACCTTGTTCCGCCGGTATCGGCAGATTGCTCGCCCGCCGTGCCGAACGGGGAAATCGCCACAACCACGCCGGTGACCGTTCTCACCGCGAAATGATCCCTCGACTCGCGAAGCACAATCGTACGGTGATGAATACGCAACCGTTGCCCATTACGCACTATGTCGAATCGGAAATTGTATTCGCGCCGCTCACGGCGCCTTCCGGGGCGCGATACCTCCCCGGAAGGTACGTGGCCCGACGCCCTTCCATCGCCGGAAGGCCTGCGAGAAGCTGGTCACCTCCACATAGCCCAACCGCCTTGCGACCTCGGCCACCGGAAGTCCCGCCGTCGACAGCAGGTCCTCTGCCAGTTCCGCGCGAGCGTCGTTCAGCACATCCCGATAGGACGTGCCTTCCTCTGCGAGTCGCCGGTGTAGCGTCCGCTCGCTGATGTGCAGCGCAGCGGCCATCTCGGCACGACCCGGCGGGCTACTCATCCGTGCGAGCACGTGCTCACGGACCTGTCCGGCCAGGCCCGCCCGTTGCTGCCTGCGCTCGAGAAGCTCGCGGCACTGCTGCCGCATCAGCGCGGCGCTGTGCTCGTCGGCCTGCGGTAACGGCGCGTCCAGCAGAACAGGGTCGATCTCGACGACGTTCTCCGCGCAGCCGAACTCGGGGCGTACGCCGCACAGTTCCGCGTAACGGTCGACCGAACCCGACGGCGGCGGGAAGGCGAACCGTACGCCGTGCAGCGCCACCGGCTCGGCCAGCAGGTCGGACTGCAGCGTCCGGATGGCGGCCACGTCCCGCTCCACCGCGAACCGTCGCAGGTCGACGGGGACATCCGGCGCGGCGAGCACCAGCAGCAATCCCCGCTCCCCTTCGCGCACCTCGATCCGGCAGTACGAGTAGGTCAGGTCGAGGAAACGCAGGCCCACATCGATGGCGCTGCGCAACGTCGGGCTACTGATCAGCGCGAACCCCCAGATGCCGTGGGTGGTGAGGTGATAGCGCGCGCCCGCGCGCAACCCCAGCCCCTCCGGGTGCCCGAGCGCGTCCAGCAGGTTACGGGTAATGGTCAGTTCCTGCGCCGCGGTCAGCTCGGTCGACGGATCCTCCAGCTGCTCGGCGGTGACGCCGCTGCCGCGCAGGCAGGTCCGCGTGGCTACACCGCTCTCTGCGCCGAGCTTGGTGAGCAGCAGCGCGCTCGCGGCCGGTCGCCGCACATCCCACCGCACCATTGGTCACTCCCCGCTCGCGGGAACCATCTCCTGGCCGGACATAGTAACTCTCTGGCGCGTTCGCACCTGTGACCAGCCGCTACCCGGCGCCTACCGTGACCTCCATCGACGACGACGTGATCGGCGGGAGCATGAGCGACAACGGCTACGACTACGACGTGCTGATCATCGGTTCCGGCTTCGGCGGCTCGGTCAGCGCGCTTCGGCTAACCGAGAAGGGCTACCGGGTCGGCGTGCTGGAAGCCGGCAGGCGCTTCGACGAGACCACCTACCCGAAGACCTCGTGGAACCTGCGCCGCTTCCTGTGGGCACCGCGGCTCGGCTGTTACGGGCTGCAACGGATCCATCTGTTGCAGGACGCGGTGATCATGGCAGCCGCCGGCGTCGGCGGAGGGTCGCTGGTCTACGCGAACACGCTGTACAAGCCGCTGGCGCCGTTCTACGAGGATCCGCAGTGGCGGCATATCACCGACTGGCGCGACGAGCTCGCCCCATTCTTCGACCAGGCCGAGCGCATGCTGGGCGTCGTGGAGAACCCGCTGCACACCGACGCGGACCGGGTCGTCGGCGAGGTCGCCGAGGACATGGGGGCAGGTGAGACGTTCCATCACACGCCGGTAGGCGTGTACTTCGGCGGGCCGGGAACGCCGCCGGGGACCGAGGTCGCCGACCCGTTCTTCGGCGGGGCCGGGCCGCAGCGGTCGAGCTGCGTCTCCTGCGGCTCATGCATGACCGGATGCCGGCACAACGCGAAGAACACGCTGGACAAGAACTACCTGTACCTGGCAGAGCAGAGCGGGGCGCAGGTTCACCCGCTGACCACCGTCACCGAGGTGCGCCCGCGCCGCGACGAGGGGTACGTGGTGGAGACCGTGGCCACCGGGCGTTCCGGTAAGCGGCCGCGGGACCGCCGCAGCTTCACGGCGGAGCAGGTCGTCTTCGCGGCCGGAACCTACAACACCCAGAAGCTGCTGCACCGCATGCGGGACAGCGGTTCCCTGCCAGGCATCTCGGCGAAGCTGGGCACACTGACCCGGACCAACTCCGAGGCCATCATGGGGGCCCGCGCCCCGAGCACCGATGTCGACTACAGCAGGGGCATCGCGATCACGTCGTCCTTCCATCCCGACGAGCACACCCATGTCGAACCGGTGCGCTACGGCAAGGGCAGCAACGCCATGGGGCTGCTGCAGACGGCGCTGACCGACGGCGGGAAGCGCCACCCGCGATGGGTCACCTGGCTCAAGGAGATGCTCGGCAACCCGCGGCAGCTCCGTTGGCTGTCCGTCCGGCGCTGGTCGGAGAAGACGATCATCGTGCTGGTGATGCAGTCGCTGGACAACTCCATCACCGTCTCCGGTAGGCGTACCCGGTTCGGTCGCTACCGGCTCACCTCGAAGCAGGGGCACGGGCAACCCAACCCGACCTGGATCCCCGTCGGCAACGAGGCCACCCGGCGGATCGCCGAGAAGATCGGGGGCGCCCCTGGCGGGCAGCTCGGTGACATCGCCAACATCCCGATGACCGCCCACTTCATCGGCGGATGCGCCATCGGGGACTCACCGGAAACCGGTGTGATCGACCCGTGGCACAGGGTGTACGGGCATCCGGGGCTGCACGTGGTCGACGGCTCGACCATCTCGGCGAACCTCGGGGTCAACCCGTCGCTGACCATCACAGCCCAGGCCGAGCGCGCGATGGCGTTCTGGCCGAACCGGTCCGAGGCCGACCAGCGGCCGCCCCTTCGAGCGACCTACCGGCGCCTCCACCCGGTGCCACCGGCCCGACCTGCGGTACCGACACACGCCCCGGCCGCGCTCCGGCTGCCGATCGTGGACGTCCGGGCAGGCGGGGCACCGGAAGGGTAGTCACAGCCAGGGTGGCGTGGCCGCCGCGGCGCCCTGTGCCCGGCACGCTATACCGGCACGTGCGCGCCGTTGACGACCGAGGAGTCCCCGGCGCACAGGAACGCGATCACCGAGGCGATGTCCTCCGGCGCGGTCCAGTTGCTGCGGTCGGCGTTCGGCTGCCCCGCACGGTTCGCCGGAGTGTCGATCATGCCTGGCAGCACAGCGTTGCTCCGGATGCCCTTTCCCTTGTACTCCACGGCGAGCGTGTCGACGAACGCCAGCAGGGCCGCCTTCGACGTCACGTAACCCACGCCCCCGGGAAACGGCTTGAGCGCGGCCTTGCTGGACACGCACACGACAGAGCCGCCCCCGCTGTCGATCAGATGCGGGATCGCGGCCTGCGAGGTCAGGTAGGCCGGGCGCAGGTTCAGGCGCAGCTGTTGCTCGAAGTCGGCGACCGGTGCCTCGTGCACCCTGCCTCCCATGGCGAAGCCGCCCACCAGGTTGACCACCGCGCGCAATGGGGCGTCCGGATCAGCAGCAGCCCGCCCGGCCACCGACGCCGCGTCGCCTTCCTCGAACAGGTCGGCCTTGATCAGATCGAGGTTGTCGTGTTCTTGAACGTGCTCCGCGGACCCGGGCGAGTTCCACGGCACCACGACCCGCCAGCCCTGGCGCAGCAACTCCCCCGTCACCGCCGTGCCCAGGCCGCCCGTTCCGCCGGTTACCAGTGCGGTGCCGCCCATGACATGCCTCCTCGGGTGCCGGTAGCTGTCCACGCACGATCATCCGACATGCTGCCGGTCCGTGCACAAGCCGGGTAGCCCATCGTGGGCAGGCCATCGGACATCGCCTGCCACCGCCTCGACAGCCGGGCACCTCGGCCCGCGTCCAGCAGGGCGCACGACATCCGCGCCTGCTACGCACCGTCAGTCCAGCGTCGCGGTGAGTTCGCGGGCGCCTGCGGTCAGGGCTTCCCGGCCGTCGTCGAATGTCGTGCCCGCCGGGAAACGGGTGAGCAGAACCGCGACGTACGGTCGGCCCGCACGATGTCCCTGCCGCCGTGGGTGTCCCACAGTCGCGACGCGACGCCGTCGTCGCTGCGAGCCAGCATCGCCTCGACCTCCCGGCGGTCCGCGGCGGCCAGTCCGGTCGTGTCCGCCCTGCTCAGGATCTCGACGGCGATCAGCAGCTTGACCACCGACGCCGTGTAGAACGGCTGATCGGGCCCGAACGCGGCCACCGTCTCGTTCGCGCACCGGTCGAGGACCACGATCCCGACATCGGCGCCGTTCACGGACCCGGTGACGGCATCGGCCACGGTCGAGGCGACGTCACCAGGGTACGGGGGCGGCGTGCGCGCCGTGCCCGCGCACGGATCCTGCGGGCCCGGCGCGCGGCGGCCGTCATCCGGTACCAGACGGTGATCCGGCACGAAAGCGTCATCCGGCACCACTGCATCATCCGGAACCGGGTACGGTTCGGTCGAACCGCAGCCGAACAACGCCACGGCGGTAACCGCCACGGCCAGGACCGCACCTGCTCCGGGTCGCATACCGCCATGAAACTCCGAAATGCCGGACGTATCCAGCCATACCGGGCGCATCCGGAGGGGCCACGCAGCCACACGGCTCGCCGGTGCGCATGCGTGCTGCGGCACACGTCAGGCATCATGGGCACCCGACACCGAGCAGACGCTCCCGGAGAGAACATGATCGAGTGCTCCCGCTGCGCCACGGTATTCGAGCCGGCCCGGACGCGGTGGCTGTGTCCCGTATGCAAGTGGAAGGAGTCCTGCTGCGAGGGCGAGATGCAGGCCGATGCCTCCGCTGGCAGGGAAGCACGAGCACAGCGCCCACGCTGAGCCACCGGCACCTGCTTCGGCAGGCTGAGCAACCCAGGAGCGCGCTCGGGGCAGGAGCGCCCACGGCTCAGCGGGCCGTACGCGGCCGGGAGCCTGCGGGGGCCGTCCAGTCGTCCGCTCCCCGCCCCTTCAGGTCCTGGGTGGTGATCGCCGCTGCGAGCCACGCGCAGGTCGCCGGGTTCTGTCGGGTCGTACGCGGGACGTTCTGCGGTGGTGCGCGCTACCACACCGTCGGCTACCGCACAGGGGCCTTCCCCGTCGAGCCACGGATCACCAGGTGTGACGGCAGGACGATCTGCTCGGCGCGGCCGGCTTCCCGCGACTTCTCCCGCA
Source organism: Haloechinothrix alba (assembly GCF_900188115.1). GTDB lineage: Bacteria > Actinomycetota > Actinomycetes > Mycobacteriales > Pseudonocardiaceae > Haloechinothrix > Haloechinothrix alba. The sequence goes on along the minus strand of NZ_FZNW01000003.1, from coordinate 268,210 downwards.
TCCCGAGCAACGAGTCCACAGCCAGCCGCCCGACCTCCTCGAACGGCCCGCCGAGCGTGGTCAGTGCGGGAGAGGAGATGTCGGATCCGAATATGTCGTCGAACCCGACGACGCTGAGATCGTCCGGCACGCGCATGCCGCGTTCCGCTACCCGGCGCAGCATCCCGATCGCCATCAGGTCGTTGTGCGCGACGGCCGCTGTCGCCCCGGAGCCCAACGCGACGTCGGCCGCGTTCGCACCTGCCCGCATGGTCGGCTGGAACGGGCCGAGTCGCCTCGCCGACATCCCCACCCGCCGCGCGGCCTGCGCGAGGCCGCGCCACCGCTGGTCGGTCAACCATGCCCTGCGCGGGCCGGCGAGGTAGACGAGCGACTCGTGCCCGAGCGCGGCGAGATGTTCGACGATCTCCCGGGTACCGTCCACATGGTCCACGATGACGCTCGGCAGGCCCGCCAGCTGCCTGCTGATGAGGGCGACCCTGTGCTTGCCCGCGAGCGCTTCGATGTCCTCGTCGGTCATCCGGCTCGCCGCGACGACGAAGCCGTCCACCGAGCTGCCGAGCCGTTCGATGTTCCTGGCCTCCACCTCCGGTGACTCCTCGGTGTCCCCGAGGATGAGCGTGCACCCGGCCGCCCGCGCCTGGTGTTCCGCGCCCCGGATGATCCCGAAGAAGTGCGGGTTGGTGATGTCCGACACGAACAGCGCGACCGTGTGCGTCCGTCCGGACGGCAACGCGCTCGCCAGCGAGTTGACCTGGTACCCCAGTCGGTCCGCGACCGCGAGTACGTGTTCGCGGGTCCGCGAGCTCACCCGCCCCGGGTTGGACAGCGCTCGCGACACCGTCGACGGGGCCAGCTCCGCTTCCCGCGCGACGTCGTAGATCGTCGGTCGCTTCCGCTCATCCCGTGCCATAGCCGGCCTCCGACCCGCACATATCCGCAGGGTAGTTCCTCGGTTCTTTCTACTCGTCGTGGCAACTTCTGGCAACCGCTTGCCGTTGTTGCGACAACCGCTTACCGTCTGGATGAACCACGCAGTTGTGTCAGCGATCACCCCGCTGACCACGGATGAAGCGTTGCGAGGTAGCAGGCGAATGCGCGCCATCGTGTTGACCGAGCCCCAGGCAGTGGCTCTCGTGAACGACTGGCCGGATCCCGAACCGGGGCCCGGCGACGTGGTCGTCGCGATCCGGGCAGTCGGCTTGTGCGGCTCGGATCTGAGCGTCTACGACGGCGACCGGGCCGTACCGTCGCTGCCCTGGGTGATGGGACACGAGGGCGGCGGCGAGATCGTCGCGACCGGCCCCGGTGTCGTCGACCGGCACGTCGGGCAGCGCGTGGTCATCGAGCCCAACTACTGCTGCTTCGACTGCGTCGCCTGCCGCAACGGCCGGACCTCGGCGTGCGACAGGCGGCGCATCGTCGGGATGAACGACCCGGGTCTGCTCGCCGAGCGGGTAGCCGTGCCTGCACGCTTCACCTGGCCCGTCCCGGCCACCGTTTCCGACGGGGCGCTGGGCTGCACCGAACCGCTGGCCGTCGCCCGCACCGCGGTGCGCCGCTCCGGGGTGGCCCCCGGTGACCGGTGCCTGGTCGTCGGGGCGGGGTCGCAAGGGTTGTTCACCTGCCAGACCCTGCTTGCGGCGGGCGCACAGGTGTCGGTCACCGAACCGCACGAGGGCAGGCTGGAGCTTGCCGAGCAACTCGGAGCCAAGCGCGTCGAGACGGCGGAGGTGGAACCGTTCCCGCTGGTGTTCGACACCGCGGGCGTGCCTGCGGCCTGGGATACCTCGCTGCGAGCCGTCGCGGGCGGCGGGACGGTCGTGATGATCGGCATGAGCCGGTCCCCGGTATCGGTGTCCACCCGCGAACTGGTGCAGCGGCAGGTGACGATCGTGGGCTCGCTCATCTACGACCACCCCACCGACTTCTCCGCCACGGCCGCGGCCGTCGCCGACGGGTCGGTGACACCGGAGCAGGTTCTCCAGGCCGGTTCACACCCGGAGAACGCCGCCGCCGCGTTCGCCAAGGCCCGCGAGGCACCCGGCAAGTCCTGGATCGACCTGTCGTCCTGGCGGGAGGAGTCCGCATGAGACGCCAACCGGACGGTCCCGGAGGGCGCGCCGGCCCGGGCTTCGCGGTGCTGCGCCTGCTCGCGCGCGGCGAGCAGATCCTCGGCAGCGCACTGGTCGTGCTCGTCTTCGCGCTCATGCTCATCCAGGCACTCCAGCGCTACCTTCCGATGGACAGCTGGACCTGGGCAGGCGAGCTGGCCCGGTTCAGCCTGGTGTGGCTGACCTTCGCGGTGGCCGGCTACCTGATGGGTCGCGACAGCCACATCACCCTGAAGCTGATCGACCATTCCGTGCCGGCCGGCGCGCTGCGGTTCGTGGAGGTCGTGGCCAACCTGGTCGTCGCCGCGGTGTGCGCCGGGTTCGCCTACGAGGCCGTCGAGTTGCTGCAGCTGCCCCCGCTGCAGACCTCGCCGGGCCTGGGAATGCCGGTCAAGTGGCTCTACGTGATCCCGCTGATCGGGCTCGTGCTCACGGCGATCCGCGCGCTCGTCGCGATCGTCGCCCCTGGCGCGGGCAACGGCGACCCGGCAGGCGAACAGGCAGGCGACGGTGCAGGAGGGCAGGCGGGATGAGCATGATGCTACTGGCTCTGGGCATCGCCACGCTGCTGGTACTGCGAGTTCCGGCCGCTTTCGCCATCCTCGGGCCCTGCCTCGTCTACATGATCGCCGGGGGCCGGTCGACCGGGTTGAGCCTGCGCATGGTCACCGAGGCCGTGGACAGCTTCCCGTTACTGGCGGTACCGCTGTTCATCCTCGTCGGTGTCATCGCCAACCACACCGGCATCGCCGAGCGGCTGTTCGAGTTCGCCCTGGCCACCGTCGGCAGGCTCCGGGCAAGTCTCGGCTACGTCAACATCGGCGTCAGCCTCGGCTTCTCCTGGATGAGCGGGTCGGCACTCGCCGACGCGGCAGGCCTCGGCAAGGTCGAGGTGCCCGCGATGATGCGCAACAACTACCCGCGGAAGTTCGCCGTGGGCCTGACCGCGGCCTCCAGCGTGATCGGTCCGGTGATGCCGCCGAGCATCCCCGCGATCATCTACGCCTCCGTCGCCGCGGTGTCCACCGGCGCGCTGTTCGCCGCATCGATCGTTCCGGCCGCGCTGATGGCGACCGGCCTTGCGCTGGCCGTGTTCATCTGGTCGCGGTGGCAAACCGGGCTGCGCGGGGAACCCTTCGCCTGGCGGCGCTTCCGCACGGCGACCCTGCACGTACTCGGCCCGCTCGGCGCGCCCGTCATCATCCTCGGCGGGATCCTCGGCGGACTGTTCACCCCCACCGAGGCGGCCGCCGTCGCCGCAGCCTACGTCCTGGTACTGGGACTGGCCTACCGCAAGCTGAGCCTGCGTGACCTCGGCTCGATCGTGCGCGACACAGCCACCACCACGGCGTCGATCACGCTGATCATCGCCGCGTCCGGGCTGCTCGGCTGGATCCTTGCCCGCGAGCAGGTCCCACAGGCGATCGCCGAGGCGATGCTGGGCATCACCGACAGCCAGATCGTCTTCCTGCTCATCGTCAACGTCCTGCTGATCCTGATCGGATCGGTTCTGGAGGGAACATCGGCCCTGGTGATCACGGTGCCGATCCTGCTGCCGATCGCCGTCCAGTTCGGCGTCGATCCGCTGCACTTCGGCGTCATCGTGATCCTGAACCTGATGATCGGACTGCTGACCCCGCCGATCGGCATGGTTCTCTACGTGATGAGCCCGGTGACCGACACCCCGGTACACGAGGTCTTCCGCGGCACGGCACCGTTCCTGATCCCCCTGGTAGCCGTGTTGCTGCTCGTCACGTTCGTCCCGTCCGTCGTACTGGGCCTGCCTCACGCACTCGGTTTATGACGGTCCAACGAGTGGGCGGCCGACCCGGTACCGCCCGTCACCGTAAGGAGACAACGATGCGACACAGCACGAAACGCAAGCAGCTCCGGCTGGTGGCCGTCCTGCCGGCCACAGCCCTGCTGGCCGCCGCCTGCAACGCGGCAGGCGGCGACGGCAACGGCGGCGAGGACGGGTCCGTGACGCTGTCCTTCGCCAACAGCTACACCACCAACCACCCCCACACACGCTGCGGCATCGAGCGGGTGGCCGAGAAGGTTGCCGAGCAGGACGCCGGCGTGGAGATCGAGACGTTTCCGGACAGCCAGCTCGGCGCCGACGACGAGCGGTTCACCTCGGTGATGTCCGGTGACGTCGACATGGACGTGCAGGGCTCGTCCGCGCTCGCCTCGGCCTACGCTCCGATCGGCGTGTTCGACATGGCCTACGCCATCGACGGTCCGGACCACCTGTTCGAGGTCGTCGACGGCGGGGCGGCCGACGAGGTCTTCGCGGGCTTCCGGGAGGAGACCGGCGCTCGGGTGCTGGACACGTGGTACTTCGGGATGCGGCACTTCAGCGCCAACGAGCCGATCCGCACGCCCGGGGACCTCGAGGGGCTGCGGATGCGGTTCCCCGACTCTCCCACCTACCTGACCAACGCCGAGGCGATGGGCGCGGAAGCCACGCCGGTGGCCTTCGAGGAGGTCTACGTCAGCCTGCAGCAAGGGGTCATCGACGGGCAGGAGAACCCGATCCCGACGATCGCCGAGAAGAGCTTCGACGAGGTGCAGAGCCACGTCAGCATGAGTGGTCACCAGACAGGCTCGCAGATGATCGTGATCTCGGAGGACCGCTGGCAGGAGCTCTCGGGCGAGCAGCAGGATGCCCTCGCCGCGGCCGTGCACGAGACACGGCAGGAGAACCGGACGTGCATCGAGGAGGACGAGGACGAGATCATCCGGGAATGGGAGCAGGGCGGTGACGTCGAGATAGTCGATGATGTCGACCGCGACGCGTTCCGGGCGAGGACCGAGGAGTACTTCCTGGACAATCTCGACGGCAAGCAGCTCGAGTTCTACGAGAAGACCCGCGAGAGCACGTCCTGACCCTCACGCGGCCCGGCGGTGGGGAGATCCGGCGGCTCCCGAGCTCCCCACCGCCCACCGGTCCACCTCACCGCAGACTCCGGGAAGGACTACCCGAAGTGCACGTCCACATGCCGACCGGGCGATGCCGGAAATGACCACAACGGATAGCGCTGCCATAGCTGTCGTCGGCGCAGGGCTGATCGGCCGCACGCACATCGCGCTCGTGCGGGAGCACCCTGCGTGCAGGCTCGCGGCGATCATCGATCCCGACCCGGCCGCAGGCGACCTCGCCGAGCAGGCAGGCGTACCGCGGTACGCGTCACCGGCCGAGGCGTTCTCCGTATCCCGCTCGGACGGTGCCGTCGTCGCCACACCGAACACCCAGCACGTCGGCTGCGCGCTGGAGTGTGTCGCCGCAGGCGTGCCGGTACTCGTGGAGAAACCCATCGCCGACAACGTCGCCGACGCCGAGAAGCTGGTCGCGGCCGCGTCCGCTGCGGGCGTCCCGCTTCTGGTGGGCCACCATCGCCGGCACAGCCCCATCCTGGCCACCGCGCAGGAGATCGTGGCGCGCGGAACGCTCGGTTCCCCTGTCGCCCTCATGGGCAGCGCGCTGTTCTACAAACCGGACGGCTACTTCGAAGCCGCGCCGTGGCGTCGCGACCCCGGTGGCGGCCCCATCCTGATCAACATGATCCACGAGGTCGACAACCTGCGCGCGCTGTGCGGGGAGATCGTCGAAGTGCAGGCCACCGCCTCGACGAGCGCCCGGGGGTTCACGGTCGAGGACACCGTCGCGATCGGCTTGCGCTTCGCCGGCGGCGCGCTCGGGACGTTCCTGCTGTCCGACACCGCCGCGTCGACACGGAGCTGGGAGCAGACGTCGGGGGAGAACCCCCGTTACGCGCACGCCGGCGACGAGGACTGCTACGTCGTCACCGGAACCCGGGGATCGCTTGCCGTGCCCACCATGCGGCTGACGACCTACCAGGGGCAGCCCGGCTGGACCGAGCCGTTCGACACATCGGTGGTCGATGTGCCACGCCGCGACCCGCTGCGCGCCCAGCTCGACCACTTCCACGACGTGCTCCGTGCCGGAACGCCGCCCCTCGTCACGGGCCAGGACGGCGTACGCACGCTGCGGGCGACCCAGGCGATCGCGGCGGCGGCCCGCACCAATGGCCCTGTGGCGATCCCCGGGAACGCGGAGCAGGCCAGTCATCCGGCACACGAGGAGGGAACGCCATGACACACGCACACCCGCACGGCGGTGGCATGCGCACCAGCATCGCCACCGTGTGCCTGTCCGGCACGCTGGAGGACAAGCTGGAAGCCGCGGCCGCAGCGGGGTTCGACGGGGTGGAGATCTTCGAGAACGACCTCATCGCCTCCCCCGCCTCGCCGGAGGAAGTAGGCAGGCTGTGCGCGGACCTCGGCCTGTCGATCGAGCTGTACCAGCCGTTCCGGGACTTCGAGGGGGTCGACGAGGACCGGTTGCATGCCGGTCTCCGCCGGGCCGAGCGCAAGTTCGACGTCATGGAGCGGCTCGGCACCTCGACCATGCTGGTGTGCTCGACCGTATCGCCGCACGCTGTCGATGACGACGAGCTGGCAGCCGCACAGCTACGCACCCTGGCCGAGCATGCCTCGCGACGCGGGATCCGGATCGCCTACGAGGCGCTTGCGTGGGGGCGTTACGTCGACACATGGGCCCGTTCCTGGGATATCGTCCGGCGCGGCGACCATCCCGCGCTCGGGTTGTGCCTGGACAGCTTCCACGTGCTCTCCCGCGAGCCCTCCCCGTCCGGCATCGCCGGGATCCCCGGCGAGAAGCTGTTCTTCCTGCAGCTGGCCGATGCGCCACAGCTGTCCATGGACGTGCTGCAGTGGAGCAGGCACCACCGGCTGTTCCCCCGCCAGGGCGCTTTCGACCTGCCCACCTTCCTGCGGGACGTGCTGGACACCGGCTACTCGGGTCCGCTGTCGCTCGAGGTGTTCAACGACGTCTTCCGCCAGTCCGACCCCAACCGCACGGCTGTGGACGCGATGCGCTCCCTGCGCACCCTCGACGAGGCCGTCGACCACCGCGGTCGCGCGGTCGCTACCGAACGGGCTGCGGTCCCGGCCACAACCGGGGCCACAACCGGGACCGCGACCGGAGCCGCAGCCGGGTCACTACCCGGCGCTGCGGAGCTGACCGGCCACGCCTTCACCGAGCTGGGGGTGGACGCGCGCTCGGCAGCGAGGGTGGAGCGGGCGCTGGCCACGATGGGTTTCGCGCACAGGGGCCAGCACCGGTCCAAGCCGGTGCAGCTCTGGCAGCAGGGCACCGCACGGGTGCTGCTCAACACCGTCGACGCGGGCGACGAGCCCGGCGGGGTCGCCGAGATACGCGCGTTGGCCGTGGACAGTCTCGACCCGGCGAGCTCCGCCCGCAGGGCCGAGGCGTTGCTCGCCCCGGTGCTGCCGCGCACGCGAGGGCCCGCGGAGGCGGACCTGTCGTCGGTGGCCGCGCCGGACGGCACGGCGGTGTTCTTCTGCCGCACCGGCGCGGAGGACGACGTGGGCTGGCTGTCCGACTTCATCCTCACCGGCACCGAGACCGCAGGCGGAACGGGCCTGGCCCGCACCGACCATGTCGCCCTGACCCAGCCGTTCGACTGGTTCGACGAGGCAGGCCTGTTCTACCGGTCGGTGCTCGGTCTCGAGCCGCACCACGACGCCGAGTACGCCGCGCCGTTCGGCCTGATGCGCAGCAGGGCCGTGACCGACGTCGATGGCGACGTGCGGATCGCCCTGAACAGCACGCTGCTTCGCAGGGGCGAGTGGGCGCCGGGCGTGCCCGACCCGCAGCACATCGCGTTCGCCTCCGACGACATCTTCGCCAGCGCCCAGGCGATGCGCGAGCGCGGCGGCGAGATCCTTCCGGTCCCGGACAACTACTACGACGACCTCGAGGCCCGGCTGGAGCTCGACGCCGACCTGATCGCGCGGATGCGCGCCTGCGACGTGCTCTACGACCAGGACGAGCACGGTGCGTTCTTCCATCTCTACACCGAGATGCTCGGCTCACGGGTGTTCTTCGAGATCGTCCAGCGCGTCGGCGGCTACGCGGGCTACGGCTCGGTCAACGCCCCCGTTCGGATGGCCGCCCACCGCCGGTCGCGCCTCGCGCGGCGATAGGGCGAGGCGCGACCGTTCCCGCGTGGCCTACTGCCCCATCACGCTCGGGTCCATGTACATGACTTCCCAGTTGTGCCCGTCGACGTCCTGGAAGCTGCGCCCGTACATGCCTTCCATATCTATCGGCTCGTTCGACGGACTCCCGCCCGCACTCAGCGCGCGGTCGACCAGGCTGTCCACCTCGTCCCTGCTGTCCGCGGACAGCGCGATGATCGCCTCGGCGTGTGTGCCCGTGTCGCAGGGCTTCTTGCTGGTGAAGTTGCCAAAGAACTCCTCGACCAGCAGCATGACCGCGACACCGTCGTTGACGATCATGCAGGTGGCGTTGTCGTCGGTGAACTTCGGATCGAACTCGAAGCCCAGCTCGGTGAAGAACGCGACCGACTTCGTCAGGTCCTTGACCGGCAGGTTCACGAAGGCTTTCGTAGGCATGGTTACCCTCCACTATCGGCGTGCTGGTTCGTTGCGGCCCGCTTACGCGGCCTGTCACAGGGATGGACAAGGGCACGGAGGAAAACTCATCGCACCGGCGAGGACGGGCTATGATCAACGGGCACCCGACGTCCAGGGCCAGTCAAGGAGGCTACTGTGATCACCGCGATCGTGCTCGTGCACGCCGCACCGGACAAGCTGCCCGCGACAGCTCAAGCGATCGCCGAGATCGACGGTGTGTCGGAGGCGTACTCGTGCGCGGGCGAGATTGACATCGTCGCCATCGTCAGAGTGCCCGACCATCAGGACCTCGCGACGGTCATTCCCGAGCGGATCAACAGGGTTCCGGGCGTTCTCAAGACCGACACGCACATAGCATTCCGGTCGTATTCCCGGGCCGAGACGGAGTCGACGTTCTCTCTCGGCGAAAGCTAGTCCGATAGAACGCTCTGCCATTCCATTTTGTTCCCACTCACCACCGTGAGCTGGGCTGAAGTGACGCACATAACGCCGCGAGTCGCACCGGAAACAATCGGGCGTCCACCGACGTTCTGTCGGGTGCACATCACTCGATAACCTCCCGAAGGGGGTAGGAATGGCCAACGAATTCGGCCCCGACGGCGAACCGTTCGAGGACTTCTTCGCCCGGTTCTTCGGGGGCGACCGTTCCGTGCGCCGCATCGACATCGGCAAGCTGATGACACAGCAGGCCCACGAGGTGGTCGGCACGGCGGCGCGCGAGGCTGCCGAACGGGGCCATGGCGAGGTCGACGCGCTGCACATCCTGCTCGCAGCCACGCGGACCGAGCCGACAAGGAACCTGCTGAACGACGCGGGCGCCGACCCGGACGAGCTCGCCGAGCGGGCCGCCAAGCGCCTACCGCCTGCCGGCTCGGCCGACGCGGGCGGTGGCGACTCGACCCCGCCTCCGCTGACGTCGGCCGCCCGGTCCGTCCTGCTTGGTGCCCACCAGATCTCCCGGGCCGTCGGCTCGGCCTACATCGACGCCGACCACCTGCTGCTGGCGCTGACCGCCAACCACGGGTCCACGCCGGGCAACATCCTACTCAGTGCCGATGTCACGCCGGAGTCGCTGCAGTCGGCTGCGACAAGGACACGCGCCGACGGTGACCAGGAGAGCAGCGCGACCCCCACGCTGGACCAGTACGGCGTCGACCTGACCGCGCGTGCCAGGGACGGTGCGATCGACCCGGTCATCGGCAGGGACAGCGAGATCGAGCAGACCATCGAGATCCTGACCCGCCGGACCAAGAACAACGCCGTGCTCATCGGCGAACCCGGCGTGGGCAAGACCGCGATCGTGGAAGGCCTCGCCAGGCGCGTCGCCGAGGGCGACATCCCTGCCATGCTCTCCGGTAAGCGGATCGTGCAACTGGATATCTCCGGGATGCTCGCCGGCACGCGTTACCGGGGTGACTTCGAGGAGCGCATGACCAAGGTGATCGACGAGATCGCCGCGAACAGCTCCGAGATCATCGTGTTCGTCGACGAGCTGCACACCGTGGTGGGTGCGGGCGGCGCGGAGGGCGCCGTGGACGCCGGGAACATGCTCAAGCCGCGGCTGGCCCGTGGTGAGCTGCACATGGTCGGCGCGACGACACTCGACGAGTACCGCTCCACCATCGAGTCCGACTCGGCACTGGAACGCCGGTTCCAGCCGGTTCTCGTCGACGAGCCCGGTGTGGACGAGGCCGTCGCCGTGGTCGACGGGCTGCGCGGACAGTACGAGCAGCACCACGGGGTGCGGTTCACCGATGACGCGATCACCGCGGCCGTGACATTGTCGGATCGCTACATCACCGACCGGCACCTGCCGGACAAGGCGATCGACGTGCTCGACCAGGCAGGCGCACGCAAGCGGCTCAGTATCGGCCCCGGAGCCGACGGGCGCCGCGACCTGCGCGAGAAGGCCGAGCGGCTGGAGAGGCAGAAGGAAAAGGCGATCGCCGAGGAGGACTACGAGCGGGCGTCCGCGCTGCGCGATGAGATCAACGCGCTGCAGGACAGCCTCGCGACGGCTGTCTCGAACGAGGACGAGCACGCTGTCGAGATCACCACCGAGGACATCGCGGGCGTGGTCTCACGCGCCACCGGCGTGCCCGTACAGCGCCTCACCGAGCAGGAGAAGACCCGACTGCAGCGGCTCGAGGACGAGCTGCACAAGCGGGTCGTCGGGCAACAGGACGCGGTACACGCCATCGCCCGCTCGGTGCGACGCTCCCGCGCGGGGCTGGGTGACCCCCAGCGGCCCATCGGGAGCTTCCTGTTCCTCGGGCCGACCGGTGTCGGCAAGACCGAGCTGGCCAAGGCACTGGCGGCAGCGTTGTTCGGTGACACGGACAGCATGGTGCGCCTGGACATGAGCGAGTACCAGGAGCGGCACACCGAGAGCAGGCTGGTCGGGGCGCCGCCCGGCTACGTCGGCTACGGCCGGTCCGGCGAGCTGACCGAGGCCGTGCGGCGCCGCCCATACTCGGTGATCCTGCTCGACGAGGTCGAGAAGGCACATCCCGATGTGTTCAACATCCTGCTCCAGGTGCTGGACGACGGGCGGCTCACCGACGGGCAGGGCCGCACCGTCGACTTCAGGAACACCGTGCTGATCATGACGAGCAACCTGGGCTCGGACGTCATCTCCAGCGGGTCGGGCACCCTCGGTTTCACCTCTCCCGGCCAGGACGCCAGCGAGAGGCCCGTACGCGAACGGCTGATGGGCAGGCTCAAGGAGTCGTTCCGGCCGGAGTTCCTCAACCGCATCGACGAGGTCGTGATCTTCCGCAAGCTCAGCGCCACGGAGCTGCACACGATCGCCGACCTGTTGCTCGAGGACAGCCGGAGGCGGCTGCGGGACCAGGGTGTCGATCTGGAGTTCACCGACGCGGCCGTCGACTGGCTCGCCGAGCGAGGGCACCAACCCGAGTTCGGTGCGCGGCCGCTGCGTCGCACGATCCAGCGAGAGGTCGACGACAGGCTCGCGGACCTGCTGCTCGACGAGCAGCTGGACAGCGGCCGGCGGGTCGCCGTCGACGTGGTCGATGGCGAGCTGCGCTTCGAGGTGGACGCGAGCGACCTGGACCGGCAGGCGGCGTGACGCCAGCCGGTCACACCCCGGCCGGCACGGGCGATGCCCGCCCCGGCCGGGGTGTGATCCCCGCCGGAGGCTCGGAGGGCTGTCCACGCGTTTGCGGACGAGGGTCGGCGTAGCCGACTCGCGGGCGGAAACTGCAAGTGACCCATGATGTTCGGGGACGGCGACGTGGTGGACTGCCCGACTATGAACAAGGACGCAGGCGTGACAGCTTTCCCTGTGTCCCCTCGTCAGAGATCATCATGGGCGACCGTCCATCAGCTCACTGCGAGGTGACCATGCCGCCAGCAACCGTCGAGATCCGGCACACGCCCGAACAGGCGGCCGAGGCGCTGCGCGCCGACGCCCTCACCGGACTCACCTCGATGCCGAAGTGGCTGCCCCCGAAATGGTTCTACGACGCCAGGGGCAGTGAGCTGTTCGAGGACATCACGCGGCTCCCCGAGTACTACCCGGCCCGCGCCGAACGGGAGATCCTCGCCGAGCGCGCGCCCGAACTCGCCACCGTCACCCGGCCGGGGGCACTGGTCGAGCTCGGGTCCGGATCCTCCGTCAAGACGCGGCTACTCCTGGACGCGTTCAGCGCGAACGGGCCGCCGGACGGCCCCACCGAGGGGGGCACCTCGGTGGCTCCCTCTGGGACCCCCTCTGGGACCCTGCGCGAGTTTTTCCCGCTCGACGTCTCCGAGCAGGCCCTTCGCGAGGCAGCGCACGCCATCGCCGAGACCTACCCCGCGCTGCGCGTGCACGGTGTCGTCGACGACTTCACCAGCTCCCTCGCTGTGCCGGACGGATCGCGTCCCCGCCTGGTCGCGTTCCTCGGCGGCACCATCGGGAACCTGCTGCCCGACGAGCGCGCCAAGTTCCTGACCTCGCTACGCGACGCTCTCGACGGTGGCGAATGGCTGCTGCTCGGCACAGATCTGGTCAAGGATCCCGACACCCTGGTTCGTGCCTATGCCGACTCCCAGGGAGTGACCGGCGAGTTCAACCGCAACGTCCTGCACGTCCTCAACGCCGAGCTGGGCGCCGACTTCGTCCCAGAGGCGTTCACGCACCGCGCGGTGTGGGACGAGCGACAGGAATGGATCGAGATGCGGCTGCGTGCCGATCGGGACATGCGCGTCACGCTCCCCGGGATCGGTCTCGAGATCAACTTCACAGAGGGCGAGGAGATGCGTACCGAGGTCTCCACGAAGTTCCGTCGCGAGCACGTGGCATCCGAGCTGGCCACGGCCGGGTTCGAGCTGCACAGCTGGTGGACGGACGCGGCGGGACGGTTCGCGCTCAGCCTCGCCCGCGCGACTCCCTGAGGCACAGTCGGCGCCTGCGACTGTCAGCGCACTGACACGGAATGGCCGGAATACGGCCGAGATCAACTCTGATGGACGCTGACAGCCGGCGCGTACTGTGTTTTCATCGCTGGCGACGCTCATCGTCCCCCGGACCGGGGGAATGTAACGGCATCGCCCGAGGGCCACCAGAAGGCCCCGGCGGACGAGTAGGGAGGCGATGTGAATCACCGCGAGGTGACCGCGGAGGAACTGGCCGGCTGGATATCCGACGCAGCGCACCGCGCCGAGGAGCTCGTCGCTGACCTCACAGACGACCAGCTGATCGGTCCGCTGCTGCCCACCGTCAACCCGCTGCTCTGGGAGCTGGGGCACATCGCCTGGTTCCAGGAGCTCTTCGTGCTCAGGCGCGCCTGCGGCAGGGACCCGATCCTGCCGTATGCCGACGCCCTGTACGACTCGGGCTCCGTCCCGCACGACACGCGCTGGTACCTGGCGCTGCCGTCCCGTGAGAACACACTGTCGTACCTGCGCACCGTGGCCGAGCGCGTCGCCCAGGAGGTGACGGCGGGCGATGCCACCGATGTCGTCCGGCACTTCGCCCGCTACACAGTGCACCATCACGACACGCACACCGAGGCGTTCACCTACACCCGGCAGCTCCTCGGCCACCCTGCCCCGCACATGGCCGGGCTCACCGACACCGGGGCGTCGTTCGACGCGTCCGGCGAGGAGTTCGGCGGGGACGTCAAGTTCGCAGGTGGCCGCTTCCTGCTCGGCGCGCAGCGCAGCGACCCGTTCGTCTACGACAACGAGAAGTGGGCACATCCGGTCGACGTGGGCTCGTTCGCGATGGCGGCCACCGCGGTGACCCAGCGGGAGTTCGCGCAGTTCGTCGAGGACGGCGGCTACCGCACACCCGGTCTGTGGTCCGATGGTGGCGCCTGGCTCGCGGCGAGCGGGGCCACGCACCCGATGTACTGGCGGCCCGGACCGGACGGTGGCTGGCAACGGCGCCACTTCGACGGGTGGGTGGATCTGGAACCGGACCTACCGGTCAGCCACATCAGCTGGTGGGCGGCCGACGCCTTCTGCCGCTGGGCCGGCAGGCGGCTACCGACCGAAACCGAGTGGGAGTTCGCCGCCACAGCGGGACGGCAGGACAAGAGTACCTACCCGTGGGGATCGCGGCTGCCGGAGCCTGCGGAGGCCGCCACCGACTGGCGATCCAGGGGCCCCGTCCCGGTCAGCGCGTGCGGCCAGGGTGACTCCCCCGACGGGTGCCGGCAGATGATCGGCAACGTGTGGGAGTGGACGGCGAGCGACTTCCAGGCCTACCCGAACTTCGAACGCGACGCCTACGGCGACAACTCGGAGCAGTTCTTCGGGCAGCGCAAGGTGCTGCGCGGCGGAGGGTGGCCGACAAGGGGCCGGTACGCCCGATCCACATTGCGCAACTACTTCACACCGGACCGCGCGGACGTTCTCGCCGGGTTCCGGACCTGTGCGGTTCACTGACATGATCCTGCTGGTCAGCCCCGCGGCCCCGAACACCGTCCTCGGGAACGGGGTCACCGCCCAGCGTTGGGCCGACATCCTGCGCGAGCTCGGCCACGAGGTACGGACCGCACAGGAGTACCCGGGAGGCCGCTACACGGCGTTGATCGCGCTGCACGCGCGCAAGAGCGCGGACGCGATCCGCGCCTTCCGTGCCGAGAACCCGCAGGCACCGATCGTGCTCGCGCTGACCGGCACGGACCTCTACCCGGACCTGCGCAGCACCGGTGTCGAGCCGGAGGTGCTCGACCTGGCGTCACGCATCGTCGTGCTGCAGGAACACGGACGTGACCAGTTCGACAACGCGCGGCGCGAGCGGTGCCGCGTGATCCTGCAGTCGGTGCCACCCATCGAGCGACGCAGGCCCGCGGACGGCATCGTCGAGGTAGCCCAGCTCGCGCACATCCGCGCCGTGAAGGACCCGCTCCGCCCGGCCGCGGCCGTGCGGCTGTTGCCACCGGACTCGCGCGTCCACGTGACCCACGTCGGCGCCGCGCTCGATGACGACCTCGCGGCGGCGGCGCGAGAGGAGTCGGCGACGAACCCGCGGTACAGCTGGCTCGGTGAGCGCACCCGGGCACAGGCGCTCGACGTGCTGGCACGCAGCAGGTTGCTCGTACTCGCCTCGCAACACGAGGGTGGCGCGAACGTCATCTCCGAGGCGATCGCCGCCGGCGTCCCCGTGATCTCCTCGGCCATCCCGGGATCCATCGGCCTGCTGGGGCCCGACTATCCCGGCTACTTCCCCGCAGGCGACACCGAGTCCCTCGCCGATCTGTTCGCCGCCGCCGAGTCCGACCGCGACGGCTTCTACACCGAGTTGGCACGCCAGTGCCGGAACCTGCGACAACTCGTCGACCCGCGACGCGAGCACGCGGCCTGGGCCGACCTGCTCGCCGAGCTGTCACTGACGTGACCAGAGTGAAAGGAGCCACCATGCGCTACGCGCCCCTCAGGATCCTGGCCCTCGCGGCCGTGACGCTCGGTGCCGCGGCTTGCGGGAGCGCCCCTGGCGATCCGAGTGGTCAGGGAGGCGACGACGGTGACACCCTCAGCATCGGCGCGATCCCCGACCAGGACCCCGAGCAGCTGCAACGCACCTACGGCACGCTGGCCGACTACCTCAGCGAGGAGCTCGGCGTCGAGGTCGAGTACGTACCGGTCACCGATTACACCGCAGCGGTCACCGCATTCCAGCGCGGCGACCTGCAGCTGGCGTTCTTCGGCGGGGTCACGGGCGTGCAGGCACGCGACCAGGTCGACGGGGCCGAACCGATCGCGCAGCGCACCATCGACGCGGAGTTCGAGAGCGTGTTCGTCGCCAACACCGACACCGGTCTCGAGCCGTTCGACGACAAAGCCGGGTTGACGGAGCTGGCCGGGCACTCGTTCACCTTCGGCAGCGAGTCGTCCACGTCCGGACGGGTCATGCCCCAGCACTTCCTGTCCGAGGCGGGTGTCTCTGTGGACGAGTTCGCCGGCGAGGTCGGTTTCTCCGGATCCCACGACACCACGGCGAAGCTCGTCGAGGAAGGCACCTACGAGGTCGGCGCCCTCAACGCGGCACTGTGGGACGACCGCGTCGAGGAGGGGGCCGTCGACACCGACCGGGTCCGCGAGGTGTTCCGCACGCCCACCTATCACGACTATCACTGGCTGGCCCGGCCGGAGCTGGACGCGGAGTTCGGCTCCGGCTTCACCGACAACCTGACCCAGGCACTGCTCGACCTGGACGGTAGTGACGAACGCGAACGGGAGATCCTCCAGATGTTCCAGGCGGAGGGCTTCATCGCCACGGAGGCCGAGAACTACGAGCGGATCGAGAAGGTCGCTCGCGATGTCGGGTTGCTGTGATCGCTATGGCGCGGGACGCGGAGCAGGCGAGGCGGCGCGACCGCCGGGCCGAGCGCGCCACGGAGCGAGCGGGCCCCGAGCCGCAGGCCGGTGACCGCGACGACGATATCGTCTTCGAGCTCCGGGAGGTCAGCGTCCGGCTCGGCCAGGTCGAAGCACTGTCGGGTGTGGACCTCGTGGTGCGTTCCGGGGAACGGGTGGCGATCATCGGCCCGAGCGGCGCGGGCAAGACGACGCTGATCAGCCTGCTGAACGGCACCACGGCGGCCACGCGGGGCGAGGTGCGGGCGCTCGGCTGCCCGTACGGGCGCGCCTCGGCCAGGCACATCCGCGCTACCCAGCGACGTATCGGTACGATCCATCAGCGGTTCGACGTGGTGGCCCAGCTGCGTACGGTCCACAACGTGAACGCGGGCAGGCTCGGTGCGTGGCCGTTCTGGAAGGCTGCGCTGTCCCTGCTGCTACCCAGGGATGTGCCGCGCGTGCGTGAGGCGCTCGCGCAGGTCGGTATCCGGGACAAGCTGCACGAGCGCACCGGTGACCTCTCCGGTGGGGAGCAGCAGCGTGTCGCCATCGCCAGGGTCCTCGTGCAACAACCCGAGGCCATCCTCGCCGACGAGCCCGTTGCCAGCCTCGACCCGACCAGGGGACTTGAGATCATGAAGCTGCTCCTGGACATCAGCGCCGAGTCCGAGACCGCGCTGCTGGCCAGCCTGCACGACGTGGACATGGCGCTGGACAAGTTCGAGCGCGTGGTCGGTCTGCGGGACGGCAGGATCGTGTTCGACAAGCGCAGGGAGAACCTCCACGATGACGAGGTCCGTGCCCTGTACGCCATCGAACAGCCACCGGGGTCGGCATGACGGTGTCGCTGCGCGCGCTCGACGGGGTCGAGGAGACGTCGGCTCCCGCTCCGGCCGGGCGGAGCGGCGGCTCCCGGCGCTCACGCCAGCGGTGGTTGTGGGCACTGGCGGCCGTGGCCGTCACCGGCGCCTCGCTGGTGGCCGCCGGAGTCGGTGAGCGGGACGTGCTCCGCGCCGAGGGGATCCCCGCGTTCGTCGAGTTCTTCCGCGCGGCGGGTGCCCCCCGGCTCGACGGCGAGTTCCTGGCACTGACAGGGACGGCCGCACTCACCACCCTGGCGTACGCGGTCCTCGGCACCGCACTCAGCCTGGTGATCGGCATTGTCGGTGGCGTGCTGACCTCGCAGACATGGTGGTCACTCGGCCGCCGCGCGCGCGGCAAGCGCGGCACGGTCTCCTGGATGCTGGCACGGACGGTGCTCGTGGTGCCCCGCGGTATCCACGAGGTGGTTTGGGGCCTGATATTCCTGATCGTGTTCGGGCTCGACCCGATCGTGGCGGTACTGGCCATCGGTATCCCGTTCGGCGCGGTCACGGCCAAGGTGTTCTCCGAGCTGCTGGACGAGACCGCGCGGCAGCCGTACTCGGCCCTGCTGGCGGGCGGCGCGAGCCGGAGCTCGGCGATGATCTACGGCCTGCTGCCACCCGCACTGTCCGACCTGCTCTCCTACGGCTTCTACCGTTTCGAGTGCGCCATCCGCAGCGCAGCCGTGCTCGGCCTCGTTGGGGCCGGCGGCCTGGGTTTCCAGCTCTCGCTGAGCTTCCAGAGCCTGCACTACGACGAGATATGGACGCTGCTCTACGCACTGATCGCGCTCAGCGTCGCAGCGGACTTCTGGAGCTCGCGGGTACGGGCCAGGCGGAGTGCCCGCGCCGACGGCACGCAGCGGACCGGGCGCGGAGCCGACCCGGTTCTCGTCGGCTCAGGGGTACTCGGCCTCGCCCTGATCGTCCTGTCCGTGTGGTGGATCGGGCTGGATCTCGCCGTGCTGTGGAGCGGCGAGACGTGGGAACACACCCGGCGACTGCTCGGCGACGCATGGCCGCCCTCCCTGGCGGGCGACGGCCTGTCCGGGCTGGTGTGGCTCAGCGCGGTCACGCTCGCCATCTCGATCCTGGCCATGGTGATCGGGTTCTGCGGGGCAGCGCTGTTCGCCTTCCCTGCGGCCAACCTTCCGCGCGGCAGCTACCACACGCGGCGTCATGTGCTCTCGCGTGCCGCGCGCCTGGTCCTGTTCGCGGCGAGCAGGTTGGTCCTCGTGGTGCTGCGGGCCATCCCGCCACCGGTGTGGGCGCTATTGTTCCTGTTCGTCCTCTATCCCGGGATCCTGCCGGGCGCGCTGGCACTCGGCGTCTACACCGTCGGCGTGCTCGGCCGCCTGATGGCCGAGTCCGCGGAGAACCTGGACGTCCGGCCGCTGCGCGCGCTGCGCGCGCACGGAGCCTCGGCGGCGCAGGTCTTCTGCTACGGCGTGGTACCCGCCGCGACGCCTCGCTTCGCCGCTTACGGCCTGTACCGGTGGGAGGTCACCATCCGGGAGACCGTGGTCGTCGGCGTCGTCGGGGCGGGCGGGCTCGGTTACGCGCTGGCGCAACAGCTGAGCGGTTTCGACTACGGCGCCGCGCTGACCACGCTGGCCACGCTGATCCTGCTGACCCTGGCCGTAGACTTCATCAGCGCCGCCGT
Source organism: Haloechinothrix alba (assembly GCF_900188115.1). GTDB lineage: Bacteria > Actinomycetota > Actinomycetes > Mycobacteriales > Pseudonocardiaceae > Haloechinothrix > Haloechinothrix alba. Next base: position 249,248 of record NZ_FZNW01000003.1, on the reverse strand, counting down.
CCGCCGCACCGTGCGCTGAATGCTGAATGACGCTTTCAGTCCACGAGACGGACTGAAAGCGTCATTCAGCGCACAACGGTGACGTGGCCGGGGGTGCCTGCGGCGGCACGGCCGATCACCGCAGCGGGGAGGTTCTTGCCACGCAGCTCGGCGACGACAGCCGCGCTGTCCGTCCCGGAGGGAACCGCGATCAGCATGCCGCCGGACGTCTGGGCGTCGTGCAACAGCACCGCCATCTCGCTGTCGACGTCGTCTGCGACGCTGACCACGGAGCTGAGGTGGTCGGTGTTGGCCTTGGTGCCGCCCGGAACGAAGCCCGCGGCGACCGCGTCGACCGCGCCGGGCAGGGTGGGGACGGCAGAGGAGTCGATCTCGGCTGCGACGCCGCTGGCACGCGCCATCCGGTGCAGGTGGCCGAGCAGGCCGAAGCCGGTCACGTCGGTGGCCGCCCGTGCCCCCGCGCTCGAGGCGACCGCGCCGGCGTCGGCATTGAGCGTGGTCATCGAGTCGACCGCACCGTCGATCCACTCCTTGCTGGCGCCTCCCGCCTTGATCGACGTGGCGATCACCCCTGTGCCCAGCGCCTTGGTGAGCACAAGCTCATCACCGGCCCGCAGCTGATCGATCTGGAAGAGCTGGTCCGGGTGCGCCAGGCCGACGACGGCCATCCCGTACTTGGGAACCGCATCGTCGATGGTGTGCCCGCCACCGATGAAGCAGCTCGCCTCGCGCGCCACGTCGGCACCCCCGCGCAGCACGTCGGACAGCATCTCCATGGGCACGTCGTTGCCCGGCCACGCGGTGAGGTTGACCGCGATGATCGGCCGCCCGCCCATCGCGTACACATCGGACAGGGCGTTGGCCGCCGCGATCCGGCCCCAGTCGTAGGCATCGTCCACGATCGGGGTGAAGAAGTCGGTGGTCAGGATCAGCGCGCGGTCGTCGTCGAGGCGATAGACCGCGGCGTCGTCACCCTCCGAGGCGCCGACCAGCATCTCCCCTGTGGCCGACTCCAGGTTCGCACCGAGCGAGGAGAACATGCTCTCCAGCTTGGCCAACGGCAGCTTGCACGCGCAGCCGGCCCCCTGGGACAGCGAGGTCAGCTTCATGGCCGGCTCAGTGGAGGAGTTCATGCTGGCATTCTCCCGACGTACTCGGCGAACTGGATGGCTGCACAGCGACGCTAGCAGTGCAGTCACCGATCATGTAAGGGTGCGGTCGGGCGATCGACATCATCATCACAGGCAGCCGCGGCCGCAGGCTCTCGGGTACGTCTCGTGCTGCTCACCGCGACATCGGGGTCGCGAACGGTCGAGGCGAGCAACAGGACCAGGATCAGCGAGGAGAGCCCTGCCGCCACGAGATACCCTGTGCTGATCGACACAGCCCCCATCAGCGGCCCGAACAGCAAGGGCGAGGCGAACTGGCCGATGAACATCGCCGTGGCGGACAGCGAGGTGGCCCTGCCACGTTGCTCGGCAGGAGGCGTCTCACCGATCAGCACCGTGATGGTGGGAAGCAGGAGGCCGTTGGCGAAACCGAACAACGCGGCTGCGACGAGCAGGATGGCGGGGACACCGACGGTACCGAGCACGCCGAAGGCGGCTACCCAGCACGCCGCTGTGATTCGCAACATCGCCGCGTAGTCCAACCGGGCTCGCAACCGCCCGTAGGCCAGCCCGACCACGCCGGCCGCGATCGACATGGCCACCATGAACAGCGAGACTCGCAGGGGCTCGTGTACCCCGAGTTCGGCGAGGCGCTGCGGGATGAACACCGCCAGCGAGTACATCAGCAGCCCGGTCGTGAGCATGAGGCCGTACCACGCGAGCAGCGCGGGGTAGCGCCGCAGCATCCGTACCGCCCCGCCCTCCGGCTGCGCTTGCCGATCCTGCCCGGCCGCCTCGTCGGGCAGCGTGACCAGGGTCGCCACTCCGAGCGGTATCCCGATCAGGTAGATCGCGAACGTCGCGTGCCAGGACAACCCGCCGAGCGCGCCACCGAGCAGCGGCCAGACCAGCCCACCCAGGGTGGTCGCCGTCGTCCGCCACCCCATCACCCTGTCACGCTCACCGTCGCGGTACAGCGTCAGCATCGCCACGGTCGTACCGCTGAACACCGCCGCGGCGCCGACACCGAGCATCAGCCGGCTCGCGATCAGCAGGGGGTAGGACGTCAACACCGTGCCCGCTCCCCCGGCGAGCCCGTAGAGCACCAGCCCTGCAGCCATCGGCAGCCGCACGCCCCACCGGTCGATGGCGCGGCCGATCAACGGGCTGAACAGCGCGATGGCCAGGCCGTGCGCGGTGATGACCAGTCCGGCGGCAGTACCGTCCACGTCGAGGTCGTTCCGGATGACCTCGAGCACGGGCATCACGATCGCGCCTGCCATCACGCCGAGCGTCGAGGCGAGCAGCAGCACCGCCAGCGCGGCCGGATACGCCACCGGCGTGGAGTGTCGTGTCATCAGTCCCCCTGGCCGATTCGCCCGAGCAATAATGTCATTCAGTGGCAGTTTACACTTACTGTCACAATATGGCGAGTGGCGTGTCCCGCACCGCGCCCTCGTTACGCTGAGGTGGTGACCCCGCGCATGCCGGCGAACCCCGACCGCGACCTCCCCCTGCGGGAGCGCAAGAAGCTCCGCACCCACCGCGCCCTCGTGGACGCGGCACTCAGGCTGTTCCTCGAGCGCGGTTTCGACGAGATCACCCTCGACGAGGTCGTCGACGAGGTCGAAGTCTCCAAGCGCACGTTCTTCCGCTACTTCTCGAGCAAGGAGGACGTCGCGACGGCCGCGGAAACCGAGCTGTGGGACGCGTACGTCGCCGGGTTCGCCCGCACCCCGCTGGACGGTCCGGTGCTGGCGACCCTCCGGCGGGCACTGGTCTCGGCGCTGGAGGGGATGGACGCCGAGTGGGAGCGACGTTTCATCGCCACTCGAGGCCTGATCGCGCGCACCCCGGCGCTGCGCGACCACAGCAACGTGTGCTCGCTGCGAACCCAGGAACGACTTGTCGAGCAGATCGAGTCGAAGCTGGCCGTGGACAGCCGTGCCGACGTGCGGTTGCGCCTGCTCGGCGAGCTGGCGGTCGGCGCGTGGCGCTGCGGCGCCAAGAACTGGGTCAGGCAGGAGCGGCACAGCGAACGCAAGGGGCACGGCGCGCGCGACACGCTCGTGAGCCGAGTGGTCGAGGCGTTCGACGCGCTACCGTCCGCAGTGGTCATGACGCCCGAGGCCGCGGAAGGAGACTAGCTCCCCGCAACCGGTGAGCCTGTCACCTCCGTCCGCTCGATCTCCTCCAACGACTCGACGGGGAACGGGGGGATTCCCGCACCGCTGATGCGCACGTGCCCCCAGGGATCCACCTCGACAAGCCGAGCGTGCACGGGTTCGCGCCCCGGCAGGGTGAGCATGACCCGCCGGTTGGCCCGTTTCCACGCGATCACCGCGTCGTCGGCGGCGACCCGGCCGTACCAGTGGAACGCCCCGTCGATCGGTTCGAGGTGCCCGGACAGCGTGACCGTCACGGGCAGCTCCTCCGTGCCGGCGGCCAGCGTGGCGGGTCCGTGATAGGCATGCTCCGGTTCGCGGTCCGCGGCCGAGGTCCACTCGAAGTGCTCCGGGTTGAGCCGCCGCATCCGGCGCCAGTACGAGACGCTCGAGCCCGGCCAGGCCGCGCGGTTGGCGCCCGTGTCGTCCAGGTACCAGCTGTCGCAGCCACCGGTGTTCCACACGCTTCCCGCGAGCTTGCCGTGCACCCACCGGTTGAACTGGCGCTGCACCGCGGCACGGACCTCGATTCGGGTAACGTCCCGCTGCTCCATCTGTCGCAGGCACTGCACGATGTAGCCCGCCTGTGCCTCGATCATGAACACGATGGACTGGTTGCCGCCGCCGGAGTTCGGCCCCAGCATCAGGAAGAAGTTCGGGAACCCGGCCACCGCGATCCCCTGGAAGGCCTCCATGCCGTCCCGCCAGGCTTGCTGGATCGTCAGGCCACCCTTGCCGACGATGCGCTCGGCGGCGAACCGGTCGCTCACGGCGAAGCCCGTGGCGTAGACGATGGCGTCGAACTCCCGCTCGGAGCCGTCGTGGGTACGTATCCCGTCCGCGGTTATCTCGGCGATCCCTCCGGTGACCAGCTCGACGTTCTCGCGTTGCAGCGCGGGATAGTAGTCGCTGGAGATCAGGATCCGCTTGCAGCCGATCGTGTAGTCCGGGGTCAGCGCGCGCCGGAGCCCGGGATCGGCAACCTGGCGTCGCAGCTGGCCCTTGGCGATCGCCTCGATACGCCTCATCAGGCGCGGGTGCAGGAACCCCAGGATGAGGGCCTCGTGGATCCAGTAGATCGCGTAGCGGTACAGCCTGCGCAGCCCGGGGACCACGCGGAAGGCGAGCCGTTCGGTACGGGTCAGGCGTCTGTCCCATTTGGGTAGCACCCAGTGCGGTGTGCGCTGGAACACCGACAACCGCTGCGCGTCCCTCGCCAGCCGCGGGACGAACTGCACGGCGCTGGCTCCGGTCCCGATCACCGCCACGCGCTTGCCGGCGGTGTCGTAGGAGTGGTCCCACTGCGCCGAGTGGAAGCTCTTCCCGCGGAAGCGGTCCCTGCCGGGAACCTCGGGAGCCTTCGGCTGGTGCAGCGGTCCGGGAGCGGCCACCACGATACGCGGGTAGTAGCTCCGTCCGCCTGCTGTCCGCACGTGCCACCGGTCCGCGTCCTCGTCGAACTCGTAGGAGGTGACCTCCGTGCCGAACTCGATGTGCCTGCCGAGGCCGTAGCGCCGCACCACGCGGCGAAGGTAGTCGAGTATCTCCGGTTGCCGGGCGTACATGCGCGTCCAGTGCGCGTTCGGCGCGAAGGAGTACGAGTACATCAGCGAGGGGACGTCGCAGCTGCATCCCGGGTAGGTGTTCTCCCGCCAGGTGCCACCGAGCTCATCGGCCTTCTCCAGGATGCGGAAGTCCTCGAAACCTGCCTCGGCGAGCTTGATGGCGGTGCACAACCCGGCGAAGCCGGCTCCGACGATGATCACCTGTGCGCGCGTGTCGGCGGTCATGCGATGAACCCCCAGCGCTTCCACATGTACCGGGCGGCAGGCCGCATCATGCCTACGCTCTCCAGGAAGTTCCCGAGATCGGCGAACCCGTACCGCCGGGCCTCGGCGAAGTACGGGTTGTTCAGGGCCTGGCTCTTGGCCTCCTTACCGTCCAGACCGGCGCGCGAGTACATGTGCCGGTTCGTGAACAGGGCCGCGAACAGCGGGGCACCGATGCCCATCAGGTTGCCGGTGTATTCCCGTTCCCACCGGCTCATGGAGGGGGCCGTCCTGGCCAGGGCCTCACGGGCGAACCGGATGTGCCTGGCTTCCTCGGTCACGTGGATCCGCATCATCCGCGACACCAGCGGCTCGAGCTCGGGGGCGTCCACCATCCGCCGCTGCAGGGCGTCGAAGATCTCCTCCCCGATCAACGCGGCCACCCACACGAACGAGCGCCTGATGGCGGTCGGCAACGCCGTGACGCCCAGCAGGCCGAGCCCGCGCAACCGGTAGGGCCGCGCGCCTATCCGGTCGATGAGCCGCCCGAACATGACCATGTGCCGGCATTCGTCCCCCATCTCGGTCAGGGCGTAATGGGCGTGGCGGTCCGTGGGGTCCTCGGCGAGTAGCTCGCGCAACAGCATCCTGTTGAGCACGTTCTCGAACCAGATCCCCGCGCTCAGCACGTTCGCCAGCTCCTGACGGGAGAGCTCCCTGCGCTGCGCGTGGTTCATGCTCTCCCACAGTGGCGTGCCGTACAGCGAGATGACCCGCTCGGGCAGGAACAGCTTGCTCTCGTCCAGCGGGGCGTCCCAGTCGATATCCACGACAGGCTCGTAGGACCGTTTGACCGACCCGCTGAGCAACCTCTCGGCGACCTGCTCCCGCGTCACGTTCCCGTTCTCGGCCATCGCAGCTCCCTTGCTCGCACGGCCACTGTTGACCCGTTACCAACCGTCACACATAGATTAGTGTGACATGTTGTCACAGTCAATGACCGGACGGCCGAGCGAGCGATGTAGAGTGGCAGCCGTGCTGGATACGGTGAACACGACCAAGGACGCACGCGTCGACGGGCGTACGACACGCTGGCAGGAACACAAGGAACAGCGCCGCACGGAAGTCGTCGACGCGGCGCTGCGCGCCATCGAGGAGGAGGGCACCGGCGTCAGCGTGCGGCGCATCGCGCAGCGGCTGGAGCTGCCCCGCCAGGTCGTCTACCGGCACTTCGACGGCCGCGAGGACCTCGACGAGCACGTTCGCCGCCGCATCGTGGACATGCTCCTCGCCGAGCTGACGCCGGTACTGTCGCCGGACGGGACGCTGAGCGAGGTCATCCGGCACGCGGTGGGTACGTATGTGAGCTGGATCGAGCGGCACCCCCACCTGCATCACTTCCTCGTCGCCGGATCCAGCGACAAGCAGGTTCTCGCCTCGCAGGCGATCAGCGGCGCGCGCACGGCTGTTGCCGCGCGCGTGGAGGATCTCGTCGGCCGCGCGCTGGCGCGTTACGACGGCGATCCCCGGCTCGCACGGCCAACGGCATTCGGCGTGCTCGGGTTCGTGGACGCGACGGTGAACAGCTGGCGCGCCGATCCGAACGAGAGGTCGTTGAGCGCGGGCCAGCTCACGACCTACCTGACGACGGCGCTCTGCTCGATGCTGTCGGGCACGGCTCGCGCCCTGGGGGGCGAGCTGGACGCGGACACCTCGCTCGGCTCGCTGCTCGGCAGGTGAGGTCTTCGGGTGCGATCCACCCGCGGTGCCGCGTATCAGGAACTCAGTCGCTCTCCCGTGACCGGGGAGAACGCGTGCTCGTGGCCGGCACGCACCCGAAGGTGCACGGTCTCCCCCACGCGCGGCGGCCGAGCCGGGTCGATACGGGTCACGATGTCCGGATCACCGGCATGGTCGGTTCCGGCGATACTGCAGTACAGGTAGGCATCGGCGCCGAGCTCCTCGACCAGCTGCACGGATGCCGTGAACCCCTCGGAAGGGCCGACGAGATCGACCGATTCCGGGCGGAACCCCAGCAGGACTCGATCCAACCCCTCATCGGCCAGCGCGGCTCGCAGCTCGTCCGACACCTCGACATCACGATCTCCGATCCGGGCGTGCCCGTCGTGCACCGCGAACTCCCGGATGTTCATCGCGGGCGAGCCGATGAAGCCTGCCACGAAGGCGTTGGCAGGGCGCTGGTAAAGCGCCCGGGGTGAGTCGCACTGCTGCAGCACCCCCTCGTTGAGCACCGCCACTCGATCCCCCATCGTCATCGCCTCGACCTGGTCATGCGTGACGTAGACGGTGGTGACCCCGAGCCGCTTCTGCAGCGCAGCGATCTGCGAGCGAGTCGACACGCGGAGCTTGGCGTCCAGGTTCGACAGCGGCTCGTCCATGAGGAACGCCTGCGGCTCACGCACGATCGCGCGTCCCATCGCGACACGCTGGCGCTGACCTCCGGAGAGCGACTTGGGTTTGCGGTCCAGGAACGGCTCCAGGTCAAGGATCCTGGCGGCCTCCCTGACGCGCCTACGGCGCTCCTGCTTGGGCATCTTCGCCATTTCCAGGGCGAAAGCCATGTTCTCGGCCACGTTCATGTGCGGGTAGAGGGCATAGGACTGGAACACCATCGCCACGTCCCGTCGGCCGGGGGCGAGCGTGGTCACGTCCCTGTCCCCGATGCGGATCGCGCCCTCGTCCACGTCCTCCAGGCCGGCGAGCATCCGCAACGACGTGGACTTTCCGCACCCGGACGGGCCGACCAGGACCAGGAACTCCCCGTCCTCGATACTGATTTCCAGGCCGTCGACAGCCGGACGTTCCGACCCGGGATAGAAGCGGGTGGCCGCCTCGTAGGTGATCGTTGCCATGACGGCGTGTCCTTCCTGTTATCTCCTCGGCCGCTAGGGTCGAGCGGGATTGATCTGCAACTTGCGGCCGAGGCCCTGCCGGAACGCCTCGATGGCCTCGGCGTAGTCCTCGAGCGCGAAGCTGTGGCTGAGCATCGTCGCCGCGTCGACGGCGCCCGCAGACATCAGGGCCACCGCGCGTTCGAAGCTGTGCAGCACGGCCATGCTGCCGACGATGGTGATCTCGTCGTTGTACACGCGAAACGGTGAGAACGAAGCGGAGGCCTCGGCAGCAGCGACCCCGAATACCTCGAAGGTGCCGCCCCGCCGCACCCGCCGGAGACCGTCCTCGATCGCGGGTACCGCACCGGTGCAGTCCACCACGACCTCCCAGCCCTGCGGCCGATCGAGCTCGTCGGCGTCTCGCGCGACAGCGTCGGCACCGAGCGCCGCCGCGACATCGAGCCGATCGGGGTTGAGGTCGACCACGGACACGCTGGCGGCGCCTGCCCGCCTGGCCAGCTGCGCCATCATCAGGCCCATCGTTCCCGCCCCGTACACGAGGTAGTGCTCACCCATGCGGCAGGGCAGCAGGTCGAACCCGTGCACGGCACAGGACAGCGGCTCGATGAGCGCAGCATGCTCGAGCGACATCTGCTCGGGAATGCGCTGGCAGTTGGCCACCGGAGCCAGCGCGTACTCGGCGCACGCGCCCGAGGTCGTCACTCCGATCGCGCTCCACCGTTCGCACAAGTTCTCCCTGCCGAGCGCGCAGTAGTGGCACTCCGCGCAGAACAGCGAGGGATCCACGGCGACCCTTTCTCCCTCGGCAACCTCCGTGACCTGCGAACCGATCGCCACGACCGTGCCTGCGAACTCATGCCCCGGGATGATCGGATACGGGGTCGGGGCGAACTCGCCGTCGAGGATATGCAGGTCCGTGCCGCAGATACCCACCGAAGCGACCTCGATGACCACCTGGCGCTCCTCCGGAGCCGGATCGGCGACGGAGCTGACCGAGACCCGGCCTGGAGTTTCTATGACAGCAGCGCGCATTCACTTCACCGCCCCGAGGGAAAGACCACGAACCAACCATTTCTGGGCCACCCACCCGGCGAGGATCACCGGAAGGGCCGCCATCATCGACGCGGCGGACAGCTGCGCCAAGAACAGCCCTTCCGCCGTGATGAAGCCGGTGAGAAACACCGGCACGGTAGCCGCCTTCGTAGAGGTCAGGCTCACCGCGAAGAAGAACTCGTTCCACGCGAAGATGAAGCAGATCAGCGCGGTCGCGGCCACCCCTGGAGCGATCATCGGCAGTATGATGCGTCGTATCTCGGTGCCGATACTCGCGCCGTCGACGCGCGATGCCTCCAGCACCTCGGCAGGCAGCTCGACGAGGAACGACCGGATCATCCATACCGCGATCGGCAGGTTCATCACGGTGTACACAACGGACAGCATCGTGACGTTGTCGAGCAGTCCGATGTTGTTGGCGATGATGTACAGCGGCAGGATGATCGCGACCGGCGGCATCATGCGGGTCGAGATGAAGAAGAACAGCGCATCCTTCCATCGCCGCACCGGAGCCAGGGACAGGGCGTAGGCTGCGGGGACGGCCAGGACGACCACCAGAACCGTGGACAGGACCGATGCGGTCAGCGAGTTCAGGAAGTACGGCAGGAAGTCGCGACCCAGGATCGCCCGGAACTGGTCGAACGTCGGCACGAACAACCATGTCGGCGGCGTCGTCGAGGCCTCGCTCTCGTGCTTGAAGCCGGTGAGGAACATCCACAGCACGGGGAAGAAGAACACCAGCCCGACCGTCCAGGCCAGCGCCGCGACGCCGAGCGAGCGCGGTCGCCGCGTGCGGCGCCGGGCCGCCGCCGCCCGCTCGCTGTGCGAGGCCTCGCCGGATGCCGGTGGTGTCGGGGCGGTCTCGAGCACGGCTCACCCCTCCTCTCGGAACAGGTTCAGGATCACCCGGAGAGCGAAGATCGCGATCACGATCGTGCCCGCGACGACGATGACCCCGGCTGCCGCGGACTCACCGACCTCGAACGCCCGGAACGTGCGCTGGTAGATGAAGTACGGCAGGTTCATCGTCGCCTGCCCCGGCCCACCCTGGGTGATCAGGAAGATCGCGTCGAAGGTCTGCACGATGAAGATCGAACCGAGCAGGATCCCCAGTTCGATGAAGCGCCTCAGGTGCGGCAGGGTGATACGTCGGAACGTGGCGAACGCGCGCGCGCCGTCAACCTTCGCGGCCTCGAGCACCTCGGGGGACTGGCTCTGCAGCCCGGCGAGCACGATCAGCATCATGAACGGCGTCCACTGCCACGTCATCATCAGCACGATCGAGAACATGGGCAGCTCGCTGATCCAGTCGATCGGGCCGACTCCCACCAGAGAGAGGAACCAGTTCAGCAGGCCGTAGACGGGGTCGAACATCGCGTGCTTCCACAGCAGGGCCGCCACGGCAGGCATCACCAGGAAGGGCGTGATCAGCAGCGTGCGCACCACGCTCCGCCCCAGGAACGCCTTGTCCAGCAGCACGGCGAGCGCGACGCCGAGTGCGATGGACAGCGTGACCGTGCTGGCGGTGAGCACCACCGTGTTGAGCACGGCCGTACGGAAATGCTCGTCACCGAGAATGTCGGCGTAGTTGGCGAACCAGACGAACTCGATCGCATCCCCGCGCAGCAGGTTGCGGGAATGGAAGCTGTAGTAGACCGTGCCGAGCAACGGCACCTGGGTCAGCACGATCGTCAGCACGAGCGCCGGTAGAAGCGGGATGCGGCGCTTGAGTCGCTCGACGGCTGTGGGCGTGGTCGACCGCGCCGGTGCCGCCGCTCCACCGGCGCGGCCATCGACCACTGGTGGTGCGCTCATCACCCGGAGTACCCGCCCGACTCGGCCGTTTCCTCGGCATAGGACTGCGCCTTGTCCAGGGCCTCGGTCACCGATTGCCTACCGGCGATCGCCGCTGAGATCTCCTGCGAGACCCGCGTTCCCAGGTCCTGAAACTCCGGGATCGCGATGTACTGGACGCCGACCCACGGCTGCTCGTGCAGCCCCGGCTGGTTGACGTCGACTCCCTCGATGGCCTCCAGCGTCGGCTCCGCGAACTCGCCTGCCTCCTCCTGGTACTCGGGGATCTCGTAGGTGGACGCGCGGCTGCCGGGCGGTACGCGGGTCCAGCCCAGCTCCTCGCCGACCAGCTGGATGTACTCCTTGGACGTCGCCCAGGAGATGAACTCCCACGCCGCGTCCTTGCGCTCGGATGTACTCGGGATCGCCAGCGACCAGGCCCACAGCCAGCCACCGTGCTCGGTTTCCTGCACCGGTGCTTGCGCGTAGCCCATCCTGCCCGCGGCGTCGCTCTCGTTCGGGTCTTCGAGCGAGCTGGCACCGACGGTCGCGTCGTACCACATGGCCGCGTCACCCTGGCTGACCGCCGTCATGCACTCGGTGAACCCGGAGTTCGCCGCCCCCGGCTGGCCGTGCTCGCGCACCAGGTCGACGTAGAACTGCACGGCCTCGGTGGTCTCCTCGGAAGTCAGTTGCGCATTCCAGTCCTCGTCGTACCAGCGCCCTCCGAAGGTATGGATGATCGTGTTCAACGGGGCGAGAACCTCGCCCCACCCCGGAAGTCCGCGCAGGCAGATGCCGGCGGTGCCCGACTCCTCCTCGTCCAGCTCGGCGGCGAGCTCGGCCACCTCCTCCCACGTCGGCTGCTCGGGCATCGTCAGCCCGGCCTCGTCGAGCAAGTCCTCGCGATACATCAGGAAGGACGACTCACCGTAGAACGGTGCGGCATAGAGCGTGTCCTCGTAGGACAGTGCATCGCGCACCGGCGTGAGGATGTCGTCGACGTCATAACCGTCCTCCGACGCGTACTCGTCGAGTGGTTCGATCCACTCGTTCTCCGCCCAGATCGGGGTCTCGTAGGTACCGATCGTGACGATGTCGTACTGCCCGGCCCCGGTGGCGATGTCCTGGGTCACCTGGTCACGCAGCTCGTTCTCGGGAAGAGTCACGAACTCCACCGAGATGTCGTGCTCGGACTCGAACTCCGAGCTCAGCTGCTCGATGTCTTGCATCTGCGGGTTTCCGACCGTGGCGATCGTGATGGTCTCGCCGGACCCACCACCACCGCCTCCGGCTCCGGCGCACGCGGGTACGGCCAGCACGACCGCGCTCAGCGCGACGCCGTACGCGGTGCGGAGCCGGGTCGATCTGCGTCTGCTCTGCATGGGACCTCCTCGTCCGTGGCGCTCATACGAGCAATGAACTGAGCAACTGAGCGCATGAGCTATTGCATAGTGACCTGTGGCACCCGTCAAGAGATCGTGCAATAATGAGCGCAATTGCGCTCTTATGAGCAGGAGTGTATGGATGCCAACCGAAACCCGAAGCCGGGAGCTGCGCCCCGGGGAGTTGATACGCGCCGCCACCATCGCCCGCCGCTACTACATCGACGGCGTGGCCAAGGTCGACATCGCGAACGAGTTCGGCATCAGCCGGTTCAAGGTCGCGCGCGTGCTGGACGAGGCACGAACCGCCGGCCTGGTCCGCATCGACATCGCAGTGCCCGCCGAGATCGACCCGGAGCTCTCCGACACACTGCGCAGGGAGTTCGGGGTGACCGAAGCCGTGGTCGTCGCTTCCGCCGAGGAGTCGCCGGCCGCGATCCGCGGCGACGTCGCCAGGATCGCGGCCGACTACCTCACCGAGGTCGTCGCAGAAGGAGACGTCATCGGACTCGCGTGCTCCCGGACCCTCCAGGACATGGCGCGCGCGTTGACGACGTTGCCCCGGCTCACGGTCGTCCAACTGACCGGAGTACACCCCGGCGGGGTCGAGGAGAACTCGGTCGAGCTCGTACGGCGGGTCGCCAGCCTCGCCCGCGGCCCCGCGTTTCCCGTCTACGCCCCGCTCGTCGTGGCCGACGCCGCGACAGCCCACGGGCTGCGCGGTCAGCCCCAGGTCGCCGACGCGATGCAGCGCTACAGCGACCTCACCAAGGCCGTCGTCGCCATCGGCTCGTGGGACCCGCCCGACTCGCTCGTGCGGGACTCGCTGACCAGCAGGGAGGGCGCCGAACTTCGAGAGCGGGGTGCCCGGGCCGAGGTCTGTGCCCGGTTGCTCGGCGAGGACGGCCGGATGATCAGCGGTCTGGACGAACGTGTCATCGCGATCACCGCGGCCGAGCTTCGACAGGTACCCGAGGTCATCGCGGTGGCCTGTGGCACGCACAAGTCCGCGGCCGTGCGAGCCGTGCTCGAAGCCGGACTCATCACGGCGCTGGTGACCGACTCCGGTACGGCCCGCGCCGTGCTCGCCGAGCATGCGAGCCGGCCGGGCCCGTGACCGGACGGACCCGCAGACCAGCGACCAGGCACCGAAGGAGGCGTGGCAGTGACACCGGAAACACCGGCCGAAGGCGCGCTCGTGGCAGGTATTGACAGCTCGACCCAAACCTGCAAGATCGTCGTGGTTGACGCCGCATCCGGTCAGGTGGTCCGCGAGGCACGGGCACCGCATCCGGATACCACCGAGGTCGACCCCACCCACTGGTGGCAGGCCTACACGGCGGCCGGCGCGGGGGTGCTCGACGGGGTACACGCCATCGCGGTGGCCGGCCAGCAACACGGTATGGTGGCTGTCGACGACAGCGGCGACACCGTCCGACCCGCCCTGCTGTGGAACGACACGAGGTCGGCCGGCGCCGCGGCCGACCTCATCGCCGAGCTCGGTGGACCGGACGAGTGGGCACGGGCAGTCGGCAGCGTCCCTGTCGCGAGCCTGACAGTGAGCAAGCTTCGGTGGCTCGCCGAGCACGAACCCCGCAACGCAGCCAGGGTCGCCACCGTCTTGCTGCCACACGACTGGCTGACGTGGCAGCTCACCGGGATGGGCGCCGAACCAACCACTGACCAGGGCGATGCTTCCGGCACGGGGTACTTCTCCCCGGCGCAGCGCCGCTACCGAGACGATATCGTCGGGCTTGCCTTCGGCAGGAACATCGCACTGCCCCGGGTCGCGGAGCCGGCCGAGCTGGTCGGGCACCTGCCGTCCGGCACCGCCGTCGCCGCAGGCACCGGCGACAACATGGCGGCGGCACTCGGGCTCGGGGCCGAGATCGGCGACGTCGTGGTGTCGGTCGGCACCAGCGGCACGGTGTTCGCGGTGCACGATCACGCGCTCGCCGACGAGACCGGAACGGTGGCCGGCTTCGCCGATGCCACCGGTCGGTTCCTTCCCCTGGTCTGCACGCTCAATGCTGCGCGGGTACTCACCGCGACAGCCACGATGCTCGACACCGACCTCGCCGGGCTCGACCGGCTCGCACTGGCGGCTCCGAGCGGGTCGGGCGGCCTCGTCCTGCTTCCCTACCTGGACGGTGAACGGACGCCGAACCTGCCAGAGGCAGCCGGATCCCTGCACGGCTTGCGCAGGGACGCCATGACGCAGGAGAACGTGGCCCGCGCCGCCGTCGAAGGGATGCTGTGCGGGCTCGCCGACGGGCTGGACGCACTGCGCGAGCAGGGCGTGACCGTGCGGCGGGTGCTGCTGATCGGTGGCGGCGCGCGATCGGCGGCGGTCCGGGCCGCCGCACCGACCGTGCTCGGTGTCCCCGTAACCGTTCCCACTCCCGGCGAGTACGTCGCCGTGGGTGCCGCTCGCCAGGCCGCGTGGGCGCTCGCGGGGACCGAACAGCCACCCGAATGGCCGGTCACTGCGACCACGACGATCGAAGGTGGTGACGAGGCTGCCGGTCGCGCCGTTCGCGGGCAGTACGCCTCCGTGCGTAGCCGGGTGTACGGGAGCTGATCCGCGCACGCTCATCGCTACCCCAGCACGTCCATCGACGGGCGCACGATCGCCTTGACAGCCTTGTCGTCGCGACGGCCGTAGTTCAGCGCCGACTCCACCTCATCGAGGCTGAAGCGCGCGGAGACCAGCCCGGCGACATTGACCCTGCCGGACGCGACAAGCGCGATCGCGGTGGGCCAGGTATTCGCGTAACGAAACGTTCCGGCGACCGCGATCTCACGTTCCTGCACATGCGACAGTGACAGCGGGATTTCCTCGGCACCCATCCCGACCAGTACCACCCGCCCCGCACGCGCCACGGTCCGGATCGCCTCGGTCGTAGCGCCAGGGTTGCCGGAACACTCCAGTAGGACCGTCGGTTCGAAACCGGTGTCACGCACCGCCGTCGTGCCGACGTCGATCACGTCCCCGCAGCCGAGCTCGCAGGCAAGGCGCAGGCGATGCGGGTTCACGTCGGACGCGAGGACCTCTGTGGCACCGAACGCCAGCGCGGCCTGCGCGGTCACGAGCCCGATCGGGCCCGCTCCGCTCACGAGCACCCGGTCACCGGGGCCGACGCCTGCCTTGCGACAGGCCCACACCCCGACGGACAACGGTTCGAGCAGTGCAGCCTCGTCGTCACTGATGGTTTCCGGTACCGGGTGCGCGAACCCCTCGTGCACGGTGACGTACTCGCAGAAAGCGCCGTCGACCGGCGGTGTCGCCATGAACCGGACCGCGGAACACAGGTTGTACCGGCCGCTCCGGCACTCGGCGCAGGTGAAGTCGGGCACCCCCGGCTCGATCGAGACACGCTGACCGACCCGGTGTCCGGTGACCTCGCTACCGAGCGCGGCCACGGTCCCGGACGCCTCGTGTCCGAGCACCAATGGCTCGGTGACGACGAAGTTCCCGACCCTTCCGTGCTCGTAGTAGTGCACATCGGATCCGCACACGCCGACCGAACCGACCTCGACCAGCACCTCTCGCGATCCTGGTCGCCGAACATCCCGCTCGACGACCTCGACGTCCTCGACCCCTCGCAGTACCGCGGCTCGCATCGCGGCCTCACTCCCCTTCCCCGTGTGGCGGTGGCGGGATCTCGCCGGACCCGCGCGGGACAAGCCGCACGGGTACGCTCACCCGCGCGTACTCCTCGCCAGGGTTGTCCAGACGGGTGAACAGCTGGTCCGCGCTACGCTCGCCGATCGCCTCGATGTCCTGCGTGATCACGGTCAGCGCCGGTCGCAGCAGGTCGGCCAGATCGAGATCGTCGAAGCCGACCACCGCAACGGTCTCCCGCAGCCCCAGTGCCTGCAGCGCGTGCAGCGTCCCCACCGTGATGAGGTTATTGCCGCACACCACAGCCGTAGGCGCGGCATCATCCTGCTGGAACATCCCCGTAGCCGCGCGGTAGGCAGCGGAGGCATCCGTCAGTTCCGTACGGACCCATCCTGTGTCGGGTTCGGCGTCGAGCTCGGTCATCGCCGCCCGGTAGCCCGCGAGCCGTCGCTCCGCGGTGTGCACGGACTGCCGGTCACCCAGATAGCCGATCCGGGTATGACCGTGCCGGGCGAGGTGCTCCGTGGCCTGCTGCACGCCGATCTCGTTCTCCGAGACGACGGCGTCGGCCGTGATCTTCTTACCCGGACGGTCGATGAACACCACCGGCGTACCTCGCTCGCGCTCGGCGGCCAGATAGGACTGGTCCGTGCCGGACGGCACGACAAGCAGGCCGTCGACCCTGCGCGAGCAGAACTCACCGACGATCTCGCGTTCGCGCTCGGCAACACCGTCGCTGGATCCCACGAGTACCAGGTAGCGCCGTCGCAGCGCGTGGTCCTGCACGACCCGCGTCAGCTGTGACGCGAAGGGGTTGGCCAGATCCTCCACGACAAGGCCGATCGAGGCGGTGCGCTGATCGCGTCGCCGCACGCTGCTGGCCATCGAGTTGCGCCGGTACTCCACACTGGCCATCGCCTCGAGCACGCGGTCGCGCATCTCCGGACGCACGTTCGGTTCGTCGTTGAGCACCCGCGAGACGGTCTTGATGCCTACGCCCGCTCGCGCCGCGACGTCCTTGATCGTCGGTGCGCGTGCAGGTGTCGCATCGACTGCACCAGGATCGTTCACCATGACCGTCCTCACGTTGATCACGTTGTCGACAACGTTGTCAGTAGCTCGAAAGTGTGGCACGCTTCACTCAGCACGTCAATGCCTTGCCCGGACCCGGGGGCGCTACAGGAACGGAGGCCCAGAGTGATTACCGTGGTGGGAGAAGCGCTGCTCGACCTGGTTTCCAATGGCGAGCGCGACGTATTCACCGCGCACCCGGGCGGGAGTCCGGCCAACACCGCCGTCGGGCTCGCCAGGCTGGGGCTCCCGGTTACTCTGGCGACGCAGCTCGGTGACGATCTCGCCGGCCGGTTGGTGCGCGAGCACCTCGGATCCAGCGGTGTGGCATTGCAGTTACTCCCGAGCCCGGCGCCGCAGACCAGCCTGGCGCTGGCGGCCGTCGACGACGATGGTGGTGCCACCTACGACTTCCGGCTCAGCTGGGACGTCGCCGGCATCCCCCGGCTGCCACCGGAGTGCGTCTGCGTGCACACCGGCTCGCTCGCGGCCGCGCGCCCACCCGGATATGCAGCGATCGACGAGTTGCTTCGCACGTACGGGCCGAGCCGCGAGATCTCCGTCTCGTTCGACCCGAACATCCGGCCTTCGCTCATCGGATCACGCGAGGACGAACGACGCCGGATGGAACGCCAGGTACCCCACTGCGACATCGTCAAGGTCAGCGCCGAGGACCTCCATTGGCTCCACCCCGGTCAGGAGGCGGCCGCCATCGCCAGGCGATGGCTGTCGTGGGGACCAGCGCTCGTGATCGTCACGCTGGGCGCCGATGGCGCCTGGGCCCTCAACCATGCCGCCGACACGCGCGTCGGATCGATCCCGGCCACCGTGATCGACACCGTGGGTGCCGGCGATGCCTTCTCCGCGGGCCTGCTCGCGGCACTGCACTCGACCGGCCTGCTCGGCGTCGGCAGTCACGGCCTGCTTGCCGCGATGGACGAGGGCGCCCTGCGCAGCGCGGTCACCCATGCGGCGCGAGTTGCCGCGCTGACCTGTTCACGAGCCGGCGCGGACCCGCCAACCCGGCAGGAACTCGAGAACTGGCACTCGCGTACCTGACGCAGGAAGCGCTCGATAGCCTCCCCGGCCGGATATAAAATTCACGTCAAATATATTCGCCGGGCGTCGCTTTCTGGACAAATATGGCCTCCGTAATTCGCACAAACCGGAAAACGGCGAGTCATCCTGCATCGAATTGCTTCACCCGGTTTCGAACTCCGCGCGTACGCCTGGCACTATCGCGAGCAGTACCGTGATCGAGCGATGACGACGGCGTTGCGCACAGCCCTGCACCGTGCGGGCGCGAAACGCCTCCGTTGGAGTGGGTGACGGATCGAGAAACAGCCTGACGCACGAATAGGGACCCCGCACGCAGGAGAATGATATGCGCAAATCACTCGTGACAGCCGGAATCCTCGCTTTTGCCCTGGCGGTGAGCGGCTGCGGCGGCGACGGCGGCGGCGGTGAGGACTCGGACGACACGTCCGCCCAGGAGGATCCGAACAGCGCCGCGGACATCGCCCTCGCCGCGGGCGAGCAGGCCAAGGAAGAGGGGTCAGCCAGCTTCGACCTCGAGATGGATATCAGTGGCCAGACGGCCGGTGGGCAGGGTCAGTACCGGCACGGCGACGAGAGCTCCGCGGTCGACGTCACACTGGACGCAGGCGGGCAGGAAACGGAGCTCCGCCAGGTCGGCGATGCCGTCTACATGAAGCTTCCCGAGCAGATGCAGTCCGCGGTGGGAACCGACGCACCGTGGCTCGACCTCACCGAGAGTCCCCAGGTGGCACAGATGTTCGGCGGCATGGACCAGCTGCCCCGCCAGGCCGACCCCGCCGGCGTGCTCGGCCAGCTCAAGGAGGCAGGCACGATCCTGGACACCGAGGAGATCGAGGTGGCAGGCGAGCAGGCTACCCGGTACAAGACGGAGGTCCACATCGGCGAGCTCGAGGAGAACCTCCCGATGGGCATGACCCGGGAGGCTCTGCAGTCCCTGCAGCAGTCCGGCATCGAGTCGTACCGGGTCAACCTCGACGTGAACGAGGATGACCTCCCCATGCAGGTCACCATGAACCTGACGGAGCTGTACGCTGCGGCCGCGGAGTCGATGGGCCAGCAGGGGCAGCAGCAACAGGCACCGGAGGGCGAGTCCGTCATCACGGTGAACTACTCCGACTGGGGCGAGCCGGTCGAGATCGAGGCGCCCCCGGAGGAGGAGATCGGCGAGATGCCCGAGATGCCCCAGCAGCAGCCAGGGCAACAGCCGGGACAGGAGGGCCAGCAACCGCAGCCCGAGGGTGAGGGCGAATCCAACTGACCCGGCTTCGACCACCGCTGACGCCGGCTGTGCCCGAAGCCGGACGCCGGTCCCCGGACGTCCCACCCGCGCTTCGCGCACAGCCGGCGCTAGGCTTTACGGAATGGACGATTCTCCGAAGCCGGATGCGCCCGATGCCTTCCCCGCAGTCGACATGCGGGTCGGCCGCGTCACCGAGGTGCAGCCCTTCCCCGAGGCACGCTCCCCCGCATGGAAGATCGCCGTGGACTTCGGTGTCCTCGGCCACCGGTGGACGAGCGCCCAGGTCACCCACTATTCCGCCGAGGAGCTGATCGGGCGGACGGTCGTGGGCGCGATCAACCTCGGGCGCAAGAGGATCGCGGGGTTCACCAGCGAGTTCCTGCTGCTCGGGGCCGTCGGTACCAGCGGAGAGGTCCGGCTGTTACGGCCCGACGACGGCGCCGACCCCGGTGACCCCATCGCCTGATCCCGGCGCTCACCGGGCGCCTGGGCGCGCGCGTGCGAAACTAGTGAGCTACGCTAACGGCAGTGCACGCGGCAAGGTTCACCCCGGCAGCCGCGCACGGGTCGCCCGGCGCGGCGCCGATCCGTAGTCGGGTCGAGTTCGCGTGAGCCGCACGTTCCACTCGCTGCGTCATCGCGACTACCGCCTGTACTGGTCCGGGATGTTCGTGTCGAACATCGGCACATGGATGCAGCGGGTCGCCCAGGACTGGCTGGTCCTCGTCGTCCTCGGCGGTGGTGCCCAGGCGGTCGGCATCACCACGGGCCTGCAGTTCCTGCCGTTCCTGCTGGTCGCACCCTTCGGCGGCCTCCTGGCCGACCGGCTGCCGAAGCGAACGCTGCTGCTGGCCACGAACAGCTTCCTCGGCGGGCTCGCCCTCGTGCTGGGAACGCTCGTACTCGCGGGCGCCGCCCAGATCTGGCACGTCTACGTCCTCGCCTTCCTGGTCGGTGTCGGCAACGCGCTGGACAACCCCGCCCGGCAGGCTTTCGTCTCCGAGCTGGTCGGCCAGGCCGACGTCACCAACGCGGTCGCGCTCAACAGCGCCTCGTTCAACGGCGCCCGCCTGATCGGGCCCGCCGCCGCCGGGGGGCTGATCGCGCTGATCGGGACGGGGTGGCTGTTCGTCATCAACGGGCTCTCGTTCGCCGCACCGATCACGATGCTGCTGATGTTGCGCCTCCCATCCACCCGCGCAAGCCCGGCCGACGGTGACACCACGGGCCCTCTCGGGCGGCTGCGCGCCGGCGTCGCCTATGTCCGCTCGCGTCCCGACCTGGTCATGGTGCTGACCATCGTGTTCGGCCTCGGAACGTTCGGGATGAACTTCCAGATGACCATGGCGCTGATGGCCACCGAGGTCTACGACCGCGGGCCGGAGGAGTACGGGCTGCTCGGCTCGATCCTGGCCGTCGGCACGCTGTCCGGTGCCCTTGTCGCGGCACGCAGGCGGCTACCCCGATTGCGCCTGCTCGTCGGGGGGACCGTCCTGTTCGGCGTACTCGCCGTGGCCGCGGGCTCGATGCCGACGTATGCGACGTTCGCGCTCACCCTCGCACCGATCGGCGTACTCGTGATGACGGTGCTCACCGTGGCCAACGGGTACATCCAGACCACGGTGGACCACCACATCCGCGGGCGCGTGCTCTCGCTGTACATCACCATCCTGATGGGCGGCACGCCGGCGGGCGCACCGGTGATCGGCTGGCTCGCCGACACGCTCGGCGCCCGGTGGTCCCTGCTCGCCGGTGGCACGCTGACCGCACTGTGCACGGCTCTAGCGGTGGCCGTCTTCGCACGGCACGCCACGTTCCGGGTACGTCCCCGACTGCGGCCGCTCCCCCATATCGCCGTCACACACACCCGGCGCGCGACCGGCTCCGGGTCGCGGGATGCCGCCTGATGGATCAGGGTGAGCCCTGGATCCGGTCGGCGAAGGGGCTGCGTGCGGCACCCCGGCGTTCCGGGACCGCGCAGTGTGCGGGGGTGGTCAGGGCGAGCCGGTCGAGGCTGTCCACCCTCCCGTCCGCGTACAACGCGCGCACCAGCCCGTAGCACATCAGCAGCATGATCACGCTGAACGGCAGCGCCGTGGTGATCGCCGCCGTCTGCAGCGCGTCCAGCCCGCCGGAACCGGCAAGCAGCAGCACCGCGGCCACACCGCCCTGCAGCACGGCCCAGAAGACCCGCTGCGCCTTCGGCGCATCCGGGTCGCCACCCGAGGTGAGCATGGCGATCACCAGCGACGCCGAGTCCGACGACGTCACGAAGTACGCCGCCACCAGCACGATCGCCAGGACGGTCAGCACCGTCGTCAGGGGGAGCTGGCCGAGCATGCCGAACAGTGCCACGGCGGGATCGTCGACAGCCTGGCCGGAGAGCGCCCCGCCGGTCTCGGAGTCCACCGAGAACGCCGTGTTGCCGAAGACGGCCATCCACACGACGGTGAACAGCGTCGGCATCAGCAACACGCCGAACACGAACTCACGGATCGTCCGGCCCCTGGACACCCGGGCGATGAACATGCCCACGAACGGGGACCAGCTGATCCACCACCCCCAGTAGAAGATGGTCCAGCCGACCTGCCATCCCGTCTGCTCCTGCGAGTCGGTCCACAACGTGGTCTCGGGCAAGGTCTGGACGTAGTGGCCGAGCTGCTGCACGAAGCTACCCAGCACGTCCGTGGTCGGCCCCGTCACCAGCACGAACAGCATCAGCACGACTCCGATGCCGAGGTTGGTCACCGACAGCCGAAGGATCCCCTTGTCGAGTCCCGCCAGCAGCGAGCACACGGCGGCACAGGTGATCGCGGCGATCAGCACCAGCTGCACACCGGTGGACTGCGGCACCAGATCCAAGCTGGACAATCCGGCGTTGACCTGCAGGATGCCGAAACCCAACGAGGTAGCGACCCCGAACATGGTGCCGAACACCGCGAAGATGTCGACGACGTCTCCGAGACGGCCGTGGATCCGCTCCCCCAGGATCGGGTACAGAGCGCTGCGGATCGCCAGCGGCAGGTTGTGCCGGTAGGAGAAGTAAGCGAGGCAGACCCCGACCACGATGTAGATCGCCCACGCGTGCAGGCCCCAGTGGAAGAAGGTGAAACGCATCGATTCGGTCTCTGCGCGCGCCGTACCGGGCTCGGCCATCGGCGGGTCGGCCAGGTGCGACAGCGGCTCGGCCACCGCCCAGAAGACCAGGCCGATCCCCATACCGGCGGTGAACAGCATCGCGAACCAGGTTATGTACCGGTACTCCGGCTCGCCGTCCTGCTCGCCGAGCCGGATCCGGCCGAACCTGCTCGCGCCCAACCAGATCACGAAGACAAGGAACCCGCCGACTGTGAGTATGTAGTACCAGTCGAACCACGCGGCGATTCCGGACTGCGCGCTGTCGAACATCCGTCGCATCGCCGACGTCGCGGTGAGTCCCACGACCAGGAACGCGAGGATGACCAGCACCGATATACCGAACACGAGCGGACTGGCCGGCAGACGGCGCCGGATCCGCAATCCCACCTGCATCACGACGAGAGTCTGCCAGACCCGCCTGCCGCGCCTTCGGCGGTGTCGGCCACTGCCCGCAGGCAGCGGGATCCGTCATCCGCCACCTGCCGTTCCACCCGTAGCCGGTGTCGGTGCCGGCCGCCCGGCATGGATCTCGGCGACGATGCGGTAGCGATCGCCACGGTAGATCGAGCGCACGAACTCGACGACCGTCCCATGCTCGTCCCGGGACGTTCGCTCGAACAGGAACGCGGGCGTGTGCACCGGCACACCGAGCAACTCCGACTCCTCCGGGTCGGTCACCGTGGGTTCAAGGGCTTGCGATCCGGTGACCACACGCACCCCGAAGCGCTGTTCCAGGAACGCGTAGAACGAGTGATCGGCCAGATCCGTGCCGTGCAGCCCCGGAACGAGTGCGGCCGGCACGTGCAGGTCCTCGATGGCCATGGGCGCCCCGTCCGCCAGGCGTAGCCGCCGCACCCGCAGCACCTCGGCCTCCGGGGAGACCTCGAGCCGCCGCCCGAGCACCGCCCCGGCCGAGCAGGTCGTGGTGTCGAGCGTGCGGGATCCGGGTACGTGGCCACGAGCCAGCATGTCCTCGGTGAACGAGCTCGCGGTCAACGGCTGTGTCACCTTCGTGGCGGCGACGAACGATCCGGCGCCGTGCCTGCGCACTACGCGGCCCGCCGTCACCAGCTCGTCCACGGCCTTGCGCAGGGTCATGCGCGACACCCCGACGCGCGCGGCCAGCTCCCGCTCGGCAGGAAGGGGGTCTCCCGGCCGCATCTCGTCGACGAGGTCCGTCAGGACGTCGCGTACCTGCGCCACTCGCATATGTACCTCCGGTATCAAATAATGTACCATTGGTACAATAGAGGCCGTCCGGCGTCAACCAACCGCGGGACTCGCCGTACGGGGCAGCACACCGTCACGCGCACACCACAACCACGAGGTCGCCGATGAGCACTCCCCCTGCCACCTCCGGAGAGCACCCGCGCGGTGAGCTCATGCTGACCGAGATCCGCGAGCAACCCGGGACCCTCGAGGGAATACTGTCCGGCGGCGCGGCCCGAGCGCGCACGGTCGCGAGCGCGATCGTCACGCGCCGCCCCCGGTTCGTGTTGCTCGCCGCGCGCGGCACCAGCGACCACGCCGCGCTGTACGCGAAGTACCTTGTCGAGATCATGCTCGGGCTTCCGGCCGGGATGGCCTCTCCGTCCACGCTCACCACCTATGATGCGCGTCCGGACATGACGGGGGTCCTGTGGATCGCGGTCAGCCAGTCCGGTGGCTCACCTGATCTTGTCGACTCCACGGCGGCAGCCGGGCGCGCGGGCGCGACCACGCTCGCGGTAACCAACAACGCCGAGTCCGACCTCGCCGCCACGGCGCAGCTCCACCTGGACATGCGCGCCGGCACCGAACGGGCCGTGGCGGCGACCAAGACCTACACTGCGAGCCTGTTGACCCTGTGGCTCCTGCTCACGTACGTACGGGGCGCGCCGACGGACGCCGCGCACGCGTTGCCGGAACGGGCGGCAGCGCTGCTGGACGAGCCGGACGTCCAGTCCGTGGCCGACCGTTTCCGGTTCGCGGGCACCCTTGTCACGACCGCGCGGGGCTATGCCTATGCCACGGCACGGGAAGCGGCGCTGAAACTGATGGAGACGGCGTACCTGTCCGCGCACGCCTTCTCCGGGGCCGATCTGCTGCACGGCCCCCTGGCCATGATCGACCAGGACCGCCCCGTCATCGCGGTGATCCCGGAAGGCGCGGGCGGGCAGGCGATGCGGCCGGTCGTCGACAACGTCCATGAGCGCGGCGCCGAGCTGTGCGTACTCGGCGACCCGTCCGTGGCGGGAGGCGGTGACTGCGTGCTCGCCCTGCCCGCGGGCACCGAGGAGCAGCTCCTGCCGATCCTGCAGATCGTCCCGCTGCAACGGCTCGCGCACACCATGGCGCTCGCCCGCGGGTACGACCCGGACGCGCCACGCGGCCTGCGCAAGGAGACCTCGACGTGGTGAGCGAGCAGACGTCCCGGCCGGACGGGCACGTACTCCGTGCCGGGACGGTCACCACGCCGACGGAGTCCCATCACCACGGGTGGGTACACATCGTCGGGGACCGCGTACGGCAGGTGGGCGCCGGCGAACCACCCGTACCGGCGCCTGTCGTTCACCTGCCCGCACTGACAGTCCTACCCGGATTCGTGGACGCGCACACGCACGGCGGGGGCGGCTTCAGCTATTCCGACGGCGACCCGGACGCCGCAGCGAACGCCGCGCGCACCCACTTGCGCCACGGCACGACGAGCACGGTGGCCAGCCTGGTCTCGGCCCCTCTGGAGAGCCTCGAGCGTGCCGTGCGCGCGCTCGCCGACCTCGTCGACGACGGCCTGCTGTCCGGTGTGCACCTCGAAGGCCCGTGGCTGAGCGAGAGGCACCGAGGTGCGCACGCTCCGGAGCACCTCCGCCCTCCCCGGCCCGAGGAGGTGGAAAGGCTACTCACCGCGGGCAGGGGAACGATTTCCATGGTGACCCTCGCCCCCGAGCTCGACGGTGGCATCGACGCCGTGCGGCGCATCGTCGGACACGGCGCGGTGGCCGCCATCGGGCACACCGACGCCACGTACGCGACCACCCGGCGCGCCATCGATGCGGGCGCCACGGTCGGCACGCACCTGTTCAACGGCATGCGCTCGACGCACCACAGGGAACCCGGACCTGCGGTGGCCCTGACCGAGGACGGTCGCTGCCGGGTGGAGCTCATCGCCGATGGTCATCACCTGCACGACGCGATGCTGCGGCACGCGGCACTGGTCGCGGGGACCGATCGCGTCCTGCTGGTCAGTGACTCGATAGCCGCCGCGGGAGCGCCGGACGGTCGGTACCGCGTCGGCGAGCTCGACGTCGTCGTCCGGCACGGCCAGGCGCGGCTGGCCACCACCGGCTCGCTGGCAGGCAGCACGCTGACGCTCGACGCAGCAGTGCGGCGGTTCGTCGAGGCCACCGGCTACCCGCTGGGGCAGGCCGTTCGCGCGGCGTCGTCGACGCCTGCCCGCACGCTCGGGCTCACCGACGCGGGTTCCCTCGCGCCCGGCCACCGGGCGGACCTTGTCGCCGTGAACGACGCGCTTCGGGTCGAGGGCGTGATGCGCGCGGGGCGATGGGTGATCCGGCCGGGTTCGTGACGCGCGGCCGGTCACGCCGGTGTCAGCCCACGGTACGCAGCGTCACGGTGAAGCCGGACGCGGCCGCATCGGCGAACATGCCCTCGAGCGAGACGCCACCTTCCCCGACGTAGGGCAGCTCGGCAACGCCTGCACCCAGCGTGTTCACCAGTCCCAGCGCCTTGTTGCCGTCGGTGAGGTCGGCGACCGGCCCGCCGGAGTCTCCCGGGCTGACCGCGCCGTTGACGTAGTGCTGCGTGCCGTCGTTGTATCCGAGGATGCCGACGCGCTGTTCCTGCGTGATCGGGGTCAGGTGGAAGCCGACTCCGTGCCCCGAGAACTGGATCAGATCCCCGACCTGCGCGGTCTCGGTGGTGGACACCCCGGTGGGAATCGCCGGATGGCCCTGCATGGCCGGATCGACCAGATCGGTGTGCTCGGTGTCGATCTCGATGAACGCGTAGTCCAGCTCGTCGGCGACGAAGGCGACCTCACCGAACTCGACGGTCGCCTCTCCCAAGCTCGATGTGGCCAGGGAGATGCGTTGGCCGACCCCGTCGACACAGTGTGCCGCCGTTCCGCCGTAGACACTGCCTGCCTGGTCTCCCGTCCCGTCGTATATCCAGTTCAGCGTGCAGTAGCCGTCCCCGGTGGTGATCGAGGCACCCGGCTGGATGACTTCCTGTTGCGCTACGGCCTGGCCCGGCGCGAGCGCCAGCGCGGCCAAGGCGGAACCAGCGGCGAGCGCTGCCACACGCAGTAACCGTCTCGTCATGGCGACACATTCCTTGTCTGTCCGGCACACGAACCCTGTTGGACATCACACTAACGGGTGAACCGCGTCGGTGAAACACGTTCCCGTATTACCGGTTGGTCACGACGTCACCGTTGCCGGGGACGGGAACGCGGGCGGGGCCGTGGGCGTGCGGCGCACCGAGTGGTCTCCCTCACCAGTCGTTTCCGCCACGCAGTCCCGCGAGCAGCCGATCGACACCCGCCTTGCCGGAGCTGACGGGCGCGGCGAACCCGTCACGCACGAGAGCCGTCGATTGTGCACTCGCAGTATGCTTGAGTCCGGTGGCCGCCGATCGGACGTCGCGGAACCACCCCATCGACCAACCGCCCTGACACGTAAGTACCCCGGACACAGGCTGAGATGCGCACAGTGGACCTCGTCGTACCGGTAAAGGGTCTGCCCTTTGCCAAGAGCAGGCTGCTCGCCTCATTCGGCTCGGGCGACCGCGCCGAACACCAGCGCACCGTGCTCGCCCTGATCACCGATACCGTGTCGGCCGTCCTCGCGGCCGAGGCCGTACGAGAGGTGCTGGTAGTCACCCCGGACCCCGACGTGACGGCCGCGGGTCGCGAGCTCGGTGCGTCGACGCTGCCGGACACCTCCGCAGGCGGGCTCAACGCCGCCCTCGAACTCGGCGAGCGCCACCTGCGCGAACGGTATCCCGGCACGCGGGTCGGGGCACTGCTGGCTGACCTGCCCGCGCTACGCCCCGTCGAGGTCACAGCTGCCGTACATGCCGCGCGGGGCGCTCGCGCGTTCTGCCCCGACAGGGAAGGTACCGGGACGACGCTGCTGCTCAGCGCCGAAGGTGGGGCGCTCGAGCCACGTTTCGGACCGAGCTCCGCGGCGGCACACCTGGCAAGCGGGGCCGTCCCGCTGTGGGGCCCGTGGCCGGGTCTGCGGTGTGACGTGGACACCAGCAACGACCTCGGTGCCGCCACCGAGCTGGGACTCGGCGCGGCCACCGTCGGAGTCGCCCCCGACCCCGCGGTCCCGCCGGAACGTCCCCGCGCGGTCAGGGCGTAGCCGGCGAGTAGTGGTCGACGCCGTCGACGGAACGCACATCGAGCAGGCCACGCTCGGCGAGCAGCCGCAGGTGTGCTGCCGTCTCGGCCACAGCGAGAAACCGGTTGAACTCGTCGAGCTCGGCGAAGGACCGCGCACGCCGGGTCCACCCGAGCATGCCCGCTGTCTCGTAAACCGTGCGCGCGCCATCCGAGACCGCTCGTGCCGTGTCGGCCAGCCGGCGGTCGTGGTGCTCGAGCAACTCCTCAACCCGCGAGTGCGCGCTGTCGGCGACCGGGCCGTGCGCAGGCAACAGGCGCATATCGGCATAGTCGCGCAACCTGCTCAGCGAGCGCAGGAAATCGCCGAGGGGTGAGCTGGCCATCGCAGGCTCGAAACCGATCGACGGGGTGATGTGTGGCAGCACGTGGTCGCCGCTGAACAGCAAGCCGGAACCGGTGTCGCAGAACACCAGGTGCCCGCGGGTATGACCCGGGGTCGGTACCGCGCGCAGGACGCGCTTGTTCAGCTCGATGTCGACCACGTCGTCGATCCACTCGTCGGGCCAGTCAAAGCTGCGGCGCACGACGTCCGGATCGTAGCTCGCGGCGAGCTCGGCGAGGTGTCCCTCCGCACCCCATCGACGCAGTTCACCCATCCGGCCGGCGGTGTCCTCGTCCAACATCGCCCGCAGAGTCGGCCGCTCACCCTCCCCCAGCGCGATCGGCATACCGAACTCCCTGCGCAGCGAGACGCCGAGGGTGTAGTGGTCGCGATGCACATGGGTGGCGAGGATGCGACGCACGTCGGCGAGCTCGTAGCCGAGCGAGGCCAGCGCCGACCGGAGTGCCTCACGCGCCTCCGGCACGTCCCATCCGGCGTCGACGAGGACCACCCCGTCACCGTCCTCGATCGCGTACACGTTGACCGCGCGCAGGCCGTCGTTGGGCATCGGCAATGGCATCCGGTAGACGCCGGGAGCAACCTCGTGCGCTCCCGGTTCGGTCCACGCCGTCGAGCTCGTAGTCATCCTGCCTCCCATGACGCGACATCCACGCACGCCGGCCCTGATCCAAGCAAGCGCTCAGTTGACAGGGTACCGACCGCCGTCAGGGGCGACTCGGCACCGCCGGGCACGTCCCTGACGGCCGGACCGGAACCCGGCGCGTACCAGCGCTCGGGTGGGCGGGCCCGGTCCACCGAAGCAGCCCGTGGTCAGCAGCGCGACCGGCACCGCCCCCGCGAAGCGCCGTATACCGTGTGCGGCTCGTCTATCCGTCACCTCCGTCAGCAGATGCGGTTCGATGGGCAGGTGACAGCGCGCCTCTCCGGGCGAGCACGCCCATCGCGGCCGCACCGGCCAGCGGAACGGCCGTGAGCACGATCCAGGCGGATGCGGAGCCGAGTCCGGGCGAGTCCGACACGTCGAGCAGCGCCCCCGTAACCGTGCTCCCGGCCAGCACCGCGGCACCGCCGACCGAGTGCACGAGTCCAAAGTAGGTACCCAGGCGCCGCTCCGCCGCCAACCGGGCAACGACGTCCTTGGCGAACGGTACCGCGAGCATCTGGCCGAGCGTGAGCAGCACGACCATGGCGATCGCGGGCACGACGGCGACCGGACCGGCAGCAGGCGGGAAGAACGCGACGACGGCGACCACCAGGAACCCGGCCGCCATGCCGAGGAGACCCACCACCATCCCGCGGTCGGACCCGAGCCTGCGGCGTGCCCATGCCGTCGCCGGAAGCTGGCCGGCCACCACCATCACCGACGACAACGCGAACAGCCAGCCGAGCGCGGCCTCGCTACCCGTGGCACGCCGCAGCTCCGCGGGCAGCGCGAGGTAGAGCTGGTTGTAGCTGACCAGGTAGCCGGCATAGCCGGCTGCGAACACGAGGAAGGTTCCGTTGGCCAGCACCGAACGCCACCCGAACAGGATCGGTTCCGGATCGTGCGCGCCGCCGTGGCCCGGCAACCACCGCAGGTGTGCCAGGGCGACGGCCACGAAGATCCCGGCCGCCACGGTGCACACCACCGTGAAGTCGGCCAGCAGCAACAACGCGCCCAGCATCGGGCCGACGACCGCGCCCAGTTCGCCGGCCACCGCGAACAGCGCGAACACATCCGACCGGCGCGCCCCGCCCGAGCGGTCGAGGGCGCCTGCCTCACGGGCCAGCAGCGCCTCCACGGCCGGGGAGAACAGCGCCGCGGCGACCCCGGTGAGCAACGCACCGACGACGATGCCCGGCGCCGATCCCGCCTGGCCGAGCAGGAGAAAACCGAGCACCCGCAGCGCGCAGCCGAGCAGGACCATCGGTTTCGGCCCGAACCGGTCGGCGAGCGCTCCGCCGAGGAAGAACAGTCCCTGCTGGCTGAACGTGCGCAATCCGAGCACCAGCCCGACCATCCACCCCGCCAGCGCGAGGTCGCCCGCCATGTGCCCGAACAGGTACGGCACCACGAGGTAGAAACCGATGTTGAACACCAGCTGGCTGATCACAAGCAGGCGCACCACACCAGGCAGCTCGCCCAGCTCGGCGAGGCGGAACCAGCGCGAGCGCACCCGCCGCAGCGTCGCGATCACACGGTCCCCGCACCCGCCGGGCGCGCGACCAGTACCGAGTTGACGATGTCGGTGTAGGGGTGCACCTCGAGCTCGACGCGCAACCCGGTCAGGTCCTCGGCCCGTACCTGCGGGTACAGCAGCCTGCGCAGCCGCACGGCCGACCGCACGAGCACCAGTGTGTGGGCAGGCAGCAGCGCGCCGAGCCGCTCGCCGATGGCGCGTTTGGCCCGCGCGTCCTGTCCGGCCAGTGCGGCAAGCACGACGACGTCGCAGGTGTGCACCCCGGCCTGTACGAGCGTGTCCACACAGTCCGGATCCTCCAGGTCGGCGCGTACCCCCGTGCCCACTCCTGGCACGTCGAGCGCGCTCGCCACCGCAGCACCCGAAGCGAGGCTGTCACCGTCCCGGTCGACGTGCACGACGCGTGCGCCGTACTCGCCGGCGAGTATCAGGCCCGTCAGCGGAAGCGGCCCGGAACCGAGCACGGCGACGCGCGCAGGCCGCGGCTCCCCCATCGCGGCTACCATGCCGAGCTCCATCCGCACCAGGTCGCGGTAGTTGTTCAGGTACGGGAAGCGGGCGAGCTCCGCCTCCGGGTCCGTGGCCGCGGCGATGCGCCGGGCCCAGTACTCCTCGAGCGCGGACTCGCCGCTCGCGCACAGGTTCTGCAGCGCGCTCGCGTGCTGATCGAGCCCGGCCATGGCTGCCTCGGCGACCCGGGGCGGCGTCGAGCAGCACAGCTCGACCAGCTCGGTGAACAGCGCGTCCACCGTGTCGGACGGGTTCAGGTCGGGTACCGCCTCCAGCTGCTCGCGCAGCTGCCCCACTCGATGCGCCACCGCGCTCGGACCACTCACTCGATCATCTCCTCCCAGCCTCGCACCGAGATACTAATGGAAATGATTGTCATTGCTGCAGTGGGTGCGGGGGTCCATCTCACTCCCGCCACCCCGCTCCCTCGACCACCCGGGCCGGCGACGCCATCGGCTAGAGTGACCTGTACACCCGCGAGGCACCTTTGGACAGCTCGAACACGGCGAGTAGGTAGTAATGAGCGACGCGCGCGACAGGCCCGACCCCGATCCGAACGAGGAGCGGCAGCCGGGCGAGGAGAACCGGTACTCCTCCGAATACCCGGGGGTGGCGCCGTTGCCGCCGGAGAGCAGCGCGCCGCTGGGTGGTGGCGGCTGGCCCGACCTGGGAAGCTTCCAGCCTGGCGTGATCCCGCTACGACCACTCGGGCTCGGCGACATCCTCGGTGGCGCGCTGGCCACCCTTCGCTCGCACGCGGCCATGCTGTTCGGCGCGGCGTTCGTTGTCGTTGGTATCGGGCAGCTGCTGGCGCTGGCGCTGGTCTGGCCGCGTATTCAGGAGCTGACCGCGACGGCCGGTACCGGCGAGGCCACCGACGAGCAGCTGGCGGGCCTGATGCTCGACAACCTGGCCGTGAACGGGGTCTCGCTCGGGTTCATGATGTTGGCGCAGTTGTTCGTGACCGGTCTGGCCACGATCGTTGTCGGGAAGGCCGTGCTCGGCCGGACCGTCGGCTTCGCGGAGGCGTGGGAGGACCTCAGGCCCCGTCTGATCCCTCTTCTCGGCGTCACATTCCTGGTAGGGGTCATCGTGTTCGCCGGCGCCATGCTGTTCCTCATCCCGGGGATCTGGGCGGCGATAGTGCTCGCCCTGGCCGCTCCCGCCCTGGTGCTGGAGCGCTCCTCGGTTCTGCACGCGATGCGCCGCTCCTGGGATCTGGTGCTCAACTCGTGGTGGCGGATCTTCGGGATCATGGCACTGGTCGTAGTGATCACCGTCGTCATCAACCTCGTTGTGACGCTGCCGTTCGGGATCATGGCGGGCGGCAGCGTCGACCCGGCTTCGACGACCACGAACGAGCAGATCATCCTGACCACGGTCGGCGAGGTCCTCGCCGCCTCAGTCGCGTACCCGTTCGCCGTCACGGTAACGGCCCTTGTCTACATCGACCGCAGGATCCGCACGGAGGGCTTGGCCCTCGAGCTGGCTCGCGCTGCGGGCATGGCCCCGCCCGACGCGGGCCCGCCCGGCTCTCCGCACGCGTGGTGAACCTTCCGTACACGGTTCGGGGCAGGACCTGCGGCGCGGAGGTAGGCTAGCCGCGCAGTCGCTGCTCCAGTTCGGACAGTTGCGTGGCGACGGTCGGTGTGTCGCCCGATCGCAGGGTGTACCACCCGTTCGCACCCGGCGTGAGTAGCAGCCTGCCCGAGCCGGTGTCGATCCAGCACGGGACGGGAGCCTTGTTCACCCGGCGAGTGCCCTGCTGGTCACGCACTCCGACGAAGAGCTGCCCCGCGTTACTGCGCTCTTCCTCCAACCACCGTTTCATGCGTTTGGCGTCGTTGGCCGACGGCCCCGACGGTAGGGACTTGCCATCCGCCAGCGCCAGCAGGTCGGCCCCGTCGCAGTTGATGGACTTCGTCTGCGCGGCGGGCGTGTCGGGGAGCGCGGAAACCAGCCGCACACCGAGCTGTTCGCCCGGGATGGGTTCGATGTCGATACGCCGGTTGTCGGCGTGCACGAGTACGGCCTCCCTGCCGAGCACGGCGCTGCGGACGCTCCTGCGCTCCGTACCTGGCTCACCGAAGTAGGTGTAGTACTCGACGGTGGGGCGCTGCATGGTGACCAGCGTGTCGTAGAAGGCCTCGGACACCCGCGTGCCATCCACCAAGCCCTGCTCGCGCAGCTCACCGAGCACCCGCACATCGCGCTCGCGGGCGGCATCCGGCGGATACCACATGACGCCGCCGAGCAACGTGGTGTGGGCCTCGCCGAGGTTCTCCTTGTCCAGCAGCGTGGAGTAGGTCTCCAGGCTGATCGTCACCGGCCGCGTGATCACCGCCACTCCCCCTCTCGTGTACCCGTGCGGCTACTCGCCGATGACCCCATCGATGATGACCATCCCCGTCACCGGGTCGTACTCCTTCTCCCCATGCTCATCCCGCATCACCGGCAACCCACTGTCCAGCTGCTCATCCTGCACGAACTTGCGCTCATGCTCCTCATCGCCACCACCCTGGCCACCACGACCACCGCCAGCACCCATCATGCCCCCACCCATCGGACGGGCACCCCCAGCACCAGCCTGACCCCCGGCAGCACCGGCCGCGCCTCCCGAACCGGTCGGCCCGAACTGGCCCTGCCCGCTATAGGCACCCGCACCACCCGGACCCCCACCAGCAGCACCACCGGCACCAGCCATGCCGCCGGCCACCATCCCCCCAGCGGCCATGCCCCCAGCGCCACCAGCGCCCGAGCCGGTCGGCCCGAAATCCCCAGCGGCACGCCCTGCCCCCAGCCCCGAGGCGCTCGTGCCACTCGGCGGGATCACCGTCCCATCCGGACGCACCAAACTCCCATCCGGCCGCCGGATCGTGCCATCCGGATACCGAATACTGCCATCCGGCAACCGCACACCACCCTGCCGACCACCAGCACCAGTGCCCGACCCCCCAGCAGCAGCACCACCGGAACCGGCACCACCAGCCCCCGCGGCACCGGTCCCCCCGACCCCCGGCGCAGTCGTCGAACCACCGCTCCCAGCGGGCGCCGCCCCAGCCGGAACTGTCGTACCAGCACCACCCGACGCGGTCGGCGCCGTACCCGCTCCGCCGCCGATGGCGCTGCCGGATCGGCTGAACTCGGCGTCGGAGGAGTTGAACGTCGGCTTCGGGTACTCGGTCACCAACTGGGTCGTGTTGGCCTGCGTAGTGTTGGTGTAGCCCTGGTAGATCTCCACGTTGCGCTGGGCGACCGCGTTCCACTCGGCACGCTTCTCGTCCTCGCTCTCCCTGCCGGGCAGAAAGCTGAAACTGTCCCCCTCTGGCGGCTTGTCCGAGGTTTTCTCCATCCTGTCGCGGTCCTCGATGAACGCATTGCTCTGCGCCTGGAAGTTCATCGTGGACGGTTCCAGGTTCTCCGAGACCTGCGCCGAGTACTCCTCGAACCGCTTCATCTCTGCCTTGGCTGTCTGCGACGCCTCGCCCTGCCAGGCCTCGTCCATCGCCATTCGCAGCGCGGAAAGCCGAATCGAGATGTCCCGATGCTGGTTACGCAGCTTCTGCGCGGCATCGCAGGCCGCATCGAGCGTGCTGGTCGGCGCGGGTTTGGCATGCATCTTGTCGTAGAGCTCATGGCCGCTGTAGCAGACCTCACCGGGAATCATTCCGTACGTCATTCCTCCCCCTCGGTCATCGTCTCGATCGCCAGACCTGCGAGTTCGTGCGCCGTACCGCACGGATCAGCGCTGTACTCGTTATCGACCCCGATAGCCGTGACGCCAATGTCATAGGCAAAATCATCGCGCAATCCGACCGCTACTGAGCAGCGCCCGCTCTCGCGCCCATCATGCTGGCTATACGCCACGATCGGATGTCCTTCGATCGGATCCAACTCCTCGAACAAGTCCAACGAATCACGTTGCGCGTACACAGAACTCACGCCCTGCTCATCCAACTGACCGAAAATCCCACTGAACGAACCATCCGAACGCGGGTCGAAAATCCATTGACATGTCGGACCGACGGGTGCCTTCGGCTCTGGAGTCACTTCTAGAATCTCGAACCCAGCCACTTCCAGCGCATCAACGTCGAACACGCTACACGGTTCACCCAAGAATGGCTCCGGGTCGATCGGGTTATCCACCGAAGGCGCTCCACTGTGCGGCAGTTCGACGCCACCCGGATCTGGATCGCCAGTCGCCCCCGGGCCGTCTCCATCATCCGTCGACTCCGGAGAGCCATCTGTGTCACTGGTGCATCCCGCTACCAAAAGCGCGAACCCGGCCACAAGCGCGGCGATTCTGTATGTAACCATTCAGGCCTGAACTCCCCGGTTCAGATCGTCAGCGACCTGCTCCTCGTGTTCCAGGTACTCGTCGCGCACCTGCTTCAAGTGCTCCACGAACTTTCTCAAGCTATCGATCTCGGCCTCGGCGAACGCCAGGTACTCCTTACCAGCGCCATTAGCCGTCTCGACCATCCACTCGCTGGCGTACTCGT
Organism: Haloechinothrix alba; assembly: GCF_900188115.1. GTDB lineage: Bacteria > Actinomycetota > Actinomycetes > Mycobacteriales > Pseudonocardiaceae > Haloechinothrix > Haloechinothrix alba. The sequence continues at coordinate 214,022 of NZ_FZNW01000003.1, read as the reverse complement.
CGCCCATCGGCTGGATACGTGCAAGGTAATCTGCCTGAGACAGGGAACGCTCCCGTTCGCTGATGATCACCTCCAGCTCGCCGATCACGTGGTCGACGCCGTCGCGGTCGAAGGAGATGTCCGGCACGCCTGCGTGGGCCACGGCCTCCCGCATCTGCCACAGGGCCTCCTGCGCCGACCGCACGGGATTGTCGATCGGGAGGTTCTCCATGACCTCGGCTTGGTCCATTCCGCTCGGACGGCCCTGTGACCGATCCTCCTCGGAATCCGACATCGACACGCTCCTCCCCATCATCACGAGCTGCCCCAGGACAGCCGGCACCCGAGCGCACAGATTAGCAACCGGGAGCGCCGCCTGCGACCGGTTCGGCCCGATCGGACCGCGGGAGGGGAACCCCTGGCGTTACTTCCGGGGACCGAGCCGTGCTGCCGCACCGACGATGCGCTGGTAGACGGACCCGAACAGCCGGGCCATGCCGTCGAGCGCGTAGGCGTCCGCGCCCACGAGGATCTTCGCCTCGTTCTTGTGCACGCCCCGCAGGATACGGTCAGCGGCGCTATCCGGTGTGGTACGCGCCACACGTTCGAACAGGGCGGTCAGCTCGTCGGTGTTGAGCCCCTCGGCAGCTCGCGAGTTCCTGGCGATGTTGGTCTTGATCCCGCCGGGATGCACGCAGCTGACCCCCACCGGCTGCTTGTCGAGCCGCACCTCCTGGCGCAACGCCTCGGTGAACCCGCGCACCGCGAACTTGGTCGCGTTGTACGCACCCTGACTGGGAACCGCAATGATGCCGAACACGCTGGAGACGTTCACCAGATGCCCGTCACCGGACTCGACGAGGTGCGGCAGGAACGCCTTCGTCCCGTGCACGACCCCCCAGAAGTTGATGCCGACGATCCAGTCGAGGTCCTCCCAGGTCATATCCGCCACGTTCGCGGTGAGGGCGACGCCCGCGTTGTTGAACAGCAGGTTCACCCGGCCGAAGTCGGCGACCACGGTCTCGGCGTGGGACTGCACCGCCGCGCGGTCGGCCACATCGAGCACGTAGTGGCGCGCCTGCGCGCCCTCCTTCTCGCACAACCCCGCCGTCTCGGCCACCCCCGCCGAGTCGACGTCCGACAGGGCAAGCCGAGCACCCTGCCTGGCCAGCGCGACGGCGAGCGCCCTGCCGATGCCTGATCCCGCCCCGGTAATCACGGCCACCTTGCCCGAGAAGTCCTTCACCGCCGCGCCTCGATTCCTGTCCCCGTTTGGCTGTCACGAACGGACTCAGCATAACTTACTATCAGTAAGTTATCTAGTCTTCTGCCGCGTTCGAGCGCATGATGGACGTGTGATGGCACGACACCGGTTCGCCGACCGCCTGGAGGCCGGACGCCTCCTCGGCAGGGACCTGGCGCGCCGGCACTGGACCGACCCGGTCGTGCTGGGACTCGCGCGCGGCGGTATGCCCGTGGCCGCCGGGGTGGCCGATGCCCTTGGCGCTCCACTCGACGTGATGGTCGCGCGCAAGATCGGAGCCCCTACCCAGCCCGAACTGGCGATCGGTGCGGTCACAGCGGACGGCGCGCACCTGTACGACACGGCATCGCTGCGCGCGTTCGGCCTCGAGCCCGCGCAGCTGGACGATCGCCGCGCATCCGAGGCGGCCGAGGCCCGCAGGCGCCAGAACGCCTACCGCGACGAAGGTCCCCTCAAGGTACGCGGATGCGACGTCGTCCTCGTCGACGACGGCCTCGCCACCGGCCTCACTGCCGTCGCGGCCGTGCGCGCGTTGCGCCACTACGACCCGCTGTCGATCACCGTCGCCGTACCGGTGGCCTCGACGTCCGCCCGCGAGCGCGTGGAGACCGAGGCCGATGCCGTGCACACCCTCGACGAACCATCGACGTTCTACGCCGTCGGCCAGTGGTACCGCGACTTCCACCAGGTCGAGGACGACGAGGTGCACGCCATACTGCGCCAGCGCTCCGGCAGCGACGTGTGAGCCGAGCTCACCGTCAGTGACCCCCGCCGGGAGCCCCGCCGTCCTTGGGAGTGGCGGGAATCGTGCCGAGCCTGCCGGCCTGGAAGTCCTCGACCGCCGTGATCAGCTCGTCGCGAGTGTTCATCACGAACGGCCCGTACGCGGCGATCGGCTCCCGGATGGGTTGACCGCCGAGCACCAGAACGTCCAGCTGCGGGCTGCGGCTCTCCTGGGTGGTCCCGGCGCGCACCGTCAGCGCGTCACCGGCCCCGAACACCGCGAGGTTGCCTGTCGAGACGGGACGGTGCTCCGCTCCCACGGTGCCCGAACCGGCCAGGACATACACCAGCGCGTTGAAGTCCGGACGCCACGGCAAGCGCACCTGCGCTCCCGGCGAGACCGTGGCGTGCACCATCGTGATCGGCGTGTGCGTGACACCCGGACCCGTGTGACCACCCACCTCACCGGCGATCAGCCGCAGCACGGCACCGCCGTCCTCGGTGGTCAGCAGCTTCACCTCACCGCCGCCGATATCCTGGTAGCGGGGGTCGGTCATCTTCATCCGCGCGGGCAGGTTCACCCACAGCTGCACCCCGTGGAACAGGCCACCGGACATCACGACGGCCTCGGGCGGAGCCTCGATGTGCAGCAACCCGCTCCCCGCCGTCATCCACTGCGTGTCACCACCGGCGATGAGCCCGCCACCCCCTGTGGAGTCCTGGTGCTCGATCTGTCCGTCCAGCATGTAGGTGACCGTCTCGAACCCGCGGTGCGGGTGCCATGCGGTGCCCTTGGGCTCGCCCGGCGCGTACTCGACCTCCCCCATCTGATCCATGTGAATGAACGGGTCGAGATCGCGGTGGTTGACACCCGCGAACGCCCTGCGTACCGGGAATCCTTCCCCCTCGTACCCCTGGGGAGCCGCTGTCACCGCGGACACGGTGCGCTCCACGCTCGTCGAGACATCCGGGCCGGCCACCCTGGGCAGCACCAGAACGTCGTCTACCGTCACGGCTGGCATGGCTTCCTCCTCGTTCGATGATACCAACGGGATAACCAATGCATTTGCATCGATATTCCACGGGGAAACTCCGGAGGCCTCGCCCCGCTCGCGCGCACCTGCCTACGTCGATGACAGCACGCGCCCGGTCACCTCACCGAGTCCCATGTGGCTCCCGCCCGGCCCCGGAGCGGTCGCCGAGATACTCACCTCGTCCCCGTCGTTGAGGTAGCCGCGCTGCGACCCGTCGCGCAGCAGGATCGGGTCGCTGCCGTCCCAGCTCAGCTCGAGCAACGACCCGCGCTGGTCGGGTTCCGGGCCACTCACCGTGCCCGAGGCGAAGAGATCCCCGGTACGCAGCGACGCGCCTGCCACGGTCATGTGCGCCAGCTGTTGCGCGCCCGTCCAGTACATCGTCGAGAACGGCGGCTGCGCGACTGGATGGCCGTTCAGGCGCACAGTCAGCCTCAGGTCCAGGCCCCACGCGCCCCCGCAGCGCAGGTAAGGAAACGTCTCCTCGCGCGGCCCCTCCGGTACCACCCAGGCATGGCCGAGCGCGTCGAGCGGCACGACCCACGGCGACAGCGACGTGGCGAAGGACTTGCCGAGGAACGGGCCGAGGGGCTTGTTCTCCCAGCCCTGTATGTCCCGCGCCGACCAGTCGTTGACCAGGCAGACCCCGATGACGTGCTCGGCGAAGTCGTCGACACCGACGGGCCTGCCCAGCTCGGACGGCACGCCGACGACGAACCCCACCTCGGCCTCGAAGTCCAGCTTGCGGGTGGAGCCGAACGCGGGGGAGCCGCCTTCACCGGGCCCGCGCTGCCCGCGCGGCCGCACGACGGGGGTACCGGAGGGCACGATCGTGCCGGCGCGGCCGTGGTAGCCGACGGGCAGATGCTTCCAGTTGGCCGGTAGCGAGCCCCCGCCTGCTCCGAACATGCGGCCGACGCTGCGCGCGTGGTGTTCACTGGAGTAGAAGTCGACGAAATCCGCGGGCTCGAACGGCAGGTGCAGGCGCACGTCCGCGCGCGGGATCAGGTTGGCCATCACCACGGGGCGGTAGCTCGGGTCGCGCAGCCACTCGGTGAGCCGTTCCCGCACCACACGCCACACGGGTCGCCCCGCGGCCAGCAGCGGGTTCAGCGACCCGGACGCGACAACAGGTGTGAAGTCCTCACCGAGCCGCCCGGCCACCGCAGCGAGATCCAGCACGCTGTCGCCCACAGCGACACCCGTCTTCCGTGGCGCCGCATCGCCCCGCTTCGTTTGCGAGAACACCCCGTACGGCAGGACGTACGTGCCGAACTCGGCGTCGTCCGGCACGTCGAGCCAGCTCTCGCCACGCACAGGCACGCCTCCACCACTGGTCCGTCTGGCGGCGCGGCCAGCAGCCACGCCTCCGTCCCAGATTGCCACGAGCACGGCACGCATGGCCCGCACTCGCGACGGCCGGTCCGGCCCTGCCCGCCCGCTCAGGCGGTCAGCTTGGGTATCACCTCACGGCCGCACACCTCGACCCACTCCTCACCTCGGCGACCCGTCCGCCCCCAACGTAGCGTGAACGCCATTCACTCGCCGGTGCCGCACCGCGTTTCGGCCGCCGGCGTCGGCACTGTCGGGAGCGTGACCGCGCACACCCGGCGCGGTCACCGGTGCCGTGCCGCGACCTCGGCGAGCCCGTCGAGCTCGGCGAGGGTCTCGTCCTCCCGGCGGGTACGCAGCAGGAAGGTAACGCGGTCCACGCCGGCCTCGGCCCATCGCGCGAGCAGGTCCTCGTCCACCCCGGCCCCGAAGATCGTGACGGGCAGCTCGCGGCCCTGCGCCGCGAAGGACGCGCGTACCCGGGCGATCTCCTCCGGCGCGGTGTCCGGACGGGGCAACCAGCCGTCGCCGTGCTCGTCGAGCCGCCGCAACGCGGCAGCGCTCTCGCCTCCTATGTAGATAGGCGGGTGCGGGCGCTGAACCGGCTTCGGTCGCGCGTGAACCCGCTCGAAATCGACGAGCTTGCCGCGAAACTCGGCTTCATCCTCCGTCCACAGTCGTGTCACCGCGGCGAGCTGCTCGTTCAGCAGTGCCCCCCGCATACTCGGGTCCGTCCCGTGGTTGCGCATCTCCTCGCGGTTCCACCCGACACCGACCCCGAATACCGCCCGGCCTTCCGAGACCTGGTCCAGGCTGGCGACCTCCTTGGCGGTATGCAGCGGGTCCCGTTGGACCAGGAGTGCGATCCCCGTACCGACCAGGAGGTTCCTGGTCGTCGACGCGGCGGCGCTCAGCGCGACGAACGGGTCCAGCGTGCGGTAGTACATCCACGGCATCTCACCGCCACCCGGGTAAGGAGACTCCCTGCTCGCCGGTATGTAGGAATGCTCAGCCAGGAACAACGAGTCGAAGCCACGATCCTCCAGCGCGCGCCCCAGCGAACCCGGGCGGATACCGTTGTCCGTCACGAATGTAGCGACACCGAACTTCATGTCACTGTAGAACCGTGCCGCACTCCCGATTGTTCCGTGCATGCCCGGTCTCGCCGCACTGCCCGCCGTCCGGTGGAACCGGCACCGGCGGCCCTGCGGGATCCGCCGGGCCGGAACCGCCGGTTAGACTTCACGCCACACGGACCAGCCAGCGTCTCCGGATCGGCCGGAGACCGCGCTGCGAGAGCAGGAGCGGTAGATGTCCCAGCCACCAGGATCCCAGGACCCGGACGAATCCCGGGACGCGGATACGTCGCAACAGCGTTCATCCGGGAACGGCGCTGGGAACGGGCAGTCCGCGGGAGCCGGCGACGACCCCTCGGCGGGCGGGGAGTCGACTCCGCGCCCGCCGAAAGGGGGCTTGGCCTGGGTTCTCGGTGGGGCAACGGCGCTCGTCCTCGCCGGCGTGGCGGTACTCATCGCCGTGCTGCTCGGCGACGGACCGGGGGACCCGGAAACCACCGCACAGCAAGCGGTCACCGCGATGAACGAGCAGGACACCGATGGGATGATCGCCGTTCTGTGCGAGGACGCGCGGGACAAGGCCCGCGAGTTCGTCGGCGAGGCCGAGGACGGTCAGCAGCCGGAGTTCCGGGTCACGGTCAGCCTCGACTCGGTGACCGAGAACGAGGACACGGCGACGGCCGACGTGACGGCCAGCTTCGACGAGATCCCCGCGAAGTGGGAGGGAACCATGCCCGAGGAGCAGGCCCTGCGACTGGAGATGATCGTCGAGGACGACGAGTGGAAGGTCTGCGACCTGACGGTCGGCTCGTAACCCACCCTGCGCCGTGGACACCGGAGTCTGCCTACTCCGCACCGCGTGACCCGGCCGGATGGCGGCACCACGTTTCGGGCAGGTGCGCGCCGGGTATCAGTACACCGGTAACGGAGTACCCGAGAGCCAGTGCGGGGCACACGCGCCCGCGTGTTCCCCGTGGCTCGCGATGCGGTTGGTAGGAGCGTGTTCCGATGAGCACGAGCTTGTCCGGCACGAAGGTGGCCTTCCTCGTCGCGCACGAGGGCGTGGAGCAGGTCGAGCTGACCAGCCCGTGGGATGCGGTCCGGCAAGCGGGCGGCACGCCGGAGCTGATCTCCACCCGGCGTGGCACCGTGCAGGCGTTTCACCACCTCGACAAGGCCGACACGTTCGATGTCGACCAGATCGTCGACCAGGCTCGGCCGGAAGACTACGGCGGGCTCGTGTTACCGGGTGGAGTAGCCAACCCGGACGCACTCCGGCTGAACCCGCACGCGGTCCGGCTCGCGCACGACTTCGTGGCCCGGCAAAAGCCGGTCGCGGCCATCTGCCACGCCCCGTGGCTGCTCATCGAGGCAGGCGTGGTCGCCGACCGCAGGTTGACCTCCTACCCGAGTCTGGCGACGGACTTGCGCAACGCGGGCGCCCGGTGGTCCGACGAGGAGGTCGTCGTGGACTCCGGGCTGGTCACCAGCCGCAGGCCCGATGACCTGCCCGCCTTCTGCGCCAAGCTGGTCGAGGAAGTGGCCGAGGGAAGCCACGAGAAGCAGGCACGGAGTGCGTGAGCCCGCACAGCCGCAACCGCCGGGGCCCGGCGGGCGGGATGCCGGCCCAAACAGCACGGACCGACCGTCTCGACAGGATGAGAGGTCACAATCATGAAGCTCGCGTTCCTCCAGGATGTCTACCGCCAGGAGGGCCCGTTCGCCACGCTCTACCTGGACACCTCGGCCGACTCCGAGGACGCGGCGAAGGCGATCGAGCTGCGGTGGCGCTCGGCCCGGGAGCGGCTGAGCCAGCAGGGCGCGGACAAACGAACCCTCGACGCGCTCGAGTCGAAGATCGCGCGGCACGAGGCTCGCACGGGCAGCCGCGGTCAGGTGCTGGTGGCCGCCGGGGACACCGTGGTGTTCCACGACGAGCTCGACGAACCACCCGAGCAGTTCGCCGACGACGCCGGGGTCGCCTTCGAGCAGGTTCCCCAGCTCATGCCCTACCTGCGCATGCGACGTGCCCGCATCCCGCATGCGCTGGCCATGGTCGACCGGATCGGAGGCGACATCACGGTCGTCGACTCGTCCGGCTACGCCGGTCACGTCACGGTCGAGGGGGATGACGACCCGCACCACAAGAGTCACGCCGCGGGAGAGGGAGACGAGAAGCACCACCATCAGCGCGTCGAGGAGCAGTGGAAGAGCAACGCCGACACGGTTGCCGAGGAGCTCACCCGCCAGGTGCGCGAGCACGCCGCCGAGGTGATCGTGCTCGGTGGCGACGTCGAACAGCGCAAGTTGGTACACGACCGGCTTCGCAAGGGAGTGCGGGAGCTGGTCATCGAAACCGGCGCGAGCCACCGGGGCAGGCACGCCGTGGACGAGTCCCTCCACCGGGAGGTCGGCGAGGCGGTCGCGACGGCACTGCGGTCCCGGGTCGAGGAAGCCGTCAGCGAGTTCGAGCGGGCACGCGGAAACCGCGCGCATGCCACAGAGGGCTGGAAGGGCACGGTCGACGCACTGCTGCACGACCAGGTCAGCACCCTGCTGTGGTCTCGGGACACCGGCGAGTCCGGAGCCAACGGCGTCCTGGCCATCGGGTCCGAGCCCAACCAGGTGGCAACGGACGAGACGACGCTGAGCGCACTCGGCGCCGAGTGGGTCGCGCACGTGCCCGCGGAGGAGGCCCTACTGCGTGCCGCCGCATGTACCCGAGCCGATCTGGTGCTCGTCGAGGAAGGCACGGTCGAGCTCGACGACGGGCTCGGCGCGCTGCTGCGTTTCACCACGACGCCGGAGTGAGGGAGGACGTACCGGCCATGACGGACGCTGACATCAGGCGGGTACGCAAGGCCCTTCAGGGCCTGGAGTACCCGGCCACCAAGGAGGACATCCTCGGCTACGTCGTCGAGCGCGAGCCCGACGCGCGAACGGAACGCGCGGTGCGCGGGCTTCCGGAAGGGACCTACCACAGCGCCCAGCACGTCGAGGATGCCGTGCCGCAACGTCCCGAGCAAACCTGAAAGCGACGTCACCCCATCGACACACCTGGCCCGTCGACGAGCACGGCGATCGGCTGCCGCAGGGGCGGGCACAGACCGAAACAGTGGAGGAAGACCCGTGAACACCACGACCGGGCACAGCACCGAGATGCACCAGTTCGTCCGGAATGTACAGGACCGCGCGGGACTCGAGACCTATGGCGAGAGCCACCAGCTCAGCCGCGCGGCCATGACCGTACTCGGGCAGTCCGTCTCGGGAGGTCAGGCGAAGAAACTCGCTGCCTGGCTCCCGCCCGAGCTGCACGCCGAGCTCGCCGAGGAACACGGCCATGCGACAGCGTTCGACAAGCACGCGTTCCTGGACAAGATAGCCGGGTTCATCCCGAGCGTCGACCTGGACGAGGTAGAGAAGCAGGTGAGCGCCGTGCTTCGCACGCTGCACGGCTCGGCACCGGAGGATGAGCTCACCGACACGATCGATCAGCTGCCGCCCGAGCTGGCTGCGCTGTTCCGCTGACGCCGAAAGGAAACACCCGTGACACGACGTGCGGCCCGACTGCCCATTCCCGACTTCGACGAGCTACCGCTGACGAGCGTGCAGCATCAGATCCGGGCGCTGGAGCGCGACGAGCTGATCGAGCTGATCGAGCACGAGCACGCGCATGCCGATCGCACCCCGGTGCTCGAGCTGCTGCGCGCTCGCCTCGAGCAGCTCGATCAAGGGGCCGATACTTCCGGTGGTGACCCGGCCGCACACTCCGAGCGCCCCGCAGACACCCGTACCGGCTCGCCCGTCTCGCCCGACGCGGCGGCCGGCCCGTCGGGACCGCTCCGGCACGGCAGGGTGAGCAGAACGCCGGAACGCGATCGTCCCTGACCGAGTCACCCGCACAGGGCTGGCGCCAGGGTTCATCGTGACCGCGTGGCAGGTTCGGCGGGTCCGGCTGTTCGACCGGCGGCCAGATCGGGAACGGCCCTCAGACGTTGCGCCGGTACTGGCCGCCGACCTCGAAGAAGGCCTGGGTGATCTGCTCGAGGGAGCACACCCGAGCGGCGTCCATCAGCACGTCGAAGACATTGTCCCCTCGCGTAGCGGCCTCGCGGAGCGCTTCGAGCGCCTGCTCGGCCGCTGCGGAGTTGCGCCGTTGGAACTCGGCGACGCGGTGGAGCTGGGACTGCTTCTCCTCCTCGGTCGCGCGCGCGAGCTCGACCGTCGCGGACTCCTCGTCCTCGCTGTGCGGGTTGAGGAACGTGTTCACCCCGATGATCGGCAACTCACCGTCGTGTTTGAGTCGTTCGTAATGGATCGACTCGTCCTGGATCTTGCCCCGCTGGTAGCCGTTCTCCATCGCGCCGAGGACGCCGCCACGCTCCGAGATGCGCTCGAACTCCGCGAGTACGGCCTCCTCGACCAGGTCCGTCAGCTCGTCGATGACGAACGCGCCCTGCAGGGGATTCTCGTTCTTGGACAACCCCCATTCCTTGTTGATGATCATCTGGATGGCCATCGCGCGCCGCACCGAGCTTTCCGTCGGGGTGGTGATCGCTTCGTCGAAGGCGTTGGTGTGTAGCGAGTTCGCGTTGTCGTAGAGCGCGCACAGCGCCTGGAGCGTGGTCCGGATGTCGTTGAAGCTCATCTCCTGGGCGTGCAGCGACCGGCCCGACGTCTGCACGTGGTACTTCAGCTTCTGCGAGCGCTCGTTGGCGCCGTAGCGCTCGCGCATCGCCACGGCCCAGATCCGCCTGGCAACCCTGCCGATAACCGTGTACTCGGCGTCCATTCCGTTGGAGAAGAAGTACGACAGGTTCGGGGCGAAGTCGTCGATATGCATGCCACGCGCCAGGTAGGACTCCACATAGGTGAACCCGTTGGCCAGGGTGAACGCCAGCTGTGTGATCGGGTTGGCGCCCGCCTCGGCGATGTGGTACCCGGAGATCGACACGGAGTAGAAGTTCCGCACGTCGTGCTCGATGAACCACTCCTGGATGTCGGACATCATCCGCAGGGAGAACTCGGTGGAGAAGATGCAGGTGTTCTGCCCCTGGTCCTCCTTGAGAATATCGGCCTGCACCGTGCCACGCACGCTGCGCAGCGCCCGGGAGCGCAGCTCGGCGGCCTCGTCCTCATCGGGTTCGCGCCCGTGCTCCGCGCGGAACGCGTCGATCCGCTGGTCGATCGCGGTGTTGAGGTAGAACGCCAGGATGGTCGGTGCCGGACCGTTGATGGTCATCGACACCGACGTCGACGGGCTCGTCAGGTCGAACCCGTCGTAGAGCGCCTTCATGTCGTCGAGCGTCGCGATCGACACGCCCGAGGTCCCGATCTTGCCGTACACATCCGGCGAGGTGCCCGGGTCGTGGCCGTACAGGGTCACCGAGTCGAACGCGGTGGACAGCCGCTTGGCCTCCGAGTCGGCGGAGAGGTACTTGAACCGGCGGTTCGTGCGGAACGGGTCGCCTTCCCCCGCGAACATCCGCGCCGGGTCCTCCCCTTCCCGCTTGAACGGGAACACCCCCGCCGTGAACGGGAAGTAGCCGGGCAGGTTCTCCCGGCGCAGGAAGGCCAGCAGATCCCCGGAGTCGCGGTAGCGGGGTAACGCCACCCGCGGGATCCTGCTGCCGGACAGTGTCTCCCGCCACAGCTCGTTGCGCAGCTCGGTGTCCCTGATCTGCACCACGAGCTCGTCCTCGCGGTAGGCCGCTGCCCGCTCGGACCACTCGGCGAGCAACCGCTCCGACTCCTCGTCCACACCTTGCCGTGCCTCGTCGATGAGCCGGTCGATGGCACCGGTGTCGGCGCCGTCGGCCGTGAGTGCGTCCCGCGCGGCCGTGAGCTGGTCGACGTACCGCACGGCGTTGGCCTGCGCGCGGGTGCGCTCGTGATACCCGCGGACGATCGCAGCGATGTCGGCGAGATAGCTGGCACGCGACGCCGGGATGACGGTGCTCAGCTCCGTGGAGACCTTTCCTGTGGCCTCGGGAAGGGTGCCCGCCGACACGCTCAGCCCCCGCCCGGCCAACGCGTCTCGCAGGTGCTGGTACAGCGCGGTCACGCCGTCGTCGTTGAAACGCGCGGCGCTGGTACCGAACACCGGCATGTCGTCGGGGGACGCGCCGAAATCCTCCCGGTTGCGCACGAGCTGGCGCGAGACGTCACGGCGCGCGTCCTCGGCGCCCCGGCGTTCGAACTTGTTGATGGCCACGGCGTCGGCGAAGTCCAGCATGTCGATCTTTTCCAGCTGCGAGGCCGCGCCGAACTCCGGGGTCATCACGTACAGCGCCACATCGACATGGTCGACGATGCCCGCGTCGCCCTGACCGATGCCGGGGGTCTCCACGATCACCAGGTCGTAGCCTGCCGCCTTGCACGCGCGGATCGACTCGTCAAGCCCCGTCGGGATCTCACCGCTGGTCGTCCGCGTGGCCATGGAGCGGAAGAACACCGGGCTATCGGCGCCACTCGCGCCCGTCGCCGACCACGAGCCCAGCGAGTTCACGCGGATCCGGTCACCGAGCAACGCTCCCCCGCCCCGCCTGCGCGAGGGATCGACAGCCAGCACCGCGATACGTAGCTTGTCCTCCTGGTCGAGCCGGAACCTGCGGAGGAGCTCATCGGTGAGCGAGGACTTGCCCGAGCCTCCCGTACCGGTGATGCCCAGCACCGGGACCGTGCGCGCCCGGGCACCGTCGTCGATGGCCGCGCGCCATTCCTCCGGCAGCGCATCACCTTCCAGACGGCTGATCACCCGCGCCAGCGTCGGCACGTCCCCGGACAGCAACCGCTCGGCCGACCCCAACGGCGTCCCGGTCAGGTCGTGGTCGCACTCCGCGATCATGGTGTTGATCATGCCCGGCAGCCCGAGCCGCTGACCGTCCTCCGGGGAGAAGATCCGCGCCACGCCCCGGGAGTGCAGCAGCTCGATCTCCTCGTCGACAATCACACCGCCGCCCCCGCCGTAGACCTTGATGTGCCCGGCCCCACGCTCCCGGAGCAACTCCACCAGGTAGGTGAAGTACTCGACGTGGCCACCCTGGTAGGCCGAAACGGCGATACCGTGCACATCCTCGGAGATCGCAGTGGTCACGACCTCGTCCACCGACCGGTTGTGACCGAGGTGGACGACCTCGGCACCCTGCGACTGCAGTATGCGCCGCATGATGTTGATCGACGCATCGTGGCCGTCGAACAGGCTGGATGCTGTGACGAATCGAACGGGGTTCACCGGACGGTGCAGGTCTGCGCTCATGCTTCCAAAATACTAGGACTTCCTACTATTTTGGAAGTACCCGATACACGTGACCCACACCTCACCCGAGGTCTTCACCGGTGCCCGCTCTCGTTCATCGCGACCCACTGCTTCATGGCGTACTCGACGAGCGTGATGAGCGACTGCTTCGTCGACTCACGATCACGCGCGTCACACCGGATGATCGGCACCGTGGGCTCCACCGAGAGTGCCTCGCGCACGTCGTCGACCTCGTGACGGAGCACCCCGTCGAAGGTGTTGAGGCCGACGACATAGGGCAGCCCGCGATCCTCGAAGAAGTCGACGGGGGCGAACGAGTCGGCCAACCGCCGTGTATCGGCGAGCACCACCGCACCGATGGCACCGCGGACCAGGTCGTCCCACATGAACCAGAACCGTTGCTGACCGGGTGTGCCGAACAGGTACAGGATCAGGTCCTCATCGAGAGAGACCCTGCCGAAGTCCATCGCCACGGTCGTCGCCTGCTTGTCCGGGGTGGCGGCGAGGTCGTCGATGCCGGTACTGGCATCGGTCATCATCGCCTCCGTCGTCAACGGCACGATCTCCGATACCGAACCCACGAAGGTCGTCTTGCCCGCGCCGAACCCACCGGCGACCACGATCTTGGCCGAGGTCATGGTCGAGGAGTCGGACTGCTGTTGCGCCAGCTGCCGTGCCGGGTTACTCACCGTTGCATACCCCCAATACGGCGGACGACGATCCCCGAGAGGTACTCACCATACAACGGGCGGCCGGCTCCCGACCCTGACCGTGTGGGGAACGATCCGACCTCGGGAGAAGGCACCCGCGCACCGTATCGCGGTGCGCTCGGCAGTCCAACCACCTCGGCAAGGCGCTCAACACCTTCCTAAAGCCGACGGAGTCCACTCAACACCCTTTCCATCAACAGCAGGTGTGCCTCGGCACCATCTGTACCGGACATCGTCCTGTGCACGGTCACGTGCCCTGCGTCAGCCGCGTCGCTGACCAACACCCGCGCCACGCCCAGCGGCATCCCGAGCCTCACCGCGATCTCGGCAACCGACCGAGGCGTGGGACAAGCGTCCACGATCGCGCGGTGTTCGATCCGGTCACACGTGCCGTCGAACGGCACCCCCTCCTTGACCGAGACCATCGTCTCCAGCTCGAGCGGGTACTTCGCCCTCGTACGCCCACCGGTGAGCATGTACGGACGCACCATAGCCGCATCGTCTGCCGAAGCGGAATCCCTTTCGGGTAATGCGGGTATGACCTGGGTCGGCATACGCTGCGAAAGCGACTGCGCAGACATCGCCTCACCCTCCTTACGCTGAACGTGCCGCGGACGGTGCCGTGAGCGTCCGCCGCGGCGTGGGTCCGGTCTCCCCGAACCCGCCCCCTGCTGTGGTATGGCTGTCATCACGTCATCCCGTAGATGCTCCGAGCAGGGATCCTCCGGACCCCTGCAGCTGCGCCCGAAGTTCGGGAGTCAGGATCTGACCGACCCGATCGACCAGCAAGGTCATCTCATAAGCCACCTGGCCGATGTCGCAGGTCGGCGCCGCGAGCACGGCCAGGCACGAGCCGTCGCTGATGGACATCAGCACCATAATGCCGAGCTCCATCTCCACCACGGTCTCGTTGACCGCACCCGCCTCGAAGCACCGGGCCGCACCCTGGGTCAGGCTCACCAGCCCGGACGCTACGGCCGCGAGCTGATCCGCCCGATCCAGCGGAAGGCGTGCCGACGAGGTCAGCAAGAGGCCGTCCGCCGAGACCACCACCGCGTGCGCGACCCCGGGCACTCGCTCCGCGAAATCGTTCACCAGCCAACCGAACTGGTTCTGCTGGGGTTGTGGCGACGTCATTCACCCTCCATCTCTTCAGGCACTGTGCTGTAGGGACACCGGCAAGATCGCGGTTGTTCAGGCCACGTCGTCGCCATCAGGCCTCCCCTCCAGCACCGATCTCCCGCTTCTCGTCACTGCCGTCCTCGGCCGGTTGGGTCATGCTGCTGCGGCCCCGGCGGATGCCCTGCTGAAAGCTGCTCAGCCGGCCACGCATCGCGTTCGGGTCCCGCTCCGGCTGCTGGTGGGCCCCCGCCGTGGCCGCCTGCTGCCCGGAAACGCTTCCCGCGACCAGCTGCTCGCCCCGGCGACGGCGCGGCAGTCCGGTGTCGGTGTAGCCGGATGCCTCCGGCGCCTCGGCTCCCTGCGCGTGCCGGCCGGCGCCATCCGGCACACTGCCCTCACCCGCACCACCGGATCCGGCCTCCGGCTGCTGCTTGCTCTCGTTGCGCCCCTTGCTGACACCGCGCTGGAAGTTGCTCAGCCTGCCCCGGACGTCGTGCGGGTCTCGCGCGGGCAGATCCGCACGGCCGAGTGCCGACCTGCTGGGTGTGGCCTCCGCGGGTTCGCTCGTTGCACTGCCGGGCAACAGCTGCTCGCCACGTTCCCTGCGGGGGAGACCGGCCTCGGTATAGGCCTCCGGAGCGGAGTTGGCCACCTTCCGGACCGTCTGCCAGTTCTTGTCCGCCGCGAAGTCCCAGGTGCTCAACGCCGCGGACTGCTCAGCCGAGCTGTCCGTGCTCGAGCCAAGCGAGGTGCGGAACCATACCGACAGCATCTCGTCGAAGATCGGCGTCGTTTCCGGCCTGCTCCCCGACTGTGGTCGTTCCTGGTGCTCGACCGGCTCCGCGGCGGCGGAGGACCACCAGTCGGACAGCGGTGCGGTCCCCGGAGCGAACAGGGCCTCGCCCGTGGGGAGCTCACCCGTCGAGGAGGTGTCCGGGGCCTCGCGTTGCGGTAGCCCGTTGAACCGCGGCGAGGCCGAACCCGCGCCGGGGTCTGCGTTGCCGCCGTCGGGAGCCTGGTTCGCCGAACCATCTCCACCGCCTGCCGGGGTGAACAGGTCGGTGCTCGCCGACCCCGTCGCCGGGCCCGCCCCGCTACTATCCTGCTGGGTCGTCTGCTGGGCCGCCTGCTGGATGCCCTGCTGGGCGGCACGGGGGTGCGAGCCGTTGACGGGTTCCTGCTGCCCCGCACCCTTGTCCTGCGCAGCCTCGCCGCCCGACGGACGCACGCCACTGGCGCCCGGCTGCCGTCGCGGCAGCTGGGTGTCTTCGGTGATCGCAGGCATCTCGGTGGTCAGCGGGCCACCGTCGGCACCGATCACCAGCTGCGCAGGCACGGTCACGCAGGCCCGCACGCCCTCGGTCTCCTTACCGCCGTACAGCGTGACGCTGAAACCGTGCTTGCTCGCGAGGCGCCCCACCACGAACAGTCCCATCCGCCGTGAGGACACCAGGTCCACGGGGGACGAGGCCCGCATGCGGGCATTCGCCTCCGCGACCTCCTCGTCGCTCATACCGATCCCGCTGTCCAGGACGTCCATCGTCATCGAGCTGTCCGGCGCAACGCTTGTCGCGATCGTGACCTGGCTTTCCGGTGGGGAAAACGCGGTCGCGTTCTCCAACAGCTCGGCGAGCAGCCGCATCAGATCACTCGCCGCGTGCCCCACGATCTTCGTCGTCGGCGGCGAGGGCACCACCACTCGCTGGTACTGCTCGATCTCCGAGACGGCGGCGCGCAGCACGTCGGCGGTACTGACGGGCCTGCCCGACCGGCGCGCGCTCTCCGAACCGGACAGGACCATCAGGTTCTCGTTGTTCCTGCGCATCCGCGTGGCGAGATGGTCCAGGTGGAACAGGGTGGCGAGCTGGTCGGCATCCTCCTCGTCGCGCTCCAGCTGCTCGATGAGCTGAAGCTGCCGCTGCACGAGGCTCTGGCTTCGGCGGGACAGGTTCACGAAGACGCTGTTGTAGGCGCTGCGCATCGTCGCCTGTTCGGAGGCCAGCCGCAGTGCCTGGTCGTGTACCGCGTCGAACGCGCGCGCCACCTGGCCCACCTCGTCGCGGGAACTCACCGGTACCGGCGCGATGTCCACCGCACCGGACCTGTCGTCCTGGATGTCCCGCACCGCTGCCGGTAGCCGCTCCTCGGCGACCTGCATCGCGCTGGACCGCAGCTCTCGCAGCGAGCGAAGCAGGTGACGTGTGATCACGAAAACCACGAACAGCGCGAGGGCGAAGGCCAGCCCGAGCAGTACCGACAGGAGCGTCACGCTCTTGCGCGCGTCGGCGAGCAGTGCCGCGGAGACGTCAGTGGCCTCGGCGTGCAGCTCGTCCCCGACAGTGGAGAGCTGGCTGACGATCCTGCTCGAGCTACTGGTCCATTCGTCCAGCGGGAGCTGCTGGACAGCCATGTCCGTAGGCGAGCCGAGCTCACCGAATGCGGCGCTGGCCATGCGCTCGCGCGTGGCGAAGCTGGGGCCACTGATCGTCGTGTCGAACAGCTGCCGCTGCTCGGGAGTGGCGGACGCCTCGAAGCCCGCGAGCCTGTCCTCGATCCGGACCTCTGCCGTGCGGGTCCTGCTCAGCTCGGACGGAGCGAGAATGCCCCGTTCGATGCCATAGGCGACCAGCGACTGCTGTGCCGATGTCGCCTCCTGCGCGCCGCGCAGGTCCAGGAGCGCCTGTGGAGTACCGCCGAGCGCCTCCTCGGACATCCTGGACACCGCAGCGGCGTCGAGTCCGAGCAACGCCTCGGTGATCACCGAGTACTCGTCGATCGCCGCAACCGGCTCCAGCTGTCCCGCGTCAGCGTCCTCCCGCAGCTGCCCGAGCTGGCCGAGGACGTTCTCGGTCTCGCTCACCGCGTCCGCCATACCCCGGTCGGACTGCACGGCCTGCTCGGCGGCCTGCCTTGTGGTGTCGATCTGGTTGTCGACGGCCGCGCGAGCATCGTCGAGCTCGCCCCCCTCCATCCCGTCGACCAGCGAGGCCACGGTCTCGGTGCGCTCCTGCTGGACCAGGTCGAGCAGCAGGCCCACCTCGCCGCTGAGGCTGAGCAGGCTGTCGGTGCGCTCGTGGCTGCTGACCCGGTCCAGCTGCCCGTTCAGGGTGGATACACCGAGAACGGCGGCGATGAGGATGGGCACGATCGTGACTGCCGCCAGCTTCACCGGCAGGTTCCAGTCACGCCACCGGCTGAGCGTGGCCAGCCGGTGCCTCCAGGATGCCGACCGTTGTGGTTGTCGACCGAGAAGTTTCTCGACAGGAACTTGCTCTTGTCCTGTATCGGCCACGAATGTGACTCCCTGTTCAACGCGTTCGACCCTGTTTTCCGGAATCCGGGTCAAGCTCTGCCACGGACCACTACGTCTCGCACCACGGGAGAATCTTACACCTATCAGGTGATCACCACCGTGACTCGCATTCCTTCCGTGACCTGCGATTTCCCGTCTCGCCCACGCTAAAGGGTGAGCTTTCTCCATGTCTACGCATGAACTTACCGCATTCCGTCACCAACGCAGCGCAAGCCGCAGGCTATGTGTCACCCATATGGGCTAGAACTCTGGACATAACGCACTGGATGTACATACTGAGCGTCGCAGTTGGCGAGCGTTACGGGGAAATCTACGCACGATGATGTGGTGTTCACCCGCCATCCAGGCCCGTTTTACGGAACAGCAAGTGATCAACACCGGGAGAATGCAACACTTTCGGCGGTTCATTGCCGGAGCACTTTCCGCTTTCGATTACTTATCGTAACTGCAAGCGAGCGTCAGTATCGCTACGGAAAGATCGAACCGCGCCTCCCGGCCGGAATAGTCACGGACCGTAGCGCATTACGGTGCGACCGGGAACATGCGGGACACCGTTACCGCGCCCAGTGTGCTGCCGTCAGCGCCTGCCGACCGCCTGCCGACCGACGACAAGCCCGGCACGCGGGCGCGTCGCGACCCCCTCGGGGTGTACCTGTTCTCAGATCCGCAGGCCGGCACGCACCCGCTTGGTAACGCGATGTTCGGCGACGAACGACACGACCGGGACGCACCCGGCGAGCAGCACCAGCAGGGTGCCCACGATGGACCAGCGTGCCTTGATAGCGAGATCGATGGTCAGGGCCATGTAAACCATGTAGATGACGCCGTGGATCGGCGACCACACCGCGGAGGGGGTCGCGTTGCCGAAGCCGTAACGCACGATCATCACGACGACCAGCCCGAGCAGCCCGAACCCGGTCGTGATCGCCGCGGCGCGGAACCGCCGAAGCGCGCCCCCCTCCACGGCTGGGGACGCTGAACCGCTCGATTCCGTACGCGTTGTCATCTCGGGTGAGCCGGCCTTCCTCGGTGGTTGTCCCGCGCGTTCAGCTCCGCAAGATACCGGTTATAGGCCGCGAGCTCGTCATCGGCCCCGTCGCCGGCCCCGGCCTCGCCGCCACCGTCGCCGGCATCGCCGCCCTGCCTGCCGGTCACGGCCGGACCGGGTGCGCGCCGGAGCGCATCCCCTGGATCGCCCGGCGCCACCTGATCCGTCCCGTGGCCGTCGCCTGCGGCCCGCTTGCGTAGCACGCGCATACGCCAGCAGACGAATGCGGGGAAGAGCCCGAACAGGGGCCACTGCAGCACATAGCCGAGGTTCTGCAGTGTGCCGCCCGCCGACGCGAACTGCTCCCACTGCCACCAGGCCAGCGCGACACTCGCGGCCAGGCTGGCGACGCAGACGCCGACCTCGGCGAGCCTTCGCCCGACGGAGAAGCTGTTGACCGGCACGAATCGACGCTAGCACTTCACGCGGGCGTCACGAAGGCCACCGTCACACACCGCGCTCACCCGCCGGCGAGCGCGCGGCTGCCACGCGTCCAGCGCTTGCGCGGCCGCCAGGAGGGTGCTCCGGCAGCCGCTGACGGGGCGCGACCGGTTCCGTACTCAGCCGAGTGACTGCGCCGTGCTCGCGTACGAGTCGGCGACGGCGAAGACGCGCTGCCCGTACTCGACGGAGTCGTTGTACGACAGGACACCCTGCCACCAGCCCTGCCCGCTGGACATGTCGCGGCCGCTGCGGCACAGGTAGTGGGCCGCAGCGAGCGCGGCGTCGTCGATCTGCTGCGGGTGGGACTCGCCGTTGCCGTTGCCGTCCACCGCGAACCGGCTCCAGGTGCTCGGGATGAACTGCATGGGCCCGACCGCGCGGTCGTACTCCGCATCGCCGTCCCACTTGCCCCCGTCGGTGTCCTGGATCCGTTTCACGTCACCGGAGCCATCCAGCGCGATCCCGATGATCGGCTCGGACGGCACTCCGTTGTCCTGGAGGACCGCGTCCCCGTACTGGCCGTGATAGGACTCGACCCGGCCGATCCCTGCCAACGTCGCCCAGGACAACTGGCAGCTCGGCTGGCTCTCCCGCATCGAGATCTCGGCCATCCCGTACGCGACCAGCGCTCGGGGCGGGACGTCGAGCTCGGGACCGAGCCTCTCGGCCCAGTCACGCAGCGTTTCCCGGGCCGACGGCTGCTCCGGCTCGTCCGGCTCCGCGTCGTCGCGATCTTCGTCGCCCTCGACGGCCGTGCCGGCCACCGTCGCGTTACCCGGCACGTTCGTACCAGGCTCCACCGACGCCGGCTGCACCGACAGCGCGGGGATCTCGTTGGTCGTCGGGCTGAACTCCGGTGCCGTGACGTGGTTCAACGCGAATACGCCGCTTCCTGCCACCAGCAGCACACCGACCACGATGCCCAGCCGCGCCAGGACGCCACCGGTCTCCCGGCGCCAGCGTGCGGGATCCGTCGGCCCGTCGGCCTCCGGACCACCATCCGCGCTATGCGCTTGTCGCACGGACACCTGCCTCCCGTTCGAACACTCCCGCACAACCGTGACCGCGCCCGCACCATCGGCATGCGCGTACGGTGATGCCGTCCCGGTTACACAACGACGCGCACCGCGGTCACGTTACGCGTTGTTGTACCACGATCCGATGTCACACGTCAGTGAAGAGGCGCGCGCCGAATGCGGTGCACAACGCCGCATACGGTGTCGTGCGAAGGCTGTCGGGCGAGGGCTGTCGGGCGGGCTCAGGATGCGGCCGCGCGCCGGGCCTTGGCCAGCCGCGCGACGCACCAGGCGGCCGCGCTTCCGCGCCGCAGGTGTTCCAGCACGGTGTACGGGCCGAGATGCACGCTGAGGTCGCCGGGAGCCAAACCGGCCGCCCGGTACTCCAAGGCACGCTGGTCGAGCGGGCTGATGCCCGCGTCCCACCACTCCTCTGCCTCGGCCAGGCCGCCGACCACCTGCCACCAGCGCGCCGCCGCGCCCAGAAGCTCCTCGGGCACGCCGGGAAGCCTGCGCCGCATGGCCTCGACGTAGCGGGGGTCGGCAGCCTGCACCTCCGACCAGCTGGAGTCTCCCCCGTTGTCGCGCTGACCAGGGATCCCAGGTGCGCTGCTCGGCGCGTCGGCCAGCCACTCCGCCGTAATGCGGTTGACCTCGCTGTCCTCGGCTGTCGCATCCCGCTCGGCCGACCACTGCCGGATCAACGCGTCCACACCTGGGTCTCGGGTCATATCCGCCTCCCTCGATGAACCGTCCTGCCTGTTAACGATGCAGAACCGGTCGGTCACGTATTGTGAGCACGGTAGGACGCGACCGGGGACGTTCGCCAGACCTTCAGTTGAGAGAATTCGATGACCTGGACCTTCATCCAGGGAAACCACTCGGATGGCCTAATCACGGTCCGCACTGTGAGACACCCCACACTCGAGTGACGATTACTCGAACAGGGCACGAACAAATGTCACCAAGGCCTCCGCACCTTCCTGCAGCCACCCGAGCACGGCGTGTACCGCGCCAGCGGACTCCGTCGGCTGGGTAATGAGGAAGAACAGCACGAGACCAACAGCACCGACGATCAAGGCCTTCTTGAGATTCGGTGGCATAGTCGTCCTTATCCCATCCGGTCGTGACGGCCTCGCGAGCGTGACGAGGCCACTTCAGTGTGTCCACGAATAAGCATAGAGTAAGCACCCCGTCCGTGACAGAGAGGCGAGTGCCATCGTGACACCCGACAACGTAGACGTGGAACGCGACGGGCCCGTGTCGACCGTATCCCTTCGTCGCCCCGAGGCGCGCAACGCCGTGGACGGGCCGACGGCGCGCGCCCTCGCGGAGGCCTTCCGCGAGTTCGACCGCGACCCTGCGGCCCGGGTGGCTGTACTGACCGGCACCGGGGACTCGTTCTGCGCCGGGGCCGATCTCAAGGCCGTCGGTACCGAACGCGGCAACGTGCTCGATCCCGATGGCGACGGGCCGATGGGACCCACCCGGATGCGGCTCGGCAAGCCGGTGATCGCGGCGGTGCACGGGCACGCCGTGGCCGGGGGCCTCGAGCTCGCGCTGTGGTGCGACCTGCGAGTCGCGGACGAGTCGGCGGTGTTCGGCGTGTTCTGCCGCAGATGGGGCGTGCCACTTGTCGACGGCGGCACCGTCCGGCTCCCCCGGCTGATCGGCGAGTCCCGCGCGATGGACCTGATCCTGACTGGCCGCCCGGTCGACGCGCATGAGGCCCACGCGATCGGTCTGGCGAACCGGCTCGTGCCTCAGGGCCAGGCACGTGCGGCCGCCGAGGAACTTGCGGCGCAGATCGCGGCATTCCCGCAGGATTGCATGCGTTCCGACCGGCAGTCGGTCCTCGAGCAACACGGCCAGAGTGCCGAGGAAGCGCTGGCAAGGGAGTTCACGATCGGCACAGGCAACACCTCCCTCTCCGAGGAGGCGATCTCCGGCGCGGCCCGCTTCGCAGGCGGAGCCGGGCGCCACGGCACCTTCGAGACATGAGGGGTTGGAGCCGAATGTCACGTTTGGCTCCTTCTATGGAACCAAGGCCACCTTGGGCGCCCACGAGATGCGGTGCCGATTGTGGACCGAAGGTGCCATCGGCTCCTTCTATGGAGCCCGATGGCACCTTCGGCTCCCTCCACCCTCCCACCTGTCGCATCCGGCATGCGCCACGGCGGTGTCCGTCGTGCGGGGGAACAACGCCGTCCCCGCGAGCCGCGTCGGTCCCTCCCCCGTCACCGGTCGGATCTCGTCCGCGTTGCGCAGGTCGACGATCGTGCGCACCCCCGCGTCCAGCGCCGCTTGCCACCCCGCTCCGGTGACCAGGGTCGGCTCCGCCGATCTGACGTACGCGCCGAACCGCGTGCTGTGACCGTCCATGGTGGGCAGGCCACCGAGATCCCTTGCGTTGTGGAACCCTTCCCAGCCGAGCTGCCTGTGCCGGCACGACGGGTCGTCCGCAGCGGCATCCGGCTCTCGCATAGCATCCAGTATCGCGTTGCCTGCCGGTCCGATCCCGAAGCAGGGCGCGTAGGCAGGCTCCTGTCCCGCTGTCGCGCGCGTGACATGCGGTGAGTCTGGCCAACCACCGGTAGCGAGGAGTGGCCGGACACGGTGGGCCGATCGGCTGGTCGACTGCGGCAGGCACGACCGACGGACGTACGCGTACGGCGGCGCACGAGGAGGTACCGCGTGAGGCGACCCCGGGAACCGGTCCGTGGTCACGAGCAACCCCGCCCGCGGCGCGCGCTCGTGGCCCGCGTCGTCACCACGGTCCTCGTCCTGCTCGCCGCCGCGTTCTGCGCTGCGGCCGTCCTGCGGCTGGTGGTCTCCGGCCTGCTGTGGACCGATGGCAACCGCTACACGACGGCCCTGCTGGCGCTGACACCGGCTGTCACGCTGGCCGGGGGCGTGCTCGGTGTACTGGCTCTTGTCCTGCGCCGCTTGTGGGTCGGCGGCATCGTGACAGCACTGGTCGTCGCGCTTGTGGCCGTCATGCTCCCCAGGGCGCTGCCGGCCGAGAGGCCGGAGTCCGACGGTGCCACGGTGCGGGTGCTCACCGTGAACCTCTTCTTCGGCCGGGTCGACCCGGAGGCCGTTGTCGAGCTGGTGCGCGAGTACGAGGTGGACGTGCTGACCGTGCTCGAGCTGCACCCGCGAACGGCCACGGAGTTGGACGCAGCCGGCCTCGGCGAGCTCCTGCCGCACCAGCACTTCATGCCGGCGCCCGCCGCGGCAGGCTCCGGGATCGCCTCGCGGTACCCCTTGGAGGAGCTGGGCGAGGTCGGCGGATCCTGGTTCCGGCAACCGAGCGCGCGTGTACGGCTCGACTCCGCCCTGCCCGTCGAGATCGTCGCGGTCCACACGGTGCCACCCGTGACCCGAGCTACCGACTGGCGCGCCGAGCTGCGCGCCCTGCCGGAAGCCGCGGCGGACGATCCGCTACGCATCCTGTCCGGCGACTTCAACGCCACGCTGGACCATGCCGAGCTCCGGCGGCTGCTCGACTCCGGCTACGCCGACGCGGCCGGCCAGGTGGGCAAGGGGCTCGTGCCCACCTGGCCGCTCCAGCGGTACCTCCCCGTGCCGCTGGCCACACTGGACCACATCGTGCTCGACGAGCGAGCCTCGGCCCGGGACGTGGCTACAGCGGACGTGCCCAGCGGGGATCACCGGGCGGTGTTCGCGGAGATCGTGCTACCCGGCTGAGTCAGGCGATCGCTCCGGCCTCGCGCAACCGCTGCACGTCGGCGCCGGCGAAGCCGAGCTCGCCGAGCACCTCCTCGGTGTCCGAACCACGCTCGTGCGGCGGGGTCGGGTCCTCGGCAGGCGTGCGGTCGAACTTCGGCGCCGGGGCGGGCTGCCGCACGCCGCCGACGTCGACGAACGTGCCGCGCGCCACGTTGTGCGGGTGCGAGGGCGCCTCCTCCGGTGAAAGCACGGGTGTGATGCACGCATCGGTGCCTTCGGCACGCGCCACCAGCTCGTCCCGGTCGTACTTGGCGATCTCGTCGGCGAGGATCTTGCGCAGCCGCGGCCACTCGTTCTGGTCGAAATGGAACGGCAGCTCGTCGGCGTCCAGCCCGAGCACCTTCACAAGGTCGCCCCAGAAGCGCATCTCGATGGCGCCGACCGCGACATATTTGCCGTCCGCCGTGGTGTAGGTGTCGTAGAACGGGGCTCCGCCGTCGAGCATGTTCTCGCCACGCTCACCCGACCAGCCACCGTTCGCGCGCAGCCCGTACAGGCTGGTCGCCAGCAGCGCGGAACCGTCCACCATGGATGCGTCTACGACCTGGCCCTCGCCCGAGTGCTGCCGTTCGTACAGCGCGGCGAGCACGCCCATCGCCAGCAGTAGACCACCACCGCCGTAGTCGGCGACCAGGTTCAACGGGGGCACCGGGCGCTGCCCGGAACGCCCGATCCGCTCCAGCACACCCGACAGGCCCACATAGTTGATGTCATGGCCCGCCGAGGATGCCATCGGACCGTCCTGGCCCCATCCGGTGATCCGGCCGTAGACCAGCGCGGGATTGCGCGCGTGGCACTCCTGCGGGCCAAGTCCCATCCGTTCGGCGACCCCTGGCCGGAACCCCTCGACGAGCACATCGGCACGGTCCACGAGGCGCAGCACCAGCTCCACGCCCTCAGCGGTCTTGGTGTCCACGCCGATGGTGCGCCTGCTGCGCATCAGCGGGTCGTTGTCGAACATGAGCACATCGGCTCCCGGCTTCGCGCGGTCCACCCGGATCACCTCGGCGCCCAGGTCGGCCAGCACGGTGCACGCGAACGGGCCGGGGGCCAACCCGGCCAGCTCCACGACACGCAGCCCGGAAAGGGGGCCTGCTGCCATATGCGATCTCATCCTCTCGATGTCGTCATCACGAGCCCGGTCCTCGGGCCCGGCAAGTTCGTTACAGGAACCGCGAGATGATCTCCTTCATGATCTCGTTCGTGCCGCCGAAGATCCGGTTGATCCGGACATCGGTCCAGGCGCGCGCGATCGGGTACTCCGCCATGTACCCGTAACCGCCGAACAGCTGCACGCAGTCATCGACGACCTTGTTGACCCGCTCGGTCGTCCACAGCTTGGCCATGGCCGCACCCTGGACGTCCAGCTCGCCACGCAGGTGCCGCTCGATGCACTGGTCAAGGAACGCCCGGCTCACCGCGGCCTCGGTCGCGGCGTCGGCGAGGGTGAACTTGGTGTTCTGGAACCCGAAGATCGGGCGGCCGAACGCTTCGCGCTCCTTGGTGTACTCGAGCGTCTGGTTGACGGCGGCCTCCATACCGGCCACCGCCGTGACCGCGATGATCAGCCGTTCCTGTGGCAGCTGCTCCATGAGCTGGACGAAGCCCATGCCTTCTTGCTCCCCGAGCAGGTTCTCGGCCGGCACGCGTACGTCGTCGAAGAACAGCTCCGCGGTGTCCTGGCCCTTCAACCCGACCTTGTCCAGCACACGTCCCCTGCGGAAACCCTCGGCCGACGTCTCCACGGCGAACAGCGACACGCCCTGCGCGCCTGCGTCCGGGTCCGTCTTGGCCGCCACGACAACCAGATCGGCGTGCGCTCCGTTGGTGATGAAGGTCTTGGAGCCACTGATGACGTAACTGTCCCCGTCCCGTACCGCACGTGTCGCGATGCTCTGCAGGTCCGACCCGGTGCCGGGTTCGGTCATCGCGATCGCGCCGACGAACTCGCCCGAGCACAGCTTGGGCAACCATTCCCGCTTCTTCTCCTCCGAGGCGTAGGCGAGCAGGTAGTGCGCCACGATGCCGCTGTGCACGCTGACGCCCCACGCTCCGTCGCCCGCGCGTGCCTGTTCCTCGAAGAGCACGGTCTCGTGTGCGAAGGTCCCGCCACCACCGCCGTACTCCTCGGGAATGGACAGGCCGAGCAGACCCACCTCCCCGGCCTTGGTCCACAGCTCGCGGTCGACCTGCTTGTTCTCGATCCACCGCTCCTGGTTCGGAGTGAGTTCCTTCTGGCAGAAGGTGCGCGCCAGCTCCCGGAACGCCTCGATATCGGAGTCATTCCACGAGCTCGGTGGAAGTTGCAGCGCCATTACTCGGGCCTCCTGTGCCTCGTGCGCGGGACGCGTCCCATGCCGGTGTCGACTAGAAAACATTCCAACTGGAAGGTAAGTTCTACTTGGAATGTACAGTGCACTCGTCGGGCGATCAAGGGAGACGTGACGTGGGCAGTGCCGAACCGTCCAAGGACCCCTCGGGGCGAGGCGTCCGGGGCCATCGCACCCAGGCCGAGCGCAGCGCTCACACCCGCACCGCCCTGCTCGACGCGACCGTCGACTGCCTGATCGAGCTGGGCTACGCGCGTACGTCGGTACACGAGATCTGCGCGCGCGCAGGCGTGTCCAAGGGTGCCCAGCAGCACCACTTCACGACCAAGGCCGACCTCATGGCGGCCGCCGTCGAGCACCTCACCCATCGCATCGGCGAGGAGATCGTCGATGCCGCAGGGAGCCTCCCGTACGGGCCGCAGCGCATCGAACGGGGTGTGGAGCTGCTCTGGCAGGGGTTCTCGGGCACACTCTCGGCTGCCGTGATGGAGCTGTGGGTCGCCGCACGCACCGACGCCGAGCTCAAGACCGCGATCCGCCCCGTTGACCGCGCGCTCGGCAAGTCGACCTTGGCGCTGTTCACGTCCCTGACCGGCGAGAGCCCCTCGGAACGGACCGAGACGCTGTTCTGGCTCACCGTCAACCTCATCCGCGGTCTCGCCCTCGACGCCGAGATCGGCGGGGACCCGGTTCGCCGCAAGCAGCTGCTGGAGGAATGGAAACGCATCCTGGTCGGCACGGAAGCTCGCTGACGGTGCTCGCTGATCGAGCTCGCCGACGGCAGTCACCACGCGCGTGCCGACGGGCACCTTGGTTCAGCGCCGTACCGCCAGTATGCTCATCGGGAGAAGCTACCCACGAGTAACGGGAGGCGTCGTGACGAGCACCCTGCCGGCCAAGGTCACAGCCAGCACCAGCCAACACGGCACCATCGGTGGCGTGCCGGGCGCGCCGTCGCGGACCCGCGCACAGGCATTGCTCGCCCGTGTCACCGGCGGCTACGACACCGGCGGGACCGAGGTGCAGGCGCCGTTCACCGGCAACCCCATCGCCACCCTTCCGCAGGCGACCGACGCCGAGGCACGCGCAGCCTACTCCGGGGCACGCCAGGCCCAACGCTCCTGGTCAGCGGTTCCCGTCGCGGAGCGGCAACGAATCCTCCTGCGGCTGCAGGACCTCGTTCTGGACAGGCAGGACGAGGTCCTGGATCTCATCCAGGCCGAGACCGGCAAGTCCCGCATGGACGCGTTCGACGAGGTCGCCGCGGCGGCACTGTGCGCGTCGTACTACGGCAAGCACAGCGCCAAGCTGCTCGGCGCCAAACGGCGGGCCGGAGCGCTGCCGGTACTGACAAGGGCGAGCGAGGTCCGGCACCCCAAGGGGGTTGCCGGCATCATCTCGCCGTGGAACTACCCGCTCGCGCTCACCGCGCTCGACGTCCTGCCCGCTCTCGCTGCGGGCAACGCCGTCGTACAGAAACCGGACAACCAGACCTGCCTGAGCGCCCTCTGGCTGCACGAGCTGGCATGCGAGGCGGGTCTGCCCGAGGACGCGTGGACGATCGTGCTCGGCCGCGGTTCGGTGATCGGCGACGCGATCGTCGAGGAGTCCGACTACGTCGGGTTCACCGGATCGACCCCCACCGGTAAACGGCTGGCCGGTCAGATCGCCGAGCGGCTCACCAGCTTCTCCCTGGAGCTCGGCGGCAAGAACCCGATGATCGTGCTCGACGACGCGAAGGTGGATGCCGCTGCCAAGGGCGCCGTGACCGCCTGCTTCTCGTCGGCCGGGCAGCTGTGCGTATCGGTGGAGCGGATCTACGTGCACGAGTCCGTCAAGGAGGAGTTCACCCGCGCGTTCGTCGCACAGACCGAGCGGCTACGGCTCGGAGCGGAGCTGGACTTCAGTGCCGACATCGGGTCACTGACCTCGGCCGACCAGCTGGACACGATCACAAGGCACGTCGAGGACGCACGCGGCAAGGGCGCCACCGTGCTGACCGGAGGTCGGGCGCGACCCGAGCTCGGGCCCCTGTTCTACGAACCGACGGTGCTCACCGATGTCACGCCCGAGATGACCGTCTACGCCGAGGAGACGTTCGGGCCCGTCGTGTCGATCTACGGATACACCGACCTCGACGAGGCCGTCGACAACGCGAACGCAACGGCCTACGGGCTCAACGCGAGCGTGTGGTCCCGCAACGGGGCACGCGGTCGGGCTGTCGCGGCCCGGATCCGCGCCGGGACCGTCAACGTCAACGAGGGTTTCGCAGCGAGCTTCGGGTCGATCGATGCCCCGATGGGCGGCGTCGGTGACTCCGGCGTTGGGCGGCGCAACGGTGCCGACGGGATCCTGCGCTACACCGAGTCCCAGACCATCGCCGCCCAGCGCGGGTTGCGCCTGCGACCGTTCCGCGGCATGCCACCCAAGCTGTGGACCAGGCTCATGTCCCGTGGCGTCAAGGCCATGCGGCACCTACCACGCTGAATGACGCTTTCAGTCCGTACGGAATGCTGAATGACGCTTTCAGCGCATGTCATGGACTGAAAGCGTCATTCAGCATTCAGCAGGCCGCGGTCGTAGGCGATAGCTACGGCCTCGGCCCGCCTGCCTGCGCCGAGCTTGGCCATCGCGCGGGACAGGTGCACGCTGACGGTCTTCTCGCTGATGTAGAGCTCCGCACCCACCTGCCGGTTCGTCCGGCCGAGGGCTACCAGCTCGAGCACAGCCCTCTCCCGTTCGGTGAGCGGACCGGTACTCGCCGCCCGGGGGGCCTGCTGCCCCGCCAGCGTCACCCGCCCGCGCGCCGCCGTCGCGCGGACCGCGTCACGCAGCGGGACGGCGCCGATCCGCTCGGCGACGGCATGTGCTTCCGCCAGATGCTCGGCGGCCGGACCTGTGTCGTGCGCGTCGAGCAACGCCTCGGCGCAGCGCCACCGGCACACCGCCTGGTCGTACACAGCCCCGTAGCCGAAGGCCTCCACCGCCTTCGCCCACAGCTCGGGGTCCGAGCTGCCCCGCAACCTGGTCGCCTCGGCTTCGGCCCGTACCTGCCAGGCCAAGGCTTCCGGACCGACCGGCCGTATCGCCGTCCCTGGCGCCGGATCCACCTCACCGGACCGCGTATCGAGCACGCTCCTGGTGCGCCCGAGCAACCGCTCCCCGGCACCGACCACGTCGTCCTCGCCTGCACGGTCGAGGCGCAGGCGGTGCCCGCCCGCATGGGAGGCCGCCGCGGCGATGCCGAGCGCCGCCACCCGCACGCAGGCGAGCAGCTCGGGGACGTGCTCGTCGAACCACGCGATGCCTTCCTCTGCGCGACGCACCGCGACGGAGTGCTCCCCCTTCCAGCAGGCAACGTCCGTGCCGACCGCAGCAGCCGCGATGGCGATCAGCAGCTCGACCCGCACGTGCGGGCGCATCTCGTCCACCAGCCGCAGCGCGTCCTCGAAACGGCCCTGCCCGGCGAGCACGTGGGCGATCGGTCCTGCCAGTGACGCCGCCGTGATGCTCGACAACGCGTTCCGGTTGGGCTCGGCGGCGTCGATACCGCTCCACTGGCCCCGCACGTAACGCAGGTGCAGCTGCCGCACCCGGGACTCCACGCCGTAGGTGGTCAGCCCGGCCCCGATCGAGGCACCCCGCGCGACCGCGTCGTCGAACGCGGCGACCGCCTCGTCGAGCTCGCCGCGTTCCTCGTATCCGAGGCCGAGATAGTAACGCGCCATCATTTCCGTACCGACGGCGTGTGACTCGGCCGCCTTGTGTTGCGCCGTACGGAGGTACTCGCGGGCCGCCGTGGAGTCGCCCCTGTGTTCGGCGAGCCTGCCTATCGTGATCAACGAGTCCGCCTCGGCGCCACCGAGGTCGTAGGCGCGCGCTTCCGCGAGCGCGCGCTGCGCGCTGGCCAGCGACTCCTCGAACTTGCCCCGGCCACGGAGTATCCGTGCGCGTACCGCGAGCACCCAGGTCCGGGTATGGCTCGGCTCGGCATCGGCGACGAGGTCCCAGGCACGGTCGATCACCGATGCCGCCTCGTCGAGCGAGGCCGTCATGCCGAGCAGCGCCCGCCCGAGACGCAGGTGGATCTTGGCCGCCTCTTCCCCGCTGACCTGCAGGGTACTCGGCTCGGCGAGCTGGGCCACCGCGGCACGCGCGTACGAGATCGAGCGGTCCGGCTCGCCCGCGACTCCCGCGACACGCGAGGCCTTCCTGGTGAGCTCGAGCTCGTTCACGTCGTCCGGGCGCCGCTCCGGCGGCACAGCGTCCCACACCCGTAACGCCCGCTCGATGTGCCGCAGTGCTGAGCCGGGCGCGCCGAGCGCTTCGGCCTCCTGCGCCGCGCGCAGGGACGCCTCCAGCGCCGTGGGCAGGTCATTGCTCTCGAAGCTGTGATACGCCAGCTGCGCGGCCACGCCACTGCGTCGCATCCCGACCAGCCTGCGCGCGTAGGCGGCGTGCATCCGGGTGCGCTCGCCGGGAAGCAGGTCCGCGTAGACGGCCTCACGCAGCAACGCGTGGCGGAACGCGTAGTAGCCGTTGTCCACGACGAGCACGCCGTGCTGTACCGCTTCGCGCAGGGCACCCTCCAGCTCGAGCTCATCGAGCCCGGCGACTTCGCTCAGCGCCCCGTGCGCCACTCCACCGTGAGCCACCGATATGACCCGGATGAGCTGCCGTGCGACGGCAGGAAGCCGTTCCACCCGTGCGAGCAGCACCTCCGCGAGGCCGGCAGGCACCTCGTGCTCGCTCTCCGCTCCGGAGGCGACAAGCTCCTCGAGGAAGAACGCGTTACCCTCCGCTCGCCGCACGATGTTCCCCGCGGTGTCCCCGAGCTGCCCGTCCGATATCGCCGTGACGAACGCGTGGGCATCGTCCGCGGACAGCGCGGACAACTCCATCCGGTCCACCCGCCCCGCCCTGCTGAGCTCGGCGAGTAGCGGGCGCAGCGGATGCCTGCGGTGCACGTCGTCATGCCGGTACGTCGCCAGCAACAACAGGCGCTGCGACCGCAGGCGGGCACACAGGAAGGCGAGCAGATCGCGCGTCGAGCTGTCGGCCCAGTGCAGGTCCTCGACGACGAGCACGACGAGGCGCTCATCGGCGAGCTCCGTCAACGCGTGCACGACGGCGTCGAACAGCTGCAGCTGGCCGATGTCCTGCTCGGCGTTGGGACGGCGCATCGTCTCGTGCTCGACGGTGAACGGGGAGGAGTCCGCTGCGGCCGGGGTCGGCTGGACGAGCTGCGGGAACAGCCGCCCGAGCGCGGGCCGGGACCGCAACACCCCGCGCAGCTCGCCACCCTTCGGAATCGCCAGCGGCGCGAGCGCGTCGGAGAACGGCAGGTACGGCAGGGAACCTTCGGACATGTCGACACAACGACCGGTCAGGACCAGCGCGCCGTACTCGGTCGCGCGCCGACCCAGCTCGGCGACCAACCGCGACTTGCCCATGCCGGCCTCGCCGGGCAGCAGGACGCCACACGCGCCGGATCGCGCGACCGGCGTCCGTTCCCGGCCTGCCCCCCACTTCCGGCCGGGACGGTCGTCGGCTCCGGACGCGCCCCCGTCCGGGTCTGCTCGTCCGGGCCTGCGACGCCGCTCGGCACGATCGGCCTTCGCCCGTGCGCGAGCCTGTCGCGTCCTGCGCACCGCCTCAGCATCCGCCGCGAGCCGCTCGTGGCGGTAGGCGATCTCGGCGCTCCAGGCGTCGACCAGCGTGCGCTGCTCCATGACCCCGCCTCCCTACGGCCGCTCGACGGCCGTTCGACGATCACTGCGTTCGACCTGCAACGCAAGAATCGTCCTGAGGGCGGGTCCCCGGCATCGGGGAATCACCTACCGTCGGACCCGAGCGGGGTGGTAGATCCCCTTACCCGAGCACCTCAGCGAGCTCGCCTCACCCGCAAACCGGGTAAGGGATCGCGCGCCGCCCGGCTCACCACGGCGCCACGCGGCCCGGTCACAGCTCCCGCTCGCGTCCGCCTGCCGAGTCAGGAGCCCACGGCCGGGTCCCACTTCAGCGCGGCGAGCAGACCGTACCAACCCGACTCCGGGACGACCAGAACACCCTCGCGAGGGAGTTTCGAGTCGCGTATCAAGGTCGCGCCGCCGTCGTGGGCGACCTCCACGCAGTCGTTCCCACCACCGCTGTGCCGGCTCCTACGCCAACGCGCACTGTCGATCATCACTCCCCGCTCCTCGTTCGGGCTCCTCATATCCCCTGCCGTGCCACCGCGCCCGCGCGGACGGTCGGCGGCCCGTCATGTCACGAGTGACCTCGCTGCGCGGACTCTCGCACACGCGCCCGCCCGACTCAATGGTCGTCACTGTCCGCTGTCGACCCGTCGCAGCATGCCTCGTGCGATCCCGGTCAACGGCTGCGCGCGGCTCCGGAGAGCTTGTCGAGCACCCGCGTGGAGTCCTCGTGACCGAGAGCGTGGTACCGGAGGTGGTCGAACATCACCGAGTACCGCTCCACCTCACCCGGTTCCTCGAGGCAGACACCACCCGTCGTGCTGTCCACGTACACCACGTCGGGGTCGGCCCGCTCGGGAAAGCCCAGGATGAGGAACGGCCCTTCCATCCCCGAGTGGGCTCCCGCGTCGAACGGCACGACGCGGAGCGTCACGTGCGGCAGCGCCGCGGCTTCGCGCAGCCGGAGCAGCTGCTCGGTCATCACGTCACGCCCGCCAACGACCCTGTGCAGTACGGCCTCGTCCATCACGGCCTCGTACGACGGGGGTGACTCCTCGGCCAGCAGGCGTTGCCGCCGCATACGTGCCGACACCCGGCGCTTGATCTCGGCATCCGGTGCGTGCGGTCGCATGGCCCTGATCACGGCGTGTGCGTATCGCCGGGTCTGCAACAACCCGGGTACCAGCAACGCCTGGAATGCCCGTAACGAGCTCGCGTCCGCCTCGAGCCCGACGAACGAACCGGTGAACACCTCGCTGTAGGAGTGCCACCAGCCCCGCGTGCGGGCCTCGTGTGCCAGCTGCACCAGCTCGTCCGACTCGCGCTGGCCGACGCCGTAGAGCGTCAACATGGCCCGCACATCCTGCGGCCGCACGCCGACGTGCCCGGTCTCGATGCGGCTGACCTTCGACGTCGAGCACCGCAGGCGGTCACTCACCTCACCGATCGTCAGCTCGGCTGCCTCACGAAGCCTGCGCAGCTCACTCGCCAGCCTGCGACGGCGCACCTCGGGCCCGTGACCTCGTGCCATAACGGCACCTCCGCATCCCTCCTGGGGTTTCGCGACCCCCCGTAACAGTCTCCACCGGACCATCTAACCAGCCGGGCGGAGCCGCCGAGTCACGATCCACCCGACGCGCCGGGGCACCTGGTGCAAGTTGCACTCCGCGTGTGTACACTCGCATCCGCACCCTACGGAGGGCGTGATTCACGCGTACGTCCTCGATGACCGGCGGCGACCCTCCCCAGGTCCCCCTTCGTCGCCGGAACGGGGTGCACTGGAGTCCGGGGTCGCAAATCCCCCGACCGGCCCCGGACTCCACTTCATTCCCGCGCCGGTCGGGCGCAGTACCGGTCATTCCTCACCCGCGCCGGTCGGCCGCGATACCGGCCGGGCCGGGTTCCTCACAGCACGCGCAACAGGCCTTCCTGCACCACAGTCGCGATCAGCCTGCCGTCGCCGTCGAAGAACCGGCCGGTGGCCAGGCCACGCGCACCGGAGGCCGACGGTGACTCGGTGTCGTAGAGCAGCCACTCGTCGGCACGGAACGGCCGGTGGAACCACAGGGCGTGATCGAGGCTGGCGCCGAGCACCTTGTCCATCTCCCAGTACACGCCGTGCCTGGCCAGCGCCGAGTCGAGCAGGGTCATATCGGAGGCATAGGTCAGCACGCACACGTGCAACAACCCGTCATCGGGCAGGCGGCCGTCCGCACGCATCCACACCTGGTTGCGGCCTTCCCGGCCGCCGTTCTCGCGGGTGACCCACGGTGGGTCGTTGACGTAGCGCAGGTCGATCGGGCGCCGCCTTGCGTGGATCCCGAGCCTGTCCTCGACACCGCTGAGCCGCTCCGGCAGCGTCGGCAGTGACTCGGGCGGATCGACATCCGGCATCTCCACAGCGTGCTCGATGCCCTCCTCGGCCAGATGGAACGACGCCGACAGCGCGAAGATGGCCTTGCCGTGCTGGATGGCGACAACCCTGCGTGTGGTGAACGAACGCCCGTCGCGGATGCGGTCCACCTCGTACAGGATCGGCACGCTCGGGTCCCCACCCCTGATGAAGTAGGCGTGCAGCGAGTGCACGCCTCGTTCGGCCGGTACGGTACGGCCCGCGGCGACGAGTGCCTGGCCGGCCACCTGCCCCCCGAACACCCGCACCGGCGAGTGCTCGGGGGAGACGCCCCTGTAGATGTTCTCTTCGATCTTCTCCAGGTCGAGCAGGCTCACCAGCTGGTCGACCACCGTCTGGTCATCGGCACCCTCCGCACCGCGGGCACCGCTCATGCGTGGTCCTCTTCCCCGAGCCGGTGCACCCGGATCAGGTTGGTCGACCCGACAGTTCCCGGCGGCGACCCCGCCACGACCACCACGAGGTCACCGGGCTGGTATCGCGGGTTCGCCAGCATGGCCTGATCGACCTGTCGCACCATGGCGTCCGTCGAGGCAACCGGATCCACGATCTGGGCCGAGGTGCCCCAGGTGAGCGCGAGCTGGGACCGCACGCTTTCCAGTGGTGTGAAGGCCAGTAACGGCAACTTGGTGTGCAGCCGGGCGAGCCGCCGGACCGTATCGCCGGACTGCGTGAAGGCCACCAGCGCCTTGGCGTTCAGCCGCTCGCCGATGTCCCGTGCCGCGTAGGACAGCACTCCGCGCTTGGTCCGGGGCACGTGGCTCAGCGGAGGCACAACGGTCGACTCGGCCTCCACCGCCGTGACGATCCGGCTCATCGTCTCGACCGTCTCGATGGGGTACCGGCCGATACTCGTCTCCCCCGAGAGCATGACCGCGTCGGTACCGTCCAGCACCGCGTTGGCCACGTCCGAGGCCTCCGCTCGTGTCGGCTGGAAGCTGTCCATCATCGAGTCGAGCATCTGGGTCGCCACGATCACCGGTTTGGCGTTCTCCCGCGCCATCTGGATCGCTCGCTTCTGCACCAGAGGGACCTGCTCGAGTGCCAGCTCAACGCCGAGGTCGCCGCGGGCGACCATGACGCCGTCGAATGCCAGGACGATGGCTTCCAGGTTGGCGACCGCCTCCGGTTTCTCCAGCTTGGCGATCACCGGTACACGCCTCGTGCCGACCCTGTCCATCACCTGGTGGGCGAGGTCGATATCAGCAGGCGAGCGCACGAACGACATCGCGACGAAGTCGACACCGAGTTCGAGGGCGAACTCGAGGTCGGCGATGTCCTTTTCGGGCAGCGCGGGCACCGACACATCCATGCTGGGCAGGGACACGCCCTTGTTGTCACTCGGCTGACCGCCCTCGGTGACCTCGCACACCACGTCGTCGCCCTCGACTGCGGTGACGGTCAGACCGATCCTGCCGTCGTCGACAAGTAGGCGATCGCCCGGCTTGGCATCGTCGGCCAGGCCGGCATAGGTCGTCGACACTCGCTCCGGAGTACCCTCGACCTCCTCGACCGTGATACGCACGGTGTCCCCGGCGTGCCATTCGACGGGGCCCTGGCCGAAGGTCCCCAGCCGGATCTTCGGCCCCTGCAGGTCGGCGAGGATCCCGATCGGCTCGCCCGTCTCGGCGGCCACATCCCGGATCAGGTCATAGGCTTGCTTGTGGTCACGGTGGGC
Organism: Haloechinothrix alba; assembly: GCF_900188115.1. Lineage (GTDB taxonomy): Bacteria > Actinomycetota > Actinomycetes > Mycobacteriales > Pseudonocardiaceae > Haloechinothrix > Haloechinothrix alba. The sequence goes on along the minus strand of NZ_FZNW01000003.1, from coordinate 177,833 downwards.
GCCGTGGCTGAAGTTCAGCCGCGCCACGTTCATTCCGGCGTCGATCAGGCTCCGCACCTTCTCCCTCGTAGCGGTGGCGGGGCCGATCGTGCAAACGATCTTCGCGCGTCGAGTCACGTTCACACACCTTAGCTTCGACGCCTGGACCGATCCAGAGCCGGTCACCCGAACCCCGGGAGAACGGCCGATCACGGAACCGTACGTATCTCAGGAACCGTCAACCGAAGAACACCTCCGCCTCGGCGTAGCGGTCCGGCGGCACGGTCTTGAGCTCGGCTGTCGCCTCGTCCAGGCCGGCACGACGGATCTCGGTTCCGCGCAACGCAACCATCGTGCCGAAGTCGCCCTCCGCGACGGCGTCGACGGCGTGCAGGCCGAAACGCGTCGCCAGCACCCGGTCGTAGGCGGTCGGGGTGCCACCACGCTGGGTGTGCCCGAGCACGACCGCGCGTGACTCCTTACCGGTTCGTTCCCCGAGCACGTCGGCGAGCCAGGTCCCCACACCACCGAGGCGGACGTGCCCGAACGCGTCGGTCTCTCCCGAGTGCAGGGCCTGCTCACCGTCCTCCGGAACGGCGCCCTCGGCAACGACGATGATCGGCGCGTACATCCGCTCGAACCGGCTCTGCACCCACTCGACCACCTTGTCGACCGCGAACGGGCGCTCGGGGACCAGGATCACGTTGGCGCCCCCGGCCAGCCCGGAGTGCAGCGCGATCCACCCCGCGTGCCTACCCATGACCTCGACGACGAGCGCCCTGTGGTGGGACTCGGCCGTGGTGCGCAGCCGATCGATCGACTCGGTCGCGATGTGTACCGCGGTGTCGAACCCGAAGGTGTAGTCGGTGGCCGCGAGATCGTTGTCGATCGTCTTGGGCACACCGACGACCCTGATACCTTCCTCGGACAGCTGCCTGGCCACTCCGAGCGTGTCCTCGCCACCGATCGCGATCAGCGCCTCGACGCCCTGCTCGGCGAGAACGTTCTTGATCGCGCCGGCCCCGCCGTCCTGCTTGTACGGGTTGGTGCGCGAGGAGCCGAGGATCGTACCGCCACGACTCAATATGTGGTCCACATCGGTCAGTCCGAGCGGGATGCTCCTTCCGGTCAGCGGCCCCTGCCAACCGTCCCGGAACCCGAGCACCTCCCAGCCGAGCTTCTCCGTGCCCTTACGGACGATCGCTCGAATCACCGCGTTCAGGCCGGGGCAGTCCCCGCCACCCGTGAGTACTCCGACGCGCATCGAACCTCCGCTTGTCTACCGTCGCCACGTGTCGCTGCCGGGGCTTACCCGGGGCGAAACACGCTGTCCTACCCCGTACCGGAGCGAGCCGACCGGTGAGCCAGATCACTCGCCCCTTCCCCACCCTAGCGGGACCGGCCTCCGGCCGTGATGTACACCTCGACCGGAAATGGCGGCCTGCGCGAAGCCACCCGAAACCGCTGGTGAAGCGGCCGTGGCCCGCACGAGGGTCACGCACGGCGGGGTCACGTGGCTCACTGCGTCGTGAATGCCACGGCGTAAGGGTGTTAGTGTGTCGGCCATGCAGCGCTATCGGTGGTTTATCGGGCCGGCCCGGACCGGGCACGGCGCTACCACCATGCGCTGATCATTCCCTGTCCGAGCCGGAAATCCAGTCAATGGCAAGCCGGCTCGGCGATTTCCGCGAGCGCGGCTTGCGGAAAGGAAGACCCCGCGATGTCGTCTGCCGATACCGCACAGGATTCGACACAGCTCTCCGCGGCGCCCTCCGCGCCGGTCGACGGCGATCTCAACAACACTCGCGTAACGGGCATGAGCCCGCTGCTCTCGCCCGCCCTGCTTCGCCAGGAGATCCCGATCGACGCGCCGACCGCGAAGACGGTCCATCAGGGACGTGCCGAGACCGTCGACATCCTCGGCGGACACGACGACCGGCTTCTCGTCGTCGTCGGTCCGTGCTCGATGCACGACCCCGAGGCCGGCCTGGAGTACGCGCGCCGCCTGGCGACACTCGCCGAGTCGGTGCGCGAGCATGTACACGTCGTGATGCGGGTCTACTTCGAGAAGCCGCGCACCACCCTGGGGTGGAAAGGCCTGATCAACGACCCCGACCTGGACGGCAGCTTCACCGTCAACAGGGGGCTGCGCATCGCGCGGCAGCTCCTGCTGGACATCTCGACGCTCGGCCTTCCCGTCGGCTGCGAGTTCCTCGACCCGATCACGCCGCAGTTCATCGCCGACACCGTCAGCTGGGGATCGATCGGCGCCCGTACCGCGGCGAGCCAGGTTCACCGCCAGCTCTGCAGCGGCTTGTCCATGCCGATCGGCATCAAGAACTCCACTGAGGGCGACATCCAGGTCGCGGTGGACGCCGCCCGCGCGGCCGCGGCGAGCCATGTCTTCCCCGGTATCAACGACGACGGGCTCGCCGCGCTGTTGACGACCTCGGGCAACGCGGACTGCCACGTGATCCTGCGGGGCAGCTCGTCCGGTCCGAACCACGACGAGGCGAGCGTGGCCGAGGCCGTCGCCAAGCTGCGCACGGCCGGCCTGCCCGAGCGGGTCATCGTCGACGCCAGCCACGGCAACAGCGGCAAGGACCATCACCGTCAGGCCGAGGTCACCGGCGAGCTCGCCGACCGGATCGCCGGAGGTGACCGCGACATCGTCGGGGTGATGCTGGAGAGCTTCCTCCACGAGGGGCGCCAGGACCTCACACTGGGCCGGGCGGACCAGCTGCACTACGGCCAGAGCATCACGGACGCGTGCATGAGCTGGCAGACCACCAAGGACCTGATCAGCCGGCTGGCGGATGCGGTCGCCAGGCGCGGGCAACGTGGTTCCGGCCGGGCGGAGGGCTAGGACGCACGTCCCTGCCGGTCCACCTTCCGGACACTGCGACGCTCCCCTCGCGACGCAGTGAGCCCGCGCGGCGGGTTCGACAGGACCGCCCTACCCCGCTACCGGGAGCCCTTTCCTCCGTCGCTCCTCTTCCATGATCTGCCATCGCCGCAGGTTGTGCCTGGCGTCGGCCAGCGCGTCGTGCGCGTCGGCCGGCGCGGGCGGGAGCTTGGGCTTGCCGAGATCCTCCCAGCGCTGACGGAGGTCGCGGGTGAACCGCGGCAGCTGCCGTGGAAGGGCAGGCATGGCACCCCAGAGCTGCGCGAGGGCGACGTGGTCGTAGGCGGCGAACCATGCCCACAGCTGCACGCCGTCGCGCGGCCTGCCGAGGAAGTCGAGCAGGTCCGCGCGGATACTCGCGCGACTGCGCCACGCCGCGTCGCCGCGTGGTGGCAGCTTGGGCAGGACATTGTCGGTGACCCACGGACCGGCCTTGTCCGGGTCGAACTCGGTCGAGACGGCGTAGAACTCCCTGCCCGACTCGGACACGACACCGATCGAGACCAGGTCGATCGTCACGCCGTCTTCGATGAACTCGGTGTCATAGAAGAATCGCACGCGGCAAACCTTACTGGCCCCGGTTTCTCCGCGTGCCACGGCTTCGGCACGCGAGCGGCTCAGCCGGTCTTCGACTGCGGCGCCCGGTCACCATCGGCGGCCCCTCCCCGCCGCGCGGCAGGCACCCGCACGTCCTCACCCGCGGCAAGCTCCTTGGCGCGAGCCGCGTACATGTCGACGTACTCCTGGCCGGACAGCTCCATCAGCGCGTACATGACCTCGTCGGTGATCGCACGCTCCACGAAACGGTCACCCGCGAGGCCCGCGTACCTGGAGAAGTCCAGCGGCTCGCCGATGCGGATCTCCAGGCGGCGCGGGCGCCACATGCGTGATCCGATCGGGTTGACGCGGTCGGTGCCGATCATCGCGACCGGGATCACGGGAACGCCTGCGTCGAGGGCGATCCTCGCCAGCCCGCTCTTGCCCTTGTAGAGGCGGCCGTCCGGCGAGCGGGTGCCCTCCGGGTAGATACCGAGCAGGCGCCCCTCCCTGAGCAGGCGGACGGACGTGTCGAGGGCGGCCTGCGCTGCGGAGCCACTGCCCCTGTCGATCGGGAACTGCCCGGTCCCGCTGAAGAACCACTTCTGCAGCTTGCCCTTGATGCCGGGGCCCTCGAAGTACTCGCTCTTGGCCGGGAACGTGATCCGGCGCTGGACGTGGCACGGCAGGAAGAAGGAGTCGGCCACGGCGAGATGGTTGCTGGCCAGGATCGCGGCACCGGTCCGGGGAATGTTCTCCCGCCCGGTGACCTTGGTCGGCCACAGCAGCCGCAACAACGGCCCCAGCACCACGTACTTCAAGAACCAGTACAGCACCGCGCACCCACCTTCCAGCACCGCGGTCCTCAGCCTACGAACGATGACTCCGCCCGCACAACGGCAGGCGCCCACCACGGGCGGGTAAGCGACCGATCTCACACGGGCGCCGACAGCACCGGTACCGTACGGGATGTCCGCTCACGAGCCTCGGCCCGGCGAGTCGTGCCACCATGGTAGGGACGGTCGGCATCCACCGGCCAGGTAGCACCCACCGCGAGCGCGCGTACAGGAAAGGGGCAGCAGATGCCCGTGACGCCCGGCGCCGAGGCGTTCGAGCACCCCGGCTCGAGTGAGGTCGGTGTGCTGCTGTGCCACGGCTTCACCGGGACGCCCGCGAGCATGCGGCCCTGGGGTGAGTACCTGGCACGCACCGGGCTCACCGTGCGGTGCCCGCGCCTGCCCGGCCACGGTACGAGCTGGCGGGAGCTGAACAAGACCAGGTGGCAGGACTGGTACGCCCGGGTGCGGGACGAGGCCGAACGGCTGCTCGAGGAGTGCGCATCGGTCTACATCTTCGGCCAGTCCATGGGCGGCACGCTGACGCTGCGGCTCGGCCAGGAGTTCGGCGACCGCATAGCCGGCTTGGCCCTGGTCAACCCGGCCGTGACGACCCTGCGCAGGAAGATGGCGTTGCTTCCGTTGCTGGCACCGTTCGTGCCGTCCGTGGCCGGGCTCGGCGGGGACATCGCCAAGGAAGGCGCAGGCGAGTTCACCTACCCGCGAGTACCGCTGCGCGCGGCAGCCAGCCTCGCCCAGCTCTGGAAACACGTGCTGGCCGACCTTCCCCGGATCAGCCAGCCGATACTCCTGTTCCATTCGATCGTTGACCACGTTGTGGAACCCGCGAACTCGGCGATCATCATTGAGCGGGTGAGTAGCACCGACATCACCGACTTCGTGCTCCGCGACAGCTTTCACGTCGCAACCCTGGATCACGACGCACCGTTGATATTCACGGAGAGCGTCGCGTTCATCTCGCGCCTACAGCAGTCCCGAGTGGAAGCAACAGCATGAGTAAGACAGGCAGCCCGAACGGTCCCGACGGCCCGGACGACCTCGACGCGGCATTCAGCGAGATCGTCGCGGATCTTCGCGCGGAAGGCATCGGAGCCGAGGCCGAGCCCGGCAAGCGCTCGCGCGACAAGCGCGGCGGTGACAGACGCGCCGAGGATGAGCTGGATGCGAGCGAGCCCGACTCCGCGGCCGACCCCACGGCCGACCCCACGGCCGACCCCACGGCCGACGCCGAGCAAGGCGGGCCGGACGAGGACGCCGGCAGCGATCCCGCCGAGGGTGCCGGCTCCACCGCGACGGCGGCCAGTGACTGGCGGGCCAGCGAGACCGGCTGGGACTCCACCATGCTCGCCGAGGGCGACCTCGACGACATCTCCGGGCTCGACGAGGACGAGCACTTCGTTCCCCCTGAGCCATCGCCGGTCCAGAAGCCCACGCACGGCACGGTCGTGTCCTGGTTGTTCCTCGCCGCGGGCGTGCTCATGCTGATCGCTCCCGGAGTCATCGGGATGTCTCCGGCGGTGAGCTTGCCGTTCGGCATCCTGTCCATATCCGCCGGTCTCGGCCTGCTGCTCATGCGCATCAAGGACGGTCCACCGCCGGGATCGGACCCGGAGAACGGAGCGCAGGTCTAGCCGGTGGCGCGCGCCAGCGCGCGCAGCGCACGCGGGTCGAGCGTGCGTGCGCCTGCACGGTGTGCCCCGGCACGCACCCTGTCGTCCGCCGTGACCACCACAACGTGCTCGCCCGAGCGCACCGCGCGGTCTGCCATGCGCAGGGTGTGCTCGGCAGCACCGATGCCGTGTCCGGCGGGCACCACCTCGATCCCCGCACGGTCGGTCGGTGCGCCGTCGCCAGGCACGGCCAGCTCGACTCGTGGCCACCACCGCCAGTGCGGGCCCGGTCCGATACCGACGTCCCGCGCGCCGATACCGTCCCGTACCAGTCCGGTCAGCTCCTGCCACGTGAGCTCCGGTCGCGGTGCGCCCCGCGGTCCGGGTGCGGTACCCGGCACCCGGGCGACCGTGTCACCGTCGACGACGAGCACCAGACTGCGCCGGAGCTGGGCGCGCAGCTCCGGCCAGGCCGCCGCGAAGTCACGGTGCAGGCGGTAGCCGTCGACCTCGTCCGGCGCGATCCAGCTCAGCTCGGCGGTTTCGGCACTGCTCGTGCGCTCGCTCACCCGGGTACGCGTCGCCGCGAGCACGGTCGTGTAGCTCCACGTCCCGTGATCGTCGATCGAGCTCGCGGTGAACCGCACGGCCTCGCGCGGCACAGCGGCCTCCTCGGTGGCCTCGCGCATCGCGGCCTGTAGGGCTGACTCGGTACTGCGCAGCGCACCGCCAGGGATGGCCCACGTGCGGCCGTGATGCAACCACCATGCCCTGCGCTGCAGCAACACCCCGCGCGCGGGGTCGACGATCAGCAGGCCGGCCGCACCGTGTACCCCCCAGTGACGGCGGCCGCACGAACACTTGACGAAGCCGTCACCGTCGTCGAAAAACACCCGACCAGCTTCGCACAGTCGGACGTGCGGCCGCCAAGCCTTCTCTGGCGAGCACGCCCGCGCCGACCATCCCGGCCTCGTCGGCGAGCTGAGCCGTGCGGATCCGCGCGAGGGGCCGGTGTCCCATTCCGGTCAGCACCGTCCGGTAGTGGTCACGCGCGTCGTCGAGGAACAGCGGCGCCGACTCCGACACGCCGCCGGCGATCACGATCAGGTCGGGATCGTAGACATCGGCGACAAGGGCGAGCCCGTCGCCGAGCCAGCGCGCCAGCTCGGCCATGGCCTGCCGCGCGATGGGGTCCCCGTCCCGCGCGGCCGCGGCGACGCGCCTGCCGGTGACGGAGCCCGGGTCGCCTGTCGCCTCGCGCGCCAGCACCGTGGACCGGCCAGGGTGACGCGCGAGTAGCTCGATCGCCGTTGTCGCAAGGCCCGTTCCGCTGCAGTACCGTTCCCAGCAGCCCTGCTTGCCGCAGGAGCACGGGCGTCCGTGCGAGACGACCCGCAGGTGGCCCAGCTCCGGCGCGACGCCATGGGCACCCCGGAAGATCTCGCCGTCCAGCACGACGGCACCGCCGATCCCGGTGCCGAGAGCGATCAGCGTCATCACCCGTGCACCCCGCCCGGTTCCGTACCTGTGCTCGGCGACGGCAGCGGCGTTGGCGTCGTGCTCCAGCACAACCGGCAACCCGGTCCGGCTGCGCACGCGCTCGACCACGGGTGCGTCCCGCCACGCCAGGTGCGGGGCGTACATCACGGTACGACGGTCCGCTGCGATGAACCCCGCGACCGCGAGCCCGACGGCGCGGACCTGGTGCCGCTGCCCCAGCTGGTCGACAACACCGGCGATCGCGTCTTCGAGCGCACCTTCCTCGCCGGGCGTGGCCACGCGCGCGGTGTCGATGACGGCGCCGACCTTGTCGATCACGCCTGCCTGCACGCTCGTTCCTCCGACGTCGACACCGACCGTCAGCACACTACCGCTCCCCGACGTTGTCGGAGGCCTCCGCGCCTCGCATGCGGACCGGGATGTGCTGGACCCTCGCCTGCCCCTCCTGCCGCCGCCCGCGGAGATCACCGTCCGCCGTGGACGCACCGGACGGCGGGTCCGGCGGGACGAAACCCGGCATGTGCACGCCGCTTTCCGGGGACCACCGGTCGGCGAGCACGGCACGCAGCAGCGCGACCAGCCGCGCCATCTGCTCGGCGAGCCGCGCCGCGAACTCGGGGCGTTCCCCGCGCAGAATCGCGATGACCGCGCACAGTGGGCACCATCCGGACTCGCCTGCCCCGAAGGGCCCTTCGTCACCTCCCGCACCAGGACTTCCGGCGCCGAAGCCGGTTCCGTGCCCGGCCGCGAGGATGCTGTCCAGCCACGGGGACGCATGCTCGGCGACCATCTCGACGAGCAACCGGATCTCCTGGGTGAGGCTTGCGACCCCGTCGTGGTCGTACGACTGCTCGTGCTGGCTGGTCATCAGTGCACACTCCCTGGCTGGGCGAGGCTCACCACGAGGCCCTCCGAGTCGAACTCGGCCCCCGTGACCTCGCATGAGCGCAACAGTTCCGGTAACGCGATCAACCTGCGGTTACCGTCGACGGTGATCGCCAGGTCGTCGTCGACCCTGGCGAGCTCGATCGCGGAATCCGTGCCGAGTGGCAACGCTACGCGCAGACGATACCCGCCCTCGCCACCGTCGGAAATCTGCAGTAACTCGGCCTCGCCCGGCGAGTCCCCGGCGAGCGGGTCGCCCCCGTCGTAGAGCTCGCGCGCGATCTCGGTGAGCGCTGCCGTACCGACCGGTTCCACCGCGCAGTGCTCCACCGAGCGTAACGCCGTCAGCCCCGCGTCCCGCATCTCGGCGAGCACGGCATCCTGCTCGTCCCTGCGCTTGCGCAACCAGCTCGCCGCACCGCCACGCCAGAAGCCCGGCGCAGGCATCAACCGGTTCGCGACCAGCCCGTCGACACGGATACCCCGCAAGGCCAGCGCGGTCAGCGTACGACGTGTCTCGGCCACGACCATGCGTTCCGGTGTCAGCACCAGGCGGACCGTGGTCGTGTCCTTGTCGGTGAGCAGGTCCCGCAACGACTCCAGATGCTCACCCAGCCTGCGTATCGACGACACGGCGTCCCCGAGCCCGCGTGCCGTCCGCGGGGCACGATTCCAGCCGTAGAGCCTGCGGAGGTAGCCGGAGATCGCTTCCGGCAACGCGAGCAGGCGCAGCGTCTCCGCTGTGGGGCCACAGTCGACGACGACCACGTGCCAGTACCCGGTCTCGGCGAGACGCTGCACCTCGCTGAGCGCGAGCAGCTCGTCGACCCCGGGCAGCACCGTCAGCTCCGCGGCGTCGAGTGCTTCCACGCCTGCGCCGGTAAGCGCGCTACGCAGCTGGCCGCGCAGCTCCTGCCACGCGGTGTCCACCAGGCCCCGCGGGTCGAGCTGGACGGCCGACAGCCGTGGCCCCACCCCTGTCGGCTCACGGCCGAGCTCGGTTCCGAACGAGTCGGCCAGCGAGTGAGCGGGGTCGGTGGACACCACGAGAGTGCGCCTGCCGTGCTCGGCCAGGGTCGTCCCCGTGGCCGCGGCCAGGGTCGTCTTACCGACCCCGCCTTTCCCGGTGAACAGCAGGAGCCTCAACTCAGCGTTCACCCTCCACCCGGCGCTTGAGCTCCTTCAACGCGGTATCCATGATCATCTTTTCCGCCTTGCGCCTGAGCAAGCCGATCATGGGCAGCATCAGCTCGACCGACAACGTGTAGGTCACCTCGGTCCGCTCCCCGCCCCCCAGTGGCCGCAGCACGTACTGGCCGTTCTGGGAACGCTGCATCTGCCCCTTGACCAGCTGCCAGCTCACCGAAAGGCCGTCGCAGGCCCAGTCGTAGCTGAGCGTGTAGACATCCTTGACGGGCCCGGCATCGAGTGTGAACCGGACCTGTTGGGGTTTGCCGTCGTCGCCGGTCTCCAGGATCTCCGTCTGCTGGACGGCCTTGGCCCATTCCGGGTAGGCCTCGAGGTCGGCGATGACAGCCATGATCCGCTCCGGCGGTGCGTCGACGACGATCGACTGAGTGGACTCCTCGGCCATGGGTCAACAGGGTAGCCGGGATACCTTCGGGTGCGCGCCTCGCCCACGGCAGATCGTGCCGGGCCGGTGCCGACACGTCCTCGCGCGGCGTTCCCGGTCAGCGACACCCACAGGGAGGTGTCTCCACGCACTCCGGTCGACGGGGCTCACCAGCGCAGCACGTAGGGCTGTGCGCTGTACTTGAAGTACCCGACATTGCGGCATTCGGTCTTACCGAGGCGGTAGCGGTGGGCCAGCGGCTGGTGCACGTGGCCGAACAGTGACCAGCGCGGGCAGTGACGACGGATGTGGTCGAGCAGCCCGGCCGAGCCGCGCTCCTCCCGGCGCGCCACCACGTCATAGGTCAGGTCGGCGATGTCCGGCGGTACGTGGCTGCACAGCACGTCCACCTCTCCCAGGCCCGCGACGGCCGCGTCGAACTCCTCGTCGGTGCGCAGGTACGGCCGCCACGCGGCGTCCCGCCGCGGCCATGCCCCCGGCGGCCGCAACGCGCCACCGATGAACCCGAACCGCAACCCGCCGATCTTGACGACGTCCCCGTCCAGCGTCTCCACGAGGTCGCCTGCGAGCTCCTTCCACAGCTCCGGCGCGTCGACGTTGCCCGGTGTGGCGTACGTCGGTGCCGTGACGGCGCCGAACAGCTCGGCGTACTGCTCGCGAATGGCGTCGTCGACGGCGGTACGGGGCTCGTCCACGCTGTTCCACAGCGACTGCGCGAACGAGGCCAGCGCCTCCTTGTCACCACGGCTGCGCAGCGTGGCGAACGTGGCGACGTTGTCCGCGCCGAACAACCTGCCGAGGATGCCTCCGCTGTAGTCGGTGTAGTCGACGAAGTCGATCAGATCACCCAGTACGACAAGCGCATCGGCACCATCGCCCGCCCTGGCCAACGCCTCGGCGTTGCCGTGCACATCGGAGACCACGTGAACCCGCATCACGTCCCACTCTAGAACGTTTCCGCCGGGACCCCCCGTCGAGAGCGGGACGGGGTGCGCCCGCGGCACGGTTTCGCCTGCGCACGCCCTACGCGTGTCGCGGGGGGACACCCGGCTTCCTGCCGTCCTCGAGCAGGTTCTTCAGTTCCAACGCGACAGCCTTCGCGGCCCGCGCCCGGCGATCGTACTCGCGGGCGTGGTCACGCGGGCCGAGGCGGAGCGCGCGGCCGGCCGGGTCGACCGGGGTGGCACGCAGGAAGTAGTGCAGGATCGTCCCGTCGAGCACGGGCTCCAGCCAGACCTCCATGGTCCCGACCAGCGCCCCGCGCACGGTCCAGCGCAGCCCTTCGTCCCCGCGGTCGGTATAGACCACGAGCACCAGGTCCGGCCAGTACCTCGCCCACGAACGCGGATCGCCGAAGGCGGCAGCCACGGTGGCTTGTGGTACCGCGATGAACGTCTCGTCGACGACGTCGATCGCGGGTCCGTCGGGAACGAGCGTGGCGTCGGTCTCACTCACGGGTGCAGAATCTCACGCCCCACACCTCGCGTGGGCGTACGGCCCGTTCACCGCTGCGCAGGCAGTCACGCGCGGGGTGAGGGACCCACCGTTCGACGAACCGCCGGCGGTAGAGTGACTCGCCAGTAACTTGAGGCGCCCCGATCAGGCCCTCACCGGTTCTGGCCGAGACGGAGGTCACAGTTGCGTGAGTACACCGCCCCATCGCCACCCGAGGTTGCCGATGACGAGAACCTGACCGACGTCATCTGGGCCAACGCCGAGCGGTTCGGGGACAACATCAGTTTCCGGCGGCTCGTCGACGGCACGTGGCTCGATGTCACCGCCAAGGAGTTCACCGCAGAGGTGCTTGCGGTGGCCAAGGGGCTGATGGCCGCGGGGATCTCCCCGGGTGACCGCGTGGGTCTGCTCGCCAGGACCCGGTACGAGTGGACCCTGCTCGACTTCGCGATCTGGGCAGCCGGTGGTGCCACGGTCCCCATCTACGAGACGTCGGCCTCCGACCAGATCCACTGGATACTGTCCGACGCGGGCGCCAAGGCGGTCATCGTGGAAACCGACGAGCATCGCCTGCGCCTCGCCGAGGTTCGCGGGGAACTGGCCGAGCTCGAACACGTCTGGCAGATCGAAGCGCCCGCCGAAGGCAAGCCGGCCGTCGAGGCGCTCAGCGACCTCGGTGGCGACATGGCCGACTCCGAACTGCACGCGCGCCGCGAGGCGGTCCGCGCCGACGACACGGCCACACTGGTCTACACCTCGGGAACGACGGGAAGGCCGAAGGGCGTCGCGCTCACCCATCGCAACCTGCTGGCCGAGGTCAGGGCGTGTCTACGTGCGATGCCGCAGGTACTGCGGGAGGGGAACTCGCTGCTGGTGTTCCTGCCGCTGGCACACGTGTTCGCCCGCGCCATCAGCCTGATGGCCGTGCACGGCCGCGTGACCCTGGGGCACACGCCCGACCCGACGACCCTGCTCGACGATCTCGCCGCGTTCCGGCCGAGCAGCGTCGTGGCCGTACCCCGCGTGTTCGAGAAGGTCTACAACAGCTCGAAGCTCAAGGCCCACTCGGCGGGTAAGGGCAAGATCTTCGATGCCGCGGAGCGCACCGCGATCGCCTACAGCGAGGCGCTCGACGCGGGCTCGGTGCCACTGCCGCTGCGGGTCAAGCACGCGCTGTTCGACAAACTCGTGTACGGCAAGCTGCGCGATGCTCTCGGCGGCCGCTGCATCGGTGCGGTCTCGGGTGGCGCACCGCTCGGCGGCAGGCTGGCGCACTTCTTCCGCGGAGCCGGCATCACCGTCTACGAGGGTTACGGCCTGACCGAGACCTCGGCGGCCGCGTGCGTCAACACCGAGCGGGACATCAAGATAGGCACGGTCGGCAAGCCGGTGGCCGGGACGTCGGTACGGATCGCCGACGACGGGGAGGTACTGCTCGCGGGCGACGTCGTGTTCTCCGGGTACTGGAAGAACGAGGAGGCCACGTCCCAGGCACTCGAGGCCGGATGGTTCCACACCGGAGACCTCGGCGAGCTCGACGACGAGGGATTCCTGAAGATCACCGGCCGCAAGAAGGAGATCATCGTCACCGCGGGCGGCAAGAACGTCGCACCCGCGCGGCTCGAGGACACCGTCAAGGCGACACCACTGGTCAGCCAGGCCATGGTGGTCGGTGACCAGCGGCCGTACGTAGCAGCGCTCGTCACCGTCGACGAGGAGTTCTTCGGCACATGGAAGGAGCGGAACGGCAAGCGGCCCGAGGCGACCGTCGCCGAGCTGGCCGACGACCCGGACCTGCGCGCCACCGTGCAACGCGCGGTCGACGAGGCGAACGGGCACGTGTCCCAGGCTGAGGCCATCCGGAAATTCACCGTGCTGCCCGAGGATTTCACCGAGGCCGCGGGCGAGATCACGCCGAGCCTGAAGCTCAAGCGGGACGTGGTGGCCGCGCACTACGCGGATGCCGTCGAGCGCCTCTACGGGTAGGGCGTGTCGGTGGTGGTCACCGGTAGCGGTGATCACCACTCAACGCTCCCGCTCAGCGATCCAGTCACCCACCACAGTAGACAGCAAGGACAGCGGGACCGGCCCGCAGTCGAGCACGGCTTCGTGGAATCGCCTGATGTCGAACGCGGGCCCCAGCCTGCGCTCCGCTTCCGCGCGCAGCCGGCGTATCTCCTGCCTGCCCACCATGTACGACAGTGCCTGGCCCGGTACCGCCGCGTAGCGGTCCACCTCGGGGCCGACCTCGGCGGGGGTCAGCGGCGTGTACTCGGTGAGGAAGTCGACAGCCCGCTGCCGGCTCCAGCCGTACGCGTGCAAGCCCGTGTCCACCACCAGCCGCGCGGCACGCAGAGAGTCCTGGGCGAGCATGCCCAACCTGCTCAGCGGTCCCGAGTACAGCCCCATCTCGTCGGCGAGGCGTTCGGCGTACAGCGCCCACCCCTCGGCGTAGGCGTTCACGTCGGCGATCCTGCGTATAAGCGGGAGCCGGTCCAGCCCGAGCGCGGTCGTGGTCTGGAAGTGATGCCCCGGGATGACCTCGTGAAACGCGATCGCCTCTGCGAGGTGCCTGCACCGCGACCCCGGCTCGGAGGTGTTGGCGAAGTAGGTGCCCGGCCGCGTCCCGTCGAGCGACGGTGGGGTGTAGTACGCGGCCGCCCCGCCACCGGCCTCCGCGTCCGGAACGGGCCTGACCTCGACGGGGTCGGCAGGTAGTCGATCGAACCAGCCCGGCGCGACCGCCTCGGCCCTGCGGATCGCGGCACGAGCGGCATCCAGCAGCTCGGCACCGCTCGACCAGCGAAGCGCGCGGTCATGGCGCAGGCGCTGGAAGATCTCCGGGACATCGCTCGTCCCGAACGCGGCCGCACCGATCTCGGCGTACTCCCCCGCCAGCTCCCCGAGGACCGCCATACCCGTCTCGTGCAGCTCGTCGGCGCCGCGTTCGGTGGTGGTGTGCACGCTCGTCAGCGCCGCGTACCGGTGCTCCCCACCTGGTTGCCACCACAGCCCCGCCTGCGCGTCCGGCCTCGCCCGCGGTGCGACCTCGGTAGCCAGGAACATCCGGTAGCGCGCGTACGCCGGACGAACCTTGTCGTCCACCAGCGCGTCCCGGTGTCGTGCGAAGTCCGGCACAGGGACCTGTGCCGGGACGTTCCGCAACGGGTCCGCGTCGTAGTTCGACAGGTACCGGTCGATGTAGTCGAGACCGGCACGCACCAGGAACGCGGGCGGCGCCAACCCGCGTGCCAGACCGGACCGCTGCCGTTCGGTGATCGTGGCAAGGTACCCGGGCAGCGCGGCGAGCCGGTCCAGGTAACCGTGCGCCATCCGTGCACTGCCCAGCGAGATCATCGGCAGGGCCACCAGGGGCCACAGCGCCGGGGCCGACAGCCCGTCACTGACCGAGAACTCCTCGGTCCGTACCTCGATATGTGCCGCCAGCGCGCAGGCCTGCTGCACGACGAGCTCGCGTGTGATGCGATCCGTCGGCTCCAGCCGCACGGGATCCACTGCTGTGGCGGCTCGGGCCACGGCGAACATCTGGTCCCTGCAGCGCTGCCGTGCCGTCTCGTCGTAGTCGACCAACCTGTGATGAGGCCCCTCCAGCCCCAGAAGGGATGCCTCGACGGGATCGGCTTCGAACCGGGCAGCGACGAGCTCGTCGGCGAGCGCGGCGATTTGAGAGGTCACCGCCTGCGTCTCGTTCATGCTTCTCCGGATGCCCAGCTGCCGATCACACGCTCCAGCACGGCGAGTGGGACCGCGCCGCACCCGAGTACGTGGTCGTGGAACTCGCGGACGTCGAAGTCCGCGCCGAGCGAGCGCTCCGCCATGGCTCGAACCCGCTGGATCTCCAAGCGCCCCACCATATAGGACAGCGCCTGCCCCGGGTAGGCGATGTAACGATCCACCTCGGACTCCACCTCGACCTTCGGCATCGGGGTGTTCGCCGCCAGGTAGTCGACGGCCTGTTGCCTGCTCCAGCCCTTGGCGTGCAATCCCGTGTCCACCACGAGCCTTCCTGCCCGCATCGAGTCGTTCGCCAGCATGCCGAGCACCGCGACGTCATCGGAGTACAGATCCATCTCGCGCGCCAGCCGTTCGGTGTAGAGGCCCCACCCCTCGATATAGGCCGTGAACCCGCCGAGCTTGCGCAGCAGCGGCAGGTGCTCGAGCAGCTGCGCGGTGCTGAGCTGGAAATGGTGCCCGGGGATGACCTCGTGGAACGCCGTCGCCTCCGATGTGTGCTTGAAGCGCTCGGTGACCTTGTAGGTGTTGGCGAAGTACGTGCCGGGACGGGACCCGTCGGTGGCAGGCTGCATGTAGTACGCCGCGGGGGCGCCGGGCGCGGCGGCCGCTGGAATCTCGTCGACGACCCAGGGCTGCGGCGGGATGCTGCCGAACCAGCGTGGCGCCTCGCGCTCGGCCCTGCCGATCGCCTCGCGCGCGTCGTCGAGCAGCTCGTCGGCACTCGACCAGCGCAGTTCCGGGTCGGTGCGCAGTCGATCGAAGATCTCGTCGAGTGCGCGTGTGCCGAAGACCCGCGCCCCGACCTCGGTGTACTCGCCCGCCAGCTCGTCGATCAGCGCACGCCCGGTGTCATGCAGCTCCGCAGGGGACCTGGTCGTCGTGGTGTGCACCCTGGCGAGCGTGCGGTAGGCGTCCTCACCCCCTGGCAGCCAGCACAGCCCCGGCCGGTCCGAGCTACGGGCGTGCGGGGCGATCTCGTGAGCGAGCCCGTCCCGGTACGTCGCGAAGGCGGGACGCACGACCTCGGTGAGCAGGCTCGCTCGCACGGCGTCGAACTCCTCCGCCAGGGACGCCGGCGCCTGCGGCTGCAGCAGCGGATCGGCCTCGCTCTCGGAAAGGTACCTGTCGAGGTGCGCTATCGCCGCCTCGACCAGGTGTTTCACCGGGGTCCTTCCGGCTCGCACACCCGCGCGGTGACGGTCGAGCGCCTGCTCGAAATGGTCCGGCACCGCGGCCAGCCTGTCGAGGTAGGCCCGCATCGCCGTCTCGTCGCCCACGCTGTGCATCGGCAGCAACGACAGCAGCTGCGCGGCGGGCGCGACGAACAGGTCGGTGACGGTCAGCTCGGCCAGCCCGACGCCGAACTCGTCCAGCGCCGCCCGAGCGTGCGCGATCACCACGTCCCGGGTGGTGCGGTCGTCGGCGGCGAGCTCGGCGGGCTCGAGGGCCGACGCGCGGTCGAGGATATCGCGCATCCGATCGGCCGTGCGCCGCTCGGCCTCCTCGCTCATATCGCCGAGTCCGGGGCGCGTCATGTCCACCCCGAGAAGGGCCGGCCACAGTGGATCGGCATCGAACTGGACCTCGAGCAGCTCGTCGGCCAGCTGTGCGACTTCGGTCATGCGGCGCCCTCCCTGTCCGGCACATCCCGTACGGCAACCTCGCCTGCCCGAGCTTAGCTGGCGGACCCCACGGACTGCCCGGCGCACCGGAGGGCTGGAGGCCGAACAGCTGTCGATCCGGCTGCTGGAGGTCCAGGACCCTGCAGACTTCCTGTTCGGGGCGGGCGGTGACCAGCTCGCCCCGGGTGAGCGTGCCGGTGTCGTACACACAGAGGTCACCAACACCGGTACCACCGCCTTCGGGTACCTGCCGGACGACTTCCTGGAACTGGTCACCGCCGAGGGCACGGCGGTGGCGAAGGCCCCGGTCTCGTTGACGTCCCGTCCACCCCGTCGGATCGGGGTGGGACCCGGGCAGACCGTCGGCGGGCACACCGTCTACGTACTGCCCGGGTCCGCCCGGTTGGCCTCGGTGCGCTGGAGTACCCGGCCTGAGCCCGACGAACGCACCGTGACCTGGACCGTCGACGAGTGACCGTCAGTTCTGGGCCCGCAGGATCTCCACCGCGTTCGCCAGGTCTTCCGGATAGTCCGATGTGAACTCGACCCATCGGCCGTCCTCGGGGTGCGCGAACCCCAGCGACCGGGCGTGCAGCCACTGCCTCGGGACATCGAGCGACTTGGCCAGGGCCGGGTCGGCTCCGTAGGTAAGGTCCCCGACGCACGGGTGCTTCAGTGCCGCGAAATGCACCCTGATCTGGTGGGTGCGTCCCGACTCCAGCTTGATCTGCACAAGCGATGCCGACCGGAACGCCTCGATCACCTCGTAGTGCGTCACGCTCGGCCTGCCGCCTGATACCACCGCGAACTTGTAGTCGTGCTTGGGATGCCGGTCGATCGGCGCATCGATCGTCCCCTTGCTCGGATCGGGATGCCCCTGCACGAGGGCGTGATACCCCTTGTCGACGGTGCGTTCCTTGAACGCGCGCTTGAGCACGCTGTAGGCGTGCTCGCTCTTGGCTACGACCATCACACCGGTGGTACCGACATCCAGGCGATGCACCACACCCCTGCGCTCCTCCGCCCCCGAGGTGGATACACGGACACCGGCGGCCGCGAGCCCGCCGATCACGGTCGGCCCATCCCAACCAGGGCTGGGATGGGCAGCCACCCCGACCGGCTTGTCGACGACGGCGATGTGATCGTCGGAGTGCAGCACACGCAGCCCGGGGACGGGAACCTCCTCCACCCCGGTGACGGCGGCCTGCCGGTCCGCCTCCGGCAGCGTCACCTCGAGCACGCTGGCCGCCACCATGCGGTCCGACTTACCGACCCGCTCACCGTCGAGAAGTACCTTGCCGTCCGCTGCGAGCTCCGCCACCGCGGTACGCGACATACCGAGCAGCTTCGCCAGCCCCGCGTCGACGCGCATCCCGTCGAGGCCGTCCGGGACGGGCAGCATCCGCTCGCTCATTCACGACCCTCCCTCGTGGCATCGTCCGGCAGGCGATCGGCCGGGGGGCCTGCGCTGTCGTAGTCCCTGCCGAGCAACGTCAGGATCACGATCAGCACCGCACCGACGACGATCGCCGAGTCCGCGACGTTGAAAACCGGCCAGATCCGGCCGTCCGGAGCGAACACCGACACGAAGTCCACCACGTGCCCCCGCAGCACGGCAGGCTCCCGGAAGATGCGGTCGACCAGGTTACCGAGGGCGCCCGCCAGCACCAGGCCCAGACCGACCGCCCACGCCTTCGAACGTAGCTTGCGGGCGATCCAGATGATCGCGACCACCACGCCGATCGCGATCAGTGCCAGTAGCCAGGTCAGCCCGCTGGCCAGGGAGAACGCCGCGCCAGGGTTACGAATCAGCTGGAGGTACACGGCACCGCCCAGCACCCGGACCGGCTCGCGTCCCTCCAGCGTCGCCACGACGAGGACCTTCGTCAGCACATCCAGCGCGAACACCAGGACCGTCACGGCCGTCACGATGCCGATACGCCGGGGCGGCAACTGCTCAGTAGTCACCCGGCCATTGTCCCGCGCCTCGTCCTGCCCGTGCGCCCAGCCCATGCACGAGGCGTCACCGGCCGGTCTCGCCCTTCCAGCGAGCCAACCGTCCGGCCCGGTCCACGGCCCTGATCCGGCGTTCCACCGCCGCGCGGACCGACTCCGTCGTGACGATCAACAGGTCGTCGTTCTCCGCGAGCCGGGTCGACTCGTTCGGGGTGAACCCGGTGTCGTTGCGCACCACCAGGCTCACCGTCGCACCCTTCGGCAGTCGCAGCTCGGCGATGTAGACACCGTGCAGCTTCGAGCCCGGCTGGATACGCACCTGCAGGAGGTTCGCGTCGAGATGATCCAGCGGCGCCGCGTCCACCTGCACCTCACGTGGCTCGGCCGCACGTGCGATACCCAGTGCCTTCGCCAGCGGCGTCATCGTCAGCCCCTGCAGCAGGGTGAAGACGACGACCAGGACGAACACGATATCCAGCAACAGGTCGGCTCCTGGCCTGCCCTGTGCCAGCGGGATGGAGGCGAGCACGATCGGGACGGCCCCGCGCAGGCCCGCCCAGGAGATGAATATCTGCTCCCGCCACGGGATCTTGAACGGCGCCAGCGACGGGACCACGGACAGTGGCCGCGCGACGAACAGGAGGACGGCCCCGGCGAACAGTCCCGCCAACACGGTATGCAAATCCAGCAGCCGCGCGGGAGCGGCGAACAGCCCCAGCAACACGAACAGACCGATCTGGGCCAGCCAGCCGATCCCCTCGGCGAACGACAGCGTGTCCGAACGGTGCGGCAGGCGTGAGTTGCCCAGCACCACGCCTGCGATGTACGTCGCCATCAACCCGGAGGCCTCGGCGAGCTGACCGGCGGCGAACGCGAACACGCACACCGCGACGGTGGCCAGCGGGTAGAGGCCCGTCGCGGGCAGCGCGGCCCTGCGCAGGGCCTGGGCGCCCAGCCAGCCGAGCCCGAGCCCCACCAGCGCGCCGAACACGAGCTGGTAGACCACATCCAGCGGTAACAGCCACGTGATCGGGTCGGTCCCGGCCAGCAGGATGACCATGATGTAGACGGGGGCGTCGTTGAGCCCCGACTCCAGCTCCACAGCCCCGGACAGGCGCTTGCGGATACCCTTCCCGCGCAGCACGCTGAACACCGCGGCCGCGTCCGTCGAGGACAGCACGGCGCCCCACAGCAGGGCGGTGCGCCAGTCGAAGTCCAGCACGAGGTACATCGCCGTACCCACGACAGCGATGCTGATCGCGACCGAGACCGTGGCAAGGGCGATCCCCGGTCCGAGGGCGGGCCGGACGACGCTCCAGCGCGTGCCGAGGCCGCCTTCCGCGAGGATCAGTACCAGCGCTGCGATACCGAGAGCCTGCGTGAGCTCGGCATCGTCGAACTGGATACCCAGGCCTTCCTCGCCGAGCAGGACACCGATCGCGAGGTAGACCAGCAGGGTCGGCAGCCCGAGGCGCGTGGAGAACCCGACCGCGACGACACCGGCGAGCAGCACGGCAGCACCAACGCCGAGAATGACAGGGAGCTGCTCCACAACACCTCCACCTCGCCGCAGACTCCGAACTCACATTGTGACGTACCCGCGCGGTGTGGCAGGTGAACGCCTCGCACGATGGCTCGACACGTCGGGTGACGCATACCGTGACGGGTCACGAACGCAGGCACCCCGCCGGCGCGTGCTCAGTACAGCGCCGTCAGCCGCTCGGCGGCGTCAGCCGCGCCGGCGGCGCTCGCCGACAGCTCGATGACCTTGTCCCTGCTGCGCCGCCCCCGTACGATCACCAGCTCCCGCGCACGCACCCCGAGCGCCTCGGCAAGGGTCTTGCGCACCGCATCGTTGGCCTTACCGTCGTTCGCGGGGGCGGACACGGACACCACGAGCGCGGTACCGAGCGCGCCCTCCCGGCTGCCGTCCACGAGATCGCGTTTCGCTCCGGGCCTGACCCGGACGGCGAAGCGCAACGTATCGGACACCCCGCGATCGTAACGGCCGGGCACCGGCTGCCTGCGCGGCACGTCAGCCTACGGAGCGCTTGGACACCGCTACCCGGACCGCGTGACCGTCCCCGACCGTGCCCTCGTAACCGCCGTCCACACCGGCGAATCCGACCTCGTCGGCCAACGTCTCACCGGCGATGAAGTCCTGATGATTCCGTGCGGCCGCGATCACGTCCTCGCCTGCGTCCACCCGCAGCGAGATCCTGTCGGCCACGTAGAGTCCGGCGTCCCTGCGCGCTTGCTGGATCACCCGTACCAGGTCCCTGGCAACGCCCTCCTCGGCCAGCTCAGGTGTGACGTCGGTGTCCAGCAGCACAAGGCCTGAACCGGACGGGAGCTCGGCCGCGGCAGCATGGTCCTTCGCCACGAACCGCCGCTCGTACTCCCCGTCCATCAGCTCGATCCCTGCCGCGACGACGTGGCCGTCGGGGCTGGTGTGCCACTCCCCCGACTTGACCGCCTTGATCACCTTCTGTACGTCCTTGCCGAGGCGCGGGCCCGCAGCCCGCGCGTTGACCGCCACCTCGAACCCGCCGTAGGCGGCGACATCTGTGGTGAGCTCGACGTCCTTGACGTTGACCTCGTCGCGGATGATGTCGCTGAACCCGGCGAGTTGCTCGGCGTCTGCGGCGGCGACGAGAAGCTTGGCCAGCGGCATGCGCACGCGGAGTTTGTTGGACTTGCGCAGGCCGAGTGCCGCCGAGCACACCTGGCGGACCCGGTCCATCGTCCCGACCAGTGCGGGGTCACCGCGCAGCTCTTCGGAGGACGGCCAGTCGCACAGGTGCACCGAACGCCCACCCGTCAGGCCACGCCAGACGGCCTCTGTGGTCAGCGGAAGCAGCGGCGCCGCAACCCTGCAGGTGACCTCGAGCACGGTGTGCAGGGTGTCGATGGCCGCGCGGTCGCCTGCCCAGAAGCGCTCCCTGGAACGGCGCACGTACCAGTTGGTCAGCACCTCGAGGAACTCGCGGATGGAGTAGCACGCGCCTGCGAGGTCGTACTCGTCCATCTGCTCGGCAACACCCGTGGCCAGCTCGTGCGCCTTGGCCAGGATGTAGCGGTCGAGCACGTGCTCGGAGGAGGTGCGGAACCGGCCCTCGACCCCCTCGGCGTTGGCGTACAGCGCCAGGAAGTACCAGGAGTTCCACAGCGGCAGCACGGCCTGCCGCACCGCGTCGCGGATGCCCCGCTCCGTGACGATCAGGTCGCCCCCGCGCAGGATCGGGCTGGCCATCAGGAACCAGCGCATCGCATCGGCCCCGTCCCGCGCGAAGACCTCGTTGACGTCCGGGTAGTTATTCCTGGACTTGGACATCTTCTGCCCGTCGTCGCCGAGCACGATGCCGTGTACCACGCAGTTACGAAACGCCGGGCGGTCGAACAGCGCGGTCGCGAGCACGTGCAGGGTGTAGAACCAGCCCCGCGTCTGCCCGCTGTACTCGACGATGAAGTCTCCGGGGAAGTGGTGCTCGAACCAGTTCGCGTTCTCGAACGGGTAGTGCACCTGGGCGAACGGCATCGAGCCGGACTCGAACCAGCAGTCCAGCACCTCCGGGACCCGGCGCATCGTCGAAGCGCCGGTCGGATCGTCGGGGTTGGGCCTGGTCAGCTCGTCGATGTAGGGGCGGTGCAGGTCCGTGGGCCGCACCCCGAAGTCGCGCTCGAGCTCGTCGAGCGAGCCGTAGACGTCGACGCGGGGGTAGGCGGGGTCGTCGGAGACCCAGACCGGGATCGGCGACCCCCAGAACCGGTTACGGGAGATGCCCCAGTCCCTGGCGTTCTCCAGCCACCGCCCGAACTGCCCGTCCCTGATCGACTCGGGCACCCAGTTGATCTGCTGGTTGAGCTCGACCATACGGTCGCGGAACCGGGTGACCGCGACGAACCAGGAGGACACCGCACGCTGGATCAGCGGGTTGTCGCACCGCCAGCAATGCGGGTACGGGTGCTCGTAGGTGTCGTGGCGCAGCAGCAGCCCCGAGGCCTTCAGATCACGGATGATCGGCTTGTTCGCCTCGAAGATGTTCAGCCCCTCGTACGGGGGGACCTCCGGGCCGAACTCCCCGCGCGCGTCGACCGGGGTCGCAGGCTCGATCCCTGCGGCGTCGGTGACGACCTTGTCCTCCTCACCGTAGGCGGGAGCGATGTGCACGACGCCTGTGCCGTTGTCGGTGGTGACGTAGTCGGCAGCCAGCAGCTGATGCGCGTTGCGGCGGCCCGCGAAGAAGTCGAAGGGCGGCGTGTAGCGGATGCCGAGCAGGTCGCTGCCGTTGTACCTGGCCAGCACCCGCGGGCTCTCCCCGAGCTCGGCCGCGTACGCACCCAGCGTCGCCTCGGCCAGCAGGTACCGCTCACCGGTCGCCTCCACCACGACGTAGTCGAGATCGGGGTGCACGGCGGCGGCCAGGTTGGACGGCAGTGTCCACGGTGTGGTCGTCCAGACGAGCGCGTACGCGCCGTCCAGCTCGTCGCCGGAGGCGTGCAGCCGTAGCCCGACGGTGACGGCGGGGTCCTGCCGGCTCCGGTAGACGTCGTCCATCTTCGTCTCGGTGTTGGACAGCGGCGTCTCGCAGCGCCAGCAGTACCAGAGCACCCGGAAGCCCTCGTAGACCAGACCCTTGTCCCAGAGGGTCTTGAACGCCCACATGACGCTTTCCATGTAGTCCAGATCGAGCGTCTTGTAGTCGTTGTCGAAGTCCACCCATCGCGCCTGGCGGGTCACGTAGTCACGCCACTCGCCGGTGTAGCGCAGCACCGACGCACGGCACGCGTCGTTGAACTCGGCCACCCCCATGGCCTCGATCTCGTTCTTGTGCGAGATGCCGAGCTGCTTCTCCGCCTCCACCTCGGCAGGCAGGCCGTGGCAGTCCCAGCCGAAACGGCGCTCGACCCGTGCGCCACGCATCGTCTTGTACCGCGGCACCACGTCCTTGACGTAGCCGGTCAGCAGGTGCCCGTAGTGCGGCAGCCCGTTCGCGAACGGAGGCCCGTCGTAGAAAACGAACTCGTTCGCCCCGTTCACGCCCGGGTCACGGGACTCAACACTGGCCTCGAACGTACCGTCGGCGTCCCAGTACTCGAAAACCTCGCCTTCCAGTGCCGGAAACGACGGCTGGGCGGGCACGCCTTCCTCGCCCGTGCCGCTTCCATGCGCTGCCTTGGGATAGGCCATCCTGGTACTCCTCGCGGTCGTTCCGTCGCTCGCACGGGTCTGTTCGACCCACACGGGGACGACACGCCCACCCGTCGCCCGCCCCGCCCGCTCACGGGCGCGCCGGCGCGCGACTGGTCATTCGGCGTACCGCGGTACCACCCCGTTTGCCCGCCGCTACGGCGGGCCACTCGTCGTCCGGCTGTGACGGGCCGGCCCCGTCCGGTTCTACTAAGGCCGGTCACGCGACCGGCCCGTTCTTCCGGAGGCTCCCCGGTGATCGCCGGATCAACGCCGTTCGAGGTTTGGTGCTGGCTCCAGGTTAACGCCTCGGGACGGCGCACCGTTCCCCCAGGGTCCCTCGGGACGGGCCGACCCCACACCACGCGTGCCGCGGGAGGTCTTCGTACGCACCCCGGGCGGTCGACCGGCAGCCGGCATCCGGCGGGGGACCCCGGGCGAGCCCCGGACACCGCCGGTGACGCTCCTTGCGCGCCCTACGTGCTCGCGCTCCGGTGCTGTGCGGCGAGCCGCCCGTCCGGACCACACCGCGCGCACGGCGTGAATCCCAGCTCCCGCGCCTCGGCCACGGAGATCGGCATCGTGTCGCGATCGGCCAACCACGAGCACACCTCGAGGTGGTAACGGGGATGCTCGTCGACGACCAGCACCTCGTCCTGCAGCTCTGCGACGATCAGCAGGTCCGCCGCGTCCGTCTCCTCCTCATCGGGGTCACGGCCGGGCTCGTCCCCGTCGCTGCCGGCCGCGGCGTTCTCCCCCTCGGTGGCGGGACGTTCCGCATCCGCACCCTGCCCGGCAGCTGCCGTGACCTCGGCGGTCTCGCCGGCGGGCGCCTGCTTGCCACGCCTGCGCAGCCAGTCCACGACCAGCAGCAGTGCAGCCACGGCCGAACAGCCGATCGAGATCCATGCCCACAGGGACGAGCCCGTGACCAGTGCGGCTACCAGCAGGCCAAGAGCACCGAGTACCAGGACGAGAACGATGTAGAGCACGACGACTCAGCTCGGACGTGAGGAGGTTTCCGGCACGGCTTCGCCCGGTTCCCGCTAGCCTGCCTCGGCGCGCGGGCCGAACGAGAACCCCTGGTTGCTCGCACCACCGCCCGCGGACGACGAGTTGGACTCACCCGTCGACCCGCCGGACGACGGTGCCGAGGACGGCGCGGCCGAACCACGGTCGTCCAGCTCGCGCAGCTGGGACTCCAAGAAGCCCCGAAGCCTCGTACGGTACTCACGCTCGATCGTGCGCAGCTCGTCGATCTTCTTGCTCAGGGCATCCTTCTCCGCTGTCAGCGCGTTCATCGACTCGGTGTACTTGCGCTGCGCCTCGCGCTCCATGGTCGCGGCCTTGTCCCTGGACTGCCGCTCGATCGTCTCCGCTCGGGTACGTGCGTCGTTGAGCATCGTCTCCGCCCGGGTCCGGGCCTCGTTGACCATCGAGTCGGCCTTCGAGCGAGCCTCGGAGAGCAACTGCTCCGACTTGGTGCGCGCCTCGGCGAGCATGCCATCGGACTCGGCCTTGGCCTCGACCGTCAACCGGTCGGCCATCTCCTGGGCGAGCCCGAGCACCTTCGCCGCCTGCACGTTCGGTTCGCCACCGTCACCGCCCAGCCCGGCGTGCTCCTGGGTCTGCTCCAACGCCGAAGGGGCCGGGACCGAGGTGAGGCGCCGCGCGGGCTCCTCCTGACGCGCAGGTTCGTGCTGCGCAGGCTCTTGACGAGCCGGCTGTGCAGCCGGAGCGCCCGAGTTCGCGCCCTGCTGAACCTCACTGCGTGCCGACTGCAGCTCGGCATCGAGCTGTTCGACCTGTTGACGCAGCTCGTTGTTTTCCTCGATCAAGCGGGCAAGTTCGGTCTCCACCAGGTCGAGGAAGGCGTCCACCTCGTCCTCGTTGTAGCCCCGTTTGCCAATCGGTGGCTTGCTGAACGCGACATTGTGCACGTCAGCGGGGGTCAAGGACATCTGATCACCTCACGCACTCCAGGCCTGCACGATACCCGGTCCCTTCACTGGGCACCGGATGACGCCAGTTGCATCAGTATGAACACAACCAACAACAGCACCATAATCGATAAGTCCAGCCCCACGTTGCCGATCCGCACAGTCGGAATGATCCGACGGAGCGCTCGGACAGGTGGGTCGGTAACTGTGTAGATGGTCTCGAGCGTTACCGCAACCCCTCCCGCTGGACGCCACTCACGGGCGAACGCCCGTACGAGCTCGGCCACCACTCGCGCCAGGAGGATGAGCCAGTAGACGAACAGCACATAGTAGACGACTTGAAAGACCAGTTCCACGCGCCTAACTCTGCCACTTCTCAGCGACGGAGGAACAACCCGCCCTCGGCAATCCGCCGACGATCCTCTGCCGAGACATCGATGTCGGGGGGCGAGAGCAGGAAGACCTTGTTCGTGACCTTGTCGATCGAGCCTTGGAGAGCGAAGGCGAGACCAGCGGCGAAGTCCACAAGCCGCTTGGCGTCCGCGTTCTCCATCTCGGTGAGATTCATGATCACCGGGCTACCGTCCCGGAAGTGCTCGCCGATCTCACGCGCCTCACTGTAGCCACTCGGATGCAGGGTCACGATCCTGCTCAGCGGGTCGCGGGCGGGTGGGGCGGCCGGCTGGGCACTGTACTCCGGCACCGAACGCAGCCTGGTGACCTGCTCCGGCTGCCGGTCCATCGCCAACGCCCCGGCCACCGCCGGCTCGCCGCCTGACCCGCGGCCTCGGCCACGGACAGGCACGTTCGGTTCGTCGAGCGGGTCGGCGCGCATGCGGTAGCCGCCGCGCCCCCGGTGTGGCGGCTCCTCCGCCATGTATCCTTCTTCGTCCCGGTAGTCCTCCCGGTAGTCGTACCGGTAGCCCTGGTGAGCTGGGTAGTCGTCGTACCCCTCATCGTCGGCTGGGATCATCCCGAAGTAGGCTTTCAGCCTCTGCAGCGTGCTCATGCTCTCCTCCGCGATTTCGGGGTAGCGCCCCACCGTCACTCACGCGAGGCTAGCTCTCGACCCCCGAGCAACGCTGTTCCGACACGCACACACGTGGAGCCGTGTGCCACGGCCGCCTCGAGATCTCCGCTCATCCCGGCCGAGACCTCGTCGAGATTGGGATAATCCTCACGAAGTCGGCGGTAAATTCTTGCGAATCGCGCAAAAGTGGCACTGTGATCCACCCCATACGGGGCAACAGTCATCACTCCGCGAACACGCAATTCATTCAGTTGAGTGATTTTACTCACTAGTTCCGGTAGTTCTTCCTCTGGGCAACCACCGCGATGCGGCGCATCATCCAGGCTCACCTGCACCAGCACGTCCAGCGGTCGCGTACGTGACCCGCGCTCCCTAGCGGTGGCGACTGCCCGATCGAGTGCGGTAGCCAACCTCACCGAATCGACGGACTGCACCTCGTCGGCCCACCGTACGACCGTGCGCGCCTTGTTGCGCTGCAGCCGGCCGACCATGTGCCACCGCACGTCCGCGTCCGGTCGCAGCGAAGCGAGCTCGGCGGCCTTGGCACCGGCCTCCTGGTCCTTGTTCTCCGCGAAGTCACGCAGACCCAGGTCGGACAGCAGCGCGACATCGGATGCCGGGAACGTCTTGGTGACAGCCAGCAACCGGACCTCACCGGGGTCCCTGCCCGCCGCCAGGCACGCCCTGTCGACCCGCGCGCGCACCGATTCCAGCGCCGCGCGCAGCTGCGCCTTCCGCTCGCCCGCTGTGCCGGTCACGCGGAATCGACCCACGTCACCGCGGCGATCCGGCCGGTCGTGCCCTGCCTGCGGTAGCTGAACAGCGAGTCATCCTCCGCGGTACAGCGAGGGTCGACCCCGACACTGCCGATACCGGCCGCCGCGAGCTGGTTCCAGAGCCCGGACCGCAGGTCGATACCGGCCGTCCCCTTCGCGGTGCGACACGCGCTACCCGGAAGGTGCCGCTCGACATCGGCTGCCATCTCGCGTGGAACCTCGTAGCACTGCCCGCAGATCGCAGGCCCGAGCAGTACCTCGACGCGGGATGCCTGCGCTCCGAGCGAGTACATCGCCTCCAGCGCCGCCGGCACCACACCGACACGCGCGCCGACACGACCGGCGTGCGCCGATGCGGCCACGCCCGCTTCGGGGTCGGCGAGCAGGACCGGTACGCAGTCGGCGACCAGCGCCACGACCGCGAGGTCCCGTTCGGCCGTCACCAGCACATCCGTCGCCTCCGCGGGGCCGTCGAGGGGGCCGTCGACGATGCGGACCGTCCGGCCGTGCACCTGCTCCATCCACGTGACGCGGTCCTCGGCGAGACCGAGCTCGGTCGCCAGGCGCTTGCGGTTGGCAGTCACCGCGTCCGGGTCGTCGCCGACCTCGTCGCCGAGGTTGAACGAGTCGTACGGTGGGCTCGAGTACCCACCCGCGCGCGTCGTGACCACTCGACGTATCCGCACGCCCTGCCTCCCGGTCGCGTTCCTCACTCGTGCGGCTCGCTGTCTGAAGCTCGCTGTCTGGAGCTTGCTTCTGGAGCTCGCTGTCTGGAGCCCTTCGCCGCTGCCTCACACCTTAATCGGCTGCGCGCACCGACCCGGTGGACAGGGCCGGTGGACAGGGCCGGTGGACAGAGCCGGTGGACAGAGCCGGTGGACAGGGCACGCAGCAAGGGGACGCGCGAACAGGACGCACGGCTCGCGGCGAGCGTGCTACTCGAGGCGACTGCCGGATGTGCCACCGGCCGCCGCTGCGGAACCGGGGGCCGGCTGATCCTAACGCCGCATGAAGGGCGGGACGTCCACGTCGTCGTCCTCGGAGTCATCGGTAACCGGAACAGCCCTGTTGGGCAGGCTCCCCCGCGAACCACCGTTACTCACCGCACCGCCTGCCCCGTGCTGGGGCAAGCCACTGCCTTGCGCAGCAGCCCCCGTGGATCCGGTGGATCCGGTGGATCCGGTCGAGCTCGCGGCACCCGCACCGCCGCCCGCAGCGGGCTCCTGCCGCGCGGCGGGCCTACCCTGCTCGGCCTGGCGGGACCCGGAGGAACGTTCCGCGCCGCCGCCGACCGTGCCGGACTCCGCCGATGCCGTGGACGTCGACGTGGAGGAGGCCACTGCCGGTGGATCCAACTTCTTGTGCGTCGGTGCGCCTGCGTCGAAACCTGCGGCTATCACCGTGACACGGACCTCGTCACCGAGCGAGTCGTCGATGATCGTGCCGAAGATGATGTTCGCTTCCGGGTGCGCGGACTCCTGCACCAGCGACGCGGCCTCGTTGATCTCGAACAGCCCCAGGTCCGAGCCGCCCGCGATGGACAGCAGTGCCCCGTGCGCCCCGTCCATCGACGCCTCGAGCAGCGGGGAGTTGATCGCCTTCTCCGCGGCCTGCACGGCCCTGCCCTCGCCGCGCGCGGAACCGATCCCCATCAGCGCGCTGCCCGCGCCCGACATCACGCTCTTCACGTCTGCGAAGTCGAGGTTGATCAGGCCCGGCGTGGTGATCAGGTCGGTGATGCCCTGCACACCCGACAGCAGGACCTCATCGGCCGAGCGGAAGGCATCCATCAGCGAGACGCCGATGTCGCCGAGCTGCAGCAGCCGGTCGTTCGGTATCACGATCAGCGTGTCGCACTCGTTGCGCAGCTCCTGGATCCCGTCCTCGGCCTGCGAGCCGCGCCGTTTGCCCTCGAAGGAGAACGGGCGCGTCACCACGCCGATGGTCAGTGCGCCGAGCTTGCGCGCCACCTGAGCGACGAC
Organism: Haloechinothrix alba; assembly: GCF_900188115.1. Lineage (GTDB taxonomy): Bacteria > Actinomycetota > Actinomycetes > Mycobacteriales > Pseudonocardiaceae > Haloechinothrix > Haloechinothrix alba. The sequence continues at coordinate 148,258 of NZ_FZNW01000003.1, read as the reverse complement.
CGGCGCTCCCCCGGTGCCGGTACCGCCGCCTTCGCCCGCGGTCACGAACACCATGTCCGCGCCCTTGAGGACCTCCTCGATCTCGTCACGATGGTCCTCGGCGGCACGCTGACCGACGTCCGGGGCGGCACCGGCGCCGAGACCGCGCGTGAGCTCCCTGCCGATGTCCAGCTTCACGTCGGCGTCCGACATCAGCAATGCTTGGGCGTCGGTGTTCACCGCGATGAACTCGACCCCCTTGAGGCCGACCTCGATCATGCGGTTCACAGCATTCACACCACCGCCGCCGATACCGACGACTTTGATCACCGCGAGGTAGTTGTGCGGGGGCGTCATCGGGTCCGCCTTCCTGATCGTGGCTTGAGGTCTCCGCTGCTTCGACGTCCGAAGTCGACCACCCCGGAGCTGTGACGCCCGGGAAAACCCTCGACCTCAACATGAGGTTCAGAATTATGTCAACTTCTGACGCTGGTTCTGGACGGTAAGCATCGATTTCCGGTGAATCCAGCAGCCACGCCGGGTGTCGCGCCTGAAAGTTGTTGCTATGACGACACTCACTCGACCACCACCCCGTGTCGCCCCGCGCCTGCCCTCGCGGCTCGCCGCCGTCCGGTGCCTACGAGACAGTGGGCAGCTCGGGGCTCGAGACGTCGTAGACCTCGCCGGGCCGGGCAAGAATGGCGTCGAGAACCTTGACCTTGCGCTCCATCTGCTCCCTGTCACCCCAGCGCACCGTATCCCCACCGGCGAGCCCGAACTCGATGCTGCCGGGAGAGTCCGCGCCGATCACCTCGACCGACTCGCGGAGCTCCTTCGGCAACCCCGTCAGCACGTCCATCACAGCACGCGTCGTGTCGTCCTCCGAGGACACCGAATCCAGGTCCAGCTCGGGAAGCCCGGACGGGGCCGAGTCGACCTCGTGGAACGGCACGCCGTGCTTGTCGACCAGGCGGGTGCCGTCGAACGCGGAGAAGAACGCCACCGGCTCCCGTTCGACGACCTCGATCGAGATGGTGGCCGGCCAGGAGCGCGACACCTCGGCGAGTTCGAGCTCGTCCAGCTCGACGACGCGCTCGGCCACCTCGTCGGTGTCCACGCGCAGCATAGGACGCTGATCCGGGATCGCCGCGAGCTCGACGACCGCCTCCTCGTCGACCCGGTCGAGCCCCGTCACCTCGACGTCACGGACTCCGAGCAGCGAGGTGAACAGCAATACGTAGCCGAGGCCGCCGACCGCGAGCACGCACAGCACGGCCACAGCCCGGCGCAGGAAGATCCGGCCCCGCGACGGGCGCGCCCGAGCCTTACGTGTAGCGGCCCCACGTCGGCGCGTGCTCGCCACCGGTTACTCCTCGCGGGCGTGTGCGACCGCCGGGGCCGTATCGCGGTCGTCCAACTGCCTGATGATCTCCGGGCCGAGCTGGGTGACGTCCCCGGCGCCCATGGTGATCAGCAGGTCGCCCGGTCGCGCCAGCCCGGCCGCCAGCTCGGCGGCCCGGTCGAACGCCGGCTCGTAGTGCGCCACGGCACCGGTGATCCGCTCCGAGATCAGCGCGCCGGTCACACCGGGCACCGGTTCCTCCCGTGCCCCGTAGACGTCGAGTGTCACCACCTCGTCGGCGAGGCCGAGCGCGGCGGCGAACTCCTCGGCGAACGCCGCGGTGCGTGAGTACAGGTGCGGCTGGAACACGACAAGCACGCGCCCGCGGTCGGCAGCGTGCCGGGCAGCGCGCAGCTGGGCCGCCACCTCCGTCGGGTGGTGCGCGTAGTCGTCGTAGACCCGGACCGCCCCCGCGCGGCCCTTGAACTCGAAACGCCTGCTCACGCCCGAGAACGCGGCCAAACCCTCCAGAAGCTCGTGCTGCGGGGCACCGAGCTCCTCCCCCGCGAGCAACGCGGCGACGGCGTTGAACGCCATGTGCTCGCCGGCCACGGGGACGATGAGGTCGATCTCCTCGCCACGCATCTCCAGGCGCACGGTCCCCCCTTCGTCACCGCCTGCCGTGTAGTCCAGCACGCGGGCGTCGGTGAAACCCGTGGCTGTCCGGCCGTACCGCCGCACCCGTACCCCGTCGGCGAGCAGGCCCCGCGACTCGGCCTCGCCTGCCAGTCGCTCGGCAGCCGGGTCGTCCGAGCACACCACGAGCACGCCGTCGGCGCGGATACGGCTGACGAACCCGTCGAAGGTCGCCCCGTACGCCTCCGACGTTCCGTGGTGGTCCAGGTGATCGGGCTCGATGTTGGTGATCACCGCGACGGACGGCGCGTACGACAGGAAGGAGCCGTCGCTCTCGTCGGCCTCGGCGACGAACATCCCGCCGCTGCCGTGATGCGCGTTGGCTCCCGACTCGTTGAGGTCGGCGCCGATCGCGAAGGACGGATCGAGGCGGCAGTGCTGCAACGCCACGGTCAGCATCGACGTCGTGGACGTCTTGCCGTGCGTTCCGGTGATGCACGCGACGGTGTGACCGTCCATCAGCAGCGCGAGCGCGTCGGCCCGGTGCAGCACCGGGATGCCACGAGCGCGGGCCGCGGCCAGCTCCGGGTTGCTCTCCTTGATGGCTGTGGAGACGATCACGGCGGTCGGCTCGTCGCCGGAGCCGTCGAGGTTCCGCGCGTCCTGACCGATCGCGATCGCCGCACCCTGCGCGCGCAGGGTCATGAAGGCTCGGGAGTCCTTCGCGTCCGAACCGCTGACGGTACCGCCCCGTGCCAGCAGGATGCGGGCGATACCGCTCATTCCCGCCCCACCGATGCCGATCAGGTGTGCACGCCGCAGGCGCTCGGGGACTGGCATCGTGGAACTCCTCACATCGCGACTCGAGTCAGGCACAGCAGGCCTCCAGAACCATTGTTGCCAGCGCCCGGTCGGCGCTGCGGTGGCCGAGACCCGCCGCCGCATCACTCATTGTCCCCAATCGGCCCGCATCGGCCACCATCGGCACCACGTGCTCGGCCACCCAGTCCGGACCGAGCTCGGCGTCGTCAACGGTGATCGCCGCGCCTGCGCGCACCGCGGGTCGCGCGTTGACCTCCTGCTCACGATTCCCGTGCGGCAGCGGAACGAAGATCGCCGGAAGCCCGACGGCAGAGACCTCGGCCACCGTCATCGCCCCGGAACGGCACAGCACCGCATCGGCCGCCGCGTAGGCCAGGTCCATGCGTTCGAGGTAGGGCACCGTGACGTACGCGGGCGCACCCGGGGCCGCGGAAACGGTCAACGTGTTCTTCGGGCCGTGCGCGTGCAGCACGCCGATACCGGCCTCGCCGAGCGCGGTTGCCGCACCGGAGACTGCCTCGTTCAGGGAGCGAGCGCCCTGCGAGCCGCCGACGACGAGCAGGGTGGGAGCGTCCTGGTCGAGCCCGAAGTGCTCCCGTGCCTGCGCCCGCAGGCCCACCCGGTCCAGCCCCGTGATGGACTCCCGCAGCGGCATCCCGACAAGCTCGGCGCCCCGCAGCGGCGTACCCGGCACGGCAACCGCGACCCGTTCGGCAAGGCGCGCTCCGACACGATTGGCCAGGCCGGGCCGCTGGTTCGCCTCGTGCACCACGATGGGGACCCGTCCCCGCGCGGCGAGGTAGGCCGGCAGCGCCACGTAGCCACCGAAACCGACGACCACGTCGGCGCCCACCCTGTTGAGCACCTCCCGGGTCGCACGCACCGACCGGCGCACCTTCGCAGGCATGCGCAGCAGCTCCGCACCGAGTTTGCGGGGCATCGGCACCGGGGGGATCAGCTCGAGGGGGTAGCCGCGGTCGGGTACCAGGGTGGTCTCCAACCCGCGCTCGGTCCCCAGGGCGACCACCCTCGCCTCGGGGCGCAGCCGCCGTACCGCGTCGGCCAGCGCGAGCGCGGGCTCGATATGACCAGCTGTTCCGCCGCCGGCTACAACCACTGTGGGCGCCGTCACGTCCGTCCTCCACGTCCTCGTCGTCGTTGCCGTGCCATCATGCCCCGGGCCCGCGCGTTCCACCCGGCACACCCGCCTCCGTCAGGGGCGTCCCCGCCTGCCCGACCGCGAGTACGGCGCGCTCCTGGCCTGCCTGCCCGTATGGCTCCCGGGGCCACGGCGCCGCTGCGCAGTGGTGGGAGCCTTCTTCGCCGGGCCCCCACCCCGCTGACCGCCCCGCTGGCCACCCGCGCGGCTCGTCGCCTTCCGTCGCGACTGCGGGCGGTACGGCTCGGGAGCGGGCAGCCGCAGCAGCCTACCGAACTTGCCCGGTCCCTGGTTGCGCAGCGCGGCCACTGCCTCGGGTTCGTGGCGGGCACAGTTGGCGAGCACACCGAACACGAACATCGTGGCGACGAGGGAGGTACCGCCGTAGGAGATCATCGGTAGCGGGATTCCCGTGATGGGCAGCAGCCCCACGACGTAGCCGATGTTGATCCCGGCCTGCCCGACGATCCAGACCGTCAGGGTTCCCGCGACGATACGGATCCACGGGTCGAGGTTGCGTGCCGCCACCCGCAGGCCGACGATCGCCACCGCAGCGTACAACCCGATGACCACAGCGGCACCGATGAGCCCGAGCTCCTCACCGATGAGCGCGAAGATGAAGTCGTGATGCACGTTCGGCAGGTACTGCCACTTCGAGGCACCCTGCCCGAGCCCCGCGCCGAACAGTCCGCCGTCCGCCAGCGCGAACATCGCCTGCGTCGCCTGCCACCCGGTACCCTGCGGGTCCGCGTCCGGGTTCAGGAAGCTCATCACCCTGGCGAGCCGGTACGGCGCCACCACTGCGAGTACGGCCACGCCGAGCACAGCCGCGCCTGCCACGATCGCGAACAGCCGCTTCGGCGCGCCCGCGAACCAGAGCAACGCCAGCAGGACGACACCGAGGCTGACCGTGCTTCCCAGGTCGGGTTGGGCGATCACCAGAGCGAACATCACCAGTGCCACCGGCACGAGGGGGACGAGCAGATGCCGCCACTGGTGCAGCAGGGTGGACTTGCTGACCAGGATGTGCGCACCCCACAACGCCAGAGCCAGCTTGGCGATCTCCACCGGCTGCACGGACACCGGGCCGAACGCGAACGAGCGCTGTGCGCCGAACGCGACCGTGCCCATCGGGCTCAGCACGAGCGCGAGCATGCCGACGCTGAGCAGCAGCAGGACAGGAGCCATCTGCCGGATCAGGCGTAGCCGTACCCGCAGGCCGACCCAGAACACGACCGCGCCAACGCCCACGTACATCACGTGCCTGCCGAACAGCTCGTAGACGTGGCCGCCTGCCCCCGATGTCGGTGAGGAGGCGGACAGCACCATCACGATGCCGATCACGGTGAGCAGCCCACTGAGCGCTAGCACCAGGTGGAACGACGCAAGCGGCCGGGACAACCATGCCGTCAGCACGGTGCGCACGGCCACCAGTCGCGTCGCGACCGGCCCGCGGGACCTCCGGTTCCGCACCGTCTTCCCCTGCGCGTTTCGTCTCTCCGCGGCCACTGGCCTTACCCGCCCAGCGCACGTACCGCCTCAGCGAACGCCTCACCGCGGTGTGCGTAGCTGTGGAACATGTCCAGTGATGCGGCGGCGGGAGCCAGCAGCACGACGTCACCTGGCCGAGCCATCGAGCTTGCCGCACGCACTGCCGCGTTCATGGTTCCATCGTCACCCGAACGGCAGCGATTCACGGGAACATCCGGCGCGTGTCGCGCGAGTGCTTCGGCGATGACCTCGGCGTCCGCCCCGATCAGGACCGCGCCACGCAGCCGGTGGGCGTTCGAGGCGACAAGGGCATCGACCGTGGCCACAGAGGCCCCCTTGAGCTGCCCGCCCGCGATCCACACGACATGCTCGTAGGCAGGCAACGACCCGGCGGCCGCGTGCGGGTTCGTCGCCTTGGAGTCGTTGACGAAGCGCACCCCGCCGATCTCCGCGACCTGCACGGACCGGTGATCACCTGGCTGGAAGGCCAGCAGCCCCGCGCGGACCGCCCCGCGGCCGACGCCGTACGAGCGTGCCAGTGCCGCCGCGGCGAGCGCGTTGAGTACGTTGTGCGGCCCCGGCGGCATCACCTCGGACACCGCGCACAGCTCACCCCCGGCAGGGGCACCTCCCCCGGAGCCACTCCCGGGCACCGGGTGAGCGAGCCCTGTGTCGTCGAACGCGCGGTCGACGAGCATCTCCTCGTCGACCCCGAGCTCTCCCGCCCGCGGCACGGCTCCGGTGAACCCGACCCGACCGGCGCCCGCGGGTGCGTACTCCCCGGCCAGCCTCCGGGAGACCGGGTCATCGGCGTTGTGGACGGCGATCGTGGTCCGCTCGTGAATCCGCCCCTTCGCCGCTGCGTAGTCGTCGAAGGACCCGTGCCAGTCGAGATGGTCCTCGGCCACGTTGAGCACGACGGAGGCGTACGGTGCGAGGCTTCGACTCCAATGCAGCTGGAAGCTGGACAGCTCGACGGCAAGGACCGGGTAGCCCGCCCGCACGGCGTCTGTGACAGCGAAACCGACATTGCCGCAGGCCACGGCTTGCAGCCCCGCAGCGCGAAGCATCTCGGCGAGCATGCTCACCGTTGTGGACTTGCCGTTGGTCCCGGTCACGACCAGCCATGTCGGGGGCTGCTCGGCCGTGCGCCCGAGGCGCCAGGCCAGCTCGACGTCGCCTATCACGTCGATCCCGGCATCGCGAGCCGCCCGCAGCAACGGGCTCGACGGCCGCCAGCCCGGGCTGGTCACCACGAGGTCCGTCCCCTCGGCGGGCGAAGCCAGTCGCGGGAGGCACTCGGCACCGGTGCCCGCCACCGAGGCCAGCCGCTCCTCGTTCTCGTCGGTCACCGTGACAAGCGCACCGGACTCCACGAGCGCGCGCGCCACCGACAGCCCGGTCACTCCCGCCCCGGCCACCAGGACCCGACGACCCGTCCAGCTGTCCACGAGCTCACCCACCCACGGCAGCGAGCTGCTCGCTGTAGAACAGGCCGAGCCCGAACATGCAGCAGATCGCGGCCAGCAACCAGAACCGGATGATCACGGTCGTCTCCGCCCAGCCTGCGAGCTCGAAGTGGTGGTGGAACGGCGCCATCCGGAACAGCCGCCGTCGCGTGCTGCGAAAGACCGCGATCTGCACGACAACCGACACCATCTCGACCACGAACAGCCCGCCGATCACGATCGCGAGCAGCTCGGTCCGCGTGGTCACCGACAGGCCGGCGATCAGACCACCCAGCGAGAGGGACCCGGTGTCGCCCATGAAGATCTTCGCCGGTGCGGCGTTCCACCACAGGAAGCCGATACACGCTCCGGTCGCCGCGGCAGCGACCACGGCGAGGTCGAGGGGGTCACGCACGTCGTAGCACGCAGGCTGCGGGGTCTCCGCGCAGGCCAGGCGTGCCTGCCAGAACGAGATCACCACGTAGGTACCGAGCACCATCGACGCCGCACCACCGGCGAGCCCGTCGAGCCCGTCCGTGAAGTTCACCGCGTTCGACCATGCGGCGATCAGCAGGTAGCAGAAGAGGACGAACACCGGGATCGGGAACGCGATCACCGCGAGGTCACGCACGTAGGACAGGTTGGTCGACGCGGGGGACAGCCCGCGCTGGTCGGCGAACTGGATCGCCAGGATCGCGAAGGCCACCGCCACAACCAGCTGGCCGACCAGCTTCGACGTCTTGTTCAGCCCGAGGTTGCGCTGCCTGCGTACCTTGATGAAGTCGTCGAGGAAACCGACCAGTCCCAGGCCGCTGGCCAGAAGCAGCACGAGCATGCCAGAGGCTGATGGGCCACCGCCGTCGGCGGAGGCGGCCCACCGGAGCAGGTGTGCCACGCCGTAGCCCACCACCGTCGCCACGATGATCGAGACCCCACCCATCGTGGGCGTCCCGCGCTTCGACTGGTGGCCTTCCGGGCCTTCCTCCCTGATCTCCTGACCGAATCCCTGCTTGGAGAACGCCCTGATCAGGTACGGGGTGAACATGATCGAGACGAGCAGGCCCACCGAGGCTGCGATCAGGATGCTGATCACGCGTTACCACCGTCCCGCGGCACCGACACCTCGTGCGGGGAGCTCAGCAGCGCGTCGGCGACGCGCCACAGCTCGGCTACCTTGGAGGCCTTTACAAGGATCACGTCATCTCCTGTCAACTCGTCGCGGAGCAGCTCGGTCGCGGAGTCGGCGTCGGGAACGAGGATCGACTCCCGTCCCCAGGAACCTTCGTGGCAGGCTCCCTGGTGCATCGCGGCCGCCTGGTCCCCGACAACGACGAGCCTGTCGATGTTCAACCGCACGGCGAGCCTGCCGATCTCGTCGTGCGCGGCGACACTGTCCTCGCCGAGCTCGGCCATCGCGCCGAGGACCGCCCAGGAACGCCCACCCGAGGACCGGCGCGCTGCGCTCATCGACGCGAGTGTCTTCAGCGCCGCGCGTACCGACTCCGGGTTGGCGTTGTACGAGTCGTTGATCACGGTGAGGCCGTCCGCCCGCGTGTCGACCTGCATCCTGCGGTCGGACCGTCGCCGCACGGTCGACAGCCGCTGTGCCACCTCGTCGACGTCGCTACCCAGCTCGAGCGCGGTCGCCGCGGCCGCGAGGGCGTTGGCGACGTAGTGCTCGCCGTGCAGGGGCAGGGAGACTGCCGCCCTGCCCTGTGGTGTGACGAGGTCGAAGCGCGGGCGGGCATGCTCGTCGAGCCGGACCTGCTCGGCACGTATCTCGGCGCCCGCCGAGGTGCCCACCGTGACCACCCTGGCCGCTGTCCGTTCGCTCATCGCCGCGACGAGCGGGTCGTCGGCGTTGAGTACGGCTACCCCACCGTCGGCTGCGGCGGGCAAGGCCTCCACGAGCTCGCCCTTGGTCGCCGCGATGCCCTCACGGGACCCGAACTCGCCGACGTGGGCACTGCCGACGTTCAGCACAACGCCGATCCGCGGCGGGGCGAGCGCGGCCAGCTCCGCGATATGTCCCACCCCTCGCGCGGACAGCTCCAGGACGAGATGCCGTGTGGCCTCGTCGGCCCGCAGCACCGTCCACGGGTGCCCGAGCTCGTTGTTGAACGACCCCGGTGGGGCGATGGTCGGCCCGAGCGGTTCGAGCAGCTGCGCGATGACGTCCTTGGTGGATGTCTTTCCCGAGGAGCCGGTGATTCCGACGACGGTGAGCGTGCCCGCGGACAGCCGGAGCACGGCGTACCTGGCGAGCTTGCCGAGTGCCGTGAGGACCGCTGCGCCGGAACCGTCCGTGTCGCCTGCCAGCGCGACCGACCTGCTGCCGGCGGCCGCTTCCGGGGCCGGCGGCACGACGACCGCGGGCGCATCCACCTCGCGCGCGGCCAACACCCCGGTCGCACCTGCCGCGACCGCCGCCGAGGCGAAGGTGTGCCCGTCGACGCGCTCACCGGGCAGCGCGACGAACAACCCTCCCGCCGCGATCTTCCTGGAGTCGAACTCGACCGGCCCGGTCACCGGCTCGCTGCCATCGCTGCGATGCAACCTGCCACCGGTGATCTCGGCGATCTCCGCAAGCGTCAGTGTGATCACTCGTGCCCCTCGATTCGTCTGCGCAGGGCGGCCGCGAGCTCCTCTCGATCGGAGAACGGATGCACGACGCCGCCGACCTCCTGCCCCGACTCGTGTCCCTTGCCGGCGACGAACACGACGTCTCCCGGCGAGGCGATCGCGACGGCGTGGCCGATCGCCTCGCGGCGGTCACCGATCTCGACCACCTCACCGCCCTGTGACGGTCCGACCATCCGTGCGCCGGTGAGCATCGCCGACCGGATCGCCGCTGCGTCCTCGCTGCGCGGGTTGTCGTCGGTGACGATCAGGACGTCGCTGCGACGAACGGCCGACTCCCCCATCATCGGGCGTTTCGTGACGTCTCGGTCGCCTCCGCAGCCGAGAACCGTGATGACGCGCCCCGGCGTCTGCGCGCGCAACGCGTCGAGGGACAGCGCCACGGCTGCCGGCTTGTGCGCGTAGTCGACGACCGCCGTGAAGTCCTGCCCCTCGTCCACCCGTTCCATCCGGCCGGGAACCTGTGCCTCGGCGAGCCCGGTGGCGATGTGTTCCTGTGCGACCCCGACGGAGTCCAGCACGGCGGCCGCGAGCAGCGCGTTGGTCACGTTGAACTCGCCGGGCAGGTTCAGCGTCGTGCTGATCCGTTGCCCTGCCGGTCCGTACAGCACGACGGACTGCGCACCCGTGCTGCTCGTGGCCCGCAGCTCCGCGGTCCACGCCGCGCCCGTGGCCGGGTCGACCCCGACGGTGATCGTATGGGGACGGACGAGTGCCTGCCCCCACGCGCTGTCGACGACGACGATCTCCGTTGTCGCACGGCCGTCGAACAGGATGGCCTTGGCGTCGAAGTACTCCTCCATGTCCCGGTGGAAGTCCAGATGGTCCTGCGAGAGGTTGGTGAACGCACCCACCGTGAACCGCGTACCTCTCACCCGGCCGAGCGAGAGCGCGTGGCTGGAGACCTCCATCGGGACATGGGTGACCCCGTGCTCGAGCATCACGCCGAACAGGGCTTGCAGGTCCGGCGCCTCGGGCGTGGTGAAAGCGCTGGTGAGGCGCTCGCCGGCGACCCGGGTCTCCACGGTCCCGATCAGGCCCGTGCGCAGCCCGGCTGCCCGCAGTCCCGACTCCACGAGGTACACGCTCGTGGTCTTGCCCGACGTACCCGTGATACCCAGCACCGACAGCTGCAGGGACGGCTCACCGTAGATCCAGGCGGCCATGTCACCGAGCACGGCGCGCGGGTCGTCGTGCAGCACGACAGGAAGGTCACAGTCGCGCACCGTTTCCCGGTCGGCGCCGTCCTGGTCGGTGAGGATCGCCGCGGCGCCCGCGGCGATCGCCTCCGCCGCGAAGTCGGCCCCGTGCGCGTGGGCGCCGGGCAGCGCAGCGTACAGATCTCCCGGCCGCACCTGATGGGCACGCAGCGTCGCGCCCGTGACGGCGGTCTCCGTGCCCCCGCTGTCCGGGATCAGCCGCCCATCGGCCCGCGCGACAAGCGTCGTCAGCGGCACGGGTTCGGTGTGGCTCGGGCGGACAGGCACCGGTCCCGAGCGGCCTGGACCGTCCCCGCTCGCGTTTCCCGGTTCGTCGCCCCGACCTCGTCTCGGCGCACCAGCTTCGTCGACGGACACGAGCCGAAGGTTACCGGCGCGTCGTCCGCGCCCTGCAGCCCGGGATGGTTATCGCGTGTCGGTATCGCGTGCGGTATCCAGCAGCGGCTTCGCGAGGCAGACGCTGGCCGGATCCCACTTGTGCACCCCGTACGTGGGGATACCGGCGTAGCCGACCGAGGTGTACAGCTCCACCGCCTCCGGCTGTTCGGTCCCTGTCTCGAGCACCATCCTGTGCTTGCCTGCCTCACGCGCGGTGCGTTCCAGGACCCGCACGATCGTCCGCGCGAAACCCCGTCCCCGCGCGCCCGCGGCCACGTAGAGCCGCTTCATCTCCGCGTCCGTGTCGCGCAGCTCGCCTCCGAGCTCCTCGCCGGAGCGCCACCCGCCGCACGCCACCGGGTCGTTGCCGAGATATCCCACGAGGAACCGGCCGCGCGGCGGACTGAACTGCTCAGCGCTCACCGGCGTGTGATCGGCCTGCCCGTACCGGGCGAGGTACTCCTGCTGGATCTCCGAGATCAGCTTCTCGGCGTCCGGGTGCGTGAGGCTCCGGGGCTCCAGGCGCAGCTGCATGGGCTGAGATTAGCGCCAGTGCTGCCAGCCGCCGTCACCACCGGTGTAGGGACTGCCGTCTACGGTCACCGGGGTCGAGCCGGATCCGGCCGGCACGACCGACCCGATGCGCGTCCAGCCCTGCGGCACGCTGCCCTCCCCGGGGAACGTCGCGACGAGCGCGTGATCCTCGCCACCGGTCAGGACCCAGTGCAACGGGTCGGCGCCGAGCGCCGAGGCGACCTCGGCCAGCCTGTCGTCGACGCGCAGGTTCTGCGTGAGGATGTCGAACCCGACGCCGGAGGACGTCGCGAGATGCTCGACGTCCGCGAGCAGCCCGTCCGAGACGTCGATCATCGAGGTGGCGCCTGCCTCTGCGGCGGCGGCCCCCTCGGTGTAGGGAGGCTCGGGGTACCGGTGCGCGTTGACCACACCGACAGGGGAACGGAAGCCGCGACCGAGCACGGCCAGCCCGCCCGCGGCCCAGCCGAGCCTGCCGCACATCGCCAGGACGTCGCCCTCGCGAGCGCCCGAGCGCAGCACCGGTGCGCGGCCCTGCAGGTCACCCAGTGCTGTCACGCTGATCACGACCTGGTCCGCGGACACCATGTCGCCACCTGCGAGGCCGATACCGGCGCGTGCCGCCTCGGCCCACATCCCGTCGGCGAGCTCGGTAACCGTGCTGATATCGGTCGTGCCGGGACAGGCCAACCCCACGAGCACCGACGACGGGCGCGCACCCATCGCGACGACATCGGCGAGGTTGACGGCGACCGACTTCCTCCCGACGTGTTCCGGCTGCGACCAGTCGAGCCGGAAGTGCACTCCCTGCACCATCACGTCCGTGGTCGCTACCACCCTGCCGTCCGGCGCGGTGACGACCGCCGCGTCGTCACCCGGCCCGACCACGGTCGACTCCGGCTGGCTCCGTCCGCTGGTGACCGCATCGATCGTGCCGAACTCCCCGAGACTCGCCACGGTGCGATCTCCGGATCCTGTGTCCTTGCTCGGCTTCTGCACAGCTCACCCACCTGTCCGTTTCGACTCCCCGTGCTCCGTCACCGGCGACGGACGCTCCCGCGATGACCACGGTCGCACTACCCCAGTCTCCCCGCCCGGCCCGCACGGTCCGACGCGCCGTCTCCCCTCCCGGTCCCGTGCCGCCGGGCGGGGACTGCGGTGGCTCCGGCCACGACGGCGCCGGGCCGCGACGTTGCCCTGCCGTCGGATCGCCCACCCGTCGCACGCCGAGCAGGCGGCCGCGAAGGGCTGTTCACACGGTGGTGGACAGGGGGCCGCGACGGGCAGCAGGCGGCCGCCGACCGCGGGCGCGCAGCGCTACCAGGTGACCTGCGCACGATGTGTAGCCCAGCATATGAGTAACGTCCTCGGTGTACCCGTAGCCAGCAGCGGCGAGCCGCACTTGCGGGCGGCCCGCGTCTGTTGGATGGTGAATAACCCTCCGGGGTCGTTCCTACCGTGAACCAACCCGATCCGACGAAGGGACGCGCCGTGGTCAACGCATACATCCTCATCCAGACCGAGGTCGGTAAAGCAGCATCAGTCGCCGCGGAGGTAGCCACGATCCCCGGTGTCATCAGCTCGGAAGATGTCACGGGGCCGTATGACGTCATCGTGCGTGCCGAGGCCGAGTCGGTCGACGAGATGGGCCAGCTGGTGGTGGCGCGCATCCAGAACGTCGGTGGCATCACCCGTACCCTGACCTGCCCGGTCGTGCACCTGTAGGTCGTGATGTAGTGGTTCCGTGCCAGACGACACGGACCGTTCCGAGGACAGCACGCCGCCGCGCGCCCTGCTCGTCGTGGCAGCCGCCCTCGCCCTGACGCTTGCCGCCGCGGCGGCAGTGATCGGGCTGGTCTACGGATCGGAACCCGAGGACGAGCGCGCCGGGGACGGCTCCGCACTCGCCGTTCCCGGCGTTCCGGCCCCCGATGCCGACACGCAGGCGTGCGGCAGCGTGCTGGATGCCACACCCGACCGGCTCCCGATCGACGGAGACGGCGACGATACCGCCGACCGCCGGGAGCTCGCCGAGCCGGCGCCGCCCGCTACGACGGCCTGGGGCCTCGACGATCCGATCGTGCTGCGGTGCGGGGTCGAGCAGCCGGGAGAGCTCGCGCCTGACTCGCCGTTACGCGCGGTCAACGGGGTGGAATGGCTCCCGGTGGAAGGTGCGGGCTCGCACACCTGGTACGCGGTCGACCGCGGCGTCTACATCGCACTAACCGTTCCCGACAGCGCGGGCACGGGACCTCTCCAGGTGATGTCCGAGACGATCGACGGGACGCTCGACGCCCGCCCCGTCGAGGTGGAGTGACAGCGCGGGGCGAGCCGAAGGACTCCTTCGATACACACCACGCACCCGAGGAGCGCCTCGGCTCGCCCTCGCGCGACCGTCAGCGCAGCCCGGTTCCGCGAGCGAGCGCGGTCTCGATCAGGGTCGACAGCAGGGTCGGGTAGTCCAACCCGGTCACCGACCACATCTTCGGGTACGCCGAGGTGGTAGTGAATCCGGGCATCGTGTTGATCTCGTTGATACGCAGCTCGCCGTTCGCCTCGACGAAGAAGTCCACACGCGCCAAGCCCTGGCAGTCGAGCGCCCGGAAGGCGCGTACCGCTACCGCTCGTAGGCGCTCGGTGACGTCGTCGGCGAGCTTGGCGGGGATGTCCAGCTCGGCACCGTCGTCGAGGTACTTGGTCTCGAAGTCGTACCACGCGGCATCGTCGTCGCCGAGAACCCGGATCTCCGCAGGCAACGACGCCTCCACCCGCCCGTCCGGGAACTCCAGTACGCCGCACTCGATCTCCCTGCCGGACACTCCGGACTCGACGAGCACCTTCGGGTCCGTCTGCCTCGCGAGCTCCACGGCCGCAGGCAGCTCCTCCCAGCCGGACACCTTGCTGATGCCGATGGACGAGCCGGCACGGGCAGGCTTGACGAACGCGGGGAGACCTAGGCGCTCGCATTCGTGTCTGTCCAGAGTGGACCGACCGCGTGACACCTCGGCGTAGTCCACGATCGGCAGACCCTCGGCCACGAGGAGCTTCTTCGCGAACACCTTGTCCATAGCGGCCGCGCTGGCGAACACACCCGCCCCCACGTAGGGCAGGTCGGCCAGCTCCAGCAACCCCTGAACCGTGCCGTCCTCGCCGAAGGCACCGTGCAGCAGCGGGAACACCGCGTCCACCGAGGACAGCACATCGACCTCACCGCCAGGAGGCAGGCTCACCAGGTCCCTGCGTGTCGGATCGCCACGCAGGATCAGCTCGGTTCCGCCGTCCACGCTGGGCAACTGCTTGTTCGAGATCTGCAACGCCGCCGGGTCGTCGGTGCCGAGCACCCATCCCCCTTCCGGCGTGATACCGATCGGTACGACGTCGAATCGCTCGCGGTCCAGGTTCGCCAGCACGCTACCCGCAGAGACACACGAGATCGTGTGCTCGGTACTGCGCCCGCCGAAGATCACCGCCACCCGCGTCCTGCGCTCGTTCATAGTGGGCGACCTTACGCCCACCCGTGGCGATGCTCGCCACCCCATCGGGTCAGCCGGCAAGCACCTCGACAAGCGTACCCAGCGCCCCGGTCAAGGCCTGTCGGGAACACCCGGCGTAGCCGACCGCGACACCGTGCGTGGTGGCCGGGCCTGCGAAGTGCCGGGCGAGCCCGTCGAGCCGCACGCCGCGTTCGAGTGCGCGCTGCAACCGCTCGCGCTCCTCCTCCGCCGACGCCAGCGGCACGAGCAGGTGGGCCCCGGCATCATCGCCGAGCACGGGGACCTCGGCCGCCCGCAACGTGGCGGTGAGCATCCTGCGCCGCTCGGCCAGCTCCCTACGCACCCGCCTGATGTGCCGGCCGAGGTCGCCGTTCCTGGCGAGCTCGCCGACCACACGCTGCCCGGCAGGGGACGGGCGGGTGCCGGTACGCTCGCGATGCCCGAGCACTGCCGAGAACACCGGCGAGGGTGCGACCATCCAACCCGCGCCGAGCGTCGGGGTCAGGATCTTGCTCGTCGTGCCGAGATGCACAACCACATCCGGGGCGAGCGCGGCGAGCAGCGGAAGCGGCGCCACGTCGTAGCGCAGCTCACCGTCGTAGTCGTCCTCGAGCACGAGGAAACCTTCCGTACGGGCCCGTTCCACGAGCGCGACCCTGCGCGGGGCGCTCATCGTACTCCCCAGCGGGTACTGGTGCGCCGGCGAGCAGTACACGGCCTTCGCCTGCCGGGGGATGTCCTCGACGCGGATACCGTCCGCATCGACCGGCACGCAGACGACACGCACGCCTGCCGCGCGCAGCGCCTCGACGGCGCGCTGGTAGCCCGGGTCCTCGACCGCCACCACCTCGCCCGCGCGGAACACGCTCGCGGCCAGCTCGGCGAGGGCGCTCGTCGTGCCCGCGGTCGCGAGCACGCTCGCCGTGTCGGCACGCAGCCCCCTGTGACGCAGAAGGTGCTCGGCGATAGCCGCGCGGTAGCCCGCGATGCCTGCCCGGTGGGTGTACTGCGACGGCGGCGTGTCCGCAGCGGCGCGCCAGGCGCGGCGCCACGCCGCACGATCTATACCTTCCGCCCACGGCATTCCGGGGATCAGCTCGAGAAGCTCATCGTCCTCACCGGACTCAACACTCTGGACTGTCGGGTCGGTCCCGCCCTGTGACGGTGTGGTCGTCACGTAGGTTCCCGACCCGTGCCTGCCGGCGATCCATCCTTCGGCATGCAGCTGCTCGTAGGCTGCCGCCGTGACGGTACGGCTCACGCCGAGGCGCTTGGCCAACGCCCGGGTCGACGGCAACCGGTCTCCGCTGCGCAGGTGCCCGGTGGTCGCAGCGACCCGCAGCGCGTCCGCGAGCTGCACGGCCAGCGGCACACCGGCCGCACGGTCGAGCGTGACAGGGAGCACGGTATCGAGTAACGGCATCCCGACTCCTTACGCGGCCGTACGGGGTGCGGTCCCGCTGATCACGAAAGTGGCATTCCCATATCGTTTGATACTGGCCATTCAATAATGCCACGTGCGTGCCGCACGGTGGCAGACATGCCAGACATGCCGCTGTCCCCGACGGAACGCAGCACGCCCGGCCGGACGGCGCACCGAGCGCGCACGGACAGGCAGACGCTGTACGACATCCTCGACGCCGGATTCCTCTGCCACATGAGCCTGGTACGCGACGGTGCACCTGTGACCTTGCCCACCTGCTACGGGCGTGACGCCGACACCCTCTACCTGCACGGCTCGACGGGCGCGCACTCGCTGCGCGCCGCGGCGTCCGGAGTGCAGCTGTGCGTGGCCGTGACGCACGTGGACGGGATCGTCTACGCGCGAAGCCTCGTGCATCACACGCTCAACTATCGCAGTGCGATCGTGCACGGAACCGCGCACGTCGTCGATGACCGCGACGCCAAGCTGGCGGGCCTGCGGGTCATCACCGACAACATCACGCCGGGGTCCTGGGACTACGCACGCGAGACGACCCGCAAGGAGCTCGCTTCGGTGTCCGTGCTTGCCGTCCCGCTGGACGAGGCCTCGGCCAAGGTGCGCGACGAGGGGCCGGGCGACGAGGACCACGACATCGCCGACGGCACGCGCTGGGCGGGCACACTGCCCCTGCGGTGGGAGTTCGACGCCCCTGTACCGGCCACGGACCTTGCCGGGGACGTGCCGGTTCCTCGGCACGTCCTGCGGCGGCCCGGTTGAGCCGCCTGCACGTGCCGGGTCAGTCCCGCAGCGAGCGGACGGTACGCGAACCGTAGCGGTAGACGTGAATACTCACGGCCGGGTCGGGACCGTCATTACGCATCCGGTGCGCGTAACCGGGCCCGAACACCCGGGACTGGCCCGCGTCGAGCACGTGCGTGTGCACGCCGTCCACGTCCAGTTCGTCGGTGAGCCGCCTGCGCGCGACGACCTCGGTCAGCCGGCCGTTGACGACGGTGAACGCGCCGCTGGTGTCGCCGTGGTCGTGGATGTCCGTGCCCTGACCGGGAAGCCAGCTCATCAGCCACACTTCCTGGTCCGTTCCGGACTCGACCAGCACGGCAAAGCGTTCGGACGGGTCGTAACGGAGAAGGTCACGCCACCGCTCGCGTTCGGCGGCGAAGTCCATCGCTACGCGGACGGGGTGGCGCGGCGCCGAGCCGCTTCCGGGTTCGACGACAGTATTGTCCGGGACTGCGAACACAGCAGAGATCCTCGTTCTACGGCGGGAGTCGAAGGCGGCTCTGGTGAGACGATCACCGCGGGAGCATCGCCACGACGTACGGACGTGTGTTGGCCGTGATCAAGGACAGAGACACAGAGCGCTAGCGACACGTCGCAGGAAGACGGGACCGCTGTGGTTCGGGAAACGCTCGTACACGATTCCGGAGCATCGCAGGCCTGCCCGGCAGCGTCAAGCGGGACGGCCCGCCGAGTTGCCGATCCCACATCGCGGACACCTCGCACGCACCGGGCCCCTGCCGCGTACCTCAGTCCCACTCCGGCTTCTTGGCGCGACCGAGCAGCTCGGCGCCGACCTGACGAGGGCTGCGCCCGTCGTGGCAGAGCCGGTGCATCGCGTCGGTCAGCGGCATGTCCACGCCTTGCTCGTTGGCCAGCTCCCTGATCGACGAGCAGGACTTCACGCCTTCGGCAACCTGGCCACCGGTGGCTTGCTGTGCCTGATCCAGGGACTCCCCCTTGCCGAGCCGTTCGCCGAACGTGCGGTTCCGCGACAGCGGGGAGGAGCACGTCGCCACGAGGTCGCCGACCCCGGCGAGACCGGAGAACGTCAACGGGTCCGCGCCGAGCTTGGCACCCAACCGCGCGATCTCGGCGAGTCCACGCGTGATCAGCGTGGCCATCGTGTTCGTGCCGTATCCGAGGCCGGCCGCGACGCCGCAGGCCATCGCGATGACGTTCTTGCAGGACCCGCCCAGCTCGCAGCCGATGACGTCGGTGTGGGTGTACGGCCGGAAGTACTCGTTGAAGCTGGCCCGCTGGATCGACACGGCCCGCTCGTGATCGGTGCAGGCCAGCACGGCTGCCGATGGCTGCTCCCTGGCGATCTCGCGAGCCAGGTTGGGGCCGGCCACGACCACGACACGCCGCTCATCGACACCGGTGACCTCGACGATCACCTCGCTCATCCGCTTGAGCGTGCCCAGCTCGACCCCCTTGGCCAGGCTGACCAACGGCCCGCTGTCCGGAAGGAGCTCCAGCCAGCCGGACAGGTTCGCCCGCAGAGTCTGGCTCGGCACGGCGAGAACCACCGCATCCGCGCCGTCCAGCGCCCGCGTGGCGTCGCTCGTGGCGTGCAGGCTGTCGGGCAGGCGCACCCCAGGGAGGTACCGTTCGTTGCTGCCGCGCTCGGCGATCTCCTCGGCCAGCTCCGCGCGGCGAGCCCACATGGTCACGTCGCGGCCGGCGTCGGCAAGCACCTTGGCGAAACTCGTCCCCCACGAGCCCGCGCCGAGCACCGTGATCCGTTGCGGAACCGTTTCGTTCGTCGGCAACTCAGGCATCGTCCACCTGTGCTGACTCCTCCTTCGCCGGAGGCTCCTCACCACGAATCTCCGCGAGCAATGTGGTGACCTCCGACATCAGCAGATCTGTGACCTCGCGCAACGTCGCCGTACTGGCTTCCAACTCACGATAACCGGACAGGTCCACAGGGTTACCCACGTTGTATGTCACCTTCTTACGCGGGAACGGGCGGAACCGCTTCGCGTAGCCGTCGAGCACGAGGTTGGTTCCCCATCGCGCGATCGGTATCACCGGTACGTCGTTGTGCAACGCCAGCCGCGCCACTCCCGGGAACGCGTGCTTGGGCCATCCGTGCGGATCCCTGCTGATCGTGCCCTCGGGATAGATCACGACGACCTTTCCCTCGCGCAACGTGCGATGCGCTTCACGCAGCGCGTCACCTGCCCCCGTGGTACCGCGGTAGACGGGTATCCCGGCCGAGCCACGGAGAATCCGGCCGAGCAACGGGGTACGGAACAGGCTGGCCTTCGCCATGAATCGGGGCACCCGCCGCTGCCGGTGCACGAAGACCGCGTCCGTCACGGGGTCGAAGTGCGAAACGTGGTTGAGCACCAACAGCGCGGCACCGTGCCGCGGAACCCGGTCCGCCCTGCGGTACTCGCGTGCCGCCACCGCGCTCAACGGGTAGAACAGCATCGCCGTGAAGGCGACCCAGAACCCGCCCTTCTCTCGCCTGGCCAACTGACTGCCTCGTTTCTGCCTCTCGGTCCGCAGGACGGACCGGACCTGCCACGGCCGCACCACTGCCCGGGCAGTTGCGACCCGCTCCCGTCAAGTTTGCATTGTCCTCCCTGACCGCTGAGCCGCGGGTGAATCCCGCGGCTCGGATCGAGGCACGCCACGCCCGTCTCCCGCCGCGGCCCTCGTACGGGCACCGTCACACGGCACGGGATGTGCCCACCGCGCTCTGGTGCGGAACAATTGGGGTCGTGGGTAGCAGTGAGGACCGTACACAGGTACACAACGGCGAGGCCGCGCCGGGAGACAGCGGCGCGGGCGAACCCGCGGAACCGGTGGCCGAGCAGCGGCGCGAGCACGGTCCGGCCGGCTACAGCGCCGAGCAGGTCGATGGTCACCAACCGGGCCCCGAGACAGCCGCGGCAGCGGAGCCGGGGGCCGATGCCGTCCCGTACACCGGTGACATCCACTCGGTCCCCTCGGCCCCACCGGCCGTGACGCCCGCCGGGCCCGGCGAGCTGCTCGACTCGTTACCGGAGGACCGTTACCTCAACCGGGAACTGTCGTGGCAGGACTTCAACGCGCGCGTACTCGCCCTCGCCGAGGACGAGTCACAGCCACTGCTGGAACGCGCGAAGTACCTCGCCATCTTCGCTTCCAACCTGGATGAGTTCTACATGGTCCGCGTCGCGGGCCTCAAGCGCAGGCACGAGATGGGTCTGGGCGTGCGCAGCGCGGACGGTCTCTCCCCTCGCGAGCAACTCGCCTACATCGCGAAGCGCAACCAGGACCTGGTCTCCCGCCAGACATCGGTGTTCGAGGACCAACTCCGACCCGCTCTCGAGGAGGTCGGTATCCGGATGGTCCGCTGGCACGAGCTCGACGACACCGAACGCGCCCGGCTGTCGAGCTACTTCAACGACCACATCTTCCCGGTGCTGACCCCGCTCGCGGTGGACCCGGCGCACCCGTTCCCCTACATCTCCGGCCTGTCACTCAATCTCGCAGTGACCGTGCGCGACCCCGAAGCAGGCACGGAACGCTTCGCCAGGGTCAAGATCCCGAACAACGTCCTGCGGTTGATCCGCGTCGAGGAAGGCGACGACGAGCCCGGAACGACCTACCTGCCCCTCGAGGAGCTGATCGCTGCGCATCTCTCCGAGCTCTTCACCGGTATGGAGGTCATCGAACACCACGTCTTCCGCGTGACCCGCAACGCCGACTTCGAGGTCGAGGAGGACCGGGACGAGGACCTGCTGCAAGCTCTGGAACGCGAGCTCGCCCAGCGCCGGTTCGGCCGTCCCGTACGGCTCGAGGTCGAGAAGGACATGAGCGAGCACATGCTCGAGCTGTTGCTGCGCGAGCTCGAGGTCGACCCCTACGACGTCGTCGCCGTGCCGGGGCTGATCGACATGACCTGTCTCGAACAGCTCACCGCGCTCGACCGCAAGGAGCTGAAGTTCCCGCCGTTCGTTCCGGCCACCCACCCCGCGTTCGCCGAGCGGGAGACGCCGAAGAGCGTCTTCGCCACCCTGCGCGAGGGCGACATCCTCGTCAACCACCCGTACGACGCCTTCTCGACCAGCGTCCAACGGTTCATCGAGCAGGCCGCGAGCGACCCGGGCGTGCTGGCTATCAAGCAGACGCTGTACCGCACGTCCGGTGACTCGCCGATCGTCGACGCCCTCATCAACGCCGCCGAGGCGGGTAAGCAGGTCGTCGCCCTCGTCGAGATCAAGGCGCGCTTCGACGAGCAAGCCAACATCTCGTGGGCACGGACCCTCGAACGCGCGGGCGTGCATGTGGTGTACGGCCTGGTCGGGCTGAAAACGCACTGCAAGGTCTCCCTCGTGGTTCGCCAGGAGGGCTCGCGCATCCGCCGGTACTGCCATATCGGCACAGGCAACTACAACCCCAAGACAGCTCGCCTGTACGAGGATCTCGGCCTGCTCACCGCCGACGACGGCGTCGGAGCCGACCTCACCGACCTGTTCAACGTCCTGACCGGGTACGCGCAACAGGGCCAGTACCGCAACATCCTCACCTCACCGCACGGCATCCGGCGCGGCGTCCTCGGCTGTATCAGGGGCGAGACCGAACGTGCCAGGCAGGGCCTTTCGGCCGGTATCCGGCTCAAGGTGAACGCGCTGGTGGACGAGCAGATCATCGACGGCCTCTACGAGGCCTCCCAGGCAGGTGTCGACGTCGACGTCGTCGTACGCGGCATCTGCGCGCTCAAGCCAGGAGTGCCAGGACTGAGCGAGAACATCCACATCCGCTCGTTGCTCGGCCGGTTCCTCGAGCACTCCCGGATCTTCCACTTCGCAGGCGCCGGCCAGTACTGGATCGGCAGTGCCGACATGATGCACCGGAATCTCGACCGCCGTATCGAAGTTCTCGTCAACGTGATCGACGCCAAGCTGACCGAACAGCTCGACGAGATACTCGACTCCGCACTCGACCCGGCGACGCGATGCTGGGTACTGACGTCCACCGGGGAATGGACACCCTCACCGTCATCCGGTTCGCAGGTTCGCGACCACCAGACAGAGCTGCTGAACAAGCACAAGGCGATGGGCTGAAGCGATGGCCGGGCAACCGGATGTCGTAGTACAACCCGACCGATGAACGAGTGCACGGGTCATTCGGACCGCGGGAAGGATAGAAGGTGGGTTCACCCGAGAGACAGCTCACGACTCGCGCCGCAGGTGCCGTCGTTTGGCGACGGGATCAGCACGACCGCACCGAGATCGCGGTCGTGCATCGCCCGCGTTATGACGACTGGTCCCTGCCGAAAGGAAAGATCGACCGGCACGAGACCAGTCCGGCGGCGGCGGTGCGCGAGGTGGCCGAGGAGACCGGCCGGTCCTGCGTCCTCGAACGCTTCCTGACGACGGTGGGATACACGATCCCGGCAGAAGACGGCGAGGGTACGGTCCCGAAGTCGGTGAACTACTACAGCGCGAGAGCGACAGGGGGTACCTTCGTCCCCAGCTCCGAAGTAGACGAGCTGCGCTGGATGGAGGTCGCCGAGGCGCGGCGCGTGCTGAGCTACTCCACCGAGATCGGCGTCCTCGACGAGTTCACCTCGATCCCGGCCGGCTCAGCGACCCTGCTGCTCGTCCGGCATGCCAAGGCAGGCAAGAAGGAGAACTGGGACGGCGACGACGATCTCAGACCGCTGTCCAACGCGGGCCTGCGCCAGGCCGAGGCGCTGGCGGAGCTGCTACCGCTGTTCGGCCCGGACCGTGTCCATTCCGCGCCCCGCCTGCGCTGCGTACAGACTGTGCACCGTATCGCGGACGACATCGGGTGCGAGGTCGTCCACGAACCGCTGCTGTCCGAGGAAGGTTACACGCAGGACCCCGACAAGGGGATGCAGCGCCTGCTCGAACTGGTCAGCGGTGGTGGTACGCCACTGGTGTGCAGCCAGGGTGGCGTCATTCCGGACCTGGTGAGCACGCTCGCAGCGCGTGACGGCCACACGCTGCGGAGCACGCCTACCAAGAAGGGATCGTTGTGGGTGCTGACGTTCACCCCACATCCGGACGGTTCGGGACCGATGCTGCGCTCCGCGCACCACCTGCCGAACCCGCTACCGGCACCGGATCGCTGACGACGACCGGAACGAGGCAGAACTCGCTCCCGCGAACAGCCCCGCTGTGGCATCCCGGCCCGCCACAGCGGGGTCTTCCCGTCTCCTGCGCGATCAGCCCCAGCCGACGTTCCCGAGGCTCGTGCGACGTCGAGAACGCACGACCGGCGTCGGGGCCTTCGCCTCCCGGGCGGCAACGGTCACGACTCGACCGGCACACGCCCCGCGGGAACGCTCGTGCTACTTCTTCCGCGTGGTCGTCGTCCGCTTCGCCGCCGACTGCTTCGTCGCCGTCTTGGTCGAGCTCTTCGCGGTCGACTTCGGCGACGCATTCGTCGACGATGCCGTCGACTTGGACGCCGTCTTGCTCGTCGCCTTCGGAGCCGACTTCGACTGCCCCTTGGCCGCCGTCGTCGTCGAGCTCTTCTTCCCCGTCGTGCCGGACGCCTTCCCGGTAGTCGCCTTCGCGGTGCTCGCCTTCGTCGTGCTTGCCTTGGCGGTGCTCGACTTGGCGGTGCTCGACTTCGTCCCGGTCTTGGACGCGGTCTGTGCCGCACCCTTCGCCGTGCTCTTCGTCGCGGCGGCCTTCTGACCCGACCTGGCCGTCGTCTTGGCGGCCGTGCCACCGGCGGCCGTAGCACGCTTGGCGGTCGGGCGCGTGCTGGTTCCCGGCGATGCCGGCGCACGGGTCGCCGAGGAACGAGCGGCTGCCGTCTTGGTGGCCGACGACGACCGCTGAGTGCTCGCACGCGGCAACTTGCGCTTGCCGCTGACGACTTCCTTGAACGCGGTACCAGGGCGGAACGCAGGCACGTTGGTCTTCTTCACCCGCACCGTCTCGCCCGTCTGCGGATTCCTGGCCGTGCGAGCCGCGCGTGACCGCTTCTCGAAGGCCCCGAATCCGGTGATGTTGACCTTCTCTCCCTTGTTCACGGTACGAATGATGATGTCGACGAGGTTGTCGACGGCCTCACTCGCAACCTTCTTGTCACCGATGCGCTCGGAGAGCGCTTCAACCAGATCCGTCTTGTTCGCCATTCCAGTCCTCCGAAGAACCTTGCTGTCACGGCCCTACCGGCCGACTCAAATCGCCACGGTATTAGGAACAGCCTACAAATTCCACACGACACGGCCCTAGATCCCCTGCAACTTTGGCGAACTACCCCCCATTGGAGGGAACGGAGAACGTGCGTGGAGGGGCGAACACGGCCGGTATCAGCCGGCGTGGGCTTCGGTGGTCGTGGGTTTCCAGGCAGGCCGAGTGCCTTCGAAGGCGTCTATCTCCGCCGCGTGGCGCAGGGTCAGCGCGATGTCGTCGAGTCCTTCCATGAGGCGCCAGCGGGTGTAGTCGTCGATGGTGAAGGTCGTGACGAAGTCCTTCGCTCGCACGGTCATATCGGCGAGGTCGACCGCCACCTCGGTGCCCGGCTCGTGCTCGAGGATCTTCCAGATCTGCTCTACATCGGACTGCTCGCACTCCGCGGTGAGCAGGCCCTGCTTGCCGGCGTTACCCCGGAAGATATCGGCGAAGCGCGCGGAGATGACCACCCGGAAGCCGTAGTTCATCAGGGCCCACACGGCGTGCTCGCGGGAGGATCCGGTACCGAAGTCCGGGCCGGCCACGAGGACGCTTCCGTGACGGAACGCCTCCTGGTTCAGCACGAACGTCTCGTCGTGGCGCCACGCGGCGAACAGGCCGTCCTCGAAGCCGGTCCGCGAGACGCGCTTGAGATACACCGCGGGGATGATCTGGTCCGTGTCTACGTTGGATCTACGGAGCGGGACCCCGATGCCGGTGTGCTGGGTGAATGCTTCCATGCTGTCCCCTTTTACTCGGTGAGATCTTCCGGGCTGGCCAAGGTCCCGCGTACCGCGGTGGCCGCGGCGACGAGGGGTGACACGAGGTGCGTGCGCCCGCCCTCGCCCTGCCTGCCCTCGAAGTTGCGGTTGGAGGTCGACGCGCTGCGTTCACCCGGGCTCAGCTGATCCGGGTTCATCCCGAGGCACATGGAGCATCCCGCCTGCCGCCACTGTGCGCCTGCCTCGAGGAACACCGTGTCGAGCCCCTCGGCTTCTGCCGCCTCGCGAACACGCATCGAACCCGGAACGACGAGCATCTGGACGTTCTCGGCGACCTTGTGCCCCCGCAGCACCTCCGCGGCCGCACGCAGGTCCTCGATCCGGCCGTTGGTGCACGAGCCGAGGAAGACCGTGTCGACGGCGATGTCCCGCAGCGGCGTGCCCGCCTCCAGACCCATGTACGACAAGGCCTTCTCCGCGGCGAAGCGCTCGGTCTCGTCGGCGATGAGCTCCGGGTCCGGCACCGACTCGGACAGCGGCAGTCCCTGGCCGGGATTCGTGCCCCAGGTGACGAACGGCGTCAGCCGGCTGGCATCGATGTCGACCTCGACGTCGAACTCCGCATCCGGATCCGTGCACAGCGCACGCCACTCCGCGACGGCGTCGTCCCACTGCGCGCCCGCAGGCGCGTGCGGGCGCGCCTGCAGATAGCGGAAGGTGGTCTCGTCCGGAGCGATCATTCCCGCACGGGCGCCTGCCTCGATGGACATGTTGCAGATCGTCATCCGCGCTTCCATCGACAGCGACTCGATGGCGCTTCCCCGGTACTCGAGCACGTAGCCCTGGCCACCCCCTGTGCCGATCTTGGCGATGACGGCGAGGATGATGTCCTTGGCCGTGACCCCGGGGCGAAGCTCACCGTTGACGTTGACAGCCATCGTCTTGAACGGCCGCAGCGGCAAGGTCTGCGTCGCCAGCACGTGCTCGACCTCGGATGTGCCGATACCGAACGCCATCGCACCGAACGCGCCGTGGGTCGAGGTGTGACTGTCGCCGCACACCACGGTCATGCCCGGCTGCGTCAGACCGAGCTGCGGGCCGATGACGTGCACGATGCCCTGCTCCGTGTCACCCATCGGGTGCAGGCGAACACCGAACTCCTCGCAGTTCGAACGCAGGGTGTCGACCTGTGTGCGCGAGACGGGGTCGGCGATCGGCAGGTGCGTGTCGACGGTCGGGACGTTGTGATCCTCGGTCGCGATGGTGAGGTCCGGCCGACGTACCTTCCTGCCTGCCAGTCGCAGACCTTCGAACGCCTGCGGGCTGGTGACCTCGTGCACCAGGTGCAGATCGATGTAGAGCAGGTCCGGCTCGGCACCCTCACCGTGACGCACGACGTGTGCGTCCCAGATCTTCTCCGCGAGCGTGCGCCCCCGTCCGCCGCTCGACCGCCCGTCCTGTGTTGTTGTGTCTTCGGGCCCGTCGGCCCGTGTTGTTGGGGTTGCCACGATGCTCAGGCTCCTCGCACGGGAATGTTGTTGACGATTCGGTCGTGCCTCGACCGGTGAGCGTCCCGCGATATGGACTTCTCAATATACGAGATTGTAGTATCGCGCTGTGGGACAGGATAGCGCGTCGAACCAGTACAGCGGCATCGGTGTCTTG
This sequence comes from Haloechinothrix alba, assembly GCF_900188115.1. Taxonomy (GTDB): domain Bacteria; phylum Actinomycetota; class Actinomycetes; order Mycobacteriales; family Pseudonocardiaceae; genus Haloechinothrix; species Haloechinothrix alba. The sequence continues at coordinate 121,350 of NZ_FZNW01000003.1, read as the reverse complement.
GACAAGGCCGTCGCGGTACTGCAAACGGTGGCGAACGAGCCCTGCGGCCTCGCCGAGCTGTGCAGCCGCACGGGCCTACCGCGGGCGACCGCCCATCGGTTGGCCGCGGGGTTGGAAGCGCACCGCCTGCTGCGTCGCACCCCGGACGGCCGGTGGCGCCCGGGTGCCGCGCTGACCGAACTCGCGGGCGCGGCGACCGACCCGCTCCTGGACGCGGCGAGCATCGTGCTGCCCAAGTTGCGGGATGCCACGGGGGAGAGCGTGCAGCTCTACCGGCGCGACGGCACGCAACGTGTCTGCGTGGCTACCGCGGAACCGTTGAGCGGGCTGCGCGACACCGTTCCCGTCGGCGCCCGGCTGCCGATGACGGCAGGCTCCGGCGCGAAGGTTCTCGCAGCGTGGGCGGACCCGCACAGCCAGCCGCCGGTCCCGCATGAGGCGGTGTTCGGCGAACGAACCCTCATCGAAGTACGGCGCCGCGGGTGGGCGCAGAGCGTTGCCGAGCGCGAGCCCGGCGTGGCCAGCGTGTCGGCACCGGTACGCGAGTCGTCCGGCGCGGTCGTCGCCGCGGTGTCCATATCGGGCCCCACGGAGCGTATCGGCCGCAAGCCGGGAGTGCGCTGGGCGAGCGACCTGCTCGTCGCTGCCGAGGACCTCACCCAGCAGCTCTAGCCGCAGGCGTGCGCGAGCCGAAGGACTCCTCGGGTACCACACAGGTATCGAAGGAGGCCCATGGCTCGCCCCACCCGCCTCACCCGGCGACCTCCGCGTACACCGCCTCGAGTCCCCGCACGAACGCGTCGAGCGCGAGCTCGAAGCTGCCCGCGTCGATCTCCTCGGCGTGCCGCGCGAGGCGGTGCGCCTGACTGAGGTTCGGGTACCGCTCGAGGTAGACACGCACGTCCTCCTCGAAACCCCGGGAGAACGACCCCATCGCCGCGCCGAGCACGAGGTACTTGGTCGACGCACCGATCATGGTGGCGTACCGCGGCGGCCAACCGGCACCGACAAGGCCCCCGTGTACGGCATCTGCGCGTGCCAGCGCGGTCTCCCTGCGCGCGGGCCCGGCCGCCAGGAACGGCACCATGTTCGGGTGCTCGGCGAGCGCTGCCCGGTAGGAGCGCGCCCACGTCCGGATGCCGCGGGACCAGTCGCCGCCCGCGAAGTCGCTGACATCGACCTTCTCCATGATCCCTTCGGCGATGTCGTGAAGAAGGTCGTCCTTGGTCTCGACGTGGCCGTACAGCGACGGGGCCTGCACACCCAGCTCGCTGGCGAGCTTGCGCATGGACAGCCCCGCGAGCCCGTCCCTGTCGATCAACTCGAGCGCCGTTTCGCGGATCGTGTCCCTCGTGACCCGGGAGGGGCTGGGCATGAGGCCTCCTCGAGCAGGCGGATGTGACCTACACGCGGCGCGCTTGCCGAACCGCAGACGCGCACCCTAGGGTGAAGATACCTAACAGTGTAAGTCTTCGACAGCGGGGCACGCCATGGATCTCTCCCTGACCACCGAACAGCAGGCGCTGCGCGACACGGCACGCGAGTTCGTCGACGCCGAGATCGTCCCGAACATCCAGGAGTGGGACCGGGCCGAGGCGGTGGACAGAGCAATCGTCGGCAAGCTGGGCGATATCGGCTTCCTCGGCCTGACGGTTCCGGAGCGCTACGGCGGTTCGGGCGGGAACCATCTGGACTACTGCCTGATGATGGAGGAGATCGGCCGCGGGGACTCCTCGGTGCGCGGCATCGTCTCGGTCTCACTGGGGCTGGTGGCCAAGACCGTGCTGAGGTTCGGCACCGAGCAGCAGAAGCAGGCCTGGCTGCCCGGCCTGTGCTCCGGGGCGTCGCTGGCCTGTTTCGGGCTCACCGAACCAGACACCGGCTCCGATGCGGCCAACCTCAACAGCAAGGCGGTCCGCGACGGCGACGACTGGGTCATCAACGGTTCGAAGATGTTCATCACCAACGGCACATGGGCCGATCTGGCACTGATCTTCGCCCGCACCGGGGGAACGGGCCCCAAGGGGGTCTCGGCCTTCCTCGTCCCCACCGGCACGCCGGGATTCAGCCATACAGAGATCAAGGGCAAGCTGGGGCTGCGCGGGCAATCCACCGGCGAACTCACCCTGGACAACGTGCGCGTTCCGGCCGAGGCCATGCTCGGTTCCGAGGGTGAGGGGTTCCGCATCGCGATGGCTGCGCTGGACAAGGGGCGCATGTCGGTCGCGGCAGGCTGCGTCGGTCTCGCGCGTGCTGCGCTCGACGCGAGCGTGCGCTACGCGACCGAGCGCGACCAGTTCGGCAAGCCGATCGCCGGCTTCCAGCTCGTCCAGGAGATGCTCGCCGACATGGCTGTGGCCACCGACGCCGCGCGGCTGCTCGTCTGGCGTGTCGCCGACCTGATCGACAGGGAGCAACCGTTCGGCACGGCCGCCTCGATGGCCAAGCTGCACGCGACCGAGAACGCCGTCAACGCCGCCAACCAGGCGATCCAGGTGTTCGGGGGGTACGGCTACATCGACGAGTACCCGGTGGGCAAGTACTTGCGCGACGCGCGTGTGATGACCCTGTACGAGGGCACGAGCCAGATCCAGAAACTCCTCATCGGTCGGGCCCTGACCGGCGTCAGCGCGTTCACCTGAGGCCGCGCGGCCGGCTCCGGCCACCCGCGCGCAGGCGCCGGGACCGACTAGTCGGTAGCCTGAGACCATGAGCCGTGCAACACCTTCCGATCCCGACGACGCACAGCACCCCGGCAGCGACCGGACACCGACACGCAGCGGGGACGTGCCGGTCCGGCTGGTGTCCGTGGCAACGGAGCTGTTCGCCAAGCACGGGTTCGAAAGCACCTCGGTGCAATCCATCGTGGACGCCGCGGGAGTCACCAAGGGGGCGATGTACCACTACTTCGACTCCAAGGACGACCTGCTCTACGAGATCTACGGGCGCATGCTCCGGGTCCAGACCGCCCAGCTCGAGCGTGTCGCCTCAGCCGATCTCCCCGTGACGGAACGCATCCGCGCTGCAACGGTCGACGTCGTCGAGACCAGTATCGCGAACTTCGACGACACCAAGATCTTCTGGCGCTCCCTGCACCAGCTGCACCCCGACAAGCAGGCCCAGGTCCGGGCGGAACGGCGGTACTACCACGAGCGATTCCGGGCGCTGATCCAGGAGGGCCAGGACAGCGGCGAGTTCCGCGCCGACGTGCCCGCCGACCTCGTTGTCGACTACCACTTCGGTGCTGTGCACCACCTCAGCACCTGGTACCGCAAGGACGGGTGGCTCGGCGCGGGCGACGTCGGACGGTACTTCGCCGACATGCTGCTGTCCGCGCTGCGTCCGTAGCCGGGTCCATGGTGCGGATACGCATTGCACGGCTCCGTCCCGCATCGTAGGCTCGGTGATACCAACTAGTCGGTTCGTGCAGTTGTCTACAGGTGACGTCGCGGCCCGACCGCGGAGGTGAGCGTTCCCGTGGTGCTGGAGCGTGTGCTCGTTGCCAACCGGGGTGAGATCGCCGCACGAATCGTGCGTGCCGCCGGTGAGCTCGGACTCACCACTGTGGCCGTACACGCCGCCGACGACGCAGGCGCCCACCACGTGTGGCTGGCCGACGAGGCCGTCGCGCTCGCGGGCAGCGGCCCTTCCGCCTACCTCGACGGTGCGGAGATCCTCCGCACCGCCCGCCAGGCCGGTTGCGACGCCATACACCCCGGATACGGCTTCCTGTCCGAGAACGCCGAGTTCGCTCGTGACTGTGTGGCCGCGGGGCTGGTGTGGGTCGGACCGGAGCCGGAGACGGTGGCGGTCCTCGGCGACAAGACCCGGGCCAAGGAGCTCGCCGAGCGCTCCGGGGTGCCTGTGCTGGCAGGCACGACCGCGATCTCGACGCCGGAGGACGCCGATGGGCGGCTCGAGGATTTCCCGCGTGGCTCGGCCGCGATCGTCAAACCCCGTTCCGGAGGCGGCGGGACAGGCATGCTGATCGTGCGCGATCGCACCGAGACGGCCGAAGCAGTCCGGCACTGCCAGGCAGCGGCACGTACCGCGTTCGGCTCGACGGAGGTGTTCGTCGAGCAGTTCCTGCCCCGTGCGCGCCACATCGAGGTGCAGATCGTCGCGGATGCCCGCGGAGCGGTCGCGGTGCTCGGCGACAGGGACTGCAGCCTGCAACACCGCGGGAGGAAGCTGATCGAGATCGCCCCCGCCCCCGATCTGGATGCCGGCACGCGAGCCGCGCTCGCGCGGTCCGCGAGCGTGCTCGCGCGTGCTGTGGGGTACCGGGGCCTCGGCACCATCGAGTTCCTGCTGGACACCAGCGGAACCGGCACCCCGCCGCACTACTTCCTCGAGGCAAACCCGCGCCTGCAGGTCGAGCACACGGTGACCGAAGAGGTCACGGGTGTGGATCTGGTTCAGGCACAGCTGCTCATCGCGGCAGGCGCCGATCTCGGCCGGCTGGGACTTCGTCCCGGCCATGCCCCCGAGGCCCGCGGCTCCGCGGTGCAGATCCGTATCAACACCGAGGTGCCGACCACCTCCGGACCGCCGCTCCCGCAGTCCGGCACCCTGACCGCCTATGTCCCACCCGGCGGTCCCGGGGTACGCGTGGATGGTTGCGGTTACCCCGGGTACCGGGTCAGCACCCGCTACGACACCCTGCTGGCCAAGGTGATCGCGCACGGTGCCACGAGCGACCCGCAGGCCGCGGTGCGCCGCGCGAAGCAGGCGTTGCGGGAGTTCCGCATCGATGGCGTCCGGACCAACCGGTCCCTGCTGGAGGCCGTACTGGCACGGCCGGATGTCGCGACGGGACGTACCTACACAACACTGGTCGACGAGCTGGTCACCGAGATCGCCGAGGATGAGCCAGGCACGCACGCGGAGTCCCGTCAGGACGGCTCAGCCGCGCTGAACGCCCCGGTGGAAGGAACCGTCAGCCGGGTGTGCATCGCCGAGGGCGAGCGGGTCCCGGCAGGCACGACCCTGGTCGTACTCGAAGCAATGAAGATGGAGTATCCGGTCACAACGGACTCCGGAGGGGTACTACGCGCGGTACTTGTGCGGCCGGGTGAGGTGGTCGGTGCCGGGCAACCTCTCGCGCACGTCGACCAGGACCGTGCGTCCGAGGCCACCGTCCAGGCAGGCGACCGAGCCGACCCCGAACGCGTACGCCCCGATCTGGAGGCACTGTACCGGCGTCGCGAGCGCATCACGGATGAAGGCAGGCCGGAAGCCGTGGCACGCAGGCACGCTGCCGGGCGAGCGACGGCGCGCGAGAATCTCGAGCGCCTGTGCGACGAGGGTAGTTTCGTGGAGTACGGCGGCCTCGCACTCGCCGCGCAACGCGCGCGCCGGTCCGAACAGGAACTGATGGACAGGACTCCGGCGGACGGCCTGGTAGCCGGTGTCGGCTCCGTCAACGGCGCTACTTTCGGGCCCGAGCGCTCCCGTGTGGTCGCGTTGTCCTACGACTACACCGTGCTTGCCGGGACGCAGGGCACACGCGGACACATCAAGAAGGACCGCATGTTCTCGCTGGCCGAACGCTCCGGCCTGCCCGTCGTGCTCTTCGCGGAGGGAGGGGGCGGCCGACCCGGTGACACGGACGGCGGCTGGCTCACCGGTCTCGACTGCGAAGCGTTCGCGCGCTATGCGGCACTGAGCGGGACGGTTCCGCTGATCGGCATCGCCTCGGGGCGCTGCTTCGCCGGAAACGCCGCGCTCCTCGGCTGCTCCGACGTCGTGATCGCCACCGGCGACGCCACGATCGGCATGGGTGGGCCCGCCATGATCGAGGGAGCGGGTCTCGGGGTGTTCGAACCGGAGGAGGTCGGCCCCGCCGAGGTCCAGCGCTCCAACGGCGTCATCGACATCCTGGCAGCGGACGACGCCGAGGCGGTCGCGTACGCGCAGCGGTACCTCTCCTACTTCCAGGGTCCTCTTCCCGACTGGGATCACACCGACCAGCGCCTACTACGGCACTGTGTCCCGGAGAACCGCAAGCGCGTGTACGACATCCGCGATCTGATCACGACGCTCGCCGACACCGGCTCCGTGCTGGAGCTCCGCCGGGACTTCGGCGCGAGCGTGGTCACCGGCCTTGCCCGCGTGCAGGGACGCCCGATGGGGCTGCTGGCCAACGACCCCGCGCACCTCGGTGGCGCCATCGACTCCGACGCCGCCGACAAGGCCGCTCGCTTCATGCAACTGTGCGACGGGTTCGGCCTTCCGGTGCTATCACTTGTAGACACTCCAGGGTTCATGGTTGGGCCGGACTCGGAACGCACAGCGGCCGTACGGCATCTGAGCCGCATGTTCGTCACTGCGGGGAGCATGTCGGTACCCACAGGGGCGATCGTGTTACGCAAGGGGTACGGGCTCGGGGCACAGGCGATGACAGGAGGCGGATTCCGCTGCCCGCGGTTCGTGGTCGCATGGCCGACCGGCGAGCTGGGCGCGATGGGGCTGGAGGGTGCGGTCCACCTCGGCTACCGCGACGAGCTCGACGCCATCACCGACCCCGCGGAGCGGAAGAAGGCCTTCGACGCCATGGTCGACTCCGCCTACGAGCACGGGCAGGCGACCCGTGTCGCCTCGGCATTCGAGATCGACGACGTCATCGATCCCGCGGAGTCCCGCCGCTGGATCACGAGCCTGCTCACCCCGGACCGGCAGCAGGCCGGGGGGCGTAGGCCGTACATCGACACCTGGTGACACAGCCACGGTGCGGCGAGCGACGACAGCACACCCACAGGAGGATCCCGATGAGCCCGATCGCAGGGGCAGGAGCCGTCGTCACCGGTGGCGGAGGAGGCATCGGCAAGGCACTGGCCGAACGCCTCGCCGCAGGCGGTGCGCGCGTCGTCGTCAACGACATCGACGCCGTCGCAGCAGGCTCGGTGGCACAGCAGATCGGCGGGTACGCCGTCGCCGGGGATGCCGCAGGCGACAGCGGGGTGCAGGAGCTGATCGCCGAGGCGCGCCTGCGGCTCGGCGACATCGACGTGTACTGCGCCAACGCGGGCGTCGCCGAGGAGGGTGGACCGGACGCGCCCGAGGAGGCATGGGCACGCTCCTGGGAGGTCAACGTGATGGCACACGTCCGCGCCACCCGGCACCTGCTCCCCCGGTGGCTGGAGCGCGGCAGCGGGCGGTTCGTATCCACCGCATCGGCGGCCGGGCTGCTCACCATGCTCGGCTCGGCGCCGTACTCGGCCAGCAAGCACGCGGCCGTGGCCTTCGCCGAATGGTTGTCGGCGACCTACGGGCACCGCGGCGTCACGGTGCAGTGCATCTGCCCGCAAGGCGTACGTACCGGGATGCTGCCCGAGGAGGGTACGCCGGGCCACGCGGTGCTGGGAGGCTCGGCGATCGAGCCCGAGCGCGTCGCGGAATGTCTCTGGGACGCGCTGCACGACGACCGGTTCCTGGTCCTACCGCACGCCGAGGTCGCGGACTACTACGCCAAGCGTGCCGCCGACACGGACCGCTGGCTGTCCGGCATGCGGCGCATGCAAGGGCACATCGAGAGCATGTGACCGGTGGGCGCCTGCCGCGTCACGGGACGAGTAACGACACCACCTCGGCCACGCAGGCCGGCTTGTCGCTGCCCTCCAGCTCCACGGTCACGCGGACGGTGGCCTGCGTACCGTTCTGCCCCGCAGCGATGTCCACCAGTTCGGCGCCTGCCCTGACCCGGGACCCGACGGGCACAGCCGCGGGGAAGCGCACCTTGTTGCTGCCGTAGTTCACGCCCATGCTCAGCCCCTCGACGCGATAGATCTCCTGGCTGAGCATGGGCAGCAACGACAGGGTCAGGTAGCCGTGCGCGATCGTCCCGCCGAACGGGCCGTGCGCGGCCCGTTCGGGGTCGACATGGATCCACTGGTGGTCGCCGGTCGCGTCGGCGAACCGGTTCACCCTCTCCTGTGAGATCGTGTGCCACTCGCTGTACCCCAGGTGCTCGCCCACTGCCTGCGTCAACTCATCCAGACCGTGAAACACGCGCATGTCATCTCCTTGTCGCTGGCACACACCGGCACTACTCGACGCGCCCACGAGCGAGCGGCCGCATCGAACATACCGGCCGGTCGGACCAGCGTCCAGCGTGCTTCGCCTGCTGGTACGTGTACATCGCCACCGGAACCGGTCGTGGTGTGCCGGGGCCACCCGCAGCTTCGGCCGCACCACAGGGATCGACTACGTACCCGCCGCACGCCAGGGAAGGTATGCCAAAAAAGCCGCAAGCCGCCGGTCTCGATGACCGGCGGCTTGCGGCCGCATACTGTACGTACCCCCGATGGGATTCGAACCCACGCTACCGGCGTGAGAGGCCGGCGTCCTAGGCCGCTAGACGACGGGGGCTGACGCGCACTCGGTATAACCTAGCAGGTACGTTCCGCAGCGCCTCAGCTGGGGTACCAGGATTCGAACCTAGACTAACTGAACCAGAATCAGTCGTGCTGCCGATTACACCATACCCCAACGGCATCCCGTTGGTGCCACTGGGAAATAGTAGACCACGGGTGATCACGGCGTGCACCGGGGGTGGCCCTCACCGCGGAACGGGCACCCCCGCCCGCCCGAGGTCCGCGACGAGCACGCTGGGAAGCTCGTCCAGCCCCGAGATGACCTGCACGTCCGTGTCTCGGTCCGATTCGCAGCGGCCATGGCGATCCAGCCAGACACCCCCGAGTCCGGCACGAACCGCCCCGGCCGCATCGGCCTCCAGCTTGTCGCCCACGTGCACGGCCTCTGCCGGATCGCAGCCCAGTGCGGCACACGCCGAATGGAAGATCAACGGATCCGGCTTGGCCGCGCCGACCTCCCCTGCGATGGCCACGTGACCGAAGTAACGGGACAGGCCGAGCGTGTCGAGCTTCTTGCGCTGGTGGGCCCCGGAGGCGTTCGTCACAGCGGCCAGCGCGATACCGGCGGCCCGGAGCCATTCCAGGCACGGCAGCACGTCGCCGTACACGTCCCAGTGGCACTGCACAAGGGCGGCGCGCCTGCGCTCGAACCGCGCCGCGTCCTCGTCGGACACGGCCACGCCCAGCTCGTCGAGGAAGCTCTTCGTGCGCTGGCGATGCATGGACGCGTAGTCGAGCCGGTCGGCCACGACACGTGCCACATGCAGCTCCGTCAGCCGCTCCCACACGGGCCACATGTCGTCCCTGCCGATCATCGCGGCGAGCGCGCGCCTGCCGGCCGCGCTGAAGTCGACAAGCGTGTCGTCGATATCCAGGCAGACCGCGCGCAGACCGAGATCGTCCGGTATCTCGACTCGGGGGACGGCTTCGTACGTTTCAGATGAAAAGGGACTCGCGAACTCCACCCGCAGAGACTAGTGGGCCCAGGCCCTTCGCCGATTCGGCCAACGAGGTGACGTCGGCTACTGGTTCGGTCAAGCGTCGGCGGCGACGGTCAGCTCGCGAGCCTTGTCGACCCTGCGCAGCGCGCGTTCACGGCCCAGAATCTCCATCGACTCGAACAGCGGCGGCGAGACTGTTCGTCCGGTCACAGCGACGCGGATAGGTGTGAACGCCTTTCGTGGTTTCCAGCCGAGCTCCTCGACGAGAACACCCTTGAGCGCGCTCTCGATCGACTCGGCGTCCCAGCTGTCCAACGCCTCCAGTGCCGATACCGCCGCGTCGAGGGCCGGGCCCACATCTGGATTGAGCGCCTTGGTCACCGCCGCTTCCTCCGGAGCGAAGTCCTGCTCGTCGACGAACAGGAAGTCGACGAGCGGCGCCGCCTCGGACAGGACCGCGACTCGCTCCTGGACCATCGGTGCGATGGCCCGCAGCGTCGCCAGCTGGTCGTGCGACGGCTCCCCCGGTAGCACTCCCGCCGCGGTCAGGTAGGGAACGACCCGCTCGGTGAAGTCCTCGGTGTCCAGCGCACGGACGTGCGTGCCGTTGATGGACTCGGCCTTCTTGACGTCGAATCGGGCCGGGTTGGCACTGACCTGACCGATCTCGAAGGCGCCGACCAGCTCCGAGACGGTGAACACGTCCCGATCATCGGCGATGGACCAGCCGAGAAGGGCGAGGTAGTTGAGCAGGCCCTCCGGGATGAAGCCGCGCTCACGGTGGTGGAACACGTTCGACTGCGGATCCCGTTTGGACAGCTTCTTGTTGCCCTCGCCCATCACGTACGGCAGGTGGCCGAACGCGGGCACATCCTCGATCACCCCGATCCTGCAGAGCGCCTCGTAGAGCGCGATCTGCCTCGGTGTGGACGGCAGCAGGTCCTCACCGCGCAGCACGTGCGTGATCCGCATGAGTGCGTCGTCGACCGGGTTGGTCAGGGTGTAGAGCGGGTCGCCGTTGCCGCGCACCAGCACAGGGTCGGGGACCGTGCCCGCCTGGAAGGTGATCTCCCCGCGCACCAGGTCGTGCCAGGTCAGGTCCCGGCCGGGCATCCGGAGCCGCAGTACCGGGCTCCGCCCCTGCGCGCGGAGCTCGGCCTTGCGCTCCTCGGTGATGTCACGGTCGGCGTTGTCGTAGCCGAGCTGCGGGTCCTGGCCGGCAGCCCGCCTGCGCTCGGCGACCTCCTCGGTGGTGGAGAACGACTCGTAGAGCTCACCGGCATCCAGCAGGCGCCTGGCGATGTCGGCGTAGATCTCGCCGCGCTCGCTCTGCCGGTACGGACCGTACGCGCCGCCGACATCCGGACCCTCGTCCCAGTCGATGCCCAGCCAGTTGAGCGCGTCGAGCAGCGCCCGGTACGACTCCTCGGAGTCCCTGGACGCGTCGGTGTCCTCGACCCGGAAGACGAGAGTGCCGCCGTTGTGGCGGGCGAAGGCCCAGTTGAACAGGGCCGTGCGGATCAACCCGACGTGCGGGGCACCGGTCGGTGACGGGCAGAAACGAGCGCGTACGGTCATGGTCTCTGTCATAGCCCCTTCAGCCTAATGGCCCCGGCGTGTCGGGCGCTGTGACACCCTGTCTCGGCCCTCGAGCACCCGTCACCGCCCAACTCAGGGTGCCCGGACGCCCGACACGGCATGCCGGGACGCCGGACACGAAGTGGGTCGGCCGAGCGGGACGGGTCACGCCGCTTGTACCGGGTTGGTCAGGGTACCGATGCCGTCGACCGTGATCGAGACGGACTGACCCTCGGTGATGGGTCCGACGCCCTCCGGTGTGCCGGTGAGGATCACGTCGCCCGGTAGCAGGGTCATCACGTGCGAGACGAACTGCACCAGCTCCGGCACGGTGTGCACCATCTTTGCGGTGTGCGAGTCCTGCTTGACCTCGCCGTCCACGTCGGTCCGGATCTCCAGGTCGGCCGGGTCGACATCGGTCTCGATCCACGGCCCGAGCGGGCAGAACGAGTCGTAGCCCTTCGCCCGGGTCCACTGCCCGTCGGCGCGCTGCTGGTCGCGTGCGGTGACATCGTTGGCGATCGTGTAGCCGCGTATCGCCGCGGGCGCCTTACTCGCCGGTACGTTGCGGATCGGTTGTCCGATCACGACGGCGAGCTCGCCTTCGAAGTCGACCCGCGTGGAGCTCGCCGGAAGCTTGATCGGAGCGCCGGGGCCGGTCACGCTGGTGTTCGGCTTCATGAAGATCACCGGCGTCTCGGGCACCTCGCTGTCGAACTCGGCGGCATGCTCGGCGTAGTTCTTGCCCACCGCGATGATCTTCGTGGGCAGGATCGGTGCGAGCAGCCGCACCTCGTCGTACGGCCAGCTACGGCCGGTGTGGTTGGGGGTGCCGAACGGGTGCTCGGCGATCTCGTGCACGGTGGCGCTGCCCCCGTCGACGTCGCCGTCGAGTGAGGCGAACGCGACACCGTCCGGGTGGGCGATTCGAGCTAGTCGCATAGTCGCGAGCCTAATCGACGCAGGTTGTGACCGGTCACGTCCCTCGATGTCCGTCGCTGCCCGGGGACACGCGCATGCTCTTGTGCACGAGCGCGTCACACAGCGCCATCCAGCTCGCCTCGACGATGTTCTCGTGCACGCCCACCGTGGTCCATTCCTTCTCGCCGTCCGTGCTCTCGATGAGCACCCTCGTCACGGCGTCGGTACCGGGATGCCCCTGCATCGAGGGGGTCTCGGCGCCCGGGGTGAGGATCCGGACCTTGTAGTCGGTCAGGTCGACACTGTCCAGCCACTCCAGGTACGGCGACAGCGCCTTGCGCAGTGCCGCGTCCAGCGCGTGCACGGGCCCGTTGCCCTCCGCGGTGGCGATCACCCGCTCGCCGGAGACCTGGACCTTCACGGTGGCCTCGGAGATCACTTCCCCGTCCGGGCGGTGATCGAGGACGACGCGGTACGACTCGAGCTCGAACGGCCCCTCGGGAAGGAACCCCTCGCCGGAGACCGGCTCGCCCTCGCTGTCGATCACGCGCCGCAGCATCAGCTCGAGGGAGGCATCGGCGGCCTCGAACGACCAGCCCTGCGACTCCAGTGTCTTCACCCTGTCCACTGCCGAGGTCAACGCTTCGGGACGCTCGGTGAGGTCCACGCCGAGCTCGCGCCCCTTGAGCTCCAGGCTCGCCCTGCCTGCCATCTCCGTGACCAGCACCCGCATATCGTTGCCGACCACCGGCGGGTCGATGTGGTTGTACAGCAGCGGGTCCACCTTGATCGCGCTCGCGTGCAGTCCCGCCTTGTGCGCGAACGCCGACGCTCCGACATATGCCTGATGCGCGTCCGGCGCGATGTTGGCCATCTCCGCGAGCGCGTGCGAGACGCGCGTCAGCTCCGCGGCCCCGCCGGGCGGCAGGACGTCCATCTCCAGTTTGGTCACCAGGTTGCCAAGTACCGCGAACAGGTCCGCGTTGCCCGCCCGCTCGCCGTAACCGTTCGCGGTGCACTGCACGTGCGTGGCCCCGGACTGCACGGCGGCGATGGTGTTGGCCACCGCACACGAGGTGTCGTCCTGGCAATGGATACCCAGGCGCAGCCCGGTGCGCGCACCCACCTCCTCGACGGTCGCTGCCAGCTGCAGCGGGAGCTGGCCACCGTTGGTGTCGCACAGCACAACCACATCGGCACCGCCCTCGCCTGCCGCGGTGAGCACACGCAACGCGGTGTCGGGGTCGTAGGCGTAACCGTCGAAGAAGTGCTCCGCGTCGAGAAAGACGCGTCGCCCCTCGCCCACCAGGAACGAGACGGTGTCCCGCACCATCGCGCACGCCGTGTCGACATCCACACCCAGCGCGCGTTCGATGTGCCGCCTGTCCGACTTCGCGACCAGCGTCACCACCGGCGCGCGGGAGTCGAGCAGCGCCCGCACCTGCTTGTCCCTGTCAGCCGTGGCGCCGGCCTTCCTCGTGGACCCGAATGCCACGAGAGCGGCGTGCTTGAGGGGCAGCTCTCCGGACGTCGCGCGCTGGAAGAACTCGGTGTCCTTGGGTAACGCGCCGGGCCAGCCGCCTTCGACGAACCCCACCCCGAGCTCGTCGAGCAACCGGGCCACGGTGAGCTTGTCGGCGACCGAGTACGCGATGCCTTCCCGCTGCGCCCCGTCACGCAGCGTCGTGTCGTAGACGTGGAAGCCATCGCCGAGCGGCGTATCTGCGGGTTCGGAACGGTTCACGCGTTACTCCTGTGTATGTACTCGCAACTCGGGGCGGACCCGGGGGCGGGATCAATGTGGGCATCAATGTGGGCATGGCGCTCGACCAATAAAAAGGACCCCTCGCGAATGCGAGAGGTCTGCGCGCCGGGGTCTCCTGCTTCGGGAGCACCTACTCGGCGCGCTGAGGAATAATAATGGCGATCGTACGAGCCATACCGGCATCATGCCACACGGGACCCGTGCAGCCAAACGCGGTTGCGGATCACACCTCGTGCCGGGTGTTGGACGAGACCAGCGCGGCCAGCCGGTCCCCGATCGCCTGCGTCGCACCGGGCGAGGAGTGGTCGCGAGTCGCAAGGTCGAAGGCGACGGACGCCTCGATGCGGCGCGCAGCCTCGGTGTGTCCGAGGTGGTCGAGCAGCAGCGACAAGGACAGCACCGTCGCGGTCGGATCGGCCGCGCCCTGGCCCGCGATGTCCGGGGCGCTGCCGTGCACCGGCTCGAACATGCTCGGGTTCGCCCGCGTGACGTCCAGGTTGCCGCTGGCTGCCAGGCCGATCCCGCCGGTGACCGCCGCGGCGATATCGGTGATGATGTCGCCGAAGAGGTTGTCGGTGACCACGACGTCGAACCTGGACGGGTCGGTGACCAGGTGGATCGTCGCCGCATCCACATGCAGGTAGTCCACGGTGACGTCGGGGTGCCGCATCGAGGCCTCCTCGACCACCCGTGACCACAACGAACCCGCGTGTTCCAGCACGTTGGTCTTGTGCACCAGCGTGACGTGCTTACGCGGCCGCTGCTGGGCGCGGGCGAACGCGTCGGCGACGACCCGCTTGATCCCGAACGCGGTGTTCAAGCTCACCTCTGTGGCGATCTCGTGCTCGGTGTCCTTGCGGAGGATCCCACCGTTGCCCGCGTACGGGCCCTCGGTTCCCTCCCGCACGACGACCATGTCGATCTCGCTCTGGGTGGCCAGTGGACCCTGCACGCCCGGGTACAGGCGCGCCGGACGGAGGTTGACGTGGTGATCCAGCTCGAAACGCAGCCGGAGCAGCAGGCCGCGTTCCAGGATGCCGCTCGGCACCGAGGGGTCGCCGACCGCGCCGAGCAGGATCGCGTCGTGCTGACGGAGCTCACCGATGACCGACTCGGGCAACAGCTCGCCCGTCGAGTGCCATCGAGCGGCACCGAGATCGTAGTTGGTGATGTCCAGGTCCGACGCTGCCGGTGTGACCTCGGCAAGCACCTTGAGCGCCTCTGTCACGACCTCGGGACCGATCCCGTCACCCGGGATCACCGCGAGCCGCATCCAACACCTCCGTCTAGTCAGGATTCCGCTGTGTCACAGGCTCCCCAGACACAGCAGGCTACCCTGCGTAGAAAGGATACGCGTAAGCAGACCACCCTTGTGTCTGATTCGGCTCACCGTGCCTCACCCGCTCGTGGGCGCAGGTGGCTGCCAGGCCGGTGCCGGGCCCGTGGCACGGCACCGGCCTGGCGCGCCGAACGTCGATCCGACTACGCCGTTCCGGCATTCCGGCCGGTTCGCCGGGCCGGTTCGCCGGGCCGGTTCGCCGGGCCGGTTCGCTGGCCCGGTTCGCTGGGCCCGTCGCCGGTCAGTCGAACGTGACGGAGCGCACCGTACGCGCACCGACCGCGGCACCGATCGGCTCGAGCACGCTGGTATCCACGGTCCGGTCCACGCGCATCAGCAGCACGGCACTCGTGCCTTCGGCGGTCTGGCTGACCTGGGCGGTCTCGATGTTCACCCCGGCCTCGCCGAGCAGCGTGCCGATCCTGCCGAGCACGCCGGGCCGGTCCGGGTACTCCAGCAGCAGCATGTGGCCCTCGGCACGGATGTCGAAGTGCCTGCCGTTGACCTCGACGAGCTTCTCCACCTCGTCGAGCCCGGTGATCGCACCCGACACCGACAGCGTGGTCCCGTCCGCGTGCACCGCGCGCACCGTGACCTCACTGCGGTAGATCTCGCTCTCGCTCTGTGTGGTGACCTCGAACTGGACACCGAGCTCCTCGGCCAACCGGGGGGCGTTGACGAAGGTGACCTGGTCCTCGACCACGCCGTCGAACACGCCACGCAGCGCGGCCAGCGGCAGCACGTCGACGTCCTCGCTGGACAGCTCCCCGCTGACAACGACCTGCACCGAGGTCGGCGCCTTGTCGCTGAAGGCCGAAAGCACGATACCCAGCTTCTGGGTCAGTGGCAGGTACGGTCGCACCTCGTCGCTGACCGCGCCACCACCCGCGACATTGACCGCGTCCGGCACGAAGTCACCGCGCAGTGCGAGCCGCACCGAGTGGGCGACGTCGGTACCCGCCCTGTCCTGAGCCTCACTGGTCGAGGCGCCCAGATGCGGGGTCACCACGACGTTCGGCAGACCGAACAGCGGGCTCTCGGTCGTCGGCTCCGTCACGAACACATCCACGCCTGCACCGCCGACACGGCCTTCCTTGACGGCATCGGCCAGCGCCTGCTCGTCGACGAGCCCGCCACGGGCGGCGTTGATGACGATCGCGCCCTGCTTGACCTTGGCAAGGGCGTCGGCATCGATCAGACCGGCTGTCTCCGGCGTCTTGGGCAGGTGGATCGAGATGATGTCCGAACGCTGCAGCAGCTCGTCGAGGCTGACCAGCTCGACCCCGAGCTGGGCGGCACGTGCTGCCGTGGCGTAGGGGTCGTAGGCGATCAGCGTGGTGCCGAACGCCGCGACACGCTGCGCGAAGAGCTGGCCGATCTTGCCGAGGCCGACGACGCCGACGGTCTTGCCGTTGAGCTCGACGCCGGTGTAGGAGCTGCGCTTCCACTCACCACCGCGCAGGCTCTGGTCGGCGGCAGGGACCCTGCGCACCACCGACAGCAGGAGCGCAACCGCGTGCTCGGCCGCGGAGACGATGTTCGAGGTCGGCGCGTTGACGACAAGCACGCCACGCTCGGTGGCCGCGGGGACCTCGACGTTGTCGAGCCCCACGCCGGCGCGGCCGACGACGGTCAGCTTCTTCCCCGCGGTCAGCACCTCGGCGTCGACCTGGGTGGCCGAGCGGACAACAAGCGCGTCTGCGTCGGCAACAGCTTCCAGCAACGCGGCGCGGTCGGTTCCGTCCACGTGACGGATCTCGACCTCATCGCCGAACGCATCCATGACGGACGGTGCGAGCTTCTCGGCGAGCAGGACAACGGGACGGCTTGAAGCGGTCACAAAGTGCCTCCGGTCTGTTGGGACTAAGGAGATCGCGCGGGCGGTGTCAGCGGGCGACAGCCCGTGCAGTGGATGACTGCGGCGCAGGCGCGCCCACCATGCCTACCGCGCGGTGTTGGGTTACGTCGACGGAACGCCAACCGGCAAGAGTCTATCGGCGAGCCACCGATCCATCGAGGGCCGACACCGCGATGTGGGTGAACACACCACGGGATATGCCCCCGATCACCCTACTGGCAACACGCTGACCAGCGATGACGAGCCGCTCAGAGCGTCAGGCGCTGCGCCTGCTACCAGGGCTCGTCGAACTCCCCGTCCTTGGCCCCGAGCACGAAGGCTTCCCACTCACTGGGAGTGAACACCAGGATCGTGCCGTCCGGCTCGGAGGCCTGTCGCATCGCCACGTAGGTGACCCCATCGGTGTGCGGCACGAACGCGATCTCGACCGCGTCTTCCAGCTCGTCCGGGTCGACACCCTCCGGGAGTGGACGCTGCCACTCGGCGTTGCTGAGGTCGATCTCGTCGCGGATGTGTGCCTTGTCGTCGAACGGCTCCTCGATGCCGTCACCGGCGGCTTGCTGCTCCTGACTCATGGCACCACCCTAGCGAGCCCTCCGGTGCGCGGTGCGCGCGTACCGTGACGTGCGCCTTCGCGCGTACGCCCTGCTGAGCGCGCACCACGCACCGGCATGCCTGGCGCCTGTTCAGCGCACCCAGGCCATGAGCTTGCGCAGCCTGCTGCCGACCTCCTCGATCGGGTGACTCGCGCCTTCCTGCTCCAGCTTCGTGTAGTTCGGGCGACCCGCCTCGTCCTCTGCGACCCACTCCCTGGCGAACGAGCCGTCCTGCACCTCGGCGAGGACCTTGCGCATCTCCTCCTTGACCGCCGGGGTGATCACCCGCGGTCCGCGCGTGAGGTCGCCGTAGGTAGCGGTGTCGGAGACCGAGTAGCGCTGGCCGGCGATGCCCCCCTCGTACATCAGGTCCACGATCAGCTTGAGCTCGTGCAGCACCTCGAAGTAGGCGATCTCCGGGGCGTAGCCTGCCTCGGTCAGTACCTCGAACGCGTTCTGGATCAGCGCGCTGGTGCCGCCGCACAGCACGGCCTGCTCACCGAAGAGGTCGGTCTCGGTCTCCTCGGCGAAGGTGGTCCTGATGACCCCGGCCCGCGCACCGCCGATCCCCTTGGCGTAGGACAGCGCGAGCGCCTGCGC
This sequence comes from Haloechinothrix alba, assembly GCF_900188115.1. Classification (GTDB taxonomy): domain Bacteria; phylum Actinomycetota; class Actinomycetes; order Mycobacteriales; family Pseudonocardiaceae; genus Haloechinothrix; species Haloechinothrix alba. The sequence continues at coordinate 103,377 of NZ_FZNW01000003.1, read as the reverse complement.
GCTGCCGCTGGGGTCCTGCTCCACAGCGATGAGGCAGGGCACGCCCCTGCCGTCGACGAACTGGCGGCGCACCAGGTGCCCTGGCCCCTTCGGCGCGACCATCGCCACGTCGACGTCGGCGGGCGGCTGGATCAGGCCGTACCGGATGTTGAAGCCGTGCCCGAAGTACAGCGCGTCACCCGAACGCAGGTGCGGCGCGATGTCGTTGGCGTAGATGCTGCGCTGCGCGGTGTCCGGCGCGAGGATCATGATGAGGTCCGCTTCCTGCGCGGCCTCGGCGGGCGTGACCACCCGGAGCCCCTCGTCGGCAGCCTTGGTCCGGGACTTCGACGACTCCGGCAGCCCGACGCGTACATCGACCCCGGAGTCGCGCAGGCTCAGCGCGTGCGCGTGCCCCTGGCTTCCATACCCGATGATCGCCACCTTGCGCGCCTGGATCAGGCCGAGGTCGGCGTCGTCATCGTAGAACATTTCGACTGACATGAGGGCTGCCAACTTCCTTTCGTTCGTGCGTTCTGTCGTCTCGTCCAGCGGTCGTTCCTGGTCCCGCCCGGAGGACGTGCCCCCGAAGGGGTAGCGGCCGCCGGTGCACTGCTGCGTTCCGGTGGCACCCGGACCGGAGCTTCGGGTCGTTCAGCGGGTGGACGTACCGGTGATCGAACGCGGTCCCCTGCCGACCGCGACCATCCCGGACTGCACCAGCTCGCGGATACCGTACGGCTCCAGCATGCGCAGCAGCGCATTGATCTTGTCCACCGGCCCCGTCGCCTCGATGGTGACCGCTTCAGGGGACACGTCGACCACCTTCGCGCGGAACAGGTCCACGATCTCCAGGACCTGGCTGCGCACCGTCGCGTCGGCGCGGATCTTGGCCAGCAGCAGCTCCCGCTGCACCGAGCTCGGCTCCTCGAGCTCGACGATCTTGATGACGTTCACCAGCTTGTTGAGCTGCTTGGTCACCTGCTCCAGCGGGAGCTCCTCCACGGCGACGACGATCGTCATCCTGGAGATCTCCGGGTTCTCGGTCGGCCCGACCGCCAGCGAGTCGATGTTGAACCCACGCCGGGAGAACAGGCCGGCCACGCGCGCGAGCACACCCGGCTTGTTCTCCACCAGCACGCTGAGAGTGTGTGTACTCATGTACTCGGCTCCCGTCAGACCTCGTCGTCGTCGAACAGCGGGCGGATGCCACGCGCGGCCATGATCTCGTCGTTACCGGTTCCCGCGGCGACCATCGGCCACACCTGGGCATCCTTGCCGACGAGGAAATCGATGACGACGGGGCGGTCGTTGATCTCCATCGCACGCTGGATGACCGTGTCGACTCCTTCCTGCGTGTCGCACCGCAGGCCCGCGCACCCCATCGACTCCGCCAGCAGCGTGAAGTCCGGGATCCGGTGCATGTGCGTACCGAGATCGGTGTTGGAGTAGCGCTCGGCATAAAAGAGGTTCTGCCACTGACGCACCATGCCGAGGTTGCCGTTGTTGATCAGCGCAACCTTGATGGGCGCTCCCTCGATGGCACAGGTCGCCAGCTCCTGACAGGTCATCTGGAAACACCCGTCACCGTCGATGGCCCAGACCGGCCGGTCGGGGAACGCGAACTGCGCCCCCATCGCCGCCGGGACGGCGAAGCCCATCGTGCCGAGCCCACCGGAGTTGATCCACGTGTTCGGGCGCTCGTAACCGATGAACTGCGCGGCCCACATCTGGTGCTGGCCGACTCCCGCGGTGTAGATCGCGTCCGGCCCGGCCAGCTTACCCAGCCGCTCGATCACGTACTGCGGGGACAGCGTCCCGTCCGACGGCCATTCGTAGCCGGGTGGGTACGTGTCCCGCCACGAGCCCACCTGGGTCCACCAGGCGTCGAAGTCGGGGCGGCCGGACTCGTCGATCTCGGCCCGCACCTCGCTGATCAGCTCCGAGATGATCTCGCGGCAGTCGCCGACGATCGGCACGTCGGCCTTACGGTTCTTGGAGATCTCCGCCGGGTCGATGTCGGCGTGCACAACGGTGGCGTCCTGCGCGAAGGTGGACAGCTGCCCGGTGACCCGGTCGTCGAACCGCGCGCCGAGCGAGATCAGCAGATCGGAACGCTGCATGGCGGCCACGGCCGCGACGGTGCCGTGCATCCCCGGCATACCGAGGTGCTGGGGATGCGAGTCGGGGAAGGCCCCGCGCGCCATCAACGTGGTGACCACAGGGATGCCGGTCAGCTCGGCCAGCTCGGCGAGCTCGGCGGAAGCCTCGGACTTGATGACGCCACCGCCGACGTAGAGGACGGGGCGACGGGAGGTCGTCATCAGCTTGGCGGCCTCGCGGACCTGCTTGCCGTGCGGGCGCAATGTGGGCCGGTAACCCGGCAGGTGCATCTCGGGGGGCCACGCGTAGGACGTCGTCTCCTGCAGCACGTCCTTCGGGATGTCGACCAGCACCGGTCCCGGCCTGCCCGTGCGCGCGAGATGGAACGCCTCCGCGATCGCCTGCGGGATGTCGGCAGGCTCGGTGACCAGGAAGTTGTGCTTGGTGATCGGCATCGTGATACCGCAGATGTCGGCTTCCTGGAACGCGTCCGACCCGATCAGTGCGCGCGTCTGCTGGCCGGTGATGGCCACCATCGGCACGGAGTCCATATGCGCGTCGGCGATGGGTGTGACCAGGTTGGTCGCACCGGGTCCGGACGTCGCCATGCACACGCCCACCTTGCCGGTGGCCTGCGCGTAGCCGGTCGCGGCGTGACCAGCGCCCTGCTCGTGCCGGACGAGCACGTGCCGGACCTTGGTGGAGTCCAGCAACGGGTCGTAGGCGGGCAGGATCGTCCCGCCGGGAATGCCGAAGACGACCTCGGCACCGAGAGACTCGAGGGACCGTACGAGCGCCTGCGCACCTGTCACCCGGACGGGGGTCCCCGCGGGAGGTGCCGGCTTCGGACGCGAATCGAGCTTGCCGTGCGGCGCCGGATGCGTCGGCCGTGGCTGCGAGCTCGCTCTCGATGTGGCGCTTGTCATCGGTTCTGCCTCGTCGGTCGCTGGGTCGGGAACGGTCATAGTGCGCTCATTCGCGAGTCGGGGTGTACGCCGGTGTAACCCATTGTCGGTGCCGTCACGGTTCGGTGCCGCGCGTGCTCCCGGTTCATTGCCCGCATCATGGCACCACCCCTGGAGTACACTCGCTCACCGCACGAAAAAACCCCCGCCGACCGAACGGTCGAACGAGGGTTGCGCGTCAGCAGTGGATGGCTTGTAGTCGCCCTCACGCCATGCTGACGCGCAAGGAAATTACTACGAGCTCAACTAGCTGCTGCATGGCACGCACGTTAGTCGCAGACCGGTCAGGGTGTCAACTTGGCGGGACCGACTTCCCAGATACTGGGCATGACGGGCGCGCGCACCAGCGTGCCCCGGCACCGGCAACCGGGCGAGTGGCCACCCCGGACATGACACCCACGGTCGCACGCGAGACCATGACCACCGTGACCGACAACGACGAGACGTCCCCAGCGGCGGTCCCAGCGGCGTCGTCAGCGGCATCGTCAGCCGCTCCGGGGACGGCGGCCCAGCGGCAGCCACGCGCCCTCATCCGTGTGCCCAAGACCGCCGTCCTGGTGCCGCTGCTGGTCATCCTCTGCGTCACCCCGATGGCCCTCGCGCTTCCCGTGCTGTCGGTGCTCTACGCGGTGCCGGTCGGGTTCATCGTGTGGCTGCTGCGCACCGAGACCGTCGTGGACACCTCGGGACTGGTGGTACGGACCGTGTTCCGGACCCGCTCGCTGGCCTGGGACGACCTCAGCGGCCTGACCCTGACCGGCAAGTCCAAGGTCCGTGCCGTGCTCGGGGACGGCACCGAGGTAGCACTGCCCGCGGTTCGCACCCGGCACCTTCCCGTGCTGTCCAGCGTCAGCGGTGGCCGTATCGACGACCCGACGGAACGGCGCGAGACCGGGGAGCACTGAGCCACTCCCGCAACCGGAGGCCGCCCGGCCCGCCGGCCCGGAATCGGGCGATCGCACGAGCTCGCGCTCGTATGGAATACCGGCCGGGGCTCATGTGTTGTGCGGGACCGGTGCCTGCGGTGACATGCCGTGAACGCACGCAGTCACCGAATCGGACCCGAGTGCGACGCGTCCCGGTCCAGCGTGGTTGCCGGACCGCGAGCGACCCGTCGGCTCACCGTCATCACCGGGTGGACAGCACCCGAGCTACGCACGTGCCTGACGGAAGGAGGCGGCACGACATGGAACGAGCAGTATACGACTGGCGGCAGCGTGCCGCCTGCAGGGACTCCGACCCCGAGGTGTTCTTCCCGATCACCGAGGACGTGCCGGACTCCGCACAGGTGGCTCAGGCGAAAGCCATCTGCGCGAGCTGCCCGGTTCGGTCCGAGTGCCTGGACTTCGCACTGGACAACAGGCTGGATCACGGGGTCTTCGGCGGCATGACGGCCCGTGAGCGGCGCCGGATCATGCGCAGGCGCAGGGTCGGTGACGACCACCACTCACCCTCGCACTGAGCCGTGCCCGTCTGCGCCGGTCACGACCGGAGCCGTATTACGTGACGTTCACGCCGATGCGCCTATCCTCTGCCCTTGTGCGCACCCTCACCGGCCGTCCAAGCACGCGAACGCTGCTGATCGCGCTCACCGCGTCGGGCTCGCTGGTGCTGGCGTCCTGCGCCACGTTCGACGACTCGACGAGCGCGAGTGGCGACTGGCAACCGACGGCCGAGCTCACACCGGAGCGCGGGCCGCAACCGGACCTCCCGGAAGTGGGGGGTGAGCGGGAACCGGACGCTCCGGAACGGACGCGGGAGCCCATTCCGCCACCCGACGGGTGCACCGACCACGACCCCGCCGTCATCGCGACCTGCCTCGGCCCTGTCGGTGCGGTCGCCGCGCTGCCGCCGCACGGCACGGAGATCGGCGCGCTCGCGGGCGAGCGGGAGTCGGGCACCGTGCACGCTGCCGTCGAGGGCGCCGACCCGCGCGAGTTCGCCTCCCTCGAGGTCGATGCCACCGGCGACGGCGGGCTGACCGGGCTGGCGCTGTCGCCCACCTACCACGAGGACCGGCTCGTCTACGCATACATCAGCACGGAGGAGGACAACCGCGTCGTGCGGTTCGCCGAGGACGGCGACGCGACACCGGTGCTGACGGGCATTCCCAAGGGCGATTCCGGCAACGCGGGCGCGCTCGGCCACGGCGGAGACGGGACGCTGCTCGTCGCCACCGGCGACGGAGGGGATCCCGACGCGGCCGAGGATCCCGACTCGCTGGCCGGCAAGGTACTCCGTATCGACCGCTCGGGGGACGCGGCCGAGGGCAACCCGGAACCGGACTCGCCGGTCATCGCGGGCGGGCTGCACTCTCCGGGCGGGCTGTGCGCCTCGCAGGACGGGACCCGCTCCTGGGTCACCGACCAGGGGGGCAGTGTCGACAGGCTGTACCGGATCGAACCCGGCGAGGACCTGTCCGCGCCCGCGTGGACATGGGAGGACCGGCCGGGCGTGGCCGGGTGCGCCGACTGGTCGGACCTGCTCATGGTGACCACATCGAATACGGGCAGCATCCAGTCCATGCCGATCGACGAGGACGGCGTCATCACCGCGGAGCCGCAGGTCAGTGACACTCGGCAGGACGGGAACGGCTACGGCCGGATCGCCGACGTGGACGTGATCAGCAAGGAAGTCGCCGTGGCCGGGACCGTGAACAAGGCAGGCGGCGACCCCGTGTCCAGCGACGACCGGGTCGTCCTGCTGCTGCGCCCGGAGGCAGGCTCCGGCGGCGCCGACTGACCGCGCCGACCCCCGAGTGGTGGGCCCCTGGGGCGTTACTCGGCGCCGCAGCGTTGCAGGATCAGCTCGCGTACCCGCTTGGCATCGGCCTGGCCCTGGGTCGCCTTCATGACCGCGCCGACGATCGCGCCCGCGGCCTGGACCTTGCCGCCCCGGATCTTCTCCACGACATCCGGTTGTGCGGCAAGCGCCTCATCGATCGCCGCGGTCAGCGCCGAGTCGTCGGAGACCACCTCGAGCCCGCGGGAGGCGATCACCTCGTCCGGGTCACCTTCGCCCGCGAGCACGCCGAGAACGACCTCCCGCCCCAGCTTGTTGGTCAAGGTGCCCTCGCTGATCAGAGCGATCACGCGAGCCACCTGGGCAGGGGTGACGGGAAGGTCGGCGAGGTCGACGCCACGCGAGTTGGCCTGCTCGGTCAGGAACTGCACCCACCAGCTGCGCGCGTCGTCGACCGGCGCCCCCGCGTCCACGGTGGCAGCGACCACGTCTGCCGCGCCGGTGTTGACCAGGTCCCGCAACTCCTCGTCGGTCAGCTGCCATTCCTGCTGGATGCGCCGTCTCCGCTCCCAGGGAAGCTCGGGAAGCGTGCTCCGCAGCTCCTCGACCCAGGCGCTGCTCGGCGCGATCGGCACCAGGTCGGGCTCGGGGAAGTAACGGTAGTCCTCGGACGTCTCCTTGGGCCGGCCCGCCGATGTCGTGCCGTCGGCCTCCTGGAAGTGCCTGGTCTCCTGAACCACCCGCTCACCACGGGACAGCAGGGTCGCCTGCCGGGTCATCTCGTAGCGCACCGCACGCTCCACGCTGCGCAACGAGTTCACGTTCTTGGTCTCGGAGCGGGTACCGAAAGCCTCGTCTCCCTTCGGCGACAGCGAGACGTTCGCATCGCAGCGCAACGACCCCTGGTCCATCCGGACATCCGAGACGCCCATCGCGCGCAGCAAGTCCCGCAGCGCCGTCACGTAGGCGCGCGCCACCTCAGGGGCACGCCTGCCGGCACCGGTGATCGGCTTCGTCACGATCTCGATCAGCGGCACACCCGCCCGGTTGTAGTCCAGCAGCGAGTAGTCGGCACCGTGAATGCGGCCGGTCGCACCACCGACGTGCAGCGACTTGCCGGTGTCCTCCTCCATGTGCGCACGCTCGATACCGACCCGGACGGTCTCTCCGTCGCCGAGCTCGACATCGAGGTACCCGTCGAAGGCGATCGGCTCGTCGTACTGCGACGTCTGGAAGTTCTTGGGCATGTCCGGGTAGAAGTAGTTCTTCCGCGCGAACCGGCACCACCCGGCGATCTCGCAGTTGAGTCCCAGACCGATCCGGATCGCCGACTCCACCGCACTGCCGTTGACCACAGGCAGCGCACCCGGCAGCCCGAGACAGGTGGGGCACACGTGTGTGTTGGGCTCCCCGCCGAAGGCGTTCGGGCAGCCGCAGAACATCTTCGTCCGCGTGGACAGCTCGACATGTACCTCGAGGCCAAGCACCGGGTCGAATCGCTCGAGAACCTCGTCGTAGTCCATCGTCTCCGTCTTCGTCGTCACGACTGCCTCACAGCTCCGGGATCCGGTCGGCCAGCGCGCCGCCCGCAGCCGCGTCGCGTGCGCGCTCGTACGCCGCACCCACCTCGTACATCCGGTCGTCGGCGAGCGCTGGCGCCATTATCTGCAGTCCGACGGGAAGTCCGTCCTCGTCGGACAGTCCGCTCGGCACGCTCATGGCGGCGGTGCCGGCGAGGTTCGTAGGAATCGTGCACAGGTCAGCGCGATACATCGACATCGGATCGTCCACTCGCTCCCCGACCCGGAACGCCGTCGTCGGCGCCGTCGGTGACACCAGCACGTCCACCTGGTCGTACGCGGCGTCGAAGTCCCTTGTGACGAGCGAACGCACCTTCTGGGCCGAACCGTAGTACGCGTCGTAGTAACCGGCGGACAGCGCGTACGTGCCGATGATGATGCGCCGCTTCACCTCGGCGCCGAAGCCCGCCTCCCTGCTCAGCGACATCACATCGTCGGCGCCGTTGGTGCCGTCGTCGGCGACGCGCAGCCCGTAGCGCATCGCGTCGAAGCGGGCGAGATTGGACGAGCACTCGCTCGGCGCGATCAGGTAGTACGCCGACAGCGCGTACTCGAAGTTCGGGCACGAGACCTCGGCGACCTCGGCTCCCAGCTCGCGCAGCGTGTCGACGGCAGCGGCGAACGACCGCAGCACGCCCGGCTGGTAGCCCTCCCCACCGAGCTCGGTGACCACACCCACGCGAAGACCTCTGAGGTCTCCGGAAGCGCCCCGGCGAGCGGCCTCGACCACGGGAGGGACAGGAGCGTTCAGCGAGGTCGAGTCCATCGGGTCGTGCCCGCCGATCACCTCGTGCAGCAGCGCGGCGTCGAGCACGGTCCGCGCGCACGGTCCCGCCTGGTCGAGGGAGGAGGAGAACGCCACGAGGCCGTACCGGGAGACGCCACCGTAGGTCGGCTTCACCCCGACCGTCCCGGTCAACGCACCCGGCTGACGGACCGAGCCTCCCGTGTCGGTTCCGACCGTCACCGGAGCCTGGAACGCCGCGAGTGCGGCGGCAGAACCGCCACTGGAGCCACCGGGCACACGCGTGGTGTCCCACGGGTTCCTTGTCGGGCCGTAGGCCGAGTTCTCCGTGGAGGACCCCATCGCGAACTCGTCCATGTTGGTCTTGCCGAGCACCACCACGTCGGCCTCGCGAAGCTTGCGCGTCACCGTCGCGTCGTACGGGGGGATCCACCCCTCCAACGTGCGCGACCCGCAGGTCGTAGGGATGCCCTTGGTGGTGAGCACGTCCTTGAGCCCGAGGGGCACGCCTGCCAGCGGGGAGGCCGGCCGGCGGCCTGCCGCGATATCGGCGTCCACCTTCTCCGCGGTCGCCAGCGCGCCCTCGGTCTCGACGTGCAGGAACGCGTTGATCTCCGAGTCGACCTTGGCGATGCGTTCCAGGTGGGAGCGGGTGACCTCAACCGAGCTGAGCTCGCCGGAGTGGATGCCGGCGGCCAGCTCGGCCGCCGTACGCGTGGTCGGGTCCATCACTGTTCCTCCCCGAGGATCCGCGGCACACAGAACCGCCCGTCCTCCGATGCCGGCGCGCCGGAAAGGGCCTCCTGCTGGCTCAGGCCTGGACGGATCTCGTCGGATCGGAAGACGTTCGTCAGGTTCGCCGCGTGCGACATCGGCGGGATATCGTCGCCGGCCACCTCGCCGACCTTGGCCACCGAGTCGAGGATCACGTCGAGCTGGCCGACGAAGGTGTCCAGCTCGGCCTCGCTCACGCCGAGCCTGGCGAGCTTGGCCAGATGGGCGAGCTCGTCACGGGAAATCTGGGACACGAGGGCAACCCCCGGGGGTCTACGTACTGTCGGTCGGGTGTCGTGCTCACCGGTCGGTGCGTTCGCCAACCCGGAGCGCCTCGCAGTCTAGTGCCCGGTCATCCGGATACGTCGCGCGCATCGCGAGCGGGACGTCCCGGCGCGCACCGCGCACCCCGCGAGGTAACCGCAGGCGAGCCGGGGCATAACTCTACGTGACGCGCACCGGCGAGCGCACGACCGCATTACCGGAGATGGCGGATCCCGACGGGAGCGTACGTCTGAGACAATGTCCTACCAGCCCATCGCCCCACGGCAAGGCTGGGGTAAGCAGAGGAGAAGAGGTTCGCGTTGTCCTTCCTGATCCGGGTGCAGATCCCGGATAGCCCTGGAAGCCTGGGATCGGTGGCCTCGGCGCTCGGTATGGTCGGCGCGGACATCCTCAGTGTCGACGTGGTTGAACGCTCATCGGGAATCGCCGTCGACGACATGGTCGTGGAGCTGCCCGCCGGCAGCCTTCCCGACGCACTCATCACGGCCGCGGAGAGCGTCGACGGCGTCGAGGTCGACGCGGTGCGACCGTACGCGGGGGTGCTCGACACCCACCGGGAGCTGGAGCTGGTCGAGGAGATCGCGGCCTCGCCCCGGACCGGTCTGGAGATCCTCGCCGAGGGGGTCCCCCGGATCGTTCGCTCCGGATGGGCGCTGGTCCTGTGGCAGAACGGGGGTGTCGAGCGGCTGGCCGCGTCCACCGCGGCTCCCGAGACCCCGCTCCAGGGCCTGCCGTGGTTGCCGTTGGAACGCGCCACGATCCTCGACGCCGAGGAGCAGTGGGTTCCCCCGACCTGGCGGGAGCTGGGTACCGAGTTGGCCGCCACCCCCCTCGGCAAACCGGACCGCGCACTCCTGGTCGGCCGGCCCGGCGGCCCCATGTTCCGCGCCGCCGAGGTCGCCCGCCTCGCACATCTCGCCGGCATCGTGGCCGTGGTACTCGAAGGCTAGCGGCCGGACCGGCGCTCGGGGTGGGTCAGCGAGGCACCTCACGGCCGAGGGCGAGCAGCTGCACGGCGGGTACCGGGGCCCAGTCGCGCTCGGGTAGCCGCCGGAACCCCATGCGCTCGTACAGCCGTAGGGCAGGCGCGTTACTGCGGTCGACACACATCACCACACGGTGACAACCAAGGTCGGCGGCACGGTCGCACACGGCCTGCGTCAGTAGCTCGCCGATACCGCGCCCGCGGTGCTGTGGGTCGATTGCCAGCATGCGGAACTCCAGCTCACCCGGCACGGCCACCTGTGCGAACCAGCTGCCGTACCGCGCGACGGTCACCGAGCCGAGCACCACGTCGTCGCCGTCCACCGCGGCGAGCAACTCCGCCAGCTCGGCCCGCCGCGCCGCGTCCCGAAGCTGGTGTTCGTAGTCACTGTCGCCGTGCAGGAGACCGGAGGCGCGATAGGCGGCCACGGTGATCTCACCGACCCTGGCGAGCTCCCCGGGCCGTACCGGGCGGACGCCGACGTCACTCATCGTCACCAGCACCCACCGCGGACCGCGCGGCCTCCGGTCCGCGCTCGAGCAGTACCCGAAACCCGTCCTCGTCCAGTACCGGAACCCCGAGCTGGACGGCCTTGTCGTGCTTGGACCCCGGCGCGTCCCCTGCCACAAGGAAGGCCGTCTTCTTCGACACCGAGCCCGCTGCCTTGCCGCCACGGACCATGATGGCCTCCTTGGCCTCCTCCCGGGTGAACGAGTCCAGCGATCCGGTCACCACGATCGACAGCCCTTCCAGGTTGCGCTCGATCGACTCGTCGCGTTCTTCCGACATGCGTACGCCCGCTTCCCGCCACTTCCGGACGACCTCGCGGTGCCAGTCCACGGAGAACCACTCGCGCACCGCCGTGGCGATCGCCGGACCGACACCGTCGATCTCGGAGAGGGCTTCCTCGCTCGCCTCCTCGATAGCCTCCATGGAGGAGAACTCGCGCGCGAGCGCCTGCGCCGCTGTCGGGCCGACGTGCCGGATCGACAAGGCAACGAGAACCTTCCAGAGAGGACAGTCCTTGGCCGACTCGAGGTTCGCCAGCAGCTTCTTGCCGTTGGCCGACAGCTCCCCCGACTTGGTGCGGAACAGCTCCACCTCGGACAGCTTGTCCTCGTCGAGCATGAACAGGTCGCCCTCGTCGGTGACCACACCCGACTCCAGCAGAGCGGTGGCCGACTCATATCCCAGTACCTCGATGTCGAACGCTCCCCGCCCGGCGACATGGAACAGCCGTTCCCGCAGCTGTGCCGGGCACGACCTCGAGTTCGGGCACCGGATGTCCGCGTCACCCTCCTTCTCGTGGCGCAGTCTCGTGCCGCATTCCGGACACTCGGTCGGCATCACGAACTCGCGCTCGCCCCCGGTGCGCACGTCGACGATGGGGCCGAGTACCTCCGGGATGACGTCTCCCGCTTTGCGGATGACCACCCGGTCGCCGATCAGCACGCCCTTGCGCCGGACCTCACCCGCGTTGTGCAGCGTCGCCATGGACACCGTCGAGCCCGCGACCGTCACCGGCTCCATCACCGCGAACGGCGTCACCCGCCCGGTCCGGCCCACGTTGACATCGATGTCGTGCAGTGTCGTCGTCGCTTCCTCCGGGGGGTACTTGTAGGCGATCGCCCACCGGGGGGCGCGTGCTGTCGTGCCCAGCCTGCGCTGTAGCGACACGTCGTCCACCTTGACGACCACGCCGTCGATCTCGTGCTCGGCGTCGTGCCGGTGCTCGTCCCAGTACCGGATGTGCTCGGTGAGCTCCTCGAGCGACCGCACCACCGTGGAATGTGTCGACACCGGAAGCCCCCAAGCCGCCAGCGCCTGGTAAGCCTCCGACTGGTTCCGTGGCTCGAAACCGACACGCCTGCCCAGCCCGTGACAGATCATCCGCAGCGGGCGGCGGCTTGTCACCCGGGGATCCTTCTGGCGCAACGAGCCCGCGGCAGCGTTGCGCGGGTTGGCGAACGGTGCCTTGCCCTCGGCGACGAGCCCGGCGTTGAGCTCGGAGAACTCCTCGACCCGGAAGAAGACCTCACCCCGGACCTCGACCTGCTCGGGAACGTCGAACCCGTCCCGCGCGGTGAGCGAGTCCGGAACGTCGTCAAGCGTGCGGATGTTCAACGTGACGTCCTCACCGGTACGGCCGTCCCCGCGCGTCAGGGCACGCACCAGCCTGCCCCGCTCGTACAGCAGGTTCACCGCGAGCCCGTCGATCTTGAGCTCGCACAGGTACCTCAGCGCGGACCCCGCCTCGTCGCCCAGCTCCCGGTGCAACCGCTCCACCCAGGCCGTCAGCTCCTCGAGGTCGAACGCGTTGTCCAGGCTGAGCATGCGTTCCAGATGGTCATAGGCGGTGAACTCGGTGGAGAACGTCCCGCCGACGTTCTGGGTCGGTGAGTCCGCCGTGACCAGATCCGGGTACTGCTGTTCGAGCTCCTCCAGCTCGGCGAACAACGCGTCGAACTCACCGTCGCTGATCGCCGGCGCGTCGTGCACGTAGTACCGGAACCGGTGATGATCGATCTCCTCGGCCAGCTCCGTGTGGCGCCGCCGCACGTCCTCCGGGACCGACCCGGTCCCGCCCCGCCCGTCTCGCTGCTGTTGCACGCTCACATCAACCGAGGTTAGTCCGCCACACCGACACCGTCTCCGTGTGGCCCACCGGTGTCGCCGAGTCCGGTCACGAGCGTGCGGAACTCGAGCAGCGTCATGGCGTTCGCCGGCTCGGAGACGGCCACTTCCACCCTGCGCAACCACCGCGCCGCGAGGCGCTCACCGAGCGTCGCCTCCAGCGGCAGGAACGTCATCGTCTCGCGCCGGCTCCCGTCGAGCTCGCCGAGCAGGGGATGGTGTACCGAGACGTCCACGGCGTCGGCATCGACGTGCGCGGCGACGCGGACGTCGGCGAGCGCCACGCGGACCTCGCCGACGTTGATCGTGACCTCGCTCGGGTCGGGGACGGCAGGCACCGAGTCGTGGTACTCCCACATCGCGTCGGGCTGCGGGGCCGCCGCGATCCACGCGTCGGTGTAGGGTCGCACCGCCGGATCCTCGCGGCTGGACAGCACGAGGGCGTAGACGGCGTGGACTCCGCGCTCGATGGAGAACTGCAGGTCCGGGTGCAGCGCCGCGACCAGCTCACACAACCTGTGTTCGACACGCTGAACCTTGCCCTCGCCGAGCGCGGCGCTGATCTCGGGGAGCAGCTCGGCCCAGTGGCGCCAGAACTCGCGCGCAGCGACGTCCGGGGCCTCCGGCCCGTCCGGCTGCGGCCACGGGGTACGCGGGTCGACGACCTCCGTGTCGGCGGGGTCGGTGGGTGTGCTTCGCTGCCTACGTCGGAACCATCGCATCATCGATGACGGTACGCGCTCGCAGGCGGCACCGGGGCCGGTGTGCGCAAGTCGGGTCGCAGGCCGGACCCGGCACGGCTCACCGCGACGGTCACCACCCCTGAGGTGGCTCGACGAAGGCCTTACCCAGGTCCCTTGTCAACGAGAGCGCGCGACGCACCCATGACTCGTCGGCGTCGGCGAGCCCCCGCACCGGCGTGGGCACGGCGCGCTCGGCCAGGATCGAGCGGTTGAAGCCGAGGCGGTCGACCAGCCACAGCGCAGGCTCGGCCAGACCCCGCAGGTCGACCCGCTCGGCGGGGGCAGTGTCCGGTACCAGACCGAGCAGGAGCACGGTGCCCTCCTCCCACGCCTCGCCGATCTCGTCGAGCAGCCGCCCCGGCGCCCCGGCCAGCTGTGTCGCGTCCAGGGACAGCACCTGCGCTCCCGTCCCGCGTAGCACGCCCACCGGTGGCCGCGGTACGCCGCATCGCAACACGACGGGTGAACCGGTGGCATGCTCCAGCTGCTCGACGACCGGCGCCAGTACGGCCTTCACCTCCGGTTCCGGCACCGACGGAACGGTCCCGTACCCCGATGGAGTGGAAAGCGACCCCGCCAGAACCTCCGGCAGCAATGGCTCGTCCAGCTGCACGACCACACGCCTGCCAGTACGCTGCGCCAGCTCCGTGACGTGTTTTCCCACACCGTCGACCAGCGCACCCGTGAAGTCGCGCAGCGCGCCGTGGTCGGTCAGCACGCGGTGCCCGCGGGCGAGCTCGATACTCGCCGTCAGCGTCCACGGGCCCGCCACCTGGGTCTTCAGCAGCCCGTCACGCGTGCCGTCCCGCTCGGCGGCGTGCTCGAGACCGTCCATGTCCCTGTGCACCAGGTCGACGCCACGCTTGTGGTGACGGCCGGGGCGCGCGGCGACGCGGTAGCCCGTCGGCGCCACCTCGACGGCGAGATCGGTGAGCAGCGCCGCCGTCCGGCCGATCGGGTCGGCGCCCACACCGCGCTCGGGCAGGTCGGGAACGTGCGGGAACTCGGGTAGCTCACCGAGCACGAGCTCCGCGGAGGTGGTGATATCGGAGCCGGGCATGGGGCCGAGCGCGGTTGCGGCCCCGACCGGCCACGGGAAGTCCTGCATGTTCGGCCGCTCCAGCGTGGGTCGTGTCTGGTTGGTCCTGCGCGCCGGGATCGGCGCGGCGCCGAGGGGGACGCCCCGGACGCCGGGTACTAGGCCCTGGTCTCGGCGATCTTCCCGCTGCCGAGCACCAGGTCGCCGTGCTGCTCGGGCTGGTAAAGCACCAGCGTCTGACCGGGTGCTACACCGTGCAGCTCCGTGTCGAGGCGTACCCGGATCCTGCCTGCTGCCGACTCCGCGACTGCCGGTGCGGTCCCACCGTGCGCGCGCACCTGTACGACGCACTCCGTCGGCCCAACCAGCTCCCGCTCACTCGGCCACACCGCACCGTCGGCGTCGATCTCGGTGACGCCGAGGCGGTCTGCCGAGCCGACGGTCACGGTAGCCGAGACGGGCTCGATGTCCAGAACGTACCGGGGCCTGCCGTCCGGTGCCGGTGCTTCGATACCGAGGCCCTTGCGCTGGCCGACGGTGAACTGGTGCACACCGGAGTGCTCGCCGAGCACGCCCCCGGTGCGGTCGTCCACGAGCGTTCCGGGGTTCGCACCGATCCGCGACTCCAGGAACCCCTGCGTGTCCCCGTTCGGGATGAAGCAGATGTCGTGACTGTCCGGCTTGGCCGCCACGACGAGCCCGCGCCGGTCCGCCTCGGCCCGCACCTCGGACTTGCGCGAGTCCCCGAGAGGGAACATCGAGTGACGCAGCTGATCCGGGGTGAGCGATGCCAGCACGTAGGACTGGTCCTTGTCGAGGTCGGCACTGCGGCGCAGCTCCGGGACACCGTCGACGAACGACAGGCGGGCGTAGTGCCCCGTGGACACCGCGTCGAAGCCGAGCGCCATCGCCTTGTCGAGCAGCGCCGCGAACTTGATCTTCTCGTTGCAGGTGACACAGGGGTTCGGGGTCCGGCCCGCCGCGTACTCGTTGACGAACGTGTCGATCACGTCCTCGGCGAAACGCTCGGAGAAGTCCCACACGTAGAACGGGATCCCCAGCAGGTCGGCCACCCGCCGCGCGTCGCCTGCGTCCTCGACCGTGCAGCAGCCGCGCGCACCGCTGCGCAGTGTGCCCGGCTTGGCGGAAAGCGCGAGGTGCACTCCCACCACCTCGTGGCCCTGATCGACCGCACGCGCGGCCGCGACGGCGGAGTCGACACCTCCGCTCATCGCGGCGAGCACCGTCTGCCGTCGTCCTGCCGTCATGTTCGCACCCTCACGTCCTCGCGCCGCGTGCCGTGTACCGGAGCGTCACCCTGCCCAACGTCGCCTTCCAGGGTACGGGCGCCGGCTACGCCCGCCCTGCGTGCCCGCTGCACCACGCCGGCGATCTCGGCCACCACGGCGTCGACGTCGGCACCGGTGGAGGTACGCCCGAGGGAGAACCGAAGCGACCCGCGTGCCGACAGCGCGTCCGCACCCATGGCGAGCAGCACGTGTGAGGGCTGGGCGACCCCGGCCGTGCACGCCGACCCTGTCGAGCACTCGATACCGCGCGCGTCGAGCAGCATGAGCAAGCTGTCGCCCTCGCAACCCGGGAAGGTGAGGTGCACGTTTCCGGGTAGCCGTGCGGGAGCCGTCCCGTCGGATGGGTCCACGGGAGCGCCGTTGAGCACCGCATCGGGCACCTGCTCGCGCACGCCTGCGATGAGCCGGTCCCGTAACGCGCGCACCTCGCGCACGTGCTCCTCCCTGCGCGACGTACCGGCGTGCACGGCGGCAGCCAGCGCTGCCGCGCTCGGCACGTCGAGGGTGCCGGAGCGCACCTCCCGCTCCTGGCCACCGCCGTGCAGCAACGGAACGCACGGGCTGTCCCGCCCGAGCAGCAACGCCCCGATGCCGAAGGGACCGCCGATCTTGTGCCCGCTCAGCGTCAGCGCGGCCGCGCCACTGGCCGCGAAGTCGACGTCGAGCTCGCCGACGGCCTGCACCGCATCGGTGTGCAACGGGATGTCGAACTCGGCGCAGACCGCCGCGATCTCACCGATCGGGTTGACGGTGCCCACCTCGTTGTTCGCCCACATCACGGTGACGAACGACACGTCGTCCGGGTTCTCCTCGATCGCGTGGCGCACCGTCTCCGGCGAGACGCGCCCGTAGGCATCCACGCCGAGCCAGGTGACGTCGGCACCGGCGTGCTCGGCGAGCCACTGCACGGAGTCCAGCACCGCGTGATGCTCCACCTCGGAGGCGAGCACCCGCACCCGCGCAGGGTCCTGCGCGTTGCGGCCCCAGTAGAGGCCCTTGACGGCGAGGTTGTCGCTCTCCGTTCCGCCACCGGTGAGGATCACCTCGGACGGCTGCGCGCCGAGGCACTCCGCGATGCTCTCCCGCGACTCCTCGACGACCCGCCTGGCCCTGCGGCCGGAGGAATGCAGCGAGGACGCGTTGCCGACGCGGGGCAGGGCCTCGGTCAGTGCCGTGACGGCTTCCGGCACCATCGGTGTGGTCGCCGCATGGTCGAGATAGGTCATCGCCTCTCCAGGATAGCCGGAGGCGCCAATCGACCGTGCCGGCTGTCCCCACCCGGGCGGTCGATCCACCCGGCAGAGCGCTCCTACACGCGCGGCGACAGCTGGTCGTCTCCCGCCATGGCCTGGTCCGCACGCGCCGCGCACCGCAGCCTCGGCATGCGCTGCGAGCTGCCGGCGATCGGCCACGCGCCCTGCTGCGATCTCCTCACCGAGGCGCACCTCGACGACCAGGCCTGCGAGCCGGGCGATACGCCGCGCCGAGGACACCACGGAGTCGTCACCGACCATCGCGGGATAGGTTGTCTCGGCGGTGCCTGTCACCCGGTAGCGCAGCGCGAGCGGGCGCACCGCGGCGCCGCTGTCGATCGCCGCCTGGAACGGCGCTGTCACGAAGCGACCCGGCCGCCGCCCGCACCGTGTCGTGCCTTCGGCGAATACGCTGACCGGCCAGCCCTCCCGCAGGGCCGCTGTCATCTCCGCCACGGTGCGCGGCAGGGTCGACAGCGCGGAACGGTCCACGAAGATGGTGCCCGCGCCTGCGACGAGCCTGCCGATCACCCACCAACCCGCGATCTCGGACTTGGCGACACCGCGCGTCGGCAGGACCGCGTTGACCGCGAGCACGTCGAGCCACGAGACATGGTTGGTCGCAACGAGGGCGCCCCGCTCAGGCAAGCCGGTCTCACCGTGCACCTCGATCCGCACGCCGAGCGCCCTGGCCATGGCGGTGCAGAACCGGCGGTGGAAGCCGAGCCAGGCGTGCCGGTCGAGCAGGGCCGACGCGGGTGCGCAGAGCACGGCGAGCAGCAGCACAGCGCAGGCGTGCGCGAGCCGGGCTCCCGCCACGACGGGCGCTACCCGCCGGACCCGGTGATCGACGCAGCCCGCCCCGCAGGGGGAACGCGGCATCCAGGCGTGCACGGCTCAGAGTCCCGCGAAGTGGTTCAGGTACCGCCTGTTCATCCGCTGCAGATCGAGCAGCACGAAGAAGTCCGCAACGTCGAACCGGCGGTCGTAGCTCGGCGGACCGCACACGTATGCGCCGAGCCGCAGGTAGCCGTGCAGCAACGGGGGGATGGCGGGCCGGGTGGACCGGCACGGTGCCGCGCCGGTCCACGGCTGCCGTGGCCGCACCCGCAACGTTTCGGGCGGGTAGTGCCGGTGTCGCGCGGTCTCCCACACGCCTGCCGCCGTACCACCGCCGTCGGCCAGCGGTACCGAGGCACAGCCCGCGAGGTACCGGTGGCCGAGCGTCAGCATGTAGCGGGCGATACCCGCCCAGGCCAGACCGATCACCGTGCCGGTGCGGTGCCCGGGATCCACGCACGAGCGGCCTGCCTCCACGAGGTACGGGCGCAGGCCGGCCAGCGAGGTCAGGTCGAACTCCTCGTCGGCGTAGAGCCTGCCTGCCACGCGTGCCCCGTCCGGAGGAAGCACGCGGTAGCACCCGACGGTCCGGCCGGTGGCCTCGTGTCGCACCACGACGTGATCGCAGTACCGGTCGAACTCGTCGAGGTCGCGACCGGCGACGGCGCCGGGGAGCTCGGCGCCCATCTCCTCGGCGAACACGCGGTACCGCAACCGCTGCGCGGCGGCCACCTCACCGGCCGCCGTGGCGACACGCACCGTGTAGCCTGCGGTACCCATCGGTACCTCGAGTGCCGACGCGCCATGCCCACCGGTCTCTGCCAGCCGCTCCGAGCGAACCATGCCCCAGGTGTACCGCGCCAGGGGCCCGCGCCGGGAGTGCTCCCGCATGACAGCTCCGTGCACGGTGGATGAACAGTGCTCGCCGCCGGTTGGTGGACATGCCGGGCCCGAACGCACGTCGGGGCGGTGCTCCGCATGGGAACACCGCCCCGGGACAGGTACAGGGATACCCGGCGTGCTCAGCCCTTGCGCTGGTTCACCGCTTCGGTGAGCTGGGGCGCGACGTTGAACAGGTCGCCGACGACACCGAAGTCGGCGATCTCGAAGATCGGCGCTTCGGAGTCCTTGTTGACGGCCACGATCGTCTTGGACGTCTGCATCCCCGCCCGGTGCTGGATCGCGCCGGAGATCCCGAGAGCGACGTAGAGCTGCGGGGAGACGGTCTTACCGGTCTGGCCGACCTGGAACTGGGCCGGGTAGTAGCCGGAGTCGACCGCGGCACGGGAGGCACCGACAGCCGCGCCGAGCGCGTCGGCCAGCTGCTCGACGACGTCGAACTTGTCCGCACTCCCGACACCGCGACCACCGGAGACGACCACCGAGGCCTCGGTGAGGTCGGGCCGGTCGCCACCGACGACCGGCTCGAAACCGCTGATCTTCGCGGACTTCGCCGGGTCGACGGCAGGCAGCTCGACGGCTTCCTCCGCGGCGGCGCCGGATGCCTGCTCCGCGTCGATGCTGCCCGGGCGCACCGAGATGACCGGGGTGCCCTTCGCGGACTTCGACGTCACGTTGAACGCGCCGCCGAAGACGGACTGCTCGACGGTCCCGTCGGCGTTGACGCCGACGGCGTCACCGAGCAGGCCGGAGCCGAGCCGGGCGGCGAGCCTGCCGGAGACTTCCTTGCCCTCGGACGTCGCCGAGACCAGCACCGCAGCAGGGGAAACCTGCTCGGCGAGCGTGGCCAGCGCGTCGACCTTCGGCGTGGCCAGGTAGGTGGTGGCGTCATCGGACTCGGCCACGTAGACCTTGGCCGCGCCGTAGGCGGCGAGCGACTCCTTCACCTTGCCCGCGGTGCCGGGTGCGCCCACCACGACCGCCGCGGGCTCGCCCAGCGTCCGGGCCGCGGTGAGCAGCTCGTAGGTGGATTTCTTGACCTCGCCGTCCACCTGATCGACGAGTACCAGGACTTCAGCCATGGGTTGGTTCCTCCGAAAGCGTATTGACGGTGAGCGTTTCTCAGACGAGCTTCTGGCCGACCAGGTACTCGGCGATCTTGGTGCCGCCCTCGCCGTCGTCCTCGACACGCTCACCGGCCTGACGCGGCGGCTTCGGCGACGCACTCTGTACCGCGGACCAGGCGTTGGTCAGACCCACCTCGCCCGCGTCGATGCCGAGGTCGGCGACCGTGTAGGTCTCGACGGGCTTCTTCTTCGCCGCCATGATGCCCTTGAAGGAGGGGTAGCGCGGCTCGTTGATCTTCTCGGTGACACTCACCAGCGCGGGCAGGTTCGCCTCCAGGTGCGTGATGCCCTCGTCGGCGGTCTCCCGGTCGACCTTCACCGTGGAGCCCTCCACCGCGAGGTGATGGGCGTGCGTCAGCTGCGGCAGCCCGAGCAGCTCGGCGACGACGGCAGGAACGGCGCCGCCGCGGCCGTCCGAGGCCTCGTTACCCGCGATGACGAGATCGACACTGTCCAGCTTGCCGATCGCCGCTGCGATCACCCTGGATGTCGCGACCAGGTCCGATCCGTGCAAGGCCTCGTCCGAGACGTGCACGGCCTTGTCCGCCCCCATGGACAGGGCCTTGCGGATCGCGTCCGTCGCCCGGTCCGGGCCCACGCACAGGACGGTGACCTCGCCCTCGCCCGCTTCCTTGATCTTCAGGGCTTCCTCGACGGCGCGCTCGTTGATCTCGTCGAGTACCGCGTCTGCGGACTCGCGATCCAGCGTGTGGTCAGTCTCGGTCAGCTTGCGCTCCGAGTAGGTGTCAGGCACCTGCTTGACCAGGACAACGATGTTGGTCATGGGTCCTCTTCGACCTCCGATACTGGTGCTCGGGCAATATTGCCGTTTGCCGTTGTGCGGGTGTCCGTCGCGAGCGGCGTCGCGAGCGGCGATCTACGACTGTTCCGGGTCAGCCGGGCCACCCGCTGCCCACCGGGACGCGGGCACGATGCGGTCCTGCACTGAACTACTTCGCAGTAGATTAAGCCCAACTCCCCCGCGAGTTCCCGCCGAGGTGACTGCATTCACCTGGAAGGCCCACCTATCTGGACCATCGTACAAATTATTGTCCCACTATCGTGCCCGGACCTCGCACCGGGCACGCTCCGGCATCAGGACCTCCCGCGTTTCATCACCGCTCGATCGGCACGCAATTGCCGGTCACGAACGCGCCGTCGTCATCCGGCACCAGCGCGTGGTCCGCGTCGGCGATGCGGGCGCATACCTTCTCGCGGTCTCCGACGACCTCGGCGACCTCGGCGGCGGAGAGGACGGCGGGTTGCCCGTCCTTGATCACCCAGTCGCCGCGATCCGCACCGGCATGCGTGCCCATGATCGAGCCGGGCGGATCGGTACCGTCACTACCCCAGATGTGCAGGTGGAACCCGGTGCTGATGTCGGGCACGCTGCTCGCCCACTCCGCGTCGTAGTCGATCACCAGCTCGTCGCCCTGGAAGGCCGCTCCGGTCAGGCACACCCACCGCTCGTTGGCCATGACCGTGTCGGTGCATCGCTCGTCCGGGGGGAGCTCGGGTTCGGTGGTCGCCGCCACGACGGCCCCACTGTCCGCGTTCCGGTCGTCCCCCTCCTCCGTGCCCTGGTTGATCCCCCACCACACGCCCCAGCCAGTCAGCAGCAGGACCGCGACGCCCGCCAGCGCCAGTAGCGGCCCACGTACCGATCCCCTGCGCCGCCCGCCGTCCGGTGGCGCTGGCGGCGCGGGCGGCTCAGGGGGAGGCTGCTCGCCTGCCGGCACGGCTGCCTGGTCCCCGGCGGTCGGTGGCCCGGTCCCGGCCGCCGCACCCGACCCGGGCTCCGCGGTGGGCTCCTCCTCGGGCGCCCGCTGTATCGCACCCACCGGCGCCCCCTGCACCGGGGCGTCGGGACGTTGGTCACCGGCCAGCCATGCCGCGCCCAGCGCGACCGCGTGCTTGGGGTGAGCATCCACCGCGACCGGACGACCCAACTCGGCACCAACCAGCTGTGCCACCAACGGCATCCGCGACGACCCGCCGACCAGCAGCACCGAGTGCAGATCCCCGGCAGCGACCCCGGCCTTGTCCAACGCCCGGCGCAGCGCCTCGATCGTGCTCAGCAGCGTCGGCCGCACCATCGCCTCCAACTCGGCACGCGTGAGCCGCACCTCCGTAGAGATGTTCGGCAACAACACCGAGACCGAGGTGTCCGTATCCGACGACAACGCCTCCTTGGCCGCCACACACTCCTCCCTCAACCGCGCCACCGCGGCCACCGCACTCGGATCCTCCTCGTCCAACTCCTCCACCTTGCCCCCCAACGCCTGTCCGACGTGGTGGAAGACCGCCGCATCGAAATCGATCCCACCCAGCCGCTCGATACCCTCCGGATCACCCAGGATCTCGAACCCCGTCGCACCTTTGCGCAGCACCGTCGCGTCGAACGTGCCCCCACCCAGGTCATAGACCGCCACAACCGCACCAGGCTCCACGCGCTGCTGCCGCGCGTAGAACACCGCAGCCGCGACCGGCTCCGCCGTGAACGTCACCGGCACCCCCACCCCGGTCAGGCGCACCATCTGATCCAGCAACTCCCGCTTGTACGGCCCCCAGTTCGCCGGATGCGACACGCACACACGCTCCGGCCACTCTCCCTCCCGCGCCGCCACATCCTCGACCACCGAACGCATCAGCTTCGCCATCAACGCCTCGACCGAATACGGCACCCCACCCAGCAGCACCGGCGTCGTGTCCCCGAACCTGCGCTTGAACTCCCGGGCCACCCGCTGCGGCTCCGACAGACCCCGGCGGTTGGCCGCTTCCCCCGTCAACACCGTCTCGTCCGCACGCAACAACACCACCGTCGGGATCACAGCCGCCCGGCTCCCCAGCGAGGCCACCTCCGCATGACCGTCCCGCCACGTCGCAGCCGCGGTGAACGTCGTCCCCAAATCAACACCAAGCACGTACATCAGCCACAACTCCTGAGACGGCGAAGGGGGATTTCCCCGAGGCGGAGCCCCGGACGGGCACCTACAGTGGATGTATGGAACCGGTGCGCCCACTCCGGGACGTTTTCGACGAGCTGATCGACGCGGATCCCGCGGAACGCGACGTGGCGGCGCTGCTGCGCGATTCCGGCTACTCCGATCTGCCGGACGACGTGCTCAGCGAGGCGATCGTCAGCTATGCCGAGACCGCGCCTGTCGAGGTGGCCGAGCACCTGGCGCCGTTCGTCACCGCGCACGCCGCGCCCGGCGCAGGCGACGCCGCAGGCACCCGGCCGGCTCCCGAACACGGGCTCGACCTGCTGGCCAGCGTGCCTGCACCCGAGCAGGGCGCTGACGCGCCGGCGGCCGGGCCGGTCGCCGACATCGCGTTCGGAACCGGAAAAGACGGGACCGGAAGCGACGACCTCGACTTCGGCGCAGGCGATCCCGCGTCGGGAGCGACCACGAACGCGGAGACCACCAGCGGTGACACCGTCGAACCGGGCACGCCCTCGGGCAGCGCCACGGTCGGCGACGCGGCCGTCGACGACGCCGGCCCGGCCGACGACCCGGTGGTCACCCCGTTCGACGACACGCCGGAGAACGGTTCGAGCGCGGGCGGGGACGCCGGCGCGGAGGGCGACGCCGGTATCTGACCGTTCGCACCCGGCGCTCATCGGCCCCACCCCAGCTCGGCGAGCATCCCCTCGCAGGTCCTGACCGCGACGCGCGCCGCGACGGCGAGCTCGTGGGGGGTCATCGGGTTCTCTGCGCGGCGCTGCCAGCGCTGCAGTGCCTCGGACGCGGCAGTGGCCAGGTCCTGCGTCCCCGCCTCCGGCGGGCATTCGAGACGCTGGTGGAGGGCGCCGCCTTCCCCGCCGATGATCCGCTCCAGCTCGCCGAGCACATCGCCGCGCCCGGTGACCCATCCCGCCCGTACCGCCGAGAGCACCCGCAGCTCCTGGAACGGGTGGGCCGAGGCGAGGACCCGTTCCACTTCCACGGAGACGCGCTCACTGCCCGGCCTGGGCCGCACGCGGAGCAGCGCGTCCAGGGCCAGCAACGCCGAGCGGCTCTTGAGTACGTCCCTGCGCTCGAAGAACAGCGACGTGAGCACCTCGCGAAGCTGCCCGATGCCGCTACGCTCAGCCAGCTGTCCGGCGAGCTCGGTGGCGGTCGAGACCGCCTGGTGGCGCAACAGCGTGGTCGCCAGCCGCAGGCCGAACAGCCCGAACCGGTCCAGCAGCCACTCCCGCTCGATCGATGTCAGCCCGAGCTCGGGCATGCGCTGCGCGAACCGGTCGGCCGACAGCAACAGCTCGTCCGCCTCCCGCACCGGTACCGCGGCGACCCGCCGCAGCTGTGCGACCTCGGTCTCGGTCACGGTCGCCGCCGTCTCGGCAAGCAGACCGGCGATGGGCAACACGGTCTGCACCACGCGGCGCACGTTCTGCTCGGTGGCCATCCGGTCGGCGATCGTGCGGGCCGAGTCCATCGCGTCGAGCCTGCCAACGCCCAGCTCGTCGGCACGCGAGAGGATACCGATGGCGTTGACCGGGTTCGGTTGGCTGACCTCGGTGTCGTGGAACGCCCGGAGAAACTCCAGGTCGCTGCTGTGCAGGTGGCGCAACAGGTACAGCACCGCATCCGCCGGGGTCTCGTCCTCGGTGGGTGTGAGCAGGTCCCAGGTGCGGCGAGCCGACTGCTCGGACAGCGAGCCGATGCCGGGCGTGTCGATCAGCGTGGCAGCGCGCAGTGCCTGGGACGGCCACGTCACCTCGAGGCTGGCTACCGACTCGGCGGCCAGACCGTCCAGGTGCACCTCGATCGCCCCACCGTCGCGGTCGAAACGCAACTGCTGCGGCTCACCGTCGACCGGGTGCGCCACCACCCGGTAGGTGTGGCCGTCGCGGTACCACGTAACGATCCGGGTGCACTCGCCCGCGTCCGTCGGCGCGAGCCGCTCCGCGGCGAGCGCGTTGAGCAATGTGGACTTGCCTGCCTTGACCCGGCCCGCGACAGCGACCCGTAACGGCTCGTCCAGCCTGCGCCGGATCTCGGCCAGCCGGGCGGCATCCCCGGTGCCCGCATAGACCGGCACCGCGGCGTCCAGCGCGCCCCGGGCGTCGTCGAGCAGGGTCGCCGGTGCTCCCCGGCCCGGCGTCTCCCCGTGCGGTGGCGCGATCACCCGACCACCTCCATGGCACGCTCGCGGAGCTGCCGCAGCCTGCCCAGCTCGGCATCGATGTCCGCCAGCCGCCTGTCCCGCTCGTCCCGGGTGTGCGACGCGGCATCGGACGCGCGCTGCAGTGCCTGCGCGTTGGACCTGTCGAGCTCCTCGGCGAGTCCCGTGTAGTGGTCGCGCAGCTGCCGCTGGATCGTGCGCAGCGTGTCCTTCGAGTCCTTTCCCATCACGAAGCTGACCTCGTCGCAGTACCGGCGTACCGCGTTCTGCGCCTGTTTCTGCCGGTTGGCGCGCTGTCGCTTCTTCTCTTCCCGCAGTCCCTTGCCCCCCATCACCAGGCCGATCCCCAGCGCGATGGGGCCGAGCGTGACACCGGTCAGCGTGCCGAGCATGACGAACATGATGGCGCCGCTGTAGGCGCTCTTGAGCGCCACCATCGCCTGCTTGCCGACCTTCATCTTCGCCAGCTCGATCTTGTGCTCCACCCGCGCGCCGGCCAGCTGCAGCTCCGGGTCAGGGACCGCGATCCGGTCGAGGACATCACCGGATGCCTCCCGGAAATGCTCGCCGACCTCCTCGCCGAGCGCCGTGGAGCGGTCGCGCAGCAGGGCGTAGTTGGCGAGAAGCTCGTGCGAGACCCGACAGCGCAGCCAGGCCTCCATCTCCGTCCACGTGTCGGCGGGATCGGACTCCTCGATCACGTCGTCGGCTTCGGCGATGACGGTGCGGATGCGGCGCCGCAGGTCGTGTTCGACATCCGAGTTGAGGTCGGTGACGCCGTCGCTGAGGGTCTGGTTCCACTTCGCCGCTGTGGACTTCAGGGTCGCGATCCGCTCCTTGACCGCCGTCAGCTCGGAGACCACACGCTGGGCCTCAGCCGGGTCGGCCAGGGCCGCCCTCTCCGCCTCGAACCGCGCTTCGAGCTGCGTGCATACGGCAGCGACGTCGGCGGCGGCGTCGGCGGCCACGCGGTGCGCCGCCGACGCACCGACGTGCTCGGTCAGGAAGCTCACCAGGGCCGGGTAGCCGGACTCGGTGTTCAGCTCCGTGTCGCCCGCTTCCGCTGCGGCCGAACGCAACCGCGACGACACCGGGAAGCACGGCACGTCGCCGTGCTCGCGGAGGTGCTCGACATCCAGGTCCCTGATCCGGCGCCAGTGCGGGTAGAAATCGATCTTGGTGAGCGCGCAGGCCACCGTGCCGCACATGTCTCGTGCCTTGTGGAGGAAGTCCAGCTCGCTGCGGGTGAGCTCCTGCGAGGCATCGGTGACGAAGATCAGCGCGCTGGCCATGGAGGCCGCCGCGAGACTCGCAGCGGCGTGCGCCGACCCCAACCCGCCGACGCCGGGCGTGTCCACCAGCACCAGCCCGGAGGAGAGGAGCGTGCGCGGCAGCCGCACCTCGGCACCCGCGAGCGCCAGCTCCTCGTCGGCCCCGGAAGCGGCGCCGGCCGGGTCACGCTCGATGACACGCCTGCGCAGCTCCTGCAGAGCGACAGGTTGCCGGAGGGGCGGGCTGCCCTCGACGATGAGCTCGGCACTCGGCTGCTCACCGTGCCGCACGTAAGTGGGTACGGCTGTGGCGACGTCGTCGTCCACCGGGCACGCGTTGGCACCCACCAGGGCGTTGACCAGGGAGCTTTTGCCCTGCTTGAACTCGCCGACCACCACGACGTGCACGGCCGGGTCGGCCAGCCCGCTCTGCACCCTTTCCAGCCGCGCGGCCAGGTCCGGCCGCTCGAAGGCCTCGCACGCGCGCAGCCCGAGATCGACCAGGGCAGCCGCCCTGGCCACCGCATCGTTGCCGGCGGTACCGGATGCCACGGTCATCATCGTGCCTCATTACCGGACGCAGCGGAACGATTCCCTGATTCCGTAATTTCCGCGCAACCCACTGGAATCGCGCCGCCGCCGTCATCGCCGCCGCTGCTACTGCCGTCGCGGTTCCTCGCGTGCACGGCACGCTGCACCGGCGAGCCACGTGACCGCAAGACGATGGAGGTTCCCCGTCCCGCGACGGGGAACCCTCCGTGCCCCGCTCTCACATGGACGGCATCTCGTCAGGGCCCGGCTCCGCGCCCTGATCCAGGGTGCCGGGCCCGTGCCCGGTCGCCACGACAGAGTCGCTCGCATGCACCTCGGACGTCTGGACGTCGGTGGACTCGAAGCCACCGGTAGCATCCCCGCCCGCCGCGGCAGCCGAACCCTCGTCGATGTCGTTGTCCGAGACGTTCGCGGCGTCACCGTCACCCGCGAGCGCTGAGTCCTCCACAGTGGATTCCTGAACGCTCGTCTGGCTGCCACCACCGAAATTGAGGTTCAGGTTCACCTCGCCGCCCGCGCCACCGGATGCGTCGCCACCGGTGCCTGTGCCGCCGGTGGCGCCTGCGTCGCCGCCGGACCCGCCGATGCCGCCGACGGCGGTGCCGCTGGTGCCGCCGTCGCCCGTGCCGCCGCTCGTGGTGTCGCCCGCGTCGCCACCCTCGCCACCGAATCCGCCGGACGCGTCGCCACCGGTGCCGCTCGCGTTACCGCCCGCACCGCCGCCGCTGTCGATGTCGATCCCGCCGACGAGGCCGCTGTTGTCCCCGAAGACCGCGCCGCCGGCGTCGCCGTCGACCTGGTTGACCGTGTTGCCGTCGCCGACGACCGCGTTGTCGACATCGCCGTCGGCCATGATGCCGGTGTTGACTCCGGTGTTGATCGGGGCGTTGACGTCGTCGCCTGCCTGCACCGTGCCGTCTGCGGTGCTGGCCTGGCCGTAGTTGTCCCCGTCGATGATCTGGGAGCCTTCACCGCCTGCGACATTGACGTCTCCGTCGCCGGCATTGCCGACGTTGTCGTCACCCAGCTGGTTGAGGTTGTTGTTCTCCACGCCGACGTCGCCGTACACATCGCCATCCACGCCGACATCCACCGAGTTGTCGACGTCGGTCGAGTTGTCGGTGTACGTCGTGGAGTGGTCCGCGTAATAGCTCTGCGTCACATGGGAGACCTGCTGGACCGACTGCGCGCTCGGTACGTACCCGCCTGCGCCGCCTGCACCACCGCCACCGCCGTACCCGGGACCCGAGCCCCCGCCGGCACCCGAGCCCCCGCCACTCGGGTAGGCGCAGCTGTGCACGAGCTGGTCCACGTCGACACCACCGAACACGGCGGGGTCGACGTCGTGCGCGGCGAACGCACCCTCCGGATCGGCGAGGAAGTTCTCCGTCGCCTCCTCGCTGCCGAATATCTTGTGGTACAAGGCCTCGATCTTCTCGATCATCTCCGGTGTGATACCCGCGTCCGTGGTGGCCATGATTGCTCCTCACGTCGGCCCCGAGCCCTGATGCCGAGGCGTTGAGGGCAATCCTGCGCCGCGGGACCATCCGCCCACATCGGGGCGATCCCCCTGCCTGACGGGGAATCGTTGGGGGCTAGTGCTCCTCGTCGGCCAGGATCCGGCGAAGCGCGGAAACGAGCTCGACCCGGCTGGTGGCACCGAGCTTGGTCCGGATCCGCGCGACGTGATGTTCGACCGTCTTCGGCGACAGGTACAGCTGCGCTCCGACCTCGCGGTGCGTACGCCCGGCGAGAACCAGCCGCGCGACGTCGATCTCGCGCCCGGACAGCCCGCCGCGCTGTTCCTCCCGCGCACCCCGCGCTACCGGCACACCCGAATCGGCCAGCTCCCGGGCACGTTCGAGTAGCCTGCGCGCCGTGGCCGGGTCCGCCGCGCGGATCCCCGCCTGACCCGCCAGTCTCGAGGCTTCCCACGGCAGCTGCGCCACTGCGAGCCCGTCCGCCGTCGCCAGCACCCGCTGCGGATCGATCGCGCCGGTGAGGACCCGCTCCCACTCCTCGGCAGCCGCACGCTGCGCCTGTTGCCGCGGGCCCTCCGCTGCCGTCGAGCCGACCTGGCGGGCCGCGGCCGCGACCGAGTCCGCGTCCTCGCCGGAGACGGCCACGGTCACGCGAACCCATCCGACCGCGGCCACCCAGGGCCCCGGCCGATCCAACCGGTCGAGGATGTCGTCGAGTATCCGGAGCACCGGGCTCACCCTGTGGTGTTCCCGCAGCCGGGTCGCGGCGACGAGCAGCTCCTCGAGAACCTCGGTGTGGAAGACATCGACGGTCATGCGTGCCAGGACCGGTTCGGCGGCGGCCCACGCCTCGCGCAGCCGCGCCATGTCGCCCGACCGGCGCGCGATGCCCGCCGACAACGCCGCTACGAGCAACCGTTCCCGGCCGGCAGGCCGCGTACCGGCCAGCCGGTGCAGCTCGGCGTCGGCCGTGTCGTACCGGCCGGTGCGCATACGCACCCACGCCAGCAGGGCACGGTGCCTGTCGACCGCGACCGGCCCGCCGACACCGGTCTCGAGGGCGCGCTCGAGAAGGTACTCGGCGGTGGCTGCGTCGCCTGCGGTGACGGCTACCAGCGCACCGAGCGCGTGCGGGGTGTCCGGCAGCACCACAGCGGGTTGCGCGTGCTCGGCCGTCTCGGCAGCCTCGATGAACGCCGGCAACGCCGCGCAGGGGTCGCGCGCGGCCAGCGCCGCCTCCGCCAGTCGCTGGTGACTCGACGGCGCGTGGTTCGCGGCCGCGGCCCGTGCCTGCCCGATCCGCCCGGTGGCTACCAGCGCCGGAACGGCCATCACCCGGCCGCAGGGACCCCCGTCGATGAGCGACTCGGCCGCGCGACCGGGCCATCCACGATGCGCGGCCACCGCACCGGTCACCAGAGCGGCTCGCTCGGCATCGTCCTGCGGCAGTGCCACCCAGTCTGTGTCCACCGGCCTGCCGAGCAGGGCAGTGGCCTCCGCCCGTCCCACAGCCACGGCCGCCGGGTCGGCCCCGGACTCGATCGCGAGGTCGTACCAGCCGGTCGCTGCGAGCGGGTCCGCGAAGCGTGACCTCTCCGCGGCGGCGGCATACACGCCGGCGGCGACCGGGCTGCGTACGCGCCCCGCGCGGAGCTGCTCGGCCGCGGCGATCGGTTCGGGGTCGGTCGCGATGAGCACCCTGGCCACCGCGTCGTGCAGTGAGCGGCGCCCGGCGGGTGGCAGTTCCGCAAGGACGGCCCGCGCGACCGCGGGGATCATCCTGTCGCTCCCGGACACGAGCAGGCCGGAGTCGCGCAGCGCGCGCATCGCCGCGGCGAGTCCCGCCTGGTCGATCCCGGCCACCCGGCCGAGCACGTCGTCGATCAGATCGAGCCGCAGTGACAGGACCCGTGCGAGATATGCCTCCTGCCGCTCGAGCATCGCCAGGCGCTGCTGAACCCGGGCGACCAGCGCGGGCGCGACGGTGCCCCCAGGCACCGACGCCACAGCAGCCACCACAGCGGGTCGCCCCCCGGTCTCCTCGCGAAGCTCGAAGACCTGCTCCGGCGCGGTCGGCGTGCCGGTGACGGCCGAGACGACGGCGGCAACCCCCTCGTTGTCGAGCGGCTCCAGGGTCTGCACCGTTCCCCCCGCGGCCACCGCCTCGTCCAGTTCGGCCAGTTCGGGGGTGGCGATCGTGGGACGCCGGGAGAGCATCATCGAGACGCCCCGCCGTGATGCGCGGGCGAGCGCCTGCAGGACAGCGGACGGCTGCCGGTCGGCGTCGTCGACCATCACGACCCCGCCTTCCGCGCGTACCTCGTCCAGGCGCGCCGCCAGGTCGGCCGCCGGCTCGGCGAGGTCTCCCACACGGGTCACCGGCCGTGCCGTGGCCGCGGCGATCTGACCGAGCCGGTGCGTGCGCCCGGAACCGTCAACGCCGACGACGACGGCCCCGGCCCCGGCCCCGTGCGGACAGTCGCGGCCCTGCTCGAACATACGGAGGATCCTCACAGGCGCGGGAGTGGACCTGCCGGTAATCGGTGACGTCAGACTACCCCTCGCGCCTGTGACCGGGATACCTTCGGACCGATCGATCCGGGCACGGCGCCGTGGAGGCCTCACCCCACCCGTGCCCGCCGGTCCGGCGCGAGTGTCGGCGCGTCCAGCCGCAGCACCAACCGGTGCTGCTCGTGGTCGTAGTACGGGGTCATGCCGGCCACGGCGCTACCGCGGTCGGAGACCACCTCGCGGATGGCGTCGTTGGCCGCGGCGATCGGAGCGCCGAACGACGACCCCACGTCCTCGGAGTGCCCGGTCAACCGCGAGGTCACGATCGCTTCGATGCTGCGTGCCTGACCCCACGTCTTCACCCACCGGGTGACGTCGTTGATGAACCTGCCGACCTTGTAGTCCCAGTCGCCGCTGGCGCTGACGTCGGGATGCATCACGCGCGCCTCGGCCGACTCGAGGCGCAGCCGCTCGTCCTGCGGGCCCTCCGTGCTGAGGCTGACGACGAGTCCCAGATCGAAGTCGACCGTGACATCCGGGTTGCTGACGTGATCGACGTCCGCCTTCGCGGTGACACGATGTCCCGGCACGAAGTAGAACAGCGAGACCGTCTTCGACGCCGGGCTGACCGTCAGGTCCAGCGAGCTCGACACGCCGGCGGTGGCGAGGTCGATGTCCACATCGTAGAGCTTGCCGCCCGACTGCTGCTCGACGAGGCGCGCGGCCCGCTGCTGCACATCGGCTCGGGCGGAGTTCCACGCGATCGCGAGTCCGTAGACGATGTTGAACGAGTCCAGTGGCGCCGTCTCGGGTAGGTTCCCGCGGCGGGCAGCGGTGATGACCGTCTCGCCACCGAACCCACCCGAGTAGCTACCGGGGTCGTCGTCGCCTGCGTCCGGGTCGGGCTGCGGGACGTCATCCGGCGGCTCGGGCAGGACCGTCGACGGGTCGGTGATGTCGCTCGTGTCCCCTGTCATCCCGCCGGGGGCGATATCTTCCCGGTATACGGTGTCGCTGCCGGGATCGGTACCGCCGTCCCTGCCGTTGACGACAGCATGCCACTGGCGGCCCTTCTGCGCGTACGCGAGATGTCCCGTTCCCCTGGCCGACGGGGATCCCGCGGTTCCCTCCCGGTCATCGGGTACCCGGTACGCGCTCGCCTGCGCGCCGAGAGCGACCAGGGCTGTGACGAGCAGCAGCACGACCAGCGCTGCGGCGCGTCCCGCTTCCCAGCGGCGGCCGGAATGTTCCTGCCGGGGGCCGGCGTGCGAGCTGCTCGGCTGGTTCCTGGCATCGGTGGCCATGGCGGTTCTCCTTACGCTTGTGGGCCGATCGTTTCGGGCATGACCTAACCGTGCGAACCCGCATCCGGCTCGCGCATCGGGACGTTCCCCCTACCGCACGAGTCCCCGTTGGGGCAGTCCACGAACGGCCCCGGGCCGCCTTCTCGACCTGCGGCCGGGAACGGCGTGTAGCGGATCGGACCGTTGTGGATCCCGGCGTAGGGAAGGTGCGCGTCAGCCATCCATGTCGAAGTTGATCAGCGAGTGCTCGTCCTCCACCGTGTCGATCTCGTCGGCGACGTTCTCGGATATCGCGTGAGTGAAGGCATCGGATGCCGACGTGCTCGCATGTGCGGTGTCGACCGCTTCACCGTCGATTCCGTCGATCGTCAGGAAGGGGTCGGTGCTGGCCTGCTCCGGCCGCCCGGTCCGACCGAATACCGGTGGCGGGGGGTCCGGTGGCGGCGGCCGGTCGGGTCCCTCCGGTAGGGGTATCGGGCCGTCCGGCCGCTCGGTGTCGGGGTCGTTCGGCGGGTACGGAGTATCCCTGCCGGTCTGGGGGAACTGGTCGCGTGTCATCGTGCTCTCCTTCGCGGTGCCCGAGAGATGGCTGCCTTCCAGCGACCGTGCCGCGTGTGCCCGGCACGCACATCGGGAAAATCCCCCCGGTCTCACCCGCCGCCGTGGGGGATGCGGCCCACGACCGCATCGCCTCCGGCACGTCGGCGGCGTCATCGACCCGCACTACCGGGCGCCTCGTGGCAGTCGCGATCCGTCCGAGGCGGTGGGTGCGCCCCGGACGGGATGCACGTCGCGAACCCTGTCCCGTTAGGGTTCGTACCGTGACGTCCCAGCCAGCGGTGCCGCACGGTCGCGCCGAGGCACTGCACCTGACCGGCGAGCGCACCGTGCCCGGCATCACCGAGGAGAACTACTGGTTCCGCCGCCACGAGGCGGCGTACCAGGCCCTGCTGCCCTACTGCGCGGACGCCACGGTGCTGGAGGCCGGGTGCGGCGAAGGCTACGGTGCGGGCCTCATCGCGAGCCGTGCCCGCCGTGTCGTCGCCATGGACTACGACGCTGCCACGGTCACGCATGCCGCCGGCCGTTACGCGGAGGTCGACGTGCTGCTCGGGGACCTGGCCTCCCTTCCGGTCGGCACCGCCACGATCGACGTGGTCGCCACCTTCCAGGTGATCGAGCACTTGGCCGACCAGCACGGGTTCCTCGCCGAGTGCCACCGCGTGCTCCGCCCAGGCGGCACGCTGCTTGTGACGACGCCCAACCGGTTGACCTTCACCCCGGCCTCCGATGTGCCGCTCAACCCGTTCCACACCAGGGAGCTGGCCCCTGGGGAGCTGGCCGCGTTGCTCGCCGATGCCGGGTTCGGTATCGAGCTGCTCCACGGCCTGCACCACGGCGCGCAGGTGCGCGCGCTGGACGAGCGGTACGGGGGGATCATCTCCGCGCAGCTGGACGTGGTGATGGGCAGCCTACCCGGCCAGGCCCAGTGGCCGGCCGACCTGCTCGCCGACATCGCGGCCGTCACCGCGGACGGCTTCGACATCGGTGAACACGACCTCGCCGCCAGCCTCGATCTCGTCGCGGCCGCGGTGCGCCCGTGACAGCGCGGTCCGAGGAGGGCACGTTCTGCCTCGTGCTGCACAGCCACCTGCCATGGCTGCCCCGGCACGGGGCATGGCCGGTCGGGGAGGAATGGCTCTACCAGGCGTGGGCGCACTCGTACATGCCGGTGATGGACCTGCTGCGCAGGTTCGCCGAGGAAGGCAAGCAGGACGTGCTCACCCTCGGCGTCACGCCGGTGCTCGCCGCTCAGCTGGACGACCCGTACGCGTTGCGCGGCTTCCACGACTGGCTCGGTCACTGGCAGCTGCGGGCCCAGCACGCTGCCGACCTGTGGCGGGGCAGCGACCCGCTGCTCCGCCGTCTCGCCGCCGACGAGTACACCACCGCCTCGGCCACGGTCGCGGAGTTCGAGTCCCGCTGGCGGCACGGGTTCTCGCCGATCCTGCGAGGGCTCGCCGACTCGGGCGTGCTCGAGTTGCTCGGGGGTCCGCTGACCCACCCCTTCCAGCCGCTGCTGGACCGGCGTGTGCGCTCCTTCGCCCTGCGCGAAGGTCTCGCGGACGCGGCGCTGCGTACCGGGACCCGACCGAGCGGCGTCTGGGCTCCCGAATGCGGGTACACACCGGGGATGGAACGCGACTACGCCGCGGCCGGTGTCGAGCGGTTCCTTGTGGACGGTCCCGCGCTGCGCGGCGACACGGCGAGAGCGCGGACCGTCGCGGACTCCGGCGTCGTCTGCTTCGGCAGGGATCTCGACGTCACCTACCGGGTGTGGTCGCCGAAGTCGGGCTATCCGGGGCACGCGGATTACCGCGACTTTCACACCTGGGAGCACGCCGTCGGGATCAAACCGTCCAGAGTCACGGGCAAGAACGTGCCACCGCACGACAAGGCGCCGTACGACCCGGATCGGGCCGCCCGGCGGCTGCGCCACGACGTCGACGACTTCGTTACCACCGTGCTCGCCCGGCTCCGCGCGCTGCGTCACCGGGACGGCGGCCGGGCACTGGTGGTCGCAGCCTACGACACCGAGCTCTACGGGCACTGGTGGCACGAGGGTCCACGATGGCTGGAAGGCGTGCTGCGCGCTCTCCCGGAAGCCGGCGTGCGGGTGACGTCGCTACGTGGCGCGGCGGAGGCGGGACACGTCGGTGGCCCGGTCGAGCTTCCCGCGTCCTCCTGGGGATCCGGCAAGGACTGGCGAGTCTGGGACGGCGCCCAGGTTGCCGACATGGTCGACGCCAACGCGCGGCTGCAGCGGGATCTGCTGGCTACTGTGGACCGCCACCGCGACGAGTACCGGGACGCGGCCCGCGACCAGCTCCTGCGGGAGGCGCTGCTCGCGCTGGCGAGCGACTGGGCGTTCATGGTTACCAAGGACTCGGCAGCCGGCTACGCGCGCGAGCGCGCGCACGCGCACATCGCCCGGTTCGACGAGCTCGCCGAGCTGGTTGGCTCGGGTGAGGCAGCGAGCGCCGCCGACCGCGCGGCCCGCTTCCACGCCCGCGACTACCCGTTCGGGCGGCTCGACGCGCGGGCACTGTGACGGGCTGAGCAGGCCGACCCCGGCAGGGCCACACGGGGCCTACGCCTGCCGGGTGGGAGGATCGGCCACGATGCGCGTGCTCATGGTCTCCTGGGAGTACCCGCCGGTCGTGGTCGGCGGGCTGGCACGCCATGTCCATGCTCTCGCCAGGCATCTCGCCCACTCAGGCCACGACGTCGTCGTGCTCTGCCGGCACGAGGCGGGCACCGACGCGGCGACCCACCCCACCACCGAGTACGTCAGTGAGGGAGTTCGGGTGGTCCGGGTCGCCGAGGACCCGATGCACGTCACGTTCGAGCGGGATCTGGTGAGCTGGACGCTGGCCATGGGGCACGCGATGCTCCGCGCAGGCGCCGAGCTGCTCCGCTCGTGGCGTCCGGATGTGGTGCACGCGCACGACTGGCTGGTCACGCACCCGGCCGTCGCACTGGCCGAGAGCGCCCGCGTCCCGCTGGTCGGCACCGTGCACGCCACCGAGGCCGGGCGGCACTCCGGGTGGCTGTCCCATCCGCTCAACCGGCAGGTGCATTCCGTCGAATGGTGGCTGGCGAACCGTTCCGACGCGCTCATCACCTGCTCGGAGGCCATGCGCGCGGAGGTCGCGCACCTGTTCGACCTCACCCCCGAGCGGATCCACGTGATCAACAATGGCATCGAGGAACGCGGCTGGACGGTGCCCGAGACCGACGTTCGCCGCACGCGTGCGCGGTACAGCCCCGCAGGCGAGCCGCTTCTGCTGTTCTTCGGACGCCTGGAGTGGGAGAAGGGCGTGCACGACCTGCTTGCCGCGCTGCACGGCATCCGCGTCGAGCACCCGGGAACCCGTCTCGTCGTCGCGGGCACGGGAAGGCAGCACGGCGCGCTGATCGAGCAAGCGAGCGAGCTCGGGCTCGAGCACGTGGTCGAGTTCGTCGGGCACCTGCCCGATCACGAGCTGCGCGCGCTGCTCGCGGCAGCCGACGCCGCGGTACTGCCGAGCCGGTACGAGCCTTTCGGCATCGTGGCGCTCGAGGCCGCGGCCGCCAAGCTCCCCCTCGTCGCATCCACAGCGGGTGGTCTCGGCGAGGTGGTGATCGACGGAGAGACCGGGCTGGCCTTCTCCCCCGGTGACATCGACGCGCTCATCGCAGGGGTGTGCACCCTTCTCGCCGATGCCGAGGCCGCAGCGAGGCGGGCCGAGGCGGCCCAGGCGCGCCTGGCAGCGGACTTCGACTGGCACCGGATCGCCGCCCGGACCGCGACGGTCTACCGGCGCACCAGCCCCGCGGGCCCCCTGTCACTGGGGCGGCCGAAGATCGCCACAGGCAACGCCTTCTCCCTCGACACCGGCGGCGCGGCCACACTACCGCCGTCATGACGCCCGCGGCGGCGCGGGACAACCACCGTAGCCATGACGCCCGCGGCGGCGCGGGACAAGCACCGTAGCCATGACGCCCGCGGCGGCGCGGGACAACCACAGTGCAACCCTTCCCCTCACGCCGGCAGCGGGTGAGAACCGACGCGAGGGGAAGGAAACCTTCTCGGACGCTACCCCGCGGGGCACCGGCGGTCACGCCGCAGGCGCCACCGCCAGGTACCGCGCGTAGGCGCTGGTGGTGAAGAAGTTGGGCAGAGTATCGCCGAGCGCGGTTTCGACAAAGATCTCCCTGGCCTCGGCCAGCCGGTCCGCGTCACCGGTACCTGCCGCCCGGATCGTCGCCAGCTCCTCGTCGAGCAGCTCGCCGACGAACGTCCTGTCGATGACCGTGCCGTCGGCGAGCTTGGTTCCGTTGTGGATCCATTGCCACACCTGGCACCGTGCGATCTCGGCCGTCGCCGCGTCCTCCATCAGGTCGTGGATCGCCGCGGCTCCCGTGCCGCGCAACCACGAGTCGACATAGCGCAGCGCGACGTTGATGTTGGCACGCAGGCCGTCCTCTGTGACGTCGCCGCCCGAACCTGCCACGTTCAACAGGTCGTCGCGGTCGACCGACACGTCCTGCCGCGTCCGGTCGATCTGATGTGGACTCCGGCCGAGGTGCGCGTCGAAGACCTCCCGGCACACCGGGACGAGGCCGGGATGCGCCACCCAGGACCCGTCGAAGCCGTCACCGGCCTCGCGCTCCTTGTCCTCGCGCACCTTCGCGAACGCGGCCTCGTTGGTCCCGGCGTCCTTGCTGGGGATGAACGCCGCCATCCCACCGATCGCGTGCGCGCCGCGCCGGTGGCACGTCCGCACGAGCAGCTCGGTGTAGGAGCGCATGAAGGGAACCGTCATGGTGACATCGGCACGGTCGGGCAGCACGAAGTCCGCGCCCAGCCTGCTGAAGTTCTTCACGACGCTGAAGATGTAGTCCCACCGGCCGGCGTTCAGCCCGGCAGCGTGCTCGCGCAGCTCGTAGAGGATCTCGTCCATCTCGAAGGCCGCCGTGATCGTCTCGATGAGCACCGTGGCACGGATCGTGCCGCGCTCGATGCCGAGCAGGTCCTGGGCGAGCAGGAAGACGTCGTTCCACAGCCGGGCTTCCTTGTGGTTCTCCAGCTTCGGCAGGTAGAAGTACGGGCCGCTACCGGAACGCAGCAGGCGCTCGGCGTTGTGGAAGAAGTACAGCCCGAAGTCGAACAGGCTTGCCGAGATGGGGCGGCCGTCGATGCGCACGTGCTTCTCCACCAGGTGCCAGCCACGCGGCCGCACCACGATGGTGGCGGGGTCGTCGCCGATGCGGTAGCGCTTGCCCCCCTCCGTGCTGAAGTCGATGTCGCCGCCGATCGCATCGTACAGGTTGACCTGCCCGGAGAGCATGTTCTCCCAGGTCGGCGAGTTCGCGTCCTCGAAGTCGGCCAGCCAGACCTGCGCCCCCGAGTTCAGGGCGTTGACGGTCATCTTGCGGTCGGTCGGGCCGGTGATCTCCACCCGCCGATCGCGCAGTCCCGGTGCCACGCCGGCCACCCGCCAGCTGTCGTCGGCACGGATGTGGGCCGTCTCCGGCAGGAAATCCAGCCGCTCCTCACCCAGGTTCAGCCGTTCGCGCCTGCGCCTGCGCTCGTCGAGGAGCTCGCGGCGCCTGGCGGCGAACTCGTTGTCCAGCCGCGCTACGAACTCGAGCGCTTCCGGGGTCAGGATCTCCTCGAACCGGGACCCGTCCTGCGAGACCGGTGCCGACACCGTGGTCCGGTAGCTCAAGCTGGTAGCCATGCTCTCCTCCTGAACAGCTGGGCAACGTGCGGTGCGGGCGCGTGGGTGGGTGTGGCCACTGACCACACCCACCCACGCGCCGCGGGGTTACTCGATCAGAACTGCGCTTCCTCTGTGGACCCGGTCAGCGCCGTGGTGGAGCTCTCCGGGTTCAGCACCGTGCTCACCTGGTCGAACCAGCCGGTGCCGACCTCACGCTGATGCTTGGTCGCCGTGTAGCCGCGCTCCTCGGCGGCGAACTCGCGCTCCTGCAGGTCGACGTAGGCCGTCATGTCCTCGGTGGCGTAGCCCTTGGCAAGGTCGAACATCGAGTAGTTCAGCGCGTGGAAGCCCGCCAGCGTGATGAACTGGAACTTGTATCCCATGTGGGCGAGCTCGCGCTGGAACTTCGCGATGGTCGAGTCGTCCAGGTTCTTGCGCCAGTTGAACGACGGGGAGCAGTTGTAGGCGAGCATCTGGTCCGGGTACTTGTCCTTGATCGCCTCGGCGAACCGGCGCGCGACATCGAGGTCGGGCTCCGACGTCTCCATCCACAGCAGGTCGGAGTACGGCGCGTAGGCCAGCCCGCGGTCGATGCACGGCTGCAGGCCGTTCTGCACCCGGTAGAAGCCCTCCGAGGTGCGCTCACCGGTCACGTGCTTCTGGTCGCGCTCGTCGATGTCGCTGGTCAGCAGGGTAGCCGCCTGCGCATCGGTCCGCGCGATGATCAGCGAGGGAACGCCGGCGATGTCCGCGGCGAGCCGCGCGGCGTTGAGCGTGCGCTCGTGCTGCTTGGTCGGGACGAGCACCTTGCCACCGAGATGACCGCACTTCTTCTCGGAGGCGAGCTGGTCCTCCCAGTGCACACCCGCGGCACCGGCGGAGATCATGCCCTTCATCAGCTCGAAGGCATTGAGCGGGCCGCCGAAGCCCGCCTCGGCGTCGGCCACGATCGGCGCGAACCAGTCGATGCTGGTGTCGCCCTCGGCCCAGGTGATCTGGTCGGCGCGGGCGAGGGCGTTGTTGATCCTGCGCACCACCGCCGGGACCGAGTTCGCCGGGTACAGGCTCTGGTCCGGGTAGGTCTGGCCTGCCAGGTTGGCATCGCCCGCGACCTGCCAACCGGACAGGTAGATCGCCTGGAGCCCGGCCCGCACCTGCTGCACCGCCTGGTTCCCGGTCAGGGCGCCGAGGGCGTGAATGTAGTCCTCGTTGTTGAGCAGGTCCCAGAGCTTCTCCGCGCCACGGCGTGCGTACGTGTTCTCCTCGACCACACTGCCGCGCAGCTTGACCACGTCAGCCGCGCTGTAGGGGCGCGTGATGCCCTTCCACCGCGGGTTGTTCTCCCAGTCGGCGGCGAGCTCCGCTGCGGCCTGCTCCGGTGTCTTGCTCTTCTCGGTCATCCGTTCTCCAGAGTCCTTGTGTCTGATCCACGAGTCGGGTCGTGCACCGTCGAACGTGCGGCCGTCCGCGCGCCCTCGGGTGCGAGACCCTCTCAGGCAGAGCCTTTGCAAACGTTGCGATTTCTCGCTGTCTGTAGAGACCTTGGCATGCCCAGCGAAAACAACGCCAGTGAGTGAATTTGCAAATTTCTGTAAAGCAGGTCTACCATCTTGCGAAGGATGCAAAGGTATTGGCTCGGCGTCCGGCTGATTCACGGCGACGCGCGGGCCGGCTCCGAACAATCCGCGGCCAGGGAGTGGGTCCATGGAGAAAACGTTCGCCGGCGCGAAGCTCCGGCACCTGCGTGAGGACCGCAGCATGAGCCAGGCCGACCTGGCCAGAGTGTTGGAGATCTCACCGAGCTACCTCAACCAGATCGAGCACAACGCGCGCCCGCTGACCGTGCCGGTGCTCCTGCGGCTGACCGAGGCCTTCGGGGTGGACGCGGAGTTCTTCGCCAGCAACGACACCGGGCGGCTCGTCGCCGACGTGCGCGAGGCCCTGCTGGACGAGTCGGTCGGCGCATCGGTGTCCGACAGCGAGATCAACGACCTGGCGACCAACCTCCCGTCGGTGGCCGAGTCCCTTGTCAAGCTGCACAGGCGGTACCGCGACGCGGTGGAGAACACCGCGGCCCTTGTCACCGAAGACGGGCGGGGTCAGCACGGCAGCGCAGCGGCGCCGCTGCCCCACGAGGAAGTGCGCGACTTCTTCTACGAGCGGGAGAACTACGTCGCCGAGCTGGACGAGCGGGCCGAGCGTCTCGCGGTCGAGCTCGGTCTGGTGCGCGGTGGCGACCTGCGCAACGCGCTGCGCGACACCCTCGCCGAGTCCTACGGCGTGCACTCGACCTCCGAGGGCATCGACGAGTCCCGCGGCGAGCAGCACCGGTACGAGCCGGACACCCGGGTGCTCCGCATGGCCCCGAGCATGCGTGTCGGCCAGCAGGCGTTCCGGATGGCCTCGCAGATCGCCCTCCTCGAGCACGCCGAGCTGATCAACGAGCTCGCCGACTCCTGGGCGTTCTCCGGTTCGGCCGCCCGCTCACTCGCTCGCGTGGGTCTTGCGAACTACTTCGCCGGCGCGCTGGTTCTGCCCTATACCGAGTTCCACTCCCGCGCGGAGAGCTACCGCTACGACATCGAACGGCTGTGTGACCACTTCGGCGTCGGGTTCGAAACCGTCTGCCACCGCCTGTCCACCCTGCAGCGTCCCAAGAAGCGCGGCATCCCCTTCTCGTTCGTGCGCGTCGACCGCGCGGGCAACATGTCGAAGCGGCAGTCCGCTGCCGGGTTCCACTTCTCCCGCGTCGGCGGGTCGTGCCCGCTGTGGACCGTCTACGAGGCGTTCGCCTCGCCGGGCAAGATCCTGACGCAGGTTGCCGAGATGCCGGACGGCAAGCGCTACTTCTGGATCGCGCGCACCGTCTACCGCAACATCGGTGGGTACGGCACGCCCGGCAAGATCTTCAGCGTCGGTCTCGGCTGCGAGCTGCGGCACGCGCGCAGGCTCGTGTACTCGACAGGGCTCGACCTCGACGACGGTACCGCCGCCACCCCGATCGGGATGGGCTGCAAGGTGTGCGAGCGGCAAGCCTGCCCGCAGCGCGCCTTCCCCACGATCGGCAAGCAGCTCACCGTCGACGAGAACACCAGCACCTTCGTGCCCTACCCCGCCGTGCCGAAGGCCGACTGACCGGCGGGCACCGGCAGGCACCGGTCGGCACCGGTTCGCACCGATTCGCACCGGCCGTCGGGTGAGATGTGCGCGAACTTCCGGTACATCAGGCTTGCCGGGTTAGCCTTGAGGCGTGCTGCCGTACCTGTCGCGCGCCTTCCGGCACGTCAAACGCAAGGCGAGCTGGGCATTGCCGCTCGAGATCTTCGCCTTCGTGTTCGTCACGGGCTGGTTGCTGATGGCCGTGGCCGAACCGGCGGGCGCGCGTATCACCGACGGGGATGCCTACTGGTGGTGGTTCGCCACGACCGTCACACCGGCATCCTCCGGCCAGCAGGACTTCCACCCGTCCACACCACTCGGGCAGCTGGTGGGCGTGTACGTGATCGTCGGCGGCATCGTGACCATCACCACGCTGTTCACCAGCATCGCCGCGACGATCACGAAGGCGAGAGGGATCCGCATGCAAGGGCGGGGCGAGCTCAAGCTCTCCGGGCACATCATCATCCTCGGCTACTCGGCGGGCCGCACCGAGAGGCTGGTGGACCGGCTCATCGCCGACGAACCGCGCGAGGTGGCGATCTGTGACTGGCCGGACCGGCTACAGCAGCACCCGCTGCCCGACCGCGAGGACGTGCACTTCATCCGGGGCGACCTCACCGACGACGAGGTCCTGCGCCGCGCGGCCGTACCGGCTGCGCGATCCGTGCTGGTCGATGCGCGTGACGACAACGAGGCGCTCAAGGTCACCGTGGCGGTCAGTCACGCCAACCCGGACGTGCACATCGTGGTGAGCCTGCACGAGATGGACCACGCGCAGACCATCGCGCGGATCGCGGGCAACGCGTCGTGCATCCAGTGGTACGCGGTGGACGTGCTCAGCGAGGAACTGCACGACCCCGGCATGTCGCAGGTCTACGGCGAGCTGATGCGGCACAGCGACCGCAACACCTACTCGGTGACCGTGCCGGACAGCCTGCCCGGCCGGACGTTCGGCGAGTTCCAGCAGGCGCTCGGCCGGTGGAACGCCGCGACGGTGCTTGCCATTCGCCGCGGCACCGACCTGCAGGTCAGCCCCTCCTGGTACGAGGAGGTCCCCGCAGGAACCGTGCTCTACTACGTCGGCCGCAGGCGACTCCTGCCGCACGACCTGGAACGCTTCATCGACCGCTCGGAACAGATCCTGGTCAGTACCGAGGACGACCTACGCCGCGGGACCTGGTTCTGACGCGCCCGCCGCGACCGGTACACCGGTCAACGGTCCGGCTCACCCAGGCTCTGCTGGAGCGCCTCGTTGGCCTTGCGTGCCATGTCGGCGACGGCTTCTCGGCGAGCGCGGTCGGCCTCGTAGTCGTCGACCCGGTTGCGCACCACGCGAGCAGGCGAGCCCACGGCGATGCCGTAGTCCTCGATGTCCCCCCGCACGACCGCGTGCGCGCCGAGCACGCACCCCCTGCCGACCCGGGTCTCGCGCAGCACCGAGACCTTGGTGCCGACCCACGTCTCCGGTCCGATCCGGACAGGGGCCTTGACGATGCCCTGGTCCTTGATCGGTTCGTGGATATCGCTGATCACATGATCGAAGTCGCAGATGTATACCCAGTCGGCGATGAGTGCGGCCTCGCCGATCTCGATGTCGAGGTAACCGTTGACCACGTTCTGCCTGCCGAAGACCACCTTGTCCCCGATCCGCAGGGAGCCCTCGTGGCACCGCACGGCATTGCCGTCGCCGATGTGTACCCAGCGGCCGATCTCCAGCTGCCCGTAACCGGCCCTGGCGTGGATCTCCACGTCCTTGCCGAGGAAGACCATGCCGCGCAGGATGATGTGCGGGTTGGCGAGGCGGAAGCGCAGCAGCCGGATGTAGCGGACCAGGTACCAGGGCGTGTACGCGCGGTTGCGCAGCACCCACCGCACCGACTGCCGGGTGAGAAACCTCGCCTGGCGCGGGTCCTTCCGTGTGCGCCGCCACGCGTGGAACCGGTCGATGGCGGGCGAGCTCCACATCGCCGTCATATCCGTGCAGCCTACGCCAGCGGCCAACCGCCACCGGTCCCCGGCGAGGGCGATCGGGACGCGCCCCCGCTCGCGGCAGCGGCGCGGTTGGCGACAGACTCTGCAGGCGTGACCCGACTCATCATCGACACCGATCCCGGCGTCGACGACGCCTTCGCCATCACGCTGGCCGCGCTCGACCCGGGTGCGGAGCTGCTCGCGGTGACCACCGTGTTCGGCAACGTGGCACTGCCGGCGACCACGGCCAACGCGCGCCGGGTGCTCGCACTGTGCGAGCGCGAGGACGTTCCGGTCGCCGCCGGCGCGGACCGCCCGCTGGTGCACCCGCAGCCGCACAGGGCGCACCACGCACACGGTTCGGACGGGCTGTCCGGACGTTCGGCCGCCCT
Source organism: Haloechinothrix alba (assembly GCF_900188115.1). Classification (GTDB taxonomy): domain Bacteria; phylum Actinomycetota; class Actinomycetes; order Mycobacteriales; family Pseudonocardiaceae; genus Haloechinothrix; species Haloechinothrix alba. Next base: position 59,330 of record NZ_FZNW01000003.1, on the reverse strand, counting down.
GCCGAACAGCACCCGGGCGGCGCGCACCGCGGGCGCGGTCGACCTGATGGCCCGCCTGCTCGACGAGGCCGACGAGCCCGTGACGATCGTGCCCATCGGCCCGCTGACCAACATCGCGCTGCTGCTGGCCTCCTACCCCGAGCTCGCCACGAAGATCGAGCGCCTCGTCGTGATGGGAGGCGCCGTGCACGGGGGCAACAGCACGGCGGCGGCCGAGTTCAACATCTGGAGCGACCCGGAAGCGGCCCGCAGGGTGCTGGTCGGCGAGTCGGTGCCGTGCGTGCTGGTCCCCCTCGATCTCACCTACCGCTGCGCCGTCGGTACCGGCTGGCTCGACACGCTGCGCGGGTCCGGCCCGCGAGGAGCGGCACTGTGCGCGCTCGTACCCGACTACCTCGAGCATTACCGCGCGGCGCTCGGCTGGGACGGCATCGTGCTGCACGACGCCGTCGCCGTCGCCGAAGCCCTGCGCCCCGGCATCCTCGACGGTGTCAGCTACCCCCTCGACGTGGACTGCTCGTTCGGGCCGTCCCGGGGAGCCACCATCATCGACCGCCGCCGTGGCGGTCCGCATCCCGCCGGGACGGCGCAGACCCGGGCGGTGGACATCGCCATGGACACCGACCTGGACGGGCTGCGGGAGTTCCTGCTCGCGGGCCTGTGCGGGGGCTGACCGGGCAGCAGGTACCGGCCACGGCATTCACTACGTACTAGCTATTCACAAACTTGTGAAATACCTGTACCTTCGGGCGTATGACGTTGCCACCGACGCCCCGGCATCGCACGCCGCTGTCCCGGCGTGCTCGCCTGTCCACAGCCACGGGCGCGCGCACGGCCCACACCGACCCTCCGGCCGCCGGCTAGCGCGCCCGGGCCGCTGCCGGACACGACGGATGGGCAGCCCGGTCGCGGCCCGCGCGACAATGCCATCCGGAGCCATCCGGAGCCACCCGGAGCCACCCGGACCCCTCACCCGACCACCCACCGGTCCACGCCCGGCGCGCATCGCGCCGGCACCCGTGACCGTCCACCCGTGCACACCGACCGACGAGGAACGTGCCATGCCTGGACCGACGAACGCGGAGACCCAACCCGCCGTATCGGTACACGAACTCGACAAGACCTTCGGCCAGACCAGAGCGCTCGACAAGCTCACCATGACCGTGCACACCGGAGAGGTGCACGGCTTTCTCGGGCCCAACGGCGCCGGGAAGTCGACGACGATCCGGGTCCTGCTCGGACTGCTCAAGGCCGACGCGGGCCGGGTGTCCGTGCTCGGCGGCGACCCCTGGCGCGACGCGGTCGCACTACACCGCAGGCTCGCCTACGTGCCCGGCGACGTGAGCCTGTGGCCGAACCTCACCGGGGGTGAGGCGATCGACCTGTTCGCACGCCTGCGGGGCGGCTTCGACCGGCGCAGGCGTGACGAGCTCTGCGAGCGTTTCGACCTCGACCCCGGCAAGAAGGGCCGCACCTACTCCAAAGGCAACAGGCAGAAGGTCGCCATCATCGCGGCCCTGGCGTCCGATGTGGAGCTGCTGGTCCTCGACGAGCCCACCGCGGGACTCGACCCGCTGATGGAGTCGGTGTTCGCCGAGCACATCCGCGAGGCGAAGGCAGCGGGCACAACGGTCCTGCTGTCCAGCCACACGCTCGCGCAGGTCGAAGCGCTGTGCGACCGCATCTCGATCATCAGGCAGGGCCGCATCGTCGAGTCCGGCACGCTGGACGAGCTGCGGCACCTGACCCGGACGACCGTCACGGCCGAGACCGCACGGCCCGCATCCGGGGTCGACGCGCTGCCCGGGGTGCACGACCTGGTCGTGACGAACGGCAAGGTGCAGTTCGACGTGGACGGCGAGCACCTGGACACGGTGATCGGCCATCTGCACGGGCTCGGCATCCGGTCGCTCGTCAGCCAGCCCCCCACGCTCGAGCAGCTGTTCATGCGGCACTACGGCGAGGACCTCGCGGCGGCCGGGAACGGGGGGTCGTGATGGCCACGATCACGGCGCCGGCACCCGCCGCCGCGCGCGGCGGTGACCGGCGGCCACTGGCAGGCGTCGGCGCACTCGCCCGCTTCGCACTGCGCCGCGACCGCATCCGCATCCCCGCCTGGATCGCGGGCCTCACGCTCGGCAGCGTCGTCAACCTGGTCAGCTTCGAGGACCTCTACCCCACCGAAGCCGACCGCGAGGCCGTCGCCGAGACGATGAACACGCCCGCGGGCCTGGCCATGACAGGCCCGGCCGAGTACCTCCGGGACTACACGGCCGGCGCGATGATGGGGCACCAGCTGCTCGGGTTCACCGCGCTGCTCGCCGCCCTGATGAGCGTGCTGATGGTGGTTCGGCACACCAGGGCCGAGGAGGAGAGCGGGCGTGCCGAGCTGGTGCGCGCGACCGTCGTGGGTCGCCACGCGCACATGGCGGCAGCGCTGGGCGTGGTCATCGTCACCAACCTCGTGCTGGCCGTGGTGCTGGCAGGCGCGCTCGCCGGCACCGGCGGTACCGGTGTCACGGCGACAGGATCGCTGCTGTACGGGCTGGCACACGCAGCCGTCGGCATCGTCTTCGCCGGCATCGCTGCCGTGACAGTCCAGATCACCGAACACTCGCGGGGCGCGTCCGGCATGGGGCTGGCGGCCATCGCGGTCGCCTACGCGCTGCGCGCCGCGGGCGACATCGGGGAGGGCGGGCTGTCCTGGCTCTCCCCGATCGGCTGGGCACAGGCCACCCGGGTCTACGTCGACGACCGGTGGTGGCCCCTGCTGGTAGCCGCGGCGGCGGCCGCCGCGCTGGTCACGGCAGGGGTGCTGCTCAGCACCCGGCGCGACGTCGGTGCGGGGCTGCGCAGGCCGCGCCAGGGCCGCGGGTACGCATCGGTGGCGCTCGGGCACCCCATCGGGCTCGCCGTTCGGCTGCACAGGGGCCTGTTGATCGGGTTCGCAGCGGCGCTGGCCCTGCTGGGGACGATGTACGGATCCATCCTCAGCGAGGTCGAGGACATGCTCGCAGGCGTCGAGATGCTCGAGGAGGCGCTTGCCGAGATGGGCGGCGCGAGCATCGTCGAGTCGTTCGTCTCCATGGTCATGGTGGTGCTCGCCGTCATCGCGTCCGTCTACGTCGTGCTGGCCGCGCTGCGCCCGCGTGCCGAGGAGAGCGACGGCCGGGCCGAACCCGTCCTGGCCACAGCCGTCTCCCGGGCGAGGTGGTTGGCAGGTCACGTCGTGGTCGGCATGCTCGGCGGCGTGGTGGTCCTTGCCGCGGGCGGCCTCGGGCTCGGGCTCGCCGGGGCACTGGCGTTGCGCGACTCCGCCGTGCTCACCGACGCGATGGGGGCGGCTCTGGCTTACGCTCCGGCGCTGTGGCTGACCGGGGGTCTGGCCGTAGCGCTGTTCGGGCTCGCCCCGCGCCTGGCGACCCTGACCTGGGTCGTGCCCGTGTACGGCTTCGTGGTCAGTTACCTGGGGGGCTTGCTGCAGTTCCCGGAGTGGATGAACAACCTCTCCCCGTTCGGGCACGTACCCGACCTGCCGGCGGAGGAGCTCTCCGTGCTGCCCCTGCTCCTGCTGACCGCGATCGCGGCAGGCCTGGCCCTGCTGGGCCTCACCGCCTTCCGCCAACGCGACCTGCAAACCGACCATTAGGAAGGCTGAATGACGCTTTCAGTCCGTCTCGTGGACCGAAAGCGTCATTCAGCAGTCATTCGGCGTGGCACACGAAGGCGGTCGGGGTGGAGCCGATACGTGTGAGCACCACGCTCGCCTCGCGCGGCCCGTTCAGGCGCAACCGGGGGCGCAGCCTGCTCGGGTCCACATCGAGCCCGCGAACCAGGATCTCCACCCGCCCGACCTGCCGCCTGCGCAGGGCGGCTCGCAGGGCCTTCTCGCTGTACTTGCCGTGTTCGAGCACCCGGAACGCCCGCACGCCGGGCGGCGGCGTGTCCCCGGTCAGGTAGGCGATGCGGTGATCGAGCTGGCCCAGCCCGTGCCGCGCCGCGTACTGCCGTACAAGGCCCGCCCGCACGATCGCCCCGTCCGGGTCGACGATCCACTCCCCCGGCTCGCGCACCTGTGCCTCGGAGCTCTCCGCGTCGGTCACCGTCGTGACGCTCCCGTCGCCGCGCAGCACGGAGGCCCTGCGACCGGTCGTGGCCAGCTCTCCCGACCACAGGCAGGACTCCCGGACCTGCCCGTCCAGCGAGACGATCTCCACCTCGTCGGCCCACGGCACGGCATCCCTCTCGATACCGGGGGCACACTTGACCACAAGGTCCCGGCCCGCGTATGTCCCCGCGAGCGCATCAAGGGCGGGCACGAAATCCGCGGGCCGCCAGGTCCGGTGCCCGCGGCTGTCCCTGCGCCCCGGGTCGGCGACCACGACCGCGGAACGGCTCACCGGCCGCAGCGCGTCGGCCCGCAGCAGCCAGGCGCGCGCACCCGCCCGGGCACAGTTGTGCTCTGCCATGGCAAGGCGGACAGGATCCACATCGGAGCCCACGCACCGGTCGGCGACCGCGGCGAGCGCCACGAGGTCCGCGCCGACCGAGCACGTCACGTCGTGCACATCACGTCCGGCGAGCCGCCGCGCGCGGTGCCTGGCCACCGGGTAGGCACTCGCCTGCTGCAGCGCGTCGTCGGTCAGCAGCCACTGGCCGGGGTCGGCCAGCTTGCCGCGAGCCTTCCTGCGCAGCAGCACCGTCTCCAGTACGGCCGCAGCGTGCTCCACCCCGACACGAGCGCGCGCCCGCGCCACGTCAGCGAGCCAGCTGCTCTCACTCAGTGTCAGCTCGGCGCACCGAGCCAGTGCGTCCCGCCCGGCTGCCGAGCGCAGGAACGTCACGTCGTCGAGGCTGAACCGGTAACCCACCAGGCGATCCTATGCGCGCCGCGCGGCACCCGCTCACCCGCGCATGCCGTTGTCCGGTGACAGGGCAACCGGCCCGCGCGGCTTCGTTCCCGTGATCATCACGTTGTAGAACAGCCGGCGTGGCAGCACCCGGGAGAGCACGTTCCTGTCCACAGACGACAGGGTCAGCCACGTCTTGTAGGCATACCACCGCCAGCGTGGTGTGAGCCTGGACTCCGGAACGGCCGCCTCGATCGTGCGGATCGGCCAGCCCACGATCGCCGCGGAGAGCTCCTCGGTGACCGCGTGCACATCCGCTGCCCCTGCGCGCATCGCGGTGCGCTCCAGCTCCCCCGGGTCGAAGGTGTGGATGTCCACGACCGCCTCGAGTGCCGCGGCACGGGAGGACTCGTCCAGCTCCCGCTGCGGTTTTCGCCAGTCACGCAGCGCGGGTAGACGGGTGACCGTGGTGGTCAACCACCACGTCAACTGCCCGAGCCTGCGCGCGTAGCGATCGCCGATCCTGGACGGCTCGCCCGCGAAGACGAACCGCCCGCCCGGCTTGAGGACCCGCAGCACCTCCCGGAACGCCTCCTGCACGTCCGGGATGTGATGCAGCACGGCATGCCCGATCACCAGATCGAAACTGTCATCCGGGTACGGGATGCGTTCCGCGTCGGCCACCCGGCCGTCCACGTCCAGCCCCAGATGCTCCGCGTTGCGCAGCGCGGTCTCCACCATGCCTGGCGACAGGTCGGTGACCGACCCCCGCTTGACCACGCCGCCCTGCATGAGGTTCAGCAGGAAGAACCCCGTTCCGCTGCCCAACTCCATCGCCGTGGGGTACGGGGCGGCTTCCTCCCCCGCCACGGCCCGGAAGATGTCCACGGCATAGGAGATGCAGCGCTCGTCGTAGGAGATCGACCACTTGTGGTCGTACGTCCCTGCCTCCCAGTCGTGGTACAGCACGTTGGCGAGCTTCGGGTCGTCGAAGGCCGCCTCGACCTCCTCCGCGCTGGCGTGCGGGCGCCCGGATGGCGGCACCCCGGTCGGCGTCGGATCCACGGCCGACTCACTCCCCGGTGAACGTCGCCTTGCCCGGACCGTGCTCGAGGAACGAGTTCATCCCGATCGTCTGGTCCTCGGTGGCCCACAGCGCGGTGAACAGCTGCGTCTCCAGCCGCAGCGCGCTGGCCAGGTCGATCTCGGCGCCGGAGTCGATGGCCGTCTTCGCTGCCCGCAGCGCGGCCGCGGGCCCGTCGACGAACTGCTCCGCCCACGCGCGCGCCGCGGAGTACACGTCGTCCGGTGCCACCACCTCATCGAGGATGCCGAGGTCGCGTGCCTCCTCGGCCGCGACGAACCGGCCGCTGAAGACCAGGTCTTTCGCCTTACTGGGACCGATGAGCCTGGTCAGGCGCTGGGTCCCACCCGCACCGGGAATGATGCCCAGCTGGATCTCCGGCTGGCCGACCTTGACGTTGTCTCCTGCGATCCTGCGGTCGGCGGTCAGCGCCAGCTCCAGCCCGCCGCCGAGCGCGTAGCCGGTAACCGCTGCCACGGTCGGTTTCGGGATCGCCGCCACCTGGCTCATCGTCTCCTGCAGCGCCGTCCCGAACGAGGTCATCTCGACGTAGCTCCTGGCGGCCATCTCCTTGATGTCGGCGCCACCCGCGAACGTCTTCTCACCCCCGTAGATGACCACCGCGCGGACGTCCTCGCGGTCGCCTGCCTGCTGCGCCACGGCCGCCAGCTCCTGTTGGATCTGCTGGTTCAGCGCGTTGACCGGGGGGCGCTCGAGGCGGATGGTTCCGACTCCTGCCTCGACCTCCAGACGTACGAACTCTCCCACGTGAACCTCCTCGACTCGGCCTGGCGACAGCGATCCCGCCTCTCGCATCCGGCAGGTTACCCCCGGTCGTACGCGCCGGTCACATGCACCGGTCGCGTCCCGTGCCATCCGTGTGCCCGCAGGACCCCGCGCGGCGAGCACCCGGACTACTCGCGGCGTGCGAAGAACCGATCCTTCGAGCGTTCGAGCACCAGGTTCTGCCCGAACGTCTCGGACAGCGCCTCGCTGGTCAGCGTGTCGTCGATCAACCCAGCGGTGACCATGCGGCCCTCCCGAAGCAGCAACACGTGGGTGAATTCCGGGGGGATCTCCTCGACGTGATGGGTGACCAACACCATGGCCGGTGCGTCGGGGTCATCGGCAAGCACGGACAGCCGCTCGACGAGGTCCTCCCTCGCCCCCAGGTCGAGACCCGCGGCGGGCTCGTCGAGCAGCAGCATCTCCGGGTCGGTCATCAGGGACCGGGCGATCAGCGTGCGCTTGCGCTCACCCTCGGACAGCGTGCCGAACTGCCTGCCCGCCAGATGACCCACTCCGAGTGCGTCGAGCATCTCCCCGGCTCGCCGCACGTCGAGCTGGTCGTAGCTCTCCCGCCAGCGCCCCACCACGGCGTAACCCGCACTCATCACCACATCCCGCACGGTCTCGTCAGCGGGGACGCGCCCGTTCAGCGCCGTCGATGTGAAGCCGATCCGGGGCCGCAACTCGAAAACGTCGGTCCTGCCCAGCTTCTCCCCGAGCACGTGGACCTCGCCGGTGGTCGGATGCAGCTCCGCGGCGGCCAGGCGCAGCATCGTGGTCTTACCGGCGCCGTTCGAGCCGAGTACGACCCACCGCTCGTCCAGCTCCACCGACCAGGTGAGGTCGGAGAGCAGGTCGCTGTCGCCGCGCCGCACGCCGACACCTTCCATGTGCACCACGAGGTCGTTGAGATCCACCAACCGGTCCCGCCTTCCGTCTCGTCACAGCGTCGGGCTGCCGTAGGCGTGCCCGCCCCACCCGTACCGCGTCTGCCGGGCACGGTCACGACGCCACCACCCTGCCCAGCTCGGCCTGACTCGCCAGCAGCTCATGGTATGGCAAGACGCGCACGGCGTACCCAAGCGAGCCCGCATGCGGCAGCGGCACCGTCGCGGTGAACCTGCCGTCCCCGGCGTGGCTCATCGAGGTCGTCACGACCTCGTGCAGGTCGTCGTTGTCGTCCACGGTCCCGAGCACGGCCTGTACGTCGACCTCGTCCGGCGCGAGACCGGCCAGCTCGACACGTGCAGCGATGTGCACCGGCGCCCCCACGACGAGCTCGGCAGGCGGGTCCGAGCCGAACTCGGTCTCCAGCACGCGGACCCGGTCCCACGCCGTGTGGATCCGGCTCCGGTACGCGGAGAGCGAGCGGGCGCCGGCGAACCCGTCGGCTGTCGCGGCTGCCACCGCCGTGGCCGCGGGGAAGTAGTACTGCTCGACGTACTCGGTGACCATGCGGGACGCCTGCACGCGCGGGGCCAGCGTGGCGAGCGTGTGCCGCACCATCGACATCCATCCGGTCGGCACGCCCTCGGTGTCGCGCTCGTAGAACAGCGGCGCGATGCGTTGGCCGAGCAGATCGTAGAGGGCAGCCGCCTCGAGATCATCCCTGCGCAGCGGATCGGAGATCCCGTCTGCGGTGGGGATCGCCCAGCCGTTGCTGCCGTCGTAGCTCTCGTCCCACCAGCCGTCCTTGATGGAGAGGTTCAGACCGCCGTTGAGCGCGGACTTCATGCCGGAGGTGCCGCAGGCCTCGAGGGGCCGGGTGGGGTTGTTCAGCCACAGGTCGCATCCCCAGTACAGGTACCTGGCCAGCGACATGTCGTAGTCGGGAAGGAACACGATCCGGTGCCGCACGGCCGGGTCGTCGGCGAACCGGGCGACCTGCTGGATCAGCGCCTTACCGCCCTCGTCAGCCGGATGTGACTTGCCTGCCACGACGACTTGGATCGGGCGACGGTCGTCGAGCAGGCGTTCACGGAGCCGCTCGGGGTTGCGCAGCATCAGGGTGAGGCGCTTGTACGTCGGCACCCTGCGCGCGAAGCCGACGGTGAGCACCTCCGGATCGAAGACCTGGTCGGTCCAGCCCAGCTCGAGGGCGGAGGCGCCGCGCTGCAGCCACGATTCCCGGATCCGCCGCCTGACCTCGTCGATGAGCCGCCTGCGCAGGCGGCAGCGCAGGTCCCAGAGGTTCCGGTCGCTGACCTCCTCGAGGCTGCGCGGGCTACCGTCCTCGTCATCGCCGAGCAGGGCGCTCATCTCCCTGGCCAGCCAGGTCGGCCCGTGCACCCCGTTGGTCACCGAGGAGATCGGGATCTCCTCGACCGGAAAGCCCGGCCACAACCCGGTGAACATGCTGCGCGACACGCGCCCGTGCAATGCCGACACCCCGTTCGCGCGCTGCGCGAGCCGCAACCCCATATGCGCCATATTGAACATGCCGGGGTTGCGCTCTTCCCCGAGCCCCGCGATCTGGTCCACATCGATACCGGGGACGAGCTTGCCGTCCCCGAAGTAGCGCTGGATCTGCTCGAGCGGGAACCGGTCGATCCCCGCCGGAACCGGGGTGTGCGTCGTGAACACGGTGCCCGCGCGGACCGCGGGGACCGCCTCGTCGAAGCTCAGGCCGGACCCGGTGATCAGCTCGTGTGCGCGCTCGAGGCCGAGGAACCCCGCGTGGCCCTCGTTGGTGTGGAACACCTCGGGGTCGGGATGACCTGCCAGCTCGCAGTACCGGCGCACCGCGCGCACGCCTCCGATACCGGCGAGGATCTCCTGCCGGATGCGGTGCTCGGAATCCCCTCCGTACAGCCGGTCGGTCACCTCTCGCAGATCGCTGTCATTGCTGTCCACATCGGAGTCCAGCAGCAGCAACGGAACCCTGCCGACCTGCGCGACCCAGATCTGCGCGCGCAGCTCTCGCTCCCCGGGCATGGCGACGCCGACGTGCACGGCCTCGCCGTCCGGGCCGGTCAGCAGCTCCAGTGGCAGCCCGTTGGGGTCGATCACCGGGTAGTGCTCGATCTGCCACCCGTCGGTGGACAGCGTTTGCCTGAAGTACCCGGACCGGTAGAACAGCCCCACCCCGATCAACGGCACTCCCAGGTCGGAAGCCGCCTTGAGGTGGTCGGCAGCCAGCACGCCGAGCCCTCCCGAGTAGTTCGGCAACGCCTCGGTGACCCCGAACTCCATGGAGAAGTACGCCACGCACTGCGGGGCGCGGTAGCTCGGGCCGCCACGGGAGTCGGCAACCGGGCCGCCGCCGGCGGCCAGCTCCTGTGCCCTTCGCTGGTACCAGCGCGGTTCGCGCAGGTACTTGTCGAGGTCGTCGACCGCGGCGTGCGCGCGACCGAGGAAGTCCGGGTCCGCGGCGAGCTCCTCCAGCCGCGCCGGGGACAGCTCGGTGAGGATACGCAGCGGGTCCCCGCCGACGCGCTCGGCGAGCTCGCCGTCCATCGAGGCGAACAGGTCCCGGGTCTGCGGGTGCCAGGTCCATCGCAGGTTCGTCGCGAGCCTGCTCAGCCCCGCGAGTGGCTCGGGAACGCTGGCGCGCACAGTGAACCGTCGGACAGCCTTCATAACCATGCAGCGTAGTCGGGACGGGTGCCACGGGCCGCACGGCTCGCCCCGTGGCACGTGATCGGTTTCGTGGCGGTACCGGCGCGGTAGAGTTCCCGGCCGGCAGGCGAGCACCGTACGGCGATCCCCTGGGGGCTGCCAGTGAGCATGACGACACGGCATCGTCCCGTGCGGCGACGCACCGCGCTGCTCGCCATGGCGAGCACGGTCGCGCTGGTCATCTCGGCGTGCGGTGACGGCCCGACCCCGGGCCGGGCCGTCACCGAGGGCGACATCGGCGGCCTGCCGGTCTCGCACTTCGACAGCGGGCTCGCCGACACCGCACCCGACCCGACCATCGAGGTCGACAACGTGACCGGCGGCCCGATCGACACGGTGGCATCCTCAGCGGCCCAGGATGTCGAGCGGTACTGGCACGCGAGCCTGCCCGACCAGTTCGGCACCACGTTCGAGCCGGTCGAGCGGCTGGTCTCCTACGACTCCGGCGCCGACGACTTCCGGATCTGCGGCGCGAGCGTGCAGGGCCTGGTCAACGCGTTCTACTGCCCGGGGGAGGACACCGTCGGGTGGGACCGAGGGGCCCTGTTCCCGCTGCTGGATGACCAGTTCGGACCGATCGGCGTGCTCACCGTGCTCGCGCACGAGTACGGCCACGTCGTACAGCACAGGCTGGGCGAGCTCGCCGGGATCTCCGCGGTAACCCCCACCATCGTCAAGGAGCTGCAGGCCGACTGCTTCACCGGCAACTACTTCCGCCGGGTGGCCGAGGGCGGCAGCGAGTTCTTCGAGGTATCCACTTCGGAAGGTATCAACCAGGCGTTGAGCGCGCTGCACTTCGTGCGGGACGCCCCCGGCGACCTGCGGCACGACATCGACGCGCACGGGACGGCCTTCGACCGCACCTACGCGTTCCAAGTGGGCTTCGAGCAGGACCCCGGCGCTTGTGTCGAGATCGACGAGCAGGCGGTCGATGAGCGCACGACGCAGTACACGTTCAGCGACCAGGACACCCGCGAGGGCGACCTGCCGCTCACCGAGGACACCGTGGAGCTGGCACTGGACAGCCTGGACGCGGCCTTCGGCGACATCGTCGCGGAGCGGCCCGAGGTGCTCACCGGCTCGGGCGGGACCTGCCCGGACGGCACGGGCACACCGCCGATGTCCTACTGCCCCGGTGACGGCACTGACGCCTCCGGCACTGTCGACGCCGCCATAGCCATCGACATCGACGAGCTGGCCACGCTCGCCGAGCCGATCGACCAGCGGGCCGAGTGGGAAGGCAGGGAGGTCGAAGGGTACGGCGACTTCGCCGTATTCGCCGCGCTGGCCTCGCGTTATGCGATGGGCGTCCAGCAGGCCGCGGACGTCCCGCTCGACGAGCTCGGCGCCGGCCTGCGTGCGGCCTGCTACGTGGGCGCGTGGGCGAACTTCGCCAATGAGCCACGCGCGCGGGACCGGATCCTGCGGCTGTCCCCCGGCGACCTCGACGAGGCGATCCTGGAGATGCTCCGGCAGGACAGCCTGATCGCCTCCACCGTCGACGGCATCCCTGTGCCGGGCGGCTTCGCCAGGGTCGAGGCATTGCGCACCGGATTCGTGGACGGACGGCAGGGCTGCCGCGACACCGCCGGGTAGCTCCCCGGACGCCGCCGAGACCGTCACACGAATCCGCAGGTCGGGACCCTGGGAAAGGCCGGCCACCCACCGTCGATTGTGCGATTTCGTCCCGTTGACGCGTGGCCCTCGCATGCCGCACACTGGTTGCGTAGTACACAACAGTTGGGGATTACGCAACATTTAGCGATCCCTGTCGCAGCCGTTACGAGAGCGCGAGGAGGCGCCATGGCCGAGGTACTCGATCCGCGGATCAGCACGGCACCCGTCGACAAGCCGGCCAAGCAGGTTGTCGAGAATCCCCAGGTCATGCTGTACACGCGGCTGCGAAAGTCCCCGTACTTCTGGAAGTCGCGTGCGCACGGCGTGGCGATGTACAGCGTGTACAACCACACGTACCACCCGCGGCACTACGGAGACCCCGTCGGCGAGTACTGGGCCCTGCTCAACGACGTGACCATCTGGGACGTCGGGGTCGAGCGGCAGGTCGAGATCTCCGGGCCGGACGCGTTCGACTTCACCAACATGCTCATCCCGCGCGACCTGTCCAAGTGTGCGGTCGGCCAGTGCAAGTACGTCTTCATCACCGCACCGGACGGCGGCATCGTCAACGACCCCGTCCTGCTGCGCCTCGAGGAGAACAGGTTCTGGCTCTCGCTCGCCGACAGCGACGTCGGGCTGTGGGCCATGGGGCTCGCGCACGCGGGGGGCTGGGACGTGCAGATCAAGGAGGTGGACGTCGCTCCCATCCAGGTGCAGGGCCCGAGATCACGTGAGGTCATGGTCGACCTGTTCGGCGAGTCGATCCTGGACGTGCCGTACTACTACCTGCGCAACTACACGCTGCACGGCATGGACGTGGTCGTCAGCCGCACCGGCTACACCGCCGAGCTCGGCTACGAGATCTACCTCTACAACGCGAGCAGGGACGCGGGCAGGCTGTGGGACGCCGTCTGGCAGGCGGGCGAGCCGCACGGGATGCACCCGATCGGTCCCTGCCACATTCGCCGGATCGAAGCGGGCATGCTCTCCTACGGGTCCGACATCACCCTGGACACCAACCCCATGGAGGTCGGGTACGACTACAAGTGGATGGTCGACCTCGACCAGGAGGCCGACTTCATCGGCAAGGACGCGCTGACCCGCATCCGCGCGGAAGGCGTCTCCCGGATCATGGTCGGGGTCGAGATCGACGGTGACCCGCTCGGCACGTACAACGACGGGTCGATGATCGAACGCTTCCCCGTGCTTTCCGAGGACGGCACCGCTGTCGGCAACGTGACCAGCGCGTGCCACTCGCCCCGGCTGGAACGCAACATCGGCCTGGCCATGGTGCCCGTCGAGTTCAGCGCGCTCGGCACGAAGGTCGGCGTCGAGACGCCGAGCGGGTTGCGCAACGGCGAGGTGGTGGAGAAGCCCTTCGTCGACCCCCGCAAGCAGACCCCGAAAGGCTGAGCGCGGGCACCCGTATCCCGCAGGCCGATCCCACTCGACCGGCCACGACCATCCACCGACCGAGGAGCCGAGCATGGCACGGACCGACTCCCGCCCCCGCAGGCGCAGGGCCGTAGCGGGGCTGCTCGACCAGCCCCGCTACGAGGTCATGCCGCTGTCGAACGTGTTCGACGAGGTCGGGTGCCTGCCGCGCGGCGCCGTGGTCACCGTGACCTCGTCGCCGCACAAGGGTGCCGACGCCACGATCGACCTGGCCGTGCGGTTGGCCGGGCACGGGGTGCGGCCGGTACCGCACCTCGCGGCCAGGCAGGTGCGCGACAGGGTCGAGCTCGCAGGCTTCCTGCACCGGCTGGAGGCAGCAGGCATCGACGACGTGTTCGTTGTCGGCGGCGACGCGCGGGAACCCGCAGGCGAGTTCGGCGACGGCCTGGCGCTGCTCGAGGCGATGGACTCGATCGGCCACCGGTTCGACCACATCGGTATACCGTCCTACCCGGACGGACACCATGCGATCGACGACGGCCGGCTCTGGGCGGCACTCCAGGCGAAGCAACGGTACGCGACGTACACGGTCACCCAGATGTGTTTCGACGCCGCGGCGATCAGCCGGTTCACCCTTGCCCTGCGGCGACACGGCATCACGCTGCCCATCTACGCGGGGATCCCCGGCGTCGTGGACATGGCCAAGCTGCTCCGCGTCAGCCTGCGTATCGGAGTCGGTGACTCGCTGCGTTTCGCCCGCGGGAACAAGGCGGCATCCAGGCGGCTGCTGACCCCACGCGGGTACCGGCCGGACGCGCTTGTCCGCAAGCTCGGTGCGCACGTACACGACGGCAAGGCGGAGCTGGCCGGGCTGCACATCTACACGTTCAACCACATCGACGCGACCGTGCGCTGGATGCAGACCGCGCGGCGCAAGGTCGCTTCCTGATTCCGAGGAGGAACCCCAATTGGCCATGCCCTCCGACCTCGAGATCTCGCGGCACACCGTGCTCAGGTCACTGGATCGGGTCGCCACCGACCTCGGTATCGGCGATCACCTCGTCGAGCCGTACGGCCGCAACGTCGCGAAGATCTCCCTGGACGCCATTCCCGAGCGCGACCACGCCACGCGCGCCAAGTACGTCGTGGTCACCTCCATCACCCCGACCCCGCTCGGCGAGGGCAAGACCACCACGACGGTCGGTCTCGGCCAGGCGTTCCACTACCTGGACAAGCGTGCGGTGATCGCCATCCGGCAGCCGTCCCTCGGGCCGACGTTCGGCATCAAGGGCGGAGCAGCGGGCGGCGGGTACGCCCAGGTCGCACCGATGGAGTCTCTCAACCTCCACCTGACCGGAGACATCCACGCGGTCACCTCGGCACACAACCTGCTGGCCGCGATGCTGGACAACCACCTGCACAAGGGCAACGCGCTGGGTATCGACCCGCAGTCGATCACATGGCGCCGGGTGCTGGACTCCAACGACAGGGACCTGCGCCAGATCGTGACCGGGCTCGGCGGTCGGGCCGACGGTATCCCCCGCCAGTCGGGTTTCGACATCACCGCGGCAAGCGAGGTGATGGCGATACTCGCGCTGGCCACCTCGCTGCAGGACCTGCGCGAACGGCTGGGCCGCATCGTGGTCGGCTACGACTACGACGGCCGACCCGTCACAGCCGAACAGCTCAAGGCTGCCGGGGCGATGTGCGTGCTGCTGCGCGAGGCGCTCAAGCCCAACCTGATGCAGACGCTCGAGCAGTCGCCCGTGCTCGTCCACTGCGGACCGTTCGGCAACATCGCGCACGGCAACTCCTCGATCGTCGCCGACCGAATCGGCATCCGGGGCTCGGACTACCTGATCACCGAAGCAGGCTTCGGCGCGGACATGGGTGCGGAGCGCTTCTTCAACATCAAGTGCCGCACCTCGGGAATGGTCCCGGACGCCGCGGTGATCGTCGTGACGGTGCGGGCGCTGAAAGCCCACTCCGGAAGGCATCACGTCGCGGCAGGCAGGCCGCTGCCGGAGGAACTCCTCGCCGAGAACCCCGATGACGTGCTCGCAGGTGCAGCGAACCTGCGCAAGCAGATCGAGAACATCCGCATGCACGGCGTGACCCCTGTGGTGGCGATCAACGCGTTCCCCGGCGACCACGCCAGCGAGCGGCAGGCGATCGTGGACGTCGCCGCCGACGAGGGCGTGCCTGTCGCCACGAGCACGCACTTCACCGAAGGAGGCAAGGGTTCGGTCGAGCTCGCCGAAGCCGTCGAGGAGGCCTGCGCGACCAGCTCGGACTTCCGCTTCCTCTACGGCGACAACCTCCCCCTCGCCGACAAGATCGAACGTATCGCCCGCCAGGTATACGGCGCCGACGGCGTGGACATCTCGCCGACGGCGGCCCGGCAGCTGAGCACCTACGTGAGCTGCGGCTTCGGCACGCTGCCGGTGTGTATCGCCAAGACCCACCTGTCGCTGTCGGCCGACCCGGCACGCAAGGGCGCGCCGACAGGGTGGCGGCTTCCCGTCCGGGAGGTACGGGCATCGGCGGGAGCGGGGTTCATCTACGCGATCTGCGGGGAGATGCGGACCATGCCCGGCTTGTCCTCCTCCCCCGCTGCCGAACAGATCGACATCGACTCGGCGGGCCAGATCGTCGGCCTGTCCTGAAAGGCGTGGGTGTTTCGTATTATGCAACCGTTGCGTATTACGCAAGATATATCTACCATGTATCAGTGATGGACATCACACTTCGGCACCGGTCGTCAGGCAGCTACGAGCTGCCTGACCTGATCACGCTCGAGCCGGGCAGGCGTAACGCCAGCAGTCTCAGCGAGATGGCCTACTACCTGCTCAGGGACCGATTGATCACCCTGGAGATCCCTCCAGGGGCGACCATCGACGAGCGTGCGCTGCAGGCCGACCTCGGCCTCGGGCGGACGCCGGTGCGGGAGGCCCTGCGCAGGCTCGCCGACGACCGGCTCGTCCACGTGGTCCCGCGACGGGGGATGTTCGCCCGCCATGCCGATCTCGGTGACCTCAGTGCCATCAGCGAGGTGCGCATCGAGTTCGAGTCCTACGCCGCATACCTGGCGGCCAACCGGGCGACCGCTGCCGACCGGAACGCCATCGTCGACATGCTCGGCGAGCTCGACGCGGCACGGGAGGCAACGGACCACCGCGAGCTCATCCGGCTGGACCTGCGTACCCACCGCATCGTGCACCGGGCGACCCACAACGCCTACCTGGCCGCCACTCTCGAGGAGTACTACGTGCACAGCTTGCGGATGTGGTTCCTCGTCCTGGGGCGGGTCCAACGACTCGACCGGGCCGTCGAGGAGCACCGCGAGTTACTGGCCGCGGTACTCGACGGCAACGCACACGCCGCCGAGCAGATCCTGCGAAAACACGTCGCCGCGTTCGAAGGCGAGATACGGGCAGTGCTTTGACGCCGTGTCGCCTCCACCGTCCACATGACCACCGATTGGAGTTGCCATGAACACACTGCCTGACCGCGCCGATGTCGTCGTCATCGGCGCAGGGATCGTGGGGAACTCGCTGGCACACCACCTCGCCCAGTTCGGCTGGCGCGACATCGTGCTCCTCGACAAGGGGCCGCTGCCGGACCCGGGCGGGTCCACGGGACACGCCTCGAACTTCGTCTTCCCCGTCGACCACTCCAAGGAGATCACCGCGTTGACGGTGGACTCGATGCAGCAGTACGAGAAGCTGGGCACGCTCACCGCGCCGGGCGGTCTCGAGCTGGCACGCAACGAGAGCCGGGTTGAGGAGCTCAAACGGCGGATGGCCTCGGCGAAGGCGTGGGGCATCCACGCCGAGCTGCTCAGCCCGTCGGCCGTGGCCGAGCTCGTGCCCTACATCGACCCGAGCGTGATCCGTCTCGGCTTCTGGACACCGTCGGCTGCCGTGGTCGACCCGCTGCAGAGCGGCGTGCTCATGCGCGAGCAGGCGATCGCGCTCGGAGCCCTGACCGTCTCGGCCAACACCGCGGTGCTCGGCATCGACACCGAGCGCGGCAGGGTCACGAAGGTACGTACCGACCGTGGCGACATCGAGACCCCGACCGTGGTGGTGGCCAGCGGCGTGTGGAGCCCGCGGATCGCGGCGATGGCCGGCGCGCGGATCCCGCTGACCCCGGCCGTGCACCAGATGATCGACGTCGGCCCCATCCCGGAGCTGGCCGAGACCCACACCGAGGTCTCCTTCCCGCTGGTGCGCGACATGGACGCGCTGATGTACGAGCGGCAGAGCGGGGCGGACCTCGAGATCGGCTCCTACGCGCACCGGCCGATCCTGCACGACACCGAGGACATCCCGTCGATCGAGGCCGCGCAGCTGTCGCCGACCCAGCTGCCGTTCACCGACGACGACTTCGACCCGCAGATGGAGGACGCTCTCGAGCTCTTCCCCGGCATCCTCAACGCGCCGGGGGCCGGGGTGCGCCACGCGATCAACGGCCTGCTGTCCGTCACCCCGGACGGCAGCCCGGTACTCGGCGAGACCCCCGAGGTCGCGGGCCTCTGGTCGGCGGCGGCGGTGTGGATCAAGGAAGGGCCCGGGGTGGGCCGCGTCCTGGCGGAGTGGATGACCCACGGCACAACCGAGATCGACGTGCACGGTGCCGACATCTCGCGCTTCTACCCCCATCAACGCACCGCAAAGCACGTCAGGGCCCGCGCCATGGAGGGGTACAACAAGATCTACGGGATCGTGCACCCGAGCGAGCAGTGGGAGTCCAACCGCAACCAGCGACTGTCGCCCTTCCACCCCCGCGAGGAGGCTCTCGGGGCACGCTTCTTCGAGGTCGGTGGCTGGGAACGGCCGCACTGGTACGAGTCCAACCGGCACCTGCTCGAGGAGTTCGCCGAGCACATCGACGACCGTCCGCACGAGTGGGACGCGCGGTGGTGGTCGCCGATCATCGACGCCGAGCACCTCGCCATGCGGAACCGCGTCGCCGCGATCGACCTGTCCGCCTTCGCGCACTTCGACGTCCGCGGGCCGGGGGCACTGGACTACGTGCAACGCATGGCGATGGCGCAGGTGGACAAACCGGTCGGCAAGGTGATTTACACGCCGGTACTCGACTACCGCGGCGGTTTCCGCAGTGACCTGACGATCGTCCGCCGGGGCGAGCAGGAGTTCCGCGTGATCACCGGTGGCGCCGACGGGGCGCGGGACCGCAAGTGGTTCGGCGATCACGTGCCGGACGACGGGTCCGTGGTCCTCACCGACGTCACGTCCGCCGTAGCCACCCTCGGCCTGTGGGGACCGCGTGCCAGGGACGTGCTGTCCGCGCTGACCGAGCAGGACGTATCCGCAGCGGCGTTCCCGTTCGGCTCGGCGCGCGAGCTCACCGTGGACGGTGTGCCGGTGCTTGCGCTGAAGATCTCCTATGTCGGCGATCTCGGCTGGGAACTGCACGCGCCGTTCGAGCAGGGCCTGCACCTGTGGGACGCGCTGTTCGACGCGGGCGCCGAGCACGGCATCGTCCCCGCGGGCATCGGGGTCTACGGCACGACCGGACGCCTCGAGAAGGGCTACCGGTTGATGGGCGCCGAGTTGCAGAGCGAGTACAACCCGGTGGAGGCCGACCTCGCGCTTCCGAAGGTGAAGTCGGCCGACTTCATCGGCAAGGAGGCCTACCTGAAGGCCCGCGAGCAGGACGCTGCCGCGCGGCTGTGCACCCTCACCGTCGACTCCCACACCGACTCCGGTGGGACGCGCAGGTACCCGCAGCCGCACTCCCCGGTGCTGACCACCTCCGGCGACCGGATCGTGGACAACGCGGGCCGCGGCTCCTTCGTCACCAGCGCGGGGTCCGCCCCCTCCCTCGGGGCGTACCTGCTGATGAGCTACCTGCCGCCGGAGCACGCCGTGGAGGGCGGCTCGCTGCTCGTGGAGTACATGGGTGAGCGCTACCCGGTCACCGTCGCCCGTGTCGGGCGGACTCCGCTGTTCGACCCCGACGACCGGCGCATGAAGGCGTGAGAGGGGACGTCATGGATGTACTGGTATGTATCAAGCGCGTACCGGCGCCGGGAGGCAAGGTGCTGCTGAGTGCCGACGGCACAAGCATCGACACCCGTCACCTCGGCTTCACGATCGGTCCGCACGAGGAGTGCGCGGTGGAGGAGGCCGTCCGCATCGTCGCCGAGCACGGTGGCTCGACCACCGTGCTCACCGCGGGACCACCCGAGGCGGACGAGCAGCTGCGCTACGCGCTGTCCATGGGTGCCGATCACGGCGTGCTCGTCGAGACCGGGACCCGCGAGCTCGACCCGCAGGCCACTGCCACGGCCCTCACCGAGGCGATCCGCCTGCTCGAGTCCGAGAGCAAGCCGTTCGACCTGGTGCTGTTCGGCAACGAGACGGCGGATGCCGGGCACTACCAGGTGGGTGTCCGGGTGTCCCGAGCGCTGGGGCTGCCCATCGTCGGCGGCATCAAAGGGATCGAGATCGGTACCGGCCGGGTCTCGCTGCAGCGCGACGTCGCTGACGGGGTTGAGGTCTACGACGCGCCACTCCCCGCGGCGGCAGCGGTCAAGGAAGGCCTCAACCTTCCCCGCTACCCCAGTATCAAGGGCCGTCTCCGGGCGAAGAAGTCGCCGGTACGCACCATCCGTCCCGAGCCGTCGCCAGGGGGCCTGCGCACCGTCCGGCTTCGCCGGCCACCGGAGAAGGAGCACGAGACCGTCGTACTCGGTTACGGCGCGGAGGCAGCAGGCGCGGTCGTCGACGTGCTGGCCGAGAAGGGATTGGTGTAGATCATGTTGCTCGTCATCGTCGAAGAGGACGCCGGAGGGGTCTCCGCCGCGTCACTCGAAGCCGTGACCTGCGCAAGGCATCTCGCCGAGGGCGCAGGGCTCGACCTGCACGCCGCGGCTTTCGGTGCGCACGGCGACCTCGCGGCGGGGCTGTCCAAGTACGGCGTCTCGACGCTGCACCTGGTGACCTCCGAATCGACTCGGGAGTACTCCCCTGAGCTGTGGGGAACGGCGCTGGCCGAGCTGGTCGAGCACACCGGCGCGACCGGGGTGCTTGCCGCGAGCACCGACCGCGGCACCGAGATCCTCGCCAACGCCGCCGCGTCCACCGAGCAGCCGTTCGCCAGCAACTGTGTCGCCATCGAGCCGGGTGACCCGTGGACCCTCACCCGGCAGCGCGGGGGCGGGATCCTGCTCGAGGACGCCGAGCTGTCCGGCCGGGTCAAACTGGCCAGCCTGGTAGCCGGATCCGTCGAGATCTCGGAGGCCACAGCCACCCACGAGGTCGACGTGCTGGAGTTCGCTCCGACGCCGCAGGCCACGATGCCGCACAGTGCGATCGTCGACCGCACCAGCCGTGGCTCCGGCGTCAGCCTCGCGTCCGCCCGTGTCGTGGTCTCCGGTGGCCGCGGGGTCGGCAGCGCCGAGGGATTCGCCCCGCTCGAGGAGCTCGCCGAGCTGCTCGGCGGTGCGGTCGGGTGCTCGCGGGTAGCCACGAACAACGGGTGGCGCTCGCACAGCGACCAGGTGGGCCTGACCGGTACCAAGATCGGTGCCGAGCTCTACATCGCGTGCGGCATCAGCGGGGCGACCCAGCACTGGGTCGGGTGCATGGGCGCGAAGACCATCCTCGCCATCAACACCGATCCGGAGGCGCCCCTGGTCGCCCGCGCCGACTACGCGGTGATCGGGGACGTGCAGGAGGTGCTCGGTGCGGTACTCGAACGGCTCCGTGCTCGCAGGGCAGCGGCCTGAACACGCGGAACGTCCGGCGGGGGCAGGGCAAGATGTAGACTGGCAATCCGTGGATACCAGCAACGACGACCGTGCACCAGGCCGCGTCCAGTCCGTCGAACGGGCCGTGACCATCCTGGAGTTCCTCGCGGCCAACGGCTGGTCCGGTGTCACCGACGTCGGCAACGCGCTGGGTGTCCACAAGTCGACAGCGTTTCGCCTGTTGAACACCCTGGAAGGGCGCGGCCTGGTCGAGCAACACGTGGACAGCGGCAAGTACCGGCTCGGTTTCGGCCTGCTCCAGCTCGCCCACGCGGTGACCGTGGGGCCGGATATCCGGCGGCAGTCGCAGCCGGGCTGCGAGTGGTTGGCGCAGCACACCGACGAGACCATCACGCTGTCGGTCTGCGAGGACTTCGAGTCGGTCACCATTGACCAGATCGTGTCGACCTCGACGGTGGCGAGCCGCAGCTGGCTCGGGCGGCGCATCCCGTTGCACGCGGCGGCCTCCGGGAAGATCTTCCTGGCATCCCTGCCGGACGAGGACTTCGAGAAGATCATCGCCGGGCCGCACGAGCGGTTCACCCCTGGCACGATCACCGGCGTCGGGGAGCTTCGGCAGGAGATCGACCAGTGCAAGGCGAACGGCTACGCCACCACCTCTGAGGAGTTCGAGGAAGGGCTGAGCTCGATCGCCGCGCCCATCCTCTCCTTCGACAACGCCGTGGTGGCCGCGATCAGTATCTCGGGACCGACCTACCGCCTCGACGAGGAGCGGCTGACCGAGCTGGCACCGCTCGTCCGGGAAGCCGCGGCGCAAGCCTCGGCCGGGTTCACCTACGAGTGGCGGGCCGGCGGGGTCGAAGAGGCGAGCGCGCAGTCCTAGCGGCCTGCCGGCCGGATGAGCGCACGCCGTCCGGCAGGCAGGCCGCTTGGCTCAGAACAGTGCGCTCGCCAGGTCCCTGCGCGCCTTGAGTACGCGATCGTCGTTGGCGTCGAACAGTTCGAACAGCTCGACGAGGTGCGTGCGCACCCGATCACGGTCGTCCCCGCTCGTGCGCCGGATGGTGTCGATCAACCGGGCGAACGCCTGCTCGATCTGCTGCTGGAGCACCTGGTAGTCCGCGGCGGACAGCTGCGCGTCGATGTCGTTCGGGTCCTGGTCCGCCCTGGTGACCACCTGGGGGTCGATCTCGCTCGCGTGTGCGATGAACCGAACCTGGTTCAGCGCGGCATTCGCCTGCTCGTTGCCCGGTTCGGCATCGATGATCTTCTGGTACGCCGCCTCGGCCGCGGCGTAGTCGCCCCGCGCCAGCGCGTCCTCGGCCTCGGTGAAGCGTGGGTCCTCCTCTTCCGCCTCACCCTCGCCCTGGCCTGCGCCCTGCTCGGCAGCGGCGATGCCGGGAAGCTTGTCCCGCAGTGCATCCAGCAACGAGTTCAGCCACGTACGGATCTCCTGCTCGGGCAGTGCCCCCGAGAAGGCGTCCACGGGCTGGCCGCCCGCGACCGCGATCACGGTCGGCAACGACTGGGCCCCGAACAGCTGGGCGATCCGCTGGTTGGCGTCGACGTCGATCTTCGCGAGAACCCATGCGCCGTTGAACTCGCCTGCCAGCTTCTCGAGGACGGGGCTCAGCTGCTTGCACGGCTGGCACCAGTCGGCCCACAGGTCGACCACGACCAGCGTGTTCCTCGATCTGTCGACCACCTCGGACTGGAAGTTCGACTCGGTGACGTCGACGACCACACCCCCGCCCGGCGCCGAGCCGCCTCCGCCGGAGGTCTGCTGGCGTGCCGCGTCCGCACGCTCCTTGAGCCCGGACAGGTCTACGGCTCCGGAGAGCGCGGCCGATACCGCTTGCTGGTTACCTTGCCTGGATGCTCCACGTGGCTGTGTCACGGTCCCCATCCTGACACGAACGCGTGCCCGCTGTCCGTCCCGGTAGGTCTTGCGCACCGCCACCCGCATACCGCGCACACCTCCCGTGATACACGTGCGGCACCAGCGGCCGGGCCCCGCCGCTGGTACTGCCGCACGTACCGCCGCGCGACCGTCGCGCCGCGGACCGGCCGCCGCTGCACCTGTATCCGGCACAGCTGGTACACGCTGGTAACTTCCCTGGCATGGACCGCCCGTTGCCGTTCGATCCCATCGCCAGGGCAGCCGAGCTGTGGGAGGAACACATCGGCCCATCGACGACGATGGCCGCCGTCACCGGCATCATGCGTGTCCAGCAGATCATCCAGTCCGCGGTCGACACGGCGTTGAAGCCGCACGGTCTGACGTTCGCGCGCTACGAGGCACTGGTGCTGCTGACCTTCGCCAGGCGGTCCAGCCTGCCCATGCGCGTGATGGGCGAACGCCTGCAGCTGCACCCCACCAGCGTCACCAACATCGTGGACCGGCTCGAGCGGGACGGCCTCGTCGTGCGCCGCGCACACCCCACCGACCGCCGCACCACGCTCGTCGAGATCACCGAGGACGGCAGGCTGCGCCGCAAGCAGGCGACCACCGCGGTCAACGAGATCGACTTCGGGATACACGGCCTCACGCACCGCCAGACCGAACAGCTCATCGATCTGCTGACCCGGGTACGCAAGGCCGAGGGCGACTTCACCGAACCCTAGCGACCGGGCGGCGCGGGGCGAGCCGCGGGGCTCTGTCGGTACATATGTGGTACCCGGGGAGTCCTTCGGCCCGCCGGCGCACGCCGGGTGTCAGCCCTCGGCGGCGGAAACGGCGTTGCGCAGCTCGGCTCCGGCCTTGGCCACCTCGTCCCTGAGCCCGTCCACACCCGGCAGCACGCGCGGGTCGGCAAGCAGCCCGATCTGCACATCGCCACGGTGCACGGCAACAGCGACCGACAGCGCCTGGCCGAGCGCCAGCGGGGCCACGGGGTAGACGGTGCCGAGCTCGGCACCGTCCAGCCGCATCGTGGTGTTCGGCAGCGGAACGGTGCTCACCATCGTGTCGAACAGCAGCGGGGACGCTCGCCCCAGCACCCGCGTGGCCAGCCGGTGAGCGCCCGCGGGCACCGCGTCGGCGAGCAGCGGGAACGCCCCGGCGCCGCTTCCGGGCCCGCGCTCCTTGTTGCGCTGCATGGCCGCCCGCACGCGGTGGACCCGCGCGACGGGGTCGGTCGCGTCGGCCGGTAACTCGCACAGGTACCCGGACAGCTGGTTACCGGCCCGGCCATCGGCGCTCCTCCTGCGCCGCATGCTGACCGGGATGAAGGCGCGGGGGTTCGCCTCCGCGTAGAACGCGCCGGCTGCCTCGTGCTCACGCACCCAGCGTCCGACCCCGCCCGCGATGACCGACAGCACCACGTCGTGGAGCGTGCCTCCGGTGTGCTTGCGGACACGGGTCAGCTCCGCGCCGTCCAGCCGTACGTAGGTCCACTCGCGCCTCGGCGACTCGCCGAACAGCGTGGTCACCGGTGACGCGAGTGACCGCGGCCGCACGGCCGTGGCGGTCGCGGCCGCCACGCCTGCGAGCCGCTGCGCCCGCTCGCGGACGCGCGGCGCACCCCCTGCGAGCTCGGCTGCCAGCTGCCCGCCTGCCCGGCGTGCGCCGGCCGGCCAGCTCAGCAACTCGTCGATCAGGGTCCGCTGTCGCGCATCCGTTGTCGTCTCGCACGGGTCGGCGCCGTCGAGCAGGGACCCGACCACGGAGATCGCACCGGCGGCGTCCGCGAGGGCGTGGTGCATCTTGATCACCACGGCGAACCGTCCTCCGGAGAGCCCGTCGAGCACGTGCAACTCCCACGGGGGGCGCCCCTGCTCCAGCGGCTGTGCCATCAACGCCGAGACCGTGCGTTCGAGCTGCTCGGGCGCGCCCGGCTCGGACAGCGTGTGCGTGTGGACATGCCCCGCCACGTTCCGGTTCGGCTGGGCCGCCCAGACCTTCCCCGCGAACGGCAACCACGTGTCGCGTGCCGTCCGCGCGAGCTGCGGAACGCGTGCGGCACGGTGCGCGAGTGTTCGCGCGACGCGCGCCGCACTCGCGGGCTCGTCCGGCTCGAAGACCAGTACGGCGCCCATGTGCATCGGTCGCTCGGCACCATCGAGGCACAGGAACGACATGTCCAGGCCGCTGAGTCGATCGACCACTGCCGTCTCCTTACACGTCGCGCTGCACGGCCCTCGGCACTACCGGGGACGTGTCGTTCTCCTGACGCGCGAACGCACCCGAACCGCGTCCCCGCTCCCGACTTGCACAAGACCGGCACAGACCGGCTCCGACCGGCTCCGACCGGCTCCGACCGGCACAGCACTGTCCACACGCCACACACCAGGCGGCGGTAGGGACGGCCGGCGGGCACGCACGAGCCCGCGAGGCCGACCGCCCGCGAGCCGCGCGAGTGGTCGGGCCACTCCGGACCCTCACAGACCTGCCGGACCGCGCTACGCCGCGCGTGAAGTCGAGTGTCGATGCCGTTGTCAGCAGCGAGCACTGGTACGGGAAGTGGACCCGAGCCCGCACCGGCCGCCGGAGCGGTCCGGTCCCCGCGCCATGCCCGGTTCAGGCCCACCGTTGTTCCACGCTGTGCGTCCAGCGTATCTGTCTACGCTGCGCAGCAGTAATCCACCAATCGAGTGCCCTCCCGCCCGAGGCTCGTGCGGGCGGGATACCTCCACCAAGGAAGGGTTGCTACACGCGTCACACCGTGGCGGGACCGCGCATCGTGAACAGCGCCACTCCGCCGCTGTCGACGCAGCCGGGGCTGTCCAGCCGGCCCGAGCGCAGTGCCCAGACCTCGAACCACCAGGTGAACAATGGGGGGACACCGGCGGCCACCGCCAGAAGCAACGTCCGCACGTTCCAATCGAGAGCACGGAAGACGGCCAGGGTGACCAGGATGTACGTGATGAACAGGATCCCGTGCACCATGCCCGCGACCGGTACGCCGCCCTCGCCCAGCCCGACGACGTACTTGACAAACATGGCCACGAGCAGGCCGACCCAGGACAGCGCCTCCGCGACCGCCACCAGCCGAAACACGGCCGCTGCCTTGCCGAACATCGTGCCCTCCTCATGCCTGTCGCGTGCTCGTCGACGCATCGGTTCATCCCCCAGTGTGAAGCGTGACGGCGCTCACCAGCGGACCGGGACGCTTGCCCGGGAGCACGTACCGGTGAGAGGTTGACGCTTTCGGCGCGCGAACGGCGCGCGGCGAACCCGACAACGACACACCGACATCACGTAGACAACGCGTACTGCCGTAGTGCACGGGAAGCCGGTTCGAGTCCGGCGCGGTCCTCGCCACTGTGACCGGAGTGCCCGTCCCACGAACGCCACTGGGCCATCAGGCCCGGGAAGGCGGGACGGGCAGGACACCGTCCACCTCCGGGAGCCAGGAGACCGGCTACGGCGGTCGTACATGGCTCAAGCCACGAAGGATGGTTTGCTTGACATCTCGAAACACGCGACGCACCACCCGCTTCGGTGCGTCCCACGTCACGTTGTCCGTACTCATCACGCTCGCGCTCACCGCGTCCGCCTGCGGCGTGCCGGACCCGTCCGGGGACAGGGAAGCGACGGGCACCGATCACATCCTCAACTGCGACATCGAGGTTCCGGTCTCGGACCCGCCCGAGCGGATCTTCGCCGCGTACCAACCGGCCATCGAGATGGCGCACGCGCTGGGAGTCGGCGACCGGCTCGTCGGGACGGCCTACCTCGATGCCGAGGTACTCGACGAGTTCACCGAGGCGCAGCAGGGCCGGCGGTACTACGAGACGCTGCCCAGCCGCGAGGAGCTGCTCTCGGTCGAACCGGACTTCGTGCTCTCCGGTTTCAACGGCGCGTTCACCGACGAGAACTTCGGCACCCGCACCAGCCTCCGCGAGATCGGAATCCACAGCTGGATCTTCAGCCCGCTGTGCCCGAGCGAGGACGGCGCGGGCGACGAGACGATCGATCCGTCCACGGTGACCATCGAGGCTGTCTACGAGGATCTGCGCGATCTCGGGGCGGTGTTCGGTACCGAGGACGCCGCAGAGGACGTCGTCGCGGACATGCGGCGGACGATCGGCGAGGTCACCGAGGCGCTCGAAGCGGGGGGTGACGATGTCCGGCACCCGTCGGTGATGATCGGCCGCCCGGACTCCGGCGGCTTCCGCGTCGCGGCGGGCCCGGACTTCTCCTCCGAGATCCTCTCCCTCGCCGGTGGCAGGAACGCGTTCGCCCACCTGGACAGCAAGCGGAACGTGAACATCAGCACCGAGGAGCTGATCGAGCGTGACCCCGAGCACATCTTCGTGGACGTCTGCTGTGACGCGGGGATGACCCCCGCGGACGCCGCGGACGACGTCGAGGCCGTGCTGTCGAATCCCGCGCTGGCCAACGTCACCGCCGTCGCCGAGGGCAACGTGCACGAGTTCACGTTCGCGAACCGGTCAGCGGGGGTGCGCAGCGCCACCGTCGTCGCAGGGATCGCCGAGACGATCCACCCCGAGTTGTTCGAGTAGAGGGGGTGCCGCGATGACCACCATTGCGTCGCACCCGCACCTGCGTACCGGCCGGGTCGGGACACCTCCGGCACGGCGCAACGGCACCGGGTAGGTCCGTGATGACCACGCAGTCTCCCTCCCCGGTCGTCGCGGCCGCACCGCCCGTGTGGTCGCGCTTCCGTAGCTGGTTCACCGCAGCCGTACAGGGCCAGGGGCTGCTGTCCGGGACCCGGTCACGCAGCGCGGGCCTGCTCGGGACGGTGCTCGTGTTGGCGGCGACCATGCTGATGTCCCTGCTGATCGGTCACGAGCGGCTGACCGTCGACGAGGTACATGCGGCCTACTTCGCCTACACCGGGTCCGACACCGACCTCGTCGTGCTGCACCTGCGGGTGCCCCGCACGCTCGTCGCCCTGGCGGTCGGAGTCTCGCTCGGGGCGGCGGGCGTGCTGGTGCAGGGCGTGACGCGCAACCCGCTCGGAGGTCCCGGCATACTCGGCATCAACGCGGGCGCCTCGCTGGCCACCGTGCTGGCGATCAGCGTGCTCGGCGTCACCGCGGTACTCGGGTACGTGTGGTTCGCCTTCGCGGGTGCCGCGCTGGCGGCGGTCGCGGTGTACGCGGTCGGCTCGACCGGCGGTGGCGGCGCGACACCGGTGAAGCTCGCCCTCGCAGGAGCCGCGGTGACCGCCCTGCTCGGCTCGGTCACCTCCGCGATCATCCTGCGGGACCGCGCCTCGCTGGACGAGTACCGGTTCTGGGTGGTCGGCTCGCTCGGCGGGGCGGACGGCGCGATGCTGGCGGAGGCGTCGCCGTTCATCGCCGTCGGCCTCGTCCTGGCGTTCGCCCTGACGCGCTCGCTCAACGCGCTCGCGACGGGGGACGACCTGGCTCGCTCGCTCGGCGTCCGGCTCGGCCGCGTGCGCGCGCTCGGCGGGGTGGCCGTGGTACTGCTCGCCGGAACCGCGACCGCCGCAGCCGGGCCGATCGGCTTCGTCGGGCTGGCCGTGCCGCACGTCGCCCGCGCCATAGCCGGCCCGGACTACCGCTGGATCCTGCCGTGGAGCGCCGTGCTCGCGCCTGCCCTGCTACTCGTGGCCGACGTCCTCGGCCGGGTCGTGGCACGGCCCGAGGAGCTGCAGGTCGGCATCGTGACGGCCCTCGTAGGGGCACCTGTGTTCATCTACCTCATCCGCCGCAAGCGATTGGCCGGGTTATGAGCACGCCACCGAGCGACCCGCACACGAGTCCGTCCACACCGGCCGGAACTCCGTTGCCGCGCGGCACGCGCGTGCTCGGGTCACACCGGCTGGGCGTGGCCGTGCGGGTCTACCGGCCCGCGCTCGTGCTCGGCTGCGCGTTGTGCGGGCTGGTGTTCGCGGCGGCCGTCGCGTCGCTGGCCCTCGGCGACTTCACCATGCCAGTCACCGACGTCCTGTCGGTGTTCACCGGCCGGTCCAGCCCGATGCAGGCGCACGTCGTCGTGGACATGCGGTTGCCACGCGCACTCACGGCGGCCGGGGTCGGCGCCGCCCTGGCGATCTCGGGCATGATCCTGCAACGCCTGGCACACAACCCGCTGGTGAGCCCGGACGTCATCGGGATCAACGCGGGTGCGACCGCAGCCGCGGTCTGCGCGATCGTGGCGTTGACCGGCAGCACGCTGCAGGTGGCAGGTGCCGCCCTCGCGGGAGCCGTCGGTACGGCACTGCTGCTCTACCTGCTCGCCTACCGGCGCGGCGTCGCAGGCTACCGGCTGGTGCTGATCGGTATCGGGCTGACCGCGATGCTGACCTCGGTCACCTCGTACCTGATCACGCGCACGGACCTGAACACGGCCGCGCGCGCCATGATCTGGCTGACCGGCAGCCTGGCGAACCGGTCCTGGGAACACGTCGGGACCATCTGGTTCGGCCTGGCGGTACTCGCACCACTCGCGCTCGCACTGACCAGGCAGCTGCGCCTGCTGCAGCTCGGTGACGACACCGCTGCCGCGCTCGGCGGCCGGGTACAGCTCGCGCGTGCCGCGTTGCTGTTCACCGCCGCGGCTACCGCGGCGAGCGCGACCGCGGTCGCGGGCCCTGTGGCGTTCGTGGCGCTGGTGGCCCCGCAGATCGTGCGGAGGTTGCTGCGCGAGCGGGTCGTGGCGTTGCTACCGGCCGCGGCCTGCGGTGCGCTCCTGGTACTCGGCGCCGACCTGCTCGCGCGCACCGCATTCGGCGGCACCGAGCTGCCGGTCGGCGTGCTGACGGGCGTTCTCGGCGCGCCGTACCTGCTGTACTTGCTCACCAGGATGAACAGGATCGGACAGGCATGAGCACTCGGCCACACACGACGGGCGGACGGATCGTCGCCGGCGATCTGACGCTGGGCTACGGCGGTAACCCCGTCATCTCCGAGCTGTCGCTCGCGCTCCCGCCTGCCCGGATCACGTGCATCGTCGGGGCGAACGGGTGCGGCAAGTCAACCCTGCTGCGCGGGCTCGGCCGCCTGCTGCGCCCTCGCGACGGTTCGGTCACGCTGGACGGCGAGGAGATCGCCAGGATGCCGACCGGCAAGCTCGCCACCCGGCTCGGCCTGCTACCGCAGCAGCCCCTCGCGCCGGACGGCATCACGGTGTCCGATCTGGTCGGTCGCGGGAGGCACCCGCACCAGCGGTGGTTCCGGCAGTGGTCGCGGGCGGACGAGGCCGCGGTGCGCTCCGCCCTGGACGCGACGGGGCTGACCGGGCTGTCGGAGGCTGCCGTGGACGAGCTGTCCGGCGGCCAGCGGCAGCGCGCCTGGATCGCGCTCGCGCTGGCTCAGGAGACCGGCACCATGCTGCTCGACGAGCCCACGACGTTCCTCGACCTCGCGCACCAGATCGAGGTGCTGGACCTGCTCGCGGAGCTCAACAGCGAGCACGGGCGCACGGTGGTGCTTGTCCTGCACGACCTGAACCTGGCATGCCGTTACGCGGATCATCTCATCGCCATGCGGGACGGCGCCGTCGCGGCCGCGGGCAGGCCCGCCGAGATCGTCACGGCCGACCTGGTGCGCGAGGTCTTCGGGCTGCAGTGCGAGGTGATGGACGACCCGCTGACGCACACCCCGCTCGTGCTCCCCCATCCCGGCGCGCGCAAGCGACGCTGAGCGCCCTCGTTCCTCGTTCACCGAGCGGGCCACCCACGACACCCAGACCTCCGGGTTGTCACTCCATCGGGTCACATTTGGTGAATTACTCGGCGTATCGGCGCTGACGCTCGATCGAGCGACACGGAATCGGGTTGTCCTCCCCAAAGAGCAACCACACGCGGTAACCATGCACTGTCGATCACGACCCTGCCGCGTGAGGAATGTCCGACCAACCCGGTGAAAACACGAAAGAACTACACGTTTAGACTCGGTCCATTTCGCACCCTCCGGCAGTGAGCCCGGTCCGGCTCCGGCTCCCGCTTTGACACCGCGCGTCCGGCCTGAAAACCTTCTCACCGCTTTCGAAAGCACGTCAGAAGGATGAACAAGTCAATCCATTAAGGAGCCCCTCAATGATCGAAACGTTCGCCATGTGCACCGAGTATTGCACCGACGGCGACATCATCTCCGGCATTCTCGCCGGCATGGCCAACGTCCTCGGCTGGCTTGTCTGAGGTCTCGCGCCATCCCGCTGGGCAGGCTCACACGTTGGCGCGGGTACGAGCCTGACCGGCATTTCGCATCAGGACGGCCGGACCGGCTGTCCGCTCCCCCGGGTACGTGGTCGAACGTCCTACTGGCGCGGTGCGACGTTCCTCAGCCACCACGTCCCGGAAGCACGACCCTGCTCGCGTAGCAGCAGTGGTATCTGACCGGTCAGGAACGGGTCGCCCGCCGTGGTCCGGCGGGCGACCCGTTCGCCGTCACCACGAACCACGCGAGCCGCCTACGCTCGATTCCGGCCGGGGAACCGGGCGCCGCGACTCACCCGGCCCCCGACCAGCCGACCGCCTCAGCGGTGGTTCAGAGCGGTACGACACGTCCTTCCATCGCACCGGCGCATCGAGTGCTGCGACCGACACGGTGAACCCGTCAACCCCCACCCGACCGGCCCCGCCGTCGCCTCCGCCCGCACAGGGCGAGGCTCAGGACCGTCCGAACTCCGTGTAACGGGGCATCCCCTTGTCCCGTGCGGCCATAGCCTCCCGCAGCCGCCGGTACAGGGACGGCTTGATCCGCCGGACGGCCTCATCCAGGTACACGAACTGGAAGCTCAGCACCTCGCCACAACCGGGCTCGATCCGGCTGATCTCGTCATGACCGAACATTCCGCCGTCGAAGACGAACTGCAGACTGTCGGCCCACGCCCCCTGCTCGGGCATCCAGTCCACCACCAGTAGGCAACCCAGTGCGACGTCCAGCCCGATCTCGGCCTCGACCTCCCGCCGGCAAGCGCCACGTGGCGGCTCGTCCGCGCCGACCACGCCCCCGGGAAGCCGCCACCACGAGCGCGACGCCGGCGTGATGAACAGGATCCGCCCGTAGTCGTCCGTGATCAGCGCAGAGCCGTTGGCGGGCTTTCCGGGAAGCATCCCTGCCACACCGGCAGGGATGTCGTTCTCCGGCTCGCCTTCGGCATTCCTGTCCCGAAAGCGTCGCACGGCGTCATCGATGTCGAGCGTGCTCATCTGTTCCATCCTTGCCGTTCACACCTCACCTTCGCGTGGCATCCGTGGATCCGGGGCCGAGAACGTGCCGTCACCCCAACGTGAACGGGTCACGAGTCCGCCCGGACATCTCGATCCACACCGCTTTCGTCCGCGTGTAGTCGTGCAGCGCATCCTGGCCGTTCTCACTCCCGATCCCGCTGAGTTTGTACCCTCCGAACGGCGTGGTGACCGAGACCGACCGGTACGCGTTGATCCAGACGGTCCCCGCGTGCAGGGCGTCAGCCACCCGGTGGGCCCGCCGGACGTCCTGTGTCCACACCGCGGCCGCAAGGCCGTAGTCCGTGTCGTTGGCCACCCGGACCATCTCCTCCTCGGTACCGGCTCGGATCACGCTCAGCACCGGGCCGAAGATCTCGTCGCGCGCGATCGTCATCGACGGGCTCACCTCGGTGAATATGGTCGGCCGCACGAACAGCCCGTCCCGCAGGCCGGGGTCGTCGGGTGCGTCCCCACCACAGACCAGCCGGGCACCCTGCCGCCTGCCTTCGGCTATGTACCGCTCGACCTTGTCCCGCTGCTCCTGGAAGGCGAGCGGCCCCATCTCGGTACCCGGGTCGAGCGGGTCGCCCAGCGTGATCGACCCTGCCCGGGCAACCAGCCTGTCGACCAGCTCGTCGTACACCGACTCCTGCACGAGGAGGCGTGAGCCCGCCATGCACGTCTGGCCGCCTGCCGCGAAAATGCCTGCCACCACACCGTTGGTCGCCGCGTCGAGCTCGGCGTCGTCGAACACCAGGTTCGGGGACTTGCCGCCCAGCTCCAGCGAGACCGGCGCGACGTGTTCGGCGGCACCGGTCATCACCGATCGCCCGGTCTCCGTCGACCCGGTAAAGGCGATCTTGTCGACGCCGGGATGCCGCGCCAGCTCCGCACCCGCCGGTCTCCCGTAGCCGGTCACCACGTTGAACACTCCGGGAGGAATACCGGCCTGCTCGATGACCTCGGCGAACGCGAGGGTGGATACCGGAGCCTGTTCGGCCGGTTTGGCGACGACCGTGCAGCCTGCGGCGAGAGCCGGCGCGAGTTTCCATGCGAGTAACAGCAGTGGAGAGTTCCAGGGCACGATGGCGCCGACGACGCCGATGGGTTCCCGGCGCGTGTACACGAAGAAGTTCGGGTTGTCGCACGGGATGGTGTGGCCATGGAGCTTGTCCGCAGCCCCCGCGAAGTAGTGGTACCAGTCGGGAAGCGCCGCCAGCTGCCCGCTCATCTCCCGCAACAGTTTGCCGTTGTCGGTGCTCTCGGCAACGGCGAGTCGCTCGGCGTGCTCACCGATGAGCTCGGCCAGGCGACGCATCGCACGAGCCCGGTCCGTCGCGGTCGTTCTGCCCCACGGGCCGTGCTCGAGTGCCTCCCGCGCGCTCGTGACGGCCAGATGGATGTCGGCTTCATCGGCAACAGGGGCAGAGGCCCAGGTACGGCCCGTGTACGGGTTCACGCTCCCGAATCTCTCCCCCGAGCACGACTCCACCCACCGGCCCCCGATGAACATGCGGTACCGCGCGATGTCCTGCGACCCGTGCCGCCGGGCGAGATCCTCGGACACCACCGGCTACCCCGTCCCGGCCATCGAACGCAGACTGCGTACCTTCTCCGGTGAGAGCATCGCACCGTGGTCGCTGGCGGCGTCGATGGCCAGCCACACGTCCTCATCCAGCGGCCAGGCAGCGCCGAGGAGCTCACCCGTCATGGTCACGACCTCGTACGACTCGAGGCCGAACTCCTCGACGCGTTGCCGCGAGGTGAACACCAACGCGTACCTGATGCCCAGCCGTTCGATGAACGGCAACGTCAACTCGTCACGTTCCGGGTCCGCACTCATGTTCGGTACAGCGAACTCACCCACGGCCAACGTCAACAGCAGCGCATCGTCGATGTCCTGCCCGGCCGTGGCCGCGAGCGCGGCCTCGAGTCCGGTAGCTGGTGTATCGTCGGACATGTCCACCTCGTTCCCGGCCGGAATTCAGCCCTGCGGAGTCGTGCCCGATGCCATCGCCCGCATCACGTCCGGTGGCACGAGAGCCGCCGACTCGCTACCGAGGTTGATCGCCAGCCACAGCTCCTCGTCCTGCGGCCATGCCTGGCTCAGCTCCGTGCCCGTCGTCGTGATCGTCTCCACAGCGTCCACGCCGGAGTCGGCCAACCGCTCCTGCGAACTGAACGCCATGACGCAGCGCCGGTCATCTGTCTCGTAGATCGGCAGCCGCCAGCCCTTCGCCTGCTCGACGGACTGCAGTTGTGGCAGGACCACCTTGCCGACGGCCAGGATCCGCAAGAAGCCCGCTCGGTCGTCCCGCTCTCGCGCCGCTTCCAGCGCGGCCTCGATATCCGGCCAGGGGTTCTCCGTCGCCATCAGTCAGGCCTCATTCCTGTCACGCGGCCACCCCTGCGGTGACTCGCCCGGTCAGTGCTCGGAACAGGTCACCCCACCGAGGGGCCGAGCCCGAGTGACTGCGGTGTGCTCGGGTCGGGCGACGGTTGCGGCAGCCCCTCCGCGAGATCCTCACCCTCCGGAGTCATCACGGCCCCCCGTACGGCCTGCTTCTCCTCGGCGATCAGCGTGTTGGTCGTCAGCACGAGACCGGCGATGGACGCGGCATTCTGCAGTGCCGCTCGCGCTACCCGGAGCGGGTCGATGATCCCGAACTCGATCAGGTTCCCGTACCGCTCCTCGAGCGCATCGAACCCCTCGTCCTGGCCCATCTGCCTGACCCTGGACACGGTCTGCTCACCGGCGTGGCCCGCGTTGTTGGCGATCCAGAAGACGGGTTCGGGCAAGCAGCGCCGGACGATGTCCGCGCCGACGGCGTAGTCCCCGTGCAAGCCGACGTCGTCGAGCACCGGCTCGGCGTGCAGGAAACTGACACCTCCGCCCGCTACGATCCCCTCGGCGACAGCGGCTCGCGTCGCCGAAACGGCATCCTCGACGCGGTGCTGGGTCTCGCGCAGCTCCGCGGGTGTGGCCGCGCCGACCCGGATGACGGCGACCTTCCCGGTGAGCTGGCCGATACGCTCGCCGAGTACGTCCTCGTCGTGACCGATCGTCGCACGCTCCAGCTCGGCACGAAGCTGGTTGAGCCGGAAGTCGACGGCCTCCTGGGAGCCCGCGCCCTCGATGATGCTCGTGTGGTTCTCACTGACCTCGATCTTGCGCGCGCGGCCGAGGTGCTCGACCGTCACGTTCTCCAGGGACAGGCCCGAGTGCTTGGTCACCGCTGTGCCGCCGGTGAGCACGGCGATGTCCTCGAGGTTGTGCACACGACGGTTGCCGAATCCCGGGGCTTGCACGGCCACGGCCTGGAACCTGCCGTTCACGTGGTTGTTGACCAGCAGGCTCAACGCCCCGCCCTCCACCGTCTCGGAGATCACGACCAGGGGGCGGGCGCTACCCGAGCGCATGATGCTGTCCAGGACGGGCATGATCTCCTGGACCTTCGATATCTTCCGGTCGTACAGGAGTATGTAGGGATCCTCGAACACGGTGAGCAGCCGCGAGGGATCCGTGACGAGATACGGGGACACGTAGCCGTTCTCGAACTCGTATCCCTCGACGAAGTCGACGTTGATTCCGAACTCCGGGGATTCCTCGACGGTGACCATCCCTTCCTCGCCGACCGAGTACAGGGCCTCGGCGATGGCGCCGCCGACGTACTCGTCGTCGTTGGCCGAGATGGATGCCACGTGCGCGTAGTCGTCCTTGGTCGTCACCGGGTGGGCCATCTTCTTGAGGTGCGCGACGAGATGGTTCACGGCGACGTCGATGCCGCGCTTGAGCAGCACCGGGTTCGAGCCTTGCGCGATCGCCTCCAGGCCGTCCCGGACCATGGCCTGCGCCAGCACCGTCGCCGTGGTCGTGCCGTCCCCGACGACGCCGTTGGTCTTGATCGCGACCTCTTTGAGCAACTGGGCGCCCATATCGGCGAACTGGTCCTTGAGATAGATCTCCCGGGCGATCGCCACGCCGTCATTGGTCACGGTCGGCGTACCGGTTACCTTCTCCAGCACTACGTTCCGGCCCTTGGGGCCGAGGGTCGATTTGACCGCGTTGGCGAGCTGGTCGACCCCGGACTTGAGGCGGTTACGCGCGTTCTCATCGAGCAGGATCTCCTTGGCCATGGCTTCCGTGGCTCCTTCCGGTGCCGTAGAGAATGGTGGTTCGGGTCGCGACAGCTCAGCTCTTGCCGGGAACGAGAATCCCGCGGCCCTGAAGGCGGCCGGCTTCGAGGTCGTGGATGGCGTCGTTGACCGCGTCCAGTGGATAGGTCGTCGTATGCAGGCTGACCTTGCCCTGCGCGGTCAGCGTCATGAGCTCCTCGAGATCGTTGTAGCTGCCGACCAGGTTGCCGATCACATTGATCTCCTGCGAGATGATGTCGATCGTCGGGATCGTGATCTCGTCGCCGTAACCGACGCTGAAGTACGAGCCCGCGCGGCGTAGCATCGCCACGCCCTGCTGCTGCGCCCCCTTCTCGCCGACGAAGTCGATCACAACGTGGGCCCCCTTACCGTCGGTGATCTCCTGGACAGTCGAGACCGGGTCGCCGTTGGCCTGCACGGTGTGGTGCGCACCCAGATCCTTTGCCAGCGACAGCGCGGACTCCAGCCGGTCCACGACGGTGATCTCGGCAGGGGTCAGGGCCTTGAGGCACTGCACCCCGATGTGCCCGAGACCGCCCGCTCCGATGGCTACGACGTGCGATCCGGGGTAGAGCAACGGGATCGCCTTGCGGACCGCGTGGTAGGCGGTCAACCCCGCATCCGCCAGCGCGGCGACCTCGGCGGGTTGCAGGCTGGGGTCCAGCTTCACCACGGCGCGCGCGTTGGTCAGCAGGTACTCTGCCATGCCGCCGTCGCGGGTCATGCCGGGGAACTCGGAGTTCTCGCAATGCACGTCGTCGCCGGACCGGCAGGCGCGGCACAGCCCGCAGGTGACGAGCGGATGCAGGATCACCGTGTCCCCCGGCGCGACGTTCGTGACAGCCGAGCCCACCTGGCGCACCCATCCCGCGTTCTCGTGACCGATGATGTAGGGCAGCGTGACCCCCGTCTTCTCGGCCCACTGCCCTTCCACGACGTGCAGGTCCGTTCGGCACAACCCCGCTGCACCGATCTCGACGAGCACGTCGAACGCGCCTGACACAGTGGGTTCCGGAACATCGTCCACTGTGGGCGCGCTGTCGTACTTGTGCACTCGAACAGCCTTCATCGTTCTCCTACACCTTTCACGTCACGTAGCGGTATCGTCGTCGCCGTACCTCGTCCGGAGCAGTCCGCGGCAGAAGCTGGCATTGCTGTCGATGCTCACCCGCACCGCCTGGGCGAACCGCAGGTGCGCCGGCAGTTCCTCCGCACCGAGTGGCCTGCCGTCCTCCGCGACCAACAGCGGTTGGTCCGGTGCGGTGGGCAGCCCCAGGTCACTGCGGCGTCGCAGCAGCCGGTCGAGCTCCTCGCCCGGCTCGACATCGCACAGGCGCAAGCCCGCGAGATCTTCCGCGGCGTAGCCCGTGCTTGCCAGCGTTCGGCACACGCGATCCTGCGCGGCCAGGTGTGCCTTGCGCCAGAACTCGTGCCGCAACTGGTGGAGCTCATCGTCGGCGAGTCCGGAGAACGTGTCGGCGAACCCGCGCTTGGCGGCGATGCCCGCGTTGATCTCCTCGGAGGCGAAGTGGTCGTCGAGCCGGACCTCGACCGACTCCACCCCGTCGACAGCGGCCACCGCGTCGTAGGCGTCGGTGACCATGAGGTAGGCGAAGTTCGGCGCGCAGAAGTACGTCGGCAGGCGCAGCCGCACGCGCACCGCACCGGCGCTGTCGACGGAGAGCTCGGCGACGAAGCCGAGCTCGGTGACCGGCTCGTCGAGCTCCGGGTCGGACACCGTCGACAGCGCCCGCCACGCATCCGCACGCAGGTCGCTCTCCGTGCTGGTAGGCACTGTCAACCTCCCATCAGAGTGCTGCCGCGACCGCGGGCTGCGGGACCTCGGCGGGAACCTCGATGTCGTACAGGCTCGCCGCGTTCAGGCCGAGGATCTTGCGCTTGATGTCCGGCGTGAGCGTGCCGTACTCGCCCTGCATGTCCTCCGGGATCTGGAAGTCGACGAACTGCTCGACGATCCACTTCGGATGCCAGATCGCGTAGTCGCTGGCGAACAGGATCCGGGTTTCGTCGAGCCAGTACAGCAGCTCGCCGATGATCTGGGCGAAATAGCGCGGCCTGCTGTAGATGAACGGGATCGCCACAGCCAGACCCGCATAGACGTTGGGTTCCTGAACGGCGATCCAGCAGAAGTCCTCCAGCCGGGGCAGCCCGCAATGCTCCACGATGAAGTTGAGGTCCGGGAACGCGGTTGCCGCGTCGTCGATGTCGGCCACGTCGAACGCGTCCCGGTTGAGCGGCCAGATGGTCGGCCCCTTGTGCACGTGGATGTTCGTCACGCCCAACTCGCGGCACTTCTCCAGGTACCGGTGCGCCATGGGGTCCGACAGCTTCCAGCCCTTCGAGTCGCCCTTCCACTCCGCGGTGTAGAGCTTGATTCCCTTGAGCTTGTGCCGCTTCACGAGACTCTCGA
This sequence comes from Haloechinothrix alba, assembly GCF_900188115.1. GTDB lineage: Bacteria > Actinomycetota > Actinomycetes > Mycobacteriales > Pseudonocardiaceae > Haloechinothrix > Haloechinothrix alba. The sequence goes on along the minus strand of NZ_FZNW01000003.1, from coordinate 20,533 downwards.
ACTCCTCGAGGCCACGCTCGCCGTCCCGGGGGTCGAACGCCCCGTTGAGGATGAACTTGTCCGGGTGCCTGCGCGCGATCTCGGCATCCTGTTCGGTGGTGTTGAAGCCGCCGGGGAAAAAGTCCGTCAGGTATGTCGGCAGGAAGATCGCCTTGTCGACATAGCCGATCTCGAACAGGTCGTGCAGCAGATCCTGCTCGGTATACTTGTCGAACTTCTCCTTAGGCCACACCCACTCCGGCGGGCTGAGGTTGGAGTGGTAGCCGTAAAAGCAGTCGATGAAGCCCTTGCCGTAGTAGTTCCGGTTTTCCGCTCGGGCGTCCCAGAAATGGACATGCCCGTCCACGATGAAGTACCGCTCGCCGTCTTTCTCGTACATCGGACGTCTCGCCTCTCTCAGATCCTTCGGATCTGCCTCAGGACTGTGCAGAACTTCTGAGGAGGACCACCGTCCACCACTCCCCGGCGAGCGGCGGTCCTCCTGCTTACCCGCGGCTACTTCACCGGCTTCAGGTCGAAACCCAGCTCCTCGGCGGCATCCTCGGGATGTGCGACCATGATCGTGCTGTCGTCGGTGCGCACCATGCGTCCGTAGTGGGTGGAGATGACCTCCTCGAGATCGGACGCGTCGAACTCATCCTCGCCGAGTGCCTCGGCGATCTCGTCGTAGTTGAACTCAAAGCGCTTACGACCGTCGATCCGGATCATGGAGGGCAGATACTCTGCCTGCACATTCGGCTTGGCGTCCATGACCTGCGCGATCACCGAACCGGTCTGGCTGTTCTGCAGCGTGACACCGCACATGTCCGAGTCGGCACGTTCGAACTTGAACCGTTCCTGTGTTCCTGTGGTCACTGTCCTAGCTCCTTCGATGGTTGCAGGTTCAGGTCACGGCAGATCCCGGCGAAGCGCTCCTTCACTGCGTCGAGGCTGTCCTCGAACCGGGGCGGCTTGGCCTCCGGCTGGGACCAGAGCGGCTGAAGCTGGCGCGCGGCATCGAGGCAGCGCGGAACCCAGGTCGACAACCAGCCCTGCATGATCGACTTGTTGTGCTCGGCAAACTCCTTGTCCTCGGTCAGCAGGCTGAACATGGCACGGGTGTACCGCAGGTCCCGCTGGGCGTAGTCGTACTCGCCCGCGGAGAACACTGTCGGTGTGACGTAGTCGCCGTTTCCGGGTGCGGAGTGCATCACGAGCTGGGTGCGGAACAACTCGCCAACCAGTGGCTCGAAGACGATGTTCGTGCAGAACACTTCCTCGGCCCAGTCCGAGATCGCGGTCAGGTGCTCCGCCACCTCGCGAACGCCCTGCCATACCGGGTCCTGGTACCAGGCTTCGCGGTGGGCCGTGCCGTCGAAGCCCTCGATCTCGTTCGCCAGCGTCATGTTGTACATGGCGATGTCCTGTGCGAACCGGATCCGGTGCATCCCGTTGACCGAGATCGCGTTGTTGTGCATGTTCGTGGGCGCAGCGCGGTTGGCGTCGACGAAGACGTACAAGCCGAGGCCGTGCTCCGGATGCATCCAGGCGCTGGCATGGCGTTCCACGAACCTGACCCAGCTCGGGTTCCACTGGGCGAACGCCTTGGTCTCCCGTGCGTTGTCGATGTTCTGGGTCATCTGCCGCACAACGTTCGCGTTGTAGCGGTAGATCGTCTGTTCCCACTCCTCGTTCGGGTCGCGGAACTCGTGCCAACCGGTTGCGGGCCAGCCCACCTTGTCGGCGGTAGCCTGCCCCCCGGAGGCAGCGTAGCGCTTCGGTGGCGTGTTCGTATCCTCTCCCCAGGCCTTCAGCACCGTCCACTCCAGCGGGTAGCCCGCCTGGCCGTCGGCGAAGGAGTACAACCACCCCTGGCTGAGATAGTGTCTCGGATCCGGCTGCACGTCGATGGTGACGTCCTCGTAGTGCGTACGTTTCCGACCCTTGGGCTTGTAGTACTCGAAAAAGCGGCTTTCGGACCCGGGGAATGTCTTGGCGCCCGCCTCCGCGTCTGTGAAAGAAAGTTTCGGCACGCTACGCTGCTGAGGCGCTGGCGTAGGTTCGAGAGTCGTCATTGATGTCTCCTTCTGTTCGGACCGGGCGTACCGCGTCCGCGACTCGGAATAATCCGAACGGCTACAGCGAGTCTTCTTCTCACGCGGCGTCCGACCCTCCTTCCTCGTCACCGCTTCCCGTCAATGTGAACTTGTCGTAGAAAATCCTCTCCTCGGGGACACCGTGCCGAACCAGGACGGGAACAGTGGCCTCGACCATGGGCGGCGGCCCGCATATGTAGGCGTCGGTTCCGCTCAGGTCGTCCTCGTTCACATCGACCACATCGGAAATCAGGCCCACGGGCCCGTCCCAGGAGCCGCCGTCGGCGGGTTCGGACAGTGCCTCGACGAAGCGGAAGCCGGGTATCCGCTCCGACATCGTGTGCATCTCGTCCCGGTAGCAGAGGTCGTCCGCGGTACGAGCTCCGTAGTAGAAGGTCGCCGGCCGCTCGACCCCGCGGGCAGCCATGGATCGGATCAACGACAGGAGTGGTGCCATACCGGCCCCTCCCCCGACGAAGATCACGTCCTTGTCCGGGTTGTCCCGCATGGTGCACATGCCGTACGGGCCCTTGATGGTCAGCCGGTCACCCGCCGACACCTGCCGATCAAGGAAGCGGGAGAAGAACCCGTCCGGATAGATCTTGATCACGAACTCGAGGTGCTTGTCCTCGTCGTTGGGAGAGTTCGCCATCGAGAACGCTCGATGGCCACCCGTGCCCGGCACGAAGATGTCCACGTACTGCCCGGCCAGGAAGGCGATCTCCGGTGGATCGACCAGCCGCAGCACCAGCCGGCGCATGTCGTGGGTCACCGGCTCGTTGGCGACGACCTCGGTGGAGAACTCCTGGATGGGAATGCCCGAGCGGAGCATGTCCTCGTCGTAGTTGAGCAGCTCGACCTCAAGGTCGTCATAGGCGTGCGCCCGGCACAGCAGCGACATCCCTTGCTCTTTCTCGTAGTCGGGCAACGCGAACGTCGAGTACCGGTCGAGCTCGTACTCGATGCCCTCGTCACCGGAGAGCATGAAGGACTTGCAGGAACCACACTGGCCTTCCTTGCAGCCGTGCATCAGCATCACGCCGTGCCGGAACGCTGCGTCGAGGACCGTCTCGTCCTCGTCGGCGTCGATGTCGATGCCTACCGGCTCGAACCGCACGCGGTGCTTTTCACCCATGGATCAGCTTTCTTTGTTCGTCGGGAGTCATCCGTGCAAACCAGTTGCGTCAGAACCCGGAACGCGAACCGCAACGGGTTCCGGCCGGTGGAGTGCGGGAGGGCCCGGAGCCACACCGGGCCCTCCCGCCGGTTCTCGGAGGTACCGCGCAGGTCAGCCGGCCGCAGCGGCCGCGTGCCTGCCTCCCGGCCCGCCCTGCTTGTACAGCGCCATGTGTTCCTCGCGCTCCTCGTCCGACATCTCGTTGAGCGAGACGTTCGGGCTCGGGAACGGCAGCCCGCGCAGATGGTCGACGGTCCACATCTTGTCCGCGTCCAGGTCGAGGTGCGGCTGCGGAGTCAACGTCTTCCCGTCATCGCGAACGATGCCCATGTCCACGACGATGTCCGACAGCTCCCAGTTGTGGTACAGCGTCTCCCACTCGCGGTGGCCGCTGAGCTGACCCATGTTGGGGGTCTCCCTGCCGTTGTAGTTCGGCCGGAAGGCGTACTTGTCGGTCCAGTGGCAGGTCTCCGAGCAGTACGTGCGCCACTGCCCGTCCACCTTGTCGTGCACGGTGTCCTGCCGAATGAGGCACGGCACCATGCATGTCCAGCAACGGTGCGGGTATTGGTAGTCGATGTTGCCCAGCGCCGCCTCCACGGCGATGGGGTGATGACCGTTCGGCGTGGCAAGGCGGTTGTAGTTCTCCCACCACTCGCCGTACTTGGCGTACCAGCCGGGGTACTTGTACTCGAACCACTCGAAGTCCTCGTCGGTCATCGGGTCGATGCGCCAGTAGTTCACCAGCCAGCCGGTCGCGAAGAACTGGGCGACCTCGTGGACGTAGCCCTTGTTCCAGATACGGTTCCAGGCCTCTTCCACCTCTTCGTGCGGCACCGTCAGGCCGTACTTCTCGAGCGGCATGAGGTAGCTGCGGTAGTAGTCGTCATAGATCCACCGCCGCCACATCTCGGCGTAGCTCTCCCTGTCCTTGCGGCGGTCCTTGGTGCCGTACTCGATGAACGTCCCGATGGCGGCGTCCACCACGGCGTGGTTGTTCCAGAACGCGTACCGCAGGTCCCGCTCAAGCAGCTCCCGGTTGTCCTCGTCCTGCAACGCCATCAGCAGCGTGGCGTAGCCGTTGCTGATGTGCCGCGACTCGTCGGACTGCACCGAGTGGAACACGGTCGGCAGCAGCACGTCGCCGTTCGCGGCGGCCTCCGCGGGCATCGCGACGAACAGCGTGTTGGTGAACGCCGTCTCCGCCACGATGGTGAGGTAGATACTCGCCGCGGTCAGCGCGTCCCCGGTGATGAAGCCTTCACCGAACTGCCTGCCGATCGTGCCGCAGTAGTCGTTGTGGAAGTTGCGCAGGCTGGAGTTGAAGCCTGCCGGGTCGATGTAGTTGTTCATGTACAGGCGCTTGAGGTTCTGCTGGATGGTGGAGTGCCGAACCTCGTCGATCATCTGGATCGCCTGGCCGTTGTGCAGCTCCTGGTTGGGTACCGTGCTGAACAACAGCGGCATCGCCCGCGCGGCCGAGATCTCCGGGAACGGGATGATGGACAGGAACAGCTTCTGCCATTCCATCCAGCGTTCCTGTACCTGCCGGAACATATTGCCCCGGATGGCGCCGTCCTGCGCGCCGTAGACCCGGTTGTCCTTCTCCTCCTCCATCGGGAAGTAGGACCGCAACATCTGCTTCAGCGGGTCCTTCTTTCCTGCCTTGCTGAACTTGTAATCGGTCCCGTACTTCTTCGCCGGTGTGGCGAAGGTCGGTTCCCATGAAAGTTCTTGGATCTTCTGGTGAGCTTCTCGCAAGCTCTGCCGACTCATAGTCAACTCCACTTCTCGTCTCGCACGTTATTGCGTCGAACAACGGAGCACGTCTGTGTTGGTGACACCTCCCGCTAGCTCAACAACAATTCCTCGTCGCGGCTGTCCTGTCGTTCGCGCCACTGCTGAGTCGCCTCCGCCGCCACCTCGATCACCTCGTTCACGAGTACCGCACCGGCATCGGTGAACTGGCGGGTGCCGACAGAGATCGCGAGACTCGCCGCGACCTCCCCCGCCGGATCGAATACCGGAGCAGCGATACAGCAGAAATCCTCGGCGAACTCCTCGCGATCGATCGCATACCCTCTCGTGCGAATGCGATCGATCTCCGACGCGAACTTCTTCGGGTCGGTAATCGTCATGCCGGTGAAGGACGCCAGCGTGCTCTCCGTGCGAATCACCTCGGCCAACTCGGGATTCGCCGAAACCAGCATCTTGGTCACCGCGAGCGCGTGTGCCTCGCTCGGCGAGATACGTTCCTGGAGACCAGGTATCCGCGCCAGTCCTTGATGACCGCGGGCATCGAGTACGACGGTCTTCTCCCCTTCGAGGTGGGCCAGGTAGCTGCGCTTCCTGGTACGGGAGTACAACCGCGTCACCGCATCAGCCAGTTCGTCCGGCACAGTGACGCATCCGTGACTTCCCGGCTGACCCCAGGACTGTCCCCATGGCGGGACATCACGCAAGCGATAGCGACCGGACAGATCATCCTTGTTGGCAAACCCTTCGTGGCAGAGCGTGTTGAGGAGATAGCGTGCCGTCGACGCACTCTTTCCCAGTTCGATCGCCAACTGCTCCGCGCTCACGCCCTCCGGGGTCGCGCCGAGCATCCGTAGGGCGTGTAGCGCTTCGCTCGCCGTTTTCAACCGACGGCCAGGCCGCTCCTGGGGTGTCCCACCCATGCCCTGACCTCCTTCGTGCCGGTCGTCCGGGACGCGTACACACCGACGTATCCATGCACGTCGATGCATCTGACCAGCGTTACCCCGAGTGTTCAGGGGGTCAACAATCGGCGAGAATCGGCAGATTCTGCACCGAGGTGCAACGACGGCGCCGCCGGGATCGCGTACGGGCATGTCACACCTCCGTCGGCTGGTCTCGCCCGGCGGCAACCCGTCCGTCGAGACCACCCATCACGTTTCGTCCGGCGCCCGTTTTCGATGCGGGCTCCCGATCCGCGACAATCAAACCAACAGAGGAGTGTGAACTGCGTCTCAACGTGAGACGCTCGACGTATCATTCCGCCACTACCGTGTCTTCCGTAGCCGAGATCCGCGACGGACTCGCTGGTGTAGTGAGCCCGGAGGTGCAAGGTTGGTCGAAGTCGAACGCCACAGCAGCGAATCGACCACGCTCGCGCAGGCACGCGAGCAGTTCCTGCGCGCGGAGAGCTTCGAGGAAGACGCGGTGCGGGACACGATCCTCGCTTCGTGGTGGCGATCGCGGACCTGGAACGTCGCCGCCGACCACATCGAACTGCCCTACGTCAAGGATCCGAACCTCGACACGCCGCTCAGCCAGTGCGCCGCGCCGATCCTGCAGCGATTACAGGACCAGCTGGGCGATTCGAATATCAGCGCCATCCTGACCGATGACCAAGGAGTCGTACTCGATCGCCGCACGGAGAGCACCGGGCTGGAACGGTACCTGGACCGCGTGCACCTGGCCCCTGGCTTCACCTACGCCGAGCAGTACGTCGGGACCAACGGGATCGGCACGTCCCTGGAAGGCCTGCAACCCACGTCGGTCTTCGGCCACGAGCATTACGCCGAGGACCTCGACACCCTCGCCTGCGCGGGTGTCCCGATCAGGCACCCCGTGTCCGGTCAGCTCCTCGGGCTCTTCGACCTCACCTGCTGGCGCAAGGATGCCTCCCCGCTGCTGATGACCCTGGCCAAGACCACGGCGCAGGACATCCAGGCCGAGCTGAGCACCAGGGTCGGCCTGCGGGAGCTCAGCCTGTTCACCGAGTACCTGCGCGCGTGCCGGCGTGGCAGCGGGATCGTGTTCGCGGTCAACAACGACCTCGTGATGACCAACGAGTACGCGCGCCAGTCTCTCGAACCACAGGACCAGGCGGCCATGCTCACGCAGGCCGCCGAGGTGCTGACCTACCGCAGGAACATCACCCTCACAGTGGATCTGCCGAGCGGGGCACAGGCACGGATGTCCTGCTCGCCGGTGACAAGCGACGCGGGACCCGCAGGCGGTATCGTACGCGCACATGTCCTCCGGGAACCGGAGGTATCCGCGGTCGCCCATCCCCATCCGGAACCGAGCCTGCCCGGGATCGTCGGGTCCAGCGCGCTGTGGACACGCGCCTGCCAGCAGGCCGTCCAGCACCGGCAACACCGGGAATGGATCACGGTGGAGGGCGAGCCCGGTACCGGTAAGTTGGCGATCATCAAGGGCGCCCACGCACGCGACGCTCCGGCAGATCCGCTGACGGTCGTCGACGCGGCCGAATCCGACGGCCCGGACAGCTGGATGTCACGGCTGCAGGAAGGCTTGGCACGGCCGTCGGGAACCGTCGTCGTACGCCATCTCGACCGGTGGCCGTCCGACCAGATACCGAGGTTGGCGAGCGCGCTGTCGACTGCCACCGCCGGCACGGAGGGCTCGGGTGGACCATGGGTCGCCGCGACACTGAACGAACGGGACGGTGACGAGCTCACCGAGGACATCCTGCGCTACTTCCCCTGCTCTGTGGACGTACCCCCACTTCGTCACCATATCGACGACGTCCGCGAGCTGGTACCGCTGCTGCTGTCCCAGCTGAGTCACGGTGCTTCCCTGACCTGCTCGTCCGGGGCCATGCGCCTGCTGCTGCGTAGTAAGTGGCCCGGCAATGTCGCGCAACTGCGGCGGGTGTTGTGCAAGGTGGTGACCAACAGGCGCTCCGGAACGGTCGAACCGGACGATCTGCCGCCGGAGTGCCACTCGGTCACGCGCCGTGTCCTGAGCCCGCTGGAGTCGATGGAGCGCGACGCGATCGTCCGCTGCCTGCACGAGGCGGACGGCAACAAGACGCGCGCCGCGCACGATCTCGGCGTGTCCCGGGCGACGATCTACCGCAAGATCCGCGACTACGGTATCGAGGCTCGTTCCTAGCATCACCGCGCTGTCTCAATCTGCGACCCACGCGCTGCCACCCGGACGGTTTGCTGGCATGTGCCGCATCGACTTCCCAGCCACACACCGGCGTAGCGGCCTTCCTTCGACGAGGTGTCCGACATGACCAACGCGGCATCGACCAGCACACTGTCCGCACGCGCGCGGGCGATACTCGAGGCTGTCGTGGCCGGGCGCGTCGAGCTCTCCGGCAACAGCGAGCCCGACATGTTCGTCGACGGCCTCGCCTGTTGTGACCAGTCCCTTGCACACGACCTCGTCCGTACCGGGCTCGTGCGCCGCGCATCCACGACCTTCGCGGGCGGGGGACATGCGGCCGTGCTGACGTACAGGGGTCTCGCCGCGCTGTCCGGCGTGCAAGGCAACCAGCGACAACGGAAGGAGGTATGAGACGTCATGCTCGACCTCGAACAACGAGAAGGGCTCGCGATAGTCCATATGCGACGTCCCGGTGACAACACGCTCGACGAGCCGATGTTGCGGCGGCTGTGCGCCGCGTTCGGGTTCCTCGACCGGGCGCATCCCGTCGTGCTCACCGGCTACCGCGCGACGTTCGCCGTGGACGCGCCGGAACAGACCGAGCCCGGGTCCCTTCGAGCTCTGCGTGCTGCGCTGCTCGAGACGATGCTCACGGTTGCCCAGCACCCGCGACCGGTGGTCGCGGCCATCAACGGTGACGCGACAGGTACCGGGTTCGCGCTGGCGGCCGTGGCTGACGCCCGACTGATGAGCAGCGGAACCGTCGGGCGTCTGCGCGGTACCGCCACCAACACGGCAACTCATGACGATGTCCTGCGTCTCGTGGGGCGCATCGGTGGCGGGATGGCAGAGACCATCCTGCGGACCGGCCAGTCCTTCGGGGCGGACGAGGCCGAACAGGTCGGGCTCGTCGACCGGCACACCGGCACGATCGGGCTGCTGGACGAGGCGATCCACCGCGCACACGCACTCAGCCGGACGTCCGCGGGCCCTCGTGCGGCTCCTGCCGTACCCCGGTGATCCCCCACACGTCGGCGCCGGCGTCACCGAGCGGTCGCTCCGGACACCACCACACTCGGGACGGTAGTGTGCGTCGGCGTTACAGGACTCGTATACAGGGAGGCGACTCGTGATCTTCATCGCCGTCAAGTTCACCGTCCGCGCCGAGCGTGCCGAGGAATGGCTCACGCTCGTCGACGACTTCACCCGGGCCACCCGCGCCGAGCCCGGCAACCTGTTCTTCGAGTGGTCCCGCAGCGTGGACGACCCCAACCAGTTCGTCCTGCTCGAGGGCTTCGAGTCCGCACAGGCCGGCGAGGAGCACGTCAACTCGGCACACTTCGCGGCGGCCATGACGTGGATGCCCGACGTCATCGCGAAGACGCCGGAGATCATCAACGTGGAGACCTCCGGCAACGGCTGGTCCGAGATGGCCGAGCTCACCCCGACCGGCGAGCGCTGACCCGGTCCGGCCGCAGTTCGAGGGGCACGAAGGTCAGCTGTACGGAACCGGTGGCGGCCGCCCGTGCGCGCGATGGGCCGCTCACCATCGTTCCGCGGCGCACTGTTCAGTGTCGCAGGCCTGCGACGAGCTCATCGGCAGCCGCGTACGGGTCGAGCTCACCGTCGGCCACCCGCTTGCCGAGCAGCCGCACGGCCTCGCCGCCGTGCAGGCCCGCGAACTCGGCCTGCACCTGGCGTAGCGCGATCGCCTCCACCTCCGCGCGGGCACGCTCGTTCCTGCGTCCTGCCAGCTCGCCGGTGTCGAGCAGCCAGCTGTGGTGCCGCGCGAGCGCGTCGAGAACGTCGTCGCCACCCTCACCCCGGGAGGCGACGGTGCGTACGACCGGTTGCCGCCACGACGGTCCCGTGATCTCGCGCCTGCTCGCCGAGAGCATGTCCGTGAGCTCGCGAACCGTGGCGTCCGCACCGTCCCTGTCGGCCTTGTTGACGACGAAGATGTCCGCGATCTCGAGCACCCCGGCCTTGGCCGCCTGCACACCATCGCCCATACCGGGGGCCAGCAGCACGACCGTGCTGTCCGCCAACTGCACCACATCGACCTCGGACTGGCCGACGCCGACGGTCTCGATCAGCACCACATCGAAGCCGACCGCGTCCAGCACGCGGGCGGACTGCGGGGTGGCCCAGGCGAGCCCGCCGAGGTGGCCGCGCGTGGCCATCGAGCGGATGAACACGCCGGGGTCGGTCGCGTGCTCGCCCATCCGGATCCGGTCACCGAGCAGCGCACCCCCGGAGAACGGCGAGGACGGGTCGATCGCCAGTACGGCGACGCGCTTGCCCTGCGCGCGCAGCGCGGACAGCAGCATCGCCGTGGACGTCGACTTGCCCGCCCCCGGTGGGCCGGTCAACCCGATGATCCGGGCACCTCCGGTGTAGGGAGTCAACGCGCGCGCGATCTCGCGCAGGTGCGGGCTGGCGTCCTCGACGAGCGACAGCAGCCGGGCCACAGCACGTGGTTGCCCCTCCCGCGCGCGACCGATCAGATCGTCGACATCAACCGGCATCGGCACGGCGCGGGATCAGCTCCGGTCGACCCTGAGCACGAGCGCGTCGCCCTGCCCGCCGCCGCCGCACAGCGCCGCGGCGCCGAGACCGCCGCCACGCCGGTTCAGCTCGTGGGCGAGGTGCACCACCAGCCGCGCACCCGAGGCGCCGATCGGGTGTCCCAGCGCGATCGCGCCACCGTTGACGTTGACGATGTCCGGGCTGATGCCCAGCTGCCGGGTGGAGACCAGGCCGACGGCGGCGAACGCCTCGTTGATCTCGACGAGGTCCAGCTGGGAGGTCGCGGCGTCCTCCTTCGCCAGTGCGGCCTTGACGGCGTTAGACGGCTGCTCGTGCAGGCTCGCGTCGGGACCGGCGACGACGCCGTGCGCGCCGATCTCGGCGAGCCACGGCAGCCCGAGCTCGGTGGCCTTGTCCTTGCTCATCACCACGACCGCCGCAGCCCCGTCGGAGATCTGGGAGGCGGTGCCCGCGGTGATCGTGCCGTCGCTGGCGAATGCGGGCCGCAGCGAGCCGAGTCCCTCCGCGGTGGTGTCGGCCCGGACCCCCTCGTCGGTGTCGAAGACGGTGGGCTCGCCCTTACGCTGCGGGATCGTCACCGGAGCCATCTCCGCTGCGAACGTGCCGTCCGCAGCGGCCTTGGCGGCCTTCTGGTGCGATGCGGCCGCGAACTCGTCCTGCTCCTGCCTGCCGAGCCCGTACCGGCCGTTGTACTTCTCGGTGGAGGCACCCATAGCGACCTGGTCGAAAGCGCAGTGCAGGCCGTCGTGGGCCATGTGGTCCACGAGTGCCGTGTCGCCGTACTTGAACCCGGAGCGTGACTTCGGTAGCAGGTGCGGTGCCTGCGTCATCGACTCCTGACCGCCCGCGACGATCACCTCGAACTCGCCCGCCCGGATGAGCTGGTCGGCCAGCGCGATGGAGTCCAGCCCCGACAGGCAGACCTTGTTCACCGTCAGCGCCGGTACGTCCATCGGGATACCCGCATCGACGGCCGCCTGGCGCGCGGGTATCTGGCCCGCCCCTGCGGTGAGGACCTGCCCCATAATCGTGTACTGCACCGATTCGGGAGCGACACCCGCGCGTTCCAGCGCCGCCTTGATGGCGACACCTCCGAGCTGTGCCCCGGAGAAGTCCTTCAACGAACCCAACAACCGGCCGATCGGTGTGCGGGCACCGGCGACGATGACGGAACGGGACACAGTGCGCCTCCAAATCACAAGCAATGTCTGGCCTCTCACCGACCATACAGCGGGTACGGGGGACGGCCCATAGCGTGTGCCCGGGATTCACAGGTGTGACGAAGCCGACCTCGTACGCGCCACGGCACCCGCGCGCCCGTACCCTGACGCGCATGAACGATGCGCTCCAGCCCTACGTCACGGCGATCGACCATGTCGGCGTCGCCGTCGCCGACCTCGACGCCGCCATCGCTTCCTACCGGGACAACTTCGGCCTCGAGGCAACGCATATCGAGGTCAACGAGGAGCAGGGGGTCCGTGAGGCCATGCTGCACCCTCGTGGCGACGAGACCGGTACGGCCGTGCAGCTGCTGGCTCCCCTGACACCGGACTCGACCATCGGCAAGTTCCTCGACACCAAGGGGCCGGGCCTGCAACAGCTCGCCTACCGGGTCACCGACGTCGAGGAGACCTCGGCCGCGCTCCGCGCCAACGGCCTGCGCCTGCTCTACCCAGAGGCGAAGCGGGGCACGGCCGGAAGCCGGGTCAACTTCGTACACCCCAAGGACGCGGGCGGCGTGCTCGTCGAGCTGGTCGAGCCCGCACAGTAAGCGAGCCCGTTCGAGGACACGGGCCGGCGTGACCAGTCGGCCCGTGAACCCCCGACGGGTCTAGTGTTGACCGGCCGTACGGTTGTGCGCCGCAATCGCGACCGGCAATGCCACCATCCCGACGATCACCGTGAGCACGCCGACCAGCCACGACATCCACGCCGCTGCCGTCATCTCGGTATAGCCCATCACCCACGGCGAGATGAACAGAAGCACCCCGAAGCCTATTTGGACCCACTCGCCGTACACCAGGCCGGGCCTGGACAGCGACACGAGCCCGTCAACGGCTATGAGCGCGCCCAGCACAATCGTCGTCCACAATGCTGCGGTACTCGTCTCGAATACCAGCGGCGAAAGCATCATGGCCGCACCGAGTACGACCTCGGCCCAATCGTGGGGGCGCGTCCATGCCCTCACCGAGTTCCCAGCCATGTCACTCACCTCCGAGGGACCCACCAGGATGGCAGTGTCTTGGATAATTCTCTCACCGGCGGAACAATGCGAGGATCACGAATCGGACACACTGCTTTCCCGGCGATCACGCGCGTCGATTCGCCGCCACACGCCACTCGATCGAAACTACTCACCAGTAGCTTACGCTCCCCGCGCTGTGGTTGAATCGCCGGACCAGCCCGACACGGCACGAGCACGGAGGCACCATGGCAGAGCACGCGCTGAACGAGATCACGCAGGCCATCAGCACGGACAACCTGGACGCGATCGCCTCGCTCCCCGTGCCACAGACCTTTCGTGGTGTCACGGTGCATGCCGACGACGTGGACCTGTTCGACGGCATACCGAGCCAGGAGAAGGACCCCCGCAAGTCGCTGCACGTCGACGAGGTGCCCACCCCGGAGCTCGGTCCCGGTGAGGCGCTGATCGCCGTGATGGCCAGTGCCATCAACTACAACACCGTGTGGACCTCGATCTTCGAGCCGATCCCCACCTTCAAGTTCCTGCGCAAGTACGGCAAGCTCTCCCCGCTGGCCGCGCGGCACGACCTGCCGTATCACGTTGTCGGCTCCGATCTGTCCGGTGTCGTGCTGCGGACCGGGCCCGGGGTGCACAACTGGAAACCCGGTGACGAGGTCGTCGCGCACTGCTTGAACGTGGAGCTCGAAGGCCCCGAGGGGCACAACGACACGATGCTGGACTCCGAGCAGCGCATCTGGGGCTTCGAGACGAACTTCGGCGGGCTCGCCGAGGTCTCGCTGGTCAAGTCGAACCAGCTGATGCCCAAGCCGGCGCATCTGACCTGGGAGGAAGCGGCCTCGCCCGGGCTGGTCAACTCCACGGCCTACCGGCAGCTGGTCTCCCGCAACGGCGCCGACATGAAGCAGGGCGACGTGGTGCTGATCTGGGGCGCCTCCGGCGGGCTGGGCTCCTATGCCACCCAGTACGCCATCAACGGTGGCGCCATCCCGGTGTGTGTCGTCTCCAACGAGGCCAAGGCCGGCATCTGCCGCTCCATGGGCGCCGAGCTGATCATCGACCGCAACGCGGAGGGCTACCGGTTCTGGTCCGACGAGCACAACCAGGACCCGAAGGAGTGGCAGCGGTTCGGCGCGAAGATCCGGGAGCTGACCGGCGGGGAGGACCCCGACATCGTGTTCGAGCATCCCGGGAGGGAGACGTTCGGCGCCAGCGTCTACGCGGCGCGCAAGGGCGGCACCATCGTCACCTGCGCCTCGACCTCGGGCTACACCCACCAGTACGACAACCGCTACCTCTGGATGAACCTCAAGCGCATCATCGGGTCGCACTTCGCGAACTACCGCGAGTCCTGGGAGGCCAACCGGCTGATCGACAAAGGACTCATCCACCCCACGCTGTCCAAGACCTACCCGCTGGACGAGACCGGGCAGGCCGCCCTGGATGTGCACCGCAACGCCCACCAGGGCAAGGTCGGCGTGCTGTGCCTCGCCGAGGACGAAGGCCTCGGGGTTCGCGATACCGACAAGCGTGACAGGTACGCCGAGGGGATCAACCGGTTCCGCGGTCAGTAGCCGCCGGAGCGAGCACCTACGGGCTGCCACGGATCGCACACCGAACGCACCACGATCGGGGACGGCGAGGTAACGTGTCCCCATGAGTCTTGGCGAGGAACGGGAGCTAGTCCCGCTGGGAGCCGGCTTCGACGTCGCGAAGCGCGGCTACGACCGCGGACAGGTGGACGAACACCTCGAGCGCCTCGACGCCGACCTGAAGATGCTGACCTCCGATCGGGACGCCGCGATCGCGCAGGCGAGCGATCTCGCGCAGCAGCTCGAGGACAGCCGCAACGAGATCGAGGACCTGCGCGGCCAGGTGGAGCGGCTGTCCGTGCCGCCGACGACCATGGAGGGGCTCTCCGAGCGGCTGCAACGGATGCTGCGGCTCGCCCAGGACGAGGCCTCCGAGACCAAGGCGCGTGCCGAGGCCGAGGCCGGGCATATCCGTGCCAAGGCCGAGGCGGACGCGAGTGCCATGCGCACGCGGTACGACGAGCTGCTCGCCGAGCTCGATGCGCGCAGGCAGGAACTGGAGACCGAGCACAGGGAGGTGATGGAACGGGCAAGGGAGGAGGCCGACTCCATCATCAACCAGGCCAAGGAGGAGCGGCTCCAGCTCGACCTCGAGGCGGAGGAACGCCGGACGAAGGTCGAGGAGGACTTCGAGGTGGCGATGGCCACCCGCCGTGCCGAGGCGATGCACGAGCTGGCCGAGCAGGAGGCGGCCAGCAAGGAGGAGGCCGACCGCAGGATCCGCGAGGCCAAGGCCGAGGCCGAGGCGACCCGCGAGCAGATCGCCCGCGAGCAGGAGGAAAGCAAGGCCGAGGCGCAGCGTCGCCACCAGCAGTCGGTCGAGGAGGCCAACCGGCGCAAGCAGGAGGCCAAGACCGAGGCCGAGGCGATACTCAACGAGGCGACGGCCGAGGCGGACCGGCGGTTGCAGGAGGCCACCGACCTCGCCAACCAGCGCATCAACCGGGCGGCCGAACGGGTCGAGGCACTGCGCGAGCTACGCTCCCGCCTGGCCGAGCAGATACGTTCCGCCCGCTCGGCGATCAGTGAGGCCGACACCCTGCTCGGCGAGGCGCCCGGCCTGATCGGCAACCAGAACGGCCGGCACGAGGCGTCCGCGGAGCCGGAGGGGCACGACCACGAGGAGCTGTGGCCCCGGGACGAGCCCGCGCCGGACGGGGACGAACCTGCCTCGGACGACGCGTCGTCTACTACACACGCGCACAACGTTGACGGCCAGGGAAGCGATTCTTCGTAACGACGGACACGAAACCGGCGCGGCGTTCGCTCGTTGCTCTGCACAGCCGGGTTCCGACCGCTAGTGTCGTGTACGCGGTCAAGCCAACTCGAGGACACGAACACCGATCTAGCAGGAGTTGCCAATGGGCGCCTACCAGACCATCGTGGTCGGAACCGACGGTTCGAAGACCTCCTTCGGAGCCGTTGATCGTGCCGCAGCCGTCGCCAAGGAAGCCGACGCCAAGCTCGTCATCGCCTGCGCGTACTACCCCACCAGCCAGGAAGACGTCGAGCGCGCGCAGGACGTGCTGGGAGACGAGGCCTACCAGGTCGTTGGCTCGGCGCCCGCGGACGACACCCTCCAGTCCGCTCGTGACCGCGCCGTGCAGCAGGGGGCCGGCGATATCGAGATGGTTCCGGTCCGTGGTGAGCCGATCAAGTCCCTGCTGGACGTTGTCAAGCAGCATTCAGCCGACCTGCTCGTGGTCGGGAACCGGGGGTTGAACACCCTCGCCGGTCGCATTCTCGGGTCGGTGCCCGCCGAGGTGGCGCGCAAGTCGAGCGTCGATGTGCTCATCGTGCACACCACCTGACCGGCGCGGACGGCCGCGTGCGCGAGGTGCCACCCGACGTGCCTGACGACCCGGATTCCGATTCCGAACAGGCGGCAATGCGGCGCCGGGTCGAACGTGTGCTGCTCGGCGGGGAGCGCAGGTACACCCGGCACGAGGTGGCAGCCGCCGCCGACGTGCCGCAGGAGCAGTCCCGCACGCTGTGGAACGCGCTGGGGTTCGCCACCACAGCGGACGACGACGTCGTGTTCACCGACGGCGATGTCGAGGCACTCCGGCTCGGCGAAGGGCTCACCGAGCTGGGTGTGATCAACCGGGAGGCGCAGTCCTCCGTCGCCCGGGCCCTCGGCCACCACCTGTCGCGGCTCGCCGAGTGGCAGGTGTCGCTGTTCTGGAGCTGGTTCAACGAGCGCCCCGAGCTGTTCTCCGACGAGAACGCCATCGCCGAGACCATCGAGGCGATCGTGCCGGTGCTGGAGACGTTGCAGACCCACGTGTGGCGGCGTCACCTGGCTGCCTACGCGGGTCGCGCCCTCGCGGCGCCCGACGAGGGCCGGTGGGCGGGCAGCGAGGTGGTGGGGTTCGTCGACATGGTCGGCTACACGCGGCTGTCCAGGCGTGTCGACGACAGCGAGCTCAGCGAGGTACTGGACCGGTTCGAGGGACTCGCGAGCGATGTGATCGCGGAACGGCAGGGCCGCATCGTGAAGATGATCGGCGACGAGGTGCTGTTCGTGGTCGACGAGCCGACCGACGGCGCGGAGATCGCGCTCCGGCTCAACGAGTACGGCGAGCACGACTCCGCGCTGCCCGAGCTGCGCACCGGCCTCGCCTACGGTCGGGTGCTGGACCGGTTCGGCGACGTCTACGGCTCTGTCGTGAACCTGGCAGCCCGGCTGACCTCGGTGGCGCGCCCCGGCAGCGTACTCGTCGACAGCACGCTGGCCGAGGCGCTGTCCGGGGAGACCACCTACGAGCTGCGCACCCGGCGCACCATCTCGGTGCGCGGGTACAGCAGGCTCAAACTGATCACGCTCGAACGGGCCTCCGGCACGGGGCCGTAACGCGGCCGGCTCACGACTCGTCGGGCAGCACCGCGTACTGGCGGACGCACAGGTCGGTGTAGGTGACCGGCCCCCGGGGTCCGGGAACCCTGTCCAGGTTGATGCCGGTCTCTGGCACGCCGAGCAGCTTGAAGCCGTCCAGCAGCCTGGTGGGTGCGTTCCAGAACACGCCCGTGCCCGTGTAGGCGTCGAAGAACGCCTCGGCAGCGGCCTCGTCCTCGGTGGCGATGCCCGCGGCCAGCCCCGAGGTCTCCTCGTTGGCGACCGACGCCGCCTCGGCCACCCCGGAGACCTCGGCCACGGTCACCGTCGCCTCCCGCTCGTCGTCCAGGGCCCACTCGTACCCGAGGGGGTGCTCGTGCGGTGGCAGCGACGGGCGCACGCCGATCTCGTCGAGCGCGCCCGAGACCACCGGCCACACCTCCTCGTACACAGCCGTGTCGATCAGCAGGAGGTTCAGCCGGTTGCACACGCCGAGCCGGTCCAGGCTCGTGAACATCAACGACCGCACCTTCTCCAGGTCGGCCTCGGCGTGCACGTACAGCACACCGCCCCCGTCCGCATGGGCCAGCGTCCGCACGTCGTTGGCTGCCGCTGTCCGTGCGAGCGACCGGGTCGTCTCCCCGCTGCCCCGCAGGATCACCAGCGGCACCAGGTTCGGCAGGCTGACCAGCGCTCCTGCGGCCTCCCGCTCGGCGCGGGGTACCAGCTGAATCACGTCCCTGTCGATGCCGACCTCGGCGAGCGCCGGAGCGATCACCCGCTCCAGCAGGCGCTGCGCCGAACCGAGCGCGGCCGATCCGGTGCGCAGCACGCCCGCGTTACGTGACTTGATCAGCTGGGAGGCGATATCCACGGTGACGTTCGGCCGTGCCTCGTAGTTCGCCCCGATCACCCCGACCGGCCTGCGCCGCTCGACCAGCCGCAGCCCGCCGTCCAGGCTGGAGATCGGGACCGTGCGCTGCGGGTGAGCTGTTCCCGCGAGCAGCCGCAGCTGCTCGGCCATCCCGGACAGCCGCTCCTCGGTGATCGTGAGCCTGTCGAGCAGCCCGGCGCTCATACCGTCCTCACGCGCCTTGGCGACGTCGTCGGCGTTGGCTGCCAGCACGGTATCGCGCTCGGTGCCCAGCCGGTCGGCCATGACCGTCAGCGCCGTATCGATCGCTTCCTCACTCGCGGCAGCCAGCGACGGGGCCGCTCGCTTGGCGGCCGCACCGCACTCCTCGACGGCCTTGGCTACTTCGTCGACCACGTGATCCGTCCTCCGATAGTCGTTCTCTCGTGCGCCCCCATATGCCAGTGTGCCGTATCCCGCCTCCGGCCCCGGTCTCAGGCGGGCGGTGTCAGGATCCGGCATCGATCGCGCTGACGGCAGGCTCCAGCATCAGGTAGCCACCCATCGCCACGCACACCGCCGCGAAAGCCAGCAGGACGACCACCCACAGTGCCGCTGGCACTCCGGTCAACCGCGCCAGCTGGTCGGCGTCGGAGTCCCGCGCCGCTCCCCTGCGCCGCTTGGCTTGCATCTCCAGGATCGGACGCACCGACCCGAGGAGCAGGAACCACGTGATCAGGTATACGAAGGACGCCTGGATCTCCGGTCCCGCGTAGAACGCGACACCGCCGAGGACGGCCGCGACCGCAAGCACGGTGAACACCCCGTAGAGGTTGCGCACCATCACAAGCACCCCGAGCGTGAGCAGCGCCGACAGGCCGAGCACCACCACAACGAGATCAGTGATCACCAGGGCACCGAAGAGCAACCCGAGAAGTGCCGGGGCCGGGTAACCGGCGAGCGTCGTGAGCACCATGCCGGTACCGGTCGCCCTGCCACGCGAGACCGTCACCCCGGAGGTGTCCGAGTGCAGGCGGATTCCTTGCAGGCGGCGCCCGGCCAGCACCGCGACCAGCGCGTGCCCTGCCTCGTGCACCATCGTGACGACCCGGCGGAACAACCGCCACAGCCCTCCGGAGAGCACCAGGATGAGCGCGACGGTGACGGTGACCAGTGGCACGACGATGTGCGGCTCCGGGGCGGTACCGAAGACTCGCTCCCACCACTGTTCGGCTTCGCTTGGCACGAACCCAGATCATCACACACGCGGTGCGGCACCCGGACCGGGCCCGGCCTCGGTTCGGATGGCCAGCACGATGGTGCCGCCGCCGCGACTCGGGTTGTGGAGGGGTCGGGTGCCTGTGTGTGGTCGGCGTGTCGCTGCGGGGTGGTCGAACGTGTGTGCGATATCATGGTGGTGTGTCGGAGTTCGTGCAGGTTGTTGGTCCGGCTGGGGTGATGTTCGTCCCGGCCGGGCAGGCGCCTGCGGTCGCGTTCACGCCCGCCGAGCAGGCCGAGATCCGGTGCCGCACGTTCACCGGGCAGCAGGTCGGCGAGTTGAGTGCCGAGCAGGTGATCGAGACGCTGGCCGCGGCCCGCCGCATCCGGGCGCACACCGATGCGATCGAGGCCCACGCCCTGGCCCGCCTCGACGAGTTGCGCGGTGGTGACCGGTATGTGGCCGACGAGGCCGCGCTGGAGTTGCGGGTCTCGCGGCACACGGCGGCGCTGCGGCTGCACCGGTCCCGCCAGCTCACCCGGCGCATGCCGCGGGTGTTGGCGGCGATGGAAGCCGGGCAGATCGAGGCGGCTGCCGCGGGGCGGGTGGTCGAGGCGACCGACACGGTGGACGATCAGCAGGCCCGCCAGGTGGACGAGCAGCTCGCCAGCAAGCTCGAATCCGGCCGCATCAGCCCCACCAGCCCGGCCAACCTGGCCCGCGCCGCCCGCAGGCTCGTCGAACACGCCGACCCCGACGGACAGGCCGCCCGCGCCCGTCAGGCGCGGGCGGGACGGAAGGTGGAGCTGCTGCCCGGCGAAGACGGGTTATCCACCCTGACCGCCGACCTACCCGCCGAAGTCGCCGCCTCCGCCTACGCCCGGATCGACGCGATGGCCCGCAAGCAACGTCACCGGGGCGATGCGCGCACCCTGGACCAGCTGCGCGCCGACATCCACGCCAACCTCCTCCTCGGGCAGGATCCCGGGGTGAGTGTGCCGGAGGCGGCGGCGACCGTGTTCCTGCACATGCCCATCAACACCGCGCTGGGCATCAGCGACACCGGGTGCGAACTCTCCGGCTACGGACCCCTCCCCGCACCCATCGCCCGCCACATCCTGGCCAGCGAGAACAGCGTGTG
>NZ_FZNW01000001.1 GCF_900188115.1 Haloechinothrix alba | reverse complement strand
CACAGCCGCCGACCCGCTACCCGACGACCTCCAACACGCGCTCGACGCCATCAACACGGCCAGCCAGCCTACGCACTAATCTGGCAAAACTCGGGGTTGAAGGGGCTCGTCCAGGCCGCGCCCTTCAGTTCGTGTCGGCCCGGCTTGGTCTCGGTGGAGCACCATTCCCATACGTTGCCGCACAGGTCGTACACGCCGTAAGGACTGACGCCACTCTGGTAACAGTCAACCGCGGTCGTCTCCCCTACCCCGTTCTCGCGGACATTGCACTTGGCCGGCGTGGGCTGATCGCCCCAGGGGTACACCGTCCCGCGCGTGCCCCGCGCGGCCTTCTCCCATTGCTGGCTGGTGGGCAGCCCCTTGCCAGCCCAATTGGCGTAGGCGGTCGCGTCGTTCCAGGTCACGAAGACGACCGGATGATCAGCGAGCCGTTCCGGATAGGTGCCGTCGACCCAGTGCTGCGGTGGCGTGTGACCAGTAGCCGCGACGAAACGGGAGTACTCGGCGTTCGTGACCGGGTGGACGTCGATGTAGAAGTCCGGCACCCACACCGGCTCGTTGCTGGGCCCTGACAGGTAGACACTGCCCTCGACCTTGACCATGAGGCGCCCATCGACCGGGTGGCGCGTTTCCGTGGCGCCGACGAGGTCGACCTGCGCGTCACCGTTGCCGGGGACCAGCGAGTCGCCGGTCAGGTACGAGAACCGGGCTTGTGTGTCCGGGTCGCTGCGCGTCAGGCAGGTATCCAGCGCCGCTTGGTTCACCGGTCGCGGCGTGATGGACTCGCCACCGGCTTCCCACTTGGAGATCATGCGTTCACTGACCCCGAGGTGCGCGGCGAACTCCCGGATGCTCATGCGCTTGGCATCCCGCAGCGCGCGCACCTCGACGCCGGACCAGTGTTGGACAGTCGCCACGTACCCACCCCCTAGTCGATCACCTTCTCGCAGGGTAGCCGCCCGCAGAGCGTTCCTACACCGGTTCGGCTGGGATGTCCGCGTACAGCTCCCGCAGCTCCCGCAGCATCGTGTGCTCGGTTGGCCATTCGGTGCCGTCCACCGACGCGATCGGGCGTATCCCGGTTGCCGCGTTCGTGGCGAAGGCGGCTTCCATGCCTGGCAGGTCCGACAGGGTCAAGGGCTTGGCCGTGATGGGCTCGTCCAGTGCCTGGTTGATCAGGGTCATGGTCACCCCGCTCAGCCACTCCGATCGGGGCCACACGACCTGGCCGTCACGGATGAACCCGATGTTCGACGTCGCCAGCTCGGAGATCGTGCCGTCGGGATTCAGGAACAACACGTCGTCGTAGCCCTCCCGCTGTGCAGCCCGGCGACGCTGGAGGGCACCGAACAGACCGATGTGCTTCACCGCCGGGATCTCGCGCTGATAAGACGCGGCCTGCAGCCGCAGCGGTGACGGCGAGGCCGCCCCGGCTTCCCGCGTGGTGACCAGGATGTGCGGGTCCGCGTCGCTACCGATGGTGCCGAGGTTCAGCGCGGGATCGTAGACGGTCACGCGGACCACGATCGCCTCTCGCCGTTCCGCTAACGCCTGACGCACGTAGTCACGCACACGGTCGGTGTCGAGGTCGGCATCAAAGAGGAACCGGCAGTCCTTCGCGAGCCGCTGCATGTGCAGGGACAAACCCCGTACTCGACCGTTCTCGACGAGCATCGACGTGAAGTGCCCGTAGTTGGTCAACGCGAGCGCCGACATCTGGTCGAGCGTCGGAGTGGCGCCATTCAGTTCCATACCCGCCAGCCTCGCACTTCAGCGCCTTCTCGTGTAGCCGCACCCGCCCGAAGTTCAGTGAAAGTTCAGCGCTCCCGGTTCGGCAGAAGTTCAGCGGTTCGGCCCTAGTTGGACAGTACTCACAGCCGGATTCTCGCCGCACGCTGAAGACATGAGCAACAACGGCAACACCGGCTCACGCAGCGAGCTCCGACAGGGAGGCCACCATGGCGAAGAATGCGATTCCGGCTCCACCGCGGCCCAGACTGCTACCGAAGGTGATCTGGCTGACCGTGCTGGCACTGATCATGGTGGCAGTCGTCAGGCACCCGGCGGATGCGGCCGAATGGATGCGTGGTGCCGCCACGTGGTTCGTGACCGCAGTGGACATGCTCAGCGAGTTCATCAGGGCCGTTGCCGGCTGAGCCCTGCTAGTGACACAGCGGACAACGACCAGGCGCGCCTACTCCCCCGCCGAGTCAGCTTCCAAGGCCGCCACGCGTTCCTTGACCCGTTCCAGTTCGCGGGCCAACTCGTCAACCCTCGCGCTGATTTCGCTGACCACCGGCTCGCTTCTCTCCTCGTCATCGGGCTTACGCCGGACGTACGAGCCCTTGCCCTGCCTCGTGACGACCAGCCCCGCGTTCCGCAGCTCGGTGAGGGCGCGCTTGGCCGTCTCCACGGCGACTCCGTACTCGTCGGCGAGCGCCTTGTGGGTCGGCAACTGATCACCAGGCGCGAGCTTCCCGCTTTCAATCGCCGCTGTCAGTTGATCGGCAACGCGCCGGTACGCCGGCCGCGCGTCCTCGGCATCGAGCGTGGTCATGCCCCACAGCATACGAGCACAGCCATCCCAGACAGCTTCGACGGCTCAACTCGTTTGTCACAACCATCTAAGATAGCTAAGCTAGTTCTGTTAGCTCACTTCGCTGGTTCATCACCAGCAACGCAGCAGCACAGAGAAGCCCCGGCCGGTGCGGCCACACCAACCGGGGCGCACATCGAAACCTCGGGAGGAACGATGCAGCTCGAGAATACCCGGCTGTACAGGGTGAAGGCGGTCGCGGCTGCCCTGGATGTCTCGGTCGCAACGATCTACCGCGCCGTAGAGACCGGTGCGTTGCGAGCCGTGCGAATCGGGACCGGCAAGGGTGCCGTCCGCATACCCGGCGACGCAGTCCACGACTACCTGACCGCATGCGAACACGCGGCGCCGACGCGAGCCGCGGAATACCACGGGCCGCAGGCGAACGCCGGCCATGCCGGGGGTGCGGCATGAGCAGGAGTACGCGTGGTGCGCGCCCGCTGGTTTTGGTGAAGGCCGCGTTTGCCGGTGTTGTGGTGCTGGGTGCGGGTGTGTTGATGCAGCGCATGCCGGCAGCGACGCCGGGTCGGGAGTTCTGGCCGTGGGTGGCGCTTTCGGGTGCGGCGCTGGTGCTGGGTGTGCTGTTTGTGGCGGTGCGGCCGCATACGGGTACGGCGGGCACGGTGCATCGCTGGTCGCGGCGCACGCGCCGGAATGAGGGTGTGGCCTCACGGTGGACGATTCTGCGGGTGGCCTCGTCGTGGCCGATGCGCCTCAAGGCGTCGGTGTTGCGGCCGAGCCTGCGGGAGCTGCCGTGGTGGCGCCGGTGGACGGTTCCGGCGCGGGAGGTGGCGACGCCGTTGGCGCGGGTCGGCTGGCTGCGTATCTGGTCGCCGATCGAGGACGTGACCCTGCGGATCGGGGGCCCGCGCACGGGTAAGACGGGGGAGCTGGCCGGCCGGATCTTGGACGCGCCCGGTGCGGTCATTGCCACCAGCACCCGCACGGATCTGGTGGAGCTGACCGGCCCGTGCCGCTCGCAGGCGGGCCCGGTGCGGGTGTTCAACCCCAGCGGGCTGGGTGACCTTTCCTCGTCGGTGACGTTCAACCCCCTGTCCGGGTGCGAGCAGCCGGCTACCGCGGCCGCGCGTGCGGCCGATCTGCTTTCGGCCGTGTCGGCGCCCGGGAAGGAGGGTGAGGGGGAGTTCTGGGCTGGCCAGGCCCGCCGGGTACTGGCCGCCCTGCTGCACGCCGCCGCCCTGGGTGACGGGTCGATGCGGGATGTGCTCGCGTGGGTGTCGGACCCGGATAGCGCCAGCTCGCAGGTGCAGCGGTTTCTGCGCCGCTCGAGCGAGCCGGCCTACGAGCAGGACGCGGTCCAGTTTTTGGGCACGAACGAGCGCACCCGCTCGAGTATTTGCGCGACGATCATGCCTGCCCTGGGCTGGTTGACCGATGCCACCGCCGCCGCGGCCGCCGAGCACGGTTCGTTCGATGTGGCGGCGCTGTTGGCGGAGCGGGGCACGATCTACATGCTCGGCGCCGAGGACGCCCAGGTGGCGCCGCTGGTGACCGCGCTGACGGGGCATATCGCCCGGGAGGCGCGCCGGCTGGCGGCGCACCAGCCCGGGGGCCGGCTGGATCCGCCGTTGACGCTGGCGCTGGACGAGGCCGCCCTGATCTGCCCCGTCCCGCTGGATAACTGGACCGCCGACATGGGCGGGCGCGGCGTCACGATCCACATCGCCGCCCAGTCGCGGGCCCAGCTCAAACAACGCTGGGGCCACGAGGGTGCGGGCACGATCCTGAACAATGCCGCCTCCCTGCTGATCTTCGGGGCGATGCGCGACCCTGACGATTTGGCCGCCTACTCCAGCTTGACGGGGGAGCGCTACGAGGACGTACCCACCTGGGGCGGCGACGGGCACGAGAGCTCGCGCAGCACCCGCCGCGTGCCGGTCCTGACCTCCGCGCAGATCGCCCAACTCCCGCCCGGGCGGGTGTTGATCATCCGGCGGAACATGCCCGCCGCGGTCGGCAAAGTCCAGATGGCGTGGAAACGCCACGACGTCAAAGCCGTAGCCCGCGCGACACGGTGGGCCGCCCGGCTGGATCGGTGGCAGCGGGCGTGGCTGCGGTTCGCCGACCGCGCCGAGGCCTGGGCCGCCCAAGACAAGTTCGCCCACGCCCGCCGCCGGCTCGGCGTCCACCTCGACATCGACCGCGCGAACACCCACGCCTCGGCCGATGCGGACGGGGGTGGTCAGTGATGGCGACAGCACCGACGCCGGAATCGCTGGAACGGGTGGCGCGCCGGCGCTACGAGGCCCAGACGGGCAACCACTGGCGGCACGCCTCACCCCGGCAGCGCCGCGCGTGGTTGCGCCGCATCGAGCCCGAGTTGCGGGCCGAGCACGGCATCGCCGCCGACGCCGTCTACCGCGACGGCACGTGGCAACCGGCCGAACAACTCGACCTGTTCACCACCACCCAGCACGACAGCACCGACGGCGATGGGGGTTGCCATGAGTGAGTCCGAACCGGCCTACGCGACCGTCGAGGCCATCGCGGGACTGGCCAGCGAGGTCGACGGCCTCCGGCGGCGCATCGAAACACTCGACCACATACGGAGGCGGGTGGACGAGCTGGCCACGCTGGTCGACCAGCTCGCCGCACACGTCAACACCACCGGCGGTGCCGCCGAGCCGGAACCGGTGCCCTCCTGGCTGATGCTGCCCGCCGACCGCAGCGAAGCGGGCAGGGTGCTGGGCGAGCTGGTGGCGTGGCTGCACGCGGTGTTGCTGCGCTACTCCGACGCGGCGGCCGCCCTACCGGAGTGCTGGATGTGGCACCCCGACGTGGTCGAGGAGCTGCTGTGGTTGATGCACACCTGGCTGGCCGCCTATCAGGGTGAGCGCGCCAGCATCGCCCTGGCCGCCGACTGGCACGACCGCTACCGGCCCGGCGTCATTCGCCGCATCAAAACCGTGGCCGGGGCCTGCTCGCTGGAAAACCACTCCCCACCGGCCGAGCGCACGCCCGTGCCGCTCAGTGATGCGGCCGAGCGCATTGCCGCCTGGTGGGCCGGCCACCGGGACGAGCCGGCGCCGGAGCCGACCGAGGAGCAGTTCGCGGCTACCCGGTCGCTGCGGCGTGGGGGAGGTGGTCGGCGATGATCCCCGCTCTGGCCATCTGGCTTGCCGCGCTTGTGCCCACCCTCGGGCTGTTGGCCGCAGCGGGCGCGGCCCGGTATTGGCACCGGCAGGCCCGCTACGACCCGTTGACCGGCCTGCCCGGCCGGGACCGGCTGCGCACGCTGGCGCGGCGGGCGCGCCCCCGGTCCGGGCCGGTCGGGGTGCTGTTGTTGGACGTGGACCGGTTCAAGCAGGTCAACGACACCTACGGGCACCGCGCCGGCGACGCCCTGCTGACCGTGATCGCGCGCCGCCTGCGCGCGGCCACCGGCCGCGGTGAGGTGCCGGTGCGGCTGCACGGCGACGAGTTCGCCGTCTGGCTCGGCCGCACCGACCCCGAGGCCAGCGCCCGCCGCGCACGCGAGGTGGCCCGGGCGCTGACGCGGCCCGTGTGCGTCGACGGGCACCAGCTCGTGGTCACCGCCAGCGTCGGCCACACCACCAGCAGCTACGCCGACACGGTGAGCCTGGCCGAGCTGCTGCACCAGGCCGACCAGGCCATGTACCGGGCCAAACACCAGCGGCACACCCTAGCCAGCCTGCCCACCACCGCGCCGGCCGACCGGCTGCGCGATCTGCGGAAGGACGCCTCATGACCACCCCACGAGCACGCGTGTCCACGGCCCTGTGGCTGCCCGGCCTCGTGGTCGCCCTCGGCGCCGTCGTGGCCACCGCCCACGGCCTCTATGCCGTGGCCCTGGCGGCGGGCACGCCGCAGTTCATCGCCGGGCTGTACCCGGTGATGACCGACGGGCTGGCCGTGGTCGCCTACGTCGCCACCGCCCGCTTGTCCCCGAGCGGATGCCGCTACGCCTGGACCGTCGTCGTGCTGGCCGCCGGCCTGTCCGGGCTGGCCCAGGCGATCTATCTCGCCGGCGGCATGCACCAGGTGCCGACCGAGCTGCGGTTCGGCGTCGGCGCCTGGCCAGCCATCGCCGTCGCCGTCGTGGCCCACCTGCTGTATCTCATCGCCGGCCGCGACGAGCCAGCCAGCACCTCCCGGGCCGAGCTGGCCAAGCCGGCCGAGCCGACGCCCGGCGAGGCACCGGCGGCCACCGAACACCACGCGGAACACGAGCCGACGCCGCACGATCCAGCGACCGTTCAAGTACCAGCCGTTCAATCGAACGGGCACCGTACACCGTCCCCGGAGGCTGAACGGTCCAACACCGTACAGGCGGCGACCGTTCAATCGTTCGCCGTACACCGCGAGCCCGTACAGCCGTCCGAGGTTCACACGTCCGACTCCGTACAGGCCGTGCCCGCGAACGACGACGCCGTGGCCGCCAGCACCGGCGCAGCTCCGGCGCGGGACCGCGCGGAGCAGGCCGCCAAGGCCTATGTCCGCGAGCACGGCGTACTGCCCACGACCGCGCAGTTGATGCAGCTGGCCGACGTGTCCCGAGGCAGCGCCGGCCACGCCCTGAAGGCCTTACGACGCCAGCCGGCAGAACCGCATCTCGCTGAGAAGTTCCCCGAAGGGCAGGTCCCGCAATGAATCCCGTCATCACCACATGCAGCAGTAGCACCACCCCACGACACCCACGATCACTACTCCTCGACGTAGCCACCCTTGACTACCAGAGCCATACAGAGAGTGAGCACCGCCCAGAAGACAAAGAGCCACAGAAGAAGACACACCTAGGCATCATGATCCGACGGGCGGGTGCGCCGGCTGCCGCCGGCGGTGACCCGCACCCAGAGTTGATCTTGCCCGGCGTCCCGATGATGATCGTGGCGGGGTGGTCGGGATGCTGACCATCTCCTCGGGACACGGTGCGGACTATCTGCTGGATGCGGTCGCGCAGGGTCGGGAGAACTACTACACCGGCGCCGTGACGGCCGGCGAGCCACCGGGCCGGTGGTACGGCCGCGGCGCCGAGGCGCTCGGGTTGAGCGGGCTGGTGGATCACCAGGACATGACCGCGCTGTACGAGCACTTCCTCGACCCGCGCGACGAGGCGTTCACCGACCCTGAACAGTGGTCGGAGGCGTCCACGCTCGGCCACACCGGACGGAAGTATCTGTCCGAGGACGAGTTGTACGCCGCCGCGCTGGAAGCGGAACCGGACGCCAGTGCTGAACGCCGCGCTGAACTCCGACTGGACGCGGGCAAGCGGGCACGGCGGAACGTGGCCTTTTTGGACGCGACGTTCAGCGTCCAAAAGTCCGTCACCGTGTTGCATACAGCGTTCGAGGCCCAAGAAGTACAGGCCCGTACAGCCGGCGATGAACATGCCGCCGAGGCGTGGGCGCAGCACCGGCAGGCGGTGGAAGATGCGATCTGGGCCGGCAACAACGCCACCCTGGAGTATCTGGCCGAGCATGCCGGCTACTCCCGGGTCGGCCACCACGGCGGGGCCGCCGGCCGCTACGTCGACGCGCACGACTGGACGGTCGCGTCGTTTTTTCAGCACGACAACCGGGATCACGACCCGCAGCTGCACATTCATAACGCGATCCTCAACCGCGTGCAGGGCGCCGACGGCACATGGCGCACCCTCGACTCCCGCGCGATCCACAAGTTCCGGGGCGCGGCCGCCGCCGTGGGGGAGCGCACCATGGAGGAGCACCTCTCCCGCGCGTTGGGCGTGCAGTTCGCGACCCGCCCGGACGGCAAGGCGCGTGAGGTGCTCGGGGTGCCGAGCGAGGTCATGGACCTGTTCTCCTCCCGTCGGCGCGCCATCACCAGCCGCACCCGCGAACTGGTCGAGGCGTTCGAAACGAAGTTCGACCGCAGCCCGAACAGCCTGGAGCTGGACCGGCTGCAGCGCCAGGCCACGTTCGCGACCCGGCAGAGCAAGTCCCACGACGGGGAAAGTGTGGAAGCGCGGCTGGAGCGGTGGGACCGCGAACTACGCTCCGAGGTCGCCGGCGGCCTCGAGAAAGTCGCCGGTGACGTGCTCAAGCTCGCCGGCGAGCAGCCACACCCGCAGGCATTCTCGCCGCGCGCGGTCATCGAAACCGCCCTAGCGGACGTGCAGTCCCGCAAGGCCGCCTGGACCGAGCCCGACCTCACCCGGGCGATCAGCGACGCCCTGCCCGATCACCTCGCCACCAACAACGGCGACCAGGTCACCACCGTGTTGAACACACTGACCGAACAGGCTCTGGCGCTGGCGGTTCCTCTGGATACCGAACGCCCCGGCGATGCCGCCCTGCCGGACGAGCTGCGCGTCGCGAACGGGCGTTCCGCCTACGACGCCCCGGCCGGGCGACTGTATGCCACACCGGAGCACGTGCACACCGAACGGGTGCTCACCGCAGCCACCGCCCACGCCGACGCCGCCGCCCTGCCCAGCGCGCAGGCGCAGCAGTTCGTCGCTGAGCTGGGCGAGGCCGGCATCGAACTGGGTGCCGATCAGGCCGCCGCCGTGCGCGGCGCCCTGACCTCCGGTGCCCGGATTGAATCCCTCGTCGGCCCCGCCGGCACCGGCAAGTCCTTTGTAGTCGGCACGTTGGCGAAGGCATGGCAAGACCCGGACCTGTGGGACGGCCAGTCCCGCCGCGTGGTCGGGTTGGCGACCAGCCAGATCGCTACCGAAGTCCTGGCCGGCGAAGGTCTCGACGCCCGCAACGTCGCCCGCTGGCTGGCCACCCAGGACCGGCTCGCCGACGGCCGAGCCGCCGCAGATGACGAGGTCTGGCGCCTGGCCGCCGGAGACCTCGTCGTGGTCGACGAATCGGCCATGAGCGACACCGCCGATCTGGCCGCCATCCACAGCCACGCCGAGGCCGCCGGAGCGAAGCTGCTACTCGTGGGCGACCATAAGCAGTTGGCCGCCGTCGGCGCCGGCGGTGGAATGGAGATGCTCGCCGAGGCCGGCGCCAGCTACGAACTCGCCGAAGCCCGCCGGTTCCACCACACCTGGGAACGCGACGCCTCCCTACGGCTACGCGCCGGCGACGAGTCGGTCCTGCACGACTACCACCAGCACGGGCGGCTGATCGATGCCGGCGCGGTCGAGCAGGCCGAAGCCTCCGCGACGCGGGCGTGGCTCGGCGACACCCTCGCCGGCCGCCGGTCGGTGCTACTCGTCGACACCAACGAGCAAGCCGCACGGCTGTCCGCCGAGCTACGCGCCGAGTTGGTGCGGCTCGGCCAGGTGAACGAGCACGGCGTGCCACTGACCGCGCAAGGCACCTACGCCGGGGTCGGTGACGTCATCCAGGCGCGCCGCAACGGGTGGGAACTGGCCGGCTACGCCGGCAACCGGCGCGGCCCCATCAACCGCGAGCACTACCGCGTCCTGGCCGCCGGCGACGACGGCCACCTCGTCGTCGCCCCCATCCACGGCCGCACGACCGACGGGGAGCAGCTCGGCGAGCGCATGACGCTGCCGGCCGACTACGTCGCCGCGCACGTC
This sequence comes from Haloechinothrix alba, assembly GCF_900188115.1. Lineage (GTDB taxonomy): Bacteria > Actinomycetota > Actinomycetes > Mycobacteriales > Pseudonocardiaceae > Haloechinothrix > Haloechinothrix alba. Next base: position 326,166 of record NZ_FZNW01000001.1, on the reverse strand, counting down.
GCGCTCGGCTACGCCTCCACCGTGCACGCCGCCCAAGGCCTCACCGTCGACGCCAGCCACACCGTCATCACCCCCACCACCGGCGCCGACGCCCTCTACGTCGGCCTCTCCCGCGGTCGCGAGGCCAACACCGCGCACGTCACCACCCGCGCCGTGCCCGAGGACGCGGCGCCGGGCGCTGTCAACACCGAAGCCGTGCACAAGTCCCCAACCGCCGTGCTCGCCGCCACCCTCGACGGCGCCGAGACCGACCATTCGGCACTGGCCACGGCCACCGAGTCCGCCCAGGACATGGAATCGGTGCGCACGCCAGCCGAGCTGCTCGCCGACGCCAGTGAACTCGCCACCGCCGGTCGCACCGCACGCTGGCTCGACGAACTCGCCGACACCGGCGCCCTCACTTCCGACGAGCGGGCACGGCTGGCCGCCGAGGACGGCAGCGCCACCCTCTCGCGCATCCTGCGCCGGGCCGAACTCGCCGGCCACGACCCGCGTGCGGTGCTCGCCGACGCCGTCGGAGACCGCTCGCTGTCCGGCGCGCGGCAGTTGAGCAACGTGCTGTATCACCGCATCGCCAGCCGCAACACGCTCGACCCCCGCGACGACAGCTACGCCGACCGCGTACCCACCGTCGACGAACCCGACTGGCGCGCCTACCTGGATTCGCTGGCTGCAGCGGCCGACCAGCGGCAGCGGACACTCGGCGAGCAGGTCGCAGAGAACCCGCCGCAATGGGCAATCGAAGCGCTCGGGCCAGTGCCCGATGACCCGAGCGAGGCCGGCGACTGGGTAACTCGCGCGGGCGCGGTGGCCGCGCACCGCGAACTGACCGGCCACGACGATCCCGCCGAGCCGATCGGGACGCCGCCGAGGGCGGGGCAGGTGGAGGCCTACGCCTCCTGGCGCTGCGCCTGGCGCGCCCTCGGCCGGCCCGAGTCGCAGCGCGATGAGCTGGAAATGAGCGACGGCCAGCTGCGGATGCGGGTGCGTGCCGCGCAGCGCGAGGCCGCGTGGGCGCCGCGGTATGTCGGCAACGAACTCGCCGGCACCATCCAGGCCGCCGACCAGCACCGCCACACTGCCAGCCTGCGCAGTACCGAGGCGGAGGCCACCAGCGACCCGGAGCGGCAGGCGCAGCTGCGGCAGCAGGCCGACGAGGCCGCCGCCCTGGCCGAGGCCCTCGACGCGCGCACAGCGCACCTGCGCGAGGCCGAGCAGGCCCGCGGGCGCTGGCTGGCCCACACCGCCGCCACCCGCGCCGCCAGCGACCGCGCCACCGCCGAACTCTCCGCACGCGGCGCCGACGCCGATCCCGCCACCGACGACCACGTCACCGCCGAGGAATGGCTGGCCGCGCACGAGGCCGCGAACGCGATCGAGGACCCACACAGGCACGTCACCGGCGAGCATGAACTCGCCGAAGTGCAGCGCGAGCGCGAGGCCGACCACCACGCCGCCATCGCACCTGGGCCCGAACCGGAGCAGACTGCAGCGGCCGATCGGGCAGCCGAGGCCGAGCCCGAGTCCCCCCGGGATCGGGAAGCGGTCAGCGTCGAGGACGCCGACGCCGACCGGACAGGGGGCCGCGACACGGTGGACTCGCCCGGTGACCTCGACGCCGGCACGGCGCAGGAAGCCGAGGCCGCTACTGACGACGTCGCCGAACAGCAGCCTGAGTCGGCCCGGCCCGACCTGCGCGAGGTTGCCGTCGAGGAACCGGCACCGGCCGAGGACGACACCGTGCGGGTACCCAGCGCGGACGACACCGCCGACTCAGTGCAACGCGCACAGCGCGCGCTGGCTGAGATCGCCCAGCGGGAAGCCGCCGAGCGGCAACGCGAGGCCGACGAGGCTCGCGCGGCCCAGCTGGCGCAGTGGCACGCACAAGACCAGGCCGCCGAGCAGGCCGCCGCCGTCGAACACGACACCATGCAGCTCGACCCGGTCGGCGGGTGGTGAGCATGACGACCGAGCAAACCTCAACGCTCAGGGGCCGCGTCCAGCTCGAGCGGCGCTGGCCCGGAACGGCGCCACGCCCACCGCAGCGTGGCGCACACCGCCTCGATCCAGCCCACCCGCTTGGCCAACCACGCCGGACGGGGTTGCTTCATAGCGAGCTTCTCGGCCGCCAGGAACTCGGCCTCGATCAGCTCCTCATACGCCCCGCGCGTGCGCGAGGTAACCGGCGCCCGCGCCGGATACCAGCGGCGGCCGTCATTCGGCCGCACGGTGGCCGTCGCCATCCAGCGGCACGTCATGATCACACCAGCGGCGTACCAATCCCGCACACCCCGAGCAGTCTGCTCCTCATTACGTCGCTCACCAGCGCGCCACACCTCGACGAACTCGGCCACCGGCACGCGCACATTCCCGCGGGGGATACGCGCGATGTCCTGCTCGGTGACCTCCATGCGCATCAGGGTGACAGCCGCCACCGACAACCCCAGGTACTCCGAACACCGGCGCACCTCGCGTGCGGTGCCGGTTCGCGCTCAGGGCCGCGCCGGCCAAGCCCCTGGTCGAGCCGCCTACGGCGGCCCGGCTGTCCCGGGCCCGGAGCTGGGCGCGGCCGCTCCGGAGCCCGGCGGCCCCGACCGTGCGGCCGGCTTGCTCCCGGTCAAGGACAGCTCGACCTCCCGTCGAGGCGCCGGCTTGTCGCCGGCTTCGACGGGAGCTCAAGCACTCAGACCGTGACCGCGAGCCTCCGCGCTCGGCCGCTCACGGCAGGCGGGGGCAGGCGCAGGGCCTGCCCCGGCGACGACGGGGCCGCCGACCTCCTCCACTCCCATCCGCACGGGACGGAACACAGCCATAGGTACGGGTCCTCACCGACCACGACGACGAAAGGAGGTGAACCGCGATGTGCGTGTCCTGCGAACAGCGCCCCGCCACACACGGCGAAGTGTGCTGTCAGTGCTACGAGCCACGCTAACCCGGCAGGGGACGGGCCAGGACCTAGCTGGCCCGTCCCACCCACCAACGTAGCCAACCCACCCGCACGAGCGGACCACCCCTGTAACTACTCACCACGCCACTGACAAGGAGTCCCACCATGGCCGCCGAAACCATCATCACCGTCGTCGGCAACCTCACCGCCGACCCCGAAATGCGATTCACCCAATCCGGCGCCGCCGTCGCCAACTTCACCATCGCCTCCACCCCACGCACCTTCGACCGCGACACCGGCGAATGGCACGACGGCCAGGCCCTGTTCCTGCGCTGCACCCTCTGGCGCCAACCCGCCGAAAACCTCGTCGACTCCCTCGGCAAAGGCTCCCGCGTGATCGCGCAAGGCCGGCTGCGGCAACGCAGCTACGAAACCAAGGACGGCGACAAACGCACCGTCACCGAACTCGCCGTCGACGACATCGGCCCCAGCCTGCGCTACGCCACCGCCACCATCACCAAAACCACCCGCAGCAACGACACCACCAGCACACCCCAAACCACCCAAAACGACGAACCACCCTTCTAGCCAAGAGGAGCACCGATGGACAGACCAGAGGAACCCCGCGAGCTGCTCACGGTCGAAGCCGCAGCGCAACGACTCAGCATCGGCCGGACCACCATGTACGACCTGATCCGGGCGGGTCACATCCACACGGTGCGCATCGGCCGCCTGCGTCGCGTCCCGGCCGACGCAGTCACCAAGTACGTCGAGCAACTCACCAACCAACATCACGCCGCCTGACCGGCCGGGAAAGGAACACAATCAGCGATGGCACGCCGGAAGCGCACTGACAACACCCGCAACCCCAGCGGCGTGGGGAGCTTCTACTACAGCGAGAAGGACGGCTACTACCACGCACGCGTCACCGTCGGTATCCGCGACGACGGCACGCCTGACCGTCGGCACGTCATGCGCAAGAACGAAGCTGACGCCCACGAGGCATACCGCAAGCTCCTCGACATGCGTGACAAGGGAACGGTTCGCAAGCCCGGCCGCCCCTGGAAAGTCAAGGACTGGCTTACGCACTGGGTGGAGAACATCGCAGCGCCCACTGTCCGGCGGAACACCCTCGTTGGATACCGCGCGGCCGTGTACGGCTATCTCATTCCGGGTATCGGTGCGCACCGACTCGACAGGCTGCAGCCGGAACACCTGGAGAGCCTGTACCGCAAGCTCGCCACCACTACAGGGAAGCACGGCAAGACGTTGCGCCCCGCGACGATTCACCAGGCCCACCGCACGGTGCGAACCGCGCTCGGGGAAGCCGTTCGCCGCGGTCACCTCACTGGCAACCCCGCGCAGGTCGCTCGACCTCCGCGGGTTCCCGACGAGGAGATCACGCCCTTCACCAAGGAGGAAGCACAGCAGATCCTGAAGGCCTGCCATTCGCGGCGCAACGGTGCGCGATTCATTCTCGCGCTGACACTTGGCCTCAGGAAAGGTGAAGCCCTCGGCCTGCAGTGGCGAGACATTGATTATGAAGGGCGCACCATCACCGTTCGCCGATCACTGCAACCCGTGAAATGGCAGCACGGGTGCTCTGAGAATGATCCGTGTGGTCGTCGACATGCCGGTCACTGCCCGCAACGTCACGGTGGGGGCGTTATCGCCCAAGAGGTGAAATCGCGAGCCGGAAGGCGCACAGTCGGAGTGCCGGCGCAGGTCGTTGCAACGTTGCGTGAGCACGAGCACAACCAGCAGCTCGAACGCGCGCAGGCCGGCGACCTCTGGCACGACGAAGACTGGGTGTTTACGAACCGGTTGGGGCGTCCCGTGCACCCTCGCAGTGATCACAAGGAGTGGAAGGATCTGCTGAACGACGCCGGCGTACGGGACGCTCGGCTGCACGATGCCCGACATACAGCCGCCACAATGCTGCTCGTCTTGGGCGTACCTTCCCGCGCCGTCATGGACGTCATGGGCTGGTCGCACATCGGCATGACCACGCGGTACCAGCACATCACCAGCGAGTTGAGCACATCGATCGCCGACAAGATGGGTGGCTTGTTCTGGCCGGGTGAGGATGGCGACGCGGACCACGGTTCAGCCGACTGAGCACCGCCTTTGTGGTGCAACTGAAACTGAACATGAGACTAGGCCGCCACGTCTCGCGTGGCGGCCTAGCTCGTTCACTACGTCGCCGCAGGTCACAGAAGCGGAGGCGGGGGGATTCGAACCCCCGGACCCTCTCGGGTCGCTCGCTTTCAAGGCGAGTGCAATCGGCCGCTCTGCCACGCCTCCCCGTAGCGCGCACGCTGTGCCCCAGCCTAGCTGGTGCACCCACGGAACGTACCGGCGCCTTGGGCCACGCTGAATGACGCTTTCAGTCCACGTGACGGACTGAAAGCGTCATTCAGCTCAACCCAGTGGTTAGCTGGGGGCCGGTTCGGCGTGCGCGGAACCGGACCGGTCCAGCGTGGTGGAGCGGAGCTGGACGGCACGCTGCTGAGCACGTTCCGCGTGCGAGGCGGACTCCCCCGCGGCAAGACCGTTCACGTCCTCGGTGCTCAGGGCGTACGAACCGGCCACGAACGCGATCGCTGACACGTTGTCCATGAGTATGCCCCGGTTCACGTTCCCCATGTGGTCGCACTCGGTGTGGTAGCAGGGGTCGAAGACCTCCCCGGCCTGACCGCCCCACTTGTCCGCCTGCTCCTCGGTCTTGGTGTCCTCGGCTCCGGTGAACAACCCGCCGACCGGGATGCCCTGGGCCATGAACTCGGCGTAGTCCGAGCGCATGTTCAGCTCCGACGGCTCACTCGCCACGCCCTGCTCGGACAACCGCTCGACGAAGCTTCGCTCGATGGCGTCCGATCCGGGTGGCCCGGGCTGCTCGAACTCGTCACCGTCGCCGTCGTACACGAAGTACCCGCCGTTCGGCGACCCCACCATGTCGAAGTTCAGGTACATCGCGATGTCGAGCTGCTCCTCGAAGCTCAGGCTCTGCACGTAGTGGGTCGAGCCGACCAGGCCGACCTCCTCGGCACCCCACCACGCGAACCGAACCGCGTTGTTCACGTCGGGCTGGCTACCCATCTCCAACGCCGTCTGCAGCAGCGCAGCCGAACCGGTGCCGTTGTCGTTGACGCCGGCGCCCTCCACGACGCTGTCCAGGTGCGCACCGGCCATCACCACATTGTCCGTCGCACCCGTCCTGGTCTCGGCGACCACGTTGTAGGTGGTGCGCTCCTCGGTGATCGCGCGCAGATCCAGCGTTGCCTCCTCACCGGCTGCCGCGACCAGCTCGGCGCCCGCGGCGTCACTGACCCCACCGATGGGGATCCCGTTGCCGGACGGGGCGCCGAGGGTGCCGTGCAACGGGCCTTCCTCGTTGTTGTAGACCACCGCGGCGGCAGCCCCGGCCTCGGCGGCGGCCTCCTGCTTCGCCGCGAACGTGCACGCACCCCGCTGGATGAGGGCGATCTTCCCGTCGGCATCGACACCGTCGTAGGCATCGGCATCGCACCCCGGCTCGTCACTTTCCGGCGCCGCCACGGTCCGAGCGCTCAGCCCACCCTCCGGTGTGGACGGGCTGTACCGCATGATGTCGATCTCGTACTCCTCGCCCCCGCTGGCCAGCTCCTCGGCGAGCGTCTCGAAATAGACGAACGGGAACTCCTGGCGCGACACGATGAACCCGGCGTCGGCCAGCTTGCCTGCCACGTACTCGGCCGACCGGTCATAGCCTTCCGTTCCAGAGGCCCGGTTGCCGTCCGAGGTGGCAGCTATCCGCTGGAACGCGGTCAGGTGCCGGTTGACCTCGCCGAGCTTGATCGAGGCTGCCAGCTCGTCCGGCAGGTCCGCCGCATCACTGCCCGACCCGGCCAGGGCGGCCGGGCCGGTGGTAACCGCCAGGGCCGCGCCGGCCAGGACCGCGGCCGGGACCGCGATCGCCTTCCGTAAACGTGACATCGAAGAACTCCCCTGGTTCGTTGCTGCGTCCCGGCCGGGCTCACCGAGCGTGTCCCGGCCGGCGCGTCCGGTAACCGCACAGCCTTACGTCCCGAGCCGGCGCGGTCAAGGGTCCGCTCGTAGGTATTCCCCGACCGGGTCCGTTCCCGGGATGCGCGGCGTAGTGTCACTGGTGCGCGAGACAAGTAGGGTGGATCTTCATGCGTGCTATCACCATCAGCGAGGCAGGCGGCCCCGAGGTACTGACCTGGTCCGAGGTACCAGAGCCGGAGCTCGGTCCCGGCGAGGTTCTCGTCGACGTCGCGGCCAGCGCGGTGAACCGCGCCGACGTCCTGCAGCGGCGTGGCTACTACCCGCCACCAGCCGGCGCCAGCGAGTACCCGGGCCTGGAGTGCTCGGGCACCATCGCCGAGGTGACCGAGGACGTCACCGGGTGGCGAGTCGGTGACGAGGTCTGCGCCCTGCTCTCCGGTGGCGGCTACGCCGAGAAGGTCGCCGTACCGGCCGTGCAGCTGCTGCCCGTCCCCGGCGAGGTGGAGCTCCTCGCCGCCGCAGCGCTGCCCGAGGTGGCGTGCACCGTGTGGTCCAACGTGGTGATGGGCGCCAAGCTCGCCGAAGGCGAAGTGATCCTCGTACACGGCGGCGCGGGCGGCGTGGGTACGCATGCCATCCAGGTGGCCAAGGCGCTCGGCGCGACCGTCGCGGTCACCGCGGGCGACGCCACGCGCCTCGAACGGTGCAGGCAACTCGGCGCGGACATCCTCATCAACTACCGCGAGCAGGACTTCGTCTCCGAGATCAAGGACGCGACCGGCGGGGCCGACGTGATCCTCGACCTCATGGGCGCTGCCTACGTCGACAAGAACATTTCCGCGCTGCGCACCGGCGGCAGGCTCGCCATCATCGGTATGCAGGGCGGACGCAAGGGCGAGGTGGACATCGGCAGGATGCTCGGCAAGCGCGCCACCATCCTGGCCACCACACTGCGCGCCCGGCCGGTCGCCGAGAAAGGCGAGATCGTCTCGGAGGTGCGCCAGCGCCTGTGGCCGCTGGTGGAGCGAGGGTCCGTGGCACCGGTCGTCCACGAGGTCTTCCCGCTGCCCGATGCCGCGGACGCGCACAACGCGCTCGACGCGGGCGGGGTGTTCGGCAAGATCCTGCTCGCCGCGCACTCCCACGACTAGCGCGAGACTGCTCGTCACCTCGATTCCCGTGCGGCCCAGCGGCGCGCACCTGCCCGGCGGCGACCGTGCGCCTGCCGTGTACCGCCTCCGGTGGCCGACGACAGCGACGGGGTGCATAACCGCGCACGGGTCCGGCTACTCTCGATACGGAGCATTCGCGTCGCGACAGGGAACAGGATGGAAACAGATGACTGAGCCGCAATCCTCCCAGCAGCCCGAACAGGGTTCCGGTAACGGCGAGCAGTCGCAGCGCGTCGTCGTGGTCGGTGCGGACGGCTCGCCGGTCGGCGAGGCGCGCGTCCCGTCCGAAGCCGAGGGGGACCAGAGCCAAGGGGTCGGGGACCTCGTCGAAGAACCAGCCAAGGTCATGCGGATCGGGACCATGATCAAGCAGCTCCTCGAAGAGGTGCGCGCCGCTCCGCTCGACGACGCCAGCCGGAACCGCCTCCGCGAGATCCACGAGACATCCATCAAGGAACTCGAGCAAGCGCTCGCGCCCGAGCTGCGCGAGGAGCTCGAGCGTCTGGTCGCCCCGTTCACGGAGGACACGACACCTTCCGATGCCGAGCTGCGGGTCGCCCAGGCCCAGCTCGTCGGGTGGCTAGAGGGGTTGTTCCACGGGATCCAGACCGCACTGTTCGCCCAGCAGATGGCAGCACGGGTGCAGCTGGAGCAGATGCGCAAGGGGCTGCCCGCCGGCAGCAGTGCCGGTGCTACCGGCGAGGGCATCGACCCGACCCAACACGGCGTCACCGGAACCGGCCAGTACCTCTGATGGCGCGTCCCCGCGCAACGCGACCGGCATCGCGTGGGAGCCGAAGGTGACCTCGGTTCCATAGAAGGAGCCCGCTGTCACCTTCGGCTCCCACCTGCCCGGCGGGCTGGGCGGGTCAGTGCAGCTTGGGGCCGTAGCCGCCGTGGTTGTAGGCGACCCTGGCGATCGAGTGGATCTGCTGGTCGTCGTTGTCCTCGACACGGTTCAGCTGGCTACGCACGCGTGCGGCGGCACGGTTGCAGAACGAGTCGGCGATATAGTGCTCCTGACCGGACGCCTCCACTCCCTGGTCGGCGAACAGCGAGGTGGTACGCGAGATCGTGGCGACCTGCGCGAAGATGTCGGTACTGGCATCGGCCAGCCGCTTCTGGTGCCGCTGCCTGAACTTGACGTCCTTGCCGTGCGCACGCAACAACTTCTCGACGGTGCCGCGCAACCGCTTGGTCTGGTCGGCTACCGCGTCGGCGTGCTCACCGAGCGCCGGATGCGCGGTCTCCAGCTGCGCGGGGTTCAGGGTGCGTGACACGCGACCCCGCACGAAGTCGGCGATGGTTCCCATCGTCCTGATCGGGTCGCTGAGCTCGATCTTCCGAAGATCCTCGAACTCGTCGGCGATCACCTTCATCCCGGACAGCGCGATGAACGCGCGCAGCACGTCGTTGGCGCCCTCGAAGATCGGGAAGATCCGGGTGTCGCGCAACGTCCTGGCGATCGGCGAGTCCGCCATGTACGCGGTACCGCCCATGAGCTGGAAAACCCTGTTGACGGCGTACCAGATGAACTCGGTCGAGGACACTTTGGACATAGCTGATTCGACCGAGTAATCCCCGACCCCGGAGTCGACGAGCCCGGTCGTCATGTACGCCATCGACTCCAGTCCATACAGATAGGACACCATCCAGCCGACCTTGTCCTGGACCAGCTCGAACTCGGACAGCGACATGCCGAACTGCTCGCGGTTGGTGGTGTACTCGATCGCTTGCTCGATCAGCTTCTTCGTCGCGCCGACCACGCCGGTGCCGAGCGACATCCGGCCGTTGTTCAGCGTCGACATCGCGATCCGGAAACCGTCTCCCGGCTCACCGAGCACGTTCTCCTTGGGCACGCGCACATCGTTGAACGTCAACTTGCGGAGATCGTTGCCGAGCAGCCCGAGGGTGTCGAAGCGGTGCGGCGCCTCGAAGCCGTCCATGCCGCGCTCGACGGTCAGCGCGACATGGCCCGTCTCGCAGCGCGCGAAGACCACGACCACGTCCTTGGCGCCGTTGCCGATCCAGCGCTTCTCCCCGTTGAGCACGAACGACCCGTCGGCCTGCTGCTCGGCGTAGCTCGCCACGTTGTACGCGTCCGAGCCAGCACTCGGCTCGGTCAACCCGAACCCCGCCAGCTTGCGGCCTGCGGCCAGGTCGGGCAGGAACCGCGCCTTCTGGTCCTCGGTGCCGAACATGTGTATCGGCTTCATCCCGATCGACTGGTGCACCCCCATCACCACGGACAGGCTGGCGTCGTACCCGCCGAACTCCTCCATCACCCGGCAGTACCCCGTCTGGGACAGCCCCTGGCCGCCGTACTCGGGCGCGACGTACAAGCCGAGCAACCCCCGCTCACCGAGGCCGCTGATGATCTCGTCCCCGACCCAGCGCTGCTCCTCGACGGTCCGCGAGTCGTAGTTGTCGTCCAGGAAGTCCCGCGCCGACGAGATCAACTGCCGAACCGTACGGGACTCGTCCTTCTCCAGCTGCGGGTACGGGAACACCATGTCGTCCGGTAGCGCACCGGCGAACAGGGACTTGGCGAACGAGGACGGTTGTGCCGTCGCGTCACGTGTTGCGGTCATCCGTGCTCCCTTCCTCGGTCGGAGCCTCCCCGCCATCATTCCTCACGCGGCCGTACCCGCACAGCGTGCCGCGCGGATCACCCACGCCCGTGCTACCCGTCGCCGTCCGGCTCCGCCGCCGGGGCATAGACCCCTTTGGCGAGGTCGCGCTTCTCCCGCGTCAGCCGAGCCAGCTCAGCCGGGTCGAACCCTCCCCCGGACGGCCACGGTAGTGGGCCGCCCAGGCCCCCGGCGACGTCCCACCCGGAGCCGAGCTCGGCGAGCGAGCGGTGCTTCACGGCGTAGTACTCCTCGCTGACCGGCAGGGCCACGCCCGACGCTCCCGCAGCGGCCGCGACCAGGTGCACGTGGAAGCGCGTGGAGATCCACACCTGGCCTGCCCGCGCGGGCAGGCCCCGGTCCCAGACGTCGGAGAACGGGTAGAACCGCACCCCGGGAAGCTCGTGCTCGAGCAGCTCGAACACCTCCCGATCGACCCGGGGAATGCCTTCCACGAAACACACCCGGTGTGGCGGCACGCGCCACTCGCGCAGCGTGGCGAGCACCGTCGCAGCCAGTTCGGTCACGGTCCCGCGCACCATGTCGGACTGCACGCACAGCAGTACATCGGGCGGCTCCTGCCCCGGCCAGCACGCGTCCACATCAGAGTAGCCGTCCGCGCCGAGCGCCAGGAAAGCGTCGTCCACACCGCGCTCGACCCCCAGCAGCTCCGCGGACGGCCGGTCCCGCGCATCCACCACGTCGAAACGCGCCACCAGGGCGTGCAGCAACGCCGCAACTCCGGCGGCGGGCGGCAGCAGCCCGTGCCCGGTCATAGCGGTGCGAGCCCCGCTGACGCATGCTGCCGCGAGCACCCCGGCGAGCAGGCCGATATGCCGTGGCCACAACGCGTTGACGTACCCACCCCCGAGCACGTGCAGCACGTCCGCACTGTGCAGCAGCCCGATCCCGTGATGCAGGTGCGGGGCCATTCCCGGACTCTGCACGGTGGCCTGCACCCAGGAGCTGACCTGCCACGGCTCCTCGGACGGCGCCGCACCACACAACCGCCACAGCGTGTCCGTGACCCGCAGGCCGGGATGCATTCCCGCGAGCAGCACCTGCGCGGGGCCGGGGGAATGGGTGTCCAGCCACACCGTCGCCCCGGGAGCGTGCTCGGCCAGGTAACGCAGCCAGCCCGCCGCGATGAGCTCATCACCGTAGTTGGGTGTTCCCACGGGCGCGACCAGGTAGTACACCGGGGAGCGGGATTCGTGCTCGACTGGCACGTCGGCTGGACTGCTGGGCATCGGCCCATGATAGGCGTGTCACCGCTCGGTACGCTGTCAGGCATCGCCCTGTTCGACCGTGTCCCCGTCCGCGGGCGAACCGTGACCACGAGCGGTAGGAGGCTTCGATGCTGCAGCGACTGCGCCGAGCGGCGCGCGCCAAGATCGCGGTGACGGCGCACCGCCTCGCCGACCGGCTTGCCGAACCGCAGCGCGCCGAAACCGAACGGCTGCGGGACGAGGTGACGCACCTGCGGGAGGAGACCGAACAGCACCTCGACAAGATGCGGGCCGAACTCGGTGCCGATATCGAACGTGCGGTGAACCGGGCGATCGACCACATCGGCGACTTCGAGGTGCGCTCACGGCGAGACACGTTCTACGCGGGTGACCGCGCGGCCGCACTGGAGAGCAGCCGGTTCGCCGAGGAACACCTCGTCGGGTGCCCGGCGTTCGCGCACCCGGCCGAAACCCTCCGCCACGGCCTCTCGCTGGCGCCGCGTGGCGGGCTGGCGCTGGAGTTCGGGGTCGCCACCGGCACCACGCTGCGTCAGATCGCCGAGGCGCGGGGCGACGGCAGGGTGTACGGGTTCGATTCCTTCGAAGGCTTGCCCGAAGCCTGGCTGCCCGGCATCGCCGAAGGGACGTTCGCCATGGACGAACCGCCCGACGTGCCCGGCGCCGAACTCGTGGTGGGCCTGTTCGACGACACGCTGCCCGGGTTTCTCACCGAGCATCCCGGCTCCATCGACTTCGTGCACATCGACAGCGACCTCTTCAGCGCCGCCGCGACGGTACTCGAGCAGCTCGAACCGCGGCTCGGGCCGGGGAGCGTCATCGTGTTCGACGAGTTCTTCAACTACCCCGGCTGGCAGCGGCACGAGTACCGGGCGTGGCGGGAATTCGTCGACCGGACCGGCATCGGCTTCAGCTACGAGGCCTACACGTACCACGACCGCCAAGTCGTCGTCCGCTTGACCTGAGCGGGACGAGCCGAAGGTGACCCCGGTTCCATAGAAGGAGCCGGCTGTCACCTTCGGCTCCCTCACGGGGCGCGGGCGGCGGCCGGTACCCTGCTCATTCGTGCACACCATCAGCACGCTCACGTCAGACCAGCCGGAGGAGCCGGGCGCGGTACCTCCCGGCCGTCTGCCCGCGAGCCGCAGCTTCCGGCGCGCCTTCGACGACCTCCGGGCGGGTGTCGCCGCCCGCGAGTTGTGGAGCCACCTGGGGTGGCAGGACATCAAGCAGCGCTACCGCAGGTCGGTTCTCGGGCCGCTGTGGATCACGATCAGCATGGCGGTCACCGCGTTCGCGCTCGGCCTGCTCTACTCCCAGCTGTTCCAGGCCGATATCGCCACCTTCCTTCCCTACATCACCGTCGGGCTGATCACCTGGCATTTCCTCATCGGGTGCCTGCAGGAGGGCTCCAACGCGTTCATCGAGAACGAGGACATGATCAAGCACCTGCCCGCCCCGCTCACCGTGTACGCACTGCGTACGGTCTGGCGGCTGATGATCATGTTCGTGCACAACCTGATCGTCTACGTCGTGATCCTGGCGATCTTCTTCCCCGCCCTCGCCCAGCCGGGTTACACCATCATCGAGGAAGGCGGCATCCCGCAGCCAGGGTTGAACGTCACCGCGCTGATGGCCGTCCCGGCGTTCGGCGCCCTCGCGCTCAACGGGCTCTGGGTCGTCCTTCTCCTCGGGATCACCAGCACCCGGTTCCGTGACGTCCCCCAGGTGATCGCGGCCGTGAGCAGCCTGCTCTTCTTCATGACCCCGATCGTGTGGTCTATCGATATCCTGGCCGCGAAGTTCCCCGAAACGGGTGGTGGTTGGCGGCAGTACCTCTACGAGTTCAACCCCGTGTATCACTTCCTCGAGATCATCCGAGCCCCGATGATCGGCAATGTGCAGTCCCTGCACCACTGGTTCGTCGTCGGCGGCTTCACGGTCGTCGGCTGGCTGCTGACCGTCGTGGTCATGCGCAACTACCGTTCCCGAGTCTCCTACTGGGTGTGAACTATGGTCAGCATTGACGTGCGCAACGCCTACGTCGACTTCCCGATCTTCGACGCCAAGACCCGCTCGCTGAAGAAGAAGGTGCTCGGCAAGGTCGGCGGCAAGATCGGCACCGACAGCAAGGTGCCGATCATCGAGGCGCTGCAGGACATCACGATGTCGATCCACGAGGGCGACCGGGTCGGGCTGGTCGGCCACAACGGGTCGGGCAAGTCCACGCTGCTTCGCCTGCTGTCCGGGATCTACGAGCCCACCCGCGGCTCCTCTCGCATCGTCGGCCGTGTGGCGCCGGTCTTCGACCTGGGCATCGGTATGGACAACGAGATCTCGGGCTACGAGAACATCATGATCCGCGGCCTCTACCTCGGCATGACGCGCAAGCAGATGCAGAAGCGCGTCGACGACATCGCCGAGTTCACCGAGCTCGGCAACTACCTGCAGATGCCGCTGCGCGCCTACTCCACGGGGATGCGGGTGCGGCTGGCCCTCGGCGTGGTCACCTCGATCAACCCGGAGATCCTGCTGCTCGACGAAGGCATCGGCGCGGTGGACAGCGCCTTCATGAACAAGGCCCGCAACCGGCTGGTGGATCTGGTCAAACGCTCCGGCGCGCTTGTGTTCGCCTCGCACCAGGACGAGCTACTGTTGGAGCTGTGCACCTCGGCCGTCTGGTTGGACGAGGGGCACGTGCGCCAACGGGGATCGTTGCGTGAGGTACTCACCGCGTACAAGGGCAAGGACCCGTACGAGTCCATCGGCGCCGAGGCGGCGAAGCGTCTCGGCATCGAATCCTCCACACCCGTCGGAAGCGGCTACACATCGTGATCGAGGCAGTATCGTGACCGGGGCGGCGAGTGGCACGGCCGGTGCGGCCGAGCCGACCGCGGACTCGGTGGTCGCGGTCGTCGTCACCCGGGACCGGCACGAGTCGCTCGCACACTCCCTGAAGGCCATCGCGGCCCAGTCACACCCCGTGACTCACCTGATCGTGGTCGACAACGATCCGGCCGAGCTCGCGCGCGACGTGGTCGGCAACTGCCAGCTGCCGACCACCTACCTGCATTCGCGCCGCAACCTGGGCGGGGCAGGCGGGTTCGCGCTCGGAATGCTGCACGCGCTCGCTCTCGGGGCAGGCTGGGTCTGGCTCGCCGACGACGACGGCTGCCCAGCCGACGAGGACGTACTCGCCGTGCTCCGGCAGGAGGCGGACCTTCGCGAGCTCGACGCGGTCTCACCCGTCGTGGTCGATATCGACCACCCCGACACCCTCGCTTTCCCGCTCCGCAGGGGACTGACCTGGAAGCGTTCGCTGGCCGAGCTGGGCGACGGCTTCCTGCCCGGCATCGCGTCGCTGTTCAACGGGGCCCTGTTCCGCGCCACCACCCTCGAGGTGGTCGGGGTGCCCGACCTGCGCCTGTTCCTGCGTGGTGACGAGGTGGAGATCCATCGCAGGCTGGTGCGTTCCGGGCTGGCGTTCGGCACCACCACCCGCACCGCCTACCTGCACCCGAACGGGACAGCCGAGTTCAGGCCCATGCTCGGCGGCAGGCTGCACGCCCAGGACCCCGCGGGCGCCGCCAAGCGCTACTACACCTACCGCAACCGCGGGTACCTGCTGTCCCAGCCGGGGATGCGCAAGATCGGCGCGCTGGAGATCGTCCGCTTCGGACTGTACTTCGTCGCGTGCAAGCGCAGCCCGCGCGAGTTCCTGCAGTGGCTACGCCTCGCACGTCAGGGCCGCCGGGAACGTTTCCACCGGTACCAGGATGGTTCCGCATGAGCCGGTCGGCCACAGGCACGGCAACGTACGGAGCATCGCCCGGAGCGGGTTCCGGGCTGCGCCGGCGTCCGTAACGAGGTCTACTTGCCGTACAAGCGTGCCCAGTTCTGCCTGCTGGTGAGCTCGGGCAGAGCGCTCCGGTACGCCTCGCGCACCCGGGGCCCCTCCTTGCGCAGCCGCAGGAGCGTGCTCGCGGCGCGGCGCGCCAGCCCGATCATGCGTCCACGGTCGTACGTACGCACCCGCACACCCTCCTGCGAGGCGTCGGTAACCACGGCGGTGTGAAACAGCGACACGTGCCACCAGTGAGCCTCGTCGGCCGGGATCGCACCCAGGGCGTACGGATGCTTGTCAAGGACCCGCCACAGGATCCGTTTGATCAGCACCAACCGCTCCTTGCTCGGCCGGGGACCCGCGTTGACGATGCCGATGTCGCCGGAGGCGATGCCGGGAATCTCGTGCGGCTCCTGCCGCTGCGTCTCCGGGTACTGTCCCCTGATCCGGCGAATCTCCCGCATCGCGGCCACCCCGCCGTCGTGTAGCACCTCAGGCCCCTCGAGGAAGTCCTCGACCGCCTTGATCAGCGTGGCTGCCAGCCCGTACTGGCTGCCGAGCAGGTAGCGCACGAACTGGGCGAGCAGCACCCGCGTCAGCACCGTACGGTCGAACGGGCTGTGCAGGGCCGCGGTGATCATCGAGTTGCGCAGGTTGAAGTACCGGTGCCACTCGTCCCAGTCCTTCCACCCGAAGTCGGCGTGCCACACGCCCGCCCCCGGAAGGGTGACGGTCCGGATGCCGTGCGCGGCGGCACGGTAGGAGTACTCCGCGTCGTCCCACTGGAAGAAGAACGGCATCGGGTAGCCGACCTCGTCGACCACCTCGGCGGGGATCAGGCAGGCCCACCAGCCGTTGTACCCGGAATCGACCCTGCGGTCCTGCCGGTCCGGCCGGTCCATCCCTGGCCGCAGACCGAGCAGGTCGGCCGTGGCATGGCTGTGTCGCGACGGGATTCCGGGTTCGAGAGTGTTGAGGCTCGCCCATTCCGCGCCGACGTGCAGCTGGTGCGGGTGCAGGAGGTTGAGCATCTGGCCACCGACGATGGCCGGGTCGTTCGTGCGGTTGGCGAACGCCGTCAGCCGCACCACCATGTCCGGCTCCAGCAGCACGTCGTCGTCCATGAACAGCACGCCGGTGCGCGAGCCGTCGTCCTCGCCGACGGTTTCGAACAGGCCCCTTGTGAACCCGCCGGACCCACCGAGGTTCGGTTGCCTGATGTAGCGCAGCCTGCCCCCGAGATCCTTGCCGACCTGCTCGAACCCGTCACGGCTTTCCACGGTGTCCGTGCCCTGGTCGGCCACGTAGACGGTGCTGACCGTCTCGAGCTCGTCCAGCTCGGCAGCCAGCGTCTGCAGCGTCGCCATACAGTCGTCCGCCCGGTTCATGGTGCAGATCGTGATCGCGGTCGGGCGCACGAACTCCGGCGCGTCGACCAGCCAGCGCACCCGCTCCACGGTGAGCTCCTGCGCCCCTTCGGTCTCCAACCGCAGCCACATGGCCCCGCCGTCGTAGAACCGGTCGATCGGCACGCTCATCGTGATGGTCTCGGCCACCGCGTCGTCCACGGGGCGGGCCGTCACGGTGCGGGGCTCGGCGACGAAGTCCGAGGCGTCCACAAAGATGCGGCCGCTACCGCTTGCCACCAGTTCGAGCCGGACCTCGCGAACCCCGGTCCAGCGCTGCCAGAAGGTGGCGGGAAACCGCCCGAAGTACGTGTTGGCGGACACGCACGTGCCGGGCTGGAGGGTGACGCTGTCGCGCCTGCGCAGCGCCCGCCCACAGGTCACCTCGCCGTAAAGGTCCCTGCTCACCACATCGGACGGGCCCGCGTAGAGCCCACGCTGCGCGAGCAGCTGCCCGCGCTCGATGTACTTATGCATCACCCTGATCCTCCGGCCGGTTCGCTGTGCCGTATTGCGGATAACGTACATCTCGCGCATTCACGCGCGTCACGGGCATCACATGTGGCAACATGCCGTCACCATGCGTGATTGTCGGGATCACCCACCCGTGTCTCAAGAAGGCGAGTACGGCGTGGGGGCACGCTGTGTTGATTATCCACAGTGTCCTCGCGCCCAACACGAGGTGTCGTGTCACCCGACACGGGGTGCCGGGGTGCCCATCATGCGTCGATCGCACCATCCAGCGGGGCGCCGCGAGTCAGGTGCGGGGCCACCTTGTTGTCGAATGTAGACAACGCTGAGCCGATCGCCATATGCATGTCCAGGTACTGGTACGTACCCAGCCTGCCGCCGAAGAGCACGTTGCGTTCCCGGGCCTCCCGCCCGGCGAGCTCACGGTACTTCTCCAGTTTCTCCCGGTCCTCCCGGGTGTTGATCGGGTAGTACGGCTCGTCGTCCTCGCCCGCGAACCGGGAGTACTCCCGCACGATCACGGTCCTGTCCCGAGGGTGCCGGTCCTCGCGCTCGGGGTGGAAGTGCCGGAACTCGTGGATCCGGGTGTACGGGACGTCCTCGTCGCTGTAGTTCATCACCGCGGTCCCCTGGAAGTCACCCGTGGACACGACCTCCCGCTCGAAGTCGAGGGTGCGCCACCCGAGCCTGCCTGCCGAGTAGTCGAAGTAGTGATCGATCGGCCCGGTGTACACCGTGGGGGTGCTTGCGGGGATGTTCGCTCGGACGGCGAAGTAATCGGTCGACAGCCGCACCTCGATGTTCGGGTGCTCGGCCATCCGCTCGAGCCACGCGGTGTAGCCGTCGACGGGCAGGCCCTCGTGGGTGTCGGTGAAGTACCGGTTGTCGAAGGTGTAGCGCACCGGGAGGCGGGTGATGATCGACGGGGAGAGCTCGGTCGGGTCGGTCTGCCACTGCTTGGCCGTGTACCCCTTGACGAACGCCTCGTACAGCGGGCGCCCGATCAGCGAGATCGCCTTCTCCTCCAGGTTGCGCGCCTGCGAGGTGTCGATCTCGGCGGCCTGCTCCGCGATCAACGCCCGCGCCTCGTCGGGGCTGTGTGACCGCCCGAAGAACTGGTTGATCAGTCCGAGGTTCAGCGGGAAGCTGTAGACTTGCCCGCGGTGGGTGCAGAACACCCGGTGCTGGTAGCTGGTGAACCGGGTGAACCGGTTGGCGTAGTCCCACACGCGCTCGTTGGACGTGTGGAACAGGTGGGAACCGTACCGGTGGACCTCGATACCGGTGTCCGGATCCGGCTCCGAGTAGGCGTTCCCGCCGATGTGCGGGCGCCGTTCCAGGACGAGCACGCGGCTGTCCAGCTCACGGGCGGCCCGCTCGGCGATGGTGAGCCCGAAGAAGCCCGATCCGACGACAACCAGGTCGAAATCCGCGAGGTCGGCACCGGTAGCACGGGCAGCGTTCGTGTGCGGTGTCACAGGGCGCCAGAGTACCGGCGCTCCGCTTACACGAACGAGCTACCCGACCACCGACGCACCCCGCGATACCCAGCCCCGCAGGGCACCTCAGAGACGCCGCCCGGTGGCCACCGAGGGCCTCAGGCGCGGAGCTGAGGGGCGAGGGCCGCCGCGAGCTCGGCAGGATGCGTGAGGTGCCCGGCGTGGCCCGCGCCCGGCAGCGTGACGTTGCGGGCAAGCGGCAGCCGCTCCGCGAGCTCGGAGATCACCAGCTTGTTCAGCTCCCAGCTCCGCTCGCCCGCGACCAGTGTGATCGGGAAGCGCGCCCAGGACAGCGTCCCGATATCCACCGACCGCCCGCTGGGGTCGTTGTACTGGTCCAGCCAGGTGTAGGCGTTGGACACCATGGTCATGCGCTGCTCCCTGGTGAACAGGCCTTCCCAGCTGCCCTTGCCGATACCGACCTTCTCCACGTACACCCGCGCCCCCTGGCCCGGGTTGCCCGAGCGGATCAGCTCAGCGGCGTGCGCCATCCACACACCGGTCTCCGCGCCGAACACCTTCGCCACCGGGTTGTGGTCGAGCAGCCCGTACAGCGGTGGCTCGTAGACCGCCACACTGCGTACCGCATCCCTGCGCAACACCGCGGCCAGCAAGACCACCGATGCTCCGTACGAATGCCCCACCAGGTGCGCGGGCCCACCGACCACGGTGTCCAGCACGGAGAGAAGATCCTCGGCGTCCGCCCGGATACTTCCCTGGCCGCGTGGTTCGCTGCTCGCGCTGTGCCCACGCCGGTCGTAGCTGGTCAGGTCGGCACGCCCGGAAAGCTGCGATACCAGCGGGGACCAGCTCTGATGATCGTCGAACGAGCCGTGCACAAGCACCACCGGCTCGCCGTGACCGGTTCGCCACCATCGCAACTGCGCCCCGTCGGCTCGATCTACCGTGCCGGATACAGGTGCACGCATGTCGCTGTCCTTGGCGATTGTCGCTTCATTCACAGATCCCGGACCTCCTCGAGTACTTCGTCGGCGACGCGCTCGAGGACCGCTTCCCGCCCAGCGTACGGCTCGGCGGACCGCGGCCAATGCACGACGACATCGGTAAACCCCAGCTTGTGTGCTTTCTCTGCAGCCTCCGTGAACGTGTCCACACAGGTAAGCGAATACACGGGAGCCGCGTCAAGGCTCAGATAGCGACGAACCTCCCCCGGATCCCTGTCGACCTGCTCGGCGGCACGGTTGAACTCGCCTGCGATGTCGGCGACCCCGCGCCACCAGCCGTCCAGGTCCTCGCTGGGATGCCCCGTGGTGACCCAGCCCCCTCCGAACCGGGCGGCCAGGCGCAGCGAGCGCGGGTTGTTCGCGGCGACCACGAACGGAACCCTCGGATGCCGCACGCATCCCGGCAGGTTCCGGGCTCCCGCAGCGGTGTAGTACTCGCCCGAGTAGTCGAACTCGTCCCGCGTCAGCAGGCCGTCGAGCGCTTCAACGAACTCGGTGAATCGGTCCACCCGCTGGGCGGGTGGCATCTCGCCCTCCCCGAACACGGCCCGGTCGTAGCCCTGGCCACCGGCGCCGACGCCGCACAGCAGCCGCCCGTCGCAGATGTCGTCCAGGGTCATCAGCTCCCTGGCGAACGGGACCGGATGCCGGAAGTTGGGCGAGGCGACGAACGTGCCGAGCTCGATCTGCTCGGTGACCATCGCCGCTGCCGTCAGGGTGGGGATCGCGGAGAACCACGGCCCGTCGACGAGCGAACGCCACCCGAGATGGTCATAGGTCCAGGCGTGGTCGAAACCCAACTCTTCGGCTGCTCGCCATTTGGGCTCGCCAGACCACCACCTGTCCTCAGTCAAGATCACAATGCCGGCCCGCACGGCTGGCACAGTATCGTCTCTGCCTCATCAGGGTGACCCCCGCCTCGCCGTTACCCGAGGTCGACGCTCTGAGCTGCGATGTTCGCCACAGCACCCGATGCGGCCCCGAACCGACGGTACCGTGAACGTCCGGAGAGTCCCACGAGTCACCCGCGAGGGCCACATACTGTGCACCGACCCCAGCTGATCGCCTCCGACGTGGACGGCACCCTGATCACGCCACTGCAGACGTTCACGCCCCGCACGAAGGCCGCGCTGCGCAACGTCCACCAGGAGGGCGTCCCGTTCGTTCTGGTCAGCGGGCGCCCTCCGCGGTGGATCCCCGCGATCGCCGGGCCGGGCGGGGTAACCGGCTACGCCGTCTGCGCCAACGGCGCCGTGCTCTACGACATCGGCGCCGACCGGGTTCTCAGCACGCGCGGACTCGATCCCGTGCTGCTCCACGATGTCGCCGACGCCCTCGCACAGATCCTGCCCCGCGCCCGCTTCGGAGCGGAGCGAGCGGGCTCCTGCGCCTACGACACCAGCGTGGCCCAGGTGGTCATCGAGAGCGAGTTCCACAACCCCTGGGGCGACGACACCGGCGGAACGTTCGTGACACGGGGCGAGGTGCTCGGTCACCCGGCGATCAAGCTTCTCGCCAGCGATGAGCGGATGACCTCGGACGAGATGGCCGAGGCCGCGCGAGCGGTGCTCGACGACGCCGTCGCGGTCACCTACTCGAGCAACGCCGGGCTCATCGAGATATCCGCCGTCGCGGTCACCAAGGCGACCGGCCTGGCCGAGGTCGCGAGCTGGTACGACATCGATCCCACCGGCGTGCTCGCGTTCGGCGACATGCCCAACGACATCGCGATGCTGGAGTGGGCCGGGCACGGCGTGGCCGTGGCGAACGCCCACCCGCACGTGCATGCCGTCGCCGACGAGATCACCGCGCCGAACACCGAGGACGGTGTCGCCCAGGTACTCGAGCGCTGGTTCTGACGCGGGGATCACTCCGGCAGCGGGGCGGCACCACCGAGATGCGCGGGAAGCCACCACGGTTGCTCCCCTTCGCCGGGCGCGTCCGGGTAGGCGCGCTGCGCCTCGTCCAGCAGTGTTTGCATACGAGCCCGCAGGTCATCCGTGGCCCCGGCCACGTCGTCGCCCGGGTCCGGGTAACTCGCCGCCCCGACATGGATCTCCACCGGCACGTGCCGCTGGGCCAGCTTGCGTGGCCTGCCCTTCGTCCACAGCCGCTGCGTGCCCCACAGGGCTATCGGCACCAGCGGCACTCCGGCGTCGGCTGCCATCCGCACGGCCCCGGTCTTGAGGCCCTTGACGGTGAATGAGCGGCTGATCGTCGCCTCCGGGAAGACCCCGACCACCTGACCGGCACGCAGCCGGTCCACGGCCTCGTCGTACGAGGCCTGGCCGGCCTCCCGGTCCACGGGGATGTGGTGCATGCCGCGCATCAGCGGACCGGCGATGCGGTGCTCGAAGATCTGCTGCTTGGCCATGAACCGGACGTACCGGTCGGCGGGTAGCGCACCCAGCCCGCAGAAGATGAAGTCCAGGTAGCTCACGTGATTGCACGCGATGACCGCGCCCCCGGTACGCGGGATGTGCTCGGTGTCCACCAGGCGTATCCGCAGGTCGAGCACCCGGAACATCGTCTTGCACGCCGCCACGACCGGTGGGTACACGAGTTCTGCCATGTCACCAGGTTACGCGACCGTAGGTTTGTGAGGTTACGGGACCGTAGGTAAGCGGTGGACCGCGTGCGCGCCGCCGGGTGCCGCACTCCACCGGACGCGCGCGGCATCCCGTTCCGGCCACCACGCGCATGCGCGAGTCAGGTCATCGCCCACTGATCGATATGGAGTAGTATCGCTGCGTCCACCGGAGCAGCCCTACTCCGTCCGGCTCATCCGGCAGGCGCCCTCAACCAGCGCGTAGCCGAGGAAGCAACTCCGTGCCGCTCACCATGACCGCGACCGCCACGGCAGGCACGATCGCGATCTACCTGGTGCTGATGATCGCGCCCGGGCTGGCCACCGGGTGGGCCGCCGGGCTACGCGGGTGGGTCCTCGCCGGGACGGCACCGCTGCTGACCTTCGCGGTGGCGGGGCTCGCCGGACCGTGGCTGGCTGTGGCCGGTCTGCCGTTCACCACGCCGAGTCTCCTCGGGGCGACCGCGGTGGCCGTCGCGCTCGCGGTGCTGGCCCGGCGGCTGAACGACCGGCTCGCTGCCCGGCGAGAGAGCCGGGGTGCGCGCACCGGAACGCGCACCCCGGGACCGGCTTGGAGCCGTACCGCCCACCTCGCCGTCCTGGCGTGTGTCGTCGCGGCAGCGGTGGTCGGGCTCTACACCGTGCTGCACGGGCTCGGCTCGCTTGCCGCGGTCTCGCAGGGCTACGACGCGGCCTTCCACGCCAACGGGATCCGCTACATCCACGAGACCCACGACGGCAGCGCGACCGGCATGACCACGGTCAACCGGTTCGGCGACGCGAACGAGCTGTTCTACCCGCACGCCTATCACCTGATCGGCGCGCTGGCATACACGCTCGCCCATCCGATCACCGGCGTGGCGGTACCGGGGGTACTCAACGCCAACACGGTCCTGCTGCCCGCCCTGCTCGCGCTGTCCCTGGCGACCCTGGTGCGGTCCTTCCACGGTCGCGCGACGCTGGCCGGGATGGTCGCGGTGGTCTCGGTCGCCCCGGCGACGCTGCTGTACGTGTCCATGGCTCGTGGCCCGCTGCTCCCGTTCCTGCTCGGCCTGGCGCTGACCCCCGCCGCGGTGGTCGCGCTCCACCGGTTCGTCGAACGCGTGCGCTGGGACACCGGGCTGGTCACCGCGCTGGTCGCCTGCGGGCTACTCGTGATCCACCCGGGGACGCTGCTCGCCGCGATGCTGCTCGCGATCCCGATGCTGGCGCAGCGCTGGCTCCGCATCGCGCGGGGAGGCGAGACCGACCTGCCGGGAGGAGCACTCCCCGCCGGGGCGCGCGTCCGATCGGTCGGCACGGAGTGCGCGGCGATCCTCGCTGCCGCCCTCGCAGGTGGCCTGCTGACCGCGCCGCACCTGGCGGCCGCCGTCCTGCGCACCGATAGCGGCTTCCCCTACGAGGGGTGGCCCGCCCCCTTCGACTTCAGCGGCGCGGTCGGTGCACTGCTGACGTTCCAGCTGATCCCGTCCCCGCACTCCGACGGCACCGCCCAGGTGTGGCTGTCCGCGGCACTGCTCGCAGGCCTGGTGTTCCTCCTCCGGCTGCACAACCTGCGATGGATCGGCGGCGCCGCCCTGCTGACCGGGCTCGCCTGGCTCGTGGTGGCCATCTCGGACCATCCGCTGGTTCTCGAGCTGACCCGGCCGTGGTGGAACGACCCCTTCCGGTTCATGGCCATCGCGGCGATACCGATGACGGTGCTCGCCGCGCACGGCCTCGCCGAGCTGCAAGCCGTGCTGCGGGACGCGAGCACCCGCGCGTTCGCCGGGCACCACACGTCCCGCTCCGGCACGATCGGCGCCGCACTGCTGTGCGGGTTCGCCGTGCTCACCCACGGCCTGTACGCGCACTCCAACGCCGCGCTGATCGGGCCGCGGTACGGCAACCCGCCGCCGGAGAACCCGGTGAACATGACGGTCAGCGCCGCCGAGATCGAGGCCATGCGCAAGCTCGGTGAGCTCGCGCAGCCCGGTGAGTGGGCCCTGAACAACCGGCACGACGGTACCGTGTGGACCTACGCCTTCACCGGGGTGCGCACGGTCGCCGGGCACTTCGATGACTCCCTGCAGCCACCGAGGGCGCGGCTGCTCGCCGAGCGCTTCCGCGACTACGAGACCGAACCGCGCGTGCGCCGGGCCGTACGCGAGCTCGGTGTCCGGTGGGTCATCGTCGGCACCCACGGGCACCTCGCGCTGCCACCGGGAGACCACCGCCAACCCGGCCTCACCGAGCTGGACACGCTGGCGTTCCTCGAGCCGAGGTTCCGCAACGAGGCTGCCGCGATCTACGAGATCACGACCACGGCCGAGCGGCCTACTCCCGTCCCGACCGGTACGCGGTCCGAGCGAGTGCGACCGAGCCCGCCGCGGTGATCAGATCGGCGAGGATGAACATCACCCTCGACGCCGCCGCGAACGCCGCGGCCTGCGCCGCGCCGATACCACTGACCACGAGGACCGCCACGATGACGCCCTCCCGCGCGCCCACCCCCGCCGGGAAGACCGGCGCGGCCGTGCCCGCCGCCATACCGAGCGACATGGCGCCTGCGCACAGCAGCAACCCCAGCAAGCCGGGCGTGCCGACCGAGTTCGCAAGCAGCCACAGGTGCAGTCCCTGCAGGAACTTGGCCGCGCCCGAGGCACCGATGATCCTGCCGATGGTCGGCATCCGCAGCCGGTGATCCAGCCCGCGCTTGCGCAGTACCCGCAACACCAGCGAGGTCATCCGGGTCAGGATCCCGGGGTGCATCGCGACCAGGCCTACGGGCAGCAGCACCAGCACCCACCGGGCGGCGGGGCTGGTGTCGAGGATGACCGGCAGCGCGACCACCCCGACCAGCATCCCGATCACGAGGCCGATACCCGTGTGCACCAGCGCGGCGGTGAAGACCCGTGCGCGGGACAGGCCTGCCTTCTTGCCCAGCTCCATCTGCAGCAGGTACAGCCATACCGAACCCGGCGCGTACTTGCCGAGCTGGCCGACCAGGAAGACCTGCGCGGCCTTCCGGTAACCGACCGGCGGGCCGATGTCGTCGACCATGACCCGCCAGCCGTAGGTGGTGACCGCGATGGCCAGGCACAGCACAAGCAGCGACAGCGTGGCGGACTGCCACGCGATTCCGGAGATCGTCGCCCGGAACTCGCCCCAGTTACGGGCCAGGTAGTAGCAGGCGAAGGCGACGACCACGACCACCGCGAGCGAGCGCAGCGCGTTGACGACGCGCGCCCCGCGCGTGCCGCCCCGCGGGGGCCGCTCGGCCTCCACCTCCGCGAGGGAACTTGCGCGCGGCACGGCCGAGTTCATCGCCGCCCCCGCTCCGGGCGGGAGTCCCACGCGGCCAGCCGCGCAGCCACCCAGGCGGGCACGCCCCCGTCCGGTAGCGCGCACTGGCCGAGCAGGTACGGCCGCAGCATGGCGATCCCCTGCTCGTCGAGCCCGGCCCGCGTCAGCCCGACGGTATTGATTCCGGTGATGCGGGCGGGAACACCCGCGCTCACCGCGAACGGCCCGACCTCGCTCAACACGACCGCGCCCATACCCACCATCGCACCCGGTCCGACACGGGCGCGCTGGTGCGCCAGCACTCCCAGCCCCAGGTTGGCCTCCGACCACACCTCGCAGTGGCCACCCAGCACAGTGTTCGACCCCAGCACCACACCGTCCTCGACCACGCAGTCGTGCGCGATGTGTACCCCACGCAGGTGATAGCCGTCGCTGCCCAGCCGGGTCGTGCGCCAGGTGCCCTGGTGCACGCTGGCGTACTCCCGGATCCGGTTGCCGTCGCCGATGGCGACGCCGTACCCGTCGAGCGCCGGATCTCCCGCCGGGCCGTGTTCCCAGACACGGGGGTGTGGCGCCGCCGTGTCCGAGGCAGGGGCACCGATCGTCACGTGCGGACCGATCCAGTTGCGGTCGCCGATCACCGCGGGCCCCAGGAGGACGGCGTAGGGGCCGACGACGTTGCCGTCACCGAGCTCCACGCCATCGGCGATCACGGCGGTGTCATGGATGTGATTGGACACGGCGGTCGGATCCGTCTCTCCACAAGGGGTCTCGTTCCTCGGTCGGGGCATTCACCTCGGGCAGGGGAAGCATCACCCGGCGCGCACCACCCGCGACGGACGTGCCTCGCGACGCGGGTTCCCGGCGCGCGCGTACCGGCACGGTACCGTGACGCACGTCCGTGTCATCGGCTGCCATCGCGAACCGGACCGCACCCGGCCTCTCCGCACGACCTCACGCCCAGCTTGAGAGAGCGAGAACGGATGATCCCGATAACCGCCGTGGACGTCAGTGACGCGGAGCCGCTGGTCACCGAAGTCATCCGATCCGGAGCCCTGGTGCAGGGGCCGATGGTACGGCGCCTCGAGCAGGGTTTCGCGGAGATCGCGGGAACCAGGCACGCCATTGCCGTCAACAGCGGGACGACCGCGCTGGCCGCCTCGCTGCAGGCACTCGGCCTGCGCCCCGGAGACGAGGTCGTGACGTCCCCGTTCACCTTCGTCGCCACGCTCAACGCGGCGATCCAGGCCGGGGCGACCGTACGGTTCGCCGACGTCGACGCCGAGGACCTCACCCTCGACCCGGAACGCGTCGCCGCGGCCGTCACCGGCCGTACCCGCGCGCTGCTGCCGGTGCACCTGTACGGGCAGACCGCGCGCATGGACGAGCTGGCAGCGATCGCAGCCGAGCACGACCTGCACATCGTCGAGGACGCGGCCCAGGCGGTCGGGGCGGCGTTCGCAGGCAGGCCGGCCGGCTCGTACGGGCTCGGCTGTTTCTCCCTGTACGCCACCAAGAACCTCACCACAGCCGAAGGTGGGATGATCACGACCGACGCGGACGCGCTGGCCGACCGGTTGCGGATGCTACGCAACCACGGCATGCGTGCCCGGTACTCCTACGAGATCCCGGGGAACAACTACCGGATGACCGACCTGCATGCCGCGCTCGGCATTCCGCAGCTCGCACGGCTGCCCGAGATGACCGAGACCCGGCGGCGCAACGCGGCGCGGCTGTCCGAGGGGTTGGCAGGCATACCGGGTGTGTCGGTACCGGAGGAGCTGCCCGGACGTACGCACGTCTGGCACCAGTACACCGTGCGGATCGGACCCGAGGCGCACCTCTCCAGGGACGAGCTGGCGTCCGCCCTGGCGGCGCGCGGCGTCGGCACCGGCGTGTACTACCCGCGCGTGGTCTTCGACTACGACTGCTACACCGGTCACCCGCTCGTCGCACCCACCTCGCCCGGGGACGTGCCCGTCGCTGCCACCGCCGCGCGGGAGGTGCTCTCCCTGCCCGTGCATGCCGCCCTCACCGACGAGCAGCTGGATACGATCGTCGCCGTGGTACGAGAGGCCCTTCACGCATGACGCACAGGCTGGCGCTCGTCGGCACCGGCTCCATGGGTGCGTTGCACGCCCGCGTCATCTCCGAGAGCGATCGTGCCGAGCTCGTACGGGTGATCGACCCGCGTGCCGAAGCGGGGCGGGATGTCGCGAGACGGTTCTCTGTGGACTGGACGCCCGAGATCGACTCGCTGTCCGATGTGGATGCCGTTGTGCTGTCGGCGCCGACGGAGATGCACCACGAGCTGGCAATGGATGTGCTGCACGAGGGCAGGCCGCTGCTCATCGAGAAGCCCGTGGCGAACGACATCGCGGAGGTCAGGAACATCCTCGACGTATCAGCCGCACGGGGAATACCGCTGATGTGCGGGCTGCTCGAACGGTTCAACCCGGCGGTGCTGACCGCTCGCGCGCTGCTCGGCGAGCCCGTTCATGTTCGCAGCGCGCGGCACGGACCGTACGCCGCGCGGATAAGGACCGGGGTCGCCTGGGACCTGCTGGTACATGATGTGGATCTGGCCATCCAGCTGTTCGGCGGGGCGGCACCGCGGGACACGACCGCCGCGGCAGGCCACTTCCACCCGCAGTCCCTGGCAGGCGCCGAGGACACGCTCGAGGCCCTGCTGTCGTTCGACAGGGGCCTCGCGTCGGTGTCCGCATCCCGGATCGGGCAGCGCAAGATCCGTACCCTGACGGTCTCGGAGCTGGACCGCTTGATCGAGATCGACCTGCTGCGCAGGGACGTCACCATCTACCGGCACGTCTCCCACGAGGGAGTGTCGGACGGCGGCCGCGGCTACCGGCAGCAAACCGTGATCGAGATTCCCGAGCTGCTGACCGTCCGCGAGCCGCTGGCATCCCAGCTCGACCGCTTCCTGGACCTCGTCGAGGGCACCGTCGATGCCGCGACCGAGCGCGATTCGATCCTGCCGCCCCATGTAGTGGTGTCGGATGTGCGCGCGCAGGCGATTCGGTAGGCGCTCACCGCACCAGGTTCTGCAGCGCATCGAGGTGCTTGTCGAGTACCGCCTCCATGGAGAAGTTCTCGTCGACCAGCTCGGCACCGGCCCTGGCGATGGCCCGCGCCTCCTCCGGGTCGCGCAGGGCATCCACCAGCCTGCGTGCCAGCGCGGCCGGGTCCTCCTTCGGCACCAGGTGCACGTTGCCCCTGTCGATCAGCTTGATGTCGCCGAAGTTGTCCTCCCGCACGGCGGAGACCACGGGCACCCCGGCGGCCATGCACTCCAGGCTGGCCGTGCCGAACCCGTAGCCACGCAGGTCGTGGCACTCGATGTCGGCGGCGGCCAGGTAGTGCGGGATGTCCGTTCTCGGTACCGGCCCCGTCGCGAGTATCGCGTGCTCGACCCCGAGCTCGCGTGCCCGCCGCAGGAACGCGTCGTAGTAGATGCCACCCACCACCACCAGCCGCGCGTCCGGCAGCGCCGCCAGCACGGCAGGCATCGCCTCCACAAGGGTCAACCGGTCGCGCAGCGAGATCACATGTCCGGTCGACAGGATCATCGGTGCGTCCCCGATCCCGTGCCTGTCCCGCACCAGGCGGCCGTCCCCGCCCCGGACGCGTGCTGGTTCGATACCGACCGGGGTGTGCACCGTCCCCGATATCCCACCCCGGTACTTCTCGGCGATGTAGTCGTGCATCTGCACGTCCATCACCACGAAGGTCGGCTTGTACCGGCGCATGAACGGCGCGACCACGAACCTGTCCAGCACTGCGAACGCCGCCCCGTAGACCCTGCTCGGGCTCTCCAACCTGGTGTGCACGCTGAGCATGGCCGGCACCCCGTTCCTCCGCGCCCACAGCCCGGTGGCCCAGGTCAGGTCGAAGAACTGGCCGTGCTGGTGCAGGACGTCCGGGCGGAACGCGTCCAGGAGCTCGCCGACCCTGCGAGGCAGCGACGGTCGCGCGCAGAAGGCGATGTCGAAGTTCACCGCGAGCCTGGTCCGGGGAAGGTTCACCGCAGGCAGCCGCACCACCCGGATACCGTCGACGTCCTCCAGCGCGGGCGCCCCGGCGTGCTCCGCCGTGATCACCAGTACCTCGTGCCCACGGGCGGCATATCCCTTGGCCAGCGACTCGGAGAGGTGCGCGCTGCCGCCCACGCGCGGTGGGTAGAAGTTGTTGACGACCGCGATCCGCATCCCCGTCACACCGCCCTGCCCGGGTCCTGCCCTGCCCGGTCATAGACCACCCGCACCTCGGGGCCGTCGATATCCAGGTGCCCGATCGGCCTGGCAGGAACACCCGCGACCAGTGACCTCGCGGCCACGTCCCCTGTGACCACCGAGCCGGCGAGGACCGCGGCCGAGTCCCCCACCGATACCCCGGGCATGACCGTGACGTGCGGCCCGATGAAGACATGGTTGCCGATACTGACCGCCTCCCTGTCCACCGCGTCGTAGGCCCGGCCGGACACGCACCTCCTCATCGAGCTGTGCGTGTAGATCTGCGCGCCTGCCGCGATGTCGCAGCCGTCCCCGATGCGCAGCAACCCACCGCCACCGTCGAGGACCGTGAACGCCCCGATCCAGGTGCCCTCGCCGATCACCGGTTCACCGGTGATCCGCGCGTGCGCGTTGTACGGATTCGGCGGGATGTCGTGCTCGGCGTGGAACGCCGCGGAGAACCCGCCACGCACGGCAGGCCGGCACGCCTCACACACTGCCCACCGCCACGGGCTCGGTAGCGGCCACCAGATCGGCCATGCCCTGCTCGACCGTGATCGTCGGCTCCCAGCCGAGCATCTCCCGCGCCCGACCGATGTCCGCGGCTCGACGTGCGACCAGCACGTCACGCGGGTTGAACCGCGGCTCGACATCGACACCGACCGCGTCGATCAGCAACGTGGCAAGGGTCGCGACGGACGTGTCGACTCCGGTGCCGATGTTGATCGGCGAGCAGCCCCGCTCGCTCTCCAACGCGGCGACAACGGCCCGCGCGATGTCGTGCACGTGGACGAAGTCCATCGACTGCTCACCCTTGCCGTCGATGACCGGAGGTTCGCCCGCGCGCAGGCGTTGCAGGAAGTGGTTGATCACCGAGGTGTAGTACGCCTCGACCCGCTGCCCCGGCCCGTAGACGTTGAAGAACCGCAACGCGTTCCAGGACAGGCCCCGCTCCCGCTGGTAGAACCCGAGCAGGTCCTCGCAGGCCCGCTTGCTGATGCAGTAGGGCGTCAGCGGGGCGAGCTCGTCGTCCTCGTGCATCGGCAGTTTCGCCGGGTTGCCGTACACCGAGGCCGTCGAGGCGAACACCAGCCGCCGCACCCCCTCGTCGGCAGCGGCGGCGAAGACGTTGTTGCTTCCGATCATGTTGAGGTACACGGACTCGTGCGGGTCGGCGACCGACTTGTTGATCGACATCGTCGGGAAATGGATCACGTGAGTGCATCCGGCCATGTGCTCCCGCACCGGTCCACCGTTGGTCACGTCCTTCTCCACCAGCTCGACCCGGCCACCGGACTCGGCGATGAACCGCTCGGTCCGGGCGCGGTCACCGCGCCGCATGTTGTCGAAGATCCGGATCGAGTACCCGCGCTCGAGCAGGATCGGGATCGTGTGCGAGGCGATGAACCCCGCACCACCTGCGAAGAAGACCCTCTTCTCGGACATGTTCTCGGTCAATCTCCTTCCATGCCGATCAGGCGCTCGCACGCACGGCATCGCGCGCGGCGTCGATCACGCGATCCACCTCTCGGTCGGTCAGGTTGGCGTGCATGGGCAGCGACAGCCGGGTGGCGAACTGCTCGGCCGATACCGGCAGGTGCGGTTGCCGGCCGTAGGCCGGTTGCAGGTGGGACGCGTACGTGCCGAACCCGCAGCCGATCCCGCGCTCCCGCAACCGGGTTGCGACGCGGTCGCGTCCGAGGCCACCGGTAACGGTGAGGTGGTAGGCCTGCCACGCGTGCGTACGGTCCGGTAGCTCCACAGCGGGAGTGACACCGTCCAGCCCGTCGAACGCCGCGCGGTAACGTTCCGCCACCCGCCTGCGCGCCGCCAGCAGGTCCGGCAGCCTGTCCAGCTGCGCGAGCATGATCGCCGCCTGCACGTCGGACAACCGGTAGTTGTCGCCGACCTCGTCGAAGCAGGGCACCGGGAGCTCGGCCGAGCCCTCGCTGGCAGCCGCCTGGCTGATGCCGTAGGTGTGCAGCTTGCGCGCGCGCTCGACCAGCTCGGACCGGTCGGACACCAGAGCCCCGCCCTCCCCCGCGGTGATGCCCTTGCGCCCGTGGAAGGAGAACGCCGCTAGATCGGCGAGGCTGCCAGCGGGGCGCGAGCGGTACGTCGCTCCCGCAGCGCACGCTGCGTCCTCGAACAGCCACAGTCCATGCCGCCGGGCGATCGCCGCGAGATCGTCGTAGTCAGCGGGCTGGCCTGCCACGTCCACCGCGAGGATGCCCACGGTGCGCCGGGTCAGCGCCGCGGCCACCGCGGCGGGGTCGACGGTGGCGGTGTCCGCGCGTACGTCGGCGAACACCGGGGTCGCGCCCGCCCGCACGACCGCGTGGCCCGTTGCCGGGAACGTGTAGTCGGCGACGACGACCTCGTCTCCGGGTTCGACGCCGAGCGCCCGCAGGCCGAGCTGCAGCGCCGCCCCGCAACTGCTCGTGGCCAGCGCGTGCCGCACACCGGTGACGCGCGCGAACCGCTCCTCGAACCGCTCGCAGGTCGGTCCGGCCCCTGCGAGCCATCCGGAGCGAAACACGTCGGCGACCGCTGCCAGCTCGGCGTCCCCGACCGTGGGCCTGCCGAGTGCGATCGGCGTCTCGCCGCCGACGTGCGGAGCAGGATCCGACATGGCCCTCCTGTCGCGTCGGCCCACCGCGGGTGGATCGGTCACAGCGTATTCGGCCATCCGGAGTAACTCACTCTCGGGGTCCGACGCGACACGGTTCGTTACCCTGCTGGCTGTGCGGAGCGTTGTGGTGATCGGCGGCGGCATTCTCGGGCTCTCCGTAGCGCGCGAGCTCACCCGGCGCGGAACCCACGTCACCGTGCTGGAGAAGGAACCGCGCTGGGCGGCGCACCAAACCGGCCACAACTCCAACGTCGTGCACGCGGGCCTGTACTACAGACCCGGGTCGTTCAAGGCCCGCATGTCCGTGGCAGGCAACCGGTCGATCATCGCCTACGCCCGCGAGCACGGGGTGCCCGTCGAGGTCTGCGGCAAGCTGGTGGTCGCGACCTCCGAACGCGAGCTCGACGCCCTGCGGGTGCTTGCCGAGCGCGCGCACGCCAACGGGGTGCCTGCCAGTGTGATCGGTCCGGAGCGCGCCCGGGAGTACGAGCCGGAGGTGTCCTGCCTGCGGGCGCTGCGGGTGGAGTCGACGGCGATCATCGACTTCGCCGCCGTCTGCCGGGCCATGGTCGCGGAGTTGACCGGCGCGGGTGCCGACCTACGGCTCGACACGCGGGTGCTTGGTATGCACAGCCGCACCTCCGGCGGCGTGGAAGTAGTGACAGCCTCCGAGACACTGCGCACCGACGGGCTCGTCAACTGTGCCGGCCTGCATGCCGACCGGGTCGCGCGGCTGGCGGGCGTGTCCCCGAGCGCACGGATCGTGCCGTTCCGCGGGGAGTACTACGAGCTGCGGCCGCAGCGACGGAACCTGGTGCGCGGGCTCATCTACCCGGTTCCCGACCCGAGCCTGCCGTTCCTGGGTGTCCACCTGACACGCATGCTCGACGGCAGCGTGCACGCCGGGCCCAACGCGGTGCTCGCGCTGCGCAGGGAGGGCTACCGCTGGCGGGACGTCTCCGTGCGCGACCTCGCCGAGATCGCCCGCTACCCGGGGCTGTGGCGGCTCGCGCGCCGGTACGCGCTACCGACCGGGATCGACGAGGTGCGCCGGTCGCTGTCCGTCCGGCGGTTCGCAGCGAGCCTCGCGCGACTGGTGCCCGCCATCCGACCGGCCGACATCGTCCCGCTCGGGTCCGGTGTCCGCGCGCAGGCGCTGCGGCCGGACGGCTCCCTCGTCGACGACTTCCTCATCGAACGCGCCCGGCACCAGGTGCACGTGCTCAACGCGCCCTCACCGGCCGCGACGAGCGCGTTGCAGATCGCCGAGCACATCTGCGACTCGCTCGCCGCGTCGCGGTGACGCGGGGCGGGTGCGCTACCGCACGGCTGCTCAGCGCAGCGTGGCGACGAACGTTCCGGTCAGCTGCGTCGTGCCGCCGGAAACGGACCACCTACCGGTGGCCTTCGACGGCGGGCCGTGCCCTGGCTTGAACGGCGAACCCCGGAACGTGCCGTCGAACTCGCCGAGGGGCGTACGCAGCGTGAAGCTGCCGGTACCCAGTGCCGGGACAGGCTGTCAGGAGACGGGCCGGAGGAGCTCCTTGCCACCGAGATACGGGCGCAGCGCCGCGGGCACACGTACGGACCCGTCGTCCTGCTGGTGGTTCTCCAGGATGGCGACGATCCACCGGGTGGTCGCCAGCGTCCCGTTCAACGTCGCGGCGAGCTGCGGCTTGCCGTCCGCGTCCCGGTAGCGGGTGTTCAACCGCCTCGCCTGGAACGTCGTGCAGTTCGACGTCGACGTCATCTCCCGGTAAGCGCCCTGGGTCGGAACCCACGCCTCGCAGTCGTACTTGCGGGCAGCCGAGGTGCCCAGATCGCCCGCGGCCACGTCGATGACGCGGTACGGCAGCTCGACCTTGCCGAGCATCTCCTCCTCCCAGGCGAGCAGCCGGGCGTGCTCGGCCTCGGCCTCCTCGGGACGGCAGAACACGAACATCTCGACCTTGTCGAACTGGTGCACCCGGATGATGCCGCGGGTGTCCTTCCCGTAGGAACCGGCTTCCCGCCGGAAACACGTCGACCAGCCCGCGTACCGGACCGGGCCCGCGGACAGGTCGATGATCTCCTCGGAGTGGTAGCCCGCCAGCGACACCTCAGAGGTGCCCACCAGGTAGAGGTCGTCCTGCTCCAGCCGGTACACCTCGCTCGCGTGCTCACCGAGAAAGCCCGTACCCGCCATGATCTCCGGACGCACCAGCACCGGCGGGATCATCAGCTGGAAGCCGTTCTCGACCGCCTGCGCCGCCGCGAGGTTCAGCAACGCCAGTTGCAGCTGCGCGCCGACGCCGGTGAGGAAGTAGAAGCGCGCCCCGGAGACCTTCGCGCCGCGCTCGGTGGACAGCGCGCCCAACCGCTCGCCGAGATCGAGGTGGTCGGCAGGGGTGAAGTCGAACTCACGGGGAGTCCCGGCGTGCTTGAGCGTCACGAAGTCGTCCTCGCCGCCCGGCGGGGCGTCCGGGTGCACCACGTTCGGCAGCTTGGCGTGCAGCTCGCCGAACGACTCCTCGGCGAGGGACTGCTCGGACTCCGCGCTCTTGACCTGAGCGGCCAGGTCCTTGCCCTGCGCCAGCAGGGCCTCGCGCTCGTCACCGTCGGCCTTGCCGATGCTCTTGCCCAGCTGTTTCTGCTCGGCACGCAGCGAGTCCGCGCGCGCGATCGCCGACCTCCTGCGTTCGTCCAGCTCGATCAGCTCGTCGACGATGCTCTCGTCCTCACCCCGCGCGCGCTGCGAGGCGCGCACGGTCTCCGGCTCCTCGCGCAGAATCCGTGGATCGATCACGGTGTGCAGCGTATCCGGGCGGTACCACCCGGATACTTTCGGGCCGTCGGCCTCGTCACAGGCAGGCGGACGGCGTCACCCGTCAGCGCCCGCGCACGAAGTTCAGCACCGACTTGGCGAGGCGCTCACCCGCGTCCTCCTGGAGGAAGTGTCCGGCGCCGGTGATGGTGGGATGCTCGCGCCCCACCGCACCGGCGAGCTTGCGGCGCAGTATGGGCGCCATCGCGCCGGTGATCGGGTCACCGTCGGAGAAAGCGCAGAGCACCGGGCCCGGCCAGCGCGCGAGGGTGCGCCACGCGGCGCGGTTGGCCTGGGTAGCCGGGTCGTCGGTGCTGGTCGGCACCAGCGTCGGCATCGCACGGGGGCCTGCTTTGTAGCTCTCGTCGGGGAACGGGGCGTCATACGCCGCTCGCACGCCGTCCGGCAGTGTCGTCTGGCAACCGGACTGCACGAACCTGCCGATATCGAGCGTCTCGGCCCCGACCACGGCATCCCGGAACGCCCACCACACATCGGGCATGCCGTGATCCCCGGTGGGCAGGCCGGTGTTCGCCGCAACAACGCGAGCGAACCGGTCCGGGTGCTCCGCGACGAGGCGCAGCCCGATCAGCCCACCCCAGTCCTGCCCGACCAGCGTGACCTGGCGGAGACCGAGGTGGTCGAAGATCAGCTCTCGCACCCACTCGACGTGCCGGGCATAGCTGTGGTCGCTCACCTCGGTCGGTTTGTCCGAGCGACCGAACCCCACCAGGTCGGGAGCGATCACCCGCAGGCCTGCCTCGGCGAGGATCGGGATCATCTTGCGGTACAGGTACGACCAGGTTGGTTCACCGTGCAGTAGCAGGACAGGCGGACCGTCCGCGGGACCCGCCTCGACGTATGCGATGCGCAACGAACCACCCTCGCCATCGGCGACCCCCGCGTAGCGTGGTGCGTACGAGAAGTCGGGCAGGTCGGCGAACCGCGCGGCGGGAGTTCTCAAGGAGCGCATTCGTTCAGGCTAGCGGGAATGCCGGAGCTACCACACCGTGCGCGAGTGCGACTCGAATCCGCGCATGTGCAGGTGCATGACCGAGGCGTAAGGCATGATGGAAGCGATGTGGACCGGGACCGATCGGTTCCAGGCGCGGAACCGGCTGACGTACGCCCGGCTGTTGATGGTCGGCGCGACACTCGGGGCGATGCTTGCCCTGACCTCGACCTTCGTGTTCAGCGCGCCTTTCGAACCCGAGGCCCCGGCCCCCGAGCAGCCCCATCCCGGAGCGGGCGGCGAACCGGACGGGGACGGCACTCATGTCCCGGCGGAGTTCTCCGCACACCCGGGAAGCTGCGTGGCGTGGTCGGCCGGTGACGCACGTGATATGGAAACCGTACAGTGTGACGAACCCCACCAGTTCCAGGTCACCGCGGTGATCGACGTATCGACCGACTACCCGGACTCGAGCCCGCCCCCCGACCTGGAGGAGTGGCAGGACATCGTCGACGAGCGATGCACTGGCCCCGCGGACGAGTACATGGAAGGCGGGCTGGACCCGTCCGGCAAGTTCCAGGTCAGCGCGATCTTCCCGAACGAGACCGACTGGGAGGCCGGTCAACGGAAGGTGCACTGCGGCCTGTGGAGGCCCGCCCCTGGCGGGGAGCTCCAGGACCTGACGGACTCCGTCGCGTCGCAGGACCAGTCCGACGTGTGGGAGGAAGGGACGTGCCTCGCGCTCGACGACAAGGCCGTGGGTGACCCGATCGACTGCTCCGAACCGCATGCCTACGAGATGATCGCTGTCGTCGATCTGTCCGAGGAGTTCGACGACTACCCGAGCGAGGACGAGCAGATGGAATGGCTCGACACCGTCTGCGCCGACCGGGCCGACGACTACACGGGCGGGGAGGACCTCGAGGACAACGACCTGATCGTCGCGTGGGACACCCGCGAGGAGGCAAGCTGGGACGCGGGATCGCACCTGGTCAACTGCAAGGTGGGGGCTGTCCTCGACGACGGTTCCGGCCTGGCGCCGGTGACCGGTAGCGTCGCCGAGGACAGCGAGGAGGGCGAGGACGCCGAGTCCGATGAGGATGGTGAGTCCGGCGATGAGTGACCATCCGGCCCGCTACGTTCCGATGGCCCGGTGACACCCATGCCGGTCGACATGCCGCGAAGCCGCTTCGAGGAGCTGGTGTCCGAAGCGCTCGACCAGGTGCCACGCGAGTTCGCCGAGGCGATGGACAACGTGGTGGTGCTCGTGGAGGAGCGCAACGAGGAGGAGCCGGACATTCTCGGCCTGTACCACGGTGTCGCGCTCACCGAGCGCATGCACGATTACGGGGGGTTCCTTCCGGACCGGATCTCGATCTACCGGGACCCCATCCTCGCCATGTGCGACTCCGAGGACGAGGTCGTCCGCGAGGTCGTCGTCACCGTCGTACACGAGATCGCGCACCACTTCGGCATCGACGACGAGCGCCTGCACGAGCTGGGCTGGGGCTGACCGGGCGAGTTCGGCGAATCGTCCCACCGGACGCGCCGGAGCCATTACAGTAGTGACGGAACCTGCCCGGCTGGTCGCACAGCGTAGCGGGTCGGCCGGGATGCGGGTCGAGTTGTGTCCGGGAAGGTGACGGTTCATGGCGGACGGGGCGAGCTTCGCCGACGAGTCGCTTGCCGGAAGCGAGGGCGAGGCTTCCGGTGGTAGCGCGGGTGCCGAGTTCGTCACCTCGGGGTTCGCCACCGATGTCACCGACAGCGAACAGGTCCGAAACGTGGAGTATCTGGCACAGCGGGCGATGTTGGACTCCAGTCCGTACGCCTACCAGGTCGCCGAACACAACGTGCGGGTGATCGACGGGGACGAGCGGTCGCTGCTGCCGAACCTGGCCAAGATGAAGGCAGCATTCGAGGACGCCAGGGAGGCACTGCTTGATGACATCCTCGCCGCCGAGGATTTCCCTCCAGGCGAAGCATCCACTGCAGGCGTGGACAACAATTGCCAGGCGAGCAAGCAAGGTACGGGTACCGCCGGAGTGAACCTGCAGGCAGGCTACGTTCACGACGAGCTATCCGCACACGATCCCGTACGTATCTTCCCCGGCGAGGTCAACGATCGCCCCGCAGTGCAGATCCGTGCCGGCGTCGGCGCCAAAGTCAGCTGCGACATCTCCATGGAGGTCGAACCCGAATCCCGTGCGACCGTCGGCGCAACAATGCGGCACGGCGACACAGACGACGCCTGCGGGTTCGTCGAGGAGCCGGCCGAACGACTCGAGCCGTTGCTGCCCGAAGGGACGCGATAGAGGTGAGCTGTGATGGGTGAGCAGCAGCCGGGTCCGCGCGAGTACGAGGCGGATGTACAGGAACAGGCCCACGACGAAGCCCTGGAGGAAAGCCCCTCTTTCGGCGGCCCCGTCATCGCCGAGTACCACGCGCAGCGGGAAGCCGCGCGATACCGGGACGAGCAGCAGCGTTCGTTGGCGCAGGGCCAGGACACCCGGGGCGACGCTCCCTACGCCGGTTCGGACTACCTGGGCTACTCCCACGAGCAGCTGTACCGGTTCGCGCACCAGAACATGTCCCCGGAGGACATACACGAGAAGGGGCGCGTGGCCAACGAGTTCGGCAACTGGCTCAGCGACGTCGCACAGGCGTTGAGTGACGCCGCCAATGCCGAGCAGAGCCTGTGGCAGGGCGCGGCCGCCGATGCCGCGCACGGGTTCTTCCGCTCCGCGGCGACGTGGAGCGACTCCACCGCTCAAGGCATCCACCTCGGGTCCAACCGGCTGGCCGAGGAGGCCGACGCGGCATCCACCGGCAAGAACGCGATGCCGGAACCGACGGGATTCGACCAGAACGCGGAGCTGGCGGCGGTGCGGGAGCAGGCGAGCGCCGGCAGTGCCGTCGGCGCGGCGACCCGCTACCTGGAACTGCAGCGCAAACAGGACGAGGCGCAGGAGAAGCACGCCGAGGCGGCACGGGTGATGCACGAGCTGGACAGCGGGTACCAGGCCGCGGCAGCGCAACAACCGGCCTTCACCGCCCCACCGGACCTGGCGGGAGGCACCGACGGGGCCACCCACTCCAGCTTCGCGGGCGGCTCCGCGGGCGGGGGTGTGCCTGCGGCTGCCGGTGGGAACGTGCCTGCGCCCGGTGCGGGTGTCGCGTCGGGAGCAGGCGGCGCAGGTGCGGCGCCTGCTCCGGGTGCGCAGTCGGCTGCGAGCCACCTCGCCGGTTCCGGTGCCGGTCAGGGCGCCGGCGCCGGCTCGGGTGCACCTGCAGGCACACGCCAGGGCGCAGTGGGCGGTATGCCAGTCGGGGGTGCGGGCACCAGCGGCGCAGGCGGGGATCGCACCCGGAGCGGGCCGCGTGCCGGGACTCCGCGCGGTGGCTATGCCGGGCAACGAGTCTCGGGGGGTTCCGGGGGGCAGACCGCCGGGGGTCGCCCCGGGGGCGGTGCGGCCGGCCGCGCCGCCGGACACGCCGGCGGCCAGGGGGCGCCTGCCCGTGGCGACGGCGTCACCCGCGGAGGCGCAGCGGCCGCGCAGCAGGCCGCAGGCGGGTCACGCGCCGGAGGAATGGCTGGTGGCGGGGCAGGCCGTGGCTCAGGCAAGGACGACAGCACCGAACGCGGCGCGGCCGAGATCCTCAAGAACGAGCACCTGTTCGAGACCACGCACGACGGGGACATCGAGCGCGACCCGGACACCGGAAACCCCATCGTCCCCCCGGTGATCGGCGAGAGCACACCCACGGAAAGCTACGAACGGTAGGTCCCCCGCCGGCCGTGCGGGTGCGCCTCTAGCGAAGCCTTGGCGTCGCTACTTTCCGACGGTGCACAATCACCCCTCGTCGTGACACGATGATGAGATTGACTGTTGGCGAGGGAGGCAGACCTGTCGTTTCAGGCTGGCCACACGGCGATGAGTGGTAAGCGCGACAACCGGCTCAACTGGCTGCTGTCCTCGAGTACGCTCTCCCAGTTGGGTGACGGCATAGGCAAGGTGGCCTTCCCGCTGCTGGCCGCTACCCTCACCCGCGACCCCCTGCTCATCGCGGGCTTGGCGGCCATCCAGTTCCTCCCGTGGCTACTGTTCGGGGTACTCGCCGGCACGGTCCTCGACCGGGTCGACCGCAAGAAGGCGATGATCATCGCCAATGTGACCCGCGCGCTCGTCGTGGGGCTCACGGCGGGGTTCGTCTACCTCGACGCCATCTCCATCTGGACGGTGTACGCGGCAGCGATGCTGATCGGCTCCGCCGAGACCGTCGCCGACACCGCGAGCAACGTGCTGATCCCCGCGGTCGTACCCCGCCGGAACCTGGAAGGCGCCAACAGCAAGCTGCAGTCCGTGGAGATCGTCGGGCAGACCTTCGCGGGCGGACCCGTCGGCAGCCTGACCTTCGCGCTGTTCGCTGCCTTCCCGTTCCTGCTCAACTCGATCGCCTACGCCATCGCGGCCGTGCTGCTGCTCGGACTACTCGGTTCCTACCACCCGCAGCGCGCGGCCGGAGCAGACCAGCAGGACGGATCTGGAGAAGGCACGCCCCGCGCTCGCCTGCGCAGCGAGCTCGGCAACGGTATGCGCTGGCTGGTGAACAGCCCCTTGATGCTGCGGCTCGTCCTCATCGCCACGGCACTGAACCTGCTCGCCGAACTCGCCCAGGCGCAGCTCGTGCTGTACGCGCTCGAGGACCTCGAGCTCAGCGAGGCCGCATTCGGGATGTTCGCCTTCATCGGTGGGCTCGGCGGTCTCGGCGGGGCGGCGATCGCCCCGAGGATGATCAGGCGATTCCGTCGCGTACCCGTGCTCGTCGGTGGCGTCGCCGCCGCCGGTATCGGATTCGCCGCCATGGGCCTCACGAGCAACCCCGTCGTGGGAGCCGCGCTGTTCGGCCTGTTCGCGGCGGCGGTGGTGACGGTCAACGTCATCCTGGCCACCCTGCGCGCACTGCTGGTACCCGACGGCGTGCTCGGCAGGATTATCGGCGTATGGCGCACCCTGGTGTGGGGCTCCATCCCGGCGGGCGCGATGATCGGCGGTGTTCTCACCAGGCTGCTGGACAGCCCGAGCATGACGTTCGTCGTCTCCGGATGCAGCCAGCTGCTCCTCGCAGCCGCCGTACTGCTCATGCTGCGCCGTTTCCGTCCCGAGGTGGACGCGGCAGGCACCGACTCCAGTGCCGACCGTGCATGATCAGCCGTACGCTCGAGCTCGGGCCGCCCGGCCCGGCAGCGATCAACCGTGACCGGACAGGTCGACACCGTCCCAGGCGACACACCGCCAGCGACCGTCGCGATGCGCTTCCAGCACCACCGCTCCGGTGTTGGCGATCAACCCGGACACCCGGCCCGACCGCGGAACGTTGTCGGCGAGCAACTCCACACCGAGACGCATGACACCGCCGTGACTGACCATGACGACGGTGCCGTCCGGGTCCTCCTCCTCATGCTTGGCCCTGACCTCGGAGATCGCGGCCACGAACCGGTCGCGAACCTCGATGCCGCTCTCCCCGCCCGGCATCGTGTGGTGCAGCTCGCCCTGGATCCACGGGAGGAACACCTGCGCGTAGGCCTCCACCCCTTCGCGATCGGTGCGGTCCTCCAGCTGCCCGACGAACACCTCGTGCACCCCGTCGATGACCTGAAGGTCCACCCCGTGCGCCGCGGCCACCGGCGTCGCGGTCTGCTGGGCGCGCGTGGCCAGCGAGCTGTACACGGCCACAACAGGCTCGGAGCGCAGCCGGGCGGCGAGCTCGTCGGCCTGCTGCCTGCCCACGTCACTCAGCGGCGGCCCGGGCAGCCTGGTATTGATCGCCTTCCGCACATTGGCGGTACTCTCCGCGTGCCGAACGAGTTTCAACTTCACGTCAACGGTCCAATCTCTGTCAGAACGACCCCAGGATCGAGCGTCCAGCCGCGTACCGGCCACGTGGGTACGCCACTGGTTCCACTCTGCCGTAACGTCGCTACCGGGCCCCGCACCGTTTCACTACGTGAACGCGTCGCTCGGTCGCCTGCACGAACGGCAGCCGGCTCAGGCCGTGTCGCCGCGCCGGACCGACTCCACCCAGTCCGCCGCGCTGACGAAGTCCTCGTTACCCGCGGACGGCTGGATGCTCGCGCGTACCCCGTCCGCACGGGGGTGCGACCCCAAGAAGCGCACCGCACATCGCCTGCGCAAGGCCGCGAGGGCGTCTCCGATGCGCGGTTCGGCGACGTGGCCCTCGAAGTCGATGAAGAACCGGTACTCGCCGAAGCCACCCTTGATCGGCCGCGCGTCCAGCCTGGTCAGGTTGATGCCACGGAAGGCAAGCTCGGTCAGCAGCTCGGACAGCGCTCCCGTCCGGTTCGCTGCCGCCGCCACGACCGACGTGCGGTCGCAACCGGTCGGTTCCGGCAGCGTACCGGGCCGGGTGAGCAGCAGGAAGCGAGTGCGGGCGTCCTCAACATCCGCGACCTCGGTGGCGATACCGGGTA
This sequence comes from Haloechinothrix alba, assembly GCF_900188115.1. GTDB lineage: Bacteria > Actinomycetota > Actinomycetes > Mycobacteriales > Pseudonocardiaceae > Haloechinothrix > Haloechinothrix alba. The sequence goes on along the minus strand of NZ_FZNW01000001.1, from coordinate 283,035 downwards.
GGCCGTAGCGTTCCGCGGCAACCGGGGCGGCCACCGCGGCGTCGTACTCGCCCTGCTGCACCGCCAGCGCGGCAGCGGCGGTCGACGACGTCGCGACGTGCCGGGCGGAAGGCAGGTTCACGTCCAGCCAGTGCCGTACCTGCGCCAAAGCATGGGGATGACTGGCGACGGTACCGATGTCCTCCCGCCGTACACCGCGGCCTGCGAGGACGGTGAAATGGATGGGCAGAAGGGCTTCGGCCGTGGCAACCAGGGGCTCGTCCTCCGCCAGCTCGTCCAGCGTCGCCGTTACCGGACCCTCGACAGAGTTCTCCACAGGAACGCACGCCGCGGACGTCCCACCATCCCGGACGGCCGCCATGGCCTGCGCGATCGTCTCGTACGGCACGAGTTCGGCGTGGGTGTCGCTGCCGGCCAGCGAACGCGCCGCCTGCTCGGTGAAGGTCCCCTCCGGACCGAAGTATGCAATCCTGTACACGACAGCAGAGTACGCAATCGCCCCTGTTCGCGGCACACGTGGTGCACGTCACGCACGAACACCCCCAGTGCACACCGGGCTGCACCCTGTTGCCGATTTCACTCAGATGCCGGATGGGCGCGTCGGTTAACCTGCTCCGGCTTCTTTGTCACACTAAGGACGTGACCACCGAATCGGGTACAGCCCGCAGTGGCTCGACGGCGCCGACGACGCAGCACACGCCGGAAGTGGTGCTGTGTTCGGTGGATGACGCTCTCACGGAGGCATGGCACACGGTAGCCGAGTCAGCAGGCGACCGCGTCCGGGTGCACCACGGTTCCGTACTCGACGTGCATGCCGACGCGGTGGTCAGTCCCGCGAACTCCTACGGATGGATGCGGGGCGGCATCGACAGTGTCTACGCTCGCGCGTTTCCCGGCGTCGAGCAACACGTACGCAACGCCATCCTCAGCTATCACGGCGGTGAGCTCCCGGTCGGCCAGGCTGTCGCCGCGCAGACCGGCGAACCGATGCCCAAGTGGCTGATCTGCGCACCAACCGTGCGCGAGCCCGGCGAGCAGCTGCCCACGGACACGGTCCACCCGTACCTGGCAGCACGTGCCGTGTTCGAGTTCTGGCGCACCGGCGACGTCGAGCTCGACGTCCCGGCGCGCGAGGCCATCGACGTCATCGCCATGCCGGGGCTCGGAACCGGCGTCGGCGGGGTGGAGCCGCTCAACTGCGCCCGGCACGTCTCCGCGGCCTGGAGTGACTGCTTCGGGCAGCGCTCCACCTGACACACCTACACTGCGGGCACACCGTATCCGGCCCGCTTAGGATGCTGTCGATGACGACGTCAGGACAAGCGGCACGCAACACCCGGGCAGAACGGGTCGAACGGCAGCTCGCGCTGCCCGTGGTCCTCGCGGCCATGGTGTCGGTCCCGGCCGTGTTCCTGGCTATGGGTGACGGAGTCACCGCCACGGTCGGCACCGTTCTCAACTGGGCGTCGATGTGCGTGCTTGTCGGCGAGTCGCTGGTTCTGATGCTGCTCAGCGGGGACATCTTCGACTGGATACGTAGCCACAAGTGGACCGTGGGTATCACGGTGCTGACCGTTCCCGCCGTCATCTTCATGATCGGCCCCGTGCAGATCCTGCGGATGATCCTGGCCATCGGCGCGCTACGCATCCTGCGCGTCGGCCGGATCCTGCGTGCGGGTCGAGTGCTGCACGAGAAGGCCCAGTTGACCACGTGGCCACGCAGGATCGTCTTCACGGCCGTCACCGTGCTTGCCGCGGCCTTCGTCGCCATCGTGCTCACCGACCCCACCTCGGGAAGCAGGCAGATCGCCGAGTGGATCCTCGACCGGTTCGGTGTGGTAGCCACCACCGTGCTTACGGTGCTGGCCGCTGCGATCCTGGCAGTGGGCACCCTGATCGTGCTGCGCTACCGGGGCAGCGACCTGCCGGGCCCGCTCGGTGGCAACTCCGACCAGGACGAAAGCGGGGAGGAGCAGTGATCGGCGACGCCCGGCCCGGCTGGCGGCGCAGGCGCAGCCGGCGGACACTAGAAATGTCGGTGGATTAAGTCACAGGGCATGCCCATACGGCGCCGCTTACTGTTTACATCTTGTTTCGTGGCTATTGCCCGTCCTGCACCTTGGACCTGAGGAGTCAAGCGATGGCGAAGGTCCGGGAACTCACCCCGTATGTCGAGCTCGCGCGTGAGCAGTGGCGGGAGCTACGCAGGTCGACGCCACTACCGCTGACCGCAGAGGAGCTCGTGCGGCTCCGCGGTCTCGGCGAGCAGATCGACCTCGCCGAGGTCGCCGACGTGTACCTTCCGCTGTCCCGGCTGATCAATCTCCAGGTCGCCGCGCGCCAGCAACTCTACGAGGTGACCACGACATTCCTCGGCGAGTACACGCGCGGCACCAAGGTGCCGTTCGTCATCGGTATCGCCGGCAGCGTGGCGGTGGGCAAGTCGACGACGGCGCGGATCCTGCGCACGCTGCTCGCGCGGTGGCCGGACCATCCGAGCGTGGACCTGGTGACCACCGACGGCTTCCTCTACCCGAGGGAAGAGCTGATCCGCCGCGGGATCATGCACCGGAAGGGCTTTCCGGAAAGCTACGACCGCCGCGCGCTGCTGCGTTTCATCACCGACGTGAAGTCAGGCGCGAACGAGGTCAGTGCCCCGGTCTACTCGCACAAGCTCTACGACCGCGTCGAGGGCGAGGAGCACGTGGTACGCCAGCCGGACATCCTGATCCTGGAAGGGCTGAACGTCCTGCAGCCGCATCCGAGGCTGGCGGTGTCGGACCTGTTCGACTTCTCCATCTATGTGGACGCGCACACCGAGGACATCCGGCGCTGGTACATCGAGCGGTTCCTCACGCTACGCGATACCGCCTTCGCCGACCCCGAGTCGCACTTCCACCACCTGGCCGGGCTCAGCGACGAGGACGCCCGATCCGAGGCGCAGCACCTGTGGTCGACGATCAACGAGCCGAACCTGGTGGACAACATCCTGCCCACCCGCCCGCGCGCCACCCTCGTACTACGCAAGGACTCGGACCACTCGATCAACCGCGTCCGCCTCCGCAAGCTCTAAGGTTGGGCTGAATGACGCTTTCAGTCCCTATGGTGGAGTGAAAGCGTCGTTCAGCCCGCTGTGTGGAGTGAAAGCGTCGTTCAGCGTTGACCGAGTGAGGCAGGATGCGGACAGTGTTCACTGTTGCCATCGTGGGTGCGACCGTGGTCGGCCTCGCTGTGGGAGCTGGTTACGTGTTTCAACGCAACCTCATCTACCTCCCCACTCCCGGTCCCCTGCCTGCCGCGTCCGACGAGCTCCCCGGCGGGCAGGATGTCACGCTGCGCACCGCAGACGGGTTGGACCTGTCGGCGTGGTTCTTCCCGGCGGACGGCAAGCCGAACCACGATCCCCAAGCTCCCGCCGTCCTGGTCGCTCCCGGCAACGGCGGTAACCGCTCGATGCGGGTCCCGCTCGCCGAGCAGCTGACCCGGCACGGTATGTCGGTGTTGCTGATGGACTACCGCGGTTACGCGGCCAACGAAGGCAAGCCGAGTGAGGACGGCCTTGCGCGGGACGTGCGAGCGGCCCGCGAGTACCTGGTCGAGCAGGCGCGGGTGCGCCCGGACCGGCTGCTGTATTTCGGTGAGAGCCTGGGCTGCGGTGTGGTCAGCGAGCTGGCCACCGAACACCCACCGGCGGGGATGGTGCTGCGTTCCCCGTTCAGCGAGCTGGCCGAGACGGCCGCGCACCACTACCCGTTCCTGCCAGTGCGAACGCTGCTCAAGGATCGCTACCCGGTCCAGGACAACGTTCGTGCGCTGTCGGGTATACCTGTGCGCGTGGTGTACGGGGATGCCGACTCGATCATCCCGCCCGAGCAAAGCCGCGCGGTCGCCGAGGCGGCCGGTACCGAACCGGTCGTCGTCCACGGCGCCGACCACAACGACCTCGTGTTGCTCCAAGGCACCGCGGTCGTCCAGACTGTGCGTGAACTCGCGCAAGGCGCGATCTCGTAGCGGAATGTGCGGTTTGGTCAAATTGCCTCCGTGTCATTGCTCCGTTCGGGTGGCGCAAGCGCGACAGTTCCAACCGGTTGGCCTATGGCACCGCGAACGCGTCGCGGTCAACCTGGGACTGGCATACCCCAAGCGCAGGGAGCACATGAATGTTCACCACTGTCGCGACGTGGGTGGGGGCTTTACTCGGTATCGCCATCCTGATAGCTATGGCGGTCGGCGCGGTCGCCATCGACTTCGATGCCTTGCGTAAGCCACGCAAGGGCATCCGGCGCCGGAAGAACTCCACCACCCCCTCGGGCTGATCCGCACTGATCCCGCCACACCCCTGAGTTCGACGCGGTAGTCTCCTCGCTGCGTGTCCACGCACGAGGATGGAACCAGGAGCCGCGACGGCCATGGCCCGGCGGACGGGACCGCGAGCGCCGTCGCCGCGGCAGGGCTTCGGGACTCACGACATGACGATCAACGCGGCTAGGACCGGAACTCCACGACACCCGCGGGCGCAGGAGCACCGACAGTGCCGGACAACGACTCGGTCCCCGTCCAGGGGGGCACGCCCCCGCACGAGCTACGGGGCAGCGCCACGGTGGTGAAACGAGCTGCCAAGCTCGAACGCAAGCGGCAGTGGGCGAAGCTACTCTCCCGGCAGGTAGCGCTCGCCGTGCTGTCCGGCGCGGTCACCGTCCTCCTCGTCGCGCATCACCTCGTCGGTGTGGTCGGTGAGCGACCCGTGGACGGCGACGACTTCGAGCTGCTGCTCGGCGTAACGGTGATCGTGTTCCTCGTCTGCGGCCTGTCCGTGATCAAGATCGTGGCCATCGTCCGGCATCGCCATGCCGAACTCGGCCACTTCGTCGCGGCCCACCGCGAACTCGACGAGCTGTACCGGCGGGAGTCGTAGCGATCCCGTCTCAGGGGCCGGGTGACGGTCCGTGCTGCCCCAGCCCGGCGTCGTCGTCCGGTTCGTCACCGGACCCGTCCGCGGCGTTCCTCTCCGAAGCCCTGCGAGCGGCCCGTCTCCGGAGATACACCAGCAACGTGGTCATCCCCGCCAGGAACGCGCCGAGGCCCGCCGAGCTGACGGCCCCGAACACCAGAGCCTCGGCGGTGAACACCGAGGCGTCCGGTCCGACACCGAACACCGCATCGCTGTCCGAGGTGCACGAGACCGAATACTCCCCCGCCGGGACGCTCGCGCTGCTGCGCAGGACGACCTGCCACTCCGTGTCGTTGAACGTCACCGTCTCGGTACTGGCGACAGGATCCAGCGGGACTTCCTGCCCGTCCGGGTCCTCGACCTCGCAGCCACCGTCCAGGAACGCTCGATCGGTGTAGATCGTCATGCCCGCTCGGTCGAATTCCACCTGCTCCGTCTCGCCGGAGGCGACCTCTCCCTCGACCGACGGGTAGGCAGCGTTGGCACGCCAACCGAGCGTGCCGCCGGCGACGAGCCCTATGACGAGAAGACCTGCGGCGACGATGTACCAGTACCGCCTCGGTCGCAGGACCTGCGGAGCCGGGGTCGGCGCGTCGCCGGGAGGGACTGCATTCACACCTCGAGGCTATCGGCCCGGCTCACCGGGAGGTCACGGTCGGGGGTCCGAGCCCGTCCTTACCGCCGTTGCGGTGAATCGGTGAGGGAGCCGAAGGTGACATTGGTTCCATAGAACGGGCTGTTGCGTAATCGGTTGGTGGGTGGGTGGCTGGTTTGGTTGGTGGCCTGGTCTGTGGTTGCTGGGGGCGGGTCTGGGCTTTAGCTGGCGGGCAGGGTGTGGCCTTGGCGGAAGATCTTGCTGATGTTGTGGACGGTTGCGTGGAAGGTCCATTCACCGCTGACGGCGGTGATGCCTCGTTGGCTGAATTGCCGGAATCGGAGGTTGTGCTTGGCGTGCCCGAAGGGGGTTTCGGCGATGTGGCTGCGCTTGCGGTAGGTGGCGATGCCTTTTTGGGTGCGTAGCTGGTGCTGCATCGTCTGTTGCGGGGTGGCCTCGTCCGGCGGTGGCCCGTGTGTCGGGCCGGTGCGGGCGGCGCGTTCGGTGTCGCGGGCCGTGCCCAGCGCGATGAGCCGGTCCGGTCCCTCGGTGGTGAGGTTGTGTTCGGAGAAGTAGCCGGCGTCGGCCAGCAGCACCCCGATTCCGCCGTCGGCTTGGTCACGATTGACGGTGCCGGGCTCGCGGCGTGCGTGGCTGATCACCGTGGCGGCGGCTTCGGCCGCCCGCATCATCGGTTCGAACTGGACGACATCGGCGGGGTTGTTGGTCACCGAGGTGGCCACGATCAGCCCGTCGGCGCTGGTGACGGCCTGACAGTTGTAGCCCTGAACCCAGCCACCGCCGCGCACCGGTAGCAGCCGCGAGTCCGGGTCGGTGATGTTGCGCTTCGGCTTGCGCGCGGCGGGCCCGGTGCCGGCCTGCTGCTGTTCGGCTCGGCGCCCCTGCCGCTGCAGCGCCTTGGCCAACCGGGCTCGGCCCTTGCGGACCCGGTAGTGCTGCTCCACCGGCGTCGGCGGCTTCAACGGGGTCGGGCGACCGGCCGCCTCGGCCTCGGCCGCCCGCTGCGGATACGACTCGATCTTGGCCTGCTGGTCGGTGACCGCGCGGGCCAACTCCCGCTCCGCGGCGGCCACCTCGATCTGCTCAGGAACCCGCCCGGTCGGGGTGGGACCGTCAGCGTCGGCATCGACCCGAGGATCGGCGGCCACCCGCTCCTCGCGTTGCCGGCGGGCCTCCTCCACGGCGGCCTCCTCGGCCTGCAGCTCGCTCAGTGCCGCGCGGATCCGCTCCGGGCGTGTGCGGGGGTGAGCCGCCTCGGCGGGCACCTCGTCCCCGCGGCACGGCCCGCACAGCGCGTCCTCGGCCTCGTCGGTCGTGGCGTGCTCGTCCACGATCCGCTCCGCCAGCCGACGCAGCCCGTCGACGTCGCGGCTCGCCGTGGCCGACGCGTTCGCCGCGATCTTCACCCCGTCCAACGCGATGGTATCCAGCCGGCCCATCCCCAGCCGCGCGCACAGCCGCAGGACCTGCGCGAACAGCTCCGCCGTCACCGCGCCCAGCGCCGCGCGAAACCGCGACAGCGTCACATGATCGGGCGCGTCGCCAGCACAGATCACCCGAAACGACACGTCCTCCTGACACAGTCGCTCGATCCGCCGCGACGACCGCTCACCCCGCGCCCACGCCCAAATCAACAGCGTCAACAGCATGTCCGGGTCATACGCGGCCCGGCCCGCCCCGCCCACCTTGCGGTGCCGGTGCACCGCCGAGGTATCCAAATGCTGCGACACCACCGTGACCAACAGCCACACCGGATGGTCAGCGGGAAGCCAATCCCGCATGTCCGGCGGCAGCAGGAATCCCTGATCCCGCTCCACCGGCCGATACCGCTTCGCCATACCCCAAGCCTGACAAAACGATCAAACCCCGTCAGCCGGACACGCCGCAATTACGCAACAGCCCGAGAAGGAGCCGAACGTGACATTCGGCTCCCACCCTGACCGGGTGGGTGGGTCGCGAAGGGCGCGTTGTGTCGCGTAGACAGAACACAGGCACCGGAAGGAATGGAGCAGCGATGAGCGAACCGTCTGGTACCACTGCCCGTGAGCTGTTCGATGAGGCGCGGCGCGAGCTCGCCGAGTCCGACGCCGCCATCCGCGAGCACCCGTTCCTCGATCGCTTGCGGGCCGGGGAGATCACCCAGCACCAGCTCCGGGCCCTCGCCGGGGAGCAGCATGTGATCGTCTCCAGCGATCGCAGGAGCTTCGCGCAGCTGGCCACCCGGTTCTCCAGCGGGCTCGCCGGCGAGTTCTTCCTGACCATGGCGGAAGGGGAAGGCACGGCGCTCGGCAAGCTCGGGACGTTCGCGGACTGGCTCGGGATGACCAGCGGTGACTTCCGCATGCACGAGCCGCGTCCCGAGGCGCAGGCATACCCGTCGTACGTCTCGTGGCTGGCGCTGAACGGGAGCCGTGCCGAAGTCGCTCTCGCGTTCCTCACCAACCTCGCCGCGTGGGGCGCGAACTGCGCTCAGGTCGCGGCCGCGCTGCGCGCGTCCTACAGCGCACCCGACGACGTCGTCGGGTTCTTCGAGTTCTTCGCCACCCCGCCGCCCGACTTCGAGTCACAGGCGCTCGCCGTGGTCGATGAGGGCCTCTCCTGCGGTGACTCCCCGCTGCGCGCACGCAGGGCAGCCCGCCTGCTGCAGGCCTACGAGCAGATGTTCTGGGACGCCTGCAACGAGCGACCGAAGGGAGACGGCCCATGACAGGGCTGAGCGAGGAGCTGCGCGCGAGCGCCGACGAGATCTGGCAGGCCCAGCACAACCACCCCTTCGTGCGGGGCATCGGCGACGGGACCCTGGACAAGGAGCGGTTCCGCTTCTGGATCCGCCAGGACTACCTCTTCCTCATCGAGTTCTCGCGCCTGCTCGCGCTGGCCACCGCCCGGGCACCTGACCTGGAGACGATGGGCCAGTTCTGCAACCTCGTACACGAGACGCTGCACCAGGAGATGTCGCTGCACCGCTCGTACTGCACCGACATCGGTATCGACCCGGCCAAGCTGGAACGCGAGCGGATGGCCCCCACCACGCGCGGGTACACCGACTTCATGCTGCGGACCGCCACCATCGGCGACTTCGCCGACCTGCTGGCCGCTCTGCTGCCGTGCATGTGGGGGTTCAGCGAGATCGGCAGGGGCCTCGCCGAGCGTGGTGCTCCCGACGACGGCGACTACGCTCGCTGGATCGAGATGTACGCGTCCTCCGAGTTCACCGAGCTGGTGGACTGGCTGCGTACACTGACCGACCGCATCGGCGCGGAGCTGCCGGAGTCCGGTCGTAACCGCGTCCGGGACGTCTTCCTCAGCAGCAGCCGGTACGAGCTGGCCTTCTGGGAAATGGCCTGGTCACGCGAACAGTGGCCGGGCCCGGACGGCTGAGGGGCGTAGGCTCGGGCTCGTGGCCGCCCCGGAAGGAGGATCCACCCCTCATGAGCCCCCGCCCGTACGTCGTGCTCTCGGTCGCCTCCTCGCTGGACGGCTACATCGACGACGCAGGCGACACGCGCCTCGTTCTGTCCAATGAGGAGGACCTCGACCGGGTCGACGGAGTCCGCGCGGAGGCTGACGCCATCCTGGTGGGCGCGCACACGGTTCGCAGCGACGACCCGCGGCTCCTTGTGCGCTCCCCGCAGCGCAGGCAGTCGCGGCTGGAGGCGGGACGCAAGGAGAACCCCACCAAGGTGGCCGTCACCAGCCGTGGCGACCTCGACCCCACAGCCCGGTTCTTCACCACCGGCACCTGCGACAAGCTCGTCTACACCGCCGCGGGACCGGCGGCCGACCGCCTGCGTGACACGCTGGACGGGCTGGCCACCGTTGTCGAGGCAGGCGAGCCCGTCGACCTGTCCCTGGTCCTCGCGGATCTGTCCGCGCGCGGGATCGAGCGGCTACTCGTGGAGGGCGGCACACGGATACTCACCCAGTTCCTCGACGCCGGAGCCGCCGACGAGCTGCACCTGGTGTACGCGCCGGTGTTCCTCGGCGATCCCGAGGCGCCGCGCCTGCCGCACCCGGGCCCCGCAACCGCGGGCCTGCTACGGCTGGCCGAGACGAGGACAATGGGAGATGTCGTGCTCCTGCGTTATGTGATCGGGCGAGACGATGACTGAGCACACCGCGCGTACCGCTACCGAGGCCGACCTCGCGCTGCTACGCCGGGCCATCGAGCTGGCGCAGCGCTGCCCACCCGGAACGACGTTCTCGGTGGGCTGCATCATCGCGGACGCCGGAGGCGAGGTACTCGCCACCGGCCACTCCCGCGAAGGGGACGCGCACAACCACGCGGAGGAGTCAGCGCTGGCCAAGCTCCCCGCAACCGGCGCCCGGCTGGGCGGGGCGACCATCTACAGCTCGCTCGAGCCCTGCAGCACCCGTGCCTCGCGCCCGACCAGCTGCACACGGCTCATACTCGACGCCGGGATCCCCCGCGTCGTGTTCGCCTGGCGGGAGCCGAACGTGTTCGTCGACTGCGAGGGTGCCGAGCTGCTGGCCGCGGCCGGACGCGAGGTGATCGAGGTGCCCGAGCTGGCACACCTGGTACGGAGGATGAACTCCTACCTTCCCGGCGTCGAGGAATGAGGCGGGCGCGCGAGGTTCCGTGGCACGGCCCGGATCACGCGCACCGCAGGCCTCGCCGTGCGGCCGGAGCTCGCCGCGCCCGGAGGCGCCAACCCGGAAAGCAGGCATCGCGACCGGCTACCCGAGAGGCGGGAGGTACCGGATGAACACCCGCGGGACACGGGGCAGGCTCATCCGCGGCGGGCGTTCGCTGACCCGCGCGCTGCTGGTCTGGCTGGCGGTCACCGGCGCACTGTACGTGCTGCAGGCACTGCTGCCTGGCTTCGCGATGGACCAGTGGTGGCAGCCGACGGTGAGCGCGCTGCTGCTCGGCGTGCTCGTGGCCGGGGTGTGGCCCGTCGTGATGCGGGTGGCCCTTCCTGTGGTGTTCCATACCCTCGGGCTGGCCGGCTTCCTGCTGCTCGGCGCGGCGACACTGGTCGCCTTCTACGCCGTGCCCGGTGTGCACATCGACGACCTGCACACCGCGCTGATCGTGGTCATCGCCATATCCGCGGTGGGAGGGGCGGTCAGCAGCCTGCTCGCCATCGACGAGGACGAGATCTTCTTCCGCCGCGCGGCATGGCGCAGCAAGCGGTCCCGTCCAGTCGGCAGCGACGCGCCGCCCGGCATGCTGTTCCTGCAGGTCGACGGGCTGAGCTACCAGGTGGCGCGGCGAGCCATCCGGGACGGCAACATGCCCACCCTCGCGCAGTGGTTGGACGAGGGCAGCCACACGTTGACCTCGTGGCACACCGACTGGAGCGCGCAGACCGGCGCGAGCATGTGCGGCATCCTGCACGGGTCCAGTCACGACATCCCCGGTTACCGCTGGTACGAGAAGGACAGCGGCAGGGTGATGACCTGCTCGAGCCCCCGCGCCGCCACCGAGATCGAGCGCCGCAACTCCGACGGGCGCGGCCTGCTGGCCGTGGACGGCGCCAGCCGCGGGAACATGTTCACCGGTGACGCCTCCCGTGCCAGCCTCACCATGAGCTCGGTGGCGCTGCTGCTGCCGAAAGGGCTGCGCCGCGCGGGCACCGACCGGATCGGGGCCGGGTACTACACCTACTTCGCCAATCCCCTCAACGCGGTACGTACCGTGGCTTCCGCCGCCGCCGAGGTCTGCCGCGAGGTCATGGCCGCGGCAGGGCAGCGCAGGGCGAACGTGCGACCCCGGGTGGACAGGGGCGGGTTGTACCCGTTCAAGCGCGCCAGCATCACCGTGCTCTCGCGCGATGTGGTCGCCTTCGCGGTTCTGGAGGACATCCTCGCCGGAAGGTCCGTCGTGTACGCCGACTTCGTCGGCTACGACGAGGTCGCGCACCATTCCGGGATCGAGCGTTTCGACACCCTGGCCACGTTGCGCGCGATCGACCAGCAGATCGGCAGGCTCTGGCGCGCGGCCGAGCTCGCGCCACGGGACTACCGCATCGTGCTGCTGTCCGATCACGGACAGACCCAGGGCTGGGCATTCGCCGGTCGATTCGGCGAGCCGATCGCCGCCTTGGTCGCGCGGTTGTGCGACAGCGAGGACGGCGGACGTGTCCGGGAGCAGGACTCGCGGATGAGCGCCGAGGGGTGGCAGGTCGGCGCCGCTGTCGCCGAGGCCGCCACCCATGACGGCTTCGTCGCGCGCCGCCTGCGCTCCAGGGTCGACCGGCTGGAGTCCACAATAGACGCGGAAGGTGCGGGGAGCAGCTCGTACGATGTGCTGACGCTCGCGTCCGGGCACCTTGCCCTCGTGTCCTTCACCGGGCACGAGGGGCGTGTGGACCTGGAGACCGTCGAGCGGCACTACCCCCGGCTGCTTCCCACCCTCGTCGATCATCCGGGCATCGGGTTCCTGCTGGTACACAGCTCGGAGCTCGGCCCCGTCGTGCTCGGCAGGGACGGTGTCCATCGCCTGGCCAGCGGCGTCGTCATCGGTGCGGACCCGCTGGCCGACTACGGGCCACACGCGGCCGAGCTGGTGCGGCGCATGGACACCTTCCCGCACTGCGCCGACATCATGATCAACAGTCGCTACGATCCGGAGACCGACAACGCATCGCCGTTCGAACCGCACGTGGGATCGCACGGCGGTCTCGGCGGGCAGCAGAACCACGGTTTCCTGCTGTACCCCAAGGAGTTCGGTGAACACGGCGAGCTGGTCGGCTCCGAGGCGCTGCACCGCCTGTTCCGCCGGTGGCTGTCCGAGCTGGGTCACCCGCACCCGGTGAAGGAGCCCAATGTGACCTTGGAGCTGTAGAAGGAGCCGAGTGTCACATTGGGCTCCCACCTCCGGGGTGGGTGGGGTGGACCGGTCAACGGTCCGCGGGCATGCCTGCGGCGAGCACGATCGAGGTGGCGACCGCGGAATGCCGCTCGGCGGGGATCAGCTCGCGCATCAGGCGGATCACCTCGTCGGAGAACAGCGGGTACAGCGCGCAGTCGTCGATGCTCATCGGTTCCCTGCTGAGCACCTCGATGCCGGAGAACCCCGCCCGCTCGAGCTTGGTCACGAAGTCGCCCTCCTCGAGCGAGCCCGCGACGCACCCGGCCCACGCGGCAGGCTGGGTGAGGACCTCCGCCGGAAGCTCGTCCTGGGCCACCGTGAGATCGGAGACGCACAGCCGCCCGCCCGGACGCAGCACCCGCGCGCACTCGGCCATCACCCGCGCCTTACGCGCCGCCAGGTTCACCACACCGTTGGAGATGATCACGTCGACGCTGTCCTCGGGCAGCGGGATCGCTTCCAGCTCACCGTCCAGGGTGCGCACGTTGCGCAGGCCCGCCTCGGCCGCCGCCGTGGCCGTGCGTTCCAGCATCTCGGGCAGGAAGTCCAGCGCGATGACATCGCCGGTCGGGCCGGTGTGCTGCGCGGCGAGTACGGTGTCGATGCCACCCCCGCTGCCCAGGTCGAGCACGGTCTCACCGGGCCGGATACCGGCGTGGCGCATGTGGTTGGCCACGCCGAGAGCGCGCTGCACGGCGCTCCGGGGTATCCGGGCGAGCTCGTCCTCGCTGTACAGCTTGCGCGCCACCGCCTCCGTGGTCGGCGGTACGTTCCGGTACGCGTCGCGGACGAGCTCCTTCACCTCCGCGGTGTTCATCAGGTCGCGTGTCATGGCTCCAGGTCCTCCAAGGTCTGCGTCAGCCGCCGCAGCACGGCGTCCGGGACATCCACCTCACTCGCGCGCTCGAGCGTGCCGCGCAGTTCCTTGGCGAACTCGAGCTCACCGCAGCAACGGCGGCAGCGCGCCAGATGAGCTTCGATCGATGCGTGCTCGAGCTCCCCGACCAGGCCGTCGAGGTACTCCCAGAGCTGCCTGACAGCTTCCGAGCAACTGATCATCGCGCTGCCTCCCTCAGCAGGCCGTGGTCCGCGGCGTAGGACCACATCTGCTTCTCGAAAAGCTTGCGTCCGCGATGCAGGCGGGCCAGGACCGTGCCGACGGGAGCTTCGAGAATCTCGGCCACCTCCCGGACGAGGAAGCCTTCCATGTAGACGAGGACGAGCGGGACGCGATACAGCTCTGCCAGACGCATCAGTACCGACCGCACGTCCTCGGCCGTGAACTCCTCGAGGAAGTCCAGGTGCAGCGAGTCCGAGTACGGGAACGGATCCTCGTAGGCGATCTTGCGGTACAGCGAGAACTCCTCGACGTCCTCGAAGTTGAGCTCCTCCGGGCGCCTGCCCTTGTTCCGCCCGCGATCGCGACAGCAGTTCACCAGGATGCTGGCCAGCCATGCGGGCGCCGCCGACTCGTCGTTGAGCTGCCCCAGCTTCTGGAACGCCTTGAGCAAGCAGTCCTGCACGGCATCCTCGGCCTCACGACCGACGAGCTTGCGTGCGATGCCGTACAGGCGAGGTAGCTGCTCGCGGGCGAGCAGGCGGAACCGTTCCGCCTGCTCGGCCTCCGTATGCGCCACGCCCACCTGAGTCACATCCTTGAGACGGGTAGGAGTCGCCAATTATTGCACCCGGATCCGGAGATCATTATAACGATTCGTCCGGTTCCTCATTTCTATGCCGGTTCAGTCCACCGCGAGTGTCGTGGTCACCGGCACCGCATTGGCAAGGCAGTCCCGCACCGGCGAGGTGTCCTGCACGTACTGGCACAGCTCGGTCAGCTGGTCCCGTGTCGCGTTGGGGCTGGAGACCCTGGCCGTGGCACGGATCTCGGTGAACCCTGCCCGCCTCCCCTCGAGCCCGAGGAACGACCGGAGGTCGATATCCCCTTCCACCTCGTACTCCATCGAGTCGATCTCGATGCCCCGCGCGGCCGCGTTGGCTACGTAGCCGACGGCGTAGCAGAAGCCGAGCGCTTGCAGCAGCAGCTCCACCGCGTTCGGTCCCCTGTTCTCACCGAGCAGCACCGGGGGCTCGTCGCCGGTGAGGTGGAAGGGTTCCGCCCGGGACCCGTCCTCGTTCCCGGCATGCGTGAACCGTCCAATCGCACCGGTGTTGTACGTGCCGCCCTGCCACTGGCTGGATGCGCGGAACGTGAACCCGGCGACGGTCGGATCGGCCTGCACGGCTGAGATGGTCTCCAGCAACTGGTCGACGTTGATGCCATTGCGCGTCGTCACTGTCTCGGTCATGTCCTTGGGTCCCTTCAGGCGAGTAGCGATACGGGTTGGACGCCCTGCACGGCCGCCGTATTGCGATGCGCCGATGCAATACGGCACACACAGGCGGCGTCAGCACCATCGACAACCACCGCATCCGGCCCGAGGAGTCACGATGACGTCGACAGTCAACACGCACGAGCTCGAAACGAAGGTCAAGGAGATGTACCGGCTGGTGGCGGAGGAGCCGCACGGTACGTACCACTTCGAGACAGGTCGCCGGCTCGCCGAGCACCTCGGTTACGAACCCGCGTTGCTCGACCGGATCCCGGCCGAGTCGATCGACTCCTTCGCCGGGGTCGGCCACTTCCTCGATCTCGCCGACATCCGGCCGGGACAGCGGGTGATCGACCTCGGAAGTGGATCCGGAATGGACTCCTTTCTCGCCGCGGAGCTCACCGGAACGGACGGCATGGTGCTCGGCGTGGACTTCACCCCGCAACAGCTGACCAAGGCACGCCGGCTAGCCACGGCCGCGGGCATCGACCACGTACAGTTCCGGCACGAGCGCATCGAACGGCTCCCGGCCAAGGACGCGTCCGTGGACCGGATCATCTCCAACGGCGTCATCAACCTGTGCCCGGACAAGGCGGCCGTGTTCGCCGAGAGCGCCCGGGTGCTGCGGCCGGGCGGGAAGCTGGCCATCGCCGACATCGTCAGCGAACAGCAGCTGACCGAGGCGATCGTGGGTAACGCGGACCTGTGGGCCTCCTGCATCGGCGGCGCGGCACAGCAGGACACCTACCGGAACGCGATCGAGAGCGCGGGCCTGCGCGTCGAGGTACAGCGCCGGAAGCCGTACCGGTTCCTGACCGACAGCGCCCGCAATGCCACGGAGACCTTCGGGGTCAAGAGCATATCCCTGGTTGCCGTCAAACCCGGCGAATGACGGCAGCAGGGGCGCGACCCCACCGCGACCGGCCCCGGCTCCTGCCCGGACGGACCTTCCGGTGCCTGGGAAGGTCAGCCCGGCGGTCGCTCGTCGGGCCGGTCGGCGTTGGCGCCCGCCCAGTCCCCCACCGGGGAGAGTCCCGCGTAGGCGCGCAGGTCCTCGGCCGCGTGCCGGTTCCCGTCCGGCCCCGTGAAGTCGAACGCTCCCGGGTACCGCGCGGAGAAGAAGTTCGCGCGCCACGGGTACTCGTCCGCGCCGCCGGTGTGGCCGTCCGGTACCGGCCCGTCCAGCAGCGCTTCGGTCCCCAGCTCGCGACGTTCGGGTTCGGGGCGTAAGTGGCGCTCGAACCAGGCGAGCGTGTAGTAGCCGACCTGCCGGGTGCCGTAGGTGGTGGTGGGCAGGATGTAGGGGATCTCGTTCCACTCCACGTGGGTGCCACCCCGAACGGTGATGTCGTAGACGTCCACCCCCGCCTGGCGCCACCGGTCGAACGCGTCGAGATGCCCGGTGGGGTCCGGGGCTCGTGGCGCAGGCTGCGGGGTGAGGAAGTACCCGTCCGCCTGCTGGTTCATCGCAGGCACGACCGGCGTGACGTTCGCGGCCAGCGCGTCCCACGCCACCACCGCACGGATCGGGTACGGCCGCCCGCCACACAGCTCGGCGCTGCGCCACCGTTGACCGGAGCCGGAGCACTCCTGCACCTTCGACACCGCTCGGGCACCGAGCGAGTGCCCGGCCAACCCCACCTCGGTCGCGTCGAGGACCTCCGCGAGCGGGTTCGACCAGTGGAGCGTGCCCTGGCCCTTGGCGCGGACCGCGTCCGCATCGTCGTCCTCCCAGCCACCCGGCACGTAGGGGTCGTCCTCCTCGGACAGCAGGAAGCGCAACGCGTCGATCGTTCCCTCGTCGAAGTTCGCCTCTTGCTGCGACGGGACGCCGTCCGGAGCCGGTACGGGGGATCCGGGGTCGTGCCCGAACCCCTCGCTGTCGCCCTGCCCCTGCGCGTCCCAGGTGAGTACCAGGTAGCCGTTGCGCGCGAGCGTGCGCGCCGCCCACCAGTAACTCTGCTGCATACCCTGGATGGAACCGGGCGTGATCACCACGCCGGGATGTGGTCCCTGCTCGCCGTCCCAGAACAGGTGCCCGTGCAGCTCGGCCCCGGTCCGGGACACGAAGCTGACGTCGACCGGCCGCACGTCGTGATAGTCCTGCGGGTCGCCCACCGCCCCACCGGGGACAAGCCGCCCGAGCCCGGTGTAGACGCGCCCGTGTCGCAGGCCCTCGACCTGCCCTCCCAGGTTCTCCAGCCATGTCCGCGCCGCGAGCGGCGCCAGCGCGGCGTGGTACTCCGGGTCGGTCAGCTGTGCCCGTTGCGTCCCCCGCACGCTGGATCGAGCCACGTTGTCCGCGTCGAACTCGGCGTAGGCGGGGTCGCTGTAGTCATCGGCGGCCGCCGGTGCCGTCAGCACGAGACCGGCGACGGCGGCAGGAACCAGCGAGACGGCGCTCAACGATCTCCGCATCCGGCCATCATGAGACAGGACGCTCCTCCGGGGAAGCCGCCATCCGAACATTCGTCAGCACGCGCGATAATGCTCGGCATGCCTTCCACGAACCTCGTCAGCGAGGACGAACTCGACGCGATGGGTGCCGAGGCACTCCGGGCCGACGACCCGCAACCGATCCTGGCGGAGCTGCTGGACATCATCGAGCAGGGCAGGCTCGCCGACCCCGCGAGCGAGGGCTACGCGCTGGAGCTCGCGGCGGAGATCAGCCAGTGGCAGGGCGACCTGGACACCGCGCTCGAGCTGACCGAGCGCGCGCTGGCAGGCGCCCAGCAGCCCGCCGAGCAGCAGGGATACCCCCGCGCGTTGCGTGCCGAGATCCTGGTTCAGCTCGGCCGCGAGGTCGAGGGTATGTCCGAGCTCGATGCGCTGCGGCCGCTGCTGGCCACCGACCCGTCAGCGGTCGACTACCTGCGCGACACCCTCGAGGCCTGCGACCGCGCGGAGCTGGCCGAGCAGTGGCTGACCGAGGCCATGAGGGTCGTGCTCGCACGATTCCAGGACGGCGACCGCACGGACGCGGAGGATGGCGAGGCATCCGCGGACCCGGCGGTGCTCGTCGCGCTCGCCAGGCAGCGCCACGATTTGCGGCGCGAGCTCGACCTGGAACCCGACGAGCTCGACGAGGTGGCAGAGGAGCTCGCCGACGAATCCGAGGACGCCGAGGACACCGGCGACGTGGACGAGCCGGAGCTGTACGGGCTGGACTC
The DNA here is from genome assembly GCF_900188115.1 of Haloechinothrix alba. Taxonomy (GTDB): domain Bacteria; phylum Actinomycetota; class Actinomycetes; order Mycobacteriales; family Pseudonocardiaceae; genus Haloechinothrix; species Haloechinothrix alba. Next base: position 265,127 of record NZ_FZNW01000001.1, on the reverse strand, counting down.
CCTGGACGGTGACGAGTTCACCCTCGTCTACTGGCCGCGGCAGGAGTTCGACCAGCTCACCAAGGAGTGGCCGGAGCTGGCGACCGTGACGGGACCCAGCTGGGACGATCACCGGATGTGGACCGAACGCGCCCTGGCTGCCTATGCGGAGCAGGGCGTGCGGCACCTCCATCTCGTCGCGGGGTCGGCCGCGGACGTGCTCGCGTTCGTCGCCGAGCGCGATGCGGGCGACGACGACCTGGAGCTGGTCGACGAGTACGGAGAACTACTCGCGGACCAGGGTGGCGGCACGAGATGGCCACCGGAGCGCGAGGACGACTGCTGGTGCGGCTCCGCCACGAGGTACGAGAGCTGCTGCCTGCTGCGTTCGCGGGTCGAGTGAGGCAGGCGCGCGCCGGTAGCGCTCCGGATGTCCGTGCCCGTCAAGCGGGTTGCCCGCTCGGGCGCTCGTCCTTCCAGTACCCCATGAACGCCACCGACTTCCTCGGCACGCCGTGCTCGGCGAGTACGAGCCTGCGCAGCCGCTTCACCAGCCCGGCCTCCCCCGCGAACCAGCCGTAGAACTCCTCGCCCCGCACCTCGGAGTCGCCGTGCTCCGGGACGTCCCACAGCACCGCTGCCTCGCCCCGCGTCGGGACGGGCTCGCACATGCCAGGACACCCCGCCGCCCCGCGCATCTCCCCCAGCGCCCGTGCCACCTCGGGCGCGAGCAGCGAACCGCGGGGGACGGGACCACCCGCACGCCTGCGAGCCAGCCACCGCAGCTGGACCCCGGCAGGCGCGTGCCAGGGCTGGCGATCACGCTCGGTCGGGACCTCGACGCACACGATGCCGCGCGCGTCGGCCGGTAGACCTTCGACGATCGCACCGATCGCAGGGACCGCCGTCTCGTCGCCTGCGAGCATGAACCGGCACGCACACCCCGGTGGGTCCCACTCGCGTCCCCACATACGTCCGGCCCCAGGCCGGTCCGGCCCCAGGATGCCTACCCGTTCGCCGACCCCCGCGCCTGCCGCCCAGGCCGAGGCCGGACCGCCGTGCCGCCTGCCGGAGCCGTGCAACACGAAGTCGATATCCAGCTCGCCGCGCTCCGGGCGGAAGGCCCGCACCGTATAGGTCCGCAGTACGGGGCGACGGTCCTCGGCGAGCTCCCGCCACGCCGCGTACCAGTCCACGCCCTCGGGGACCTCCGGAAGCGCGCAACCGGACCGCGGAAGTACCAGTTTCACCCGCTGATCGGCACCGGTCGCGCCGAAGCTCCGCAGGCTGTCCCCGGCCAGCGTCACGCGCACGAAGCTGGGGCCGACGGACGCCCTGGCCGCCACCTCCACCGGGTAGAGCCGGTAGCGCGGCACCTGCCGGGTGCGTTGCTGTTCGATCGCGTGTGTCACTACCTCGTTCCCATTCAGCAAGGTGAGCCTAACCTAACTTCTATCAGATAAGGCCAGCCTACGCTAACAGTAAGGCAGCGAACGCTTTCCGCGCGCGGGATCGGTCACACTGTCGGGGACAGCCCGGCGGTCACTACGGCTCGCCCGTGATCTCCGTGCAGGAGAGCCCGTCCGCTTCCGCGGGCGATCCGCCCAGGTTCACCGCCCCGTGCTGGTCCAGCTCGGTGCAGCGCACCGGTCTACCGTCCACGAGCAACGGGGTCATCTCCGCTGTCGCGGCCGTGTAGGCGAGCACCGGCCCCGGTTCGGTGCCGTCATCCAGGCGGATACGCGCCGCGTCGTCGTGCAGGCGTACCAGACGGTAGCGGCTACCGCGCCCTTCGCACAGATCCAGCACGCGGCGCTGCTCGGGCGTGGCGAACCAGACGGCGTGCTGCTCGGTCACGCCCGGCGCGGCCGTGAGCACGGCCGGTCGCTGCCCGTCCCGGGGACGGTGACCCGCCGACCACGCCGCAGCCACACCGCTGCACTCCGCGCGCAGCACAACGGCCGGGCCGGTCAGCCCGAGCCGTGAACGCAACCAGGTGATCTTCTCGGGACACACGTTCGACCCGTAAGCCAGCACGGGGTAGCGCGCGTCAAGCGGATCGCAGCCGCGCTCGGCCAACCACATGTTCAGGCAGGGCGCCCCGACGGCTCCCGTGCCCACTCGCCAACCGGACGGCGCGGTGCTGTCGGGGCGCAGCGGGTACCCGGTCCGGTCCAGATGCACGAACGAGCAGTCGGGACGGGCACCCGGGTACGGGTGCTCGGGGTAGTCGGAGTCGGGGAACGGCGTCAGGGACGGAGCGATCGGACGCAGGCCGGGTACGGTCATAGCCCGTCCAGCGTCGCCTACTCCGCCGGCATACGCTGCGACCTGCGTCACACCCGGACGCTGCGACCCGATGGAATTGTTCACACGCCCGCGCGACGAGCCTCCCGACCCTGAGGGCCGTTGGCAGCCACCGTCCACAGGTCACCAGCGGCTTCCGGGGACAAGGACGGGGTCCACACGCCGAGCTACGCGTGAGCCTCCCTGCGTCCGAGAAATCCCGCGTCCGTGCCGTTGCGGTCGGCAAGCAACCCGGCGACCGTGGCCACGGCGATCTCCGGCGGGGTACGGGAACCGATGTTCAACCCGATCGGCCGGTGTACCCGGTCGATCTCGGCCTGCGGCACGCCGAGCTCGCGCAGCGCGGCGACGTGCGGCCCCTCGTGCCGGGGGTTGCCCAACACGCCGACCCAGCGCACAGGCTCCGCGAGCACGTCACGCAGGACCGTGCCGAGCTCACCACGGTGGTGGTCGGTCACCACCACGTCGGTGTTCGCATCCAGGCCGGTGGCCGCGGACGTGACCGGAAGCGCGGCACCGTCCATCTCGCCTGCCCGTTCCGCGTCCGGTTCCAGAAGCGCCACCCGGAACCCCACGTCCCGCGCGTAGCGCAGCAGGTAACCCGCGACGGGTGAGGCGAACACCGCCACCAGCGCGCGGTCCGTGCCCTGCGCCGCCCGCTCACCGTGCGCCACCGCGCAGGTATCGCTCTCGTCTGTCATGCAACCAGTGTGGACAACGGAGCGCGTTCAGTCACGGCCTCGCGGCTTACGGTCCTCCGGCCGGACCGGCAGCACGGACTCGGTCAGCGCGCGTGGGCGCGGTCCCGACCACGGGGCGGGTGGTGCGTGCAACCACGCGGCGAGACCGTGGACGACCTCCTCGTAGTTGACCCGCCAGCCACGGAAGTGCGGCCACGCTTCCTCGGCGGTGCGTTCGGCGGGGAATCCCACGGCGCGCAGCCGCCGCACCGCCTCGTCGAACTCCCCGCGGGTAAGCCGGATGTCGTCGTCGGGGTCGGGGTCCGGGTCGTGGTCGATCCCGAGCACATCGGCGACGGCACGCAACGCCATGAAACCGGTGCGCATGGTCAGCCGAGCCGATACCGGTGCGGTGGCGGGGCGCAGCGCGTGCTCGAGCGCGGCGGCGTCCAGCACGGCAAGCAGCGACGTCAGCCACGACCGATCCGGATGCGGGGAGCGGAACGCGGCCAGGATCGGGTAGCTGGTGTGCGTCTCGCCGACGTCGGCGGCCCAGGACTCCCACGCCGCGTACAGCTCCGGCATGTCCGCGAGCGTGCCGTCGCGGGCGGCCCTTGCCAGCAGCTCCACACCCCAAGCCGGGCTGCTCGCGCGGGTCTCCAGCAGACTGACCAGTTGCTCGCGCTGGTTGAACGCGCTGTAGAGGGTGGGTAGGTAGCCGATGAGCAGGGCGAGGACGATCAGGCCTGCCAGTACCGCGGACATCGACGCGACGCGGACGGCCCCGCCGTCACCCGCGGTGTCCAGCCCCAGCACCGACGCGGTCATGGCGGACAGCATCGCCTGCACCCCGACGTCGCTCCACGGCTGAGCGAGCAGCGCGTGCGCCAGCGCGAGCAGCGCCAGCCAGACCACGAGCAACGCCAGCAGGCTCACCGGCGGTTGCATGGCCAGGATGCGGTCCTTGGCCCGGAACGTGCGCCAGGGCCAGGCCGAGGCGACGAACAGCAGGCGCACGGCGGCGATCACGCTCTCGGCCAGCCTCGACGGGGTCGCGCGCGGCACGACCAGCGTCCACAGCACGCTCAGCACCGTCGCCACCAGCAACGCCGCGCCCACGACGAAGGCGGCGGCGGGTAACACGGCGTCTGTCATGGCGAGGCGGCAGCCTACCAGCGGGCCGCGCGGCGCGCGGTGTCGCGCGCGGCTCCAGGACGTCCCTGGTGGCATCGTGGCCTCGTGGACCTCTCCTCGGACGCGCTCGACGGGACACGCTCGCGCCTGTACACACGCTTCGGCGAGCGGGTACTGCCGTGGTGGCGGCAGCTACCCGACACGCTCGGCGAGCTGGCCACGCGCTGGGACCTGGTATTGGAAGCAGCTGTGGGGAGCGGGAACACGTCGCTGGTCGTGCGCTGCTCCCGGGGCGGTGTCCAGCGGGCGATACTCAAGCTGACCCCCGACACGGGCATCGCCGAGGCCGAGGCGTTCGCCCTGCGGAGCTGGCACGTATCGGGCAGGGTCCCGCGGGTCTGGGAGTACGACGCCGCGAGCGGCGCCCTGCTCCTGGAGGCCATTCCGGCCGGGAGCCCGGCGGCAGAGACAGCCGACGCCGTGCCACTTCGCGAGATCGCCGGCCTCATCACGGCACTGCACAGCACCGGGAGCCCGATCGTCGGGTCCGGCGTCGTACCGCTCGCCCAGCGTGTCGAGCGCATCGTCGACCGGGGGTTCGAGCAGCACCGGTCCGATGCCGCAAGCACGCACGCCGTTCCCACCGGACGCCTGGAACGAGGCGCCAAGCTGGCACGGGCGCTGGCCGCAGACAGCGAGCCCCCGGCCCTGCTGCACGGGGACCTGCATCCCGGCAACGTCCTGCCAGGGGATGCCGCTCGCGGTGCCGTCGCGATCGACCCGCGCCCCTGCGTGGGTGACCGCGCGTTCGACGCGATCGACTGGGTGCTGTGGCCGCCGACCCCGCAGGACTGGCCCGCACGGTGCCGGGAGCTGTCCTCGGCTCTGCAGGTGGATCCTCACCGGCTGTGGCAGTGGTGCGCGGCGTTCGCAGGGATCCTCGCGGCGAACGCCGCGGCGCGCGGCGAGCCGCGCGGGAAGGTCGACGCGTTGCTGTCCATCGCGCCATGACCACGCCCGGCGCCGGCTGAGGCTCGACATCACCCGCCGCTTCGGCTACACCGGTTCGAAAGGTACCGGGATCCGGCACCCTGCGCGGAGGGTGAAACGACGATCATGGATGACAGCACCGCACGCCGCATCCTCGGCGTGGGCCCGCACGCCTCGCTCCGTCAGGCGCGCCAGGCCTACACGCGGCGTGCCAAGATGGTGCACCCCGACCGGTACGCGCATGCCGCGCCTCCGGCCCGGCGCGAGGCGCAGCGGGCCATGGCCGAGCTGAACGAGGCCTGGCGCACGATCCAGCTCGGACCACCCGCCCGGCCGAGGGCGGGCCACGAACCGGAACACGGACCGAGCCGGGCGGAGCCGCCGCGACCTCGCGGATGCGAGATCTGCGGCCACATCCCGGCGAACCGCATCGACATCCGCTCGCTGACCGGTCTGCTGGTCATCCACCGCTCCGAACGCTACGCCGGTGTGCTGTGCCGCGGGTGCGGAACCGCGCTGTGCCGCGATGTGCAGGCGCAGACGCTCACCATGGGCTGGTGGGGAGTCCTCGCGGTGTTCGTCAACCTCGCTGTGCTGGTGAACAACGGTTCGTACTTCCGCATGCTCAATGGGATGGCATGGCCGACCGACCGTGTCGCGGGGACCGAAGCCCCGCTCTCGGAACCGATGCCTGCGACACGGAAGGTCACCGCGCGCGTGCTGCCGTGGGTAGCCACGGTCACCGCCGCGGTCCTCGTCGCGCTGCTGGTGATGCTGCTGGCCCGGAACGCGCCGTGAGCCGAGTACGAGCTCACCACCGGCGAGAGCTGTGGTCCGACGCGCCGCCGTGCCGGGCCCGAGACGTGGCATATCGTGAGACCTATGGATGCCGACACCACCGATGATCTGAGTCGCGGGCTCGCCGCCTACGTGCATGCGGTCGCCAAGGCGCTGGACGTCCCCGTCGAGGGCACGACCTGCGAGGTCAGCGACACGGCGACGGCATACCTGGCCCTGGCGACGCGGCTGGCGAACTACCCGGATCACGACCTGATGCTGGTGTGGAGCGAGCAACACGGCTGGGAAGCCGCTGTGGAGACCGAGCCCGGCGTCGTGACGGAAGTCATCGCCTACTTCGGCGACGAACCGCTCCCCGAACCCGGGCAAGTCCTCGCATTCGTGCGAGCGATCGTCGAGGGGCGGCACTGGGGCGGCTCCCGACCGACGTTCAGTACCGTCGACAATCGCCGCGAGCTCGCCGCGCGATCCTCCCGGTACATCACCGGCCGGGATTCCGATACATGAGCCGGGCGCGCGAACGCGCTACACATACGCCGAGGGGCGCCCACCGCATTCGGTGAGCGCCCCTCGGACCGGGCTGGAGGTCGTCAGATGACGGCCACGCCGGTAGCCTGCGGGCCCCTGCTGGTCTCGCCGATCTCGAACTCGACGCGCGCGTCGTCATCCAAGCTACGGAAGCCACTGCCTTGAATTTCCGAGTAGTGCACGAAGACGTCGCTGCCGCCGTCATCGGGGGCGATGAAACCGAACCCCTTGTCGGAGTTGAACCATTTCACGGTGCCCTGAGTCATGAGAATCTCTCCAAAATATATAAAAAGCTGACGAGGTAACGACATTCACTACCTCGGGTCCCGCGCGCGGTTTGGAATCTCGGAGAGAACTCCTACTACGCCCGCTCACATTCTTGCGGGCGCGCATGAACACGAACACAAAAACGATCGAACCACCTACAGCGGAGCACACCAGCACCCACGTCGTCAAGTTGGCCACGCGCACAGTCCGCAGCGACCCGGCGAACGGACCCGCCCGGCCGTAGCTGCCGAGGAAGCCTGCCGACGGGGCCTGCCGACGGGGCCCGGTAGCGGAAGCCGCACATGGGGAGTAGCGTGGATGGCGTCGGGGTAGATCGACCCTCTCGCTACCGCACCTGACGTAGCCGGTGCGGAACTCGTCCGGGGCCGCACGGCCACCGACCAAGCCGCTGAAGGCGGCTCACGCCTCCCTCGCGGTATGCATCGCACTTTGTCATCCACCAGTAAGGTTCTTCATTGCCGACGTATCAATCCCGCGCCGACACGCATTACGCGAGCCGCGTCCAGCCCGTACAGTTCAGTCACCTGATCAGCGGCGAAGAGACCGGGTTCCCAGCAGGCGCGGCCAGCAGGCGCGCACTGCGTTCACCACAGTTCATCACGCCGGGTACGGTTCCCGCGCGCTGAGTCTCGTCTCCATACCGTCCCTGAGCCTGGCGCGAGGGGAAGCCGGCGGGGCGCCCGTCGAGCACATCGGAGCCGATGCACACATCAGGGTAGGTCATTATCAACACCATCCACGCACCCCAGACCGGCGACACGACCGGTGGCGGCTTCGCGACCCTGGCCCGTGAAATCCGCGCAGCCGGACTGCTTCGCCGCCGGTACGGGTACTACACAGTCAAGATCATCGGGAACCTGCTCGTGTTCGCAGGCGCATGGGTCGCGTTCGCGTTCGTCGGCGACAGCTGGTGGCAGCTGTTCATCGCCGCGCTGCTGGCGGTCACGTTCGCGCAGCTCGCGTTCGTCGGCCACGACGCGGGGCACAAGCAGATCCTTCAGGGGCGTCGTTTCAACGACATCATCGGGACTGTCCACGGCGGACTGATCGGCATGAGCTACGAGACATGGATGAGCTCGCACAACCGCCATCACGCCAATCCCAACCACGAGGAACACGATCCCGACATCAACAGCGCGGCACTGGCCTTCACCGAGAAGCAAGCCGGGCTGAAGAACGGTTTCCTCCGGTGGGTCGCCCGGAACCAGGCATGGCTGTTCTTCCCGATGCTCGTTTTCGAAGGGATCAACCTGCATGTCGGCGGCGCCCTCGCCGTGATCCGAGGCGACGTCAAGGCCCGCCGCCTCGAGGGCGCGTTGCTGCTCACCCATACGGTGCTCTACCTTGCCGCTGTATTCCTCGTGCTGTCCCCAGGGATCGCGGTCGTGTTCATCGTCGTCCACCAGGGACTGTGGGGCATCTACATGGGCTGCGCCTTCGCGCCCAACCACAAGGGAATGCCCACCATGAACGGCGAGAACAAGGTCGACTTCCTGCGCAAGCAGGTGCTGACCTCCCGCAACATCCGTGGCGGGAGGGTCGTCGACTTCGTACTCGGCGGGCTCAACTACCAGATCGAGCACCACCTGTTCCCGAGGATGCCGCGCCCGAACCTGCAGCACGCCCAGCCCATCGTGCAGCGCTTCTGCGATACGCACGGGATCCCCTACAGCCAGACGACGCTGCTGCGGTCCTACCGCCACGTCCTGGAGCACCTGCACGAGATGGGCGCGCCGCTCCGGGAACAGCACGCGCGGGCGACCGCCTGAACGGCACGTACCCGTACGCGGGGGGACGCGCCACTCTGGACGGTTGATCACGTAGCCCGGTGCGTCACTCGTGGCGCTCGTGCCCGGGCTCACAGCGCACCGGCGGGAATAGGCATCCGGATCGGCAGCGTTGTGCCGGGCATGAAGGCTGTCGTGATCAACGAGTTCGGAGAAGCAGACGTACTGTCCCCGCAGACGGTGGAGGACCCGGTGGTGGGGCCGGACGCAGTGCTGGTCGAGGTGCGAGCCGCCGGGGTGAACCCGGTGGACTGGAAGATCCGCCGCGGCTACCTGCAGGGCGCGTTACCGCACCACTTCCCGCTGATCCCGGGATGGGACGTCGCCGGGGTCGTTCGCGCAGCAGGCCCCGCCGTGACCGACTACCGGGAAGGTGACGAGGTCGTCGGGTACGTGCGCAAGGACCACGTGCAGAACGGCAGCTACGCCGAGCTGGTAGCCGCCCCGGATCGCACGCTGGCGCACAAACCGGCCACGAGCGGGTTCGCCGAAGCCGCCGGGCTCCCGCTTGCCGGTCTCACTGCACTGCAGCTGCTCCGTGCCGTCCGGGTCGGCGACGGCGCCGTCGTGCTCGTGCATGCCGCTGCCGGTGGCGTCGGACACCTCGCCGTCCAGATCGCGCACGCACTCGGAGCGTCCCGAGTCATCGGCACGGCCTCACCGGCCAACCACGACTTCCTGCGGCAGCTCGGCGCCGAGCCGGTCACGTACGGGGACGGGTTGGCCGACCGGGTCGCCGGACTCGTCGGCGGTGACGGCAAGGTCGACGCGGCGCTGGACTTCATCGGCGGGCAGGCACTTACGGACTCTCCCGGCCTGGTCCGGGACGCCGCGCGGCACGGCACCGTTGTGGACGCGCAGACCGCAGGCAAGCAGGGCGGACAGTACGTCTTCGTGCGGCCGGACTCCGCAGGACTCGCGTGGTTGGGCCGGCTCATGGACGAAGGCAAGCTCACCGTCGAGGTCCAGCGAACCTACCCGCTCAAACAGGCCGCCGACGCGCACCGGCTGGTGGAGGACGGTCACGTCCGCGGCAAGGTCGTGCTGACCGTCGACTGAGCACCGGGCGAGGACCGGCGCGGGGCAGCCACCAGCGACGGCACGGCAGGCGCCGGGCGGGTCGCTTGCCTCTGACCGCCGGGTGCGTGCGGGCACGCATCCCGCCTGCCGCCTCGCCCCGGTCGCGCCCTCGTCCCCCGGCATCCCCCACGCGGCCGTGCCGGGGGACGAGGGCGGCAGTTCGATACGTTGGGCGCGCCAGCGCACGGCACGAGGAGGAAGCGCGCCCATGTCGGATCGGCTCACCAGATACGAATCCCGCACGACCTCGATCCTGCTCGCCCTGGCCCTTGCCTTCATCGTCGTCTACGGCGTCCCGGTGATCTGGCCGGACCTCCCGGAGACACTGCGCACCACGTTCGAGGTCGCCAACTGGGCCATCTGGGCCGCCTTCGCGCTCGACCTGATCATCCGCACCGGCCTGTCCGACAACCGCCTGGTGTACCTGGCCAAGCACCCCGTCGACGTGCTCGTGGTGCTGGTGCCCGCCTTGCGCATGCTTCGCGTGCTGCGGGCGTTCACGGCCGCCCAGGTACTGATCACCCGCAGCGGCCGGCTGTCGCTGCTGCGTACGACGCAGGCGATCGCACTGGCGACGTCGTTGCTCGTGTTCATCGGAGCCCTCGCGCTCCTGGACGCGGAGCGCGGCGAGCCCGGCAGCACGGTCGAGAATCTCGGCGACGCCCTGTGGTGGAGCCTGGTCACCGTCACCACGGTGGGCTACGGCGACGTCGTGCCTGTGACTGGAATGGGCCGCGTCGTAGCGGCCGGGCTCATGCTGGTCGGGATCTCCCTGCTCGGTGTCGTTACCGCAACGGTGGCGTCGTGGTTCCTCGGTCACACCCGCTCGGCGCTCGAGGAGCAGGGCAGTGCGCACCGCGAGTCCTCGGCGCAGCTTGAGGAGAAGGTCGCCGCACTGGAACAGCGCCTGGAGGACGTCCACGGACTGCTCGTCCGGCAACAGCCGGATACCACGTCACCCTCACAAGTCGATAAGTCGACTTGATGTGGCGTCTGCATGCGGCGGTCGTGCCAATGGTGGGCTACCGGTGACCACCCGTGCTAGCCGGCTGTCTGGTTTCCACCGGGGTCGGTGGGCGCAGGGCCTTCACGTTTGGCCAGCTCCGCGTGCAGCTGCCGCAGCAGGCCCCTGTCACGCTCGTTGAGCCTCGGATCGTCGACGGCATCGGGGTCGATACCCGTCGGCCAGCCGTCCGGCGTCGCCACCTCCTCGCCGGCCAACGCCGCCCGCAACTGCCGCACATCGGCCGAACTCAACTCGTTGGTGCGTTCGGCGGGGGCCTCCTCGTCGCCGTACCCGACCGGTTCGGATGGTTCCGGGGGCACCACCCGTTCGGTGGGTCGAGCCGACACCGCTTCCCTACGCTGCGTGCGTTCAGAGTCGAACATCAGCAGGTTGTTCGGGGGGATACCGCTGTCCTCCTCCGCGGGGTCCCGCTCCTGCCGTGGCTCGACAGCGGCATGGCGCGCCGCGAGCTTCCGCGGACGCTCACGCGGTTCGACCGGAGACTCGTCCACCGGCGATGTCTCGGCTGGTGATTCCGTCACGGGTGTGTGCGCGGGTTCCGGTGGTGGCATCGCATGCTGCTGAGACGGCTCCCCCGTCGCCGCCTGCGCGGCGTGCCACACGGGCACGGCAGCATCCAGGGCCTGACGATGATAGGTGGTCCACCCCGCGGCCACCCCTCCGACCTCGACGACCGCACGGATACCCGCCCGCCTCAGCTGATCATCCACCCGGTAAGCGGTGGCAGGCGCGCTGCCGTGCCGGCCGACCTCGACGAGCACCACCCGCTGCGGCAGTGGGCCTGCCGCGGCACCCGCCCGGGTGGTCCGCCACACGGCATGCACCGCGCGGATGTCGGGAAGCGCCCGCAATACGCCGTCCAGCGCGTAGGCGATGCCCTGACCGGGATGCTGGTCACCGGTGAAGTGGTGTACAGGAGCGGCCTCGACCGCGGTATCCGCCACGGTGACCAGATCAGCGAGCGTGCTGTCGGAACCGCACAGCTCCAGCACGGCCGCCAGCTCGTCCCGTTCGGCCCCGCGCACCGGCAGCTCACCGGCGATCAGTACACCGGCCACGAGCTCCGCGGCCTCGTCGTGCCGGAAGCGGGCCACCAGCTCACGCGCGCGACGCAGCGCGCTGTCGTCGAGCCGCCCCGCGAACGAGTGCAGCATGTTGTGCAGTCGCAACGCCATGTCCGTGCTGCCCCGACGTTGCCCCTCACGGACCTCCACTGTGCAGCTTCTCCCTCCAGCCCGCTGGTGGAGCGAGCATTCGCTACGCGGCAACGACCCGGTGCCGTGCCTCCACCGCTCCGGCGCACAGCAGCGTCGAGTTCGCCAACGCCGCACGGTGGTACTCACCGACCTCGGACTCGGGTGCGATCACCTCGACACCGGGCTCCTCGTCTCCCAGTGCCCGCAACACGCGCTGTAGCTCCGCACCCAGCCTCGGCAAGCCCGTCAAGGCCGTGACGAGCAATACCCGCTTCATCTCGGGCTCCTCAGCTGTGCCGCCGTACCGCCAGCTCTGCCGCACCTCGCCGACGTCCGGACGACCGCGCAACGCAGCGTGTATCACGTCAGACACCGGGTCGACGTTGTTCATCCTTTCAGGTGCACTCCCTGAAAAGGTGTACCCTCTCGGCCGAGCGCCGTCCACCCCGAGCGCCGAACTCACCGCATGGTGGTCGGCACCGTATGGCACCAGGCAGGCCATCATCAGCTCGTACTCCGTCTCGTCGACATCGATACCCTGCTTGAGCAGGGATTTCGGCAAGATCCGGGCGATGGCGGTCACGGCACCCGAACCGAGCCAGTCCCGGTAACGCCAGAGCATTCCATCCGGAAGGCGCCCCGCCAATCGCAGTAACAGATCGTGACAAGCCTGCTCGATGTCGTGATCCATCGTGTCACCTCCACGTGGCGGCTCAGCATGCCACACTCAGGGTCGGGCGTTGCAGTGGCTCACGTACCGGGTCGCCGGTCGGCCGGCTGCACCCCGTCCTCGTCGGGCTGCACAGCCTTATCAGGAATACCGCGCGGGAGCCGAAGGTGACCTCGGTTCCTTAGAAGGAGCCGGGTGCAACATTCGGCTCCCACCCGGGGGTGGGTCAGGGCTTCGGGGTGGGCTCCCGGTCGATGTCGAACTCGGCCTCGCCGTCCTCGACGGAGGTGATCAGTACCTTCACGTCGTAGCGCTCGTCGCCGATCCGGGCCGTGCAGCGGGTCATCTCGGCGAACCTCGCCCGGAGGTCCTCCTGGCAGTCGACACCGCGGACCGCGCCGTCCTCGACCGGATCCAATGCCTCCACGATGCTGACCTCCAGGTGCTCGGCGGTAACGGTATCCTCGGCGGTACCGGCACAGCCGGACAGCGCGAGCACTCCCAGCACCAAGCAGCCACCCCTGCGGAGCCGGTGCATCACGGTCCGATCAGTCGTTCCATACCAGATCGTAGAGCACCTCGCCGCCGTCCACCTCGGTCACCGACACCGTTATCGCTCGCTCGTGCTCGCCGTAGTCCACCGCGCAATCGGTCGAGGACCCGACGTCTCGAGCCAGGCCATCCTCGCAGGACACGGACTGGACCGGCTCGCCGGAATCCTGCAAGTCCGACGCCACGCCCTCCTCGAGCTCACCCTGACCCACCGTCGCGGCACAGCTCGCGAGCGTGCACGCGGCCAGGCCGGACGCCACCAGCGGTCCCCATCTCATCTGCACAAACTCCCTCGAGTTGGTCGTGTCATGCGACATTCGGACGTCCCTGCACCCCAGGCAAGGCTAGAGGGAGCCTAGCGCTGAACACACTACCGAGTGACGCACCCCTGGATCAGCCCGCCAGTGATCACGTAATGAAACAAATCCGTCGATGTTTCCACCACCACACTGGATCATTGGAACTTCCGTGCGCCCATCGCGACGAGTCAGCACTGAGAGTAACAAAACAGGGCGGGCGCCCGGACCCGCACAGGGGCATGAAACGGGCACGGCCCGCACCGCTCGCGCCGCCGCGAGCGGGAACGCTTCGAAGGGACCGCCCCCGGCCCCGGTACCGTGCCGGGGGCGGCGAGAGCACCATCGATCCGGGCACGTTCGCCGACACGGGAGGGGCCGCGGCCGGCTCCGTCCGGAGGGGTACCGCAGGCGCGCTCTTCCAGCACCACCGACGAGACTTGGAGTATCCATCATGGCGACCACATTGCCGGTGCCGATCGAGTTCACCTTGCCCGAAGGGTGGCAGTCGGCTGCTCCAGATGAGGTCGGAGCGCCCGGCGTGGCGTTCATCGCGCTACACCCGGAGTCCCGGGACGAGTTCACCGCCAACATCACCGTCAGCGGGGAACTACGGACCGACGACGCACTGCTGGCCGGCATCGCTGACGAAGCCGTCGCGCACCTCGAGCAGACCGCGTCGGTCGAGCTACAGAACCGCACCGAGGTCGGCACCCCGGACGCGCCGGGTCTCACGCAGGTGCTGATCCTGTCCACCACCGTCGGCGAGTCCCAACTGGACCTCGCCCTGTCCCAGGTGTTCCTGTCCATCGCCGACGCCGAGGAGCCGCACAAACGCGCCATCCTTCAGCTGACGCTCACCGCGCGGACCACCCAGTTCGACGCCGTGGTCGGCGACTTCCAACAGTTCGTCCGCACCATACGGATATCGGACGAGGACTCCGGTCAGCACGGTGACGAGTAAGCGCACCCGGCACGGAATTCCCGGAGCCTGCCCGGAACCGGGACCGTAGCCCGACACGGTGAATGCCCGGCCACCACCGGCTCGCGCGCCGCGCGTACGCCGCCTCCTGACCGTATTCTGTCGCGGCAAGGCTCACGGGACCGCTGGTCCCGCCACCGACCGCGACGATGCGAGGCAGCATATGGCCGAATCCGGCGAGAATGCCGTAGCCGCAGGCACCACAGGAACGGCGGGCGGAACGTCGCCGCCGAAAGCCGACACCCTCGTCGTCCTCCGCCGGTTGCTCGAGATCGTGGGCGTGCTGGCGCGGCGGGCCGCGAACGGCCTGTGGCCGGCCTGCCGTGCCCGGCTACGGCGGGACAGGACCGCCGGTTCCCGTTCGTGGCTGGTCGGCACGATCACCGAGCTCGGCCCGGCATTCATCAAGGTCGCGCAGATGCTCAGCACCCGCGCCGACCTCCTGCCGCCCCACTGGTGCCGCGCACTGGCCACACTGTACGACAGCGGACCCCCGATACCCGCCGAGGAGCTGGAGCCGGTTCTCGCGCGCTCGTTCGACCCGCCGATCGCGCGGGAGCTGATGACGCTGGCCGGTGAGCCGGTGGCCTCGGGAAGCATCGCCTGCGTGTACCGGACCACACTGCCGGACGGCGCGGACGTCGCGGTCAAGGTGCGCAGGCCGGGGATCGAGGACACGCTCCGCACCGACATGGCGATCATGCGCCACGCGGCACGCCTGCTCGCGCACCTGCCGCCGTTCCGCGGGGTTCCCGTCGCCCAGATCGTCGCCCAGCTTACCGGCGCGGTATACGCCCAGCTCGACTTCGTGCAGGAACGGCACAACCTTGCCCTGCTGCGCGCCAACCTCGCCGAGCACGACAGCGTGCGGATTCCCCGGGTGCGAGACGAGCTGTGCGGCGACGAAGTGCTCGTGATGGAGTTCATCGACGATCTCCGGCGCCTGAGTCCCTCGGACATGCCGGAGGCCGAGCGCACGCAGGCCGTTATGCACACCCTGCACGCGGTATACCAGATGCTGTTCCTCGACGGCCTCGTCCACTGCGACCTGCATCCGGGAAACCTGTACCTGGGACCCGGCTCCGCGGTGATCGTGGACGCCGGGTTCACCGTGCGGTTGAGCCAGGACGCGCAGGACAAGTTCAGCTCGTTCTTCTACTACATGAGTGTCGGTAAGGGCACCGCCTGCGCCGACGTCGTACTGTCCACAGCCACGGCGAGTCCGGATACCGATACCGAAGGTTTCCGTCGCGACATCAGCGCACTGGTCGCGGCCAACACAGGGGTCTCGGCAGCCGAGTTCGACCTGGTGCGATTCGCCACCCAGCTGTTCGACATCCAGCGTCGCTACGGGCTGTACGCGGACCCGCAGTTCGTCTTCCCGATCCTGTCGCTACTCGTTCTGGAAGGTGCGGTCAGGGACTTCGCGCCACGTATCGACTTCCAGGACGAGGCGCTACCGTTCCTCGCACGGGCGATGATATCCCGCACCCTGACAGCGTCCCGATCCACGGAACGCGGTACGGGATCATGACGATGGTCCGGCCCGCACTCCCGGGGAGTGCGGGCCGGACCACTGTGAAGCCCTACGGACGGCGCGCCTCAGGAGGGGACGGCTTCCGTTCCTACCGTCCAGTCGAACGACGGCAGGGTTGCGATCGGGCTGCTGCCGACCGGCTGGCCGTCCGCACCCAGCGCGTAGAGGCCGATGTCCCTGAGGGACTGGTACGGCGCGGACTTCGGCGGGAACTCGGACTGGGATCCCTTCATGCACACCGGCTGGTCCGGAAGGGTTCCCAGCGTCACGGGGTCACCGTTGGCACCGCAGTGCTCCAGCTCCACGATGATCGGCAGGAACATCGTCTGCGTGAAGCCACCGTTGACGGGGTCGAACTCAAGCAGACTCTCCGGGTTGATCTCGATGTCGCCTGCCATCTTGATACTGATCGTCCCGAACGGCGTGTCCTCCGCTGTGACCTCGTGCTGCTCGACGACAAGACCCCACTTGTTCGGGTCAGGGCCGCCCTGCACGAGCACTCCGACATTGCCCGCCCCGGAGAACGGGAACGTCCCCTCCGAGGTGACCAGGTTGATGAGGTCACCGAAGCACGGGCACACCACACGCATCCCGTCCAGGCTCGGGCCGCTCGGCCCAGGTACCTGTGCCGCGGCGGTGGCCGAGTTGATGAACTGACCTCCCGCCGCTGCCGCGGCGGCAGCGGCAGCGGTGAACCCGGCGCGTTTCAGGAACCTGCGCCGACCTTCATCGAAGCCTTCGGTACCTGACGTATCGTCATTCAGCTCAGGCATTTGTTCACTCCTTCTTTGCTCAGATCCGCAGACCGAGGTCGATTCCCAGGGAGGACAGCAGCGGTGACGAGCAATTGCAGTCCTCGTCGGATTCCGGCCCTGACTCGGGCGCCGACTCGGGTGGCGATTCGGGCGCGGGTTCCTGCTCCGGTGCGGGCTCAGGTGCTGGCTCCTCCTCCGGAGCCGGTGCTGGCTCCTCCTCGGGTGCCGGAGCCGGTTCCTCCTCCGGAGCCGGAGCCGGTTCCTCCTCCGGAGCCGGTGCTGGCTCCTCCTCGGGTGCCGGTGCTGGCTCCTCCTCGGGTGCCGGAGCCGGTTCCTCCTCCGGAGCCGGTGCTGGCTCCTCCTCGGGTGCCGGAGCCGGTTCCTCCTCCGGTGCCGGAGCCGGTTCCTCCTCAGGTGCCGGAGCCGGTTCCTCCTCCGGTGCCGGTGCTGGCTCCTCCTCGGGTGCCGGTGCTGGCTCCTCCTCCGGCGCGGGTGCCTCCTCCGGCTCGGACCCGGGCTCTCCGGCCGAGTCGGGGCAGTCCGCGGGCTCGGGGTCCGACGGTTCGGGTGAGCCGGCATCATCGGAATCGTCGCCATTCACCGCACAGTCGGACGAGGAATCCGGTTCCTCGACCGGCTCCATCTCACCGCCGATCAGGCACTCCCCCTGACGGGCGAGACGGGCATCGCACTCCGAGCCGTCCGCTTCGGATCGGTCACTGCTGCTGGCGAGCGTGGCCACCGACCCCGACAGCACGTCAGGGTGATCACCGACCGCATACGCCGGAGCAGTCCCCATCGCTAGACCCGCCGCCAGGGCAAGCATTGCTCCCCGACGAATCGTTCTGGACACTTTGACACTCCCAAGGCCTATAGACTCTGGATTTGGTGTCTAAACCGGACATGAAGTCGCGGATCGGACCACTTCACCATTAGTCGACTCCGGTCGAATCGCCAGTCAGAACACACACCGACACCCGATCAGGGGCACCGTTGTCACCAATTCGACACAAACAAATCCCCCCCCGAGGGGGAGCGCCAGAATTATCTGGAACTATTCGGCTCGAACACGGCTCCCGAAACGGGTCTTGCCCACACCGGGCGAACCGGGTCGGACCTGCTCACATGCCTACACCGTCATCGGGCGGGGCGGTCGAATGTGCGCTCATCCACCGGGGTAGCGGCATTCGTCAGCAGGCACCGGGAAACAGCGGACACTCCGTCCGGATAACATGCACCCGCGCTATCCGACAGTACAACCCGGAATCGTTCACCGGAAATTCACGCATGAGCTGCCGACCGCCGCGCTCCCGGTGTCCGATCCCGACAGGACCGACCTCCATGGGAAACCTCGCACGATCCGGTGAACATTTCCGGCACAGTTCCCACTCGATCAGCAGCGCTGATGCAACACGCATAGAGTGCATTGATGGTTGTTCCAGCGACCGGCAGGGTGCACGAACGATCGTCGACGGCGGTAGCGAGCGTGACACTCGGAGATCCTCCAGAGTTCGGGGTGGAGATGCGCACAGCAGGCGCGGCACGGGTACACGGGGCCTCGGTCCCCAGCCAGGCCCGGTTACTGCGGCTGCCGCTCAAGCTGGCCGACTTCGAGCGCCGTGGCTTCCGGCTCGACCACCCGGATGAGCGGGTGCTGCTCGAGACGCACGCGAGAAACTTCCTGACCGGCTTCAACCTGGCCGCGAAACACTGGCGGGACCCTCATCCCGCGCTGTCGTGTATCGAGCCGACCGAGCGCGGTTTCGCCTACGAGGGGGCGGCGATGTACGCCGCGTTGCGCGATGCCGTACCCCCAGGCGGCAGCGACGCCATGCGGCGACTGTGCGAGGGCACGGGGGACGACTACATACACCTGATCCACGTCGGGTACGGCTGGGCAGGGGCGGTACCGCGCATGCCCGTCCCCGACACGATCCCGGCCACACCTCTGCTGCGCTGGCTGGCCCTGGACGGGGCCGGGTTCGCCGCGGTCTACTTCGGCGGGCTCCGCGCGCTGCGCAGGCGGTGGGACCGCGAACCGACGCAGCGTTGGCAGGCCAGGGCCGCCGGCTTCGGTCGCGCGCTGTGGTTCGTCGAGTCGGCCAGTGTGGACGGCGTCACGAGGGTTATCAACGAGGCACCTCCCCAGGCGCGCCCGCACCTGTGGTCGGGCATTGCGCTCGCCTGCTGCTACGCGGGAGGCGCCGATCTCGCGCAGCTGGATCGGCTGGTGCACTCGTGCGGTACGTACTGGCCGCACTTCGGCCAGGGTGCGCTCTTCGCGATAGCGGCGCGGGCCCGCGCGGGGCACGTACCCGCGCACACGGCCGCGGCCTGCCGGCACCTGTTCGCCGTATCCCCCGACAACGCGCGCGAATGGACGGACATCGCTGCCACGGGGTTGACCGGCTCGCCCGGCATATCGGCCTACAGCGAGTGGAAGTCCCGATTGCGCGACATGGTCACCGCACCACCGTGACTGAACGTCTACCACTGAAGGAAACCGCCGATGCTCCCTGCGTTACGTCGTGCCGTGCCGTTGACGGTCGCCCTGCTGATGTGCGTCGTAGCAGGTGTCTTCACGGTCCGGCCGAGCCTCGGTGAGGCCGAGTCCGCCGGCCGCTCGCCGGAGTACGCGTTCGACACCATCCCGGTCAACTCCACACCACCGGACGCGCGCGAGCTGCGCGACGTGCAACCCGGACTCGAGCACATCGAGGCCTGGATCTCCGCGGTCGGCGCAGCGGCTGCCCTGACCGACCTGCGCGACCTCGGTCGGCCCGCGGACGCCTGCCTGGTCGACCCGCGCGACGACTCGGTATCGGTGTTCGCAGTTCCCGGCGGGGACGGGCCGGACTACGAGCGTTTCACCCTGGAGCCGGAACGTCTCCCGTACGACTCCACCATGGCGCCCATGGGGTGCGTGCCCGCCGACTTCGACGAGGACGGGACCGAGGACTTCCTCGTCTACTACTGGGGTCGTTCGCCGGTGCTGTTCCTCAACGAAGGTGAGCCCGGCGCTACACCCGTCGCCGAAGACTTCCGGGCCCACGAGGTCGTCGAGCCCATGGAGGTATGGAACACCTCGGCGCTGTCCGTGGCCGATGTGGACGGAAGCGGCCATCTCGACATCATCGCAGGCAACTACTTCCCCGACGGGGCGAAAGTCCTCGACCCCGAGGCCTCCGAGGACGACCGCATGCGGATGCAGCACTCGATGGGCAAGGCACGCAACGCCGGAATCAACCGGCTGTTCCTCAGCACGCCGACCGGGGAGGCGAACGAGAAGCCGGATTTCACCGACGCGAGCACCGCACTGCCTGCCGACGCCGCCGAGGCGTGGACCCTGGCGTTCGGGTGGCAGGACCTGACCGGCAACAACCTCCCGGACCTGTACACGGCCAACGACTTCGGCCCCGACAGCCTGCTCGTGAACACCTCGAGCCAGGGTGCGGCGGAGTTCACCCAGGTCGAGGGCAGCCGGGATCTGACAACACCCTCTTCGCAGGTCCTCGGGCACGGATCGTTCAAGGGCATGGGCGTCACCTACAGCTACCAGCCCGGCGAGCGGCTTCCCATGATCATGGTCAGCAACATCACCAGCCCGTTCGCGTTGCACGAGAGCAACTTCGCCTTCGTGCCGAACGGGGACGGCTCCCGGTTGCTCGACGGGGATGTGCCGTACACGCAGCGGGCGGAACAGCTCGGCCTCGCGCGCAGCGGGTGGTCCTGGGACGTGAAGGCAGGCGACTTCGACAACTCGGGAACCGATGAGTTCCTCCAGGCCACGGGCTTCATCAAGGGTGAGCGCAACCGGTGGCCGGAGCTGCACGAGCTGGCGATGGGCAACGACGACCTGCTGCACCACCCCGAAGCCTGGCCCAACTTCCGCCAGGGGGACGACGTGTCGGGTCACGAGCACAACCGGCTGTGGGCACAGGGTGAGCAGGGACGCTACTTCGACGTCGCGAAGCGGGCCGGGCTCGGCAGCCCGCACGTGTCGCGCGGGTTCGCGTTCGGCGACGTCGACGGCGACGGCTCGCTCGACGTCCTCGTCGCAAACCAATGGGAGGACTCCGTGCTGCTACGCAACCGCACGGAGCCCGAGGGGCAAGCGGCGTTCGTCCGGATCCTGCGACCGGGATCGGCGGGCGGGCTTCGGGACGCCATCGGCGCCCATGTCGAGCACGAAGTGAACGGGCAGCGCAAGCGAACCCAGCTCTACCCGTCCAACGGGCACGCAGGGGTATCCGCGAGCGAGGCACACCTCGCCCTGCCCGGAGGCGAATCGAGCCGGGCCACGATCACCTGGCGCGATGGCGACGACGTCCACACGGACTCCGTGGACGTCGGCCCCGGCGACCACACCGTGGTACTCGGCACCGACGGAACGGCGGACATGCGATGACCACCACGACTACACCCCCGAGCACCGACGCGTCCGGAGTCTCGCACGGGACCGGTTCCGGACAGGACGGGCAGCAGGGCCGGAAGCCCGCCGTGGACACCCGGGTGAAGGCGCTGCGCCGCTTCGCCATCTCCATCACCGCGTTCACGATCGTGGGACACCTGGTACTCGGCTTCGAGCAGTCCCCCATCACGCCGATCGTCGCCCTCCTGGCCAGCTACGCAACAGCGTTGCTGTTCGAGTGGCTGGACAGCTGGGCGCGGGAGGTGACCCCGGAGTACGCGGGAGGGCGCGGTGCGCTGATGGTGTTCCTGCTGCCCCCGCACATCACGGCCCTGGCGTGCGCGATGTTGCTCTACGGCAACTCGTCGATGTGGCCGTACATCTTCGCGGTCGTGGTGGCCAACACCAGCAAGTACGCCGTACGTCTCAGGCTGCGCGGCAAACTCCGGCACGTGCTCAACCCCTCCAACGCGGGCATCGCGATCACGCTCGTGCTGTTCCCCTGGGTAGGGATCGCCCCGCCCTACCACTTCACCAACGACGTGACCGGCGCGATCGACTGGCTGGTCCCGCTGGGCATCCTGATGCTGGGGACGATGCTGAACGCGAAGCTCACCGGCAAGCTGCCCCTGATCCTGGCCTGGGCCGGTGGGTTCGTCGCGCAAGCCGTCCTGCGCTGGTTGATCCTCGACCACTCGCTGGCGGCCGCGCTACTACCGGTGACAGGTGTGGCGTTCATCCTGTACACGAACTACATGATCACCGATCCGGGGACGACTCCGGTAAAGACGCGCAACCAGGTCGTCTTCGGTCTGGTCACGGCCGCGATCTACGGGATCCTGGTCGTCTACGGGGTGGTCTTCGGCCTGTTCTTCGCTCTCGTGATCACCTGCGCGCTGCGCGGAGTCGTCCTCGTCACCGAAGCGAAGCTGGGCCCGGTGGGCGCCGGGTTCCGCGAGCGCCTGACCCATCGCCTCACCCCTGCTACAGCGCGTGCCACGGCCCCCATAGCGCCGGGACCGCGGGGAGGCAGCCTGTGAGCACGAACCGGATCGCCATCGTGGGCATGGCATGCCGGTACCCCGACGCGACGACGCCGGAGGAACTCTGGCAGACGGTACTGGGTAAGCGGCGGGCATTCCGGCGCATCCCGGAACGCCGGTTACCCGCCGCCTACCGCGCCGAGCCCGGCGAGCCGGACCACACCTACGCGAGCCACGCGGCCGTACTGCGCGACTGGACCTTCGACCGGGCGCGGTTCGGCGTGCCGGGTCCGCTGTACCGGGCAGCCGACCAGACACACTGGCTCGCCCTGGAGACAGCGGCCGCCGCCCTCGCCGATGCCGGTTTCGCGGGTGGCGACGGTATCGACCGGAGTACGGCGGGCGTGGTCCTCGGCAACTCGCTCGCGGGCGAGTTCAGCCGCGCGGGCATGCTCCGGCTGCGCTGGCCGTTCCTCGCCGATGCGGCGGCGACCGCGCTGCAGGAAGCGGGAGCGTCCACGGACCTGTCCCATGATGTGTTGCGCAGGCTCGAAGGTCTCGTCAAGCAGCCATTCCCGGAACCGGGGGACGAGACGCTCGCCGGCTCCCTCGCCAACACCATCGCGGGCCGGATCTGCAACTACTTCGACTTCAACGGAACCGGATACACCGTGGACGGCGCCTGCTCGTCGAGCCTGCTCGCGGTGACGACGGCATCGCGTGCTCTCGCATCGGGGGAGTGCGACTTCGTGCTCGCAGGCGGTGTCGACATGTCACTCGACCCCCTCGAGCTGGTGGGCTTCTCCCGGCTCGGCGCCCTCGCCGGGTCCGACATGCGGGTCTACGACGCCAGGCCGACCGGGTTCCTGCCCGGCGAGGGCTGCGGCGTGATCGCTCTCATGCGCGCCGAGGACGCCGAACGGCGCGGCCTGCGAAGCTACGCGCACATCGTCGGCTGGGCATCCTCATCGGACGGCGCCGGAGGCCTGACCCGCCCGGAACACGGCGGTCAGGTGCTCGCCTTGCGCCGCGCCTACCACTCGGCGGGGCTGCAACCCTGTCAGGCCCAGCTGATCGAGGGGCACGGAACCGGAACGGCGATCGGCGACGCGGTCGAGCTGGAAGCGTTGATCTCGGCTCGCGGCCGCACGGCATCGCCGGCGGCCATAGGGTCGGTCAAGGCCAACATCGGCCACACCAAGGCCGCCGCAGGCGTCGCGGGTCTGATCAAGGCGGCGATGGCCACGCACAACCGGGTGTTGCCACCGATCACCGGCTGCGAACGGCCGGTGGATCTGCTTCGAGACGGCAGCGGGAACGACGTTCCCCTCCGCATCCTCGATGCCCCGGAGCCGTGGCCCGAGGAAACGCCCCGCGCCGGGGTATCCTCGATGGGTTTCGGTGGCATCAACGTGCACATCGTCCTCGAAGGAACCGGACCCGCCCCGCGGGTGCTACCCACCGTGGCCCGGCGCTGGTCGGACCGCGCCGGGCCGCACGAGATCGTCTGCCTCGGAGCCGATGGGCTCGGAGAGCTCGCCGACCGCCTCACGCGGCTGGCCCGATCCGCGAGGGACCTCAGCACCGCCGAGGTCACCGACATCGCCGCGACCGCATGGCACGAGCGCCGCGGGTCCCGCCCGTGGCGGGCAGCACTGGTGGCGCGCACCCCGGACGAGCTGGCGGCCGCGGCCGACGCCGCCGCGGCCGCGACCGACGGATGGGACGGCAGCCCCCGCTTCGACCGGAACGCAGGCTACGCGCTCGGCTCGGCCGGTCCCGCTCGGGTGGGGCTGCTCTTTCCCGGGCAGGCTGCCCCGGTCCGGTGGACGCTGCCGTGGTGGGCGCGCCACCTCGACGTTCCGGACCCGCCTGCGGAGCTGGTCGAGCGGCAGGTCTCGGCGGACACCGAGATCGCTCAGCCCGCCATCCTGCGCCAGTCCCTCGCTGCCCTTGCCTGGCTCGGCGAGCTGGGGTGCACCGGCGTCGCCGCCACCGGGCACAGCCTCGGCGAGATCACCGCGTTGCACTGGGCGGGGTCGTGCACCGCTGCACAGGCACTGGAGCTGGCGCGCGTACGGGGGCGGCTGATGGCCAGGCTCGGCGCGGGGGACACGACCATGGCAGGCGTCTCCGCCACGGCGGATCGCGTCGAGGAACTGATCCGGGACACCGGCGCCGTGATCTCCGCGTACAACGCGGCGGAACGGATGGTGGTCTCCGGTACGGTCGCCGACATCGACCGCATCGTCGAGCGCGCGGCCGACGCCGGTGTCCCGGCGAGCAGGCTCGCCGTGTCGCACGGGTTTCACAGTACGGCGATGCTCCCGGTGGCACGGTCCATGCGGGACGCGCTCGCCGATGTCCCGCTGGACCGTCCGGGCGCGCCTGTGGTTTCCACGATCACCGGCCGACCGAGCGAGGCGTCGCCGGACGAGCTCCGCGAGCGGCTCGTCGCGCAGCTCACCAGCCCCGTACGGTTTGCGGAGGCGGTCACGCACCTCGCCGACCGTTGTGACCTGCTCGTCGAGGCAGGCCCCGGAACCGCACTCGCCGGGTTGGCCGAGTCGAACACCGCGGTTCCCGCGGTGAGCATGGACTGTGGCGGCGCCGACGAGCGGCACGCCTTCGTCACAGCATTGCTCGCGGCGTGCGCGGGAGCCGACCTCGAACCGTGGTTCTCCGACCGGCCCTACCGCCCGCTGGATATCGAGGCCGTACCCGAGTTCGTCGCGAGTCCGTGCGAGAACAGGGAGGGCTGGGCCGACGCAGCCGAGGTGCGGGGAGCCGAGGTGCGGGGAGCCGAGCCGGACACGCGGGGCACGGAACGGGTGGCGGCGGAGGAGCCCGCGCCTACCTGCGAGGACGCGCGCGCCGCGCTCACCCGCCACCTGGCGACGCTGCTCGAGCTCCCCACCGACGCCGTGTCCCCATCGAGCTCGCTGCTCAGGGACCTGCACATGACCTCGCTCCAGGTCGTCGAGGCGGTCGCCACGGTGGCGCGCGCGCAGGGCAAGCAACCCCCCGGTGCACCGCTCTCGCTCGGCGACGCCACCTTCGCCGAAGCCGCCGCGGTCATCGAGGACCTGCCGGAGACCCACCCGGCCGGGGAGGAAGGCGCGCCGGGCGTGCCAGGCGTACGCGGGTGGGTCCGGCAGTTCTCCTCGCCCTGGGTGCCGTTCACCGCGCCGCAGCACGAGCGCACGGAGTCCCCCGCGGTTCGCTGGCACGTGCACGCCCCTGCCGGGCACTGGTCGCACGAGCTCGCAGGCGGCGGCGATACGCAAGCCGACGGATTCGCCGTCGCCCTGCCCGCGGAGACCACCCGCACGGAGATCGCCGAGCTGCTCGGCGAGATCGGCGGCCGCGATCCCGCGCACCTGCTCGTGGTCCACGACGGGCACCCCGCGGCAGCGGGACTCGCCCGTAGTGTCGCGAGCGAGCTGGACCGGTGCCGGGTCACCGTCCTCGCCGTGCCCGACCTGTACCGCCGCATACCGCCCGACGAGCTCACCGGGATTCACGGTGAGCGGTACCTGGAGCTGCGCGAGTGCGACGGCGGGCAGCTCGAGCGCCGCACCGCGGTCGCGCGGCCCGTTGCCGGGGCCGAAGCGGCCACGGTGGAGCTCGACGGCGTGTGCCTTGTGACCGGAGGGGTGCGGGGCATCACCGCGTACACCGCCGCGGGGCTCGCCGAGCACACCGGCTGCACGCCGGTGTTCCTCGGCCGGTCGCCACAGGACGACCCCGAGGTCACCGACGCCCTGCGTGACCTCCGCGGGCGGGTGCCCGCGCACTACATCAGCTGCGACGTGACCGACGAATCCTCGGTCGCCGCGATGGTGACCACGGCCCGTGGCTACGGGCCGATCCGCGGGCTCGTGCACGGCGCCGGTCTCAACGAGCCACGCACGCTCGGTGATGTCACACCGGAGTCGTTCGAGCGCACGCTCCGGCCGAAGGTCGAGGGACTGCGGGTACTGCTCGACGCCCTCGGCGACGACCTGCGCCTGCTCGTCGGCTTCGGGTCCATCATCGGCAGGCAGGGGCTCGCCGGGCAGGCCGAGTACTGCATCGCCAACGACTGGATGCGGAACGAGATCGAGGACTGGGCGCGCGCACATCCCGGTTGCCGGGCGCACCACGTGGAATGGTCGGTGTGGTCCGGTATGGGGATGGGTGTGCGGCTGGGGGTCCTGGACAACCTGCGCGGGCAGGGCGTCGAGCCCATCGGACCCGAGCAGGGTGTGCGGGTGCTGCTGGACCTGTTCGCGGACGCGGCGGCACCGACCACGGTGCTGGTCACCTCGCGGTTCCCCGCCACAGCGACCCTGCGGGTGGAAGGCCCGGCCCCGCCAACGCTGCGTTTCGCGGAGTACGCGCGCGCCCACGTCCCCGGCGTCGAGGCGGTCACCGAGTCGGAGCTCTCCCTCGGCGACGACCCGTACCTGGACGACCACCGCATCGACGGAGTCCCCGTACTGCCCGCGGTCGTCGCGATGGAAGCGATGGCACAGAGCGCCGTGCTGGTCTCGGGTACCCGACCGGCGTGGTCCATGACCGATCTCGAGTTCCACTCCCCACTCACCCTGAGCGACTCCGGTCGGCGCGCCGTCCAGGTCGCCGCGCTGGCCGAGCGGCACGGGATCGACACAGCCGTGCGGGACGACTCCGACGGGTTCGGCAGCGACCGGTTCACCGGCACTGTCTCGGACGCCCCCGACCCGCCCGCGCACGTCGCCCGGGCGGAACCACCGGAGGACCCCGAACGGCAGGAGCACGAGCTCTACGGGGGCGTGTTGTTCCACGGCGGGAGGTTCCGCCGGTTGCTGCGCTACGACGCGCTCTCCGCGTTCCGCGTCAGCGCGTGGATCCGTGCCGGACAGCGGCAACGATGGTTCTCCGAGTTCCACGGCAACGAGCTACTGCTCGGCGACCCCGCTGCGCACGACGCGACGCTCCATGCGTTGCTGGCGTGCGTTCCGCACCGGCGCGCGCTCCCTGTCGGCGTGGACCGGGTCACGATCCGGCGTCTCCCGGAAGGGCCACTGCGGGTGACCGCCGTCGAGCGCTCGCACACGGCAACGGACTACGTGTTCGACGTCGACCTCGCCGACCCGGACGGTGCGGTGGTCGCGCGCTGGCAGGGTCTGCGGCTGCGTGCCGTCACGTCACCGGCGTACCAGGAGGAGCTGCCCGAGCGACTCGTGGGTCCGTGGCTGACCCGCAGGCTCATCGAGTGCGACATCGCCGACGGCGTCGAGCTCGTGACCGTTCCCGGAACGCGGCAGGACGGCGCGGCCGCGGCCGAACGCATCACCGGAGCTCAGGCAGGGCACGACACCGCAGGCGGGCTGCTCGTCGACGGGCACCACGCCAGCACGAGCCATACGTCCGGGCGGCTGCTGCTCGCGTTGGCTCCGGGACCGGTCGGTGTGGGCTGGGATGCACTTCCGGACACGCTCCCCACGAACCGCCCCGCACTTTCCGGTACCGGTGACCCGCGCACCGCCGAAGCACTGTGCGAGAAGCTCGGCGAGGAACCTGCACTGACGATGACAAGGGTGTCGACCGCCCGGGAGGCGCTCGACGAGCTCGGCTCCGAGCGGGACACGGCGTTACGGGTCGATGAGGTCACGGAGGACGGGATCGCTGTGCTTCGCGGCGGAGGCGTGCAGGTCGCGACCGCGAAGGTGCGTGCGCGCGAGCCGGGCTCGCTCGCGGTTGTCTCCGTCGCGCTTCCCTACAGGAGGTGAGCATGCGCCGCTACGCGTACCGGCATGTGGTGACCCTGGACGAGACCAACATGGTCGGCAACGTCTACTTCGCGCACTACCTGCACTGGCAGGGTCACTGCAGGGAACGCTTTCTCGCGGACCATGCCCCGGGCGTGCTGCGCAGCCTGTGCGCGGGAGACCTCGTCATGGTCACCGTGTCGTGCTCGATGAACTACTACGCGGAGTGTTTCGCGCTGGACGAGGTCGAGGTCTCCATGGCCCTGCGAGCCGCGAGCGGGAGCCGGATCGTGATGGACTTCGACTTCCACCGTGCATCCGTGCTCACCGCCCAGGGAACGCAGACGGTCGCCTGCATGCGCCGCTCCGACGACGGTGTCGTGCCCACCGAGATACCGGCCGAGCTCGCCCGCGCCCTGTCGGACTTCTCCTGACCCGTGCCGTCGAAGCCCGGAAGGGCGAGCCGAAGGTGGCGTCCGTTGAAGTAGAAGGAGCCCAGTGTCACCTTCGGCTCCCCACCACGGGTGCCCGAGCACGGGTGCCCATGGCTTGCTCCCCGCTACCGGTGGCAGGCTGATGGTCATGCTGGACATCCCGAAAGCCGAACTGCACGTACACATCGAGGGCACGATGGAGCCCGAGATGGTTTTCGAGCTGGCCCGCCGCAACGAGGTCGAGCTTCCCTACAGCTCGGTAGCCGAGCTCCGGTCCCGGTACGAGTTCACCGACCTGCAGTCCTTCCTGGACATCTACTACGCCAACATGGCCGTGCTACGCACGCGCCGGGACTTCCGGGAGCTGGCCGCAGCGTACCTGCGGGAGTCCGCCCGGCAGGGCGTGCGGCACGCGGAGATCTTCTTCGACCCGCAGGCACACCTCGCCAGGGGCGTGGAGATGGCGCCCATCGTGGAAGGGCTCTCCGAGGGGATCGCCGAGGTGGCCGACAGCGGCGTCACGGCCGAGCTCATCCTGTGTTTCCTGCGTGACGAGAGCGCCGGGTCGGCCATGGACACCCTGCGCCTCGCCGAGCCGTTCCTGGACCACATCATCGGTGTCGGCCTGGACTCCGCGGAGGTGGGGCACCCGCCGTCGAAGTTCACCGACGTCTTCGAGCGGGCGCGCGAGCTGGGACTGCGCGCGGTCGCGCACGCGGGCGAGGAGGGGCCTGCCGAGTACGTGCGGGAGGCTCTCGACCTGCTCCGGGTGGAACGTGTCGACCACGGTATCCGGGCGCTGTACGACCCCGGGCTTGTCGACCGGCTGCGCCGCGAGCAGACCCCGCTCACCGTGTGCCCGTTGTCCAACGTGCGGCTGGGCTCGTTCGACCACCTGTCCCAGCACACCCTGCCCCGGCTGATGGCCGAAGGGCTCATGGTCACGATCAACTCCGACGATCCCGCGTACTTCGGCGGGTACGTCGGGGAGAACTTCTCCGCGGTCCGCGAGCATCTCGGGATCACCCGGGAACAGCTCCGGCAGCTCGCCGCGAACTCCGTCCGGGCATCCTTCCTCGGCAGTGAGCGCAAGTCCGCGCTACTGGCCGAGGTGGACGCCTGGACGGGGTGAGCCGCCGGGCGGTCAGACCAGCCAGATGAAGTAGGCGAGGATGATCACGAACAGCACGTAGCCGATCGGGTGCACATCGCGCCACCGGCCCTTGACCACCATCAGCAGCGGGAAGAGCAGCAGCCCCATCGCGATGCCGTTGGCGATCGAGAAGGTCAGCGGCATCGCGATCACGGTCACGAACACCGGGATCGCGAACTCCAGCTTGTGCCACTCGATGTCGCCGAGCCCCTTGGCCATGAGCACCCCGACGACGATCAGTGCGGGGGCTGTGACCTCCGGAGTCACCACGGCGAGCAACGGGGAGAAGAACAGCGACAGCAGGAACAGCAGCGAGGTCACCACCGAGGCCAGCCCGGTACGTCCCCCGGCTGCCACACCGGCCGAGGACTCGATGTACGAGGTGGTCGTCGACGTACCAAGGATCGCGCCGCCCATCGTCGCGATCGAGTCGGCACCCAGCGCGCGCTTCGCCCTCGGCAGCTTGCCGTCCTTCAGGAAACCGGCCTGACCTGCGATCGCGATCAGGGTTCCCGAGGTGTCGAAGAAGTCCACGAACAGCATCGTGAACACCACGATGATCATCTGCGAGCTCAGCAGCTCGGGCAGGTTGACAAGCGCCTCACCGAATGTCGGCGCGAGGCTGGGCACCGCGGACACCGCGCCGGCAGGCGGGTCGATCAGGCTGGTGGCGACCCCGAGCACACCGGTGAGGACCATCCCGTAGAACACCGCGCCGTTGAACCCGCGCAGCAGCAGCGCCGCCGTGACGACCACGCCGAAGACGGCCAGCAGCGTCGCCGGCCGGGTGAGATCGCCGAGGGTCACGTACGTCGCCTCGGACGGCACCACGATCTCGGCGTTCTGCAGGCCGATGAACGCGATGAACATGCCGATCCCGGCTCCCACCGCGAGCTTGAGCTGCAACGGGATCGCGTTGATGATCGCTTCGCGGACCCCGGTCATCGCCAGGACGAAGAACAGGAGGCCGGAGACGAACGTCCCGACGAGCGCGACCTGCCAGTCGATGCCCATCACGAGCACCACCGTGAACGCGAAGAACGCGTTCAGCCCCATCCCCGGTGCCAGCGCGATCGGGTAACGCGCCCACACCCCCATGATGAGCGTGCCGAGTGCGGCGGCGAGTGCCGTCGCGACGAACACCGCGTCGGTGTCCATCCCGGTCTCGCCGAGCACGGAGGGGTTGACGAACAGGATGTACGCCATCGCCAGGAACGTGGTCATTCCCGCGATCGTCTCCCGGCGCACGTTCGTGCCCAGCTTCGTGAGCTGGAAGAACCTGTCTATGGGGCCCCGCTCCATCCCGTCCGGCTCCGGTGTGTCCGGCTGCTCCGTCGTGTCCGCCCTGTCCGTCGCCATCGTTCGCCTCCTTGCGCGTGGCACCAGCTGATCATTTACCCTGCCAGCTGGTCGATCCCACTGGAAAAGTCGGTGACCAGTGGTTCAACGAGTCACACGGGTCGGCGCCCGCACGCGTCGTAGTGTGAATTGGATCACTGTCAACCGGGTGGATCCATCGGTGGAGACCACAAGAACGGCCGGACGCGTGACAGGACACCTTGGAGGATCCCCCAACTCCCGGCGCTGCGCCCGCAGCGGTACCCGTCGCGCGGCGCTGATACACCGTGAGCTCCGGCGCGACAGCTACCTGTGCGTGTGCCCGAGCCATCCGTGCGGCAGGGGCGGCATCCCGTCGACCGGTCGGATCCAGACATACACCCAGCACTCGAGGCCGCCGTGCAGGGTGGTCCGGGTGCGCTCGTAGTCGGGCCCCTCGTAACGATCCAGCTGCGGCCAGGCCGATTCCGGGTCACGGAGCCGCACGCACTGGGCAGGTACGCCGGGGCCGCAGCCGGACCGGTGACTGTCGGGTCGGTAGGCGGGATAGCCGCGCCCCGTGTCGTACAGCATGCCGGGAAGCGTGCACCCACCCTCATGCGCCGCGACCAGCGGCGCGAGACAGTGCCACGCGGCGGCGCCGCGCATGAGCGTGCCGTAGACGGCGAGACGGTCCGGCAGTGCGGCAGGGCTTGTCCGGGACGACACCGCGTGCATACTCGATTCTCCCCATGCCGGCCGGATCGGGACGCGTCCCGGGACATCCGTGTCCGGGGCAACCACGCCCGGGGGCTCGCGCGTAGTAGGGATGATGAGACCGACCACGATCGGCACGTCCCTGGCGATGCTGGCACTCGCAGGCTGCGGCACGGACGGCGCAGGCCAGCAGGCGGCCGAGCTGCCCGAGGACCGGACGTTCGTGTCCACCTCCGTGAGCGAGGGAGGCGAGCCGCGCCCGTTGGTCGACGGCACCGAGGTGCGGTTGACCTTCGACGGCGGGGAGCTCAGGGCGCACGCCGGTTGCAACCACCTGTTCGGGAACGTCCGCCTGCAGGATGGCAGGCTCCAGGTGAACGGGCTCGGCGGCACCGAGATCGGCTGTTCGCCGGAGCTGGCGGAACAGGACGAATGGCTGTCCGGTTTCCTGACCGGCGAGCCCGCAGTCGAGCTCGACGACGAGACACTGGTCCTGGCAGGCGGCGAGACAACCATCGTGCTGGCCGACAGCGGCGAGGCCGAGCCGGACCGCGCACTCGAGGAGACTCGATGGCTCGTGGACACGGTGCTCGACGGGGACGTCGCGTCCTCGGTGCCGCGCGACGCCGCGGCGCACCTGACCTTCGCCGCAGGCGGCGAGGTGCGGGGAAACGCCGGTTGCAACTCCCTCGACGCCCGTTACACCGCGACCGGATCGCGGCTGGACGTCGAGGAGATCACGACGACGAACATGTCCTGCGGCCAGCACGTCGACCGGTTCGAACGCACCGTACTGGATGTGCTCGCCGGGGAGCCCTCCTACGAGATCGACGGCGACCGGTTGACGCTGACCGGCGGGGAACGGGACAGGCGACTCCGGCTGACGGCCGAGTAGGCCGGCGCACCGACACACACGCGGCACGGTCCCGCGGCGAGGGGTACGCAGCGCCGGCCTGCCGTGCACAGGTCGAGCCGGCCGAACCCCGCTGACCAGGGAGGGCAGGCAGGTCAGCGACCGACGCGGCCCGCCCCCGACGGGACGCCGGACACCGCGACCGGGACCGTGGACGCACCGTGCTCGGGCTGGTCGCAGGCGGTACCCGGATCCGGTACTGGGCCGGGTCGATACACTCGGCGCGTGACTGAGGCGCATGACGACTTCGCCGACGACCTGCCCGAGCAGATGCGGATCCGGCGGGAGAAGCTCGACCGGCTGCGCCAGGCGGGTGTCGACCCCTACCCGGTGGGCTACGACCGCACGACCTCGATAGCCGAGGTCCGCGAGGACCACGAGCACCTCGAGGCCGACACGGGCACCGGGCAGCGCGTCGCCGTCGCCGGGCGGATCATGCTCTACCGCACCAGCGGGAAGCTCTGCTTCGCCACCATCCGGGACGCGTCCGGGTCCATCCAGATCATGCTCTCGCTGGACAAGATCGGTGCCGAGTCGCTGGAGTCCTGGAAGTCCGACATCGATCTCGGCGACCACGTCGGGGTCGAGGGCGAGGTCATCACCTCCAAGCGAGGCGAGCTGTCGGTGCTGGCCGACAGCTGGACGCTCACCGCCAAGTGCCTGCGGCCACTGCCGGAGAAGCACAAGGGGCTCACCGACCCCGAGGCCAGGGTGCGGCAGCGCTATGTCGACCTGATCGTCAACCCCGAGGCACGGCAGATGGTCACCCACCGTTCCCATGCGGTGCAGGCACTGCGGAACGGGCTGGTGCAGCGGGGGTTCGTGGAGGTCGAGACGCCGATGCTGCAGCAGATCCACGGCGGCGCGGCCGCGCGGCCGTTCACCACCCACATCAACGCCTACGACCTCGACCTGTACCTGCGCATCGCGCCGGAGCTGTTCCTGAAACGACTCGTGGTCGGCGGGATCGAGCGCGTCTTCGAGATCAACCGGAACTTCCGCAACGAGGGCGCGGACTCCACGCACAACCCCGAGTTCACGATGCTGGAGTTCTACCAGGCCTACGGGGACTACGCGACCGGTGCGAGGCTGACCAGGGAGCTCATCCAGGAAGCCACCCGGGCCGTGTTTGGTGACACGGTGGTTCCCACCAGCCACGGCGAGATGGACCTCAGTGGCGAGTGGCCCTGGGTGAGCCTCTACGGCTCGGTGTCCGAGGCACTCGGCGAGGAGATCACCCCGCGCAGCCCCGTGGAGCTGCTGCGCAAGCACGCCGACTCGCGGGACGTCTCGTGGGACCCCGCATGGGGGCAGGGCAAGCTCACCGAGCAACTCTTCGAGGAGCTGGTGGAACGCGACCTCCACCAGCCGACGTTCGTGTGCGACTTCCCGAAGGAGACCAGCCCGCTGACCAGGCAGCACCGCGACGACCCGCTGCTGACCGAGAAGTGGGACCTGATCGGCTTCGGCATGGAGCTCGGCACCGGCTACTCGGAGCTGGTCGACCCGGTGGAGCAGCGGAACCGGTTGACCGAGCAGTCCCTGCTCGCCGCCGGTGGCGACCCGGAGGCCATGCAGCTCGACGAGGACTTCCTGCGCGCCCTCGAGTACGGGATGCCGCCGTCGGCAGGCGTTGGCATCGGCATCGACCGGCTGCTCATGGGCTTCACCGGAAAGGGCATCCGGGAGACGATCCTGTTCCCGATGGTCAAACCCACCTGACCCGCTCCCCGGCCGTAGGCTGAATGACGCTTTCACTCCGCATGGCGGGCTGAATGGCGCTTTTCACTCCGTATGGCGGGCTGAATGGCGCTTTTCACTCCGTATGGCGGGCTGAAAGCGTCATTCAGCCACGACGAAACGTATTCGTGCGGCGCGCCGAAAATCGTAATTCGCAATTCCAAGAATATCGACATTCCCCGATTTCTCCGTTAGCGTCGGTGCGGAGAGAAAAGGGGATGGGGTATTCGTGTCTGCCGAATTCGTCGCGTTCGCGAGCGCGCTCGCGCTCGTACTGGCCGTCGAGCTACCGGACAAGACGTCGGCGGCGGTACTGGTGCTCACCACCCGGTACAGGGCCGCACCGGTGCTTGCGGGCGTGTCCGTGGCGTTCGCGGTGCATACCGCGCTGGCAGTGGCCTTCGGCAGCGCGCTGACGTTGCTGCCGAGTGAGCTCGTGGCGCTGGCCGTGGCCGCGGTATTCGGTACCGGCGCGTTCCTGCTGCTGCGCGAAGGGTTCCGGCGGCAGGACGCCGCGCCGGAGGACGCCAGCATGCAGGGACCGCGGCCGGTGGCCTTCACCCGGGCCGCGCTGACGTCCTGCGCGGTCCTGTTCCTCGCCGAGCTCGGCGACGCATCACAGTTGGCCACAGCGGGCCTCACAGCGCGTTTCAGCGCTCCGCTGGCCGTCGGCCTGGGATCGTTCGCCGCCCTGGTGCTCGTCGCCGCTGTGGCGGCGCTGCTGGGACGCAAGCTGCAGGCGCGCATCAACCACCGCCTGCTGCACCGGGTCACCGGGTTGGCGTACGCGGGCTTGGCCGTGCTGGCCCTGGCGAGCGTGCTCGGCGGCTAGTTGTAGTGCCCCGGTTGCCCGGCGACGACTCCCGGACGGGGTCCCGGCGGGAGACGTCTGCGGATCCCGCGAATGTCAGCTCAGGATGCGCGCGAGGTGCGCGGCCGCTGCCACCACGCGCGGTCCGACGGTCTCGGCATCCAGCGTGTCGAGCGAGACCACGCCGATGCTCGCGCGGAAGCCCGGCACGCCCCGCACCGGTGCGGCGACGCCCTGCGCGCCCTGCTGCAACTCGCCGGCTGTGGAGACCCACTCCCCCTCGTCCTGCCGCAACGTGATCGCCTTACCGGCCGCACCGCGGCTGACCGGATGGCGTGTACCGACCCGGTAGGCCACGTGGAAGCTCGTCCACGACGGTTCGATCACCGCGACCGCCTGGACGGTGTCGGCGTCGGCGAGGGACAGGTGTGCCGTCGCGCCGGTGTCCTCGGCCAGGTCCCGCAGTACGGGTGCGGCGGCGTCCCGCAGCTGAGGAAGGACACGTCCCGCCAGGCGCAGCAGCCCGATCCCGAGCCGCACTTTCGACCCGTCCCGCCAGACGAGACCTCGCTCGGTCAGCGGACCGAGCAGCCGGTACACCGCGGCACGGCTGACGTCGATGCGGGTGGCGAGCTCGGAGACCGTGCAGGCCTCGCCCTCCGCGTCGGCGACCGCCTGCAGCAGCGCGAGGCCTCTGTCCAGGGTCAGCGACCCTTCACTGTTCATCGCGTGCTCACAACAGCCCCAGCTCGGTCAGCTCCCGTGCCGCGTCGTCGAAGGTCGCCGAACCGTACGAGGCGAACAGCTGCCGCACCGCCTTGGCCGCGGGCCCGGACAGCGCAGCCGCGTCGGAGGCCAGTGCCTCGGCGTCGGTACTGGCGAGCGCCTCGCGCACGTCCTTGCCGGACAGGCAGCGCGCCGAGGCCACAAGCAGGTTCAGGAAGCCGTGGTGGGTGAAGCCGGTGGTCTCGTCGGTGTGCCGGACAGCGCGGTGCAGGCTGTTGGTCGCCTTGAACGACGCCCCGGAGACGGTGCTGACAACCGAGAAGAAGTCCGCGAGCTCGTCGACGCCCGGGAAGTTCTCGCTGGACTGACCACCGCACCGGATCTTGGGCCAGCTGCCGTGCTCGACGACCTTGCGCACGCCGTCGAGCCAGCCGACACCGCGGCGCGGCTCGACCACGCGCACCACGTCCTCGGGCACGAACTCGGAGACCCGCTCCAGCCACACCTCGTCGACGTCCGACGGCGCGGGCATCTCGACCATACGCAGGGTCAGCAGCTCGGAACGCGACTCCACGATCGAGATCGCCTTCGGCACCCCGCCGAGGCCGGTGTCGATGATCAGCGAAAGCGGAAGCGGCTCGCTCGGCTGGATCTTGACCAGCTCGGTGATCATCTCCGGCAACCGGGATGCCGGGCAGAGAAAGACGCCGAGCAGTCCGGCGTAGTCCCCGGCACGCGCGTCGAGGTATGCCCGCAACGCCTCCGGCATGCTCGCCGTACCGGGCGGGAAGAGGGCGGAGTCATCGACCAGGCGGGTGAACAGGGGCGGTATGCCACCAGGGCTGGGCGGCGGGAGTTCCACTGCGCTTGACACGACTGACACGCTAGTAGCGTACTATAATCGCGCAAACTGGTTCGACTATCGAACACCTCTCGGGAGCGAGCGATGCCGTACTACCGCCAAGTCGGGCAGGTTCCGCCGAAGCGGCACACCCAGTTCCGATCGTCCCGCGGGAGCCTCTACGCCGAGGAGCTGATGGGCGTGGAAGGCTTCTCCTCGGACTCGGCGCTGCTCTACCACCGCAACCTGCCAACGGCCATCACCAACGCGGTCGCCGTGACCGACGACCGCGGGCCGATCGCCCCGAACCACCCGCTCAAGCCGCGCTCCTACCGCACTCCGGAGCTGAAGTACCCCGACGGCACCGACGCCGTCACCGGGCGGCGCAGGCTGTTCGGCAACAACGACGTCACCATCGGCTTCACCGTGGCGGACGCACCCAGCCCCCTCTACCGCAACGCCACAGGGGACGAGCTGCTGTACATCCACGGCGGCACCGGCACGGTGGAGACGGTGTACGGAGCGCTGGAGGTCGGCGACGGCGACTACGTCGTGCTACCCACATCGACGACCTACCGGGTCGTGCCGCACGAACCGCTCACCGCGCTGTGCGTCGAGGCGCGCGGGCACGTCGCCCCGCCCAAGCGCTACCTCTCCGCCAAGGGACAGTTCCTCGAGCACGCGCCGTACTGCGAACGTGACATCCGCGGACCGGTTGAGCCGCTGGTCGTCGACGGCGCCGAAGGCGAAGCGCCTACCGATGTTCTTGTCCGGCACCGGGCAGGCCTCACCCGCTACACCTACACGCACCACCCGTTCGACGTGGTCGGCTGGGACGGCTGCCTGTACCCGTGGGTGTTCGACATCGACGACTTCGAACCCGTCACCGGGCGCGTGCACCAACCGCCACCGGTGCACCAGACCTTCGAGGGCCCGAACTTCGTCGTGTGCTCGTTCTGCCCGCGCAAGGTCGACTACCACCCGGACGCGATTCCGGTACCGTACAATCACGCCAATGTGGATTCCGACGAGCTGATGTTCTACGTGCGCGGAAACTACGAGGCGCGCGCCGGATCCGGCATCGGGATCGGGTCGATGTCGCTACACCCTTCCGGGTTCACGCACGGTCCCCAGCCGGGCGCCGCGGAGGCCTCCATCGGCACGGAGTACTTCGACGAGACAGCCGTCATGATCGACACCTTCGCCCCTCTCGACCTCGGCGAGGCCGCGGATGCCTGCGAGGACCCCGGTTACGCCTGGACCTGGTCGGGCAGGAGTACACCCTTGTGAGGGACGAAGCACGCCATTCCGACATGTGGCATGGCACACTACGGCAATGGCTCGCAACGAGAACGAAGGCCAATGGGGTCGTGAAGGATACGACAACACACAGGGCCGCGAAGGATATGACTACTCGCGAGGTCGTGAGGGATACGAACACTCACGAAGCCGCGAGGCGTACGAGGAGCGTGACGAGCCGTCGACCAGCCGATTCACCGTAATACGGCGCATCAACGGGATCATCACTCTCGTCTGTGGACTGTTCGCTGCCGTACTCGCTGTGCACATCTTCCTGTTCGTCTTCGAGGCCAACTTCGGCAACCCGTTCGCCGCGTTCGTGTCCGACTGGGCACGGATGGTCTCCCTCGGGCTGGGCAACCTGTTCCTGCCCACCAACGAGAAGGCGCAGATCGCCCTGAACCAGGGGATCGCAGCCATCCTGTGGCTCGTCATCGGCTGGCTGGTCACCACGATCATCGCCCGCATACTCCTGCCCTATCCCGACAGGACCTGGTACCGGCGCCCACAGTGACCGGGACCGGGCCACGATGTCCCGAGCCGGACCCGGCGGAGCCCGCCAGGGTCCGCACCACGAGGGTCCGCACGACGAAGGGGCTGTGTGCGAACGTCGCACACAGCCCCTTCTCGCTTCCCGGCCGCTCGGCCGGGACTATGTCCGTCCGGTACCGGAACCCGATCCGGATCCCGAACCCGGAGTACTACCGCTCGCGTCGTTGGGCTCGACAAGACCCTCGTCGATGAGGCTCTGCGAGACCTGCTCGGTGAGCTCCTCACGTTGCTGCCGTCGCTGCACACGCAGGAACGCCCGCCGCTCCAGCGTGAACGCCCGCCACGTGGAGATACACATCAGGATCATCACCACACTGAACGGCAACGCGATGATGATCGCGGCGGACCTCAAGCCTTCGAGACCTGCCTGACCTCCGGCAAGCAGCAGCGCGATCGCCACGATCCCCTCGGCAGTAGCCCAGAAGATGCGGCTCCACTTCGGGGGTTCGGTGTGCCCGCCCGAGGAGAGCATGTCCACCACGAGCGACCCGGAGTCGGAGGAGGTGATGAAGAACGTCGCGATCAACAGCACCGCGAGCCCGACCAGGATCGTCCCGGCAGGAAGGGTCTCCAGCAGACCGAACAGCGCACCTTCCTGTGTCACGCCTTCTTCCGCGTCGATGATGCCGCCGTCACCGAAGATCTCCCGGTAGAGGCCGGAGCCACCGAGGACGCTGAACCAGAAGAACGTCACGATCGTGGGCACCAGCAGCACGCCACCGACGAACTCGCGGACCGTACGGCCCCTGGAGATGCGCGCGATGAACACACCGACGAAGGGTGCCCAGGAGATCCACCAGCCCCAGTAGAAGGCCTGCCAGAAGCCCTGCCACTCGATACCGGCACTGCCCTGCATGGCGGTGGTGTCGAAGCTCATCTGCAGCAGGTTCTGCAGGTACAGACCGATGGACTGGACGAACTCGCGCAGCACGAACATCGTCGGCCCCGCGACGAGCACGAACAACATGATCAGCGCGGCCAGGCTGATGTTGAAGTTCGACAGCCACTTGATGCCCCGCTTCACCCCGGTGACCACCGAGACGATGGCGACCGCCGTGATGAGCCCGATCAGTACCGCGTAGACTAGGTCACCCGGGTCCTGGATGATGTTGATCCATTCCAGCCCCGCCGCGATCTGCAGGACGCCGAGACCGAGGGAGGTGGCCACACCGAACACCGTGCCGATCACGGCCGCGATGTCGATGACGTCGCCGAGCACGCCCTTGACCCGGTTGCCGAGCAGCGGCTGCAGCACCCACCGGATCGAGATCGGCTTGCCCTTGCGGTGCACCATGTACGCGATCGCCAGGCCGACGACCACGTAGATCGCCCAGGGATGCAGACCCCAGTGCAGGAAGGTCTGGATCATCGAGAACTCGGCCAGCTCGGTTGGCGAGCCTTCGACCCCGGGCTTCGGGCTGTCGAAATGCATGAGGGGCTCGGCGACGCCGAAGAAAACCAGGCCGATCCCCATGCCTGCCGCGAACAGCATCGCCAGCCAGGACCCGACGCTGAACTCGGGTTCCTCGTCCTGCGGGGACAGCTTGATATCGCCGAAATGCCCGACACCGACCCAGATGGCGAAGACCACGAAGGCGGTGACGAGGAAGTTGTAGTACCAGCTGAAGTACTGGGTGATTCCGCCGCTGACCTCACCCAGCCACTCGTTGGCGGTATCCGGCGCAAAGACCGCCCAGAGCGCGAAGACGACGATGATGATCACCGACGGCCAGAACACGCCTGGTTTGACGGACTGATACCAAGCACCCTGATTGGCCGGACCGCTGCTGTGCGCAGGATCCGGCGATGTATCTGACGTTGTCGCCACCTTACGGTTCCCTTCTTCGCGAAAGTACGAACGTCGTGTTCGCGTACGAGTGCCCCCTGAAACCTTGTGACAGCGGGTAGCCCGCAATGCGTCCGCTGGCACGCTATACGAGCCGGATAACAGTCCGATTGAGCGCAGCAGCGCCATCCGCTAACGACTGCTCCGGATATCGACGCACGCCGGGTAGGCGACCCCGGGGGCACGAGTCGTTGTTCAGCTCACAAACTTCCTGTGCACAGCCCTACCACGGGTAGTGGAGTTGATCGAGTATGCGCGTTACCCCCAGTCCGGTTCAAGTACTCCACAGGCGTCGCGCCTGCCACACCAGCCACTCATGATTGACCAGGTTAACGTGAGTACGTGCTGCGGACACTTCGTCGCTGGTGCATGTCACCACGCCCCCAGTCGCCGCCGGTAGTCGCCGACCACCGCGAACGCCGGGCGATCGTCATCGAGCTCGTCATCGTGTTCACGATCACCCTGGGACTGTCCGCCGCGCGCAGCCTGCTCTCCTTCCTCGACTCCCTGCTGCGTCCCGAACCACTCGCCGAGCAGGAAGTCGCGCTTCACTCGCCACAAGCGAGCATCGCGCTTGTGGACATGCTGCAGCAGCTGCTCGGCGCGGTGCAGCTGCTCGGCTGGGCCGGCCTGGGGCTCTACCTGCTGTGGCGTGCGGGCTTCACGGCATCGGCAGTGGGCATCGACCTGCGCAGGCGTGGCAGAGACCTGCTGCTCGGCCTCGGCCTGACCGCACTGATCGGCATCCCGGGGCTGGCGCTGTATCTCGGCGCGTGGTCACTGGGACTCAACGTGGCCGTCGTACCGTCGGCACTGGACGAGACGTGGTGGCGCCCGATCACGTTGACACTGTCCGCGTTCGGTAACGCCGCCGCAGAGGAGATCCTCGTCGTCGGCTACCTGCTGACCTGGCTCAGGCAACTCGGTTCCGGCGAGAACTCCGCGTTACTCGTATCGGCGGTACTGCGCGGGGTATACCACCTGTATCAGGGAATCGGCGGTTTCGTGGGAAACCTGGTCATGGGGCTGATTTTCGGGCGGATCTGGCAACGGACCAACCGGCTCTCGCCCCTCGTCATCGCGCACACGTTGCTCGATGTCATCGCATTCGTCGGCTACGCGATGCTGCGCGACCACGTCTCGTGGCTACCGTGACCCCGCACCGACGGGCACTGCCCGGCGCGGCTCTCCCCGGAGGCCGGCACCCGGACCGCGCATCTCGCGGGCGCCACATCGTGTCCGGCTCGACAAGGAGCACGGCTGCCGGGACATTGAAGGAAACCTAACCACATTTTGATTGGGCTATCCTAACCAGAATTGAACCGTATCACTTGTCGCGCAATTCCGTGGTAAATCGGTGCCGCTCGCAAGTAGAATTGCAAGTATGAACACCACTGACAGTGAACCGCGATCCAAGTTCTACGAGCTCCTACAGGAGCAAGTGCACAACGAGTTCAACGCCGAGCGCCAGTACATCGCGCTCGCCGTATGGTTCGACGCGGAAGACCTGCCCCTGCTCGCCAGGCACTTTTACCGGCAGGCCGTCGAGGAGCGCAACCACGCGATGGCGATCGTGCAGTACCTGCTCGACACCGATCACCCGGTGGGTATCGGGGGTACCGATGCCGTACGGAACGACTTCAGCGACCCCGTCGAGCTGATCGAGCTGGCACTCCGACAGGAGAAGCAGGTCGCCGCGGACATCGAGTCGCTGGCCAAGACGGCGCGCGCCGAGGACGACTACACCGGTGAGCAGTTCGTGCAGTGGTTCCTCAAGGAGCAGGTCGAGGAGATCTCGACGATGTCCACGCTGCTCAACGTCGCCAAGCGCGCAGGGGGCAACGTCTTCGAGATCGAGCGCTTCCTGGAACGCGAGGCCGGTACCCAGGGGCCGGACCCGACGATGCCCCCGGTAGCGGGCGGCGCGCTGTGACCGTCCCCTGAGCGCACCGGCTCGTCCCGACCGCGATCCGGATGCGCCCTGTGCCGGGCGGCTCCGGCCGGAGCCGCCCGGCACAGGGCGTTCCGTCCCGTCAGTCCCAGGCGCACTGCCCGAGACGGTCGCCGCGCAGGAACAGCTGCTGGACGTCGTTGTGGTTGTCGAAGACGAAGCGGTAGTGCGCGTCCTCACCCGCGATGGCGTGGTACCCACCCGACTCGGCTCGCAGCCGCGGGTACGCCGACTCGACGTCCTCACGCGAGGAACCCGTCGTGATGCCTTCCGGGGTGTGTGCCCCGGAAGCGCTGATCACGGCCACCCCGAGGTCCTCGGAGATCCGCACGTGCCAGACGGACTCGGTGCCTTCGGCGAGCGCATACGGTTCGCAGCCCTCCGGGGGCTCGGCGTCCGGGTCGGCGAGCAGCTCCCCGTCCCGCGCCTCCTCGAAGGTCATCCCCAGCCGCACCCGGCCGTACCCGTCCGGCCCGAGGACCGAGTCCGCGTCGAGCGTCATGCCGTCCTCGCGACGTTCGGCCAACGTCTCGGGCGCGGTCTGCGGGGCAGGTTCGGCGTTCTCGGCTCCCGGCCCCGGATCCGCGAACGTCTGCGGTTCGGGCAGGCGACGATCGGTCGCATCCGCACTGCCCCGGTCGGGCGTCGCACCAGGGCGCTGCGTCAAAGGAGGCCGCTCGGTCCCGTCCGACGAGGCGACCGGTGGAGGCGCGTCGGACGGCGCAGGGATCGCGAACACGCCACCGGCGAGCATCAGCACACCCGCCATCGCCGCCGAGCTCGACGCCGCGCGCCTGCGGCGACGCCTGCGCTGCGCACCGGCCACGATCGCGTCGCGCGCACCCGACGCGTGCGGCACGGCGAGCCGGTCGTCCGCGAACAGCCTGCGCAGGTCCTCGCCGAGCTCATCGGGCTCGTGCGGGTTGCTCACGACGGGTGCACCTCCTTTCCCACCTGCCGGTCCGTGTTCACCACTCCTCGGTCACCGCGGTCAGCTTCGTCCGCAGCGACGTGATCGCCTTGCTCGCCTGGCTCTTCACCGTGCCCTGGCTCACGCCGAGCGACTCGGCGATCTCCTGTTCGGAGAGTCCCTCGTAATAACGCAACACGATGACCGCACGTTGCCTGGGAGGCAGTTCCCGTAGCGCCTGCCACAGTGGTTCGTGCTCGAACGGGTCCGCCTGCGGGTTGCCCTTCCGCTCGGGCAGCTCCGCGACCAGGTTCTCTTTGCGCGTGCGGCGCCACTTGCTGATATGCGCGTTCGCCATGGACCGGCGGATGTAGGCGGTCGGATCCTGGGTCCTGCGCTGCAGGTCCGACCAGCGCGAGCCCACCTTCTCCAGCACGGTCTGCACGAGGTCGGCGGCGTCGTGCGGGTTGCCGGTCAGGGCATGGCCGTACCGCAGGAGGCCGGGCAAGGCGGCTTCCACGAACTCCGCGAAGTCCGTGCGCTCGCTCACCACGTGAAGCCCCCTGTGTGCGGTACTCGACCATGCTGGCTGGGCGCGGGTGTCAACCCCTCGCCAAACCGTAACCGGTCATGCCCCGGTCACCCTCACCGAATGGTGATCTGCCGCCCGAGCAAACCGTCCCGCGCGCGCCGCTCCGCGGCATCCAGCGGCTGGTCGGCGAGTCCCGCCAGCGTCGCCGAGAGCCGGTCACCGAGCTCACCGGCCGGCCCGACCCACTCCCGCGGATGCGCCTCGCGATCGAGATCCCACACCGGGACGAGCAGGCCGTGCGCGCGGAACGAACCCGCATAGCGGGACCCGTCGCCGAGCCCGAGCTCACCGCGCGCGGACAGCCGCGCGAGCGCGGCGAGCAACTCGCCCTCCGGCTCCGGGCGTACCCACCGCAGATGAGCCTTCTCGCCGGCATCCACCCAGTACGCCACGGTTGCCTCGCCGGTGTCCGCAGGCGCGCTCAACAACCGCTCGGTGGGCATGATCGCCTCGTTCGCGCGTTGGACCGCCGGATCCGTGCCTGCCGAGTCCCGCTCGGCGGGTGGCAGCCACCAGGAGAAGTCGGGATGCAACTCGGGTTCCAGTGCGACGTCCGCCTCCAGCAGGTCCTGGAGGCGCTCGCCCTCGACGGGCTCGCTCGTGGTGTCCGGAACCGCCAGCGTGTCTCCGGTGTCGGCGTCGCGCAGCCACCGCAGGGCGCGCCCCAGGTCCCTGCTCACATCGGACGACTTGGCCTGCACCTGCAGGCCGAGGAACGGCACGCCGTCCGAGCGGACCATCGCAGCGGCCGCACCGGGCAGCACGCTCGCCACATGGATCTCGCGCTCCGCACCGGCCACCGGCAACCGTGCCGTGGCCGACGGCACGAACTCGCGCAGCGCGATCAACTCCGGTTCCGCGGCCAGCCCGTCGAAGGACCGGGCGACGAACGCCGCACCGCTCCTGCGACGCTTACCGTCCCGCGCTTCACGCGCCTTGCGCGCCCCTTTGCCCACGTCGACGTACCTCCGTTTATGTATCGGTGCCCTGGCGGGACGCGACGCTACCCGCCGGCCGCGGTTCCGTACGCCCTCGGTCACCTGCGCGCCCACGG
The DNA here is from genome assembly GCF_900188115.1 of Haloechinothrix alba. Classification (GTDB taxonomy): domain Bacteria; phylum Actinomycetota; class Actinomycetes; order Mycobacteriales; family Pseudonocardiaceae; genus Haloechinothrix; species Haloechinothrix alba. Next base: position 220,556 of record NZ_FZNW01000001.1, on the reverse strand, counting down.
GGTCCGCCGCGGGCGTAGCTCGGGCGGCGGGGCGTCCCGCACAGCTGCCACCCAGCTGCCGCGCAGCCGCGCCGCGGCCATCGGTGCGAGCAGGCTCATCACACGGCGTACCAGCAGCACGGTCAGCGCGGCCAGCAGCAACGCGGCGAGGTCGGTTATCGCGGTGAGTAGCACGCTGTCCGCCTGCACCTGTATTCCGTCGCGCGTACGCCACAGCAGCGTCACGGTCACCAGCACTCCGTTCGCCGCCCACGCGGCCCACCAGGCGAGCACCAGCCACGACGGTCGCGGCCGGGCGGTGGCGGAGTACCCGCTGGCGAGATGCTCCAGCTCCGCGGCGATCGGCCCGGCGAGTACCCAGTTCACACCGGGCACGAACAGCCCCGCGGCGATCCGCCACGCGGAACGGGGCGGGTCCACGCCCCGCTGCTCGGCTATCGCCGCCCGTACGCGCAGGATCCAGAGGTAGGTGGCAGCGATCGTGACCACCGCGACGATGAACAGCAATACCGAGGCCGAGACCACGAGCGCATCCGAGGACAGCACCATGGACGAGTTGAGCGCGCTGTCCCGGCTGCGCACCAGCAGGACGTAACGCCATACCTCCGCTCCCGTCGCGAGAGCAGCCAGTGTGGCCGTGATGATCAGCAGGACGAGCACCCGGCCACCGAGCACCCACTGCCGCCGCACCGGATCGGCGTGCTCGGTCACCGTGCCGGGCACGCTGGTCGGCCATCGCCACGTCACGCTCGGGAAGCCCCAGCGCGGCGGAGCAGGATAGCTCGGGGGTCCGGTGTAGGGCCTCTCGGGCGGCTCGGGCCTGCCGCGACGCGGCGATACCGGTGGGACGGCGACCCACCTGCGCACCGTCGCCTCCGGCTGCCGCCGCGTGTCGGGCATCCGGCTAGAGCACCTCGGGGTCGGCACCCGGCTCGTCCGCGACCATCGGCCTGCCCTCGGTGTGCCAGGACTTCATGCCGCCTGCGATGTTGACGGCCTCGTAGCCGTGCGCGTTGAGGTAGGCCGTCGCCTGCGCGGACCGCCCGCCGGTCCGGCACACCACGTACACGGGGCGCTCGTCGACCTGGTCGGCGAGCTCGTCCATCCGCACCGGCACGTCGCGCAGCGGGATGTGGACGGCCTCGGGTGCGTGCCCGGCCTGCCACTCGTCGCTCTCCCGCACGTCGAGCAGGAGATAGCCGTCCGAAGGCAGGTCCGACACCGAAGCCGTGGGGACATCTTCCGGGAACACCACGGTGTCGATGGTGCCAGTACACACGTTTGACTCACGTAAGGGTGTGCTGAATGACGCTTTCAGTCCGTCAGGTGGACTGAAAGCGTCATTCAGCGTTCGTCGTGGCGGCGCTTGCTGAAGCGCAGGCGCTCCTCGGCGCGACCGAACCTGGGGATCTCCCTGTCCTGTACGAAGCCGAGCGGGTCAGGGGCGTGCATGCCCAGCATGAGCGCCCCGACGCCGGGCGGAACCGCGCGCTGGGTCGCCTTGCTCGCGATGATCATCACCAGGAACGCGACCGGCACCGAGACCAGGGCCGGCTGCTGGACCAGCACCGGAACCGACCCGCCGGTATACCCGGCAGCCAGTGTCAGCCCGAACGCGGCAAGCACAAGCCCCCCGCCTGCGAGCATGCCAAGCAGTGCACCCCGCGCCGTGAGGCCACGCCACCAGATGCCGAGCACGAGGAGCGGGCAGAACGTCGACGCGGCGAGCGCGAACGCCATCCCGATGCTCAACGTCAGGTCGGTCGGCCGCAGGGCGACAGCCAGCGCCAGCGGGATGACCGCTGTGAGCACGGAAGCCACCCGGAAGTCCCGGACTCTGCCGGGTAGCAGGTCGGTAGCGACGACTCCCGCCACGCTGAACACCAGACCCGAGCACGCCGCGAGGAACGCCGCGAACGCGCCCGCGAAAATCACGGCGGCGAGCACCTGGCCGGCCACCCCGGGCAGCATCGCCGAGGGCAGCAGCAGCACCGCGGCATCGGTCTCGCCGGTGACCAGCAACTCCGGGACGTACATCCGGGACAGCGCGCCCAGCATGGTGGGGAACAGGTAGAACAGCCCGAGCAACAGCAGCACGTGCACCGTGGTGCGGCGAGCCGCCTTGCCGTCCGGGTTGGTGTAGAAGCGCACCAGGATGTGCGGCAGGCCCATGGTGCCGAGGAACAGCGCGAGCATCAGGGAGTACGTCCCGACCAGGCCGCCCGCACCGTCGCTACCCGGCACCAGCCAGCTCGCGTTGTCCGGCACGGAGCCCTCCACGGAAGGCACCGGCGCACCGGCATCGAAACGCAGCGTGGTTCCGGCATCGACCTCGTGGGAGACCTCGGCCGACCAGAACACCTCACCCTCGGCGGGCGCCCCGTTCACCACACCGTCGGCGTGCAGCAAGGTCGCTTCGTCGACCTGCAACACCACCGGTGTCTCGATCTCCACCGTGGTCCGCTCGGGAAACACCGGCGGAGCCTGAGCATCGAGCCCACCGGAGTGGGGCCCGGCCGCGCCGCCGACGAACACCGCGCCGAGCACGAAGGCGGGCAGGCTGATCGCGAACAGCTTCAGCCAGTACTGGAATGCCTGCACCACCGTGATCGACCGCATCCCGCCCGCGACGACATTGACCATCACCACGAGCGCGACGACCGTGGCGCCGACCCACACCGGTGCGGGCAGCACGGTCGCGAACGCCAACCCCGCGCCCTGGAGCTGCGGGACCAGGTACAGAACGCCGATGAGCACGACCACGAAACTCGCGAACCCACGGATCGGCCGGGATGCGGCCAGCCTGCCCTCCATGAAGTCGGGCAGCGTGTAGGCACCCGAGCGGCGCAGCGGGGCGGCGACGAAAAGCATGAGCGCAAGGAACCCCGCGGCGAACCCGATCGGGTACCACAACGCGTCCGCGCCGTCCTTGAGAACCACACCGGCGATGCCCAGGAAGGACGCCGCGGACAGGTACTCGCCGGAGATCGCCGCGGCATTACGCTGCGAGCGCACCGCGCGCCTGGCCAGCAAGAAGTCGTGCGTCGAGTTCGCCATTCGCGAGGAGTGCTGCCCGAGGTAGAACGTCGCGGCACCGACGAGCCCGACAGCCACGAGTGCCCAGGCATTCAGCTCCACCAGTACCTCACCTGCCCCGCGCGGCCATCCACTAGTTCTCGATCATGTCGACGAAGGCGCGCTCGTGGCGCTCGGCAATGCGGTTGTAGAGCAGGCCCGCCCCGAACAGCAGCGGGAACGGCACGACGCCGAGCAGCAGCCAGGCCAGCGGAATCCCGGCCACGGTCACCTCGGCGAAGCCAGGCGCGACAACGAACGCCACCGGCAGCGAGCCGAGCAGCACCAGCACCACGAGCCCGATCGCCAGTCCCAGCTTGAGCTGCGCGCCGATCAGGTCCTTGATCAGCATTTCACCCCAGCTGGTCTGCTGGGCCAGCTCCACCCGAGGCCGGATACCGGTCTTCTGCTGCCTGCTGTCGGCGAGCACCACGCGCTGCCGTTTCGGTTTCGTCGGCGAGTCGATCTGCTCGGCGGAAGGGAGCTTCCCGGACTGGGCGCCGTCGGTGAGCGAGGCGGGCTTCGCCCGCCACATACGCGTCCCCGCCTCGGAGGAGCCGTGCCGCGGCTGGCGGTGCTGCCCTCCCCGTCGCGGCTGGTTCGACCGGTGCTGGTTCACGACGTGTCCTACTTGCCGACGTACGGTACCCGGTTGTGCCGGGCGCCGGCCGTCGAACGACGCACCAGCCCCGGCATGTGCCTTCGACGCGCCGGCAGGACCCGCTCGCGGTCCCAGATGACGACCTGGCTGCCACCCCGGCCCCCGCGCGCCTCCGGCGACGCGGCACCCGCCGGCCGTGCCGGGTTCGACCGGTCCGGCCGAGCCCGGTCGTACAGCTCGAGCGCGGTGAGTACACACGGTGCATCCGAAGCGGCCGCGACGAGAGCAGCGAGCTTCCCCGTGTCCTCTCGAGCACTCACAGTGATCTGCATCTTGCCTCGTCACCTCCGCGATGTCCAGGCCGTCGAGGGGTCACAACCCGAACCGCGACCAGTGCGCCCGCCGCTCGAGCACGTCGAGCAACGCCGTCATGCCGGTCCCGACAGGGGCGCCCAACCCGAGCCGGGCCAGCAGTGGCTTCTTCGGCTCGGCGACGGTGACCTCGGCTTCGGGATAGCGCTGGGACACGATCTCGCGCATCGTGCCGAGCCCGTCGACAAGGCCGAGCTCCGCCGCCCTCGTCCCCAGCCACACGTCGCCGTTGAACAGGTCGCCGTTGAACAGGTCGCCGTGCTCGGCGATCCGGGAGCCTCGCCGCCTCCGCACCCAGTCGGCGAACTCGTCGTGCAGCTGCACGATGAGCTGGTTCAGCCACTCCACGTCCTCGGACCGCTCCGGGCTGAACGGGTCCAGCCTGCGCTTGTTCTCACCCGCCGTGTAGAGCCTGCGTTCCACGCCGAACCGGGAGAGCAGCTCGGGAAACCCGAAGCCCCCGGACACCACACCGATCGACCCCACGAGCGAGGTGCGGTGCGCGAAGATCTCGTCGGCAGCGCAGGCCAGCCAGTACCCGCCGGACGCGGCGACATCCTCGGCGAACGCCAGCACGGGCACGTTCTTCTCGTCGGCCAGCTGCCGGATCCGTTCGGCGATGAGCCCGGACTGGGTGGGGGCCCCTCCCGGCGAATTGATCACTAATGCCACCGCGCGGAGCCGGTCGGGGGCGAACGCCCGCACGATCGCGGACTCGAGAGAGTTGATGTTGAGAACTCCCCTGGACAGCGGGCTCGGCGTCGGCGTGATCACCCCGTTCAGCTTCAGCACCGAAACGACATCGGTACGGTCACCGCGGTCACCGATCCCGGGAATCCTCGACGTCACCATCTCCGCCACGCTCATACCGGCCACCGTAGCGGAGGGAATCCCGCCCGTCAGGACCGCCGCACCGCCCCGCCGTTGAGCCTGTTCACCGGCGCGACCGCACTCGCCCCGCGCAGGCGGTGCCACCGCTCACACACCGTCCACGGGCGACATCGACGGCTTGGTGCTCCCCCGGCCGCCCGCCGAGCCGTCACGCTGGCCGGGCAGCTCCGGGGTCCCTTCCGGTTCACCGTCCTTGCCGACCCCGTAGTCCGGCAGGTCGGGACGCACCCCTGGCGTGAACTTCGGCACCCGCAGGGTGACCTTCATGCCGGCGTTCACCGCCGTCTCGACCACCAGCGCGTACTCGTCGCCGAACAGCTGCCGCATCCGCTTGTTGAGGCTGCCGAGGCCAACGTGATGACCGCTCGAGCGGGCGTGCGCGTTCTGCAGCTCGGTCAACTTGGCCGGGTCCATCCCGACGCCGTCGTCCTCGACGCTGATCACGGCCTCGTTACCGGCGTCCTCGGCGACCACACTGACGGTGCCGCCACTCGGTTTCTGGGCGAGCCCGTGCTTGACGGCGTTCTCCACGAGCGGCTGGATGAGCAGGAACGGCACGACGACGGTGAGCACCTCGCGGGCGATCTTGATGCGCACGTCCAGCCGGTCGTCGAACCGCGCCGACTCGATGGCGAGGTACCGCTCGATGTTGCGCAGCTCCTCGGCGAGCGTGGTGAACATGCTCGACTGCCGGAACGAGTACCTCGTGAAGTCCGCGAACTCGTGGAGCAGGTCGTTGGCCTGCTCCGGATCCTTCTCGATCATCGACGAGATCGTGTTCAGCGCGTTGTAGATGAAGTGCGGCGAGATCTGCGCGCGCAGCGCCTTGATCTCGGCCTCGTTCAGCGCGCGTTTGGACTCCTCCAGGCTGGCCAGCTCGAACTGCGTGCGGACGAACTGCGCGACGGCGTCGGCCATCTGCATCAGCCGCTGCCCCCTGCTGCGCCCCACGACGATCAGCACCGCCTGCGTGCTTCCCTCCACGATCAGGGGGATGACCACCGCCGTGCGCATCCGGCACTCGCCCCGTGCCGAGCAGAACAGGTTCTCGTGCGCGACGATCTCCCTGCGATGCCGCACACGTGCTGCGGTGATGGCAGGCTCGAGATCGACGTAGTGGTCGTTGGCCTCGCCGTCCCAGCTCTGCAGGATGCCGTGCCGGTCGGTGATCCCCACGGCCACGCACTTCAGTAACAGCAGCAGGTGCATGGTGATCCGGTCCGCCGCCGACTGGTCCAGCCCTTCCCGCAGGCCGGGAGCCGCGAGGGAGAGCCGGTGCACCGCGTCGAGCACGGCGTCCTCGGTCGCCTTGCCCGGACGCCGGGAACGTATCAGTACCCAGAGCAGCACAACGACAGCGAGCGTGGCGACGCTCCACGGGAGCACGAGCGAGGCCGGTACGCTGGTCACGACGTCAATGCTGGGCGGATTCGGCACAGATGACAAGAGCTTGGCTCACTTTGCGTGCCAGTTCGCTCCCTGTCCGTGGCTCCGCCCAGCCCGGAACGGGTTTCCCCACGGGGTCAGTCCACAGGCCGCAGCGGGCCGGTCGGGTCGGGAGCCGACCCGCGTGCGATGTCCTTGGCCGCGCGCGACATGTGCGCCCGGACGGCGAACATGCCGCGTACCGTACCCACCCAGCGTTCGGCAGGATACGGGTCGTACTCCGGCTCGGCGTCCTCGGCGACCGCCTCGGCCTGGTCGGTGTCACCGTCTTGCTCGCCGTCGCCCTCCCGCGCATCGCGCCTGCCGTGTGGGACGGGTTCGGGCTCGAGGCCATCGGTCTCGGCGACCACGGTCCACGGGCGCCGCAGGGCCCAACGCAGCGGGAAGAACAGCATCACAAGGGCGAGCGCCAGCAGGAACCAGCCCGGTACGTACACACCCTCCGGCATCCAGATCACCAGCGCGGCGATCAGCACCGCGAGAATCCCCAGCATCACGTACCCGGGCCGCGCCCCACCGGAGACGTCGTGCTCGAAGTCCTCGGCCGTGACCGGAGGACGCCACTCCATCTGGCAGCGTACCGACCACTCGCGGCCGTCGGCGCCCGTAACCACCCGGTCCATCGCGTATCCAGCTCCGTTCGCACTCGGTTGTCAGCACCTCACGCAAAGTACCGCGCCGCGATACATCGTGGCGAGGCCCGATCCGCATCGTGACCAGGCAAGCAGTCGGAATACTCCACTCGTGTGATCACGTTCAGTAGCCGAAATAGTAGTAACCGGACCCGTACTCGACATAGTAGTACTCCTCCTCGTAGTAATAGACCTCGTAGGAGCCCGGCTCCTCGCACGAACACTCCGGCGACGTGGGGTCATCGGCGGCGGAGCCGGCGGACCCAGGGTCCTGCTCGCCTTCGGGACGCACCTCGGTGCCTTCCTGGGGGGCTGCGTCCGCTCCGGCGGCCGGATCCTCTCCCCCGGTCTGTTCATCGGCCACCGAGCCGTCGGCGTCCTCCACCACGCGCACGCTGCCCGCGGTACCGTCCGCGCTCGCGGTAGCGCCCTGCTCGCCGCCGGCTGCACCCTCGGCGTTCGCCGTAGCGCCCTGCCCATCGCGCGTAGCGCTACGGGCTTCCTCGGGCACGCTCGGCCGTGACACGTCATCTGAACGCGTGCCGCTGCCGGCCGGATCGACCCCGCCGCCGCGCCCGGCGAGCTCCCCGACCGTGTCGCCGGCCTCGCGGGTCTCCTCGCTCACGCCCGGAGCGTCACCGGCCGCTCCGTCCCCGCCCGGCTCGCCGGGCTCGCCCGCCTCGCGCTGCCCTCCTCGGTGCGTGTCCCCCTCGGTGCCTTCCCGGGCGTCGGCTCCCCATGAACCGTCCGGCTCGTTGAGCTCCTCCGGACTCGGGGGGACGACGGCGTGCGAGCCGTCCCGCTCGCTCGTTCTCTCGGCGGTCAGCTCGGGAACTCCTTGCTGGCCAGGCAATCCGATGATCTCCGGCGGGGCACTGGACAGCTGCGCGGCTGCGGTGAAGCCGAACACCCCGGCGGCTGCTGTCGAGCTCACCGCGATCGCCACTTTGACGGGCACCCCACCCACGGCGTTCTGCACAGCGGCGCACGCCCGCACCACCTGCCGCCCGACCCAGGAGCCGGCAGTTGACGCTGCGGCATCGCCTGCGGCAGCCGCCACCGGGGCACTGGACGCCGTCGTCACGGCGGCAAGCGCGACGGCGTGCTCGCGCAGCGAGAAGGATACGTCGCGCAGCTCGTCGTGTCGGGTGGCGCAGAACGCACACTCGGCAAGGTGCCGCCGCACCCGGCGAGCTTCCGCGCCGGTCACGCTGCCCGCCGTGTACGCGCCGAGCTTGTCGAGCACATCCGCGCAGCCCGCGGACAGCCGGCCCCGCTCGTTCTCACTCAGATGCGCCTGGAGGTACGCGGCCCGTAAGCCCTGGCGTGCCCGCCGCGCCAGGGCGGCTGTCGCGTTGGCATTCAGCCCGAAGTTCGGCGCGATCACCGCGGGCTGCTCACCCTCGACCTCGGTCTGCCACAGCACCGCGCGCCAGCGCGCGGGCAGGCTCGAGAAGGCGCGGGTGATCAACGAGCGTTCGGCGGACCGAGCGATGCCGTGCTCGTAGCTCCCCGCGCGGCTGCTGAGCTCCTCGTCGGAGACCGGCACGTCGCGCGACGCCGCCTGGTGCTCCATCGCCACCCGCCGCGCCACGGTGAGGAGATACCCGCGCACCGAGTCCGTCGGTCCGGCGCCCCGCCGGACAGCCTGCAGGACGCGGAAGAACGTCTCCGACGTGATGTCCTCGGCCTCGCTGGCATGCCTGGTCAGCCCGCGCGCCAGCCGCCGCACGGCAGCGGCGTGCAGCTCGAACAGCTCGGAGAACGCGGCGTCATCGTCCCGCCGCAGCCTGCGCAGCAGGACCGCATCGTCGGACCGAGAAGCCGAGGACGTGGATGGCATCCCGTCGAGCACCTCCCCGCAGTACCGGTGGCTTACACTCCCGAATGAGTGGGCCGCGCGAACACAATACGGAGTGATCATGGTTACGTCACCAGGCTGTCGCTCAACTCGTTGTCGCTAACCCCATCAGGGTGGGTTACTGATCACTGAGCGTGCCGTATAGACTGGTAACCGCACGCGGTGCGGGACGCACCGTGAGTGCCGCACAGGCGGACGTAGCGCAGCTGGTAGCGCATCACCTTGCCAAGGTGAGGGTCGCGGGTTCGAATCCCGTCGTCCGCTCCGTCACCGCCCTCGCGGGCCTGATCCGGCCGCGCGGGGGCGTTCCTGTCAGCGCCGTCCGGCGCGACCCACCCTGCGGGTGGTGGATGGCCTTCCATGGAAGGCGGGGTGTCATATGGAGATCATCGGGTACTGCGTACTCCTCGCGGGGCTCGTGGCCGTCGTACTCGCCACGCTCACCCTTCGCTCGCTCCGCGCACGGCTGTCCGAGGTGGCCGCCGATACCGACGAGGTGGCCGGCCGCGTGCACGCGCTGCCCCCGGACCTTGTGGACTACCTGGGGGAGGGTGATCGGCTCGTACTCACAGCCGAGCTGCTCAACCCGGTGGAACTGGCCGCCGAGAAGACATGGGTCGCCAAGCCCATGTCGGCGATAACCCCGAACCTGTTGCGTGAGCTGGTCTACAAACAAGCCGTCACCCAAGTGCACAAGCAGCTCGCGCAGTCGAACATCGAAGCGGACGTGCGGGTGCACCGTGGCCGGTGAGCTCGCGAGCGGCACCGCACTGCTCGGTGGTCTCGTCCTGCTTCTCGCATCGCTGCTGCTGCTCCGTGAGTCGCTGCGGTTGCGCAGGCAGGCCGTCGCCGCGCAGCGGACGCTGCGGCGCACCCGCGCGGCCGTCGCCGAGATCGAACGTGTCCAGCATGCCCGCGACGAGGTGATCGGCTCGCCGGAAAGCGCGGACAGCGACGTGGTCAGGCGCTCCTACGACGTCATCTCCGGCGTTCCGTTCGCCCTGCTGGAAGCCACTCCCATGCCGAAAGGGACCGTCCGGCTGCTGCGCGACGCGCACGGCGCCGTCGCCAACAGCGTCTACAGCACGTTGTGGGGCGCCGGACGGACCATCATCCCGTCAGGTCTGCCCGACCTGTCCTCACAGCCCGGCACCGGCACCGGCACCGCGGACGGTCCGCCGTCGGCCGATGCGCCCGACAGGGCCGAGTGAGCCCGGGCGCCGCGCGCCCCGGACCGCTCACGGCACGCGGCAGGTCACCCCGGTACCGGCGATGCCGCAATAGCCGCCCGGCACCTTGTGCAGGTACTGCTGGTGGTAGTCCTCGGCATAGTAGAAGGCGTCGAGCGCGGCCGGCTCCGTCGTGATGTCCCCGTAGCCCGCCGCGCGCAACGCGGCTGCGTACTGCTCGTAGGAAGCCTCAGCCTCGGCCCGCTGCGTCTCATCGGTCCAGTAGATCGCCGAGCGGTACTGCGTACCCACGTCGTTGCCCTGGCGCATGCCCTGCGTCGGGTCGTGGTTCTCCCAGAATGCCTTCAGCAGCTCGCCGTACGCGACACGGTCCGGCTCGTACACCACGAGCACGACCTCAGCGTGCCCGGTCAGGCCGGTACATACCTGCTCGTAGGTCGGGTTGACGGTGTACCCGCCCGCGTAGCCCACCGCGGTCGAGTACACGCCCGGCAGCTGCCAGAACACCCGCTCCGCGCCCCAGAAGCAACCGAGCCCGAACACCGCCCGGCGCGTACCCTCCGGGAACGGCGGCACGATCCGCGCGTCCGGGTGCACGGCGTGGGTGGGCCGGACCTGTATCGGCTCGGAGCGTCCCGGCAATGCCTCCGAACCATCCACGAACTGCGACTTGTCACCGGAGAACGCCATGTGTTCACTCTGCCAGAACAACGGTCGGCGTCCCATCGGAGCGTTTCGCTGCATGAGCGTGTTACGGAGCGGCACCGGATAGTTATACCTACGTTACGCGTTCATCGCAGGTCGGGACCCGATAGCACAAGGCGGGCCAGGGCGTGCCGGTGGCCGAGCCGACAATTGCATCGTCAGTGCTCAATCGGGATGTTCTCGCGACAACGTGAACGATTTTCACCCGGTCGGCCGCCGGTAACGCCACGGCGGCGCACCTGCGCGCACATTGCACAATGGTCGAGGGCTTCCATAGCGCTGTGCGCGGAGAAGAACTACCAGCGACCTCCCGCGAGCCCACGGCCGACAACGCGGTCGCGCCGGCGGAAGCCAATACCACGCGGACCTGCGCGGCCGATGACGTATCCCGAAAGGGGGTGCCAGGCGTGACCTGGCGGGAGGAGCAGAACAAGCTCGACGATCCCGCGGCTGGCGAGGACGCCACGCCGCCTGCCCCCGAACCCGGCGACGTCGCCCCTGACGGCACCGGTGGCGGGTCGTCCATCAGGCGGTTCCTCGGCGGCGCGCTCGCCGTCGTAGTCCTCGCAGGAGCCGCGCTGGGCGCGTACGTCGTCTGGGACTCGGGCGCGCGCCGTGACGAGCCCATGCCGTCTTCCGGCGGGGCAGCGCGGGAGGAGCAGAACAAGCTCGTCATGCCGGACCTGCCGGGTTCGGCGGAGAAGGACAGCGGCATCGACTCGGTCGATGACCTCCCCGAGCTCAACTACCTCATCTCCCAGGAGATCGAGGTCTACCGGGAACACGCCGAGGGCGACGCGGACTTCCTCGTACAACGCCTCCCCAGCGGCAGCCGCGCGATCGTGCTGCTCGTCACGGCATCCAGCCCTTCGGACGCCGCCACGGCCGCCGAGGAGCTACGGAACATTCACCTCAGCAACGACGCCACCGAGGCGCCGGAAGCACCCCCGGGTGTGCACGTCACGGAGTTCCTCGACAACGGCCGCGAGCAGATCCGCGGGCACTACGGCAGCGACGACGTGATCGTGCGGCTCGAGATCCACAACACCAGCGAGCCCACGGTGGCTACGGCTGACTTCGAGAACGCGATCATGTCGCAGCTCGATGCGATGCCGACAGATGCCTAGCCCGTCATCCGCGGGCCGCCTCGCTACGGAGTAGCGGGGCGGCAGGCAGCGCTACCCGGCGACCGTCTCCCGCGCGTGTACCGCGACCGGAACACCCGTGATCGCGCCCGTCCCTGTCAGCTCGTCGACGAGGTACTCGTCGGTGACGTCGTTCATGCTCGCCCCGGGGTGCGCACCTGCCACCGACAGCCGGGCTCCGGGGCGATGGTGGCCCCAGCCGTGCGGAAGGCTCACCACACCGGGCATCATCGCGTCGCTGACCTCCACCGGGACGTCGATACGTCCGGCGCGGGAGGACAGCGTGGCGAGCTCGCCGTCTGCCAGCCCCCGTTCGGCGGCATCGTCCGGATGCATCAGCAGGGTGCAGCGCGGTCTGCCCTTCACCAGCCGCGGGCTGTTGTGCATCCACGAGTTGTTGCTGCGCAGCTGGCGCCTGCCGATCAGAACGAGCCCGTCCGGTGACGCGTTCGCCAGCCGCTCCCGCAGCCTGGCTACATCGGCGAGGTACTCCGCGGGTGCGAGCGCGATCGTCGACGACCTGCCGGGCAACCGGTCCGGTAGCCGGGACTCCAGCGGCCCGAGGTCGATGCCCTGCTGGCGCTCCCGCAGCTTGCGCAGGGACACGCCGTGGCGCCCTCTGCGCAGGCCGTGTGGACCGAGCCGCAGCCCGAGCGCGACGATCGGCTCCGGACCGAGCGCGCGCAGTGCCCGCCAACCGAGCCGGGCGGCCTGGCGCAGCAGCGCGTTGGCGGGGCGGAACAGCTGCGCGGCCAGCCCGATGCAGATCTCCCAGTCGTGCCGCTGGTCCGCGGCACGGCGGAACACGGCCTGCGAGTACCGGGCCGTGTTGCGAACCGCGTAGTTGGCCAGCGCCAGCGGGTAGTGCGAGCGCTCCAGCTGGCTGGTCGGCGGCAGGATCACGTCCGCATGCCTTGTGGTCTCGTTGAGGTACGGGTCGACGGAGACCATGAAGTCGAGCCGTTCGAGGGAGCGCTCGAGGCGCGCGCCGTTCGGGGTGGACAGCACGGGGTTGCCCGCCGATGTGACCAGCGCCCGGATCCGGCCGTCGCCCGGGGTCTCGATCTCCTCGGCCAGCACCGACACCGGCAGCTCACCACCGAACTCGGGAAGCCCACGGACCCTGCTCCCGTACCGCGCGAAGCTGCCCGCGTGGCCCGCCCACCTCGCCGCAGGTACCGCGTCGACGGCGGGCGTGGTGAACATCGCCCCACCAGGGGTGTCGAGGTTGCCTGCGAGCGCGTTGACTGCCACGAGCAGCCAGCCGTTGAGCCCGCCGAACTCCTGGGTGCAGGTGCCCACCCTGCCGTACAGGACGGCGCGCTCGGTCCCGGCGAGGTCGCGCGCCAGCCGGCGCGCCACTGCCGGGTCGACCCCGGTCACCTCGCTCGTGCGTTCCGGCGGGAAGTCCACTGCCGCCTCCCGCAGCCTGTCCAGGCCGGTCAGGTACTCCCCGAGATGCCCGGTGCGCACCAGCCGTTCCGTGAACAGCACGTGCACCAGAGACATGAGCAGCAGTGCGTCGGTGCCCGGCCGGATGAAGTGGTGCTCGCCGGTGAGCTCGGCGGTCTCCGTGCGGCGCGGGTCCAGCACGACCGCCCTTCCGCCGCGCCGGGCCAGTGCCTTGAGCCGCGTACGCATGTCGGGTGCGGTCATGATGCTGCCGTTGGACACGACCGGGTTGCCGCCGAGGCACACGAACAGGTCGGTCCGATCGATGTCCGGTACCGGCATCAGCAACTGGTGCCCGAACATCAGGTAGGCGGCCAGCATGTGCGGGAGCTGGTCGACCGAGGTCGCCGAGTAGACGTTGCGGGTGCCGAGACCGCGGAAGAGTACCTGCCCGTAGGTGAGCAGGCCGAGGTTGTGCGCGGTGGGGTTGCCCTGGTACACGCCGACGGAGTCACGGCCGTGCCGTTCCCGGATCTCCCGCAGCCTGCGACCGACCAGGTCGAAGGCCTCCTCCCAGCTCACCTCGGTCCACCGGTCGCCGTCGCGCACCATCGGCTGACGCAGCCGGTCGGGGTCGTGATGCAGGTCCGCGAGCGCGGTGGCCTTGGGGCAGATGTATCCGCGCGAGGCGGGATCGTCCGGATCTCCGCGCACCTCGAGGACGCGGTCGCGGTCGACCGCGACGGTGATCCCGCATCCCGCCTCACACAGCGTGCAGGTGTGCCGGTGAACGTCCTGCCGCGACTGCACGGACATCGCCACCTCGATCGCAGATTGTTGGCATACTGCTAGCAACCTAACGCACCCTCCCGACGCGGCGGAATGCTGTATGACGCTTTCCGTCCGCTGAATGGACGGAAAGCGTCATACAGCACCACCTGATGCGGGAACGGTAAGCGTTCGTTAACCTCTCGAGCATCGGCTCGCCGTGTCGGGCGTCGACAACGCAGGAACGTCATTCGAAGGGAAGGCCAGCAGCATGGAACTCAGCCAGACAGCGGCGATCGTCACCGGCGGCGCATCGGGTCTCGGTGGTGCGACGGCCACGGCACTCGCGGGCAAGGGAGCGCGCGTGTTCGCGCTCGACCTCGCCGAACCCATCGCCGCCGCCGAGCGGATCGACGGCATCACCTACGTGGAAACCGACGTCACCGACCCGGAGCAGGTGCAGGCCGCCGTCGACACGGCAGCGGGCGCGGGCGTGCCGCTGCGCACCGTGGTCAACTGCGCGGGCATCGGCCCGTCGGCGCGCATTCTCTCCAAGAAGGGCACCCACGACCTCGACCTCTTCCGCAAGGTCGTCGAGGTGAACCTGATCGGCACCTTCAACGTCACCACACTCGCCGCCGAGGCCATCGGCAAGACCGAGCCGCTGACCGACGAGCAGCGCGGCGTCGTGATCAACACCGCCTCCATCGCCGCCTATGACGGCCAGATCGGCCAGGCCGCGTACGCAGCCTCCAAGGGCGGCGTGGTCGGGTTGAACCTTCCCGCAGCCCGGGACCTGGCCTCGGCGGGTATCAGGGTGCTCACCATCGCTCCCGGCATCATCGACACGCCGATGCTGGCCACGGTGGGCGAGGACGTCCGGGCCGGACTCGCCGCCGGCGTGCCGTTCCCCAAGCGTCTCGGCCGTCCCGACGAGTACGCCCAGCTGGTCCTCGACCTCGTCGGCCACGACTACCTCAACGGTGAAGTGATCCGCCTGGACGGCTCGCTGCGGATGGCACCGCGCTGATCGGGCCTGCCCACACCCGACACGGCCTGCCGACGGGCCCGACACGGGGTTCCCGCGTGCCCGGCACAGGGTGCCGGCAGGCCTGGGGCGGTAACCCGGCTACAGGTCGCGCATGTGCGGGATCTCGGTCATGGCGGAACCGGACATCCACTCGCGCAGGGCGGCGGTGGCGCGCACGTCGTCCTCGTTGTAGCGCATCAACCGGTCGCGCTGCGCGACGTCCGGCGCCTCGCCCGTCATCCCGACCGCTTCCCGGTACCACTGCATCGACGCCTCACCGCTGGCGTCCGGATCGCGCCACGAGAAGCCCGCGAGCGGGGCGACCACCTTCAGCCCCTTGCCGCGCACGCACAGGAAGCTGTCCGAGACCGTGCGGAACAGGTCCACCCACTCCTCGGACTCCACGAACGACTTGACCTCGGCGATCTCGGGCACTCCCGGCAGGCCTGCGAAGCGCTCCGCCGACGACAGCAGCCACCGGTTCTCGGCGCGCGCGTTGTAGCAGTAGGCCCTGAAGCTCAGCCCCTGCCGGGCAGCCCGGGCGCGCACGTCCGAGAACCACGCCCAGAACTCGGCGAACGAGCGGGCCTCGTCCTCGGTCGGGAGCGGGTCCCATGTGGAGAAGGCGTGGTACCCGTGACGGAGACCGACGTCCGCGCCACCCAGCAGCGCGCCCCACAGATACGCACCTCGGTCGGAGTAGCTCTCCATATCGACGTCGACCTCGACATCGGCACGCTGGACGCGCAGCGCATCCACCTTGCGCACCACGCTGTGGCCACCCAGCCATGCCTGTGCGAGCGCGATGAGGTGCGCAGGGTCGTTACCGTTCAGCAGGGCAGGCTGCGCGCCGCTCGGGTCGAGCGCAGCGAGCTCGTCCACCGTCGTGATCCCCGCCCTGCGCAGCTCGACCGCGTCGTCCCCGCGCACCACGAGGCTCACGTCCCGCGCGGCGAGTAGCTCCCGCTCGCACAGCGACCACCAGGGGCAGCTACGGCATTCCAGGATCCGCGACGGCTGCGCGAGGGGTTCCTCCTCGTGTGCGGCCGCACTCGCCACGGCGAACCGGTCGGCGAAGCGCCTGCCATACTCCTCGCGCGCGCTGAGGCCACCGGGGAACGTGGCGGCGTCCAGGTCGTGCCAGACCGTGACGTCCGTCTCCATCCCGATCACCCCGCCACGTGAACGGTCCGGCTCGGCGTGGCCCGTCACCCGCAGCAGCTCCCACAGGTGCGCCAACCGCAGCTGGTCACGCGGCTGTGAGCGCAGCTTGCGTGCCGGGTCGAGGCGGGCGTTGTCCGGGTCGAGGTCACCGAACGGCGTGGTGTACACGGGGTTCGAAGCCGTACCGGGATCGCTGATCTTGTGCCGCACCACGATCACCGGTACGTACCCCGCCCCCGTACGGACCAGCAGCTCGGCGCCTCCTCGCCGCCCCCCTTCGGTGTCCGGTGGCAGCACGGCCCCGCACACGTACGCCGCACCTGCCTCCAGCGCGGCCACAGTGGCCGCCACGCGCTCGGCCGCGGGGACGCCTTCCGGCACGGTCACCCAGTGCGCGCCGCGATGCACCGCCCGCAGCCGCTCCGCGACGTCCCTCCTGTGCTCGGCGGCGTCGACGATGCGCTGCCGGGTGCCCGCGTCCGTCGGCAGGCGCTCGTCCTTCGGTACGTTCGGGTCGTGTTCGAGGTGTACCCGCCTGCGGCATCGCGTCACCGCGACGGCATCGAGCAGCACGGGCACCCGCCCCGCCGCCCCTCGCGCACTATCCGAACACATATGCCCAGCTTAGGCGTCGGGGCCGACGTGAATGACACGCGCGGGTAGTACCGCACCCGTGCCGGCCGCGCCGGTACCGAGTACGTTGGGCACTCCAGCAGGCTTGATCAGCCGTCCGGTGCGGACGGCACCGGGCCCTGCCCGGAGGGTCACGCGGAAGTCAGCCGGGCCGTACAGGTATCGCACACGAGGTGGCACGTCGATGGGGCACAAGAACAAGCCCGAAGCACCCGAACCACGCATCACACCGGCGAAGGCGCGCAACGCCATCGGTGTGATCAAGGTCATCGCACCTGTCGTGATCCCGGTCCTCGCCCCGCTGGCGGTACGCGCGGCGTCCGCACTGCGCGAGGCATACGACCGGTTCCGCGCCCGCAGGCTCGGGGTCAGCATCGACTCGATCGGGGAGTTCTCCGGGCGCGGCGCTCGCCTGCACGCCCGCATCAGCGGCATCGCAAGGGAGCTCGCCGGGCTGCGGGAGAGCGCGGCAGGCGACCCGGACCGTGTCACGTTCGCCGAGCAGTCCGAGGCGACCCTGAGGCAGCTCACCGCTGCCGTACGCGCGGCCGAACGCATGCCTGCCGCCCGGCGGAAGGCTGCGCACGCCGCGGTGGCTCACGAGCTCGACGCCATGGAGAACGAACTGCTGCACCGTCTCGGCGTGGCCTGACCGGCCAACGGGACGTCCCGTGCCACGCAGCCCGAGGCCGGACGCATATGCTGGCCGCGTGGGACGAGGGCAGGCCGAGCACACGTCGGGAGGTATCCGGCGACCGCTGCTCGCCGCGAGTGCCGCGACACTCGCGGCCTCGGCCCACGCGGCAGGGGGTGGGGGACTCCCGGACGCCTCGATCACCGTCGTGCTCCTCGGCCTCATCGCCTGGGTGGCGGCCTCGCTCGCGGACCGGGTGCGCGGCGTGTCCGGCGCGCTCGTGATCCTGGGCGCCGCGCAGCTGGCGATGCATGTCGGGCTCACGCTTCTCGCAGGCCATTCCGGCCACGTGACCGGCTTCGACCCACGGGCCATGCTCGCCGCGCACGTCGTGGCGACGGTCCTGACCGCCCTGCTGCTTCCCGGGGCCGCGCACGGGCTGGCCGTTGCCCTGTCCGGGCTGCGCGGGCTGCTGCCCGTCGCGATCCCACCGGTCCCGCCACTACCTCCCGCGCGGGGACGACCGGCAGTCGTCACCCCCGCCGGCCCACGTCCGATCGTCGAGGTGCACTTCCGCAAGGTGTGCACCAGGCGCGGCCCACCAGTGCGCTCCTGACGCACGCGACACCATCCCGCTGTCCCGGCCGGATGTACCGCCGGAACGCCGAAGCGGTCGCCCGGGCAGCCCGACTCACCCAGTCAGGAGTATCACTATGTCGATAAAGCACACATCGTTCCGCGCAGCCGTGCTCACCGCTACCGTCTCGATCACCGGCTTGCTGGCGACCGGCACGGCCGCGGCACATGTCACGGCACACAGCTACGGCGACCGGCCGGAGCAGGAGGGATACGGAGCGATCACGCTCCGGGTGCCCAACGAGGAGGCCGATCGCGGCACGACCGAGGTGGCGATAACCATCCCCGAGGAGTACTCGATCACCTCCGCCCGCACCAAACCCGTACCCGGCTGGTCCGCCGAGGTACGCACGGACGAGCTGGCCGAGCCGATCGACGGCCCGCACGGCAACGAGGTCGACGAGGTGGTCACCCGGATCGTCTGGCAGGCCGAGCCCGGCAACGAGATAGCCGCGGGCACCACCGAGTACCAGGAGTTCGCGTTCACGGTGGGAACGCTGCCCTCGGACGTCGACGAGCTCGTCCTGCCAACCGCGCAGACCTACGAGGGCGGCGAGGTCGTCGAGTGGGATGCCCCTCCGCCCGCCGAGGGTGCG
This sequence comes from Haloechinothrix alba, assembly GCF_900188115.1. Classification (GTDB taxonomy): domain Bacteria; phylum Actinomycetota; class Actinomycetes; order Mycobacteriales; family Pseudonocardiaceae; genus Haloechinothrix; species Haloechinothrix alba. Next base: position 201,785 of record NZ_FZNW01000001.1, on the reverse strand, counting down.
GACGAGCCCGCACACCCCGCACCGGTCGTCCCGCTGGCCGAACCGGGGGCATCGGGGCACGGCCACGACAACGAGCCGGGCACGGAGAACGACAGCGCGGACAGTGCGGACAGTGCGGGCGAGGCCGCGGGCGAACAGGCCACCGACAACGCCGCCCGCTGGCTCGGCGGTGCCGGGCTCGGACTCGGTGCGCTCGGCTTCGGTGTCGGCATCGGCGCGACCGTGCGCGCACGCCGCGCAGGCGGCACCTCCACCGGCGGGGCAGCGAACGAGGGCAGCGGTGAAGCACGATGAGCGCGGTACGTACGGGCACGCTCGCCGCGCTGGTCGCCGCGTGCGCGGTACTCGGCCTGGCGACCCCGGCCGCGGCGCACAACGTGCTGGTCTCCTCCGAGCCCGAGGACGGGGTCAGCCTGGACAGCAGCCCTGAGACGGTCACGCTGACGTTCGACCAGGCCGTCCAGGACAGCGATGTCAACCAGATCGCGGTGACCGGGCCGGACGGCGAGCAGTGGGTCGATGCGCCTCCGGATGTGGACGGCAACGAGGTGAGCGTCCCGCTCGGCGAGCTCGGCCCGGCAGGCGAGTACGTCATCGGGTACTACGTCCTGTCCGCGGACGGCCATCCTGTCGGGGACGAGATCCCGTTCACGCTGACGGCCGAGGAAGCCGGCACCCCGCACGCAGGCGACCCGGCAGGCGACGAGCGGGGTGACGACTCCGGGGACGACGCCGAAGGGGCAGCCGAGGACGGCGACTCCGGGGTCGGCATCTGGGTATGGCTCGTGGGTGCCGGCGGTCTCCTGGTGATCGGCATTGCCCTCGCCCTGCGACTGGGCAGGGGAACCGGCTGAACGTGCCCGCGAGACGGACCGCACCCCGGATCCGTGCGGCGATACCGATCTACGCGGCCGCTGCCACATTGGCCGGAGCGCTGATCGGTATCGCCGCCACCGGCGCGGGCGCCACGAACGGCATCATCGACCCGCCTGCAGCGGTACTGGTCGGCGTACCGGTGGCTCGCGCGCTGCTGGCCGTGGCTGCTGTGGCCACGGTCGGCCTCTCGCTGCTACCCATCCTGGTGCGCGACGAGCGGGTATCTGCGACCGAACCGGTCCTCGCCGTCGCACGCCGGGCGGCGATGGTTACGGCATTGCTGTGGGCGACGTGCGCGATGGTCGTGCTGGTCCTCCAGGTCGCCGAGCTGCACGGCACGACCACCGCCATCGGTGTCGGCGACCTGCGGGAGTACGCGACACAGGTCGCGGGGGGCCGCGCGCTGGTGATCGTGGCCGCGCTCGCCCTGGCGCACGTCGCGCTCGGAGCCGTGGCCGTACGCGCCGGCGAGAAGGTACCCGCCGAGGCGCGAACCGGGTTGGCCCTGTTCGCGCTGCTTCCCCTCCCCGTCGCCGGGCACGCGTCGACCTGGGACCGGCACGAGTACCTGCTGATGGCCGTCGAGCTCCACGTACTGGGCGCCTCCGCATGGGCAGGCGGCCTCGCCGCGCTGCTCCTGCTGGCAGGCAACCGCAGGCTGCTCGCGACCGCGGTCCCGCGTTTCTCCGTGCTCGCGACGATCTGCCTGCTGCTCACCGCCGCGACCGGGCTGGCGAGCGCGTTCGCCGCGCTCGATCAACAGCCCGCGCTCGGCCTCACGGCCGCGCTCGGCACCGGCTACGGGCAGCTGGTGATCGCCAAGGTCCTGTGCCTGGCCGCGATCGGACTGCTCGGCGCCCGACTGCGCTTCCGGCTCGTCCCGCGCATCGCACGACACGTCCCGACTGCGTTCGCGAGCTGGGCGGGCCTGGAGCTGGCACTGATGGGGCTGGCGTTCGGTTTCGCTGTCGTGCTCAGCCGGACAGCGGTATCCTGAGACGGCTGTCGGCGGGCTCGCGACATGATCTCATCACTGTCAGTGAACACTTCGGTTCTACCGATCGCACCGCGAAATCGGGACGTACGGAACAAATCAGAAAGACGCCGAACGGCAGTCACCCGTCTGTGACCGGCATGGTCAGCGGTACCGCTCCCACCGGGTTCCCTGGCGCCCGTCCCGCAGATCCGCCAACCTCCTGTGCAGCTCGGCACGGACCTCGGGCTTGCTCCGTAGGATCGGCAGCACGCTGGTGGTCAACTTGAGCTCCCGCGCGGCGCGAAGCACATCGAACCCCTCCCAAGCCATGACGTCGAACCCGAATGCGTCGGCCAGCGCGCGGTAGTCCGCCATGCTGTCGCCGAAGCGCCGCACTCCGACCGCAAGCGGAACCAGGTCCCATTCCGGCGGGCCGACACTGGCGGAGTCGAAGTCACACAGCACGGGACCGTCCGGTCCGACGAGTACGTTTCCTGCATGGGCGTCCCCGTGCACGAGGGCTGTCGCGAGCGGGAACTCGAGCCGGCGCAGCGCGTCACGCACCGAGGCACAGTGGTCCTGAAGGAACCGGCGATCGCCGTCGTCGAGCTCCTCCGCGTCGGCGATCCTGGCCTGCACGTCGTCGAGCGGGTTCCATTGCGGGACATGCGGCGGCACGGGCAACGAATGCATGCTTCTCAGCAGCTTCCCCAGCTCGCCCGCGGTGGCCCGGCGCCCGGGCTGCTCGACCTTGCGCCACACCGTGGCGAGGTACTGCCCCACGACGATCGGCTGCTCGAACCCCGGGTACAGGCGCACCGCCGGGACCCCGTGCGCGGCAAGGTGGCGCGCCACGGCAACCACCTTGTACACACGATGGCGCAGCCCGTGCGACCCGACGATGCGCACCACTGCGGGTGCGCTTTCCAGCGCGTACACCGCGTTGTTGGTGAACCGGACCAGCCGGGCTCCCCGGTGGTCGAGGCCGAGCCGTGCACACACCGCCACGAGTGCTTCATCCAGCTTCTCCCTGGTGAAGCGGGCTCGCCGCACGCCGCTCGGGCTAGGCTGCGTAGAAATCGTTGATGCGCTCCACAAGGTCACGAGCGTCGACGTTGTTCGCCCTGCGCTCGGCTTCCTTCTTCATCGGCTGCATCCGGTCGCGCACCCGCTTCGATTTCAGACCCTCGGCAGCGTCCAGCGCGGATCGTCCCACCCGTGAGCCATGGTCAATGTCACCCTCCAGCAGGTGGTTGGTGGCCAGCGAGCTCAGGTTGAAGACCTTGCTCCGCGCCATGTCCTCGCCGTAGTTCTCCACCGCCCTGCTCAGCGCCGGGATCGCGTACTTGGTGTGGGACCGGTCCACGGTCTGCGCGAGCACGGTGTGCACCGTCCCCACCATCGCGTGCACGTCGGTCTCGTTGAAGAACTGCACCCAGGACTCGGCGCTGGCCAGGTCCGCGCGGGCGAACTCGTCGCGCGTCCTGCCCAGCAACTTCGACGCCTGCTCGGCATTGCCGAGCAGCGCGTAGGCCCACGCCTCGTTCGCGCACAGCACAGCAACGGCCAGCTCGGAACCGGACTCCTGCGCAGCGATCTGCCCGAGCTGGAACAGCTTCAGCGCGTCGTTGGCCGACTCCTGGTGCAGGTACACCCGGCCCATCCGGTACAGCACGTTGGCAACGAGCGGGTCGCTGCCGCCCTGCTTGGCCAGTTCCAAGGCACTGGAGAAGTGCCCGCGCGCCACGTCGACCAACCCGGTGTCGAACGAGGTCCACCCCGCGACGCTGTGCAGGTCCGCGAGCGCGACGAACAAGCGGGAGCGCACTCCTTCAGCGCCTCCCGCGGTAAGGAGCTGCTGCCCCCAGGACAGCTGCGCGACAACGGCATCCCGGCAGAAGCCGCCACCGTACTGGTAGTCCAGCGCACGCAACGCCCGTGTGGCTGCCTCGACCTGGCGCACGTCGGCCATGCCGATCCGGCCCGGTGCGGGTGTCGTGGCCGGGCTCGCCGCCGCAACGGGCCCGGATTCCGTTCCCAGCACAGCGGCGCCCATGGTGACCTGCGCTGCGTGCGCGAGGAACCTGCGTCGTTTCACCGACTCGTCCTCCTCGGGCTGCTCGTCGGAGCTTTCGGCGCCCGCTCCGACGACACTCACTGCTGTCGCCTCGTCGTACGCGAGGCCCATGTACCCGCGTGGAACCCCGAGGCCGTCCGCGATCCGTGCGAGCACGTCATAGGCGATGACGTGCCTGCCCTTGAGGATCTCCGAGACCTCGGACTGTGACTGGCCGGTCAGCGCCGCGATCTGACGCTGGGACACGCCTTCCTTTCTGAGCAGCCGGTACACCACGCTGACGTCCCTGTTCGCGAGTGCGTCACGCATCTCGCCGGACTCCCAGACTTCAGCCTTGATGGGATGCCCCAGATCGGTATCGCTGTCGCCCATATGCGGCCTCACTACTCCATCGGGCTTCGGTGTTGCAGCGTAAGCATCCCCATTGAACCGCGCGAGGCGGCAAATGTGGAGCCTGATCGGTCGAAACGAATTCAATCGACCGCTTACCGGTGAACTTCTGCCGGTCGGCGCTCATCACTCCCGATCAAGCCGGTTACCCATCAATGTAGGAAGTAGCCCTCCGTCAGCACCAGGGTCGCCGGGAGCCACCAGGCGGGCCACCAGGCGGACCGCGGACGGGAAAGGGCAGTTTGACAACTTCACACGCAGGACAGCTGTGCAGTCGCGGAGCGAATGGTCACGCCGCACCGGCGGTGCAGACCACCAGCATTCGACGAAGAAGGGCGGAGTTTGGCCGATGGAGCTCATTGATTCGATCGCCACCGGATACGCCGGGCCCGTCGGCGGCCAGGGCGGGTCCGCGCCCACCGGAACCATCCCACCGGCAGGCGTACCCGACGGGCTGGTCCATGACGGCGACGGGATGCTCCGCAGCAACGAAGGCGACCACACCGTGTGGCGCGTGCAGTGTGGTGACCTGATCAACCGTGGCCGCTGCGTCACGGTCTACGTCGACGCGGGCGAAGTCGTCGTGGCCTGCCCCCCGGGCGAAACCGCACGGATGTCCGCGGAGCAGGTCGGCCGACTGCAGGTGGCACTCAGTGAAGCGACGCGGCTGGCAGAAAGGTACCGGTGAGTACGCCGTGGATCAGATCCTTGGGCAGATTCTCCGCGAAGCCGTGTGGGAGCGGCTGGACATGCTCTCCGAGCTGGCCGAATGCGCGGACACCGCCTCACTTGCCTCAGCGGCTCAATCCGAGCTTCCACGTCTGGCTGAGGGATGGCGGTCCATCCTGCGCACCCATGAACCCGATGAGCGCGGAGACTGCCCCACCTGCTCCACCCGCTGGCATCGCAGCAAGGCACCGTGCACGGTCTGGCAGGCCGCGCACGAGCACCTCGTCGCCGGCGGGCTCGCCCCCGAACAGACCCGTAGGAGGCCGGCAACGGCGAGTGGCACGGGTCGACACGCACTCCATGCATCGGCCCCGCATACGACCGGTGCGGGAGCGCACTAGCCGCTGATCCCCGCCTGACGAAGGCCCTCAAACTCCGCGGGCCGGTACTGCGCACCCCCTCCCCCGACCGGTACCGGCCCGCGGTCTTCCACTCCTCGGCACGAGTCCGCGCCGTCACCAGCAGGACGGCACGGGTCTTTACGTCCGATATAAGTATGACTTTGCGTAACGCTTACTTCCGGGTAACATAAAACACTCGATCGCGAGTAAGTGTTGTATCGGGTACCAGCGAGGAGTGGTTCGTGTCTCAGGTGCAATCGGCCCCCGTCGGACGGTCCGCCCCGGTGCCTCCTGAACCCACGCCGTTTCGCAGGCAGCCCGTCCAGCAGCGCAGCGCCAAGCGCGTGACGCTGATGCTGGATTCCTGCGCGGAGCTGCTCGACGAGGTCGGCTACGAGACGCTGTCCACAACGATGATCGCGCGCCGGGCAGGCGTGGCCGTCGGCTCGCTCTACCAGTTCTTCCCCGACAAGCGCGCGGTCGTCCAGGCACTCACCCAACGCAACTTCGAACGGTTCCTCGAGGTCGTGCGCGAACGTCTCAACTCGGTCGACCACACGCACTGGTGGGACGTGGTCGACTCGCTGCTGGACGTCTACGTGGCCATGCACCGGGAGGTGCCGGGCTTCGCCCAGGTGCATTTCGGCGATGTCGTGGACGTGCACCTGCTCGACGAGCAACGGGACAACAACGCCGTCGTCGCCGACTCCATCGTGGCGCTGCTCGATGAGCTGCTCGACCTGCCACCCGAACGCGTCACGCTACCGATCAGCGTGGCCGTGGAGGCGGGTGACACACTGTTGAAGTACGCCTTTCGTCGCAACGCCGAAGGTGACCAGCAGATCGTCGACGAGACCAAGCATATGATCAAGGAGTACCTGGCCAGCCGCTTCGGCGAGAAGTAACCACCTCCGGGGAGAACCACATGGCCGACTCCGATGCCGCCCTTGCCGCGTTCGGCTACGAGCTCGGCGTACTCAAGCGGATGAGCCGCGCCGGTTGGTGGCACGCCGGGGTGCGGGATCCGGAGTCGGTCGCCGAACACAGCCTGCGTGCCTCCCAGCTCGCCGCGCTCCTCGCCGCCGAGGAAGGGGCCGATCCGGCCAGGGCTGCCTACCTCGCGCTGTGGCACGACACCCAGGAGGCGCGCACGGGTGACCTCCCGCGCGCCGCACTGCCCTACGTGACCAAACCCGACGCTCGCCGGATCACCGACGATCAGACCAAGGCGCTCTCGGCCGCTGCGGCGAACACCGTGCGGGCTGCGGTCGACGAGTACGAGTCGGCGAGCACGCCGGAAGCCCGCTGCGCGCGTGACGCGGACAAGCTCGAGATGCTCCTGCAGGCCGTGGAGTACGCCAACAGCGGAGTCAGCCAGGTCGACGAGTGGATCGCCACCGCCCGTAAGGCGCTGTCCACCGACACCGCGCGCCGCATCGCCGAGGTCGCACCCGAGGTACCGCCGTTGTCCTGGCGGGACTACTAGCTGCCCGTCAGGGACGAGCCGAAGGGCGCCTCGGGTGCGATATGTGTACCGAGGGGGACCTTCGGCTGGCCCTCGCGCGGGGTCAGCCGAAGCTCATCCCCTCCCCGCGGTAGGTCGGCACGGTGCGCACCGGATCGTCGCCGGCCAGCACGTGGTACTCGTTGAATCGTTCGGCCAGCTCGCCGGCCTTGGCGTGGCGAAGCCACACCCGGTCGCCGACGGCCAACCGCCCGGCGGCACGTCCCGTGACCGGGGTCTGCACCTCCCCGGCCCCCTCGACGCCACGGAACCGCAAGCCCGCAGGAAGGTGCGGTGTCGGCAGCCGGGACGGCCCGGCCTCGCCGGAGGCGACATAGCCGCCGGAGAACAGCGTCGCGACCCGCCTCGCGGGCTTACGCACCACCGGCAACGCGAACAGTGCGGCCGGGCGCGGGCGGAACCGGGAGTACGCGTCGAACAGTGCGGGACCGAGCAGACCCGATCCCGCGGCGAGCTCGGTGACCGACTCATCGGCCCGTGTCGTCTCGAAGCTGCCCGTTCCGCCACCGTTGACGAACTCCAGCGGGCACACCTCGCGCACCGCGCGTACCGCGGCCGCGCGGCGGGCAGCGAGCTCCCGTGCGGAGCGTTCCTGCATCCGCCGGACAACCCCCGCCCGCAGCGGGTTACCACTCGCGTCGCCGACCCCGGCGATCTGCCCCTCGTAGCCCATCAACCCGACCAGGCGAAAGCCCGGGCGCGCGGCGACGAGCCCGGCCAGCTCCGCCGCCTGCCGCGGGGTGACCACCGGGGAACGACGGCTGCCGATATGCACCCCTGGCAACGGGCGCCACGAGACGTCGAGCTCGATGCACACCCGGACCTCCTGGCCCGCCGTCCCCATCCTGCGCATCGCCGCGTCGACGAGGTCGAGCTGCGCCGGTGCGTCGATCATCAGCGTGACGTGCGGCCGCGCGGCCGGATCGGCGGCGAACCGGTCCAGCGCCCGCGCATCCGCCGTGGGGTAGCCCACGAGAAGGTCGTCACTGACCCCGTTCCCGTACAACCACAGTGCCTCGGTGAGGGAGTAGGACAGCACGCCCGCGGTGTGCGGCGCGGCGAGGGCGCGCTCGAGCAGGTACCGGCAACGCACGGACTTGCTGGCCACCCTGATCGGGAGCCCGGCGGCCCGGGCGCCCAGGTCATCGAGGTTGGCGTCGAAGGCGTCCCGGTCCACGAGCGCCAGCGGGGCCTCCAGATGGCACGTCGCCGCCTCGTACCGTCTGCGCGCTGCCACACCGCGGTCGCCGTCTCCACGCATCATGCTCACATCCCGTACCGTACGATATTGTCGGACTTAATGCGAATATCTTTCACATATTCGTTCCCGACAGCGCGCCATGACCGGCTGGTCAACGAGCGCCCGATCAGGTAGGAAACCCCTGTGCACGAGGTGACGTGGAGAAACTGGGCAGGCACGGTACACGCGCACCCCCGAGCGGTGCACCGGCCACGCTCGACCGAGGAGATAGCCGACGCGGTCACGAACGCCGCCAGGGGTGGTGAGCGCATCCGTGCCTGGGGCAGCGGGCACTCGTTCACCGCGGCCGCAGCCACCGACGAGCACGCCATCGACCTGACCGCGTACACCGGCGTCACCGACGTGGACATGCATGCCGGGCTGGTGACCGTGCGCGCAGGAACGACATTGCGTGAGCTCACCACGATCCTGGACGCCCTCGGGCTCGCCATGGTCAACCTTGGCGACATCGACGCCCAGACCATCGCGGGTGCCATCTCCACGGGTACGCACGGCACGGGGGCATCACTCGGCGGGCTGGCCACCCAGGTCGCCGCGCTCGAGCTGGTGCTGTCCGACGGATCGGTCGTCGGCTGCTCGCCTGCCGAGCGCCCCGACCTGTTCCAGGCCGCACGGGTCGGGCTCGGCGCGCTCGGCGTGATCAGCACGGTCACGCTACGCTGCGTCCCGGCGTTCACCCTCGAAGCGAGCGAGCGCCCGGAGCCGCTCGAGGACGTGCTGGACGGCCTCGACGAGGACATCAGCGGCAACGACCACTTCGAGTTCTACTGGTTCCCGTACGGACGCAACGCGGTCGTCAAGCGCAACAACCGGATCTCGGGCTCGCAGCGGTCCCGCCCGCTCGGCCCGGTACGCGAGTTCGTGGAGTACGAGCTGGTAGAGAACCGTGCCTTCGGCGCGCTGTGCCGGCTCGGACGGGCGGTACCCGCGCTGGTGCGGCCGATCGGCGCGGTCACCGACCGGATGCTGTCCGAGCGCCGGTACAGCGACCGGTCGCACCGCGTGTTCGTCAGCAGGCGCTCGGTACCGTTCGTGGAGTCCGAGTACGCGATCCCGCGTGCCGCGCTCGGTAACGTGCTCGCCGAGCTCCGTGCCGTGGTGCCCCTGCTGCGCGACCCGATCGCCTTCCCCGTCGAGGTCCGGGTGGCCGCCGCCGACGACATCTGGCTGTCCACCGCCTACCAGCGTGACTCCGCCTACATCGCCGTCCACCAGTACGCAGGGATGCCCTACCGGGAGTACTTCGCGGCATTCGAAGCGATCGTCTCGGCTGCGGGCGGCAGGCCGCACTGGGGCAAGCTGCATTCCCTGGACGCCGATGCGCTGCGGGAGCGTTACCCGCGCTTCGACGACTTCCGCGAGCTGCGCCAGCACCTCGACCCGGACGGCGTGTTCAGCAACGCCTACACCGACCGAGTCCTCGGCCCGGTCGGGAGCCGAAGGTGACAGCGGGCTCCGTCTATGGAGCCGCTGTCACCTTCGGCTCCTCGTCACCGCGCGAACTGCCTCCGCGACCGGGGTCTCGCCCGCGACCAGTTCCAGCGTCATCCCGGCCGTCTCCGGCGCGTCCAGCAGCGCGCGCAGCACGCCGGCCACATCGTCCCTGGAGACCTCCCCGCGGTCGACCTGCTCGGCGAGCCACACGCGGCCGGTGCCCTGCGCGTCACCGAGCCTACCGGGGCGCAGGATGGTCCAGTCGAGGTCGCGGGCACGCAGGTCCTGTTCGGCCGCGGCCTTCGCGCGCAGGTACGCCGCGAACACCTCACCGACAGCGGGATCATCGGCGCGATCCAGCGCTATCGCGCTGATCTGCACCAGCCTGCGCACACCCGCGCGCTCGGCGGCATCGGCGAGCAGGACGGACGCGTCGCGGTCGACCGTCTCCTTCCGTGCCGCCCCGCTGCCCGGGCCCGCTCCCGCGGCGAACACCGCCGCGTCGGCGCCGGTCAGGATCGCGGATACCTCGTCGACGCCTGCACCCTCGAGGTCGCAGACCTCGCTGGATGCACCGACCGCGGAAAGGTCATCCCGGTGCGCCGGGTTGCGGATGATGCCGCAGACCTCGTCGCCACGCTCGCACAGCAGCCGTGCCAGGCGGAGACCGATCAAGCCGTGCCCGCCCGCGATCACTACACGCATGGATCTCACTCTAGCGAGATGAGCACGCGTGCGCGCTGCCCGGGCGTGCCGTCACTCGGCTGCCGCAGGCACGTCCGCGGACTCCAGGACCTGCTCGTAGGCGAGCTCGTTGATCCACCGGGAGATCGGGTCGACGCCCATCATGACCCGGTCCACGCTACCGGCGAGATCCCGGCTCACCCCGTCCTCGCCGTCGAGGGTGAGGATCGACAGGCCGTAGGCCCGCGCCCGGGGAAGGCAGTTGGTCACGTAGTCGTGGGTGAGGGCAGCCTCGCCCGGCAGCAACATCGCGGCGTCGAAGTAGCGCGCGAACGGCACGGCCCAAGCCAGCGCCGTACGCCAGTGCCGGGTCACGGTGAGCACACCGCTGATCTCCACCGCCGGGGCGGGTGCCACGTCTGCCATCTCCGGCCAGGTCCACGTCGCAACCGTCGTACGGTCGATCACCGGCTCGTACCCGGTCGCGATGCGCTCGGCATGCGCGTCGGGGCGCAGCCGCGCCACCAGGTGCACCTTCCTGCCGAGCACGCGCATCTCCGGCAGAACCTCGCCGCCCCAACCGAGCTCGGCGGCGGCCTTCTGCGCCACCAGCCGGGTGTCGTCCGGGAGGGGACCCGGCGGGACGACTCGGTTCGGGCACGCACCCTGCGAACCATCAGTGACCGACGTCGATCCTGTGTGTCCAGGTGTCACCGCCACGAAGTTCAGCCTCCTCGTATCTTGCCGCTCGGCGCACGCGCACCGCCCGTGCAACTGGGCGTGCGAGCGCTTCTCCCTACTGGCTATCAGGGCGTGATCGGTTGCGTCTGCTCCTCGCGCTCGACATGCGACCGACGGCAGTGAGCGGTCGGTGACCGGTCGACGAGCGGTACACCCAGTTCAGTCCGACGGTACGACCAGACGGGTGACGACATACCGGTGATCGGCGAGCATTTCCGTCCCCACCGCCACGGAGAGCAACATCTGTCTGACCCTGTGGCGGGAGGAGACGGCCCACTCCACGACCTGGCGTCACGATTGGGAGGTGACGAACACCGCTGCCGACACCCCCGCATGAACTCGCCGACGGGATCTAGGGTGAGCGGTAACCACACCTGGCGCCGCAACACGGAGGTTCCATGCGCTCACCGAAGGACTTCTTCACACCCCTGGCCCTGGGTGCTCCTGATCCCGTCCGGGAGATCCCGTTGCGCCCGTCCCGGATGATTCACTTCTTCGACCCGAGCAACGAGAAGATGCGCGCCAAGGCCGGCGATATGGCTCGCGACGTCGACGTGCTGCTCGGCAACCTCGAGGATGCCGTGCCCGCCGACCACAAGGAAGCGGCGCGCAACGGGCTGGTCGAGGTCGCGAAGTCGACGGACTTCGGGGACACGCAGCTGTGGACGCGGGTGAACAGCCTGGACTCTCCCTGGGTACTGGACGACCTGATCACGCTGGTCACCGAGGTCGGTGAGCAGCTCGACGTGATCATGGTGCCGAAGGTCGAGGGGGCCGAGGACATTCACTACGTCGATCGCCTGCTCGCCCAGCTGGAGGCCCGCGCCGGGCTGCGCAGCCCCCTGCTGGTGCACGCGATCCTGGAGACGGCGAGCGGCGTGGCCAACGTGGAGGAGATCGCTGCGGCGAGCCCCCGCATGCAGGGTATCTCGCTCGGGCCGGCCGACCTCGCCGCGAGCAGGAGGATGAAGACCACTCGCGTCGGTGGCGGGCATCCCGGCTACCTCGTGCGCACCGACCCGGCCGGTGAGGACGTCACCCAGGGACGCACGACCTACCAGCAGGATCTGTGGCACTACACGGTCGCGCGGATGGTCGACGCCTGCGCCATGCACGGGATCCTGCCGTACTACGGACCGTTCGGAGACATCCGCGACGTCGTCGGCTGCGAGGACCAGTTCCGCAATGCCTACCTGCTCGGCTGTGTGGGCGCGTGGAGCCTGCACCCCAAGCAGATCGCGATCGCCAAGAAGGTCTTCTCCCCCGAGCCCTCCGAGGTGGCTTGGGCGCGCAAGGTGATCGCCGCGATGGGTGACGGCACCGGAACGGTGATGATCGACGGCAAGATGCAGGACGACGCGACCGTCAAGCAGTGCCGGGTGGTCGCCGAGCTGGCCGAACAGCTGGCCTCCCGTGACCCGGAGCTGGGTCAGGCGTACGACGAGGCGACCAAGGAAGCGATGGCCGATGACTGACGAGACCCTGCGGCCTCGCCGCTCCGTGCTGTACATGCCCGGAGCCAACGAGCGGGCGCTGGAGAAAGCCAAGACGCTGGACGCCGACGCCCTGATCCTCGATCTCGAGGATGCCGTGGCACCGGACTCCAAGGAGGAGGCCCGGGAGCGAGTGTGCTCGGCGGCCGCCTCCGGCGGGTACGGCTCCCGCGAGGTGACGATCCGGGTGAACGGGCTCGACACCGAGTGGCACGAGGCGGACCTGCGTGCGGCGGCCGAGGCCGGGCCGGACGGCATCGTCGTCCCGAAGGTGAACTCCGCAGCCGAGGTACACACGATCGAGCGAGCGCTGGAGTTCACCGGCGCTCCGGACCGCACCACGATCTGGGCGATGATCGAGACACCGGTGGCGATGCTGCACGCGGAGGAGATCGCCGCGGCGAGCGCGCGACTCGACGTGCTCGTCATGGGTACCAACGATCTCGCCAAAGAACTGCACGCCGAGTTCGTACCGGGTCGTACTCCGCTGCTCGGGGGATTGTCGCTGGCACTGCTGGCCGCCCGCGCGACGGGCAAGACGATCCTGGACGGCGTCTACAACGACGTCTCCGACGCGGAAGGCTTCGAGGCCGAGTGCCTGCAGGGACGGCAAATGGGCTTCGACGGCAAGACGCTGATCCATCCCGGCCAGCTCGAACCGTGCAACCGGGTGTTCGCGCCTTCCGCGGACGAGGTGGCGCAGGCACGCAAGATCATCGACGCGTTCGAGGAGGCCCGCGCGGAGGGGCGCGGGGTCGTGACCGTGGACGGCCGCATGATCGAGAACCTGCACGTGGACAACGCCAGGCGGATCCTCGCGCTGTCCGAAGCCATCACCACTCGGCAGTAGGTGGGAGCCGAAGGTGACAGCGGGCTCCTTCTTCGGAGCCCAATGTCACGTTCGGCTCCCACCAACCTGGGGAATCAAGGAGATCGGGTATGCGGCGTACGGCTCCTCAAGCACTCGCACTGTCCTGCGCCGTGGTGCTCGGTGCGTGCACGACGACACCGGGCGGCGCCGCGCCCGAACCGGCGGAGCCGGACCGGGCAGGTGACCAGCAGGCCCCGGACGATCGCGCGGGCCGGCCCGACTCGATCACCGTACTCGGCACCGGGGACATACTCCTGCACCCGGACCTGACCGAGCAGGCCGCGCGGGACGCCAGCACCACAGGAAGGGGCGAGCGCGACTTCCGTCCCTTGCTCGCCGGTGTGGAGCCGCTGGTCTCGGAAGCCGATCTGGCGATCTGCCACCTGGAGGTACCGCTGGCGGAGCACGGTGGCCCGTTCAGCGGGTGGCCGAGCTTCAACGCCCCGCCGGAGATCGCCGACGCGCTGGCCGCCACCGGCTACGACGCCTGTTCCACAGCCTCCAACCACACCCTGGACCAGGGCGAGGACGGCGTCGTGCGCACGCTCGACGCGTTGGACGACCAGGGAATCGAACACGCCGGCTCGGCACGTACCGAGCAGGAGGCCGCCTCCCCCACCGTGATCGACGTGGACGGGGTCGGTGTCGCGCACCTGTCTTACACCTTCGGGTTCAACGGCCTGCAGCTCCCGCAGGGCAAGGAATGGCTCGCGGACGAGCTCGACCACGAGGCGATCGTCGAGGAAGCCGCGCTGGCGCGTGAGAACGGCGCAGAGATCATCGTCGCCAGCCTGCACTGGGGCCGGGAGTTCGAGCACGAGCCGTCCCCTGCCCAGCGCGAGCTCGCCGAGCGGCTGCTGGAGGCAGGCGCGGTCGACCTGATCCTTGGGCACCACGCGCATGTGGTGCAGTCCATCGACCGCGTCGGCGAGCGGTGGGTGGCCTACGGCCTCGGCAACCACGTCGCGCGGCACGCAGAGCCGCGCGGCACGACCGAGGAAGGCATCGCAGCGCGCTTCGAGTTCACCCACACTGACGATGGATGGGTAGCCGAGACCGCCGAGTACATCCCTACCCTGGTCAACCTCGACGAGCCGATTCGGCTCGTCGACCTGACCACCGCGGAACCCGCACCGCGGCACGACGAGGCACTGGAGCGCACCGACGTCGCCGTACTCGGGGACGGTGCCGCGGAACACGGCCTGACCAGGCCCGGACGGGAATGAAGGACAGAGCCGAAGGTGACCTCGGTTCCGTAGAAGGAGCCGAGTGTCACCTTCGGCTCCTCCGCGCAGCGGCATCTCCAGGGGAGGCCCCAGAGGTCACCGGGAAGGGTGGGCGAGGAGGGAGTTGAACCCTCACGTCCTTTCGGACACACGGACCTGAACCGTGCGCGTCTGCCATTCCGCCACTCGCCCGAGTGCTGCATCGCAAGCGGGACCACTCTAGCAGGGCCCCGCACGCGGGTTTCGACAGGGCCAGTGCCGGCCCTACCGCACGCAGATACGATCTAACAGTGAGAGGTCGTGCTAAGGAGGCCGAGAACGGTGGGCCGCGTACAGCGCTTTGATCGGCGCCTCGAGGGCATCGTGGGCAACGCCTTTGCACGCATGTTCGGCGGCAAGGTCGTCACACAGGAAGTTGCGCAGGCACTCGAACGGGAAAGCGAGGACAACCTCCGTGAACTCGCCGGTGGCCGGCTACTCGCGCCCAACCACTACGTCGTGCTGCTGGGGCACAAGGACTATGACCACATGGCGGACGGTAAGTCCCGCATCACCCGCATCCTGGCGAACGCAGTCGCTGAACATCTCGCAGAACATGGATGGGACACATATGGTGACGTCGTAGTCTCGCTTGAGCGCACTGAGGCGCTGCATACTGGGCAGTTCAGGGTCCGCTCTACTGTCGACCCAGACGCCGCAGTGCACAGCGTGGGAAGCGCAGGACAACAAACACCACCCCGTGACGCAGGAGACCGAGCAATGAGTCAGCCACCCGGCTACGGCCACTACGACCAGGGCGACCCGTACGGTCAACAGAACCCGTACGGCTACGGCCAGCCCGGCTATGACCCCGGCTACGGTCAGCCGGGCTACGATCCCGGCTACGGTCAGGCAGGCTACGATCCCGGCTACGGTCAGGCAGGCTACGACCAGGGCGACCCGTACGGTCAACAGAACCCGTACGGCTACGGCCCACCGGGCTACGATCCCGGCTACGGCGCACCAGGCGGCGCACCCGGCTACGGCCCACCGGGCGGCGCACCGGGTTACGACCCCGGCTACGGCCCACCGGGCGGCGCACCCGGCTACGGCCCACCGGGCGGCGCACCGGGTTACGACCCCGGCTACGGCCCACCGGGCGGCGCACCCGGCTACGATCCCGGCTACGACCCCGGCTACGGCCCACCGGGCGGCGCACCGGGTTACGACCCCGGCTACGGCCCACCGGGCGGCGCACCCGGCTACGACCCCGGCTACGGCGGTCCAGCCGGCCCTCCGCCCGGGGCACCCGGTGGCGCACCCGGCATGGGCGGTTACGGCCAGCCCGGCTTCCCACCTCCAGGAGGCCAGGGCGCACCCCGGCAGCTGTCCGCCTCGCTCCAGCTCGACGACGGATCCAACCGCAACTACTCCCTCAAGCAGGGCGGTAACGTCATCGGTCGCGGGCAGGACGCCGACTTCCGGCTACCCGACACGGGTGTGTCCCGCAGGCACCTGGAGATCACGTGGGACGGACAGAGCGCCACACTGGCCGACATCGGTTCGACGAACGGCACAACCGTCAACGGAACCCCGGTACAGACCTGGCAGCTGGCCGACGGCGATGTGATCAGGGTGGGACATTCCTCACTCACGTTCCGCACGCAGGGCTAGCACCGACCGACAGAGCCGTACCGGTAATCGCAGGGGAACAAGCGCAAACCATGGGCACTACGAAGCGGGAGTGGGCGTAGGCAGTGCCGGAGCTAGTGGTTCAACTCACCAGAGCAGGGTTCCTCGCCCTGCTCTGGTTGTTCGTGCTAGCGGCTCTACGGGTCGTGCGTTCGGATCTCTACGCGGCGTCCGGCGTACGCACCGAGCTCCCGCCGTCGAAGCGCGACAAGAAGCAGCCCAAGTCCCGCGGAGGCGGTGGCGGCAAGCAGCCGCGGCAACTGATCGTGACGCACGGGGCGCTGGCCGGGACGCGTATCGCGCTGGACGACCGGCCGATCCTGATCGGAAGGGCGGACGACTCCACGCTCGTGCTCGACGACGATTACGCTTCCACCCGACATGCCCGCCTGTCCATGCGAGGGTCGGACTGGTATGTCGAAGATCTGGGATCAACGAACGGAACATACTTGGATCGGGCTAAAGTCACAGCACCCCTCCGAGTGCCACTCGGTGTCCCCATACGGATCGGCAAGACGGTGATCGAGCTGCGCCCATGACCCTTGTGCTTCGCTACGCCGCCCGCAGTGACCGCGGCCTGGTTCGCTCGAACAACCAGGACTCCGTCTACGCCGGGCCTCGCCTCCTCGCACTCGCCGATGGCATGGGTGGCCATGCCGCGGGTGAGGTCGCCAGCAAGGTCGTCATCGCCGCGCTCGCGCCGCTCGACGACGACGAACCGGGCGACGACCTGCTCACCCAGCTCCGTGACAGCGTGCTCAGCGGCAACAGGGCCATCGCCGAGCTGGTGGAGAGCGACCCGGAGCTCGAGGGCATGGGCACCACCCTGACCGCGATCCTGTTCTCCGGGAGCAGGCTCGGACTGGTGCACATCGGCGACTCCCGTGCCTACCTCTACCGTTCCGGTCAGTTCTCGCAGATCACGCACGACGACACCTTCGTCCAGCAGCTGCAGGACGAAGGCCGGATCACCGAGGAGGAAGCCGAGAACCACCCGCAGCGCGCGCTGCTCCTCAAGGCACTGACCGGCCAGGACGCTGAGCCCAACCTCACCGTCCGGGAGGCCAGGGCAGGCGACCGTTACCTGCTGTGCTCGGACGGGCTGTCCGGGATGGTCTCGCACGAGACACTCACCGAAGCGATCACGATCGGCGACCCGCAGGACTGCGCGGACCGCATGATCGAGCTCGCGCTGAAGGGGGGTGGTACGGACAACATCACTGTCATCGTCGCCGATGTCGTCGACGTCGACTTCGGGGACGACGCCCCGATCGTCGGCGGCGCCGCCGGGGACGGCAGTGATGCGGGGCCGCAGGGTGACTCACCCGCCGCCCGTGCGCAGGCTCTGACGGCACCCGCGCCGTCACGGGAGCCGCCCGACGCCACCGAGTCCGGCGGGGACGAGCCCGATACAGGGACGAGCAGGTGGCGCAAGGGAATCACGTTCACGGCCCTGTTCGGGCTCGGTCTCGTGCTGCTGGCAGCGATCGCGCTGGCCACCCGGTACTTCGTGATGCAGCAGTACTACGTTGGGGTGGACGACAACAACGAGGTGACGATCTACCAGGGCGTCACGGGAAGCATCTTCGGGCTCGAGCTCAGCTCCCGGTCGGAAGGCTCGTGCGCCCCGAACAACGCGCTGTGTGACCCGCTGTTCCTCGCCGACCTGCAGTACGGTGCGCGTGGCGACGTGTGCCGGGGTGTGCAGCAGGACGATCTGGCCGACGCCCGCGACTTCATCGCGACCCTGCGCGCGGAGTTCCTGCTGGAGGACGCGCCCGATGCCAGCACGCGCGGAGAGGTCAGCTGCGCCCATGACGAGGCTCGCGGTGGCGATCGCTGATGTCCTCACCGGTGGACACCTCTCCGGGCACGGGTAGCGGACCGACCCGCAAGCTCCCCACCCGCCGCGGCACCGAACTGCTGATGCTGGCCTTCGCCACGGTGATCATCACGTTCGCCCTCATGCTCGTGGACGCCAACCAGGGACAGGAACTCACGCTGTCCATCGTCTGGTACGGCCTGTCCTATCTCGGTGTGTTCACCGTCGCACACGTGGCTGTCCGGTACTTCGCCCCGTACGCCGACCCGCTGATCCTGCCGTGTGTGGCTCTGCTCAACGGCATCGGCCTGGTGATGATCTACCGCATCGACCTGGCGAGCGCCGAGCGCGCAGCCCAGCAGGACATCGCGTTCACTCCGGACGCGCCACGCCAGGTGGTGTGGACCGTGATCGCGCTGGCGCTCTTCCTCGCCGTACTGGTCCTCATCAAGGACCACCGCACTCTCACCCGTTATGCCTACACCTGCGGCCTTCTCGGGTTCTTCGCGCTCGCGTTGCCCGGCCTGCTGCCGGCATCCGTCTCGGAGGTCAACGGCGCGAAGGTATGGGTCCGTATCGGCCCGCTCGGCCTCCAGCCCGGCGAGTTCGCCAAGATCCTGCTGCTGATCTTCTTCGCGGCATTCCTGGTCTCGAAACGGGACCTGTTCATGTCCGCGGGCAAGCGGGTGCTCGGGATAGAGTGGCCGCGGCCCCGCGACCTCGGTCCGATCGTGCTGGCGACGGGTGCGGCGCTGGCGATCTTCGTCCTGCTCAAAGACCTGGGTCAGGCGCTGCTGCTGTTCGGCATGGTGCTGATGCTGATCTACGTCGCCACCGAGCGCGCGATCTGGATCTTCGTCGGCCTGGTGCCGTTCGCTGCGGGCTGTGTCATCGCCTACAACCTGTTCACGCACGTGCAGCAGCGAACGAGGAACTGGCTGGACCCGCTGGCCACCTACGACGAACCGGGCGGGGGGTACCAGAACGCACAGGCGCTGTTCGGCCTCGGCACCGGCGGCGTGGCCGGCACCGGTCTCGGCGCGGGAAGGCCGGAGATGGTGCCGCTGTCGAAGACCGACTTCATCGCCGCGGCGATCGGTGAGGAAATCGGCTTCATCGGGCTGGCCAGCGTCCTCATGGTGTACCTGATCCTGGCGATGCGCGGGATGCGGGGAGCGCTCGCCGTGCGGGACACCTTCGGCAAACTGCTCGGCGGGGGCCTCGCGTTCGCCATCACCATGCAGGTATTCGTCGTCGTCGGCGGAGTCACCAGCCTCATCCCGATGACGGGTATGACCGCGCCGTTCCTGTCCTACGGCGGTTCCTCGCTGCTGGCCAACTACATCCTGGTCGCGCTGCTGCTCCGGATATCCGATGCCGCTCGCAGGCCGCAACAGGGTGGGCGACCGCGCGGCGAGCAGCAGAAGACACCGCTGTCCGACACGGGGACCGTCCTTGTGGAGCGGCCGTCATGAACACACCACTGCGTCGCGTCGGCATCGCCATGCTCGCCATGATCGTGCTCGTACTCGCACACGCCACATACATCCAGGTGTTCAAGGCCGACGAGTATCGTGCCGACCAGCGCAACCAGCGAGTCCTGCTGGACGAGTACTCGCGCGAGCGTGGCCAGATCGTCTCCCAGTTCGACGGCCAGGTCCTCGCGCACGGCGAGCCGACCTCGGGCCGCCTGCAGTACCTGCGCCGCTACTCCGAAGGGCCCATGTACGCGCCGGTGACCGGATACTACTCGTGGCGGTACGGCTCGGCCGGGCTCGAGCGCGCGCGCAACGACATCCTCAGCGGCAACGACGCGCGGCTGTTCGTGCGCAGGCTCTCCGACATGATCACCGGCAGGGACCCGCGCGGCGGACACGTCCAGGTGACCATCGACCCGAACGTACAGCGCACCGCCTACGAGACCATGACCGACCGCGACTTCACCGGAGCCGTGGTAGCGCTCAAGCCGGACACCGGCGAGATCCTCGGCATGGTCTCCACCCCGTCGTACGACCCGAACGCGCTGGCCACTCATGACGGCGAGGCGCAGGAGGAAGCCTGGACCGCGATGTCCGAGGATCCCTCCAAACCGATGAGCAACCGAGCGATCCGGGAAACCTACGCGCCCGGATCCACGTTCAAGCTCGTCACCACCGCGGCGGCGCTGGAGGACGGGGCGACCCCTGACACCGAGGTGACGAGCGCGTCCAGTATCACCTTGCCGAACACCCAGACCCAGCTGCAGAACTTCGGGGGCCAGACCTGCCCGGGGTCCACCCTGGAGGACGCACTGGCGTACTCGTGCAACACCGCCTTCGCCGAGCTCGCCGGCGAGCTCGGCGCGAGCACGCTGCGCAGCACCGCCGAGAACTTCGGCATCGGGAAATCCGACCTGGACATTCCGATGCGCGTGGCGATGTCCAGCGTCGGCCAGCTCTCGGACGAGGCCTCGCTGTACCAGAGCGGGATCGGCCAGCGCGACGTGCGCCTGACTCCGTTGCAGGTCGCGCAACTCGCTGCGACCGTGGCCAACGACGGCACCGCGATGCGCCCGCAACTGGTCAAGTCGCTACTGGCCCCCGACCTGTCGACGATCTCGGACTACAGCGACGACGAGCTGACCGGCGAACCGGCGTTGTCCGAGGAGAATGCCGAGATCCTTCGCGACATGATGATCGAGTCCGAGGAGAACACGGCAGGCGGGGGCAAGCGCGACGACCTCACGATCGCATCCAAGACCGGGACCGCCGAGCACGGAGCGGACCCGAAGAACACCCCGCCGCACGCCTGGTACACCGCTTTCGCGCCGGCCGACGACCCGGAGGTCGCGGTCGCCGTGCTCGTGGAGAGTGGTGGGGACCGCGGACTGGCAGCCACGGGAGGTTCGGTAGCCGCCGAGATCGGCAGGATGACGATCGACTCCGCGCTCAGGGGGCAGTCCGAATGATCACGTCCGGACGGCTCCTCGCCGAGCGATACCTGCTGACGAGCCGGATAGCGGTCGGCGGGATGGGCGAGGTATGGCAGGCCAACGACACCCGGTTGGATCGGGTCGTCGCCGTCAAGATCCTCAAGGCCGAACTGTCCGGGGACGCCGAGTTCCTGCACCGGTTCCGCACCGAGGCGCGCACCACGGCCGCGCTGAATCACGCGGGTATCGCAGCAGTGCACGACTACGGTGAGGCCAGCGCGCTGGACGGTGGCGACGACAGCATCGCCTACCTGGTGATGGAATACGTGGACGGTGAGCCTCTCGCCGGGATCCTCGCCAGGAACGGCCGCATCCCGGCGGACCGCCTGCTGCCGATCCTGGAGCAGGCCGGTCGTGCGCTACACGCGGCGCACGCGCGCGGGCTGGTGCATCGCGACGTCAAACCAGGCAACATACTCGTCATGCGTGGCGCGGACGGCACCGAGACGGTCAAGATCACCGACTTCGGCGTCGCCAAGGCCGCGGATGCCGCCCCGGTCACCCGGAACGGCATGGTCATGGGCACCGCGCACTACATAGCTCCCGAACAAGCCATCGGGCACGAGGCCGAGCCCGCGAGCGATGTCTACTCGCTCGGTGTGTGCGGGTACGAGTGCCTGACCGGATACCGCCCGTTCCTGTCCGAGAACGCGGTCACGGTCGCGATGATGCACATCCGCGACACACCCCCGCCGCTACCGCCGGACGTACCCCCGACTGTGCGCGCGCTGATCGAGTCGACGCTGGTGAAGGATCCCTCCCAGCGTTACCGCGACGGCAGCGAGTTCGCGGGCGCGGTAGCGACGGTGCGGGCCGGTGGGCCTCCGCCGTTACCGTCCGGGCTCGCACGCCCCGCCGCTTCACCCACCGTTCCGCCGGGTTCCCGGCCGGGACTGCATCCGGTGCCGGTGCCGTACCAGCAGGCGGCACGCGTACCGGTCACGGACCAGTACGCGAGAACACCGCCGTCGGGCAGCGTCATGCCCCACGGGGCCGCGTCGTCTACCGGAGAGGGCGGGCGTGTGTGGCCGTGGGTGATCGTTGCCATCGTCACGGTTCTGCTCATCGCTGTGGCCGTGATAGTGCCACTGGCACTGCGTGGCGACAGCGGGCCACCGACAGTCACCGAGAGCACCACGGAGTCGCATCAGCAAGGCACGCGGCTCGCCCCCGTGGAGAGCGGAGCACCGAGCGGAGGACGTGATTCGAGTGATAGTTGGCGCGACGGGACCGCCGCGTACTCCCATAATCAGCCGGGGTCACGAGCGAACCCCGATGCCGTCGACATACGTTAACCCTATGGGGTTAGGTAGATGAGCATGACGACCTTGCTGCGAGAGTGAGAACGGGCCTTACCAGATGAGCACAGCCAACCTGCTGTCCGACCGTTACCAGATCGGCGACACGCTCGGCTACGGCGGCATGTCCGAGGTGTACCACGGGCACGACGTTCGACTCGGCCGCGAGGTCGCCGTCAAGATCCTGCGCGCGGACCTTGCCCGTGACCCCGTCTTCCAGGAACGCTTCCGGCGCGAGGCCCAGAACGCTGCTGCCCTGAACCATCCCGCGATCGTCGCCGTCTACGACACCGGCGAGACGGACAGCGACTCCGGAACCCTGCCGTACATCGTGATGGAGTACGTCGACGGCAGGACGCTGCGCGACATCGTCAAGACCGAGGGCCCGCTCCGGCAGGAACGCGCCATGGAGGTCATGGCGGACGTCTGTGCCGCGCTCGACTTCTCGCACCGTGCAGGCATCGTGCACCGCGACGTCAAACCGGCCAACGTCATGATCACCACGAGCGGCGCCGTCAAGGTGATGGACTTCGGCATCGCCAGGGCCATCCATGACGGCCAGGCCGCCATGACCCAGACGGCAGCGGTGATCGGCACAGCCCAGTACCTCTCCCCCGAGCAGGCCCGCGGGGAGTCCGTCGACGCCCGAAGCGACGTCTACGCGGCCGGATGCGTGCTCTACGAACTCCTCGCCGGGGAACCTCCCTTTACGGGGGACTCCCCCGTCTCGGTGGCATACCAGCACGTCAGGGAGGACCCGACACCGCCGTCCGCGATCAATCCCGACGTGAGTCCCGCGCTGGACGCCGTGGTCCTCAAGGCCCTCACCAAGGGGCCGGCCAACAGGTACCAGTCGGCCTCCGAGATGCGTGCCGATCTCGTTCGCGTGCTCGCCAACGAGCGCCCCACAGCTCCCGCGGTCATGACCGACGAGGACCGCACGCAGGTGATGGCCGCCGGCGGCGATGACGCCGGCACCGACGAGTTCGACGAGGACTTCGAGGACGACGAGGAGGATCGGCGCAAGCGGCGGAACCGGATGTTCATGGTGCTCGCCGCGGTGGCGGTCGCCGCGATCGCGTTCATCATGTGGCTGATGGGCGTGTTCGACTCCGGCGAGCGATCCGCCGATATCCCCATGGTGGTCGGCCAGGAGTACAGCTCCGCGGAACGCAGCTTGCGAGAGGCGGGCTTCAACAACCTGGATCGCCAGTCCGTACCGTGCTGGCCGCAGGAGTACGGGGAGGATCCGCCCTGTAGCAGCGACGACGTCGGCAAGGTGATCAGTACCGACCCCGAGCAGGGCACCAGCCACGAGGTCACCACCGAGATCATCGTGCATGTCGGGGCACCGCCAGAGGTGTTCGACATGCCCGATCTGACGGAGCAGTCCGTCTCCGATGCCGAGGAGACGATCGAGGACCACAACCTCCTGCTGGATCCCACCCAGGAAGAAGTCGAGAACAACGACCCCGACCTCGCAGGGAAGGTCGCCGAGCACACCCCCGAAGCGGGCTCGTCCACCGAGGAGGGCGAGGTCGTGAAGCTGACGGTGTACGAGGAACCGGAGATGGTCGAGGTCACCGACTACGTCGGCGAGACCTTCGAGATCGCGCGAGCCGGCCTGGACGGCGCAGGGTTCGAGGTCGTGCGCGAGGACGTCGACTCGAGCGAACCCGAGGGCACCGTGGTCGGCCAGTCCCCGCGGGACGGTGAGGCCGTCGAGGGCTCCGAGGTGACCGTGCAGGTGTCCACGGGCGCCGACGAGGAGATCGAGATGCCGGACGTCATCGACATGACCGAGGACCAGGCCCGGTCGGAGCTGGAGGACGCGGGCCATACCGGCGACGTCTCGGTCGAGACCACGTCCGTGAACAACCCCGAGGAGGACGAGAGGGTGCTGGAGAGCTCACCGAGCCCGGGGGACACCATGACCCGCTCCACCTCGGTCACCCTCGTCATCGGTCAGTTCGAGCCCGGCGGGGGCGATGACGGGGGTGACGACGGCATCGGTCTCGGTGGCGGCGACGGCAACAACAGCCCGCCCGGCAGGGACGGCGGAAGGAACTGGTAGCCGCTCTGCCGGTCCCTGCCGACGGGTACGGAGCCCAAGGTGACCTTGGTTCCCTAGATGGAGCCGGATGTCACATTGGGCTCCAACCTGTGGGGCTCCTACCCGCGCTCAGACTGCGGCGGCTCGCTGCAGGGCGTGGGTGGACTCCTCCAGGCCGTTCACCAGCGAGGCCTCCACCGGGTGGCCGGTGCCGGACATCCAGTTGGCCAGCATGCGGTGCCCGTACTGGGTCAGCACCGACTCCGGATGGAACTGCACACCTTCCAGCGGCAGCTCCCTGTGGCGGGCCCCCATCACGATGCCCGACGAGGTCCGTGCGGTGACCTCGAACTCCTCGGGGACGGTGTCGGCGAGCACGGTCAACGAGTGGTACCGGGTCGCGGTGAACGGCGACGGCAGGCCCGCAAGCACGCCGACACCGTCGTGGTGCACCTCGCTCGTCTTGCCGTGCAGCAGCTCGGACGCGCGGTCCACGGTGGCGCCCCACACCGCGGCCATCGCCTGATGACCGAGACAGACACCGAGCACGGGGATCTCGCGCCTGGCACACTCCCGAACCACGGCCATGCTCTGCCCCGCTCGTTCGGGAGTCCCCGGCCCGGGAGACACGAGTACCCCGTCATAGCTGCCCAGGTGGTCCATCTCGACCACGTCGTTACGCTGCACGACACAGTCGGCGCCGAGTTGGGCAAGATACTGGACAAGGTTATAGACGAAACTGTCGTAGTTGTCGACCACCAGCACGCGCATACCTCCAGCGTAACCGCGAGTACGCTGCTGGCGCGTACTGCTCGTGCGTCGTATCAATGAAGGAGCGTTCCGAATGGCCCACGACCGCACCTACGATCTCGTCGTCGTCGGCGCCACCGGCTTCACCGGCGGGCTCACAGCCGAGTACCTCGCCGCCAACGCGCCCGCCGACTGCCGGTGGGCGCTGGCCGGGCGAGACCGAGGCAAGCTGGAGGCCGTGCGGGCACGCCTGGCCGAGATCGACCCGTCCTGCGCGCGACTTCCGTTGCTTCACGCCGACATCGGCGACCCGGACTCGTTGCGCGAGCTCGCCAGGAGCACCGAGGTCGTCATCACCACGGTCGGCCCGTACCTGCGCTACGGCGAACCACTGGTCGCCGCGTGCGCCGAGACGGGGACCGACTACGTCGATCTGACCGGGGAGCCGGAGTTCGTCGACCGGATGTACCTCGCGTACCACGACCAGGCCGTGTCCACCGGCGCGCGCCTGGTACACGCCTGCGGTTTCGACTCCGTTCCGCACGACCTCGGCGCGTATTACACGGTGTCCCAGCTGCCCGGCGACCGGCCGATCCGGATGGAGGGCTTCCTCCGGGGCAGCGGGAACTTCTCGGGCGGCACGTTCGCCTCGGCGCTGGAGGCCATGTCCCGTGCCAGGCAGATGAACGCGGTGTCGCGCCAGCGCCGTGACCGGGAGGGCCGGCCCGGAGACCGCGTCGCCCGGTCGGTACCCGGCAAGCCGCGCCACCACCGGATCGCCCGGTCCTGGGTACTGCCCATGCCCACCATCGACCCGCTTGTGGTTGCGCGCTCGGCGCGGGCCGTCGAACGGTACGGACCGGACTTCCGCTACAGCCACTACGCCGCCGTCAAGCGGCTCCCGGTCGCGGTGGGTGGTGTGCTGGGAGTCGGCGCGCTGGCCGCGCTCGCCCAGATCCCACCGGTGCGCACCCGTCTCGCGGCGTTGCGCAAGCCGGGCGAGGGGCCCAGCGAGCGCCAGCGCGCCCAGAGCTGGTTCACCGTGCGATTCCACGGCGTCGCTGGCGACCGGGAGGTCGTGACGGAGGTATCCGGGGGCGATCCGGGCTACGGCGAGACGTCGAAGATGCTGGCGGAGTCCGCACTGTGCCTGGCTTTCGACGACCTGCCGGAGACGGCGGGCCAGGTGACCACGGCCACCGCCATGGCCGAGC
Source organism: Haloechinothrix alba (assembly GCF_900188115.1). GTDB lineage: Bacteria > Actinomycetota > Actinomycetes > Mycobacteriales > Pseudonocardiaceae > Haloechinothrix > Haloechinothrix alba. Next base: position 175,382 of record NZ_FZNW01000001.1, on the reverse strand, counting down.
CCCTCATCGCACGCCTGCGGGATGCCGGGATCTCGTTCAGCGTGCTTGACGGGCAGCCCGCCCATCCGCCCGGCCCGCATCGGTAGCCACGATCAGCACGCCACAGCCGGCCACTGCCATGCGCACGCCGCCGATCAGGGACGCGGCGGCGTGCGCATGCGTCACACGGAGACGTTGTTGAACGGCAGCAGGGGCTCTGCCCAGGGAAACACCACCAGCATCAACAGCGCGATCACGCCAACGATCAGTACCAGGGCGATCAACGCGCGCACCGGACGCGGACCCGGCAGGTGCCGCCACAGCCACGCGTACATCACACCTCCCCGAGCTGTTCGAGCAACTGCCCGTAGTCGTCCTGCACCTGACTCTTCGGAACCTGCTGGGTCAACACGCCGTGCACGATGAGCCGCTCCCGGTCGGAGTACTGGGGATGGCACGTGGTCAGGGTGATGAGCGCGGCCTGCTCCAGCCTGGGCAGCACATCCACCTCCCGGTAGGGGACGGGCGCCACGGCATCGGAGCGGTCCGGGGTCACGATGCGCCGACCCACCGTGTCCCCGTACGGCTCGCCAGGGCCGTCCCCCGTGTCGCGCAGCGTCGACACATTGGCGCATTCCGGCCGCCGCTGGCGGATCGCCTCCCAGCCGTCGATCTCCTCGTCGAACGGCAGCACGCGGTAGACGAAGAAGTTCGTGGCCGTCTCCACCACCAGCGCATCGCAGGAGCCCAGCTCGTCGAGATCGGTGAACGGCGCCCCTCGGCCGATCCGGTGGCCCGCGACCCCGAAGTTGCCCGGCTCGCCGGGCATCGCGCTCTGCGGGTAGTGACCGGGGCCGATCTCCAGATGATCCGCATCGACACCGGACTGAACCGTGTACCGGTAGTCGGGACCGAACGCCGGGATCCGGATCCGCGCGAACGCGCTGTCGGTGCCCGCATCGGTGCTGTCGGTGCCCGCGTCGGCCGGGGCATCCATCCCGTCCTGCTCGTCCCATGCCCGCTCGAGCCGCTCCTCGGACTCGCGTTGCAGCTGCGCCGAGGTCCAGTTGGTGACGTACAGCGTGTAGAACACGAACAGCAGCAACACGACACCCGCGGTGATCAGCAGCTCCCCTGCCGTCCGGATCACGAGGTACCCGGCGCGGTGCCCGGCCGTTCGCCGAACGCCGTTGCCCCGTTCTGGGCGCTGGGACACGCCAGACTCCTCTCACCCGCGGCCCGGTGACCCTGGGCATCGCGCCTGTCACCGCGAATTCGTCCACAGGCAACGGCCGCCGAGCGGAGCCGCCGCCTGCTGGGCGTACATAGTAGTTGGCCGCCCTCACCCCACTGCCTGTGCATCCACCATTGCGTTAACGTGGAGATGTGCCCTCCTACGGTGGGTACACGGGTAACCGCGAACGATCGAGACAGCTGACTGCGCCGACCGAGTACGGGTGGTGGGCGACCGGCGAACCCGGGTGACCGGCAGCGACCGGTGACCCGAGCGCGGTGAGCGGCCCGACCGGTGAACGAGCAGGACCACGAGGAGCGCTATGCCCAAGTCCAAGGTACGCAAGAAGACCGCGTACACGCCTCCCGCCGACCGGCGGTCGTCGGCCACGGCTTACGCGCAGGGACCGACCCATCCGGTGTACAAGGCCGTGATGTTCGGGCTGATGCTGCTCGGACTGATCTGGTTGGTCGTGAACTACCTGGCCGGTACCGAGATCCCGTTCATGGCCGACCTCGGCAACTGGAACTTCGCCATCGGCTTCGCTCTGATGATCACCGGGCTGCTGATGACCATGCGCTGGCGTGAATGACAGCCATGTAATCCTCCCCAGTGTGGATAATCCTGTGGATAACTCCGCCGAATCGCCTCATCGTGTGGACAACTTACCGATCCACTGGGGCCCCAAGCCCGGGCTCGTTACTCTGTGTGGCGTAGTAGCGCTGGCAGCCGCCGGCGGCGCGGCTTGGTTCGGCACGACAGGGGACCCCGCCGGTGCCCTCCTACTCGGTGTGGTCACGGTGTTCTTCGCCGCGACCACCGTGCACTGCGCGCTCGTGCGCCCCCGTCTGACCACCGATGCCTCCGGTATCACCGTGCGCACACTCAGCGGCCGACTACAGGCTCCGTGGCGCCGCGTGCAGTACCGGGTGGTCACTACCCGCCGGTTGGGAAGGAATGTGGACACCCTCGAGCTCGACATCGCGGACGAGCAGCCGGGTGCCGAACCCGAGTTCGTGGTCCTCGGCGAGCTGGAACTGGGCGCCGACCCGAACGACGTCCTGGAACGGCTTTGGCGTGCTGAATGACGCTTTCAGTACACGAGACGGAGTGAAAGCGTCATTCAGCACGCCAAAGCCCCCGCCGATCAGTACCAGACGAGCGCGCTCAGCTGCGCGTACCGGATCGCGTATGCCCCGATGAGCGCGGCAAGGATGATCGCCACCGCGCCTGCCTGCCACCCGGTACGGTGCCGGGACGGGGCGTAGACCATCGCAGCGCACACCAGGACGCCGACCACCAGCCCACCGAGGTGGCCGAACAGCGAGATCTGCTTGACGCCGATACTGATCGCCAGGTTGAGCACGATGATGGCGATGATCGGCGTGAGGTTGAGCCGCAGCCGCAGCACCGCGATGAGGATGCCGCCGAGGACGCCGTACACCGCCCCGGACGCCCCGGCAACGGGGGTGTTCGGGCTGGAGAACGCGAAGACCGCCACGCTGCCCCCGAGCAGGGACAGCAGGTACAGCACGAGGTATCGGGCGGTGCCGAGCACGCGCTCCAGTTCCTTGCCCAGTATCCACAGGGCGAACATGTTCACCGCGAGATGCAACAGACCGATGTGCAGGAACCCGGACGTGATCACGCGCCACCACTCGCCCGTGGCGGCGACCAACGGGACCAGCACGCCGAGGTTCATCACCTCGGACTGGAAGTTGCGCATCACATCCTGTGCCTGCGCTGCGGTGATAACGAAGACGACCACGTTGAGCGCGATCAGCGTATAGGTCACCAGCGGCCGGCTCGGCACGCGCGCGCCCGCGATGGTGCGGTAGCCGAAGCCGGACTTGCGGTACCGCGCGCGCTGGGCCTGGTGCTGCTTGCGCGCGGCGGCGACGCAGTCGACGCACTGGTAGCCGACCGTGGCCTCGCGCAGGCAGTCCGGGCAGGCGGGCCGCTCACACCGCGCGCAGCGCAAGCCGGTCCGCCGGTCCGGATGCCACCAGCACGTTCGCGGTGCGCGCGCGTCCGCCTGATCGGAGTGCTGTGGGGGTTCGCTCACGACGCAGCCACCCTCGTCGCCATCGCGGGCCTCGCGCTCACTCGCGCTCGATCGACACCCGCTCGATCACGATGTCCTCCAGCGGCCGGTCGGCGGGACCGGTGGGGCTGGTGGCGATCGAGTCGACGACCCGGCGCGACTCCTCGTCGGCGACCTCGCCGAAGATGGAGTGCTTGAAGTTCAGGTGCGTCGCGGGGCCGACCGTGATGAAGAACTGCGAGCCGTTGCTGTTCGGACCGGCGTTGGCCATGGCGAGCAGGTACGGACGGTTGAACTGCAGCTCCGGGTGGAACTCGTCGCCGAACTTGTAGCCGGGGCCGCCACGACCGGTGCCGGTGGGGTCACCGCCCTGGATCATGAAGCCGTCGATGACCCGGTGGAAGACGCTGCCGTCATAGAACGGCCCGGTCATCTCGCCCCTGGCATTGGGCTGTGTGTACTCCTTGGTGCCCTCGGCCAGTTCCACGAAGTTCGCGACCGTCTTCGGGGCGTGATCACTGAACAACCACAGCCGAATGTCGCCTTGGCTGGTGTGCAGTGTCGCCTGAAGGGACGATCCGACGGGGGATTCATTGCTTTCAGTCACCCGAACATCGTGCCACCTTGTATTGTGGCCTCATAGTCGGGCTACCGACGGCACGCCCGGCACGTTTCGCCGCCGACCCGACGTGCAACCCCTGGCGGGCGATGTACGTACGAACGGGGCAGTATGGTGACGAATGACACCACTGTAATTCGATTGACGAGGTGAAGACCATGACTCGGGGCCCAGATTCGATGGGTGAGTCGGTCAAGAGCGGATTCGACACGGTCCGCAAGCGGGCCTCCGAAGCCAGCAAGGCCGGCGCAGAAGTGACGTCCAACGCGGCCGTCGTCGCTGAGCGGAAGCTTGCCGAGCACGGTATGAGCCCTGCACAGGTGGCTGAGTCAGTCGCTGAAGGAGCGGAATCGGCGCGTGGCGAGGTCAAGAAGTCCAGTCGGCGTGCCCGTAAGAAGCTCGAACGCAAGTCCGAGCGGATGCGCAAGGACCTCGCACGCAGTGCGGAGAAGGCACGAAAGGAAGCCGCAATGCAGGAAGCCGAGGCCATGAAGGCCGACGCGGCAAAGCCAACGCGCAAGGATAAGAAGTCCGCGATCAAGTCCGCCAAGAAGGCAGGTACCTCGAAGAAGCAAGCCAAGAAGGACTTCAAGGACAGCAAGAAGCAGGCCAAGCTCGCCAAGAAGGAAGCCAAGGCCGTCGCGGCGCAGGCCAAGGGCGGTTCGAAGCGCCGCTGGCCATGGGTGGTCGGCCTCGGCGTTGTCGCCGCAGGAACCGCATACGCGATGCGCCCCAAGCCGGAACCGCCACTCGCTCCGGTCCCGCCGCGCGCCGACGGGCAGGGAACCACGTCGTCGGCCGAGGACGCCGGTACCGCTTCCGCGGCTGGTTCTTCGCAGCCCACATCGGCGGCCTCCAGCGACGGATCGGCACGGGCCACCGAGGCGCGCACCGACGCCAAGTCGACCGGCTCTGGCGGATCCACAGGATCCTCGACCTCGAGCGCATCCTCCTCGGGAGGTGGCTCGGCCGGCCAGACGCCGCAGCCGCGCAGCGCCAACCAGGATCAGCAGTCCAGCACGAACAAGAAGAGCTGATCCGCACCACCGGACGGTGACAACGGGGCCGGGGATCCGCACGCGGGTCCCCGGCCCCGTTCACGTTCAGCCGGGCGCCTCTATTGAGCGCCGTGCTTCGTCAGCACTTCGGCGACGCGCGGGAGGGCCTCCTCCACGTTCTTCTTCCCTTGCGGCCGCAGCTTGTCGTAGACCTTCTTGATGGACTCCCGCTGCGAGCCCTCGGCGCGAGCGTCGGTGACGCCCAGCAGCGCATCGGCGACCTCGTCCGAACGCCCGTCGAAGTACTCGGCCAGCGAGCCGCCCCCCTTCTCGCGGTACTCGGCGTAGAAGGGCTCCAGCCGCGCCGTGAAGTCATCGAGCAAGCTGTCCACGGCCTCGCCGATGATGTCCGGCTTGATCTTGTTCACGAGCCCGTAGCCACTCTTGATCGCTGTTCCGGACATCCCGCTCTTCGAGGCGACCTCGTCGTCGACAACCTGTCGCATGTCCGCGACGACTGCGGGACGCTTGCTGTCGTCGAGCAGGATCTCCTTCAGTGTTGCTGCCACGTGTACCGAGTCCTTTCCGCTACGTGTCTTCGTGATTCGAAAGTCGCGTTCCCGTCCGTGCGGACCCCTGCCGTCACGACCGTGGCCGCAGCGGGGATTACCGCGGCGAACGAAGTACGCCGGAACCTTATACCCTCGCAGCGCGCGACCTACACGGGATCGCCGAACGCCGGCTCGCCCGTGCCGATGGCGCCTCCGGCGAGCGCGCGCGTGGTCGCCGCGTCGGCGGGGAAGAACGCTTCCACAGCCAGTTCCGCGACCGTGACGTCCAGCGGCGTGCCGAACACCGTCGTCGTACTGACGAACGTCAACCGGCCCCGCTCGGATCGGTAACGCAACGGAACCGCGACCGCTCCGCCGTCCATTGCGGACGTATCCGGAGCGCGCGCCACACACGGGTACGTCCGCAACTCGTCGAGCAACTCGCGTAGCGCCGCGTCATCCGTGGCATCGATCTGGCGGCGCAGCCGATCGAGAACATGCGCACGCCACTCGGGGAGATTGTCGATCCGCGGAGCCATACCGTCCGGATGCAAACTCAGCCGTAACACGTTCACCGGCCATTCCAGCAACTCATCCGATACATCCACTGTGAACAGCGAGATGCTCTCGTTGGCATCCACGAGATTCCACGTTCGATCGACAAGTACGGCCGGGTATGGTTCGTGGCCTCGCAGTACCCGGTGTATCGCGTCGCGAACGGACTCCAACTCGGGGCCGTCGAGCTCGCTCTCCGGATACGCCGGTGCGTGGCCGTTGAGGAGCAACAGCTTGTTGCGTTCCCTCAGCGGGATGTCGAGCTGTTCGGCCAGCCGCGTGATCATCTCGGCGGTGGGAATCGAGCGGCCGGTCTCGATGAAGCTAATATGCTTTGTGGACACTCCGGTCCGCAGTGCCAGATCGAGCTGACTGGCTCTCCTTCGCGCCCGCCACCCACGGAGCGCCTCCCCTACACCCGAAGGCACCGGTCGTTCCCCGCGAGCTTCACCAACGGCCATGACGAGACGCTACGCAACGGGACCTCCTGAGGTCCATTACCTCGGAGGTAATGGACAAGCGACCGTCCGGGGACGATGCTCGCAGCAGAGCCAACCGAACACCTGTGGAGGACAGCATCATGACCGACCTCGGCTACCCGGACACCACAGCCGCCCGGGAGGAGGGCGTGTTCGACATCGACACGCGCAGCGAACCGGTGGGGGGTACGCGACGCAGCGCGTGGCTGTCGGGCCGGTGGTGCATCCGCCCTGGAACGCCGAACGGCGGTTACCTGCTCGCGATCTGCGTGCGGGCGCTCGCGGATGCGGCGCCGCACCCGGATCCGCTCGCCGTGTCCGGATTCTTCCTGCGCCCCGGCCAGGTGGCCGACGCCGAAGTGGACACCGAGATGCTGAGGGAAGGCACGCGTATGAGCACCGGCGAGAGCAGGCTACGTCAGCAGGGACGGGATATCGTGCATGCCGTCGCCACCTTCACCGACCTGGCACTGGCAACCGGCCGCACGGAGGTGCTCTCCCAACCGCCCGCGCTACCCGCGCCGGAACGCTGCGTGTCTCCGACGAGCGGGATGGACCTCAACGGGGCGACGATCGCCGAACGGGTCGACGTGCGGTTCGCGGAGCAACCCGGATGGCGGCACGGCCGCACGGACGGCACCCCCACAGCGGAGTTCTGGATGCGCTTCGCAGACGGGGCCCCTGCCGACGTACTCGCCCTACCCCTGCTGGTCGATGCCGCGCCGCCGGCTGTCTGGGAGCTGGGCGAGCTGCAGTCCTCCACGGTCGAGCTGACCCTGCACGTGCGCCAGCGCCCGGAACCCGGTTGGCTCGCGTGCCGAGCCAGTACCCGCAACCTGCTGAACGGCTTCCACGAGGAGGACTTCGAGATCTGGGACTCGCGAGGCGTGCTCGTAGCGCAGTCACGACAGCTCGCGCTCGTCTAGCGAGGGGCGAGCCGAAGGGATCCCTCGGTACGTGTGAGACACCGGAGGAGTCCTTCGGCTCACTCGCTGCCTGCTGTGTCGGCCAGGTTGTCGACGCGGCGTAGGAACCCGCGCCTGTCCAGGAAGTGCGCGAGCCACTCGCGGTGCTCCTCGCAGGCTATCCACGTCTTCTCCCGTTCGGGATCGTGGATCTTGGGGTTGTTCCAGATCACGGCGTAGGCGCCGCTACTGGTGCAGCCCTTCGCGGAGCAGATGATGGGTGCGTTCATCACCGTCCAGCGTAGCCCTCACGCAGGGCGGTCAGTCATCCTCGCCGAGAGGGTGCAGCGCGGCCATCGCACGCCGGCCGCGGTCGCGGGTGCGGCCTGCCCCGCGATCTCCTCGTCCGGAATCGCCACGAACGTGAGCGCACCCACGAGGAGCCCGGCGACGACCGCAGCAGGCGCCCGGTACCGCCCGACCGCTCAGCGGCGTCCTCGTCCCTGCTCACCGGTTCGGCGGCACGCTAGGCTGTACCGCCGTCGGTCTCCTGCTCCGCTTCTTCCGCGGAGCCGTTCTCGGACTCGGCCTCGATCTGCTCGGCCAGGCCCTCTGTAGTCCGCGTGTCCAAGGCCGCACGCCCCTCGTCGTAACGGCGAGCGATCAGCTCGTAGGCCTCCTGCTCGGTCTCGTCCAGCCACTCGCGGTACTCGGTTGTCTCAGGCAATGGTTACCCGTGCCCTTCTTCCTCACGCGACAAGCACCTCCAGGGTCGCATGACGATCGGGCGATGGGGCATCCACTCCAACGACCGATCCGACTCCCCTGCGCAACCCCTCGTCACTGTCGCTACTTCAGAGTAACGGGTACATCAGTGTACCACACATCGTTGCAGCAGTGTGTCCTGGATCACATACCATTCACCCCATTTGGTTCATTCAGAGGTAACGGCGGAAGGGACTCGTGCGGGGCCAACCGGACTCCGCCGCCCTGCAGGGTGTGCTCGATGACCCCCCAGACACATCGTGCGACAGCCGCGACGAATTCGTCCCGCGTCAACTCGGCCGGCTCGCTCACCCACCGGTTTGTCGCCGACTCGACCAAGCCGACCAGGCCGAACGCTACCGAGTCGGCCGTTCGCGTGTCCAATTCGAACACCACGAAGAAGTCCGCGAGGATTCTCCCGATCCACCGGGCGAGCTTCCCGCGGATGTCGGTGACCACGTCCTCGGCTTCGCTCTTACTCGAGCCTGTGCGCCGTTTCACATAGCGATACAGATCGGCGTTCCCATCCAGCCATGTGACAAACATCTCGACCGAGCACTCGATGAGACTCCACGGTGTACCAACCGGGTTACTCAACACGGGTGTCACGGCGTCGAAAAGCTCCCTGCCCGCGCGCCGCGCGACCGCGCGACGGAGGTCCTCGACATCGTCGAAGTGCCGGTACAGGCGAGGGCGTGCGATGCCGGCCTGACCCGCGATCTGGTCGATGGATACGCCGGGTCCGTGCGCGCCGATCGCGGCGATGGCCGCGTCCACGATCTCGGCGCGCCGCCTGCAGCGCTGGCCGGCCCAGCGGGCCACCCGGCCATCCGTCGTCGCGCTGCTTCTCGGCTGTTCAGGCACCGTTCCAGACTACGCATCCCGCGAATGTCCCGTCAGCCGCGCGACCGACGGCGAGCCCGGCCCCATGAGGGCGCCCGGCCGGCGCACGATGCTCGCGGGGCGGCTGATACCGCGCTCGCACTCGACGGCCGCCGTGAGGGCCGAGGCGGTACCGTAACCGGCTCGCCTCGCGACCGCGGCCACCGTGCAGCCGGGCCGGCACAGCGGGTCCGCGGCAGGCATGAGCGCGGGACCCAGCTCTCTGTCGAGGTGAGTCCGGTCAACCCCGGTGGAGCGAGAAGGTGCCACGACCGGATCACCCGAAGGCATAACCGCTCGTCCACGGGACACGTGTTCAACGTGAAACGTGATCCGGATCCCCCGATCCGGGCGGCGGTCGCATCACCGATCACGGCCCGCGGCACCGGTGGCCGCGGAGCTCGTGCGCGTGGTGGAGAACGTCATCGCGTCGTCGTACAGCTTCCCGTGCCGCAGGTCCACGACATCGCGGAGATAATTCTGGCGCAGCTTCCACGGCAGGCGGTCCCCCTGCGCAGGCAACCTGTCGAGGGCACGCCGCACGTACCCGGAGGACAGGTCGAGGAACGGCTCCTCAGCCACGGTCGGGTCCCGTTCCACGACACAGCTGTCGTAGCCGTGAGTGTCCATATGCGCCAGGAGCCGGCACAGGTACTCGCACGCCAGATCGGCCTTGAGCGTCCACGACGCGTTCGTGTAGCCGATCACGTAGGCGAAATTCGGTACGCCCGTGAGCATGACGCCCTTGTACGCCATGGTCTCCGGCAAGTTGATCTCACGCCCGTCCACGACCAGTTCCATGCCACCGAAGGCGAGCAGGTTCAGGCCGGTGGCGGTGACGATGACGTCGGCAGCCACGTGCCGGCCCGAGGTGAGACGGATACCCGACTCGTCGAAGGTGTCGATGTGGTCGGTAACCACGTAGGCCGCACCCTCGCTGATCGTCTTGAACAGATCCCCGTCCGGTACCAGGCACAGGCGCTGGTCCCACGGGTTGTAGTCGGGGTTGAAATGGGTCTCGACGTCGTAGTCCCTCGGGAGCTGCTTCCGCACCAACTTCTTCAGCAATGCCCTGACCATGGCCGGGCGCCTGCGGCTGAGCTGGAATATCGCGATCTGGAGGAGCACGTTCTTCCATCGCGTGAGCATGTAGGCTGCCCGGTCCGGAAGCGCCTTGCGCAGGCCGGTCGCGATGGCGTCCTGCCCGGGAATCGTGATGATGTAGCTCGGTGACCGCTGCAGCATCGTGACGTGCGCCGCGTCCGGAGCCATCGCCGGTACCAGCGTCACCGCGGTCGCTCCGCTCCCGATCACCACCACGCGCTTGCCCGCGTAGTCGAGGTCCTCGGGCCAGTGCTGCGGGTGCACAATGCGCCCCGAGAAGCGTTCGGTGCCGGGAAAGTCGGGCGTGTACCCCTCGTCGTAGCGGTAGTAGCCGCTGCACGAGAACAGGAAGTCGCAGGTGAGCCGGACTGTTTCGGCCGTGTCGGTGCGCTCGGCAGTGACGGTCCAGCGCGCGTCCGCGCTCGACCACTCGGCGCGCACGACGCGGTGGTTGAAGCGGATCGCGTCGTACACACCGTACTCGTGCGCGGTCTCCCGTACGTAGTTCAGGATCGCGGGCCCGTCAGCGATCGCTTCCCGCTCGCGCCACGGCCTGAAGCGGTAGCCGAGGGTGAACATGTCGGAGTCGGACCGGATACCGGGGTAACGGAAGAGGTCCCATGTACCGCCGATGTCGTCGCGGGCCTCGAGGATCGCGACAGTCTTGTCGCCGAAAGTGGTACGCAGGTGACAGGCGGCGCCGATCCCCGAGAGTCCGGCACCGACAACCAGGACGTCGACGTGCTCCAGCTCACTCATGGCACCACACTAGACGCCTGTATAACACAGGTCGAGCATCCGGTGTGGAGCCGCGGACAGCCGGACTTGCCGGAGGCGGGCCGTGCCGCCACCGGGTTGTACTCCCCGGACCTGCCCGTGGCGTGCTGCCCCTTCGGTCCCGAAGGGGCAGCACGCTTACCGCACGTGCGTCAGCCGCCCATTCCGGGAGCGGGTTGCTGGGGAAGCTCCGGCGCGCTGGCGAAGAGATCGAAGTACATGCCGCCTGCGACGAGCAGCCCGATCACACCGAGGACCGCACCGCCAAGCGCCACCGCCTTCACCCACGTGTGCGCGTCGGCACGGCGGGCCAGCGCTGCCAGCAGCACGCCGCCGAGTACGACGGCGATCAGACCGGTGATGCCGTTGATGAGCGCCGCGACGTCCCACGGCGCACCGTAGAACGCCTCGATCTGGTCACCGCCACCGCCGGTGCCGGACTCGATCTGGCCGATGATCTCCTTGCGCGTTTTCAGCATCTCGCCGAGCGAGGTTCCCGTAAGCGAGGCCAGGCCGAGCCCTGCGCTGATGACGGCGCCGGCCCCGGCAGCGAAGCCGCCCGCGGATCCCGTTCCTGTGGCTGCCGATTCACCCGTACTCGCCTCGGAGGACGACTCCTGGACCTGGTCCGTGGCCGGAGCGTCTTCCGGCTCGCCCTCGGAGTCGTTCCCGGGAGAGGTCGCGTTCGTCGCGCTATCTGTAGTCATTGTGCGGTAGCGTACGGCACGCGACCTAATGACACGGTGAAGCGTCGCAACGACACGCGTCAGAGTTGGATGGTCGGCGGTGACAGCCGTGCACCGACGCGCGCCACGATGACGTCCACGTCGAAGTCCTCGTCGGAGGCCTTGTCGAAGACCGTTTCACCGTCAACGTCGACGCGGAACACCCCGCCGTGTCCTGGGGTGAACCGCAGGCCGTGGATGCGGTCGGCGTGCGTCGTCAGCAGCGCATGCCCGGTCTTCTCCGCCGCGGGCAGCAGGCCGCACGGCTCGCAGTACTCGATCTCTATCTCGTTCATGCTCACCATCCCTTCCCGGTGCCTTTCGGGCATCGTCGCGGGCGGCAGTCGACGGGAGCCCGGTTTCGGAGCCGACGCGCATCGCGGTCCGCATTCGGTACCGGACTCCTCAGGTGCGGTGATCGTCGATGGGACCCGCCTGCCCGTCACCGCGCATGCCGGCATCGGGCAGCCGGCAACCCGCGCCGGCCCGTCGACGACGGGCGAGCACGACCCCGGCGACGGAGAGGATCGCCACGGCCACGACGAGCGCCACGGTCCCCGCGACGCCACCCATGCCGAACCCGGCGATCCCGCCGAGCACACCGCCGGACAGCAGCACCGGAACTGCGCAGCAGGCTACCGCCAGGAAGGCGATCGCCCCGGCCCACCAGCCACCGCTCGACCCCGCGGAGCCGGGTTGCACGTGACCCGTGTCAGCGGAGCTGGTCGGCGGTTCGGGATCGGGCACGGTAGTCACTTCCCTGACACGGTGGATTGGTGCGTGGCGGTCGTGGGTGACGGGGTGGTCAGCAGCAACCTGCCCCGTCGGTAGTTGGCTCTCCGTCGGGCGTACAGGCCAGGCATGCCAGAAGCCCGTCGACCGAACCCGCCGCATGCGCGGTCAGCCGGTCGAGCAGGCCACCGATCTCCGGCGTCGCCAGCCGGTAGAACGAGCGGCGGCCCTCGCGGCGGACCTCGGTGTAGCCGCAGTCGGTCAGGCAACGCAGGTGCACCGAGACGCGGGGCTGGCTCACCGGCACCGCCTCGGTCAGCGAGCCCACGGTCAGCTCGCCCTTCTCGCGGAGCAGCCACAGGATCCGCAGCCGGACCGGATCGGCGAGCGCCGCCGCGGCCTTGGTCACCACCTGCACCCGCAGGTCCTCGTCCAGGTCATCGAGCTGTGTCGCGGAGTCACCCGCCTCGCCGACGGTATCCACGCTCATCGCGGCACGCCTCCTCGGATTGCATCCATTCGCTTGGGCGAATAATATCACACACTCATTCGTTACTCCGAATATTACTGGAGGTTGTGATGACGGACGGGCAGGACAGCTCGGCACCGGCTCTTCCGGGACCCCAGCGGCTGGCCGCGGGCGCCGGAGCGGGCGCGGTGGCCACGCTGGCGATGAGCGCTGTGCTGCTCACCACCGTGCTCACCGGGACGTCACCGATGCCCAAGCCGGTTCCAGCGGCGCTGGTCGCGCACACGCTGGGGCCACTGCCCGAACCGGCATTGATGGTGCTGGCGGCCCTGACGCACCTCGCCTACGGCGCGATCGCGGGCGCCGTCCTTGCCGGGACGCTGCGGCGAGTCACCCTGGGCAAGGCTCTCGGCTACGGTGCCGGGCTGTGGGCGCTGATGGGCCTCGCGTGGCTGCCCTACGTGGGCTGGGGGGCGTTCGGCACCGCCGTCACGGTCAAGATCGCGGCGGCGACACTGCTGCTGCACCTGATCTACGGCGCCGTCCTGGGCCTGCTCCTCGATCGCAACCGCGCTACCGAGCGGGCGCCGGCAACCCGGTAGGTACGGAACCACGGCTACCCGGACGGGGACCGGCGACATCTCGAAGAGTATGCCGCCGGGTAGCCGGTTGTCCGGCCCCGCGAGTCCGCACTCGGCCACGGCAGCCGGGAGTCACCCCGAACACGAATCAGCCGAACCCCATGCCGAGGGTCCGACTGCGTCCAGTATGCCCGGGACATCACAGGTCATGGCCGTGCTCCCGTGGTCGGTACCCCACCTGGGACGGGTTGGGTTCCACAGTGGACGTGCCTAGACCGGCGGAGGGGAACGGAGCTCCTCGGCCCGTCGAACTGTCTACAGTGGGCCTGGCAGCCAGGAACTGTCAGACGAAGGTCAGGGCACATGGAAACGATCACTGGTACTGCGGCGGGTGTGCCGTTCACGGCACTGGCACCGACGGGTGCCGACAGGCCCGCGCCGTTGATCGTTACCTGGCACATGCTGGACGCGCCCCGCACGGACGCGGCCTTCGCAGCCGCGCTAGCCGCACTGCGCGAGCAGCTGCCGGTCGACGACGAACCGATCAGTCTCCTCGGCGGTTCGCTCGGCGGAGCCGTGGCGCTGCAGGTGCTGACCACGCAGCAGATTCCGATCAAGACGGTCACACTGGTCAACCCGGCCGTGCGGATACGGTCCACCCTCGCGGTCATCGAGGCCGGCTCCGGGCAGGCATACCCGTGGACCGCCGAAGCCCACCGGGCCGCCGACGAACCCGGCCTCGAACCGGCCCCGCAACTGCCAACCGCCAAGGCGGTCGACGGCATCCTGACAGGGTGGTTTCACCGGCAGCTCACTGCGACATGAGCAACGGCAGGCGAACCCGGGACCGGGGCACGGGCAGTCGCCCCGGGAGAGTCGACGAAGCGACGGCGAATTCACTCGCCGGCCGATGAGACTCGTCTGTCGGGACTCGGTGTCAACCTCGCGCGCTACCTCTCAGCGCACTCGCGGTCACAATGACTGGCAGACACCAACAGCAAGATCGCTAAGAACCCACATAACCGCTGGCCACAGAAGTGGAGCTGAGGGTATCCAGCCTCAGGACATCCCGGACGCGTGCCTCATGACATGCCGGAATGGTGCTGGATGCTCAGGCATGTCGGAGGCACGCCTGGTCATCACTGCCGTTGTTGTGGATAACCGGTCGCCGACGTTGTGGCCGACTACGGACTCTCCCGCTCGTGGGTCTATGAACTCCTCGCCCCGTTACCGCTCCGAGGTCAAAACGATCATCTCTGAGCCGTACACGATCCCCGCACACCTACGACAAGCACGCACAACAACCATCTTGACCGAGCTACAGGCCTTGATCGACCAGTTCGTCACCACCGACAACCAGCACCGACACCCCACGTCGAGTCGGTGACCGCGCGGGCATCGATGCCGCGTCGGGAGCGGGTACAACGGCGCGATCCGCCCGAACTCGCTCTGCGACCTGCTGCGTTCGTACACAGGTTCGATCATGAGCCCACCGGGCACACCGCGACCACGACGAGCACTGATCCGCTCTGACCATAGAGAACGCCACTACGGCGACAAACGGCGCCATGATGGCTTGTAATGGCGCCATATATGTGCCATTCTGGCGCCATGGACTTGACACCGTATGTGGACTTCCTCAGCCGGGAGCTGGCGACCGCCGCCGAGGCCGGGGGCGAGGAGGCTCGTGCGCTGGCTGAGCGGCTGACCGGGCCGGTCGAGTCGGCGGTACGCCTCACCCTGCTGGAGGCGCTGTCGGCTGCCGCCGACGAAATCACCCGTGACCTCGCGCCTGGTTCGGTCGAGGTCCGGCTGCGGGGCCGCGACCCGAACTTCGTGGTGACGCCGCCACCATCCGAGGTCGCATACGCCACGGCTGCACCGGAACCCGAGCCGGTACCTGACGTCGATCCCGCAGGCACCGACGACGCCGCCACCGCGCGGATCAACTTCCGGCTCCCGGAACACCTCAAGGCCTCGATCGAGGAGGCGGCCGCGAAGGAGGGCCGCTCGGTCAACGCGTGGCTTGGCCGGGTCGCCTCGGCCACGTTGCGGCAATCCGGCAAGGAGCAGGCCCCGGATCAGCGCGGCGGCCGGGGTAAGCAGCGCTACACCGGCTGGATCGGCTAGCCGCGCTGGCAGCGCCAGGATACGTCGCCGTTCTCATCAGCGAGAACGCCGATTTCACCGATCAGAAGGGGACAACCATGCCTACATTCGATACGCCGGAGCCGATCATCGTGACCCTCGATGTCAGCGTGGCCAACGTGCGGTTCGTCGCGAGCCAGCGCACCGACACCGTGGTCGAGGTGCGCCCGTCCGACGAGAATGAGCCTTCGGACGTGAAGGCTGCCGAGCAGGTCCGCGTCGAGTACTCCAGCGGCACACTACTGATCAAGGGCAAGAAGCCGCGGCCATTCGACTTCTCCGCCAAGAGTTGCTCCATCGACCTGACCGTCGAACTGCCCGAGGGTTCGCAGGTGCAGGCGGACACGGTCGGCGATTTCCAGTCGACCGGCCGGCTCGGCGAGTGCCGGTTCAAGTCCTCCGCGGGGCACGCGCGGCTGGACCGGACCGGGCCGCTGCGGCTGAACACCTCCGCCGGCCACGTCTCGGTCGAGGGCGTCGCGGGCGACGCAGAGGTGACCACAGGGACCGGCCGGGTTCGGATCGGTGAGGTGACCGGCGGCGCCACGATCAAGAACTCCAACGGCAACACCGAGCTCGGCACGATCGGCGGCGAAGCGCGCGTGCGTTCGGCGAACGGGGACATCGCGCTGGACCGGGCGGGCGGTGGTGTGGACGCGAAGACTGCCAACGGGGCGATCCGGATCGGTGAGGTCGCTCGCGGTTCCGTTGTGCTGGAAACCTCGACCGGCGACCTGGGCATCGGCATCGGTGCCGGCACGTCGGCCTGGCTAGACGCGAAGACCAACTTCGGGCAGGTGCGCAACGCGCTCGACGAGACGACGGAGCCGCCAGAGAAGACCGGCGAG
Source organism: Haloechinothrix alba (assembly GCF_900188115.1). Classification (GTDB taxonomy): domain Bacteria; phylum Actinomycetota; class Actinomycetes; order Mycobacteriales; family Pseudonocardiaceae; genus Haloechinothrix; species Haloechinothrix alba. The sequence continues at coordinate 158,987 of NZ_FZNW01000001.1, read as the reverse complement.
ACGGTCGAAGTGCGCGCACACACCGGATTCGGCGACATCACGATCCACCGGGCCTGAACCCGGCTCTTACGGTGAAGGGAACTGACGATGATGAAGAATGCCGCACAACCGGCGATATCCGTGAGCGGGTTGCGGAAGTCGTTCGGCGACAAGACAGTGCTGGACGGAATCGACCTGAACGTGCCGCAGGGCACGATCTTCTCCCTGCTCGGTGCGAACGGCGCAGGCAAGACGACGACGGTCAAGATCCTGTCCACACTGATAGTCGCCAGTGGCGGCCGGGCCGAGGTCGTGGGGCATGATGTGGCGTCCGATCCGGATTCGGTGCGGGCTGCGATCGGGGTCACGGGCCAGTTCTCCGCCGTGGACAACCTGCTCACCGGTGAGGAGAACCTGCGGATGATGGCGGACCTGAACCATCTATCCAAGAAGGATCGTCAGCGTAGGACGGCCGATCTACTCGAGCGGTTCGACCTGACCGAGGCGGCGCGGAAACCGGCGTCCACGTATTCCGGTGGTATGCGGCGGCGGCTGGACCTGGCGATGACGTTGGTCGGGAATCCCCGCGTCATCTTCCTGGACGAGCCGACCACCGGGCTGGATCCGCGTAGCAGGCGCGGTATGTGGCAGACCGTACGGGAACTGGTGGCCGAGGGCGTAACCATCTTCCTGACCACCCAGTACCTGGAGGAGGCCGACGAACTGGCCGACCGGATCGCCGTGCTGGAGGACGGCAGGCTGGTCGCCGAGGGCACCGCCGAGCAATTGAAACGCCGAATTCCCGGCGGCCACGTCCTACTCCAGTTTTCCGAACCCAGCGGTTTCCAGACCGCGCAACGGGTTCTCGGCCAGGACGCACACTCAGACGGCGACGCGCTGGCCCTTCGGGTACCGAACGACGGCAGCCTGCACTCACTGAAGGCACTGCTGGACCGGCTCGACCATGAGTCGGTCGACGTGGACACCCTTTCCGTGCACACCCCCGACCTCGACGACGTCTTCCTCGCCCTCACCGGCGATTCCGACAACGAGAAGGTGATCAACCGATGACCGCCGCGGCCACGACCCACCCGTTACGCGATTCGACGACGATGGTGCGTCGCAACCTGAAACGGATGGTGCGATACCCGTCGATGACCGTGCAACTGATCGCAATGCCGATCCTCTTGCTACTGCTGTTCGTGTACGTGTTCGGCGGCACGCTCGGAGCTGGGCTCGGCGGGCCCTCCGGTGGTCGAGCCGAGTACATCAACTACATGGTGCCCGCGATCCTGCTGATAACCATCGCGACCACGGTCCAGGGAACCGCGGTATCCGTGGCCATGGACATGACCGATGGGATCATCGCCCGGTTCCGCACCATGAACATCGCCAGGGTGTCGGTGCTGACCGGGCACGTGATCGGCAGTCTCATCCAGGCTTTCCTGAGCATGGCGGTGGTGATCGGGGTGGCGCTGCTGATCGGTTTCGAGCCGAGTGCAAGCCTCGGTGGCTGGCTCGCCCTCGTCGGTGTGCTCGCCGCCGTGGCGTTCGCCCTGGTCTGGCTCACCGTGGCGATCGGCCAGACTTCGCAGAGCGTCGAGGCGGCCAGCAGCCTGCCGATGCCGCTGATGTTCCTGCCGTTCCTCGGCAGCGGGTTCGTGCCGACCGACTCGATACCCGGGGGGTTGCGCTGGTTCGCCGAGTACCAGCCGTTCACCCCGATCATGGAGTCCATCCGGGCACTACTGATGGACAACCCGGTCGGCGACGACCTGTGGATCGCGCTGACCTGGTGTGCGGGCATCGCGCTGCTCGGCTATGTATGGGCGAAAAGGCTGTACAACCGCAAGGCGTGACTCAGCGATATGGCCGCTTATGCCGCACACGTCCGGCACCCGTGCGGCCGGCCCGTCCGTGCGGTTCTCGATATGGGGCGACCATCACAGCGAGCGCGACACCGGCGTAGTTCGGCGTAGAACTGCTCGAGCGCCCTCGCGGAGATCTGACTGACCGGCTCTGCCAGGCGCCGGGTAGATGTACTTCCGGGTGTAGATCCGGTAAGTCTCGCGTGTGGAATCGTCGAGCTCGTGGACCTTGAGCCACTCCTCGATCGCCCCACGAAAGTCGGCGCGAGTCTGTGCGTTGCGCTGCTGGTCAGCGAGTCCACGCCGCGTGGAGCTGAGGGGAATCGACCCCCTGACCTCTGCCTTGCAAATACGGACCGTCATAGCTAGCCGCAGGGATATACCTGGTCATGCTGACCCTAGCGCTGTCCCTGCTGGCTCCATTGCGTCTCTCTGGAGGGGTTTCGCACCCATCATGGTTCCCACACGAGCACCGGCGGCACCGGAACTGAGAAAGCTACACCGCGAGTCTGCTCGGCAGGTTATCGTAAGTCCATGGCTTCTCCGGACGCGTCGCCACCAAACCAGCATCCATCTCCGCCAGCGGCCGACCCGGCATCGATCCGCGAGTGCCTCACACCGACGCTTGCGGCCGAGTTCGACCATGAATGGCAAATCGTGCTTGACCGGGTCAAGGAGTCTCAAGACCTCACCGACCTGCACGCGTTGCTGAACAAGTGGCAGCACACAGCGTTCCTGGAGCTACGTGAGCCGGGTGCCTACCATCGCGTGCTCGCGAAGGCTGAGGAGGTCATTCGCACCGGACACAACCCGCGCGCCGTGCAGTTCGAGGACTTACGAGACGCGATCCAACAGCGGCGGTCCACGTAGTTGTACCGACTCGTTCCGGACGCTGACATCGGTGAGCAGGTCGCCGCGCTGCCGGATGAAGCGTTGGATGCTTTCATGGAGGTGCTCGAGATCCTCCAGCTCACACCGTGGAACGGAGCGCCCCAGCACGCGGAGAATCCCGAAGGCGCCGTCCGTCGTTGGACCTTCGGACCAGGTCAGGCCGGGCAGGTCATCTACCTGATCCTGGAAGACCAGCAGGAGGTCCACATGCTCCTCGTCCAGTGGTTAACGTAACGCCAACGAGGAGATCTCGAGCGCGACGACAATGCGCTTCTCGTCTTCCTTGGTCCCGAAGGACCGCTGCTTCAACCTGCCCTGCACGATCACCCGCATCTCGTGCGTCAGGGACTCCCCGGCCTGCCGCCAGATGTCGCAGCGCAGGAGCAGCGCCTCGCCGTCCTTCCGCTCGCCGGTCTCCCGGTCGAACGTGCGCGGGGTGGAGGCGATGGTGACATTGGCGACGGCAGCGCCGGACCGGCTGAACCGCATCTCGGGGATCGGCGGTGAGGTTGCCGACGACGGTACTAATCATTTCCGCAGGCAACTATGGCTGCTCAGGGGCGGCGAGTCGGCGAGTTCGCGCCGTCGGGTGTCGGCGGTGGCCAGCTGGTGGAGCTAGATCTGCCAGTCGGGGTCGTCGACATGCGGTAGCCGGTCGGCATAGGTATCGCTGCGCGAGTCGAGGCTGTAGGTGCTGGCGATGCGGCGATACAACACGCTGGTCAGCTGGCGCCCGTCGGCCAGTAGCCCCATCGCCGTGCGCACCGATTCCATGTCCTCAGCGGACTCGCAGTAACAATGCCTGACAGACACCAACAGCAAGATCGCTCAAGAAATAGCATAACCGCTGGTCACAAAAGTGGAGCTGAGGGGAATCGAACCCCTGACCTCTGCCTTGCAAAAGCAGCGCTCTACCGATTGAGCTACAGCCCCGCGTGTGCCGGGCCCTTGCGGGCCCGCACCGTCAGTTGTTCCGTGCGATATCCGGCTTGCTCCCCGCGGTGGGTGCCGTACCGTTCGCACTGGGTCCCGCGGCCGGGCCGCTCGACGGAGCGGTCGCCTGACGCCACAGCTCGGCCTCGTCCCTGGCGCTCTTGCTGCGCTTGACAGCGAACAGTACCCCGGCGACCACGGCGGCCAAGAGCACGACCTTCTTCATCTGGCAAGCCTCCTCGCAACCCGCGCCAACGACCCAGACTATCGTACTGCACGCCACCTGCCGCTTCGCAGAGGGAGCGAGATCACACGAGGCCGTCACCTCTCACGCTGGTCACCACCGACGTGCCGGGCAAGGTCATCCAGGTCGATCCTGGCGCGTTTCACCAGCCGTCTCGCCTCGACGAGACCGAACAGGCGTACCAGCATGCGCCTGAAGCGGCCATGCGACCGGGAGGGCCGCAGCATCAGCCTGGTGGTCACCTGGGTTCGCCATGGCGAAAGAGCGACGAGCTCGGTCGTTCTGGTGACCTCCAGACCGTGCCGCTGCGCGCGCACGCTGTAGGCGACGGGCTCGTGCACCGCGATCACCGTGAGTGTCTCGGTCCTTCCCCTGCCGGTGGCCCGTCGCCATTCACGCCACTGCGCCCCCACCTGGAACGAGTCGTCGGTGTGGAACTCGACGCTGCGGACGTCATCGAGCACTCGCGCCCTGTCGGATAGCCGCGTCAGTGCGGACCAGACCGTTCGTTGCGGCGCATCGATGGCCGCTGAAACCTCAGGCGGCTTCATCGCTACCACCTCACTGAGCGTCCCTGCGCCCCTGATTCTGCTCCCCGGCTCCACCTCGTGCCAGGTGACAGGCTGGACACCGGGAACTGACCTTCGGATGGGGTAACGACGGCCGGAACCCGGCAACCGGCGACAATCACCGCATGATCGATATCGTGGTGCGTTCAGCGATCCCGGCCGACCTCGGATCGACGCGCGATATCTATGCCGAGTACGTACGCGGCAGCGTGGCGACGTTCGAGGAGGAGGTCCCGGAACCCGCCGAGTGGCGTCGGCGGTACGAGACCATCCGCGAGCACGGGCTTCCGTACCTCGTCGCCGAGCTCCCGCAGGCGGGGTCGGACATATCAGGCATCGTCGGATATGCCTACTGCGCTCCGTGGAAGGCGCGACCGGCCTACCGGCGAACGGCGGAGAACTCCGTGTACCTGGCACCGTCCGCCACCGGTAAGGGACTAGGCCGGACACTGCTCGAAGCGTTGGTCACGGAGGCGGGTCGGGCCGATGTTCGCGAACTGATCGCGGTGATCACCAGCACCATGGATGCCTCCCTCCGCCTGCACCGGCGATGCGGCTTCGCCGAGGCCGGCACGCTCACCGGGGTCGGATACAAGCACGGGCAGTGGCTGGACACCGTGCTCATGCAGCGCAGCCTCGCCGCGGACGGCTCGACGCCCGGTACCTGAGGGAACGGGACGCCCGTCCCCCGCCTTCGCGGCACAACACCTTGAGCCCGCGAGCGGATCAGAATATTGTTCATTTTTCGGCTCGTTGTTCGCTAAGGAGCAGGATGTCGTCGGCACGACGGTTCACCACGCTGTTCGCACTCGTCACGCTCCTCGCCGCCGGGCAGCTACCCGGACAGGCGATCGCGCAGGAGTCGCCGGAGGACCTCGTCCGGGACCGTGCGGAGATCGTGCTCGACCCCGGGTACTGGTTCAACTACGTGCACGAGCTTCTCGCCGGCGGCACGCTGGTCCTACCGGTACCGATCGACGTGGTCAAACCCGAGGTGTACCTGCCGACTGACCCCGTCGCCAGTGGCGATGACGTCTGGGAGCTGCCGCGCCGCGACCAGGACCTGCTCGGTGTCGACTACGAGTGGCGCGGCAGGACGAAGACCGTCGAGGACTTCTTGCGGGACACCGAGACGGACGCCGTCGCGTTCGTGCACGACGGGCACCTCGTCGCCGACTACTACACCAACGGGTGGTCAGCGGACCAACGCCACCAGGCTTGGTCGGTCACCAAGTCGTTCACATCCACGCTGGTGGGCGAGGCTGTCGACGACAGGCTCGTGCGTTCAGTCGACGACCCCATCGAGGCCTACATCGACGAGTTGCACGGCACCGCATGGGAAGGCGTCACCATCGAGAACCTGCTCGAGATGGAAAGCGGGGTGCACTGGGACGAGAGCACCCCCGTCCTTGCCGAGAACACCCAGGTACAACAGTGGATCCAGCTGGCCCTCGACCTCTACACCGATGGCGCGCTCGGCAAGACCCGCAACGAGTTCCTGATGTCGTTGCCGCGCACGGCCGAGCCGGGTACCGAGTTCTCCTACAACAGCGGCAACTCGCAGGTCCTCGCGTGGCTGGTGGAGACCGTGTACGGCCAACCGTTCAGCGAGTTGCTCACCGACAAGCTGTGGAAACCGGTCGGGATGGCCGCGGACGCGGAGATACTCACCGATCGCGTTGGCGACGCGATCGCATCGCAGAGCCTGTACGCGACGACCCCCGACCTCGCCCGCCTCGGTGAGCTGTTCCGCAACGACGGCAGGGTCGCCGCTGGACCCCGCGTGGTGTCCAGGAAGTGGGTGCGGGAAGCCACGACGATGACCGATACGTCCGACGGTCAGTACGGCTACCAGTGGTGGCGCGGCGTCACCCCCGACGGGTATGCCGCTTCCGGATTCCAGGGTCAGCGCATCGAGGTATCACCGGCCGACTGCCTCACCGGGGTTCGCTTCGCACACAACCTCGGCGTGCGTGCCCGCTCGGACGACGGCGATCCCGGTGGCGACGGATTCGACGTCACCAGTGGTAACGGCGAGTGGGGTGCGGTGTACCGCGCGGTCGCCGACGAGCTCGACGGGTGCCGGGGCCGAGCGAGTGGCGGCTGACGGCGCCGGCTCGCGGGCGATCCCAGTAGACAGCTCGTCAAGCGGCCTGTGTCGCGATTGTCGTAGCGCACCACGAGGCGGCCATGACGAGCGATCCGCCGGCACAGCTCGCCGTCCCACTCGCCGCGAGCATGAAGAAACACCAGGGAACAGATACCGTTCCGGTCCTGTTCCCTGGTGTTTCGTGGAGTGGGCCTACCTGGACTTGAACCAGGGACCTCTTCGTTATCAGCGAAGCGCTCTGACCGTCTGAGCTATAGGCCCTCAGCACCTGTAAAGGTTACCCCACGGTCGGTGCGACCGTGACACCGGGGCCGGACCGGCAAGGGCCTACTCCCGCTCGGAGAGCGTGAGCTCCAGGCCACCAGCCATGTCCGCGGAGACGTTGTAGATGAACGCGCCCACCGTCGCCAGCGCGGACATCAGGACAACGTTGATCATCCCGATGACGGCGGAGAAGCCGAACACCCGCCCAGCGGTGATCAGGGGTTCCACCGGCGCGTCGGCAGGCTCCCCTGCGACCAGGGAGGCGTACGTGCCGTTCAGCCTGTCCCACACGCCCATACCGTCCAGCACGGTGTACAACAGCCCGACAGCGACCAGCCAGACGAAGAACATCGCCGCGCCGAGCACCATCGAAAGCTTGAGAACCGACCACGGGTCGAACCGCTTGACCTGCAGGCTCGCACGCCTCGGGCCGCGCCCCGGCCTGCGCAGCGCGGACGGCTCAGCCCTACCCAGCGACTCCGTGCCAGGAACGTTCACCCTCGCTGTCTCCTTCACTGGTCTCTCGGCGCCGCCTGCCGCTCGCGCCGACGAGTCATCGAACCGGTGGCCGAACATCCCCATCGGCTCGTCCGGCCACGCCCCCGGCGCGTCGGCCGTGCGCTCGGTCGAGGGGAACGCCTCACCGGACGAGGAATTCCCCGCCGCACGAGAGAAGTGCGATGCCTCGTCGGCATCGTCGCGCACATCGCTTCGGTCCTGACCCGGCGCCGGTTCGGAGGGATCGTGCCGAGCATCGGACCCCTCACCTTCCGGATCGGCGTCGTCGTGTGATGTCACCGCGTATCGTTCACCTCCGTCGCGAGCGCGATCAGCGTGTGCGCCCCGCCCTGCCGGACGACTCCCCTGCCTACGTACTCCTCACTATGCCGATTCCGTTGGCTCGTCCGCATTACGCGCGATCGCGCGCAAGGACGTACCGGACTCCAGGTTGATCAGGCGGACACCCTTGGTCTGCCGGCCTGCCTTGCGTACCTGCTTGGCCGGAGTCCTGATGACCCCACCGGTCGACGTGATCGCGTAGAGCTCGTCCTCGTCGTTGACGATGAGCGCGCCGATCAGCTTCCCGCGCTTGCGGTCGTACTGCAGCGTGAGCACACCCTTGCCGCCGCGGCCCTGGACGGGGTAGTCCTCGATCGAGGTGCGTTTGGCGTACCCGCCGTCGGTAGCCACGAGCAGGTAGGTGCCTTCCTGCACCACACCCATGCTGAGCAGTTCGTCGCCCTCGTTGAAGCGCATGCCGAGCACCCCGGACGTGGCCCTGCCCATCGGCCGCAGCGCCTCGTCCGTGGCATGGAACCGGATCGACTGGCCGTCGGAGGAGACCAGCAGGAGATCGTCCTCTGCGGAGGCGAGCACCGCGCCGACCAGCTCATCGCCCTCCCGCAGGTTGATGCCGATCAGCCCACCGGAACGGTTCGAGTCGAAGTCGGTCAGCTTGCTCTTCTTGACCAACCCCTTCTTGGTCGCCAGTACCAGGTACGGCGCCTCCTCGTAGTTGGAGATCTGGATGACCTGCGCGATCTCCTCGTCCGGCTGAAAGGCGAGCAGGTTCGCCACGTGCTGGCCGCGCGCGTTGCGGTTGGCTTCGGGCAGCTCGTAGGCCTTCGCCCGGTACACCCTGCCCTTGTTGGTGAAGAACAGCATCCAGTCATGCGTGGAGCACACGAAGAAGTGCTGAACGATGTCGTCCTGCTTGAGCGTGGTCCCCTGGACGCCCTTCCCACCACGCTTCTGCGTGCGGTAGAGGTCGGTCTTCGTCCGCTTCGCGTATCCGGTGCGGGTGATCGTGACCACCACGTCCTCGACCGCGATGAGGTCCTCGACTGAGACCTCCCCGTCATAGGGGATGATCTTGGTCTTGCGCTCGTCGCCGAACTTCTCGACGACCTCGGCGAGCTCGTCGGTGATGATCTGGCGCTGGCGCTCGGGCCGGTCCAGGATGTCCTGGAGGTCGGCGATCGCCCGCTCGATCTCGGCGAGCTCGTCGGTGATCTTCTGGCGCTCCAGCGCCGCGAGCTTGCGCAGCTGCATGTCCAGGATCGCGGTGGCCTGGACCTCGTCCACCTCGAGCAGCTCCATCAGCCCGGTCCGCGCCTCGTCGGCCGTCGGGGAGCGCCGGATCAGCGCGATGACCTCATCCAGCATGTCCAGTGCCTTGACCAGACCACGCAGGATGTGGGCGCGCTCCTCCTTCTTGCGCAGCCGGTACCGGGTGCGGCGCACGATGACCTCGACCTGGTGCTTGACGTAGTGCCGCACCAGCTGGTCCAGCCGCAACGTCCGGGGGACGCCGTCGACGATGGCCAGCATGTTCACACCGAAGTTCTGCTGCAGCTGGGTGTGCTTGTAGAGGTTGTTCAGCACGACCTTGGGCACCGCGTCACGCTTGAGCGTGACCACGATCCGCATCCCGCGGCGGCTGTTGGTCTCGTCGGCGATCTCCGAGATGCCACTGACCTTGCCGTCCCGGACCAGCGTCGCCATGGTCTCGATCAGGTTGTCCGGGTTGACCTGGTACGGCAGCTCCGAGATCACCAGGATCGGCCGCCCCTTGGCGTCCTCCTCGATCTCGACGACCGCCCGCATCTTCACCGAGCCCCGGCCTGTGCGGTAGGCGTCCTCGATGCCCTGGTTCCCCAGGATCAGCCCACTGGTCGGGAAGTCGGGACCCTTGATCCGCTGCATCATCGCGGCGAGGGTCTCGTCCTCGGAGGCCTCCCAGTTGTCCAGCGCCCACATGACGCCGTCGGCGACCTCACGCAGGTTGTGCGGGGGGATGTTGGTCGCCATCCCCACGGCGATCCCGCCACTGCCGTTGACGAGCAGGTTCGGTATCCGGGACGGGACGACATCCGGTTCCTGGGTCTTGCCGTCGTAGTTGTCCGAGAAGTCGACGGTGTCCTCGTCGATGTCGCGCAGCATCTCCATCGCGGGCTGCGCCAGCCGGGCCTCGGTGTACCGCATCGCGGCCGCGGGGTCGTTACCAGGGGAACCGAAGTTGCCCTGGCCGTCGACCAGCGGGTACCGCATCGACCAGGGCTGGGCCAGGCGCACGAGCGCGTCGTAGATCGCCGAGTCACCGTGCGGGTGGTAGTTACCCATCACGTCGCCGACGACGCGGGAGCACTTCACGTACGAGCGGTCCGGACGCAGGCCGTTGTCGTACATGGAGTACAGCACCCGGCGGTGGACGGGCTTGAGGCCGTCACGCACATCGGGTAGAGCGCGGGAGACGATCACGCTCATCGCGTAGTCGATGTACGAGCGCTGCATCTCCTGCTGGATGTCGACCGGCTCGATCCGGTCTTCCTCCGGAGGCAGGGTTTCAGTCACGGTGCGCGGTATCCTTCCGACCCAGAGTCCGAGTCTCCTGTGAGAGCCGGGTTATTCACGGTGGCTGGTGCGACAAGCATCCCACGTGCTCGTCGCGCCGGCCGGTGCGACCACCCGCAGGCGGCCACACCGGCCGGTTCGTGCATAACCCTCGGGAACCTGTGCTCGCGCTGCGGCGGGCGCGGGTATCCCATACAGTTTATCGGTGCTGGTCAGCTGGGACGGACCCGGCACGCGCGAAGGCCGCTGACAGGGAGTCTCACCGGGCATAGTCCCGCAGTGGCGGTTCCTCCCGCTCCCAGGTCCACGGCGGGCTCTCCAGCCACGCTCGGGCAGGCATCGCCAGCAGCTCGGGCAGCTGCGTCGCGAGCTCGCCGTAGTCCAGCGGCATGAACACCTCGGTGCAGACCGAGCCGTCCACCCGTTCCGGGGCCGCCCCGCCCGGGTTCTCCAGGGCGTCGAGCACCAGCGCATAAACTGCGGCATCCACGACCAGGCCGAAGTGCTCGACGGCACGTGCCGTGCAGACGTCCTGCACAGCCACGTGCGACGAACCGGTCAGGGCACTCGCCTCGGCACCCGGCGTGGCGGCCTCGTCGAACTCGGTGTAGATCGACGTGAACGAGGGACCATCGGGCAGCGGCTGGGCGTTGAGCGCTTCCGTCCAGCTCGACCCCTGGGTGAACTGCCAGAAGGACTCCTGGCACCCGCCGGCGAAGAGGCCGAGTCCCTCGCAGTAGGCGTTGGCCGTCACCGACCCCTGAAACGGCGAACCGAGGCTGATGGCGTCGTCCAGCTTGTCGGCCATGTCCGGCCAGAACCGTGCCGCCCACGCCGGGTGCAGGCCACCCTGGCTGTGCCCGAGCGTGGACACCGGTTGACCACCGCTGCGCTCGTACATGGTGCGGATCGCGTGCACCGCGTTCTCTGTGGACGTCTGCATGTCCCGCCAGCCACGGTGTGGGTAATCCATCCAGCACACCGAGTACCCCTCGGCGCGCAGCGCGTGGACGTAATTGAACGAGAAGTTCTCGTAGCCGTCTGCCGTGGTACCGGGAACGAACAGCACGGGCTGGTTATCAGGGTCGTCGATGGCGCTGTCGCAGTGCAGCGTCGCGTCCAGCTCCTCGGGCGACTGCTCGAGCGGCGGACCGGGATCCTGTTCGGCTGAGGCAGGCACGCCGCCGCCGAGGCCGAGCAACACCGTGGCAGCGGCAAGCACGGTGCCTAGTCTGTATGTCCTCGTCATGGCGGGAAAGTAGCCCGCAGCCCAGCCGCGCAACAGGCGGCCGGGCGATATCGAGACCGGATCGCAATAAAGTGGTCAGAGTTCTGACCACTTTATTGCGATCCCCCGATCTCCGTTACACGTCCAGGAACCGCACGTCCTTGGCGTTACGGGTGATGAACGACCGGCGTGCCTCGACGTCCTCGCCCATCAGCACCGAGAACAGCTCGTCGGCCGTGGCCGCATCATCCAGCGTCACCTGGCGCAGCAGCCGGTTCGCCGGATCCATGGTGGTTTCCCACAGCTCGTCGGCGTTCATCTCGCCGAGCCCCTTGTAGCGCTGGATGGCGTCGTCCTTGGGCAGCTTCTTGCCCGCCTCGGCGCCGGCTTGCAGTATCCCGTCCTTCTCCCGCTCGTTGTAGACGTAATCCGGCTCGCCGCGCGGCCACTTGATCTTGTAGAGCGGGGGCTTGGCGAGGTAGACGTACCCGTGCTCGACGAGCGGCCGCATGAACCGGAACAACAGCGTCAGCAGCAACGTCTGGATGTGCTGGCCGTCCACGTCCGCGTCGGACATCAACACGACCTTGTGATAGCGCAGCTTGCTGAGGTCGAACTCGTCGTGGATGCCGGTGCCGAGGGCAGTGATCAGGCTCTGCACCTCGTTGTTCTTCAGCACCTTGTCGATGCGCGCCTTCTCGACGTTGATGATCTTGCCGCGGATCGGCAGGATCGCCTGGTACATCGAGTCGCGGCCTTCCTTGGCGGAGCCGCCCGCCGAATCGCCCTCGACGACGTAGAGCTCACACTCGTCGGGCTTCGTCGACCGGCAGTCCTTGAGCTTGCCGGGCAGCCCGCCCACGTCGAGCGCGCCCTTGCGGCGCACCAGCTCACGCGCCTTGCGCGCGGCCAGCCGGGCCTGCGCCGACGACACCGCCTTGGAGATGATCGCCTTCGCGTCGCTGGGGTTGCGCTCGAACCAGTCCGACAGCCACTCGTGCGTGGTGGCCTGCACGAAGGTCTTGGCGTCGCTGTTGCCCAGCTTGGTCTTCGTCTGACCCTCGAACTGCGGTTCGGCCAGCTTGATCGAGACGATCGCCGCGAGGCCTTCCCGGACATCGTCACCGGTCAGGTTCGCGTCCTTCTCCTTGAGCAGCTTCTTGTCCCGCGCGTAGTTGTTCACCACCCGCGTCAGCGCCGCCCGGAAGCCTTCCTCGTGCGTGCCGCCCTCGTGCGTGTTGATGGTGTTGGCGAAGGTGTACACGGACGGGGTGAAGCCACTGTTCCACTGCATGGCGACCTCGACCTGGACCCCGTCCCCGTCGGCCTCGAAGGAAACCACGTTGCGGTGGATCGGATCGCGCGTGCTGTTGATGTGCTTGACGAAGTCCGACAGCCCACCCGGGTATTGGTAGGTCTGCTCGGTCAGCCGGGCCTTCTCCCCCGAGGCGTCCTCACCGTTCTCGTCCGGCTCCCGCTCGTCGCGCAGCGTGATGGTCAGCCCCTTGTTCAGGAACGCCATCTCCTGCAACCTGCGGGCGACCGTCTCCACGTTGTAGTTGGTGGTCTCGAAGATCGAGTCGTCCGCCCAGAACGTCACCGTGGTGCCGGTGCGTTTCGTGGAACCCTGTTTCTGTGGCGCCCCGACCGGTGCGGACGTCTTGTACTGCTGCGTCCAGACGCTCCCGTCCCTGTGGATCTCCACCTCGAGCGCCGAGGACAGCGCGTTGACCACCGAGACACCCACACCGTGCAACCCACCGGAGACCGCGTACGACTTGCCGTCGAACTTGCCACCCGCGTGCAGCATGGTCAGCACGACTTCCACCGTGGGGCGCTTCTCGACCGGGTGCTCCTCGACCGGGATGCCGCGACCGTCGTCGATGACACGGACCCCGCCGTCCGGAAGCAAGCTCACCTCGACCTTGCTGGCGTGTCCTGCCATCGCCTCGTCGACGGCGTTGTCCACAACTTCCCAGATCAGGTGGTGCAGACCGCGCTCACCGGTGGATCCGATGTACATCCCGGGGCGCTTGCGAACCGCCTCGAGCCCTTCCAGGACGGTGATCGACGACGCGCTGTACTCGTTCTTCTTGGCTGCCACCGTTTTGGCGTCTCCTGTCTTGCATCAGCGAACGCTTGCACGGGCGGATCCTCCCCAAGACCCACACCCACCTCGAATGTCCAGTCTACGCTTGGGGCCTCACGGCACCGGCGCAAGGACACCCGTGTCGTCGCTGGTCAGCAACCCGCTGTACCGGAACTTTAACCGTACGTGTCACGCGGTCCCCTGCCCGGCACGTGCCGTGGTCCGTAGCGCCAGCTCGGCCTGGTCGGCCCCTGGATCCGCAGGCGCTTGACCACGCCGTTTCCCACGCCGGCAGCGATCTTACCGAGCAGCTGGGCCTGCAGCAGGCGCAGCTGGGTCGCCCACGCCGTGGAGCTGGCCTGCACGGTGAGCTCACCCTCGGACAGCGACACCGGGTGAGCGTGCTCGGCGACGTCGGACCCGACCAGCGCTGCCCACTGGCCGAAGACCTGACCGGTAGCGAGCTGCTCCTGCCAGCCGCGTTGCTTGGCCAGCTGCGAGACCACCCGTCCCAAGGGTTGTGGATCGCGGTCGTCCACCCCCGAGGACGACCACCGGCGCCGGTTGGAACGCGAGCGCCCCGCGCCACCCGACCGGTCACCGCGGCGCTGCCCGGGGCGTGTACCTCGCGCACGTGCCTTCTCCTGCGCCGAGCGCAGTGCCGCGTGTGCCAGATCCCGCCCGCTGACCTGCTGTTCCTCGTCTCCGGACGGTTCGCCACCCTCGTAGGCGACAGGTTGCTCGACGCCGCGTTCTTCGCCGGATCGGCGACGCTCATCAGCAGAACGGGCAACGGTCTCACTGTGTGACGTTGCTCTCAGTGATGACGTGGACGCAATGTTATCCACACTATCCACAGGTTTATCCCCAGGTGGGTGATGATCGCTTCCTACCGCGTCACCCCGGGGGTGCTGTGCGTCTCGGTGTCCCTCTCCCCGTGGTCCGCGCCGGCCCTCTTGCCCGTCACTCACGAACCAGCCTCCCCTCGTCGACGGTATAGCGAACACCGGTCAGCTCACCGGGCACGTCCTCATCCACAGCCGCGGTGACGAACACCTGCTCCGCGCGGGAGGCGACCTCGGCCAAGCGAGCTCTGCGGTGCCGGTCGAGCTCGGCGAACACGTCGTCGAGCAACAGGATCGGCTCGCCTGCCTCGTCGCGCAACAGCTCGTACGAGGCCAACCGCAGCGCCAACGCGAGCGACCAGGACTCCCCGTGGCTGGCGTAGCCCTTCGCAGGGGAACCCCCGAGGGTGATCTCGAGGTCGTCGCGATGTGGGCCGATCAAGCTCACCCCGCGTTCGAGCTCACTCTCCCGGGACTCGACCACCGCGTCTCCCAAGGCCTTGATCAATATGTCGACATCGGCGCGTTGCCCCTCCGGGGTGCCGTAGTCGGCGGGCAACGCCGAACCCAGACTCGACCGGTAGGTGATCCCGGCGCTCTTGTCGGGCTCCCCGCCCGGGCTCCCCGCGATGCCATCGTATGCCGCCGCGGTGTGCGGCGCGAGGTCGGCGACCAGATCCAACCGCGCGGCCAGCAGCTGCGCTCCCAGTTCGGCGAGCTGGGAGTCCCAGACGGCCAGGGTGCTCAACGCGTACGGATCGTCCGCCGCGGCACGCGCACCCCGCTTGCCCGTCGACTTCAGCAGCGCGTTGCGCTGGCGGAGCACCCGGTCGTACTCCGACCGGATCCCCGCGTACCGGGGCGAACGCTGCACGAGCAAGTCATCGAGGAATCGGCGCCGTTCAGCGGGATCTCCCTTCACCAGAGACAGATCCTCGGGAGCGAACAGTACAGTATGGACGATTCCGAGCACGTCGCGCGGCCGTCCCACCGCTCCCCGGTTGATCCGCGCCCTGTTGCTCTTGCCCGGGCTGATCTCCAGCTCCACGACCAGCTCGCGATCGCCGTTGACCACGGCTGCCCTGATGAGTGCCCGCTCCCGCTCGTGACGCACGAGCGGGGTGTCGCTGGATACCCGGTGCGAGCCGAGCGTGGCCAGGTAGCCGACGGCCTCGAGGACGTTCGTCTTTCCCTTGCCGTTGCGCCCGATCAGCACGATCGGCCCTTGGCCGAGCTCCAGGTCCGCGTGCTCCCACGAGCGGAAGTCAGTCAGCTGAAGGTGGCGTAGATGCATCGGACGTTGCTTCGTGCGAGCTGCGCGTGACCGCATGCCCACCGAACTGGTTGCGCAGCGCGGCCACGGCCTTCATCGCGGGCGAGTCATCCTGACGTGAGCCGAACCGTGCGTACAGGGCTGCCGTGATGACAGGGGCCGGCACGGCATGCCGGACGGCTTGCTCCACCGACCAGCGCCCCTCCCCGGAGTCCTCGACGTAGCCCTGGATATCTCCCATACCGGGGTCGTCGGAGACAGCACGCACGAGCAGGTCGAGCAGCCAGGAACGCACCACCGTGCCACGCGACCAAGCGGTGAGCACACCGGCCACATCGGATATTTCCTCGGACGCGGAAAGCAGCTCGAACCCCTCGGCGTAGGCCTGCATGAGCCCGTACTCGACGCCGTTGTGCACCATCTTCGCGAAGTGGCCCGCGCCGGCGGAACCCGCGTGCACGACGCTCTCCTCCCGCGGCCCTTCGGGACGCAACGCGTCGAACAGCGGCATCGCCCGCCGTACGTCGTCCTCCTGGCCACCGACCATCAGCGCGTACCCGTACTCGCGGCCCCACACGCCACCGGACACCCCGACGTCGAGGTAACCGATGCCGCGCGCACCCAGCAGGTCCGCATTCACCTTGTCGTCGTCGAAGTGGGAGTTGCCCCCCTCGATGACGAGATCGCCCTCATCGAGTAGCTCGGCGAGCTCTGTCACGGTCTGCTTGGTCGGTTCGCCGTGCGGCACCATCACCCATACCGTCCGCGGACGGTCCAAACGGGACACCAAGTCCGCTGGCGATTCGGTATCGGACACGCTTGCGTCCCTGTCGTATCCGATCACCTCGTGACCGGCCGCACGCAACCGATCCCGCATCGCGGAGCCCATCTTGCCGAGGCCGATCATCCCGAGCTGCGTCATGCCGCCTCCCTGCTCGACTGCCACTAACCGGGCAGCCGTACCGGCATCAACAGGTACAGATATCCGGGGATCACCGTGCCATCCGAGTCGGCAGGCTTGATCAGGGCGGGCCGGTTGGGTGTGGTGAATGTCAGCTCGACCCGGTCGGAGCTCAGCGCCGCCAGGCCGTCGGTGAGGTACCCGGGGTTGAACGCGATCGTGACCGGCTCGCCCTCGTACTCCACGGCGAGCTCTTCCTCTGCGCTTCCCTCGTCGTCACCTCCTGCCGACAGCCGCAGCGTCTCCTCGCCGAACTCCATCCGCACCTGCGCACCGCGCTCGGCGACGAGCGAGACACGCTTGATCGCATCGGCGAGCGTGGAGACGTCGAGAACGGCCCGGGACGTGTGCTGGTCAGGAAGCAGCTGGCGGTACGGCGGGAACTCGGCGTCGAGCAACCGGGTCGTAGTGTAGCGCCCCGAACCGGACAACCCCAGCATGCCGTCACCGCTGGCGAGCGCGAGGCGCAGCGTCGCCCCGCTCGAGCCGAGCGACTTGGCCGCCTCGGCGAGGGTCCGTGCCGGGACGAGCACGGCCGCGTCGGTGACCTCCTCGGCAGGCTGCCAGGTGAATTCCCGCATCGCCAGCCGGAAGCGGTCGGTCGCGACCATGGTCAGCGTGTCACCGGAGATCTCGATGCGCAGGCCGGTGAGCATCGGGAGCGTGTCGTCCTTGCCCGCCGCGACAGCGACCTGCGCCACGGCGCTGCTGAACGCGTCGCCCGCGAGCTCGCCCGCGAACGTCGGCTGGCTCGGCAGCTGGGGATAGTCCTCCACAGGCATCGTCGGCAGGCTGAACTTGGCGGACCCGCAGCTGATGGTCGCACGGGAGCCCTCGACGGACAGGTCGACCGGCTGGGCGGGCAGCGCCTTCGTGATGTCGGCCAGCAGCCTGCCGGACACCAGCGCACGTCCGCCATCGGCGATGGTGGCCGCGATACCGGCGGTGGCCGAGACCTCGTAGTCGAATCCCGAGATGGTCAGCGCGTCCGCATCACCACCGGAGTCCCCACCGGCGTCGAGCAACACTCCGCCGAGTACGGGAACGGGCGGTCGTGACGGCAGGCTGCGCGCGACCCAGGCGACGGCATCGGCGAGAGCGTCACGCTCGACGCGGATCTTCATGCCCCATCCTTTCGACAGCCGAGACTTCGGTTCTCGGAAGCCATGCAGCTCTAGGAGAGCGCGCTGCGCTGCGACAACGTGCTCATGATGCACCGGTGGTATCCGTACCAGGCGCATGCCAGCGAGGTGCGAGACGCAGCTCGGTGCGAACCATCCGTGTGAGCACCCACGTTAGAACGTTGCGTGCGGTCGCGTCATCCGGGTTCGCCAGACACGGCGAGCGGTGCGAGCCGTGCCGGAGCGGGTTGTCCCCAACAAGGACGGGTGTTGGTGTTCAAGAGTTCTTGAGGAAAAGAGATGAACCCGTAACAGTAGTAAGGGTTGTGGGTTGTGTGGACAAGCGGCTTCGTCGCAGTTCGCCAGAGGCGCGACGGTGTGGACTCCTTGGGGGTGGTTCCGGTGGACGAACGGAGCGATCGGTGGAGAACTCGAAACCGCACAAGACGGTCCACCGGCAGTCCACAGTTATCCACAGTTCCCTCCCCAGTTGTGTGCCGATTCGTACCCAAGTTGGCTGCGGGCTGAACGGGTAACGCAGATCACTCGTTCGGACGAACCAGGGGCAGCGCGTGACGGTGTCGGGCCCGCCCGCAGTGACCCTGCGGCGGGCCGGCGAGGCGGTGCACCGGCAGTCGCCGCATGAGGCCGTCTCAGGAGTGTGCGATTCGCGGGCGGGGCTCCGGGTGGCCGGCCGGCGCCATACGGCGCCACACGGCGCGGCGAACCCCGCACACGCCGGTGGTGTGCGGGGTGGGGATCGAGCGATACGTGTGGACGACAGAGAGGCGGGAACCCGGCGCGTTGCGGCCAGGGGTCAGCGGTGCCCGCGCTACTGCTTGGCGCGCTGTTTGATGCGCGAGGTGAGCTCCTGCACCTGGTCGTAGATGCGGCGACGCTCGGCCATCTCCTTGCGGATCTTCTTGTCGGCGTGCATCACCGTGGTGTGATCACGGCCGCCGAAGGTCTGCCCGATGCGCGGCAGCGACATGTCGGTGAGCTCGCGGCACAGGTACATCGAGATCTGCCGGGCGGTGGCCAGTGCCTTCGTCTTGCCCGGCCCGCAGATGTCTTCGATGGATACGCCGAAGAACTCGGCGGTGACGCCCATGATCGTGGAGGAGCTGATCTCGGGTGGCTGCGAGTCGGGGATTAGGTCGCGTAACACGATCTCGGCCAGACCCAGGTCGACCGCCTGCTGGTTCAACGAGGCGAACGCGGTGACGCGGATCAGCGCGCCCTCCAGCTCACGGATGTTCGCCTCGATGCGGGCGGCGATGAACTCGAGCACGTCACCGGGTACGGCCAGCCTGTCCTGCGCCGCCTTCTTGCGCAGGATCGCGATGCGGGTCTCGAGCTCGGGTGGCTGGATATCGGTGATCAGTCCCCACTCGAACCGGGTTCGCAGGCGGTCCTCCAGAGTCTCCAGGTGCTTCGGCGGCCGGTCGGAGGACACCACGATCTGCTTGTTGGCGTTGTGCAGCGTGTTGAAGGTGTGGAAGAACTCCTCCTGTGTCCCTTCCTTGCCTTCGAGGAACTGGATGTCGTCGACGAGCAGGATGTCGATGTCCCGGTAACGCCGCTGGAAGGCGACCTTGCGGTCGTCGCGCAGCGAGTTGATGAAGTCGTTGGTGAACTCCTCGGTCGACACGTAGCGCACCCGCATACCGGGGAACAGCCGTTGCGCGTAGTGGCCTACGGCGTGGAGGAGGTGGGTCTTTCCCAGCCCGGATTCTCCCCACACGAACAGCGGGTTGTACGCACGTGACGGGGCTTCGGCGACGGCGACCGCTGCGGCGTGCGCGAAGCGGTTGGAGGCGCCGATCACGAAGGTGTCGAAGGTGTACTTCTCGTTGAGCCGCGTCTTGGAGGTCTGTGGTTGGGCGGGCGCGGTATAGGGCTGCCCGGCGACCGGCCGGCCGGAGAACGTCGGCCAGATCTCGTGGACGGCCGCGAGCGCCTCGCCCTCTTCGTCGATCTCGTCCTCACCGTTGTCGTTGTCTCCACCGGGGCTGTCCCCGGTGCCATTGACGGTATTCGACGGTGGCGCCGTGAGCGTGCCTGCCGCTTCTGTCCGGCCGGCGGTTCCCGCGGCGGCGTTGCCCCCGCCGACGCTCGCACCCGCGCTCCCACCGGATCCCCCGCTGGGCGCGCTGCTGGTTCCGCTGCTGGGACTCGCGGTGTTCCCTGAAGCGGGTACGGAAGCGCCGTAGGTCGGCGGAACCGGGTCGGAGCCGACCCCGTCGGCTTCTTCCACAGTGTCGACCTTGACGGCGAGTGAGACGTTCTGGCCGACATGCCGGGAAAGCGCGTCGGTGATCGGGTCACGCAGGGCGCGCTCGATGGCGTCCTTCGCGAAGTCGCTCGGCGCGGCCAGCAAGGCCGTACCGTCCAGCAGTCCGATCGGGCGCGTCACACGCATCCACGCACGCTGCTGTGGGGACAGCGTTCCGGTCGACAGCTCCCGGACGACCTGTTCCCACACCTCAGCAAGGTTGATCTGGTTCTCGGACACGTGTACCGCTCCCCTCCCCTCCAAGAGACCCTCTACGTCACGGTCGACTCGCGCAGCCGACGACTGATCAAGCGCGGCATGCGGTGACTCACACGGGAGGTGTCCACATAGTTATCCACAACTGTGCACTAATGTACGGTCACGCGCAGTTCGGATCGCCATCGGCTCAAGACTGTGCCGAAAAGCTTCGCACACTTCTCCAGCGCGCTCAGTGTGGCGCTGCTTGATTGGTCCGCCCGAGAAGGAGCACAGTAACAAGGCCCGGGACGTGCCACAAGAGTTGCATGGCGGCAAGGATTTCACGCAATACGGCGTGTCGCCAGTTGGAACGGCCGAGTATTCACTCGGCCAGGTGGATGACGCGACGTGCGCCCACCCGGGCGACATCCGGGGGGCGGTGCACACGACCGGGTAAGGAGTGCGTACGCTCGTAAGGTCCCCCGTCGACAACGGGCGCCTTTGGTGTGCCCGAGTCCGGCCCTGCACAACGTGTTCGCCGGGTCAGGGTTGAGAGGCGGCCGTCTCGAGCGGTGGCGCGCGACTGCGGACGACAGCGAAGTGCAGCGGAGGACAGCGTCAGGGCGGACGGGTGAACGACCCGATCCGTGAGCAGGACACCGAGTAGGCAGTTCAACAACTGTGAGTTGAGGAGCGGGCAGCCGTGAGCAAGGGTAAGCACACATTTCAGCCGAACAAGCGTCGGCGGGCGCGTAAGCACGGGTTCCGCCAGCGTATGCACACTCGTGCGGGGCGCGCCGTGGTCGCCGCTCGCCGCCACAAGGGTCGCGCGAGGCTGTCCGCCTGAGTCGTGCCACGGCCGACCACGCCGTGTTCGTTGTGGATCGCATGGCAACGGGGAGGGTGCTCCCCGTTCCGTTCGGCTACGTCGGTGTTCTGACCGGAAACGTTGGGTAGGACGCCGTGTTACCGAAGGAAGCGCGGGTACGGCGGAGCGAGGAGTTCCGGCACGTCATGCGGCGGGGCGTCAAAGCGGGTCGACGGCGCCTCGTGGTCCACGCCGTACCCGGGCAGGACATGGCTGAGTCGACTCCGTCCAAGGCGGGGTTCGTCGTCAGCAAGGCGGTAGGCAACTCGGTTGTGCGGCATCGGGTGACGCGAAAATTACGTCACGTGACGCGAGCGCGACTTGGAACATTGCGGCCGGGGAGTTCGTTGGTGATACGAGCCTTACCCTCGGCTGCTTCCGCCACGAGCCGAGAACTCGCGAACGATGTTGACAGCGCGCTGCGCCGGCTGGGAATGATTCCGAGCCGGCGCAGCGATGACGACGACGGATGACCCGTGTGAACGAGAGCCAGAAGCCGACGGGCATGGCGGAGCAGCGCCACGAGTCCGAGGACGATGCCTGCGACGCGCAGCGCAGTAGATCCTCGGCGTCGTGGGCGCGCCCGGGCCCACTCGCCTGGCTCGTCCAGTTGCCGGTACGCCTGTACCGGCTGCTTATCGGACCGCTGCTTCCCCCGAGTTGTCGCTTCTACCCGAGCTGTAGCGCTTACGCGTTGGATGCGCTGGCCCGGCACGGCGCTGTGAAGGGGTCGGTTATGACCCTGTGCAGGCTCGGACGGTGCGGACCCTGGCACCCTGGAGGTCTGGACCCGGTTCCGGACCGGTTCTCGGTGCGCGCCCAGAGATCAGGTAGCTCAATCGAGGAGTAGCTCAGTGCTCGACTTCATCTATTACCCCGTCTCGTTCATCTTGTGGTTCTGGCACAAGGCTTTCGGGTTCGTGCTGGGCGAGACACAGGCGGTGTCGTGGGTACTGGGTATCGTCTTCCTCACCTTCACGGTCAGGGCGATCCTGTTCAAGCCGTTCGTGAGCCAAGTGCGCTCGATGCGCAAGATGCAGGACTTCGCGCCGGAGATCAAGAAGATCCAGAAGCGGTACGCGAACGACCGCCAGCGCCAGGCACAGGAGATGCAGAAGCTCCAACGTGAGCACGGCGTCAACCCGGTCGGCGGGTGCCTGCCGATCCTGCTGCAGATCCCGGTCTTCATCGGTCTGGTACACGTGCTCCGCCTCTTCGCGAGCAGCAATGAAGAGGGATCGGGCAACTACTTCTTCAGCCCGGAAGGCGTCAGCCAGTACATCGAGGCGGACATCTTCGGGTCGAACCTCGGCCAGGCGATCTACAACACCCAGATGGCCACCGTCGGTACCGGTGCCGAGGCGGTGAACGCCGGTTTCCACAGTGCGGCGCTGCCGGTCGGCGTGCCCATGATGATCCTGGCTTCCATCCTGACGCACCTGACGGCGCGGCACTCCGTACAGCGGCAGAATCCCGCTACGGCCACGCAGCAGACCGCGATCATGAACAAGCTGACCCAGTACATGTTCCCGATCGGTCTGCTGGTGTTCGGTGCGTTCATGCCGCTCGGGCTACTGATCTACTTCCTGGCGAACAACACGTGGACGCTGATGCAGCAGCGTCTGGTCTACCGCTGGATCGACCGGGAAGAGGAGCAGAAGAAGGAACAGGCCTCGCAGAAGCGCACGGACCTGGCGCCGAAGCCGGGTCAACGGCCCGACAAGAAGAAGGGCACCGCGGGCGAGGCAAGCGAGGACGGCGACTCCGAGTCGGATGACGGCGTGCACGAGAGCCAGGGCGAGGCCGACGGCACACAGGAAACGACCGAGCAGCAGGCGCCCCAGAAGCAGGCGCCCCAGAAGCAGGCCCCGAAGAAGGCGGGCACATCGGGAGCGAAGCAGAACCGATCGGGATCCGGTCAAGGAAACAAGCAGCGGAACCAGTCCGGGAAGCAACCCGGAAAGCAGGCCAAGTCGTCGACCGGGAAGCAGGGTGCGTCCGGCTCGGGTAAGACCTCTGGGGGTTCCTCGGCAGGCGGTGCCAAGGCGAGCAAGGGCGGAGCCCCGTCGACGAACGGCAAGGCGAAGTCATCCGGGTCCAAGACGGGCTCCTCCGGAACTGGCCAGTCCGCGAGCGGCGCGAAGTCGACGGGTGGGCAAGCCAAGAAGAACGGAGCGAATGCGAGCGGGACCGGCCGAGCCGGGACGGGTGCGGCCAAGAAGAAGTCGGGCCGCAAGCGCGGCTGAAGCATCGAACGGCGATGCGTTCCGCACGCTGTGGAAGGAGAGATGATGTCCGAGACCATCCAGCCGGTTGATGCCGAGGCCGAGGAACCCGACGCGTCCGCGGAGGAGAGCGACGTGGGTCCCCCGGCGACGAACGAGGACGCGCTTGTTCGAGAAGGCGACATCGCGGGAGACTACCTGGAGCGGTTGCTTGACCTGCTCGACTTCGACGGCGACATCGACTTGGACGTCGAGCGCGGGCGAGCGATGGTCAGCATCGATGGCGGCGATGATCTGGAGAAGCTCGTCGGTTCGCGGGGATCGGTACTCGAGGCGCTGCAAGAGCTGACGCGGCTGGCGGTGCAGCAGCAGACCGGTGTGCGGAGCAGGCTGATGCTCGACATCGCGGGCTGGCGCGCGGACCGGCGTGCCGAGCTGATGGAGCTGGGTAGGTCCGCGGGCCGTAAGGCACTGGAGAGCGGCGATCGGGAGCGACTCCAGCCGATGAGCCCCTTCGAGCGCAAGGTCGTGCATGACGCGGTGGCGGAGATGGACGGCGTGACGAGTGAGAGCGAAGGTGAGGAACCCAAGCGCCGGGTGGTCGTGGTCCCGGCCGGAGATGGTTGACCGAGCCCGTAGGAGCCTGAGGCGGTCCACCCCTGTCGGGGGCGGGCCGCCTTTTGTTTGACCGCGGGAGGCTCGCGGCGCGACGGGTAGTGCTCGGCGCCGTGTTTCATGTGAAACCGGGGACGTCAGCCGCCGGCACCCGTAGCCGGATCGCGCCGGTCCCGCTGTCCCAGGTGCGGCCCGGGATGTACTTGGCCAGAAGGTTGGTCGCCGGCGGTTGGTGGGTGTTGTCGTGCTCCAACCGGGGCGCGCGGGCAGCCGTTCGTGAGGCGCCGCGGGTGAGGACCATCCGGTAGGCCGACGCGCTGTCGGCCGTCAGCCGCCCGATCCGCGTGATGCCGTGGCTTGTGAGGTGACCGATCACGCTGGCCGGGAACGCCGCGTTGGGCGGCACCGTTCTCGTCGCGCGGGCTCGCAGGACGGGCCGGCCGACAGCGGCCGCTTGGTGGTGCGGCCATCGACACGCGATACTTCACGCCCCCCCCGGGGGGCTCTCCCCGCGTCGACGCCACCGCCACCGTGCGCGGGAGCGGGTGCGCCCAGGCCGCGTCGGGCGCTGTGGGTCGTTGGCGGGGCTCGTTGTTCGGTATCACGGGGATGGTGTCCGGCGGGGTGCCGGCGGACACCACCGGGCGATTGGTTACCGAATGCGATGCGATGTGCGCGCCGGGTCGAGTGACGGTGATGTGCGGCCCGTGCGGCGTGCGGGGCGGTGCGGGCGCGGTGGCCGGTCGAGCGGCACGCCGCTGGGCCGCGAATGGGATCGACGTTGCGGCGGAGCGGCGGTCAGGAGACAGCGCACCGGGCTGCTTGTCGCGTTTCACGTGAAACGCGGCGGCCGTCGGTCGAGCGGGGCTTCGGGTGCCCGGTTTCACGTGAAACGGATGCGCCGTCTCCGGGGCGCCTTCCCCGCGAGATACTGAACCGGTTCCCTGCCCCGTCACGCCACCATGGGCACGCGGGCATCGATGGAGTCAGGAGAGTGCGGACCGTGCGAGAGGCGCCGGAAGTCGCGACCACCATACTGGGACCTGGGTTGGATGGAGCGCGCCGCTTCGTCGATCTACTCGCCGAGCAGGGGGTTACCCGCGGCTTGATCGGGCCGCGCGAGGTCGAGCGGTTGTGGGATCGCCACGTGCTCAACTCGGCAGTGGTCGCCGAGCTCGTCGCGTCAGGGTCGACGGTGGTGGACGTGGGCTCCGGGGCGGGCCTACCCGGCATCCCCCTGGCGCTGACGCGCCCGGACCTGCGTGTCGTTCTGATGGAGTCCATGGCGCGCCGGGTGCGGTGGCTGGAGGAGGTCGCGGCCGCGTTGGAGCTCGGCAACGTCGAGATCGTGCGTGCCCGCGCGGAGTCGTGCGGCGTCGGCGGCGCCGACGTGGTGATCGCGCGAGCCGTGGCCCCGATGGCGAAGCTGGGCGGTTGGTGCCTGCCGCTACTACGGCCAGAGGGGCGGCTGCTCGCGATGAAGGGAGCAGGCGCGGCGGAGGAGGTCGAGCGGGACCGGGCAGAGCTGTACCGGCTGGGAGGCGGCGAGCCCGCGATCGTCGCGTGCGGTTCCGGTCTCCTTGACGACCCGGCGACGGTGGTCGTGGTGCAGAAGGTCAGCACTCCGGGCAGGACGAAGAAGCGCACCTCCGCTCGGGCGCGATCGGCACGACGCGGCCGAGCCTCATGACACGCCGTGGGAGGAAGGGCACAGGTGTCGACGCGGACGCGGGCAGGCATGGAATGATAAGACACGTACGTTCGAGCCGGGGCCGTCCGTGGTCGCGAGCCAGCGAGAGGGACGTACCGGGCGTGAGCGGGCGGTAGGTACGTGCAGGGTGGCAGGTTGTTGGCAATCCAGCGGACGGGGGACCGCTGGGGCGGCAACGACGATTGGGCGACCAACCCGGTACGGGCGCACTGCGCCGGTACCGGGAGCGACGGTGGGCCGACGCAGATGATCCGACCAAGGTATGGAGCGCGCGGTGCCGGCGGGGCACTGGCATGTTCCACGTGAAACAGCGCGAACTCGTGAGAGAGCGACGTCTTGAGACGTCGGGAAGGTGCGATACCGAAGTGAATCCGTCAACGCTTTCGGACGACTCCGAGAACAGGCCGGACTGGACGCCGATCGGCGAAGAGGCCGAGCGCGCGGCGCGGGTGCTGCATCCCGAGGAGTACAGCTTCCCGAGGCCCCGGCGACGTCGTGTGGTCACGGTGGCGAATCAGAAAGGCGGCGTCGGCAAGACGACGAGCGCCGTCAACCTCGCCGCCGGGCTGGCCCTGCACGGTCTCCGGGTTCTCGTGATCGATCTGGATCCGCAGGGAAATGCCAGTACCGCGCTGACGGTCGACCACCGTTCCGGTACACCGTCGGTCTACGAGCTGCTGATCGGTGAGGTCGCTCTGGCGGACGCCGTGGTCGCCAGCCACCAGTCCCCCAACCTGCTCTGCGTTCCCGCAACGATCGACCTGGCCGGCTCCGAGATCGAGCTCGTGTCGATGGCCTCCCGGGAGGCGCGATTGAAGGAGGCGCTGACGAATGAGGCGCTGGACGAGGTCGATGTCGACTACGTCTTTATCGACTGCCCGCCATCGCTCGGGTTGCTGACCGTGAACGCGCTGGTCGCCGCGCACGAGGTCCTGATCCCGATCCAGTGCGAGTACTACGCGCTCGAAGGGCTGGGCCAGCTGCTCAGCAATATCGAGCTGGTGCAGTCGCATCTCAACCCGCAGCTGGAGATCTCCACCATCGTGCTCACGATGTACGACGGGCGAACCAAGCTGGCGGATCAGGTCGCCGACGAGGTCCGGCAGCACTTCGGCGAGATCGTGCTTCGTACGGTCATCCCGAGAAGCGTGAAGGTCTCCGAGGCGCCGGGATACGGCCAGACCGTCCTCGCCTACGACCCCGGCTCGCGTGGCTCGATGAGCTACGTGGATGCCGCGCGGGAGCTGGCTGAACGAGGTGCGGGTGTGGCGGCTTGATGAGCGTGGCCGAACCGGGCGGCCGTATTCGGGGCACAGCGAGTGCCGGCGATGAGACACGTGAACCACGGGGCGCTGAAGGGCAGTTTGGGATACTGAAGGAGACGGCATGACAGATCGCAAAGGCGGACTCGGACGAGGGCTTGCCGCGTTGATCCCCACCGGACCTGTCGAGGAGGAAGCGCAGAACGGTCAGGATCCAGTACCCGGTACCGGTTCGATCGGCACTGACTGGTTCGCAGCGAACGGGTCCATCGATGGGCCGGCCGAGGACGCTGCGGCGGGAGGCGCACCGGGAAAGGAAGTCGCCGGGGCCGTCTACCGGGAGATCCCGGTCGCGTCCATCAGGTCCAACCCGCGCCAGCCGCGCCAGGTCTTCGACGAGGAGGCGTTGGGTGAGCTCGAGCACTCGATCCGCGAGTTCGGGCTCATGCAACCCATCGTGGTGCGGCAACTACCCGATGACGAGTTCGAGCTCGTCATGGGTGAGCGGAGGCTCCGCGCGGCACAACGCGCCGAGCTGACTACCTTGCCCGCCATCGTCCGGCAGACTACCGACGACGCGATGCTGCGTGACGCGCTGCTGGAGAACATTCACCGCGTGCAGCTCAACCCGCTCGAGGAGGCCGCAGCCTACGAACAGCTCCTCGAAGAGTTCGAGGTGACGCACGAGGAGCTCGCGAGCCGAATCGGCCGTAGCCGGCCCGTGATCACCAATACCATCAGGTTGCTGCGGCTGCCCCTCCCCGTGCAGCGCCGGGTCGCGGCCGGTGTCCTGTCCGCGGGCCATGCCCGGGCGTTGATGGCGCTCGAGGATCCGGAACGTCAGGAGGAGCTCGCTGCCCGGATCGTGGCCGAGGGCCTGTCGGTGCGGGCTACCGAGGAGGCTGTCACGCTCACCCGGTCCGAGCCGGAACAAGAGTCGAAGGAGCAGGCCCCGGGGCGCAAGCCGATGCAGGCTCCCGGCCTGAAGGACCTGACCGATCGCCTGTCGGACACCTTCGACACGAAGGTGAAGGTGGATCTGGGCCGTCGCAAGGGTCGCATCGTCGTGGAGTTCGGCTCGGTGGACGACCTGGAGCGGATCGTGGGGATCATGGACCCGGAGAGCGCCCGCCAGGCGCGTAACATCCACGGCCCATCGGACTAATTCGTTTCGTCACGGTGATGGTGGCGAGCCGAAGGGCCCCGTCGGTACATATCTGGTATCGAAGGAGTCCCCCGGCTCGCCACCATCGTTACGCGGAGCGCTTTGTCGCTTGGTCGACAAGGTCGGAGTAGATCGTGCCGAGCGTGCGTCCGGATGCCTCGATGGCCATCGGGACCGTGGAGGTCTCGGTGAGGCCCGGCGAGATGTTGACCTCGAGGAAGTGCACCGTTCCCGCTGCGTCGATCATGGCGTCGGTGCGCGAGATGTCGCGCAGGCCGAGCAGCCTGTGCGCCGAGATCCCGAGCTCGGCGACTCCGGCTGCGACATCGTCGGTCAGCCGGGCAGGGGCGAAGAAGTCGGTCAGCCCTGCCGTGTACCTGCTGGTGTAGTCGTAGACACCGCTTTCCGGAACGATCTCCACCGGTGGCAGCGCCTCCAGTTCGCCGTCCCGCTCCACGACGGTCACCGCTACCTCGACCCCTTCGATGAACCGCTCGGCGAGCACGGCGTCGGCGTAGGCGAAGCAGCCGACCATCGCGGTGGACAGCTCGGCCTTGTCGCGCACGACCTGCGTGCCGAGTGCGGACCCTCCCTGGTCGGGCTTGAGGATCAGCGGCAGCCCCAGGCAGTCCACCATGGCTTCGAGCATGGCCTGTGCGCCCAGCTCCCGGAACGTGCTGTGCGGGAGCACGACCCACCCGGGCGTGGGATACCCGGCCTCGGCGATCTCCGCCTTGGCCGTCGGCTTGTCCCACGCACGCCGGCACGCGTGCGCGCTCGTACCGACATACGGCACGTCGAGCATCTCGAGCACGGCCTGGATGGACCCGTTCTCCCCCTCTCCCCCGTGCAGCGCCACGATCGCCGCGTGCGGGCGCTGGTCGCGCAGCCTGGTGATCAACGAGGCGTCGGTGTCCCATTCCTCGACGTGCAACCCTTCCGGGCGCAGCGCGGCGGAGAGCCTGCGTCCGGAACGCAACGAGACGTCGCGCTCGTGTGAGAGCCCGCCGGCGAGCACGGCTACGGTTCGTTCGGCCTTGGTGCTGTCTCCCACGGGACTACTCCTGTATCGGTTGCTCTGCTGTCACCGGGTGAGCTGCCGCGTGATTCTGCAACAGTCCCTCCTCGGTATCGGTAGTGGACAGTGCGTCGGAGCTTCGCCGTGCCGGGCGACCGGTAGCAGGGCCGACACCTGTCACGCGGTGTCCGGCGACGGCGTATCGGGTCCGGAGCTCGTGCGTGCATGCACCGTACCGAAGGTGTGCACGAGTTCTATTTCGGACTCGAGTACGCCCGCCAGCCTGCGGACCCCTTCCCGGAGGCGCTCGGGTGTCGGGTAGCAGTACGATAGCCGCATCTGGCTGCTGCCCCCGGCGTTGGCGTAGAAGCCCGTTCCGGAAGCGTAGGCGACCCGTGCCGTCACCGCACGGGGGAGCATTGCCTTGGCGTCCACGCCTTCCGGGACGGTGAGCCACACGTAGAAACCGCCGGAGGGGTGTGTCCAGCTGCAGCCTGGAGGCATGTGCTGCTCGAGCGCGCCGAGGATCGCGTCCCTGCGTTCCCGGTAGTTCTCCCGGAACGTCTTGATCTGGCCCATCCAGTCGTGGCTGGAGAGGTAGCGTGATACCACGAGCTGGTTGAGAGTCGGCGGGCACAGTGTCGCGGACTCGGAGGCCAGCACGAGCTTCTCCCGCACGGCGTGCGGGGCCAGCACCCAGCCGACCCGCAGGCCGGAGGCGAAGGTCTTGGAGAACGACCCCAGGTAGACCACGTTGTCCGGGTCGGATGCCCGTAGCGCCGGGTAGATGTTTCCGTTGAAGTCGAGCAACCCGTACGGGTTGTCCTCGATCACCAGAACGCCGTGCTGGCGGCAGATCTCCAGGATCTCGCTGCGCCGGTTCACGGCAAGTGTCACGCCTGCAGGGTTGTGGAAGTTCGGGATCGTGTAGAGGAACTTGACCCGTTTGCCCTCGCGCTCGGTGCGGGCGAGGGCCTCGCGGAGGTGTTCCGGGACGAGCCCGTCGTCATCCATCGCGACATGCTCGATCTCGGCCTGGTAGGCGGTGAACGAGCCGATGGCGCCGACGTAGGAGGGCCCTTCGGCGAGCACGACGTCTCCCGGGTCACAGAACAGCCGGGTGACCATGTCCAGGCCCATCTGGGAGCCGACGGTGACCACGACGTCGTCGGGGTGCGCGGAGATCCCCTCGAGCGCCATGATCTCGCAGATCTGCTCACGCAGAGCCGGGACGCCCTGCGCCGAGCCGTACTGCAGTCCGGTGAGCCCCTCCTCGCGGATGAGGTCGGACATCTGTGCGGCAAGCGACTCCAGCGGCAGTGCCGTGAGGTTCGGCATCCCTCCGGCCAGCGAGACGACCTCGGGCCTGCTCGCGACCGCGAAGAGGGCACGGATCTCCGATGCGGTCATCCCCGCTGTCCGCGCGGCGTAGCGGTCCAGGTGAGGATCGAGGTTGTGACGGCTCGGGTCGTGCTCGTCACTGGGCTGCGTGGGTCCGGAGGGGTTCATGTGGCACTTTTCGCAAGAGATGGCTTCATGGGCTACCGCCGTGTGCGGCACATCATCTGAGTGTAACCAGGTGGGGTACGGCCACGGCCAGCGCGCGGGCGTGGGTCACACCTCACCCGTCCCCAACGGGGCACCCGCTTACGTCGCCTGTGCCGAGGACATATCCTCGGTGGTGAGCTGCTTGATCGCGGCGCCGCGACAGCGCGCCTGACCAGTCCGATGCGCCGACCCTTGGGAGGTCCCGTGTCACGACACGTCGTCGGTGTCACGCTGGACAACCTCGAACGCCTGCCGCTGCGCTGCCGCCGGTGCGTCTACTGGGAGCTCGCCCCGCACATGCGCGAGCAGGTGGAGGAGTACGGCGAGACCGAGGTGGAGAAGGAGGCCTGGATCTCGGCTGTGCTGCTGGAGTGGGGGTCCTGCGGTCGCATCGCCTACAGCGAGGATCTCCCTGTCGGGTTCGTGCTCTACGCGCCGCCGAATGCCGTGCCGCGTGCTTCGGCGTTTCCCACGGCCCCGGTCAGCGCCGACGCGATCATGCTGACCAGCTTCTTCGTGCTGCCCGAGTTCCGTTCCTGCGGGCTGGGCAGGATGCTGGTGCAGGCCGCGGTGCAGGATCTGACACGGCGAGGCGTGAAGGCCATCGAGGCGTTCGGTGACGAGGAGGCCGCCGAGGCCGCGCAGAACGCGATCGACCACAACTGCGTCGTCCCCGCGGACTTCCTGCGCAGCGTGGGGTTCAAGACCGTGGCCGCGGATGTGCGGTGGCCACGAATGCGCCTGGAGCTGCGTGCCGGCATGTCGTGGAAGGAGGATGTGGAGGCCGCGCTCGAGCAGCTGCTCGGGCAGGTCTCGGTGTCCACCGTGGGAAGCCGGGAGCGCAGCCTGGGCAGGGTGTGAGCAGTGCAGGCCTGCGCGGGCCTACTGCTTGGTCAGCTCGTGGCGCAGCACGTCCGCGAAGGTGAAGGTACCGGTCGGCTGGTCGTTCTCGCCGAGCAGGTACAGGCGCTTGACCGCGACCAGTAGACCCTCCGCTACCACATCCCGGAAGTGCGGATCCGCCATGCGGCTGCGGTCCTCCTGATTGGTGAGGTATCCGATCTCCACCCGCACGGCCGGGCACCGGGTCAGGCGCAGGAGCTCCCAGGTGCGCGGGTGCGTGCGGCAGTCGATCAGGTCGGTCCGTGCGACGAGCTCGCGCTGGATGAAACCGGCGAGCAGCTCCCCGACGGTGGACGTGGTCCCGTTGCCGGTACCGAAGTGGAAACTGGCGACGCCCTGCGCGCGTGGCGAGGTGTTGTAGTCGCAGTGCAGGGACAGCAGCATGTCGGCGCTCGCCTCGTTGGCGAACGCGGCCCGGTCCGCCTCGGACGGGGTCTGGTCGGGACCGCGGGAGATCAGCGCATCCATCCCGGTGGCCGCCATGCGACCCTCGAGCCTGCGCGCGAGGTCCCATGCGATATCGGCCTCGCGGACACCGTGGACTTCGATGCCGGGATCCTCGCCGCCGTGCCCCGGGTCGATGACGATCCGCTTGCCGCGCAACCGGGGTCCTGCCTTGCGGACCTCTTCCTGCTCCCTGAGCAGCACGGGGCGACCGCCGCTCGCGCGCGGGGAGAGCTGGCGGAGCGCGCGGACCGTGCCCGGGCCGCAGATCCCGTCGATCACCAGGCCGTAGTCCCGCTGAAAGTTCCGCAACGCCGCCTCGGTACGGGGGCCGAAGACCCCGTCGGGCCGTCCCGCGTCGTAACCGAGCTCCGTCAACCGCTCCTGGAGGGCGAACACGTCGTCGCCGTGCACCTGCGCGGACATCATGTATGCCAGCGGCCTGCTACCCAGGTGGAAGCTGGCGCCACGCAGCGCACGATAGGTAGCAGGGCCCACCACGCCGTCCGTCATCAGGCCACGGTGCTGCTGGAAGGTGCGCACGGCTTCCTCGACGACGGCATCGAACTGCTGGTCCCCTGGCGTGTGTGTCGTGTCGTTCGCTGTAGTGTCGCTCGCTGGGGGCAGCATGTTCACAGCGGTGAGTAGTGATCTGATCTCGGCGACATCAGCGCCGACGTCACCGCGGCGGAGTACCCGCATGCACTCCTCGCTCTTCCTCGCCGACCACATTTCACCCGGTCTCGACGGGCGACCCCGGGGAGGGGTCCGGGGAGTCCTATTGTGCCTTGTGAGCGGACGGTGGTTGCGCAGGGAGTCCGGGTGCGCCGAGATGCGCGTTCAGGGTACGCTATCCGGCTCACCGGTGGGTGTAGGAAGGTACGGCAGCGCTCGCCCGCCATGGCCAGGGTACGGGGCCCGGCTCGGTTCCGGGAACGGGTGAGCACGAGCGGGCACGAGCGGGCACGAGCGAGCGCTGCCCTCGGGTGCGTCAGCCGATGACGTCGGAGAGCTCGGACAGCAGCGAAGCCTTGGGCTTGGCACCGACGATCTGCTTCACCGGCTCGCCACCGGAGAACAGGATCAGGGTAGGGATCGACATGACCTGGTAGTCCCGCGCCGTCCCCGGGTTCTGGTCGATGTCGAGCTTGGCGATGGTGATCTTGTCACCGTGCTCGGCCGCGATCTCTTCCAGCACCGGCGCCACCATCTTGCACGGTCCGCACCAGGTTGCCCAGAAGTCGACGAGCACGGGCTTGTCGTGCTTGAGTACGTCGTCGCCGAAGCTGGCATCGGTCACGTTGACTGGCGTATCGGCCATCTTGTCTCCCTGCATCGTGTTCGAAGGTCGGGTCTGTCACCAGGTAGGTACGGTGGACTGGTCGTACTTCACGCGCCCGACCCCTGGTTGGTGCTACCGGCGCCAGCCGTGACTGGTGCGCCGTAACCGCCGCCGACCAGATCAGCGGCCTGGTGCGCGGCCTCGGACTCGCCGCGGGTGGCGAGCCACCGTTCCGCGTCGATGGCGGCCGTGCAACCGGTACCGGCAGCGGTGACGGCCTGCCGGTAGGTGCTGTCGACGAGGTCCCCGCACGCGAACACCCCATCGAGATTGGTGTAGGAGCTGCGCCCCTTGACGAGTACGTAGCCGTCCTCGTCGGTGTCCACCTGGCCACGGACCAGCGCGCTGTGCGGGTCGTGGCCGATGGCGACGAAGAACCCGGTCACGGCGAGCTCGGACCGCTCGCCGGTCACGGTGTCGGTGAGCGTGAGCCCACTTACGGTCCCCTCGCCCTTCACCTCGGTGACCTGCGAGTTGAGCTTCCAGTGGATCTTCTCGTTCGCCTTGGCGCGGTCGAGCATGATCTTGGAGGCGCGGAACTCCTCGCGGCGGTGGATGATCGTGACACTGCGCGCGAACTTGGTCAGGAAGGTGGCTTCCTCCATCGCGGAGTCACCGCCGCCGACGATGGCGATGTCGTGGTCGCGGAAGAAGAAGCCGTCGCAGGTCGCGCAGGAGGAAACTCCCCTGCCCAGCAACTCCTGCTCGCCGGGAACGTTGAGGTAGCGCGGGGCGGCGCCCATGGCCAGTACCACCGCGTGTGCCGCGTAGCGCGTGCCGTTGGCCGTGACGTACTTGATATCGCCGGTGAGGTCGGCTTCCTCCACGTCCTCCGCGCGCAGCTCGGCGCCGAAACGTTCGGCCTGCTTGCGCATCTCGTCCATCAGCTCGGGGCCCTGGATACCGTCCCGGAAACCGGGGTAGTTCTCCACCTCGGTCGTGGTCATGAGCGCGCCGCCGAACTGCGCACCCTCGAACACCAGTGGCTGCAGGTCCGCACGGGCCGCGTACACGGCCGCGGTATAGCCTGCGGGCCCGGAGCCCACGATGATCAGGTTACGTATGCCTTCCGCTGACACCCGGTACCTCCGCTAACGTTCCCCTCGCGTATGGGCAATGACTGTCTCGTTCTCGACGGCCAGGCACTCCAGTGTCACAGAGCACCGCGTCGGACCGCGGCCCGACCGGGTGTGGCCCGAGAATCACTCTGCCATCGCCGCTACTGTCGTCAACACGAACACGCACGCGAGTTGTTCCGTGGCGTGCGTCATGCCCGGCTGCCGCGACCGTACCGGCTCAGCCGGTGCCGCCGATCACCTCGTCGTAGAGCAGCCCTCCGCCGTCCTGGCCGCACGTCGGCGCGAGCGCCAGCAGCCGGTACTCCGCGACGTTGCCTGTGGTCAGGACCACGAGAACGGCCTGCTCGCCGTCGACGGTGCCTTGCCGTACGCCTGCCGGTCGGACATCGGGGTCGATGCCGCTCTCCTTGAGGCACGCGTCGAGCGTGCCACGATCCTCCAGCGGCCCGTAGTCCCACATGCCGAAGGTGTTGTCCAGTGTGAGCTCCGGCCGCTGCGCGTGCAGCGTGACCGGGGGAAGGTCCGTGCCCTGCCCGACCTCGGAGGCGACGGGGGTGCCGGGCGTGGTCTCCTCTGGCATGAGGATGGCCAGCGCGGCGATCGCCGCAGCCGCTGTCGTGGCCAGTCCGCCTGCCCAGCCGAGCAGCTTGTTTCGCTTGGCGCGGGCAGCGGACAGGTCCGCGACGTGAGCCGGGGGCGTCACCGTTCTCTCGTGCGCGAGCGCCGCGTCGATGCGTGCGGCGACCTCGGGTGGTACCGGCTCCGGCCGCTGCGCTCCGAAATGCGCGAGGTCCTCCGTGGTGGCATCCAGCGACCGGAGGATGTCCATCGCCTCGCTGTCGTGACGTACCCGCTCCCACAGCCTGGCGGCGTCGCCCTCGCCGAGTACGCCGGCATGCAGGTCGGCGAGCAGGTCGACAGACCACGGCCTTCCCGACGCACTGTCCGCCCCCCTCCGCGTGTCAGTCATCGTCCCTCCGTTCGGCGTGGCGGCGTCGGGTGCACCTGCTCGCTCGGGTGCGAAGGTCGTGCGGCATCCGCCGTGCCGCCTGAAGCTGGGACGTTTGCATTCGCATCCGGGTTCCGTAGATGCCCGAGAAGCTGTGCCAGCTTCGCCCGTCCCCGCGCACAGCGGCTCTTCACCGTGCCACCGGCGATGCCGAGCATCTCGGCTGTCTCGGCGACCGAGTAGCCCTCGACATCCACGAGCACGATCGGCACGCGTTGATCCTCGGGGAGCTCGCGGAGCGCGTCGGCGATGATCAGGTTTGTCTCGCGCTGCGCCATGGAGTCGCCGGGAGCGGCGGGCTCGCGGTACTCGTCGGTCTCGGGAAGCGGCACGGTCGGGCGCGCCTGCTGCTTGCGGATGCGATCCAGGCACGCGTTCACCACGATCCGGTGCAGCCAGGTGCTGACCTGCGACTCCGCGCGGAAGTTCGCCGCTGCCCTGTACGCGGAGACGAAGGCCTCCTGCAGCGCGTCCGCGGCGTCCTCGTGGTTGCGCATCGTGCGCAGCGCGACCGCCCACATCCGGTCCCGGTGCCTGAGGACGATCTCGCTGAATGCGTTCGGGTCTCCCCGTGCGTGGGCAGCGATCAGATCTGCGTCAGTTGCTGCGGCGGTCACCCGACGGAGCCTACTAGCGTCATGCCAGCCGGCATGGCCGCGTCAGCGGTTCGCCGCCTACTCGGAGGTGTAGAAGGTGAGCTCGTTGATCTCGGACTCGAACGCGCCGTCGGGACCGCCGAGTTCGGTGATCCAGATCATCACGTAGGTCACGGTGGTGGGCTCGTCGAGCTCGATACCCGTCTCGCGTTCGGTGACCTGTCCCGACCCGAGAATCTCCGTGCTGTCCAGGTACGAGTTCGGGTGCTGTGCGGTGCGGATCTCGATCTCCGTGCCGGTGCTCTCGCTGAGCACGTCGACCTTGTGCAGCTCGATCGGTTCCTCGAAGGTCAGTGACAGACCCGTTCCCGGTTTCAACGCGGGCAGCTGCTGCTTGTACTGCGACGTCACCCAGGACGTGTCCGGGTTGCCGTCGATGGCGTTCGGTGCGCGGTCCGGGTGGTCCCCCGTCCCCTTCGGGTTGTATCCCTGGACGTGACCGGGCTCGACCTCCGCGAGCGAGGGCTCGGGCCCTTCCTGACCACTGCCCGCGTTGCCCTCTCCCTGCTCGTCGGAGTCCTCGTCGTCCTGCTGCGTTGTCTCGGCCACGTTGAAGTCGGGGCCGATGGCGGCGTCCTCGTCGCTGAAGAAGCTGATCAACGACAGCCCGATCCACGCGATGATCCCGACCGCGGCTACCACGAGCACGGTCGCGCCGAATGCCAGCTTCTTACGCTGGCCCGCGTCGGTCACGGGGCGGCGGGTGGTCCAGACGGTGCCGTCGGCTTCGGTGTAGCCGGGCTGCTCCGTCTCGGCACCTGTCCGTCGCAGGTATGCCTTGTGCTCCTCGTCCTGCGCGATCTGGCTGAGCACACGCAGGAAGGCCGCGCTGGTGCGCACGCCCCCACCCCCGCTGTCCTCGATGGTGCGGGCCGCGAGCGCGGACAGCTCCTTCGGAACCTCCGGCCGGAGGTTCTGCGGGTGCCGTAGCGCGCCATCCTTGCCGGTCGGCGCGGCCGGTATGGCTGCGGGACCCTGCTCGAGCGGCCAGTACCCGGTCAGCAGCAGGTAGAGGTAGGCGCCGAGTGCCTTGACGTCGTCGCGCAGCGTCCCGTTCGGCAGCGGCCCGGGGAACACCAGCCGGACGGTGCCGTCCGGCGACCGCCTGACTCGCTGCGGGTGGTCTATCCCCAGAACGAGTCCCTGGTTGTGTGCGCGGTCCACGGCCTCGGCGAGCGGTTCGAGCATGCGGCAGGCCGTGGCGGGCGCGACCGGACCGTCGCCGATCATATCGACAAGATCGGTTCCCTTGGTCCACTCGGCGACCACGATCCCGAGCAGCCCTTCGGTGGAGGCGATCCCGTCGCCGATGCTGAGCACGTCGAGGACTCGTGCCACGTTCCTGTGACCGAACTGCGAGGCGTGCGCGGCGCGTTCGAGGGTGCGTTGTGCCCCGCGCGCGGCCGTTACATCGGCCGGGTCACCGACGAGAACGGTGAGTGCGACGTCCCTGCGGAGCTGGCCGTCCCGAGCCCTCCACAGGTGCGCACCCGCGCGCTCGTCCACACCCAGTTGGGCAAGCAGGCGATAACGACCGTCACCGACGACACCGCCCGGGGCGAGGGCGCCCCGGCTCGCCCTGATACTTGATCTCGGCACGCCACCGTGCTCGCTTCGCCAGTCGTTCACCGCAATCTCGCGACCTCCAACGTGTCCCCTTCCGAGCGTACGTCAGTCATACCGTGAGTTCCGGCTCAAACGCGATACCCGAGTTCGAGGTCACGTTCCGTGTGGCGGTCAACTGCGCCGGACGAGCCTGCTGACTCGGGACGTGACCGGCTTGAGCTCCTCGAGGCCGAGAGCGGCCAGCGCGCCGAAGGACACCCCGAGCCCGACTGTCGCCTGGACGAGCAGCGTGATCCATGCCTCGACGATCTCCGGCAACGTGCCCGGCACGAGCATGCCTGCCCCCACCGCTGTGGCGACCCCGAGAGCGCAGGCCGCCACCGTAAAGATGATCACTCCGAGTACCCGTTTGCTGCGCAGGTTGCCCAGCCTGGCCCACAGCCACACCTGGCCGAGGAACGCCCCGACGACGAAGGTCAGCGAGTTGACCAGCATCGCCCCGAGCACGATCTGGTGCGGTGCCAGCAGGATGGGGCACAGGTACAGCAGCGGGACCTTCACGGCCGTCATCACCAGCATGATCAGCGTGGGCGTGCGTGCGTCCTTGAGCGCGTAGAACACCCGAAGCTGCAGCATCACCAGCGCGTAGGGCAGTAGCCCGAACGCCGAGATCGCCAGCGCCTGGCCGAGCCGCTCGGCACCGGCGCCCTCCGCGCCCTGGCCGATCGAGTACAGCGCGATCCCCGCCGAGGAGCCGACCACGGTCATGACCGCTGCGATGGGCAGCAGCGTGACGGTTGAGATGCGGGAGGCGTACGAGAGGTGCCCGATCAGGCCGTGATCGTCCCCGTCGGCCGCGGCCCGGCTCATCCGCGGCATGATCGCGGTCAGGAGCGAGACGCCGAGAACGCCGTACGGCAGCTGGAACAGCAGCCAGGCGTTGTAGTACGCCGTCATCCCGCCCGGCGCACCCGCGGTGAGCACACGGGTGGTCACGATGTATCCGAGCTGGCTGACCAGCACGTAGCCGACGATCCAGGCGGCGAGCGCGCCGAACTCCTTCATCCGCTCGTCGATGCCCCACCGCCAGCGGAACCGGAAGCCGCTGCGCAGCAGAGGGGGCAGCAGCATAGCGGCCTGGGCGACGATGCCGATCGTGACTCCGACACCGAGGGTGAGGATCTTGGCGTCGCCCATGCTCACGGGATCCAGCGAGATCTGGCCCGGGACCAGGGCGTACACGCCGATGGTGGTCATGATGACGAGGTTGTTGACCACGGGTGCCCACGCGGGTGGGCCGAAGATGTTCCGCGCGTTGAGGATCGCCATCAGCAGGGCGAAGACACCGTAGAAGAAGACCTGTGGCAGCAGCAGGTAGGCGAACGCGGTGGTCAGCTCGGAGTTGGCCCGGTCGGTGGAGGAGTCGACGTAGATGGCGGTGAACGCCGGTGCGGCGACCACCGCGATCACCGTGGCGGCGGCGAGCGTGGTCAGCGCCACGGTGAGCAGCCGCTGCGTGTAGGCAAGGCCGCCATCCGGGTCGTCCTGGGAGCGCACGAGCAGCGGAACCACGATGCTGGCCAGCACCCCACCCAGCAGCAGCTCGTAGACGATGTTGGGCAGCGTGTTCGCGACGTTGAAGGAGTCGTTGGCCACGCCGATGCCGAGTACCCAGACCAGCATGACCTTCCATGCGAACCCGGTGATCCTGCTGATCAGCGATGCGATCGCGATCGTTCCGGCGGAACGCGCGAGGGACGGTGACTCGGCCTGGTCGGGGGCCGCCCAGCGGTCCGCGTCGTGTTCCGGCGCGCCTGCGGGTACGTCGTCTGCGCCCGGGGACGGATGTCCCGCGGCGGCATCGTCCCGACCCGGTGGGCCGGGTGGGGCGACCCGTGGCAACATCCGGGTGAGCTCGTCGTAGGGCCGCAGGGAGTCCGGGTCGGCCGTCGGCCACAGGGGAGCCTGGGTGGGACGTCCGTACGGAGCCGGCCCGCCGCCTCGCTCGGACCGTGGCCGGCCCGCACCACGGTGCCCTCTACCTCGCCCCGGCGTCTGGTTGCTCAACGCGTGCCCAATCCCCTGCAATACCGTGCAACGTCGTCGCGCGGGCCGGAGCGTCTCGGCTCAGTCGCTGTTGGTGTCGCCGGACCGCACCCTGCGGTAGATGCGATGCCCGGCCAGCAGTAGCAGTGCACCGGCCGCGGATGCAGTCACGATAACGGTGATCGCGCCGTACTGAGTGGATGCCAGCTCCAGTCGCGCGGGTTCACCCAGGTCCGTGCCGCCGGGTGTGCTCAGGGTGACATCCACGCTGAACCGTCCGGCCCGCAGCGCCGTCGCGGGAATCTGCTGGGTGTAGGACGTGTTCGCGGGCATGGTGAGGTCGGACACCGGCTCCGGCTGTACCCCGATGGTGTTGTGTAGGCCGATACGCACAGTCACCTCGACCGGTAGCTCGTTGCGTACCACCACCGGCAGCGGCGAGGTCTCCGAAGCCATGGAGATCGTCCGCCCTGGGTTCTCCACCCGGACCATGTCGCGGAGCCGGTCGAGCTCGGAGGAGACCTTCGCGACGGCACGCTCGGCCTCGGCCGGGTCCTCCTGCGCACGAGCCGAGGTGGCGCGGAGCAGGCCGCTGCGTAGCGGGCGGAGCAGCTCGCTCGGTGCCACCTGTGTCGGGGTGTCCATGGACATGGCTGCGTCCAGGTCGTTGATCACCGAGGCGAGGTTGTTGATCTCCTGCACGAGCCCGACCGGCAGGTAGGTGGCCAGGCCGGATGTGGCGGCCGCGGGACGGGCGTGCCCGCTCGTGTCCGCATCGAGCACGTCCGACATCGGTTCGAGGGCGACCATCCCCCGCTCGACGAGGAGGTCGAGCACGTCCCCCAACCTGCCCAGCTCGGCGGCACTCGGCTGCCAGGTCCGCGGAGGCGCGAGTACGAGCGGCTCGGCGCCGCCGCGCTCTCCGGGGAGGGTGCGGAACACCAGCGCGGCCAGGGCGTTCTGCGCGGCCGTCGCGGGCCGCCCCTGAGCGGTCCTGACCGTGAACGGGCCCTGGTTCGCCGGCTCCTGCTCGGTGAAGCCGAGCGCGGTCAGCTCGTCGGTGGGGATGGCGCGCATCCGGGGGTCCACGCCCTCGGAGGCACTCAGCTCGGTGGGGCTGTCGAAATCGCCTGAGGCGTTCACATCCGATTGGCCTGCGAAGACGGTCGTGGCGCCTGCTTCGTCGAGAGCACGGAGGGTGTCCCCGGTGACCGCGCCGTGCGGCCAGAAGGCCTCCGCCTGGACGGGAGTGCCGAGATGCTCCTCGAGCATGTCGGTGTTGTCGACAGCCGCCTGCGCCAGCTCGGGAAGCGGGCCCGCGAGCACGGTCGGGTCGGAGTTGCCGTACGGCATGGGGAGCACGCAGCGGTCCTCGACCATGTCGCGCAGGCGCTGCAGCCACTGATCGGCATCCTCGGCGCCGTCCCCGGCG
This sequence comes from Haloechinothrix alba, assembly GCF_900188115.1. GTDB lineage: Bacteria > Actinomycetota > Actinomycetes > Mycobacteriales > Pseudonocardiaceae > Haloechinothrix > Haloechinothrix alba. The sequence goes on along the minus strand of NZ_FZNW01000001.1, from coordinate 117,896 downwards.
ACGGTGCTGCCTGAGCCGCCGTCGTCACCGACCCGGTAACCCTCCGTCATCGCGTCGGCCACGGCCACGAGTTCTGGGTCGATGGCGAAGCACACCGAGCGGGCGAGCCCGGGATCGTCCTCGGCGCCGGGAGCGGCACTGACCAGGTCGTGCAATCGCCCTCCGGGGCTCATGGATTCCGCGAGCTCCTCATCGGCCAGGACCAGCTCGTTGTCGAGCGACTCGTCAACGACCGAGGAGGGGGCAGCGATCGGCCACAGCATGGACACCGGCCGTGCCCGGCCCGCGCGTTCGGTCGTCTCGCCGCCAGGGGGGTCCAGCACCGGAAGCACCATGCTGAAGGCCGCCAGCCGGGCAGGCCCGCCGTACTCCGGTTGCCCGTTGACGTTGACCAGCAGCGGGTACAGACCCTCCTCGACCAGCTCGAGCGCGTCCGGCTCGGCCGTGCCCTGCGAGCCGATCGGCACGGACACCGTCACCGGTGTGCTCTCCCCCGGTTCGAGCAGTCCGACGACCTCTTCGAACGGGCTGGCCTGCGCGTCGGTACGGGCCGCGCCCGTGATCGCCGTGCGCACGTCCTCGACCCCGCGCTGCTGGACTCCCAGCTGGACGCGCACCCGCAGGTCGTTGATCGTCCGGTCCCCGATATTGGTCAACGTGGCGGTGACCGTCAGCGTCTCGCTGCCGGCTGTGACGACACGAGGAGCGACGTGCTCGACGTCCAGCGCAAGGCGTTCCTGCTCGACGTGCAGTGGCTGAGCCGTGGAGGCTGCCTGTCCGAGCAGGGCCTGGGCGAGCAGGAAACCTGCCGCCAGCAGTAGCGCTGCCGCACGGTGCCTGCCGGTTGAACGCACGGGGTAGACCTCGTTGCCTGCGGGCTTGTTCATCAATCGGGCTGTTCACCTCAGTCAGGTCACCGGACGTGGCCTGTCACCTGTTTCTCGCCGGTCGCGAGCCGCCCCCAGACGGCCGCGCGCGCCGAGGCGTGCGTAGCCCTCCGGGCGGGTACCTCTAGTCTCTGCCCACCAATGCCTCCCGGGCTTTGGCCGCGAGCTTGCGCTCGTCGGCGTAGGCCAGCACATCGGCGAGTTCGGCAAACGGTACCCAGGCGACCTCGGTCACCTCGGTATCGGCTGTGGACAACTCCCCGCCGGTGGCCTCGAGGAGGAAGTGGTGCACCGTCTTGTGCACGCGCCTGCCGTCGGCGACGAACCAGTAGTCGATCGTACCGAGCGAATCCAGCACACGTGCCGAAATACCGGTCTCCTCCTTCACCTCGCGCACGGCGGTTTGTTCCCGCGACTCGCCTTCCTCGATGTGGCCCTTCGGTAGTGACCACAGCAGCGAGCCGTTACGGTCCAGTCTGCCGATCAGCACGGCGTGCGTGCGTGCGCCGTCCACCACGAGGCCACCGGCCGAAGTCTCGTTCACCGTGGTCATACGACGGCGCCGGTGACGTCGGGGGCGGCGCCCTGGACTGGCGGCGCCGGAGTGACCGGCAGACGAAGGCATGATGCGATGTTAGAGCACGTACCCTGCTCGTCTTGTGAAGAAGTCCGGGATCGGCGACGTCCGCGGGGACCCCCCGTCCGGGCTCCGGTCCGGTCGCCGGCCGGGAAATCGCAGGTCACGCGGTATTCCGGTCGCTCGAACAGCGGTGCATGGCCTGGCTCACGGATCAGGCCACCGCTCGCCCGCGCGCAGCGCGCCGGTACTCTGATGAGTTGTGTCCGAATCTTCCGCCAAGCGCAACGCGGTGATCGAGTTACTGCGGATCTCCCCCGTCGCCGACGAGCTCGCCAGGATGTTCAGCGAGGCGGGCCACCGCTTGTACCTGGTCGGTGGCAGCGTCCGGGACGCGATGCTGGGCAGGCTCTCCGACGAGGTAGGCGACCTGGACTTCACCACGGATGCCCGCCCGGAGCAGGTGCTGCGGCTGGTTCGAGGGTGGGCCGATGCCATCTGGGAGACCGGCGTCGAGTTCGGCACCGTGGCGCTGACCAGGCGCGGCACCCAGATGGAGATCACCACGTTCCGTGCCGACCGCTACGACAGGATCGGGCGGCACCCGGAGGTGGTGTTCGGCGAGAGTATCTCCGACGACCTGCTGCGCAGGGACTTCACCGTGAACGCGATGGCGATCGACCTGGTGAGCAAGTCGTTCGTGGATCCGCACGGCGGGCTCCAAGCGCTGTCTCAGGGGGTGCTGGACACTCCGGCGGCGCCCGACGAGTCGTTCGCGGACGACCCGCTGCGGATGCTGCGTGCCGCGCGCTTCACCGCGCAGCTGGGGTTCGCCGCCCAGCAGCGCGTCGTGGATGCCATGACCCAGATGGCCGGGCAGATCGACCGGATCAGCGCCGAGCGCGTGCAGGCGGAGCTGTCCAAGCTGATGACGGGCGAGCATCCCCGCCGGGGTGTCGAGCTGATGGTGGACACCGGGATCGCCGAGTACGTGCTGCCGGAGGTCCCCGGTATGCGTCTGGCGATCGACGAACACCACCAGCACAAGGACGTCTACCAGCATTCGCTGACCGTGCTCGACCAAGCTGTCGAGCTGGAGCGCAAGCACGAGCCCGTGAGCGAGCCGGACCTGGTGCTGCGGCTGGCCGCGCTGTTGCACGACATCGGCAAACCGGCCACCCGCAGGTTCGAACCGGGCGGTGGGGTGAGTTTCCATCACCACGAGGTTGTCGGCGCGCGGATGGCGCGTAAGCGACTGCGCAAGCTGCGCTACTCCAAGGAGATCATCTCCGATGTCTCCCAGCTGGTGTTCCTGCACCTGAGGTTCCACGGCTACGGCAAGGGTGAGTGGACCGACTCGGCGGTGCGCCGGTACGTCACCGACGCCGGAGAGCTGCTGCCGCGGCTGCACAAGCTCGTCCGTGCCGACTGCACGACGCGGAACAAGCGCAAGGCCGCAGCGCTGCAGCGCAGCTACGACGACCTCGAGGAACGGATCGCGCGTATCCGCGCGGAGGAGGATCTCGCGAAGGTCCGGCCCGACCTCGACGGCAACGAGATCATCGAGCTCCTGGGGATCGAGCCGGGCCCGATGGTGGGTAAGGCCTGGAAGCACCTCAAGGACGTGCGGCTCGACCGCGGTCCCCTCGACCGGGACGAGGCCATTGCCGAACTCTACCGCTGGGCCGCCGACCAGGGGTTACGCTGAATGACGCTTTCACTCCCGCTTGTGGAGTGAAAGCGTCATTCAACCCTCCATATGGAGTGAAAGCGTCATTCAGCACACGGCCAGGGCGCCGGTGTCGAGGTGGTGGCCGATGCGGTGCAGTAGCCGCTGTGTCGCGCTCCCCTCCACCCCGGTGGCGTCCCCGGTGGCGTCCCCGGACGGCGGGGAGACGCGGTGCAGGTCACGCCGGACCTGCCACAGCGCCGTCCGTTCGCCGACGCCTGCCTCGGTGCCGAACGACCCGGGGTCACCGAGCAGCTCGAGCCCGAGCCGGGCCGCCGTTGCGGGGTCGGTACCGGTCCAGCGCAGCCGGAGACGGTCACCGTCGTGCGCGTCGACCGCGAACTCCTCGCCGGCCAGCACGCAGTGCGTCGTGAGGTGGAACAGGCACGGCAGCCGGTCGTGCTCGACCGCCTTCGCAGGAAGCCCGTCGACCTCGGTGTCGAAGTCGTCCGGGACCGGCTCGTGCCCGTCAGCCACGAGCATTACGGTGCCGTCCGACGCGGATGTCCTTGCGCTGAGAACCCGGCCGTTCCAGCTCGCGTAGGCACCGTCCGGGTGGGCCGTGGCCCGAACCAGGCGACGCACGCCGGGGAGGCAGCAGCTCGGCGCCGTGGTGGAGGTCGTGAGGCGTGTGCGGAGGTCGGTCCGCCTGCGCGCGAGCCGAGTGAGATCATGACCGGCGTGCGAGCGATCTCCGATGTTGAGCAGGGGTCCCTGTTGGTCGCCGACCCGGGCATGTCGGACCCGAACTTTCGCCGGACGGTCGTATACGTGCTCCACCACAGCGAGGAGGGCACGTTGGGGGTCGTACTGAACCGGCCGAGCGAGGTACCGGTCGACGAGGTCCTGCCGTCCTGGTCCGGGCATGTGGTCGAGCCGCCCTCGGTGTTCGTCGGCGGGCCCGTGGAGCAGGACACCCCGTTGTGCCTGGCCGCGCTGCGGGCCGGGGAGTCCGCAGGCGTCGTTCCGGGGACGATCGGTGTGCGCGGGCCGGTGGCGCTGGTGGTGCTCGACTCGGATCCGGACGCGTTGGTCGACCGGCTGCGCGGGTTGCGGGTGTTCGCGGGTTACGCGGGCTGGGACGCCGGTCAGCTGGCAGGCGAGATCGAAAGGGGTGACTGGCTGACGGTTCCCGCGTTGCCGGGAGATGTGCTGGCCGGCCCGGATACGGACCTGTGGGGGCATGTGCTGCGCAGGCAGGGGGTACCGACGGCGTTGCTCGCGACACACCCGGGTGATCTGCAGCTCAACTGACGGTGGCGGGGGCGTTCCCCGCGGCCTCACCCCGCGCCGCAGCCGCCCGTGCCGCAGGCGCAGCCGCCGCATCCTCCGGCCGGTGCCGGGTCACTGACGGTGGTGGCGGCCCGGTGCCCGAGCATGCCGCCCGCCCCGGTCAGCGCGATCATGCCGAGCACGCCGAGGCCCACGGCGAGCAGTATGCCGAGCGTGTCCGGCATGAGAAACGCCGCGCCCCCTGCGACCACGCCGACACCTCCTGCGGTCATCGTCGGCAGGCCCGCCACCTTGTTTCCCACGCGGAACGCCTCGTCGCTGCGCAGGGTGGCCCACGTGCGCACGCCTGTCCCGCGGTCGCGGGGGATACGGCCGCGCCAACCGAGGTAGCCGCCCCAGCCGGTGAGAACGCCCCCGAGGATGGGGATGAGTGCGAGGAATACCACGAGCCGAGGATAAGCGCGACTGTGCAGGCTGCCGGGGCGCGGGTACACGGGTTAGCCGCGTACGTCACACGCGAGCCGGGCACGGTGCCCGCTGTACCGGTAGCTAGGATGAGTGCTATGGCGAGGACCGGTCTCCTTCCGAGCGGACCGCGCTGACCGCGACGTTCAGCGCGGCGGCCCCTCATGCCCGCCGGGCTGGGGGGCTCAGTCGTATCGGGGATACCGCGACGAGTAACGCACTACCCGCACCCCACCGGGACAGGTGACTGATGAACCGGTCCGTCCATCGGTGAGGTGCGGTAGGAACAGGGAAAGGTTTCTGCGATGAACGAGTCGACCGAGGGCGCGCCGCCACATCGGTACACGGCCGCGGTCGCCGGTGACGTCGAGCGCCGCTGGCAGCAGTACTGGGACGAGCACGGCACGTTCCACGCGCCGAACCCGACCGGTCCGCTCGCCGAGGACGCCGGGGTCCCCGAGGACAAGCTGTTCGTGCAGGACATGTTCCCGTACCCGTCCGGGCAGGGATTGCACGTCGGGCACCCGCTCGGGTTCATCGGCACCGATGTCTTCGCCCGCTACAGCCGGATGACCGGCCGCAACGTGCTGCACACCATGGGCTTCGACGCGTTCGGGCTGCCCGCTGAGCAGTACGCGGTGCAGACGGGCCAGCACCCGCGCACGACCACCGAGAACAACATCGAGCGGTACCTTGCCCAGCTGCGCCAGCTGGGGTTCGGTCACGACACGCGGCGGCGCATCTCGACGATCGACCCGGAGTACTACCGGTGGACGCAGTGGATCTTCCTGCAGATCTACAACTCCTGGTACGACGCCGAGCAGGGCAAGGCCCGGCCGATCGCGGAGCTGGAGGAGCAGTACGAGCGGGGTGAGCGCGCCACGCCGGACGGGCGGGACTGGAGCGAGCTCACCCGCATCGAGCGCAGCGCGATCCTGGACACGCATCGCCTCGCGTATGTCGACGAGTCGCCGGTGAACTGGTGTCCCGGGCTGGGGACGGTGCTGTCCAACGAGGAGGTCACCTCGGAGGGGCGCAGTGAGCGCGGCAACTTCCCCGTGTTCCAGCGCAACCTGAAACAGTGGATGATGCGGATCACGGCCTACGCCGACCGGCTCATCGACGACCTGGACCGGCTGGACTGGCCGGAGAAGGTCAAGGCGATGCAGCGCAACTGGATCGGCCGGTCGCGTGGCGCGACGGTGCACTTCCCGGTGCACGCCGCGGCAACCGAAGCCGGCGACGAGGCTGCCGCGAGCTCGATCGAGGTGTTCACCACGCGTCCGGACACGCTGTTCGGCGCGACGTACATGGTGCTGGCCCCGGAGCACCCGATGGTGGACGAGCTCACGCCGGAGCAGTGGCCCGAGGGCGTGGACGAGCGCTGGACGGGTGGCGCCTCGAGCCCGGCCGAGGCCGTGGCGGCCTACCGGCACGCCGCATCGCTGAAGACCGAGATGGACCGCCAGGAGAACCGGGACAAGACCGGTGTGTTCACCGGTTGCTACGCGGTGAACCCGGTCAACGGGGCTCGAATCCCGGTGTTCGTCGCCGACTACGTGCTGATGGGCTACGGCACGGGCGCGATCATGGCCGTGCCGGGGCAGGACCAGCGCGACTGGGACTTCGCCGAGGCGTACGGGTTGGAGATCATCCGGACGGTGCAGCCGGACGACGACTTCGACGGCGAGGCCTACCTGGGTGACGGCGTGGTCGTCAACTCCGCCAACGACGAGGGCTTCTCCCTCAACGGGCTGGACATCACAGAGGCCAAGGACGCCGTCGTCACGTGGCTGTCCGAGCACGGCTACGGCGGTGCCGACGTGCAGTACAAGCTGCGTGACTGGTTGTTCTCCCGGCAGCGGTACTGGGGTGAGCCGTTCCCGATCGTCTACGACGTCGAGGGCATCGCGCACGCCCTTCCCGAGCACATGCTGCCGGTGGAGCTGCCCGAGGTGGAGGAGTACTCCCCGGCGACCTACGACCCCGAGGCAGCGGAGACCAAGCCGGTGCCGCCGCTGGAGAAGGCCACCGACTGGGTCGAGGTGGAGCTGGACCTGGGAGACGGCAAGCGGCCGTACCGCAGGGAGACGAACACGATGCCGAACTGGGCGGGTTCGTGCTGGTACCAGCTGCGCTACATCGACCCGACGAACTCCGAGCGGATGTGCGACCCGGAGAACGAGCGCTACTGGATGGGTCCGCGGCCCGAGGAGCACGGCCCGGACGACCCCGGTGGTGTGGACCTCTACGTCGGTGGGGTCGAGCACGCCGTGCTGCACCTGCTGTACTCCCGGTTCTGGCACAAGGTGCTGTACGACCTGGGGTATGTCTCCTCCGAGGAGCCGTACCGCAAGCTGTTCAACCAGGGCTACATCCAGGCCTACGCCTACACCGACTCGCGTGGTGTGTACGTGCCCGCCGAGGAGGTCGTCGAGGAGAACGGGCGGTTCTTCTACAACGGCGAGGAGGTCACGCAGGAGTACGGCAAGATGGGCAAGAGCCTGAAGAACGTGGTCACCCCGGACCAGATGGCCGAGGAGTACGGGGTCGACACGTTCCGGTTCTACGAGATGTCCATGGGGCCGCTCGAGGACTCCCGCCCGTGGGCGACCAAGGACGTCGTCGGTGCGCACCGGTTCCTGCAGCGCCTGTGGCGGCTGATCGTCGACGAGAACACCGGCAGGCTGCGCGTCGCCGACGTCGAGACCAGCACGGAGGACCGTAAGCAGCTGCACCGTGCGATAGCGGGGGTCCGGGAGGACTTCGCGGGGCTGCGCTTCAACACGGCAGGCGCGAAGCTCATCGAGCTGAACAACTACGTCACGAAGACCTACTCCGCGGCCGAGGCCACGCCGCGGGAGCTGGCCGAGGCACTGGTGCTGATGATCGCCCCGATGTGCCCGCACGTCGCCGAGGAGCTGTGGCACCGGCTCGGGCACGAGGGGTCACTGGCGCACGGGCCCTTCCCGGAGGCCGATGAACGGTACCTGGTCGACGAGACGGTCGAGTACCCGATCCAGGTCAACGGCAAGGTGCGTTCGCGGGTCACGGTGCCTGCCGATGCCGATCAGGATGCGGTGCAGGCCGCTGCCCTCGCCGAGGAGAAGGTCGCGGCAGCGCTCGACGGCGGCGAGCCGCGCAAGGTGATCGTGGTGCCCGGCAGGCTGGTCAACGTCGTGGTCTAGGCGGACGGGGGCCGGGCGAGCATCCTGGCCCGGCGAGGAGTGCGGCCCGGCCGGGAACCGACCCCACCGTAGTGCGCCGCGCCGTTCACACCCCGTCCGCGAGACCGAGCTCCTGGGCGATGTCGGTGAGCATCGCGTCGAACCACGCGTCAGGGTCGGCGGTGGGCATCGGCACGTTGCCGAACACCTCGAGGGTCACGTGCCCGAAGATCCGGGTCCAGTACTGCACCATCAGGTACGCGATGCCCATGGTGAGCTTGGTGTCGTCGAACCGTTCCTCCGTCGTGCTCGCCAGCAGCTCCAGCAGCGCGGCGCGGAAGGCGGCGACATCGGGGCGCAGCGCACGGGGCACCCGCTCGTCCGGCGGGACGGTGACGTCGTGGACGCTCAGCACCTGCCACACGCTGGTGATGAACACCCTGCCGAACGGTTCGGTCGCCTCGTCCAGCGGTGTCGCGGACCCCGCGACGTCCGCGCGGCGGGAGGCGAAGACCAGAGCGAACTCCTGGGGATGCTTCAGTGACCAGGCGCGGAACCCGCGCAGCGCGGCGAAGAACTGATCGAGTCCGTTCTCCTCACCGGCGGCGGCGATGTGCGCGGTCAGCTCGGCGGCCAGCTCCGTGCAGATGTCCCTGCGCAGGTGCTCGAGGAGGTCGGAGTGCGAGCGGTAGTAGCGGTACAGAGCCGGCGCGGTGATCCCCAGCTCGCGGGCGATCGCGCGGAGCGTGACACCGTCGGCTCCGTACCCGGAGAGCAGGGCGCGGGCGGTCTGCCGGATCTCGGTGCTCATGTCCGACCAGGCGGGGCGTGGCGGTGTCTGTCGCATTATTCTGCTCGGCCCTCGATGGTCGTTCGTGATCGACGTAGACAGGCGCCGCCGACGTCGACCACTCGGGGGGCAACGTGGTCGACGCCGGCGACTCGGTTCGACCGGCGCGCCGGAGGCGTCACCGGACGAATGCGGCCGTATACATACCGACGTCACGGACAACGAGCGACTCCCGTGGCCGATACGGCCATTGAGTGATTCTACTGAAGATGTAAACGTGGCTGGGCCTGCCAGCCCGGGCTGTAGGACGGTTCACCGGCCGGGTTGTTCGGCGCAGCCCTCCTGCTGCCCGGTGGCCGTAGCGCGCCCGCCCGGGTAGTGCGAGGCTGGCGGTCATGTGTGCTCTCGACACGTCCGGTGACCTGTCGCGGGACGCCGCGCTTGTCGTGGTCGGCTCGGCGAACCGGGACGTCACGGTCGAGGTGCGGCGCCGTCCCGGGCCCGGTGAGACCGTGTTCGGCGGGGATACCAGGACGAGTACGGGCGGTAAGGGTGCGAACGTAGCCGTCGCGGCCGCGAGACTGGGTGCCACGGTGGCGATGGTGGGGTCCGTCGGGCAGGACGTTGCCGGTGACGAGCTGCTCTCCGCGCTGCGGGAGGCCGGTGTGGGTACCCGGCTGATGCGGCGGGGGGAGCCTCCGAGCGGCGCCGCGTACATCACCGTGACCCCGGACGGGGAGAACTCGATCATCGTCTCCCCCGGGGCGAACGCGGCGCTGGGTGCCGAGGACGTACACGCCGCGCGGGAGGTGCTGGCCGGGGCGGCTGTGCTGTGCACGGTCCTCGAGGTGCCGCTCGAGGCGGTGCGCGCCGCGGTGCGTTCCGCGGTCGCCTCCGGGGTTCGGGTGGTGCTGAATGCCTCGCCCGTGGTGGCGCTGGATGCCGGGACGATGGCGGCGGCGGACCCGCTGATCGTCAACACCCACGAGGCCTGCTGGTTGCTCGGCCGGGAGGACGACCAGGCAGCGGATCCGGCCGGGTTGGCACGAGAGCTGCGCGCCACCGGCCCGCGCGCGGTGGTGGTGACCTGCGGCGGGCGGGGCGCTGTGGTCGCCGACGGTTCCGGGGAGGTCACCTGGGTGGATGCCGAGCCGGTCACCGTGGTCGACACCACCGGTGCGGGCGACGCGTTCTCCGGGGCGCTCGCGGCGCGGCTCGCGGCGGGCGCCGGGCTGGTCGCAGCCGCCGAGCACGCGGCCAGGGTCGCCGCGATCTCCGTGACCGTGCGCGGCACCCAGGACTCCTACCCCACAGCCGCCGATGTCCCCTGAGCCGCCGGGTGGGAGCCCAAGGTGACATTGGGCTCCTTAGAAGAACCCAATGTCACCTTGGGCTCCCACCCGGCGGGGTGTGCGGCCGGCGCGCGCCGCTACAGGCACCAGCCGCGCTTGGGGTGGCGGATCGTGAGCGAGCCGCCGCGTACCCGGCCGGACAGCACGATCCGCGGTGTTCCCGCCGTGCCGGTCGAGCGCGTCTTGTCCTCCAGCGAGCCGTACTTGATCTCGGTGATCGCGTCGACGTCCGCGGCGGCCTCGGTCGGGATGATGATCAGTACCGAGCCCCACTTGATGTCCAGCTCGAGCTGTACGACCGGGTTGTCGATCCGCGCCTCGGTGAAGTCCAGCTTGGTGCTGCCGTACCGGTTGCGCACCAGTAGCCGCTCGGGCACGTGCCAGCGCCCGTTGCGGGTCAGGCTCGAGTAGTGCGCGGTGAGCTCGAGCCGACGGTCCGGTGCGGCGGTGCCTGCCGGTGTGCCGGACACCCCCGCAGGCGGCGACTCCCGGTGCACCAGGCCGGGCAGGTCGGTCAGCACCGTGTTCAGCTCCGCCCTCGTACGCGCCGCGTAGGCGCTGTCCGCGCGGTCGCTGAAGTCGTCGAGGTTGATGAGTCCCTTACCGGTGGCCTTCTGCAGCAGCCCGACGACGTAGTCCCGCTCGGCGTCGCTGACGCGCAGTTCGCGGGTCGGGACGGAGCCGTCCGTGCCGGGTGTGTCGGTGTCGTTCACGGTCCCGATGCTAGGGCGCCTGTCGCGCGGGCGAATCGGGGAAGACCCGGATCCCGTCCCTGAGCGTGCGCCGCGCCGCCGGGCTGCGCACGGTCAGTCCTCGTCCTGGTCGAAGCCGTGCTCGATGGCGTACCGGGCCAGCTCGACCCGGTTGTGCAGCTGCAGCTTGCGCAGCGTGGACTGCACGTGGTTCTCCACGGTGCGCGGCGAGATGGTCAGTTTCGTCGCGATCTGCCGGGAGCTGAGCCCCTTGGCGACCAGGCGGAGCACCTCGGTCTCGCGGTCGGTCACCTGCGGTGCCGAGTCCGTGCTCGCCGGGGCGTCGGCCATGCGGCGGAACTCGCCGAGCACCAGCCCGGCGAGGCCGGGGGTGAACACCGGGTCGCCTTCGGCCGTGCGCCGCACCGCATCGATCAGTTCCTCGGCGGACGCGGACTTCACCAGGTACCCGGACGCGCCTGCCTTGACCGCTTCGAGCACGTCCGCGTGTTCCCCGCTCGCCGAGAGCACGAGCACCTTCGTGTCCGGCAGCGTTCCGGTGATCTCCCTGGTCGCATCCACGCCGGAGGTCTCACCGAGCGTGAGGTCCATCAACACCACGTCCGGGCGCACCGCACCGGCCGCCCGCACCGCGCCGGGTGCGTCGGAGGCCGTAGCGGGCACCGTGAACCCGCGCTCCTCGAGGTCGCGCGCGACACCGCCGCGCCACATCGGATGGTCGTCGACGACCATGACCGAGAGGGACATATCGCTCATACCTGTGCCCCTTTGCCTGATCGGTTCAGCTCGGCTCGCTCCTGACGGGATGGACGGTCACGCGGGACGCGCAGTTCCCACTCGGTGCCGGTTCCGGGGGCCGTGTCGAGCGTGACGGTGCCACCGAGCTCGTGCACCCGGCCCTTGATCGAGCGTGCGACGCCGAGCCTGCCCTCTTCCTCGGCGCGCTCGAGCCTGCCGGTCTCGATGCCCTGGCCGTTGTCGCGCACGCTGACGACGACCTCGGAACCGAGGTCCTCGACGAGCACCCAGGAACCGATGTCGCTGCCTGCGTGCTTGGCGGTGTTCGTCAGTGCCTCCCGCACCGCGGCCTCGAGTTCATCCACGACGTGGTCCGGCAGCGTCACCTCGCAGGCAGGCGCCGAGATACGCACGGTGGAGGTCGCCAGCATGCGCAGCCGCGCCCCGAGGTCGTCTGAGCCCCGCTCACCCCGCCCCCGACCGAGCTCGGTGCTCGTGCCGATCAGCGAGCGCAGCGCGATCTCCTGCTCACCCGCCAGCTCGCCGAGTTCGGCAGCTTCGCCGCCGACGTCGGCGCCGCGCTTACGGACGCGGGCGAGTACCTGGAGAACGCTGTCGTGGATGGAGCGGGCGATCCGTTCCCGCTCGGCGCGAGCCGCCTCGGCGCGTTCCGCCTCCGAGAGGGCTACCGCGGCGCGCCGGAGGGCCTCCGCCGCCAGCCCGACGACCAGCCCGCTGGCGACGAGCAGCACCCCGTCCCGGACGACGTCGAGATCCACCCGCATCTGCGCGAACCCGGTACCGACCGCGAGGTAGCCCCCTGCGAGGACGCCGCCTGCCGGGCCGAACCGAATGCCCGCGATGACCGGCATCGCCCCGACCCAGACGGTGGTGATCAGCGGTGCCTGCTCCGCGTACATCTGCTCGGTGAGCAGCAGCGGGGAGGTCAGCATCAGGGCACTGGCCAGGACGACGTCGAGGACGACGAGCCAGGCGCGCCGCCAGCTCCCGCGGGTGTAGGCGATGCTGGTCAGCAGCGTCCACACGGACATGGTGCCGAGGACCGTCCAGGCCAGCCACGGTCGCTGGTAGTCGTCGCTGTGCATGGTGACGGCGCCGACGGCGAAGGAGAGCAGGATGGCGCGTAACGCCACCGCTCCCCACCACAACGCGGTGGTCGGGTCGCGGGTCAGGGCGTTCAGGTAGGTGGGCGGGCCGGTCACTGGCGCGGTTCGGGGTCCGGGGGTTCTTCGGTCCGGTCCCCTGCCTGCTCGGGCTCGGGGTGCTCGCTGCCGTGCTGCTTCTTCACCAGGTTCGGGGCGAGCCTGCGGGCGAACTTCGGGATGTGCGGTTGCCGGGGTTCCTCCGGCGTTTCCTGCGTCAGGGACTTCACCCCGGCAGTGATCACCGCGAGCAGCGGCACGGCAAGCAGCGCACCGATGATGCCCGCGATGAACACACCTGCCGTGATCGCCAGTACCACCGCAAGCGGGTGCAACCGCACGGCCCTGCCGAGCAGCAGCGGTTGCAGGATGTTGCTTTCCAGCTGCTGGACGGCGATCACGACGCCGAGGACCACCAGCGCGCCGATCCAGCCGACGGTGACCAGTGCGACCAGTACGGCGACAGCCCCGGTGACGACGGCGCCGACGATGGGGACGAACGCGCCGAGGAACACGAGCGTGGCCAGCGGGATGACCAGGGGAACCCCCACGATCGCCAGGCCGACACCGATGCCGACCGCGTCGACCACGGCGACGATGACGGTGGCGCGCATGAACTTGCCGAGGGTCTCGAAGCCACGCCGACCGGCCAGGTGGACCCGGGCGCGCGCGTAGGACGGGGCGCCGCGCGTCAGGAACGTCCAGATGCGCTCGCCGTGCAGCAGGAAGAACAGCAGGATGACCAGGACGAGCAGGATCCCGGTGACGATCTGCCCCACCACGCCTGCCGTGGAGAGCGCCTGGGTGGTCAGCGATGCCTGGTTCTCCTGGACGAAGCTGACCGCCTGGTCGACGAAGCCCTGGATATCCGCGGTGTCCAGCCCGATCGGCCCGGTCGTCATCCATTGCCGGAACTGGTCGAGGCTTTCGTTGATGTGGTCCTGCATCTCCGGCAGGTTGCGCGTGAACTGCGTGACCACGAAGGCGATCACCCCGCCGAGCAGTCCGAGCCCGCCGACGAGCACGATGCTTCCTGCCAGCTCGCGCGGCATCCGTGCGCGTTCGAGGGCGTCGACGGCTGGGTTCATCAGCGCGGCGAGCAGTAGCGCGATGCTCAACGTGATCACGACGATGGACAGCTCGGCCACGAGCCAACCGAGCACCGCCACCGCCGCAGCGACGACGAGGAAACGCCACGAGAACGCGGCGGCGACCCGGAAGCCCTTGGGGACGAGCTCGGTGACGGCCGCGTTGGTCAGCGAGTCGCCGGAAGGGGCCTGTCCGGGCGTACCCGTGCCGTCGGTGGTCTCGGCGCGATCGCCCTGCTCGTTAGCCGCGCCCGGTGCGGAGTCGTCGCCGGTGGCCTGCCTGGTTCCGGTCCCGGCTGCCTGCGGGTCCTGCACGTCGTCGTCCGCGGTGGGAAGGTTCTTGGTCACAGTGCCACCGTATCGAGCCCGCCGTGCGTTGGCGTGGCGATTCTCGAATTTCCGCGGAGCGTGCGGTGTGCGGGTGACTGTGGCTGCGGTGCGTGCAGGGAGCTGGTCGATCACGTGCGGTAGTAGGTGATGGCAGTGCGTGTTCGTCACACGATCAGGGTCACTGTTCGCGTGTCGCGTGCAAGATCGACGCGGAGTTTGCCACTCTCGACGTGGCGCATCACAAGTGGTGCGTGCGTGGACACTGTGTGCGATCGCCTGCTGGCGGGTTCGCTCGCCGGCCAGCCCGAGGATTCGAGTGGCTGTCGGGGTCGCACACGTCCAGAGTTCGAGTCGAGAGCAAGGAAGTTGCGGTGACCGAGGTGGCTTCAGCGATCGCGAAGCGCGGTATGCGCGTGCGACGTTGGTGCACCCGTGCGCTGATCGTGCTTGGTGGCACGGTGGTGGGCACCGCAGCGGCTTGGACGATCTCGACCGCGAGTGCCGAGTCCGCGAGTCTCGAGCAGTCGGGTCATTCTACGGTATGGACTGTCGAGGACGACGCCGCCGATTCGGACGGCGACCTCCGCGACGTCGGTGAGAAAGCATCCTCCTGGACCCGTTCCAGCCTCGACCGGGTCGCCGACTCGTTGCGCACGGGCGGCGAACCGCACGAGGAGTCCTCCGGCGCCGAGTCGGAAGACGCTTCGGAATCGGACGAGGACGGAGCCGACCGCGGCGACAGCGCCGTGGCCGGGTCGGCCGAGTCCACCGGGTCGGACGGGGCCACACTGCGTAAGCGCGGTGAGCGGACGCAGGACGAGCTCGAGGAGTCGCTGTCGACGACGGCGGACTCGATCGAGGGCCTGCTGCTGTGGCAAGACGATGCCGCCGAGCGGTTCGACCGGCTCGACGGAAGTTCTGACTTGCCGGAGCGGTTCCGTGACTGGTTCCGCCCCGGTGTCGACGACATCGCCGACCTTCCGGGTGGAACGAGCGATCAAGCCGAACAGCCCGAGAATGCCCCTGCCGTCCGGGACACGGACGAGGACGTGGCCGAGATCGTCGACGACGACGCATCAGGCGTCGTGCGCGACGACGCGACCTCGGTGATCGAGAGCGGGGCGGACTCCGTCCCGCGGGACGACGACTCCGTCGGCGCCGGAGCAGGCTCCGCGCTGCACGAGGCGATGGCGCACTCTTCCGAGAGTGGTTCCGCGCCCTCGTCCGTCCCGGCCACAGGAAGCATCGGGTCTGCGCACACGGTGGATCACACACCGCTGACCTCGATCCTGGGTTTCAGCAAAGCCGCGGACGTCGTTGAGACGCACGGCGCGACGGACGGCGCCAGCCGGGTGCCGTTCGAGCCGGGTCAGCAGCCCGGCGTCACACCTGACTGAGGTTATTCACCGCGAGACCGCCGGTCCGAGCGCATGCCTCGCGCTGCGCATCCTGTGACCGCACCGTCGGCCGGCCTCTCCGTCTCGCGTTCATCCCCCCGCGGACATTCTGCGTCCGCAGTTCGCCGGGTGCTGCCCTGCTCGTTCCAGTACCCGATCCCCACCCTCAACGGGAATCTCGAAAGATCTAACGAAGGAGAAAACTACTCATGCAGAACTGGGCGAAGCGTGGATTCCAGACCGCGCTGGTCACCGGTGGTCTGCTGATGCTCGGTACCGGCATCGCATCCGCTGATGAGAATGTCGACCCGGACAAGTCACCGGCGAGCCCGCTGGACGGGTCGATCTCGGTTCCGATCCAGTCCGAGAACAACGCCGTCGCCGTGCTCGGGCAGGACCAGCAGGATCTCCCGGAATTCAACGAGGAGATCAGCACCAAGGACGTCACCGAGCCGGTAACGGACGGACTCAGTGACGCGGGCGCGACCTCGCGTTCCGAGGAGTCCGGCGTCGGCTCGGCACCCGTGCCGACCGGCCAGGTAACCGACGGTGCTCCCGCGGAGGTCGCGGGACCGCTGTCGGAAGTCACCAAGCAGGTCGAGACGGCTACGGCACCGGTCACCGGCCAGACAGGCGCGAACCTGCCGCGCAGCGAGCGTCAGGACTCGGGCGACCAGTTCAACGGCAACCAGATCGCCGCGGACCTCGTCGTTCCGATCCAGTTCAGCAACAACGCGTTCGGGATTCTCGGCGACGCGCACGTCGAGGGCGGCGACTCGTCGCAGTCGACCGACAACTCCCACGAGATCTCGACGAGCGGCCAGGGCGACACGCTGGCCGGTAACGTGATCGACCTCGACTGGGCCGCCCCGATCCAGGTCGCGAACAACGCCGGGTCCATCGGCGGGGACGCGAGCTCGTCGAACAACAACGCGGACCAGGACACCACCAGCGGTGGCGACGTCACCACCGACGGCTCCGACGGGGTGCTGTCCGGCAACGTGCTGGCCGGGCACTGGGCGACGCCGCTGCAGTTCAACAACAACGCCGCCACCTGGGGTGGCACGGCCGAGTCGGACGGCAGCACCAGCGACTCCGAGACCCAGAGCGGCGGCTCCATCGCGACCGACGGTGAGAACGGCGTCGGCTCCGGCAACGCCGGGGCGGGACCGCTGGCGGCACCGCTCGCGCTCAACAACAGCGCCGGCTCGTGGATCGGCAAGGCCGACAGCCACAACCAGGAGAACTCGGTGTCGGCCACCGGCGGGGGCACCCGTCCCGGCATGAACGACATCGACACCTACACCCAGACCAACGGCGACGACAGCGTGCTCTCGGGCAACATCGTCGAGCCGGAGGGTGCGGGCAACGGCACCGGCCACGGCATCGCCGGGACCTGGATCGGTACCGCGGCAGCGGGCACCGAGGGCACCAACAGCAACGAGACCGAGACCAAGGCCGGCGCCTTCTCGAACACCTCGGGTGACGAGTCGGTCGGTGGCGGCAACATGGTCGACGCTCCGGTCGCGCTTCCGGTGGAGGCCTTCGGCGTCGGCGGCTCCTGGATCGGTGACGCGGAGGCGGACGCGGAGAACTCCAACTCCGCAGACGCCGGCAGCGGCACCTACACCAGCGGTGTCGACTCGTTCCTCGGCGGTAACAGCGCGCACGCCCCGCTCGCGGGCGCCATCGAGGCGTTCGGCATCGGCGGCAGCTGGATCGGCTCCGGCGAGGGCACCGCGACCGAGGAGAAGAACGTCGAGGCCGGTGGCTACAACGGCACCCGCGGCGAGGACTCGGTCGGTGGCGGCAACGTCGTGCAGACCCCGGTCGCGGCCCCGGTCGAGACCTTCGGTGTCGGCGGTGCGTGGATCGGCTCCGGCGAAGGCTCCGCCGAGGAGACCAAGGTCGTCTCCTCGGGTGGCGACGGCAGCACGATCGACGACGACGCGGTCGCTGGCTCCAACATCATCGCGGCCCCCGTCGCGCTGCCCGCGCAGGGCTTCGGCCTCGGCGGTGCGTGGATCGGCAACGGCCACGGCGAGGCCGAGGGCGACACCACGACGACCGCGGGTGGCAACTACGAGGCCTCCGGTGACGGCTCCACGCTGTCGGCGAACATCGTGCAGGCCGCTGTCTCGGGCCCGGCGCAGGTCTTCGGCATCGGCGGCGTTTGGGGCGGCAACGCCAGCGGCGACGCCGAGAACGTCAGCGAGACAACCGCCGGTGGCGACGCCTCGACGACCGGGGCACAGAGCAACGGCTCCGGGAACATCGCCAACGGCGCACTCGCGCTGCCGCTGCAGGGCCACGGCAACGGTGCGTCCTGGATCGGCAACGCCTCCGGCACCTCGGACAGCGTGACCACCTCCGACGCGGGCGGTAGCGCCGGGACGGACGGCACCGACAGCTCCTTCGGCGGCAACGTGATCTCCGCCCCGTTCGGTGGCTCCGGCGCCCTGTTCGGCAACGCCGCGTCCTGGATCGGCACCGCCGAGGGCGACGGGATGAACGACGTCATCAGCAATGCCGGTGGCGACACCGACACCGCTGGTGACAGTGGCTCGGTGGCAGGCAACGTGCTGAGCGCACAGGGCCTGCCCATCGTGCAGGGCTTCGGCAACGCCGGCTCGCTGGCGGCCACGGCCACCGGCACCGGCTTCAACTACACGGAGTCCACCTCCGGTGGCGACATCACCACCTCCGGCGAGGAGGGGTCGCTGTCCGGCAACATATTCGACGTGCCCGCCGCTGCTGTCGCGCAGGTGTTCGGCAACGCCGCCACGCTGGGTGGCGTCTCGCACGGCACCGGCGACAACACCACCATCGGCACGGTCGGCGGCACGAACACGACCGCCGGTGACCAGGGGTCGCTGTCCGGCACGGACAACCAGCTGCCGCTGGGTGCCCTGGTGCAGGTGTTCAACTTCTCGCTGCCCGCCTTCGGTGAGGCCGTGGGTGTTGGCACCAACACCACGGACATCAACCTCGCCGGTGACGTGCCGCAGATCGACCTCGTGTTGGACGGGGCCGAGATGGGCGCCGCCGAGCTGCCGCGTATGGACGGAGCCGAGATGGGCCGTTCGGGTGGTCCCGCCGGCGCCGCCGTCCCGATGCCGCTGGAGGACCCCGGCTTCGGGCCGGGCCAGCTGAGCCCGATGCTGCAGCCCCAGGCGATCGACGGGCTGCCCACGTCGCGTGCGCGCGACCTGGACGCCGCTCCGGCGACGGCCGGGCAGGACCTGACCGCGCTGGACGCGGTGCCTGCCGAGGACGTGACAAGCGGCCTCGAGGCCGACCAGGCGGACTTCCTCGCGCCGAGCCAGGGTGACCTGTCGGGGCTCGAGGTCATGGCCGACAGCGGCCCCGCCATGGTGACCGACTCGCCCGCGGTGCCCGCTCAGGAGCGCTCGGACGTCCCGGCGGCCCCGGCCGTCCCGGCTGCTCCGGCAGCCCCTGCCGTTCCGAGTGACGCCGAGATGTTCGACCTCGACGTCGACGAGGGCAACTTCGGGGAGCTGGACGCGATCTTCCAGGAGGCCCTGGGCGCCAGCCAGCAGCACCCGATCCACATGGAGGGCTGAGGGCCCTGCGTGCTCGTTCGATAACCGAATAGGAAGCTAGTTCTCTCGGGGTGTATTCGGGCCGGGCCGAGCGGTGACAGTGCCGCTCGGCCCGGCCTTTCTCGTCGCTAGGTATCCAGCCAGGCGAGCTGGACGTGGCCGATCAGCGAATGCACCTCGAGTACACGCTCGGCGGAGTCCGCAGAGTGGATGGCGCGGTCGTAGGCGGAGCGGTAGAGCGTGCCCCCGGTGGGGAACTCGATCCCCCAACCGAGCACGGGGGCATGTGGGTCCCTGCGGTAGGTGCCGTAGATCGCGAACAGGCGCGGGCGGTCCTCGTGCGCGATCGCGGCGAGCTCGTTGAGGAGCTCGGGATCGGGGGTGGCCGGTGCGTGGCCGTTGGCACTGGGGTGGTCGTCGGAGCAGGTCATGGCTACTCCTTGATTGCCGGTTGCTCGACATATTAGTGAGAAAGTTTCTCAGTAAGCAAGTGTTAGAGTACATCTTATGGATATTCCCTCGGATCCGGAGCTGTTGAAGACGCAGCTGGGCATCGAGCTGCGGAGGCTCCGCGAGGAGGCGGGGTACCCGGCGGCGGAGGCATGCAAGGCCATCGGTGCCCAGACCCCGAAGCTGTCCAAGCTGGAGAACGGCAACCAGACGGCCGACCCGGACGACATCCGCAAGCTGGCCGAGTTCTACGAGGCCACCGGGGAGCAGCGGGACTACCTCGTCCGGCTGGCCGAGGCGCAGCCCAAACGCCGTCGCCGCAAGCGCACCGGACAGCGGGATGCCGTGCCCGACTGGTTCCGTCGCTTCCTCGCCCTGGAGTGGGACGCCACAGAGATCCGGACGTACGAGATCGACCTGGTGCCAGGCCTGCTGCAGACCGAGGACTACGCCCGCTCAACCATCACGGCCTGGGAGCCGGAGGCTGATCCGCGCCTGATCGAGCAGCAGGTGGAGACCCGGATGAACCGGAAGTCCGCGTTGAAACGCAATGGCCGGCCCTCCTTGCGACTGGAAGTAGTGCTCTCCGAGGCGGCGCTGCGTCGGGTGCAGGGCAGCTGGGAGATCATGCGCGAGCAGCTGCGGTACCTGCTGGCGGCATCGAAGCGGCCCAATATCACCATCCGCGTGCTGCCCCTGGATGCACCGGATCGCATCACGATGCCGTCCCCGTTTCAGCTGTTCCGGCTCGAAGAGCAAGGCCTCTCGACCGTGTACCTGGAGGACCTGTTCGGTGCCACCTACCTCAAGGAGCCGGAGGAGTTCACCCAGTACAGCGTGGTGTTCGGGCGCCTGCGGGCCGACTCGCTGGACCCTGACGCCTCCCGCGAGCTGCTCGATAGGATGGTGACGTCGTACTCTTAACGCGCCACCGGAAGGGGTGTGTGATGGCTACCCCGAATTTCACCCGAGCCACGTGGATCACGAGCAGTTACAGTGCTGGCAACGGCGGCAACTGCGTGGAGGTCGCGTTGACTGCGCGGGTGCCTTCCGTCGGAGTGCGCGACTCGAAGGACCGCGATGCCGGTTACCTGGCTGTCCCCTCCTCCGCCTGGCGTGCGTTCCTGCGAGGCGTCACGCCCTCGTAAGCCTGCGCGAGCCCCGAGGTCGGCGGAAGCACTGCGCCGTCCGGGTGGCGGGCGCGCGTACTGGGGGTGTAGTGGTCAGGTGAGATCGAAGGCGCTGCGGATCGCCTCGGCCAGGCCGGGTTCTTGCCGCGGCAGGAAGTAGCCGACTTGGCGTCCGAGCGTCGTGGCGGGAACCGTGACGATGTTGTCGCAGCTGACCACGCAGTCGTGGTCGAGCCCGTTGTCTGGCCCCACCGGCACCTCGGTCGACAGCCCGCGGGTTGTCGTGGTGATCGGGGCGACGGTCACCCGCGTGAGGTGCGGGCGCACAAGTTCGCGAGTGAGCACCAGCACGGGGCGGGACTTGTCCAACTGCGCGATGTGGATAGGCCGCATCAGCCCAGGTCATCCAGGGGGGTCTGGGCAGCGAACCGCGCGAGGTCGTCCAACTCGGCATCCGGGCCTGTTCGCGCCAGGATGGCGGCGTCCCGAGCGGCGATCTCCCGACGTCGTTCCCGCTCAACTGCCTGGCCCACAAGCTCGGCCCTGCTTGCGGCCTCGCCGTGCGCTACGGCCTCGTCGATGAATTCCACCAGCTCGTCAGGAAGCCGTATCGCTATCTGCCTTGTCATACCGCTATGGTACCCATTGCGGGATTCAATTGCGAATCCGCGTTCAGCGGACTCGGTGTGCGCGACTCGAAGGACCGCGACGCCGGTCCTCGCCGATCCCTCCCCCGCCTGGCGTGCGTTCCTGCGGGGCGTTACGCCCTCGTAGGCCTGCGCGCAGGTCTTGTCCTGTCTGTGCACATCACGGCTGGGCCCGCGTGGTGACGGCGGGACTTCCGATTCGACCAAGCTGGATGCCGAACGTGGCTGCGATGATGTGGCTGTGATCAGCAGAATCATTTCCTACGCAGGCGGAGACGATCTCGCCGCGTCCCGCGACTTCTACGTCGAGGTGTTCGGGCTCGAGGTCGCCATGGAAGACCCGGTGCTGGGCTTGCGAGCGCCGACCAACCCCACGGCACAGGTCATCGTGCCGCCACGCGGGATGGAGGATCCGCCGCCCCGATTCGGGATCGACGTTGGTGATCCGGCAGCGGTCGATGCGGCCCACGCCGAGGTCGTGCGCCGCGGCTCGCGTGTCGTCTACCCGCTCACCGACGAGCCCTGGGGTGTACGCCGCTTCTTCGTGGAGGATCCCAGCGGCACAGTCGTCAACGTGCTCGCACACCTGCCCTGACCGGACGCCCTGGGTCTCCCACGGGCCCAGGGCTGGTGAGGTTGTATGGCGCGGGAGCCTGCTGCCCGGTAGGGGCCACGCCGGGGCGGTGACGGCAAGACGTTAGGTCGTGGAACTCGGCACGCCTCCGGGTGTCGAGAATGTGGCGCCGGCTCCGTCCCAGGGACGAGAGTGGCCACGACGGGCCGCGCGACGAGAAGGAGAACCGCCATGAAGTACCTGCTGCTGAAGCACTACCGGGGTGGCCCGACCCCCGTTGGCGACTGGGTGCCGATGGACAAGTGGACACCGGAGGAAGTCGACGCGCACATACAGTACATGAACGACTTCGCCGCCCGATTGGAAGAGACGGGTGAGTTCGTCGACGGGCAAGCGCTGGCGCCCGAGGGCGCGTTCGTGCGGTATGACGGCGAGGGGCGCCCACCGGTGACCGATGGTCCGTTCGCCGAGACCAAGGACCTCATCGCCGGCTGGATGGTCATCGACGTGGAGTCGTGGGACCGCGCGGTCGCGCTGGCCGGGGAGCTGTCCGCCGCTCCAGGGGCAGGCGGCGAGCCGATCCACGAGTGGCTCGAGGTGCGCCCGTTCCTGTCCGAGCAGCCCACGGTGACCGAGTGAACGAGTCGCTGCTTCGGGAGCTGGTTCCTGCGGTGATCGGTGTCCTCGTCCGGCGCGGAGCCGACTTCGCGCCGGCCGAGGATGCCGTGCAGGAAGCACTGATCCGTGCGCTGGAGACGTGGCCGGACGATCCACCGCGTGATCCGAAGGCGTGGCTGGTCACGGTCGCGTGGCGCAAGTTCCTCGACGCCGCCCGTGCCGAGGCGTCGCGGCGGGGACGTGAGCTTGATGTGGAGGTCGAACCCCCGCCCGGCCCGGTGCCCGCCGCGGACGACACGCTCCGGCTCTACTTCCTGTGTGCGCACCCCACACTGCCTCCCGGCCCGGCCGTCGCCCTGACACTGCGCGCGGTCGCCGGCCTGACCACGCGGCAGATCGCGACGGCGTACCTCGTCCCCGAGCCGACCATGGCGCAGCGGATCAGCCGGGCCAAGCGGCGGATCGCGGGGCTGCGGCTCGACCAGCCCGGCGACCTGCCGACGGTGCTTCGGGTTCTCTACCTCGTGTTCAACGAGGGGTATGGCGGGGACGTCGACCTGGCTGCCGAAGCGATCCGCCTCACCCGCCACCTTGCCGCCCTGACCGACGAGCCCGAGGTCGCGGGGCTGCTCGCGCTCATGCTGCTGCATCACGCGCGTCGCGAGTCTCGCACCGGTCCGGGCGGTCGTTTGGTGCCGCTCGCCGAGCAGGACCGATCGCGCTGGGACACCGGCCTGATCGCCGAGGGGGTGACGATCCTGCAGACCGCGCTGGCCCGCGACCGGCTGGGCGAGTACCAGGCGCAGGCCGCGATCGCCGCCCTGCACGCGGACGCGCGGAGCACCGCCGAGACGGATTGGGTACAGATCGTGGAGTGGTACGACGAGTTGCTGCTCCGCACCGACAGTCCGGTGGTGCGGCTCAACCGCGCGGTGGCCGTCGGCGAGGCCGACGGGCCGCAGGCCGGCCTGGCGGCGCTGGCTGACGTGGACCCCAACCTGCCCCGTTACGCCGCGGTGACGGCATACCTGCACGAACGTGCCGGCGACCTCGAGCACGCCGCGGAGCTGTATGCCGAGGCCTCCCGCGTCGCGACCAGCGTGCCGGAACGTGACCATCTCACCCGCGAAGCCGCACGGGTGCGGCAACTGTTGCGGCCCTGAGCGGGAGGGCTCCGACCAGTGCTTTCTCGCTCAGCTGGTTAGTACGGTGACGGTCTCACTCAGCGGTGGCCAAGCGTTCGTTTCCTTGCACGAGGCACCTCATCGCACTCGGTAAGCGACCGAGCGGTGGCGGATGTCGAGAACCATGATCGCTCGCGAGATCTCGTCGATCTCGTACAGTACGCACCAGTCTCGTGCGAGCCGTGCGCTGTATATGCCTGCCAGTTCCTCGCCCAGTGGCTTACCGATGCGGCGGGGATGATCGCGGAGAGGGCCGGTGATGAGGTCCGCGGCGGCCACCGCTACGCCTTCCGGAAGCTTCTGCGTAACGGCGCGACGTGCCGCGTTCGACCACAGGACCTCGTACGGTGACGCGTTCACGCGCTGTGTGCACGACGCTTGTCGAGCGCGGCCAGCACTTCGTCAGTGCTGTAGACCTCACCGCGCGCCACCTGTTCTCGGGCATCGGCCAGGGCACGGAGAGTTTCCGCGTCCGCTTTGATCTCGGACGTCTCCCGCCTGGACAGGTATGCCTCGATCGCGAGTACCATGGTTTGCTGCACGCTGCGGCGATCCTCCTCTGCCGCGGCACGCAGCTCGTCCTCGAGTTCGGACGGCAGTCGCAAGGTCATGGCCATACCATAATGGTATCATTTCGCACCATTTTGGTATCATCTAAGATGCGGCGTTCGGCGTGGATGACGTTGCAGCCACGGCAGCTGCTACCCATGCGAACAAGTGGGTTGCGCTGCGTAGTGGGGTGTGCTTCCGTCGTGATGCGCGCCCGTAGGCGCAGGTGACGGTGAGGGGGACGCCGATGGCGGAAGGCGATGGACTGCGGCCGTTCGATCGCACCACGCTCGTGCTGTTCGAGGACCTGTCCGGCCGTGCGGTGGAAGAGCTGTACGTGCTCACCGGCGCGGACGGTGCCCTGGAGCTGCGCCAGACCCCGCAGGGCGAGATCGTCTTCGTCGCGTTCACCAGCTTCACGCGCCTGGCGACCTCGTGCGGTGCCGGGCAGCCGCATGCGCGGCCGAGCTTCGCCGAACTGGAACGGGTGGTTGAGGCGATCCGTCCCACCGTGTTGGTGGGCCTGGACGTGTGGCTGCCGGAAGGTCACCGGTATCCGGAGCCGGACCCCCGGGCGCAGGAACCTTTGGAGCGCATCGAGGAGGTCCCAGCCGGGGACGGTCGGGTGTGGATCCCGAGCAGGCCGGTGCGCAAGGGCGACCGCACGGTCATGGCCGAGCTGCACCCCGACGAGTCGGGTAAGCCGTTGCTCTGCGTGTACACCTCGCTGGACGCGTTGCGGCAGTCGTGCGGTCCGTACCAGGCAGCGGCGGCGATCGAGGCCGACTCCATCGAACAGGTGGCAGACGAGTCCGGCGCACGTGGCGTGGCGATCAACCCCGTGTTGGCGGAGGAGGCGCGACACACGGGCGTAGTGCAGGACTGGAGCCGATAAAGCTACTTATAGGTAACGAGGCAAGTCATGGAAGGCGACGGGTACAGCTACGAAAGTCACGCGCTCCAACTGACGCGGGACCGGTTCCGGCTCGGGGCGAGCACCCTCGATCGAGCGACGCAGGCCGAGGCGAAGTCGGTGGACGCCGGGGCCTCGTCGGACGTGGTGGGTGACGCGATGGCCAGGGTGCAGCAGATCGCTGTCGTGCTGGCGCAGTACATGGACGACACTGCCGACAAGGTGGACCGGGCGGATGGTTCCTACGGCGAGGTGGAGAACACCAACGAAGGCCGATTGCGCTACGAGAAGTACTTCGCCGCCGACGAGCCCCAGTACGGGCCGGGTGCTGTCCCCAGGACGGACGATACGAGTGAGATTCAACGACGGTTGGACGATCCGCTGGAGCACGCACCGGTGGACGAGCGCGGCGCGGATCGCCCAGGCCGGGCACCCGCTCCCGAGGTCGACAATGGCGATGCGGAGCCGGAGACCGATGACGGCTCGTCCGGGCGTTCGAGACCGGCCCACCGGCCGGGAGCAGGCTGATCCGAGGGGGCGCGGGGAGTCATGGCCATCAACACCACGATCAACGGCAGCACGGGAACCTGCCGGGAGGCGGCGGACTGGCTGGGTGACCTGGCCGGGCAGGCCGAAGCCGCTGGCGGCTGGTACTACCGGGGTATCGCTGCCGCCGAGTCGGGGTGGGAAGGTCCGGCTCATGACGCGTTCGCCGTCTCGGTGGATGGGGTCGGGCGCAAGCTGGACGACCTCGACTACACGGCGCGCGAGTACGAACGCGCCTTGCGTGAGTTCGCCGATGCCCTGGACAAGGTGATCGATCGGATGAACTCGGCGCTCGACAAGGCCCGCAGTGGTGGCCTCGAGGTCGAGGAACCGTTCATCAAGGAGCCGAGCGGACCCGGACCGCCACCGGAGACGGCCATCGGCATGGTCAGGCCCGATACGCCGCCGGAGCAGGTACGGATCATCCAGCAGGCGAACGAGGAGTACAACGAGCAAGTCCGCGCGCACAACGCCAAGGTCGACGCCTACAACGAGTGTCTGGAGATCGCCAAGGACGCCCACAACCGGGAGGACGAAGCCCACGCCAACCTCCGCGAGGTCATGGCCGGACCAGAAGACTGGGACATCGATGGCTGGAAGGTGGGGACCACTACGGCCGGCAACGTACTCAGTGCCGTTGGTGGATTGGAGAACGAACGAGCGGCGGCGCTGTCCAGGGCGCAAACGCTTGCGGATGAAGCGAGAGTGCTTCAGAAGTGGGCCACGGGAACCCTACTCAATATGACTGATGCCAGACGCGAGCTGCTGCTCAGTAAAGCCGGTGAGGCGCGCGCAGCGGAGGCTTCCTACCGAGAGCGGGTTGCGGAGTTTCAACGGTATACCGAGAAAGTGCCGGACAAGATTCGAGCAGCCGCAGCCCATTACCCGGGCAAAGGACAGCTACCCCCGGGAAGTGGTCGGGCTGCTTCGGTATTGAAAGGCTTGCCATACGCGTCGAGCATCACGGTCATAGGTACTGAGGCCGTAGGTGCCTTCAAAGGTGAGCAATCCTGGACCCAGGCCGCTGCTCGGTCAGGTGGAACGCTCGCGGGTTCATGGGCAGGTGCCCAGGTTGGGGCTGGGCTGGGAATCATCAACCCTGCGCTTACGCCGCTCGGCATGATCGCGGGTGGTGTTGCTGGAGGATTCGCTGGCGGCCATGTAGTGGAATACTTTGTTCCGGATCCGAGCGACGAGCTGTACGAGCCGATGCCGAACTACGAAACGGTAGAGATCGGGGAGGAGGGTCGTCGATGAGCGAAGGCGCTCGCCAGCAGAGCCAATCGGACTTGCCTCCGCGTCCTGATCCACAGTCGGGCGAGCCGTTTCCCCCGCGTGGTCGAGGGTTTCGAGGTGGTGATCGGCCTGCGGAGTGGGATCGTGATCGTGAGTTGCGGGTGTCGCGTAAGCCGGATCCACCGGTGGGGTCGGGGCCGGTGTTGGTGTGGCACCGTGAGAGTCCTCGGGGGAAGGTAACTGGTGCTGTCGTCGCGTTTGCGATTCTTGTTGTCGCCATGTCGGTGGGGACTTTGTTGCGGTGGGGCGATGCGTTCGAGTGGATGACGGCATGGCCGGTGTGGCTCATTGTGGCTGCCGGTACATACCTGATGTCCCAACCGTTCACATTTCGGGTGTACTCGGCTGGTGCGGACTGGTTTCAGCTGGATGTCATCCGGTGGGGGATCACGACGCGGGATCGAGTGGTACGGCTGTACGAGCTGACCAGAGTCGAGGTCACTTACGCGACGTCAGCGATGCATCTGGCGCTCTCGGACGAGGACGATGGTGTCGATTTGCCGATTCGAGATTTCCAGTGTGATCGGCGGATGTGGGATCTGGTGTATAACGGGATCCTGCATTCGGCCGCTGGTGGGGCGCGGGTGAATCGGAATGCCTGGCGGGAACTGGAGCTGGATCAGGTTGACGGGCTGATCACGCGAGAAGAGTGGGTGCGACGGTCCCTCGAACCAGACAAGAAGGGTCGGTTGAGTGAGGCGCAGCAAGTAGTTCAAGAGCAACTACATGAGGCTCGGGCCGAGGGAGGGCGGATCGCGGACCCTGAGGACCGGGTGCGCACTGCGAACCTCAGCGACGAGGACGTTCGTGAGATTATGCAAGACCCGCAGTTTCGTCGCTATATCGAAATCCTCCGGCTTCCCCAGGACATGCCGCCCGAACGGTTCCGTGCGGAGTTTCCGGTGCTGGTTAAGGACGTTCTCCCGGAGTCATTGCAATGACTCGCGGCGGTCGCCAGGGGCCTGCCGCTGATCTTCCTCCGCGTCCTGATTCGCAGTCGGGTGAGCCGTTTCCGCCTGCGGGGAGGGCGTTTCGGGGTCCGGCTGTGTTGCCGGAGGAGGATCGTTATCGGGATCTTCGGGTGTCGGCCAAGCCGGCTCCGCCCTCGGGGTTGGGGCCGGTGTTGGCGTGGCATCGGGAGAATGCTCGGGGGAAGGTGCTTGCTGGGGCGGTGACGGCTGGGATGACGGCCGCTGGATTGTCGTTGGTGTCGTTGGCGCAGGGGGATGGTCTGGGGATTTGGACGTTTTGGTTTACGTGGCTGCTGGCGGTGGTTGCTGCGTTGATCGGTGCTCGGTCGGGGACGTATGAGGTGGATGCTGCGGGGCTGATTGGTTTCAGCGGGAGAAGATGTGGTTTCGCCTGGTGCGGCAGAAGGAGTTCGTGAACCTGTATGAGTTGACCCGTATCGATGTGGGGTATCGGACTGGGGGTAGGCGGATCCTGGTGTTGTCGGATGTGTTGTCGACGGGGCGGGCTCCTTTGATGGATTTCCAGATGGATCGGCGGATGTGGGATCTGGTGTATAACGGAATCCTGCATTCGGTCGCTGGTGGGGTGCGGGTGAACCGGAATGCTTGGCGGGAGCTGGAGCTGGATCAGGTCGACGCGCTGACCACGTGTGAAGAGAGGGCGCAACGGTTCCACGAAGCCGACCGGAAGGGTCGGTCGAGCGAGGCGCGGGAGTTTCTGGCCGAGAAGCGGCAGGAGGCCGAGGAGCGGGGAGACTCGCCGCTGGAAAAGCTCATCCCGACAGCGACGCTGACCGACGAGCAGGTACGCGGCGTCATGCGCGACGATCGAATGCGGTGGCTACTGGAAACATTCGACTTGACCCCTGACTCATCGATCGACGTGTTTCGGGAGACGTTTCCGGAAGTCAACGGACACACGGTTCCCGATGAGTCCTCGTCGTCCGGCTCAGCGG
The DNA here is from genome assembly GCF_900188115.1 of Haloechinothrix alba. Taxonomy (GTDB): domain Bacteria; phylum Actinomycetota; class Actinomycetes; order Mycobacteriales; family Pseudonocardiaceae; genus Haloechinothrix; species Haloechinothrix alba. The sequence goes on along the minus strand of NZ_FZNW01000001.1, from coordinate 88,870 downwards.
ACGACTCCGGCGATCGTTCGTGAATGGTGCTGCTCGACTTGCAGGGGTTCGTCCGGTTGTTCGGACCACCCGCCGTCGCTACTCTGGCGTTCACACTTCGACCGACCGGAAGGACACGGTATGGCCGGCACGCCCGACATGCGTCCGGTCGGGGACCTCCCGGACGAGATTGGCAAGACGGCCGCCCGCGAACTCGCCCTCAATGGCATCACCAGCCTCCAGCAGGTGGCCGACCATTCGGAGAAAGAGCTACTGGCCATCCACGGCGTCGGCCCGAAGGCGGTCGCCATCCTCGGCGAGGCGCTGGCTGCGCAGGGCCTCGATTACAAAGGGTCCTGAGCGACCGAGCACCAGGCGAGGCATACCGCCTTCACCGACCGGGAGTACGGCCGCTCAGCTGAACTGCACCGAGCGTTTGGCCAGCCCGTACCAGTAGCCGTCCACGGTGGTCGTAGACGGGCTGTCCGAGGCCGCGCCGAGGGAGACGAACAGCGGGGCGAAGTGCTCGGTGCTCGGATGCGCCAGTCCGGCCGCGGGGGCGGTGTGCTGGAAGTCCAGCAGCGTGTCCACGTCACCGGTGTGCAGCGCCTCGGCTCCCCACTCGTCGAACTCGGCAGACCAGCTCGGCGGGGCGACCTCGCTGCTGCCGCCCATGTCGATGCGGCTGAGGTTGTGGGTGAAGAAGCCACTACCGACGATCAGCACGCCTTCCTCGCGCAGCGGTGCCAGACGCTTGCCCACGGCGTGCAGCGCGCTCGGGTCGAGCGTGGGCATGGACACCTGCAGCACGGGCACGTCGGCTTCCGGGAACATCTCCACCAGCGGCACGTAAGCGCCGTGGTCGAGTCCCCTGTCTGGCGCGTCACGCACCGCGTGCGCACCCCCGACCAGCTCGCGGACGCGGCCGGCGAGTTCGGGCGCGCCGGGCGCCGGGTAGGTGACCCGGTAGAAGCGTTCGGGGAAGCCCCAGAAGTCGTACACCAGCGGCCGGGTTGTGGTCGCACCGATGGTCAGCGGTGCCTCCTCCCAGTGCGCGGAGACCATCAGGATCGCGCGTGGCCAGGGTAACCGCGCTGACCAGGCGGCGAGCTCGGCCTTCCAGGTGGCGTCCTCGGCGAGTGGAGGTGCTCCGTGGCTGAGGTAGAGCACGGGCATGCGGTGCGGAACCATCACCAGCTCCTTAGTTGAAGATTCAACTACAACTGTACACCGTGCCCGGGCTCACCCGCAGGGAGTCGTCAGCCCTCCGCCAGCTGGGCCTGCCACATCCAGTGCGACTCCTCCAGCTTGGCGGCGAGCGCGATCAGCAGGTCCTGGGTGACCTGGTCGGTCTTGTCCGTCTCGTCGATCCGCGCGCGCAGCCGGTGAATGGTCGTTTCCAGGCACCGCACGATGTACTCGACGACATCCCGATCGGCGTGCCAACCCGCCTCGAGCTTCGGCAGGTTCGACTCCCCGGAGACGGTGCCGGACCGCCCGTCGGGCGGCACCCCGAGCGCCGCGCTGCGCTCGGCGACGCTGTCCGCGTACTCCCGCGCGGTGGTCACCAGCTCGTCGAGCTGGAGATGGACGTCGCGGAAGAACCGCCCGACCACGTTCCAGTGTGCCTGCTTGGCCGACAGGTGCAGGTCGACCAGCTCGACCAGCGTGTCCTGCAGGGCCTTCCCGGTGGCATCGCGGTCGGCGCCGTTCAACGCGCCGGTGATGCGTTCCTTCGGAGTCACGGCCGTCGCACCTCCTCGTCGATTCGGATCCGGCTACTGTCGGGGTACCCAGCGGGCCGGCTGGTTACGCCGATGGTGGCCGGTGCGGGCTGCGGCCGCGAGCCGGTCTCGCGCGTCCGGGTGAGCAACTTGCTGGCGATCAGGGGACGCCGTCGAGCACATCCTCCGGATTGGCGTTGGCGTAGCTTTCGATACGGCCCTCGCGTAGCGCGCTCCACAACCGGGGACCGCGTTGCTCGTTGAGGTAGACGACCGACTGCTCTCCCTCTCTGCCGGTACCGGTTACCGGGGCGGTCAGGAACGTCATGTCGTGCGAGCGCAACGACCGCAGCTCCAGCACGAGCGAGCGCAGCCTGCTGTTCGTCAGGGTGTCGTCGACGCTGACCCACCGGGACACCGTGTCGAGCAGTTCGTAGGCGCGGGTGGGGCTGCGCATCGTCTCGCCGGACACGGCCTCGCCGAGCAGCGCGCGCAGCGCCCTCTGGTGTCGCCGCACCCGGTCCAGGTCACCTTGTGGGAGGTCCTTTCGCTGGCGTACGTAGGCGAGGGCCTCCTCCCCGTCGAGATGGTTGACACCGGCCTCGAACTCCACCCCCTTGTAGCTCGTCGCCGACTCGACCTCCACCTCGATGCCGCCCACCGCGTCGGTCATGCCTTCGAACCCGGCGAAGTCGATGACCGCGAAATGGTCGATGCGCACATCGGTGAGTTCCTCAAGGGTGTGGACAAGCAGGGCGGGGCCACCGTGGGCATAGGCTGCGTTGATCTTCGTGTGCCCGTAGCCCGGAACGGGGACCCAGGAGTCCCTGGGGATCGAGACCGCCGTCGCGCTCTCGCCGTCCGCCTCGAGGCGCACCAGCACGATGGCGTCGCTGCGCGCACCCCCGTCGAGGGCGGACGAGCCGGTGGCCTCCTCTCCTGTAGTGGGCTCTGTGGAGCGGGAGTCGATCCCGGCCAGCAGGAACGTGCGGGCACCCTCGTCCACCCCTTCAGCCGGCTCGGGCCGCTCGTCCGGGTCCAGCTCGTCGAAGACCGAGGGCACTCGTTCCACGTTCCCCGCGAGGTTCTCGCTGATGAGGTACAGCCCACCGGCGGCGCCACCGCCGAGTACCAGCAGGACGGCCACGAGGATGAGCGCGACCCGGCGAGTCCGGCGGAGGCGCTTGCGAGGCTTCGGCCGCTCGCCGTCACCGTTGTCGGTTTCGGTGGACGCGCGTTCTGTCATGCCCGGACCTTCCGTGCTCGTGGGGCACCCGGTCGGCGTCGGTGTGCGCGCGGGACGGCTCGTGAACCGGGCTTATCGGCCGAATGGTTCGGAACGCAACTGTTCGGGCGAATCGTTACCGGACCGGCGTCCCGGAAGGCTGGTCAGCGGCGTGTGGATCGTGCGGGCGGTCGTCCTCCGGCCGATCGTCGGTCGGGTACGCATCGGGCAGCCCGAAGGTCTCGAACAGCCTCTGATCGAAGAACGTCACCACGTGCCCGACGGAGTCCCCGGAGAACGCGAGCACCTGGATCTGGAACGGGAGGAAAGCGCTGCCCGTGGCGTCGCGCATGTACACCCCGAACGCCGGTTGGCCGTTCGACCTGGTGGGGATCAACCGCATGTCGTCGGGTCCGGCCGGGCACTGGGAGTCGACGACCCTGCCGATGTTCTCGGCGCCGACGAACCACTGGGGGAACGGCGGCATCTCCCACACAGCCTCCGAGGTGAACAGCGAGACGATCTCGTCGATGTCCTTCATCTCGAACGCCGTGACGTACCGGTCGAGTAAGGCGCGCTGCTCGGAGCTGAGTGGTTCCGGCCTGCTGTCCAGATCGGGAGCGACCTTGGCCAGCTGCGTGCGGGCACGTTGCAGGGAACTGTTCACCGCTGCGGTGGAGATGTCCAGCAGGTCGGCGACCTCGGCGGCGCGCCACTTCAGCACATCCCGCAGGATCAGCACGGCCCGCTGGCGTGGTGGCAGGTGCTGCAAGGCGGCGACGAGCGCCAGGCGCACGCTCTCCCTGGAGACGGCCACGGCGGCGGGATCGGCACCGTCGGAGTCGATGGCATCGTCCGGTAACGGCTCCAGCCACGGCACTTCCGTGCGTTCGGTCAGCTCCGCTTCCGGCTCCGGGCTGGGTCCGCCGAGGCCGGTCGGCAGGGGGCGGCGGTTACGCGACTCCAACGCGGTCAGGCAGGTGTTCGTCGCGATCCGGTAGAGCCAGGTACGCACGGACGAACGGCCCTCGAACGACCCGTACGACCGCCACGCCCGCAGGTACGTGTCCTGCACGAGATCCTCTGCGTCGTAGACCGAGCCGAGCATCCGGTAGCAGTGCGCGAGTAACTCGTGCCGGTACGAGTCGGCCTGGGACAGGAACTCGTCCTTCTCCGCTACAGCTGTCATGGCGTCCGCTCCCCTTCACGCCGAAACGCAACGTGTCAACGCGAGCCTATGCCAAGAACGCCCGGAATGGGACAGCTTTTCGTAACGAAGTCCGCGGGGCATCGCACCCATCCGGGGCGGGGCGGTGCCGTGCGGCGCCGGATTACCGCAGGCGTTGCGCTCGCAGGACGGTGTCGTGGGTGTGATGCGTGCCAGCCGGGGCAGACGCCGTTCGTGGCCGCGTTTCGTTGATCAGGACGGTCCAGTCGTGGTCGAGATGCCTGGCGATGTCGTCGGGCTGGTAGTAGTCGCTGGGGTCGAAGCCGTGCTCCTGGCGTGGGGATAGTTCGGCGAGGTCGTGACCGGCGAAGAGCAAGGTGCCGCCGGGTGCGACGGCGTCCAGCAGGCCGCGCAGAGCGGTGTGCTCGGGCTGGCGCGGGAGCGGGAAGTAATGGGCGGACACCAGGTCGAACGCGCCGGCTGGGGGTGGCGTGATGCTCAGGTCGGCTTGAGTCCACGTCACGTGGCCAGCGATGTCCGCGGTTGCGGCGGCGCGTTGCAGGGCGGTCCGGGAGATGTCGACCGCGGTGACGTGCCAGCCGTGCCGGGTCAGCCAGAGCGCGTCGGCACCTTCACCGCATCCCACGTCGAGCGCTCGCCCTGGCGGTAGGTCGGCGACCTCAGTGACGAGGACACCGTTGGGTGAGCCGCTGAAAACCTGGTCGCGGCTGCGATACATCTCGTCCCAGTACTCGGTGTCCATTGTCCTTGCCTTGGGTAGGTGAGTCGTTACAGCCTGGTCAGAAGCCCTGGGCGAGGTCGGCGAAGCGGCTGTAGTGCAGCTGGTGAGCGACCGTCACCGTGCTCGTCGGTCCCGCGCGGTGCTTGGCCAGTATCAGGTCGGCCTCGCCCGCACGGGGGTCGTCCTGCTCGCTGGCGTCCGGCCGGTTGATCAGCAGCACGATGTCCGCGTCCTGCTCCAGTGATCCGGACTCGCGCAGGTCGGCGAGCATCGGTCGCTTGTCGGTGCGCTGTTCCGGACCACGGTTGAGCTGGCTGATCGCCACCAGCGGCACCTCGAGTTCCTTGGCGAGCAGCTTGAGCTGCCTGGAGAACTCGGAGACTTCCTGTTGCCGGGACTCGACGCGCTTACCGGAGGTCATCAGCTGCATGTAGTCCACGACGATCAGTTGCAGGTCGTGCCGCTGACGTAGCCTGCGCGCCTTGGCCCGGATCTCCATCATGGTCATGTTCGGCGAGTCGTCGATGAACAGCGGAGCCTCGCTGATCTCGCTCATCCGCCTGGCCAGCCGGGTCCAGTCGTCGTCGCTCATCCGACCACCGCGCATGTCCTGCAGGCGGATCTTCGCCTCCGCGGAGAGCATGCGCATGACGATCTCCGTGCGCCCCATCTCGAGCGAGAAGATCACGCTGCTCATCCCGTGCTTGATCGAGCACGACCGCGCGAAATCCAACCCCAGCGTCGAGTTGTGCGTCGGAATCATCGACCGCCCGGCCAGGTACATGTGGTCTTCGGCTGCCACCTCTACGCACCGCACTGGTTCGCTGGCGATAGGTCGAACATCCACGATGAACCGTGAGTCCGAGCGAGCTGTGTCGGCGGCTCTGCGCCGTTCCTTGTGTGTTATTCGCTTGCGTTCCAGGCGGAAGACATCGTCGCCAGTGCTGAAGGTGAGCTGATAAGCGATCGAGGTGCTCTCATCCCGGCCACGCACGCGTTTCGTCGCGGTGCCGCAACGGTAGCCGAGGCTGACGATGAGTTCACGAGTCTGCTCGGCGAGGCGGTGGTTGGTTGTCGTGAACTGAACAGCACCACCGCTGTTCACCGTTCCGTCCGTGTCCAGGAGGCCAGCCAGGAGGGCACGACGCTGTTGCTCGGAACCCCGCAGGTAGTCAGTGGGGACGTGCTTGTTCTCCAACACGTTCATGGAGCGCAGTACAGCCTGCACGGTGCCATGTTCGTGACGGCATTGCTGGCACAGCCGACCCCCCGAGGACGGGCGGTCGCAATCGGGACACGTCGGTGAAGGAACCGGTGGCGAGATGAATCGGGCCCGGCCTCCGCACGAGCGACCACAGGTTCGGACCTGGCTCGTTCGCGGAACGAACTCCGTACCGCAAACGACGCACTCCCGGGTGTTGGTGCCGGGCTCAGGCGCTGGGAAGCAGAGGCGGTACAGCAAGTCGCCGTAGGGCACGACTTCGATGCCCTCGGCTTCTACGTGACAGGTAATCTCCGGATCCGCCGTCGTGAACCGTGCACTCGCTGCATGACCGTCCCCGAGCCACACCCCGACTACATATGGGGGGATGGGGACGTCTCGCTGAGGTAGTTGCATCGGCCGGCAGTTGGTGACCGAATGGTTGAGGCGACGATCGGCGGACACACAGCGAAGGGTTGACGCGATCTCGCTGGTCGTCCGAACTTCGGCGAACGTTCGCTGGTTCTTGTAGCGGTTGTATCCCGTACGTGCCTGCTGGGCGCTGCGTCGGGACGCGCGTGTCTCAGTGAGCCATTGATGCTGTGCGTCGGCCACGAGAACCGAGCCGTCCGAAAACTCCACTTCGTAACACGGCCGCCCGTGCAGCACGTCGGTCGCGTCGACAACCCGTGTCGGCCGTCCGTCGACGCTGATCAGCTGGTCACCGACGGCGACCTCACCCATGGTCGTCCAACCGTCCGGTGTCGGTAGCGGAGTGGAGAGCGCGAGAGCCTTGCCGACACCCGGCCGCGCCGCGATGATGACCATCTGCCCGGCGTGCAGCCCGTTGGTGACGTGGTCGAGATCGGCGAAGCCGGTGGGTATGCCTTCCGCGTGGCCACCGCGCGATGCGATCGCATCGATCTCGTCCATGGTCGGCTGGAGCAGCTCCTCCAGCGCCACGTAGTCCTCGGTGGTGCGGCGCTCGGTGACCTCGTAGATGGCTGCCTGCGCGCGGTCGACGATCTCGCTGACGTCGTCACCGGCGGTCTCCGATGCCCCGTAGCCGAACTGCACGATCCGGGTGCCCGCCTCCACCAGCCTGCGCAGGACGGCCTTGTTGGACACGATCTCGGCGTAGTAGGCGGCGTTGGCGGCGGTCGGCACCGTGGCGATCAGGGTGTGCAGGTACGGGGCACCGCCCGCACGCCCGAGCTCGCCCCTGCGTTCGAGCTCGGCGGACACCGTGATCGGGTCGGCCGGTTCGCCACGCCCGTACAGGTCGAGCACGCACTCGTACACAGCCTGGTGCGCCGGTCGGTAGAAGTCCTCGGGCCGGAGGACCTCGACGACATCGGCGATGGCGTCCTTGGACAGCAGCATCCCGCCGAGCACCGACTGCTCGGCGGTCACGTCCTGCGGCGGCTGCCGGTCGAAGCCGCTGCTCCCGGACGGCCCGCTCGAGCCGCTGTCGGAAGTGGCGAAGTCCGCGCTGCGGTCATCGGTGAGCGCCACGGGTACAGGCACCTCCTGTGCTGTCGAACGGCAGTTCGATTGTTGCAGCTCGCCTGAGTCGCGGCCGGCATCGACACACGACGGACTCCACCGTCTCCGGTTCGTATGCCGGGCCCTCCACAGCGGCCGGCCGCCTGCTGGCCTCCGGACGTCCTGCCCGCCGAGATGTGGAGGGCCCTCGGGTTCCCCAGGCGATCGTCGGGTCGTTCCGGAAGCACGCTACGGCGTTGTGCTGTCCCGGTGCAAAGCCGCTTGTGGAGCCTGCTGTGCACTGCTTGGGGAGTAGTGGGCCCGTTCAACCACAGGCTTGTTGATACCTGTGTACAACCTGGGGATAAACATGACCCATTAGAGAGCTACCGCAGGTCAGCCCTTGTGGGCATGCTGTGGATAACTTCGTGGAAATCCGCACGGCGTGTCGCGGCGACATCGTCGCCGGGCGTGTCGTCACGCGCCCGCGAGCGCGGCGCGCACAGTAGCGGGCGGGCCCTTCACGTGCCGGAAGGACCCGCCCGTCACTGGTGTGCACACGCCAGGGGCGCGGCGTTACCCCGCAGGGTGGATGGCGACTTGGAAGGACGCCGTCACATCGGGATGCAGCCGGACCGAAACCGGGTGGGTCCCGACGCTCTTGATCTGCCCCTCCATCTGGATGGTGCGCTTGTCCAGCTGGGGACCACCTGCCTGCTTCACCGCGGTGGCCACGTCGGCGGGCGTGATCGAGCCGAACAGCTTGTTCGAGTTCTTCGCCGCCTTCGCCTGCACCGGGACCTCGCCGAGGCCCTCGAGGGTTTGCTTGACTTCCTTGGCGTGGTCCAGGTCCCTGATGCGCCGGGCTTCCTGCGCGCGGCGTATCTCGGCGACGGTACGCTCCGCGCCCTTGGTGGCCCGGATGGCATAGCCGCGCGGCAACAGGTAGTTGCGCGCGTAGCCGTCCTTGACCTCGACGATGTCCCCGGGCTCGCCGAGGTGGGCCACGTCCGTGGTCAGAATGATCTTGGCCATGACGTGCCTCCTTACTTGGCCGTCGAGGTGTACGGCAGCAGGGCCATCTCGCGGGAGTTCTTCACCGCCGAGGCGACCCTGCGCTGGTGCTGGCTGCAGTTGCCGGTGACCCTGCGAGCGCGGATCTTGCCGCGATCCGAGATGAACTTGCGCAGCAGGGTCGTGTCCTTGTAATCGATCGGCTCCGAACGGCCGTGCTTCTCGGCCGCGCAGAAGATGCAGACCTTCTTCTTCGGCTTGCGAATGGGTGGCTTTGCCACGGTTGTACTCCTGTGTCTTTAGTTCATCAGACCGGGCTACTCGTCATGGGTGGCTCGCCGCACGCCGACGTCACATCCGGGACGGATGTCGTGAGCAACCCTCCGGATGATCCCCGCCGTCCGGCAGGGGAGCAGCCCTCCTGATCTCAGCGTGGTCGTCTACTTAGAAGGGTGGTTCGTCGGAGAAACCGCCACCGCCGCCCGCGGCGGGAGCGGAGCTCCACGGGTCGTCAGCGGGGGCCTCGCTCGCGCCCGCGCCACCGGCGCCGCCGCCTGCGCCGCCGAACCCGCCGCTGCCGGATCCCCGGCTGACCTTGTTCACCTTCGCGGTGGCGTACCGCAGGGACGGTCCGACCTCGTCGACTTCGAGCTCGACGACGGTGCGCTTCTCGCCTTCCTTCGTCTCGAAGGAGCGCTGCTTGAGCCTGCCCTGCACGACGACGCGCATGCCCCTGGTCAGGGACTCGGCCGCATTCTCGGCGGCCTGGCGCCAGATGTTGCAGCGCAGGAAGAGCGCTTCACCGTCCTTCCACTCACCGCTCTGCCGGTCGAACTGCCGCGGCGTGGACGCCACGGTGAAGTTCGCGACCGCGGTGCCCGACGGTGTGAAGCGGAGCTCGGGATCGGCCGTGAGGTTGCCGACAACCGTGATGATGGTGTCACCGGCCATGGCGTATCACCTCAGGCCTTCGCCGCGTGCGGGACGGTCTCGCGCCGCACCGTCTTGGTGCGCAGGATGAACTCCTGCAGCGACAGCTGCCGCTCGAGCTCCTTCACGGCATCCGCCTCTGCGGTGATGTCGACAACCGCGTAGATACCTTCGCTGTGCTTCTTGATCTCATAGGCGAGCCTGCGGCGGCCCCAGATGTCGACGTTGTCGACGCTGCCGCCTGCGGTGCGGATCACCTTGAGGAACTCCTCGAGCGTGGACTCGACCTTCCGCTCGTCGATGCTCGGCTCGAGAATGACCATTACTTCGTAATGGCGTGACACAACCACTCACCTCCTTTGGGCTTACGGCCACGGGCCTTCCGTGGCAGGAGGGTTTAGCCAACTGGCCAGTGTAGTTGCCGCCTGCGACAGCACTGTCGCAGGGGCGTCTCAGACGTGGCGCGGAGGCGTCTCAGACGTGGCGCAGCACCCAGGTGCGGAACAGCGCGGCACCGGTCCCGGCCAGCGCGATCACCGCGAGCAGGACCGGAAGCTGCATCGTGGGCTGCTGCTCGCTCGCCGCGAGCGCCTCCGCCTCGCCGGGGTGCTGGCCGGCGTCCCCTGCCGACTCGTCGGCACCGAGCATGCCGAACTCCGGGGCCGAGTCCGTTGAGCCGTCGGTGCCGTACAGCTCGCTCGGCGCAGTGCCGTACTCCGCGGAGCCCGCCTGCGCCTCCGGGATGTCGCCGTAGTCCCTGCGCGGGGCACGGGCGTCACTGCCGTTGCGGGACTGGAACTGTTCGTAGCGCTCGCGCAGGTCCTGCTCGTGGCCCGCGGCGGAGCCGGAACGCTGCCCGTTCTGCGCCGAGCCGTTCCGGCTGCCGTCGTCCTGCTGCCCGCCGGAACCGCCCCGGGCGTCCCCGCCGGACCGCGCGCCGTCGTTGCCGTCGTTGCCATCGCTGCCGGAGCTGTGGTCGGTCGCCTCCACGGCTATCGCGCAGGCGTTCGACACGCTGTCGGTGATCCGCTCCCTGTTCTTCTCGCGCTCCGCGATGTCCTCGACCTCGGGAACACTGTCGATCTTGTCGAGCACGGCCTGGGCGATCGCCTCGCCGCTGCGCACCGAGCTCCCCTTGTCGGGCACGCTGCCAAGCGGGATGGGGTCGAACTTGCCGGCGTCGAACGCTTCCTCCATGCGGGTGCGTTCGCTCTTGATGCCGAGCAGCGGTGCGTCCAGCCCGTCACGGACCGACTCGACGACGTTGTCCCGTACCGCGTCCGAGCTCAGCTCGATCGACTCACCCACCGAGCCGCTGATCTCCGCGGAGCAGTCCTCGGCACTTACCGCTGCCGCCGCGGTGCTCGTGCCCCCCAGCAGGGTCGCGCCGGTGAGGAACCCGGTCAGCCCGAGCGCGGTGGCGGTTCTGCGGGCATGCTGGCCCTCGAGACAGGCGGTAAACCGCACGGTGATGTCCTCCGTGAGTAGGGCTAAAGGAGCTGACCTCGGTTATAACGTGTTCTCGCTCGCGATACCATTCGTTCGTGTGTGATGTGTATCACGTAGATGCGAGGGCCTTGCGCAGCACCCACGAACGTACGAGTCCGGCGCTGGCCATCGACAGCGCGAGGACAGCGATCAGCATCGGTGCGCCTACAGTACTGCTGCCCTGGCTCGGGAGGGCGTCCGCGCTCCCCGCGTTGGTCAGCTCGCGCTGCTCGGCCTCGGATCCGTCCTGGCCGAGGAGGCCGAACTCGGGGCTGTAGCCGGGTACGTCCGAGCCGTAGCGCACGCCGGGCGAGGTCACCATCGAGCTGTTCGCGTACGGGACCGACGCGAAGTTGTCCATCGGCAGCATGCCGCTTGCCATGCTGGTGGGCACGCTGCTCCACCCCGGTACGGTGCGGCTGTCATAGGCGGCGCTGTTCGGCGAGCGCATACTCGGCTTCGGCTCGGGGTCGCTCTTCGCTCCCCCGGAGCTACCGCCGGAGTTCTCGCCTCCACCGGAGCCGTCGGAACCGCCGCCGGTGCCCGGCGCGGGCGCCGGGTCGCTCCCGCCGCCCCCGCCGACGGCGTCGTCCACGGCGTTGCCTAGTTGCTCGGTTGTCTTTTCGACCTGCTCCTTGACCGGCTCGGTCGCCTCCTGGACGGGCTCGCTCACGGTGTTCACCGCCGTGACCGTGACCTCGCAGACCGAGGGGAGAACGTCTCCGAGCAGCGGCAGGTCGCTGAGATAGCTGCTCAGCTCCGACTCCGGCACGGAGAACGTCCTGGTGCCTTCCTGAGCCGTGCCGAGGGAGATCGTCGGTGCTCCGGAGATCCCGAGAGCCGACTCGAGGTCCAGCGAGATGGGCTGGCCGGGCTTCCCTTCGAGGGTGGCGCCACAGCTGCCCGCGACGAGTGGGGAAGCCCCCACTGCGGTTCCGGGAACCGCTATCGCGGACACGCCCGCGAGCAGCACAGATGCCGCTCCTACGCTGGCCACATCCCGTTTGAGCTTGCCCATCTTGCTCCCCTGACTCGTCACTCGCCGGTAACGCGCTGTTGTACTCCTACTGTGATAACGATGCTAGGCGACGTTCGTGACGCGAAACAGTGTTCAGCGTGAGCTTTCGTGCTCGGCGGCCGGGGAGGCGGCTGGGATACGGGCCTTCTTCGCCCTCGTGCCGAGCGTGACGGAGTCGCGGGCACGGTCGAGTACCCCGCCCGCCGGGTCGTCCGCGCCGTGCTGCCGCACGGGATCCGTGCTCGGCCGGTAGATCTGGTAAATGACCAGGGCGCTCAACCCGAGCACCGCGAGGTCGCGCAACACGACCGCGGCCAGGAACCACCCCTCGGGAAGGCCCATGCTGTCCGTCCCGAGGAAGTAGTACATGCGGGGGACCCATACCAGCGCGTCCAGCACCATCCAGCCGAGCAGTAGCCGCCAGTGCGGGAGCGCGAGCACGGCCAGCGGCACGAGCCACAGGGAGAACTGCGGGCTCCACACCTTGTTGGTGATCAGGAACGCGACGACGACAAGGAAGCACAGCTGCGTCAGGCGGGGCCGTATCGGCGCCGACAGCGCGACCCACGCGATGCCGGCACAGCAGGCCAGGAACAGCCCGGCGCTGACGGCGTTGAGTATCACCGGGGTCTCACCCGGGGCGAGATCGCCGTCGAAGCCCGGCCATCCGCTGAAGTGCGAGACGACGTTGTAGAGGGAGTCGGGGTCCATCCCGCGCTCGGAGTTGAGCCGGAGGAACTCCCGCCAGCCCTGCGGGTAGAGCAGCGCGATGGGGAGGTTCACCGTGGCCCAGGTGAGGACGGTGCACACCGTCGTGCGCAGCCAGGTGCGGAGCTTGCCGGCGCGCAGGCACAGCACGAGCAGCGGCACGAGCAGGAACAGCGGGTAGAGCTTGGCCGCCCCACCGAGCCCGAGCAACACGCCTGCGAGGGTGGGTCTGCGTCGGGACCAGGCGAGTATCGCGGCGGTGGCGAACGCGACCGCGAGGGTGTCCCAGTTGGTGAACGCGTGCACGATCGCCAGCGGGGAGACGGCGACCAGTACCGCGTCCCACGGTTTGCCTCGCGCGGTCGTCGACACCGCCCAGACCACAACCAGCCAGGCGGCCGCCAGCCACAGCGCCGTGATGTTGAAGTACACCACCACGGGTAACGCGGTGGGTAGCAGTGCCGTATCGGCACCGTCGGTCCAGGCGTGTGCGATCTGCGCGTTCGCCCACTGGAAGAGCCCGGTGAGCACCGGGTACTCCATGTATCGCTGTTGCTCGTGCTCGGTGCCCTCGCCCTCGACCCAGCCGTCCCGGTAGGGGAAGGTGCCGGGGTCGTCGAGGCGCTGCGCACCGAACAGCGGGACGACGTCGGAGTAGCACATCGCCACGTACTGCCGATCGGAACGCCAGTCGAGCGCGAGGGTTCCTTCCCCCGTCTCGTACTGCTGGACGCACCCGGCCTTGCCGAACCAGCCCAGCGTCAGCGCCGCGATAGCCAGCAGCAACGTCACCCGCAGCGGGGTCCAGAACCAGTGCCTCCCGACCGCCGCGTGGGTGCCCAGGGGGCCGCCGAACGGGTGACTCGCCTGTGCGGCGAGAGGCTCCGTCCAGGTCGGGACGACCCGCTCACGGTGCTCGGCGCTGGCGTGCAGCGGGGCACTGCGCCGGGACTCCCGAGCGGACTCCCTTGGGCGCTCGCCGGGGGACTCACTGCGCGGATCGCTGGGCACGGATCGGATGGTATTAGGCCGATCGGTCCACGGTGCGCCCGCGCCGTGGAGTCACAACGGGCCCCCGGTCAGCGGCTACGGCATGAAGTCGTTGGTGCCGTCCTCGTCACCTCCGTTGTCATCGCCGTCCTGGCCGCCGTTGCCGTTACCCGGACCGCCGTCGGTTCCGTCGTCCTCGCCGCCGGTGCCGTCGCCGGTGCCGTCGTCACCGCCACCGTTGCCGCCGTCCTGGCCGCCGTCGTCCCCCTCGCCGTCGCCGCCGGTGCCGTCGTCACCGCCACCGTTGCCGCCGTTGTCGCGGCCCTCGTCCTCGCGTCCGTTCTCGTCGCGGGGCGGGGGTGCGTCGTCCGGGTCGCCGCCACCCTGCTCCCACTCGGTCGGCCGCGGTGGCTGCGCGGGCTCACCGATGGTCTCCACCTCTGTGAAGTCCTCGTGCGGGGTGCCCTCCAGGTACGTGTCGGTGAAATCCTTCCAGATCTGCCCCGGCAGGCCCGAGCCGTAGATCTTGGCGCCGTTCGCGTCGCGGATGGGGTCCGAGCCGGAGTCACCGACCCACACCGCGATGGAGATGGACGGTGTGTACCCGGCCATCCAGGCCTGCGAGTTCTCGCCCTCCTCGTGGGACTGGTGGGTTCCTGTCTTGCCCGCGCATGGCCTGCCGCCCGCGCAGGACAGGTTGGAGTAGGGCAGGACCGGCTCGAGAGTCTGGGTCACGTTACCGGCGATCTGTTCGCTCTCCTCCTCGTCGCTCGCGAAGGCAGGCTCACCCTCCGGGCGGTGCTGGTAGATGGTCTCCCCGTCGTCGGTGGTCAGCTTCGAGATCAGGTGCGAGTCCCGCTGGATCCCGTCCGCGGCGAAGGTGGCGAAGGCGGCTGCCATGTCGCGCGGGGTGACGGTGGTGGCACCACCACCGATCGCGATACCCGCGTCGGCTGTGCTGAGCTCCGAACGCTCGCTCATGCCTGCCGAGCGCGCCGCCTTGGCCACCGCTGCCGGCCCGGTGTCGTTGACCACGATGTCGTAGAAGACCGTGTTCAGGGAGCGCTTCATCGCCTCGGCCACCGTGCAGTTGGCACACGAGTCGCCGTTGACGTTGTTGATGGTGACGGGCTCGTCGCCCTCACCGAACGTGCGGGGCGAGGATCCGTCATACGTCTCCCCCGGTCCCTTGCCCTGCTGGAGCAGCGCGACGAAGTCGAACGGCTTCATGGTCGAGCCGGGGTTGCGCGCGGTGTGCGCCCAGTCGCGCTGGTTCTGTTCGGTGACCTCACCGCCGTAGTATGCGCGGACCGCCCCCGAGTTGGGGTCCACGGCGACGAGCGCCTTCCGCAGCATCTCCGGCTGGCCGTCCATGACCTCGCGCACGGAATCCTGGGCGATGTCCTGGGCGCGCTGCTCGATCGTGGTGTGAATCTGGTAACTGTTCGCCCGGACCTCGGACTCGGAGTACCCGATCTCCTCGAGCTCCTCGTTGATCCGTTCCTTGATGTAGTGCTTCGGCCCGCCCATCGTGGTCATCTGGGTGGCCTCGGGGGGAAGCGGCTCGGGGAACGTGGACTCGGCCCGCTCGGCGCCGGACATCCAGTCGTTGGCGACCATCTGGTCCATCACGTAGTTCCAGCGCCGCTCGGCGTAGTCGCGGTTGTCCGACCTGCTCGGCGCCTGGATGATCCCGGCGAGGAACGCCGCCTCGTGCTTGTCCAGCTCCTCGACGTCCTTGCCGTAGTAGGCCTGTGCCGCCGCCTGCACACCGTAGGCCCCGCGACCGAGGTAGATCGTGTTCAGGTACGCGGTGATGATCTCGCTCTTGGTCTGCTGGTTGTTCATCTTGAAGGCGCGGACGACTTCCGTGGCCTTGCGCTGCAGCGTGTGCTCGTCGGAGTCGGTCGCGACCTTGATGTACTGCTGGGTGATGGTGGATCCGCCGCCGGACCCGCCGGTGAGCTGGAGGTAGGCGGCACGCGCGATAGCCGTGAGGTCGAAGCCCCTGTTGGTCTCGAACGTCTCGTCCTCGGCCGCGTACGCCGCGTGTTTCATCTCTGCCGGGATCTCGCTGGCGCTGAGGACCACCCGGTTGCCGTCCGGGGCGTCCCGCCCCATCTCGTCACCGTTGGCGTAGAAGTAGGGCACGACGCCACCCTGCGCCTCGGCCACCTCGTGCGGGGTCGGCACGTCCACGAACAGGTAGGTGATGCCGAACGCGGCCATCGGCAGCACCACGAACAGTGCGACGAAGGTGTAGATGGCACGCCGCAGCCACACGCCGCGCTTGCGGCCGGGCTTCGTGCGGTCGCCGCCACCGCCGCTGTCCCCGCCGGGATCGGCTCCGGACTCGGCGTGCGCGGCCGACACACCGGATCCGGCCGCGCCGGTGATCGCCGTGCCGGACAGGTAGGCGTTGATGCGTTGCTCGGCCGCGGGGTCGGCAGGCGCGGCCGCACCGTCGTCGCGGTGGGTGAGAAGCTGGGGCTCTGCGCCGGGGAACGGTTCGTAGTCGTCCCTGTCGATCGGGGGGAGCATTTCCGTGACGTAGTCGTCGTCGAACGAGCCGTGCGGACGGCCGGGTGCACCACCGCCACCCTGCTGCGGGGGCTGTCCCGGGTCGCCGTAGCCGGGCATGCCCCCTGCCGGGCCCGTCGGACCTGCGGGGCCATCCGCCCCGGCGGGGGGTTGCTGCCCGCCGCGCGGGTCGCTGTGTTGAGCGCCGGGCCACTGGGGTGGCCCGTGGCGGGCCGGACCCGCGGGTGGGCGTTCCCACTGGGTCTCCTCGCCGGTAGGCCAGCGCGGCTCCTCGCCGGACGGCCACTGCGGCTGGTTTCCTCCGCCGTAGGAGTGTCGTCCTGGTCTGCGTTCGTCGCTCACGAATACGCCTCACTCAAGGGGCTGCTGCCTGCTGCGCGCGTGAACGGCCGGGGCCGGTTCCGCCGGTACCGAGAACGTAGGAGATCGCCACATGGTTCCAACGGCACATGCGGCACACCTCCACCACAAAGACGGTGAACTCCGAGAATAGCTGGGTCATTCGATCAAGCTCATCCGGCCGGCGCGCGGATCCGGACGCTTGCCCCAGCTCGGAACCGAACACCCACGCCACCAGGCTCATGTTCTGCCTCGTGCAGACAGGGCACGGGTGCTCGATGCGTTCACCGTGATACTCGGCGGCGCGCAGCAGGTACGGACCGGCGTCACAGACCTCCGCGCGGCTCACTGTGCCCGCGCGGTACTGCCTGAGCAGCGCGCGTTTGCGTAACGCGTAGTCCACGATGTGTCGCTGGTTCCGCACAGGCACAGCGTACGTGTCCGCGGCGGATGTCCCCAACGATCGCGCGGTGGCCACCCGCCGGATGCTGCCGGCACGGCAGCTGCGGACCAGGTCAGGACCGGGACAGGGGCGCGATGGGTACACCCGCCGTTCGGTCGTCGATCCGGCACCGGTGTGAGCTACCCGACGCGGGGCTGCCGCAATCAGTACACGTCGATGTATCGGTGCGATATAGTGGCATGACATATCGTGGGTTCGGACGGTTCCCGCGGTACGCGAGCCAGGCAGGGGCCCTTCAGTGGGTCCCTGCAGTGGGGCCTGCGGGAAGGTACGGCCGACAAGCACGGCGAGGAGGTGCAGGATGCTGGAGTTCGCGATCCTCGGGCTGCTGCACGAGGCGCCGATGCACGGCTATGTGCTGCGGAAACGCCTGCACGACACGCTGGGGATGTTCCGCACTTTCTCGTACGGGTCGGTCTACCCCACCTTGCGCAGGTTGCAGCGTGCCGGCCTGATCGCGGAGGAGCCTGCTGAGCTCGGCGAGGGTGAGTCCACATCCGGTACGCAACGCGGTCAGAACCGCACCTGGGGCCGTAAGGCGCGGCGCGTGTACAAGCTCACGGCCGACGGCAAGGAGCGGTTCGCCGAGCTCGTCGGCGACGCAGGGCCACAGACCTGGGACGACGAGGGTTTCGGAGTGCACCTGGCGTTCTTCTCCCGCACGCCTGCCGATGTGCGGATGCGGATCCTGGAAGGACGCAGGCGCCGCGTGGAGGAACGGCGGGAAGGGTTGCGTGCCGCGCTGTCCCGCGCCGAGGAACGGATCGATCGCTATACCCGCGAGCTGCACAGGCTCGGCCTGGAGAGCAGCGAACGCGAAGTGCGCTGGCTCAACGAGCTGATCGCGCACGAGCAAGCGGAGCAGCGCAAGCAGATGGAATGAGTCGCTGTCTTGTAGCCACAGCAGTGACAAGTCTCAAGTGAAGGAGAACCGGCATGGGCGAGAACCGCCGCAGCGCGAGTAGCTCGAGCGCTCGAGCCGATAACGCTGTCAGGGTGGCCATCGTTGGCGTCGGCAATTGCGCGGCGTCTCTTGTGCAGGGCGTCGAGTACTACCGTGACGCCGATGTCGACTCGCGTGTGCCTGGACTGATGCACGTGCAGTTCGGTGACTACCACATCGGTGACGTGCAGTTCGTCGCGGCGTTCGACGTGGATGCGAAGAAGGTCGGCCGCGATCTGTCCGAGGCGGTCGTGGCGAGCGAGAACAACACCATCAAGATCGCGGATGTGCCGCCGCTCGGCGTCACCGTGCAGCGGGGGCACACCTATGACGGCCTCGGGCGTTTCTACAGGGAGACGATCTCCGAGTCCGATGACACGCCCGTCGACGTCGTCGCGGCCTTGCGTGAGGCCGAGGTCGACGTGCTGGTCTCGTACCTTCCGGTCGGTTCAGAGGATGCGGACAAGTTCTACGCGCAGTGCGCCATCGATGCAGGTGTCGCCTTCGTCAACGCGCTGCCCGTGTTCATCGCCTCGGACCCGGAGTGGGCGCAGAAGTTCACCGACGCCGGCGTGCCGATCGTCGGCGACGACATCAAGTCGCAGGTCGGCGCGACGATCACGCACCGTGTGCTGGCGAAGTTGTTCGAGGATCGCGGCGTGCAGCTGGATCGCACGATGCAGCTCAACGTCGGCGGCAACATGGACTTCATGAACATGAAGGAGATGGAGCGGCTCGAGTCCAAGCGCGTCTCCAAGACCCAGTCGGTGACGTCGCAGGTCGATCGCGACCTCGGTAAGGACAACGTGCACATCGGCCCGTCCGACTACGTGGCCTGGCTGGACGACCGCAAGTGGGCGTATGTCCGCCTGGAGGGTCGTGCGTTCGGCGACGTGCCGCTGAACATGGAGTACAAGCTCGAGGTGTGGGACTCGCCGAACTCGGCGGGCATCATCATCGACGCGGTACGCGCGGCCAAGATCGCCAAGGACCGTGGTGTTGCCGGTCCCGTGCTCGGCGCCTCGTCCTACTTCATGAAGTCGCCGCCGGAGCAGTACCACGACTCCGTCGCGCACGACGCCGTGGAGCGCTTCATCAACGGCGAGGACTGACAGCCCCCGGGGGTGGGAGCCCAATGTGACCTTTGGCTCCTTCTACGGAACGAAGGTCACCTCGGGCTCCCCGCCGCCGCACCCTGCCACGCTACGGTGGCGGTCATGACGCGCTCACCCGTGGCCCTGGTGACCGGGGCATCCAGTGGTATCGGAACCGCCGTGGCGCACGCGCTGGCGCCCACCCACCACCTGCTGCTCGGCGGGCGGGACAAGCGTTCCCTGGACGCCCTGGCGTCCGCGTTGCCCGCGGCGACACCCTGGCAGGTCGACCTGACCGACCCGGACCGGATCGCCGAGGCCGTGGACGGCGTCACCGAACTGGATGTGCTTGTGCACTCCGCGGGCATCGCCACGCTGGGCACGGTGGAGCAGGCGAGCATGGCAGACTGGCGTGCCAACTTCGAGATCAACGTGGCCGCGGTCGCCGAGCTGACCAGGCAGCTCCTGCCTGCGCTACGCGAGGCGCGCGGGCACGTCGTGTTGATCAACTCGGGCGCCGGGCACAACGCCCGACCGGGCTGGGGCCCGTACGCGGCGAGCAAGTTCGCCTTGCGCGCGTTCGCCGACTCGCTGCGCGGCGAGGAAGAGCCTGCCGGGCTGCGGGTCACGTCGGTGTACCCCGGCCGTACCGCCACGCCGATGCAGGAAGCCATCGTCGCCGGCGAGGGCCGCCCCTACGACCCCGAGCAGTTCCTCCGTCCGGAGTCGGTGGCCGGTGCCGTGCGACACGCGGTCACCGCGACGGCGGACGCGCACGTCACGGAGATCACCGTCCGCCCGGGCTGAGCCTCACCCGCGCAGGCGGCCCGCGGTCGCGCGCACGTCCGCCTGCGCCTGGCCACGGTCGACACGCGTCGACTCGCCCTCGGTGACGACGTGCTCCCCGGCTACCCAGACGTCGGTGACGCGACGGGAGCCCGCACCCCACACCAGGTTGGCGACCAGCTGCTCGTCCGGGGCGTCGGCGCCCGCGACGAACGCGGGATCGTCCAGGTCGATGTGCACCAGATCGCCCCACCGTCCCGGCTCGAGCGTGCCGATGTCGGCGCGGCCGAGTGCGGCTGCCCCGTCGCGGGTGGCGAGCAGCAGGGCCTGTTCCGCGGACACGGCGGTGGAGTCGCCGGTGCTCAGCCGCGCCAGCATCGCGGTCAGCTGCACCTCGTGCAGCAGGTCCAGGTCGTCGTTGCTGGCCGGGCCGTCGGTGCCGAGGCCGACGGGGACACCCGCGGCGAGCAGCTCGTTCAGCGGGGCGATGCCGGAGGCGAGCTTGGCGTTCGAGCCGGGACAGTGCGCCACGCTCGCGCCGCTGCGCGCAAGGAGCGCGATATCGGAGGCGTCGACATGCACCGCGTGCGCCAGCAGCGCCCGTCCGGACAGCACGCCGACCTCCTCGAGCAACCGCGGTACCGAGCCGTACCGCTCGCGCAGCTCGGTGTCCTCACCGGCTGTCTCGGCGGCGTGGATGTGCACGAGCGCCTCGCGGGCGCGGGCGGACTCCGCGATCACCTCCAGTGCCTCGGCCGGCAGCATGTACGCCGAGTGCGGCCCGTAACCCAGCTCGATACGCTGCCCGGGACCGAAGATCCGGCCGTCGGTGTCGATCCAGTCGTCGATGTGCTTGACGGCGGTGCGCCAGCTCAGGCCGGGCAGGTCGATCACAGGCCCGGTCAGCACCAGCCGGCCTCCGGTGCGCAGCACCGCATCGGCGACCTTCTCGCCCTGGTAGTACATCTCGGTGCTTGTGGTGACGCCGTGGCGGAGCATCTCCACGGAACCGAGCAGCATGCCCGCGTGCACGTCGTCCGGGGTGAGCGCCGCCTCGGCCGGGAAGACGACCTCGTGCAGCCAGCGCATCAGGGGCAGGTCGCCCCCCATGCCGCGCAGCAGGGTCATCGGGCTGTGCGCGTGCGCGTTGATCAGCCCGGGCAGCAGGATCCCGGTGAGCTCGGAGACGACGGCGTCGCGCCGCTCCGGCGCGCCGGCACGCGGCCCGCAGTAGGTGATGGTGCCGGTGGCGTCCACATCCACCGTGGCATCACGCAGCACGGTGAACGGGTCGCCGCACGGCAGGACGATCGGCGCGTGGATACGACGTGACATGGGCCCGATCGTGCCACGTTCACACGCGCTCGAGGATGAGGTCGCGGGAGACGCGTCCCTCGCTCTCCGCGCGGGACTCGAACTTCGTGACCGGTCGCCACACCGGCCGCGGCGCCCAGCCACCCGGCTGCCGCGCATGCGGGTTGTGCAGCAACGGTTCGGCCTCGCACACCTCGCGCATCTGCTCGGCGTAGTCCTGCCAGTCGGTGGCCAGGTGCAGGGTGCCGCCCCTGTCGATCCTGGAGGCCAGCAAGGACACGAACTCCGGTTGGATCAGCCTGCGTTTGTGGTGCCGCTTCTTCGGCCACGGGTCGGGATAGAAGATCCGGACCTGGTGCAACGACTCCGGCGCGAGGTGCTCGCGCAGCAGCACGACGGCGTCGCCGCGCAGCAGCCGCAGGTTGTCCAGCTCCAGCTTCTCGGCGCGCAGCAGCAACTGGCCGAGTCCCGCCGCGTAGACCTCCACGGCGAGGTGGTTGAGGTCGGGCGCGTTGTAGGCGAGCTCGGCCGTCGTCTCGCCCATCCCGGAACCGATCTCCAGCACGACGGGAGCCTGCCTGCCGAACCACGCGTCGAGGTCCAGCCTGCCCGGCGGTAGCTCGGCGATGTCGCGGCCGTACCGGCCCCAGCCACGTTCCCAGGCATTCTGCTGCCCGACGGTCATGCGGCCGCCCCTGTGCACGTAGCTGACCACGCCGCGGCGGGGTCGTTGCGTACCGGACGACTCGCCGGGCGAGGTGGGGTGCTGGCTGCTCACGATGGGTCGGGTCTCCGCTGGGGCTGGATGCTCGGCTGGCGACGTCGACCTTACCCAGGTGGTGGCGATCACCCCGGGCGGGACGGGTGGCATGCGAGGTGACGGTGAGTCACCGGGGATGGCCGGGCCCGACCCGTGAAGAGGGCCGGGCCGTCAGGGGAGCTACCCCGTACCGGGGCGCTTCGTGCCCCGGCTTTCCCCTGAACGGCCCGGCCCTTTCCCCCGACGGGTCGTGCGTTCCCCGAGCGACGCACGACCCGGCTCGTGTGGCTCAGGCGTCGCGCCGGTGCGCGACCGCGAGCGCGAGCGCGAGCATGCCGAAGGCGATCGCCGCGAAGTAGGCGAGCGCGAGCCACGGGCTCAGTGTCGACGTGGACAGCGGTGGACCGGCCTCGGCGACCGCCCGCGTACTCCCGTCGCCGCTGAGGAACTTCTCCACGACGTTGAACGGCATCCACTCGTGGATGGTCGACCCGATCTCGGGAATGATCGGGGTCAGCGACTCGATCACCGCGGTGTAGATGAGCAGGACCGCGATCGCGGCCGCACTGTGCCGAAGCAGGATACCCACGGCGAGCGCGAGTACCGCGGCGAGTGCGTAGACGAGGCCGTTGCCCGCGACCTGGCGCCAGTCGGCGGCGCTCGTCAGCGCGAGGTCGGCTTCCGGGGCGATCAGCGCGGAGACGCCGAGGGCGCCGAACGCGGCGAGCACCCCGATCGCCAGTGCCAGCGAGGACACCACGGTCGTCTTGGCAAGCAACGCCGACACCCGGTTCGGAATCGCCTGGAACGTCGTCCGGATGGTGCCGAAGCGGTACTCGGTGGTGATGGCCAGCGCGGCCAGCACCATCACGACCGTCAGCGCGAAGAACTGGCCGAACTGGGTGGATCCGACGCTGACGAACCCTTCGTCGGCGGTGGCGGTGGTCAGTGCGGCGAACCCGATCGCGATCGCCAGGGCGATCAGGGTGCCCCACCACGGTGACCGCGTGGTGAACAGCTTGATGCGTTCGACTGCGAGCAGAGTCATCGTTGTGCCTTCGTCTCTATCCGTCGGGTGCTCAGGAACCGGTGCCTGCCAGCTCGGTCGCGGCACGGGCGTCGTGGTCGAAGTCGCTGGCGTACTCCACGGAGTCGCCCGTGATCTGCATGAACGCCTGCTCCAGCGAGCCCTGCTGGGGGCTGAGCTCGTGCAGCACGACCTGGTGTCGCGCGGCGAGATCACCGATGGTGTCGCTGTCCATGCCGGAGACGAGGACCCCGCCGTCGGTGCCGCGTACGGACGCGCCCGCGTCGGCCAGCAGCGGCCGGAACTCGGCGAGTTGCGGGCTGCGAACCTTCACCGCGTCCTCGGTGGCACGGGAGACGAAATCGGCCGTGCTGCACTGCGCGATCAGCTCGCCCTTGCCGATGACGACGAGATCCTGTGCGGTCAGCGCCATCTCGGAGAGCAGGTGGCTGGAGACGAACACGGTGCGGCCCTCGTCGGCGAGCCGGTGCATGAACCGGCGGATCCAGAGGATGCCCTCCGGGTCCAGGCCGTTGACCGGCTCGTCGAACATCAGGACCTCCGGGTCGCCGAGCAGCGCCCCCGCGATACCCAGCCGCTGCGACATGCCGAGCGAGAATCCCCCGGCCTTCTTGTTCGCCACCGAGGTCAGCCCGACGGTCTCCAGCACCTCGTCGACACGCCGCTGCGGGATGTCGTTGGACTTGGCCATCCACCGCAGGTGTGACCGCGCGGAGCGGTTGGGATGGACCCAGCGCGCGTCGATCAGGGCACCGACGGTGCGCAGCGGGTGGCGCAGCTCGTGGTAGCGCTTCCCGCTCACCGTGACCGAACCGCTTGTGGGCCGGTCGAGCCCGAGGATCATCCGCATGGTGGTCGACTTGCCTGCACCGTTGGGGCCGAGGAACCCGGTGACCACCCCCGGTTCCGCGGCGAACGACAAGTCGTTGACGGCCGTGGTCTCGCCGTAACGCTTGGTGAGGCCTTTCGCCTCGATCATGGTGGTCTCTCCCTCTCCGTAGTCCCGGTGGAATCCCGGCCCGGCCGCGGACTGGTGGCGGCCGGTCCCCCGTTGTCTCTTCGAGCATGCCCCGTCGCCGGGGTCACGCGCGTCGGTCCCGAGGTTGATTTCGTGGCCGACCCAGGTCGTAGTCTCGTCGCTTCGCGCGGCGTAGACGATCCGTGATCGCCCTGATTCCGACCCTGATTCACGTCCCGGGGGCGGCTACGGGACGGTGCCGGGCAGGCGTGGCAGGCAGGCGTGGCAGGCAGGCGTGGCAGGCAGGGCGGGGGTGGGTTCAGGAGGGCCGGCTGGGAGCCCCGCCGGGCCGTGCCAGGCCGGTGTCGTAGGCCAACACGACGGCCTGCACCCTGTCGCGGAGATCCAGCTTGGCAAGCAGCCTTCCGACATGCGTCTTGACGGTGGCCTCGGACAGGTACAGGTGTGCGGCGATCTCGGTGTTGGACAGGCCGCGCGCCACGAGCGCGAGCACCTCGCGCTCGCGCTCGGTGAGCACGTTCAGCGCCGAGTCGTCCTGAGGCGGGTCGGCCGAGTCGGCGAACCGGTCCAGCAACCTGCGGGTGATGCTCGGTGACACCACCGCATCGCCGGTGGCCACCGAGCGCAGCGCGGAGATCAGTTCGCCGGGGGCGGTGTCCTTGAGGAGGAACCCGCTCGCCCCGGCCTTGAGTGCGGAGTAGACGTACTCGTCGAGGTCGAAGGTGGTCATCACGAGCACCCGCGCCGGGTGTGACGCCACGATCCGCCGGGTGGCCTCCACCCCGTTCAGCCCGGGCATCCGGATGTCCATCAGCACGACATCCGGGTCGAGCTCGGCCGTCAGCCGCACCGCGGCGTCCCCGTCGCCCGCCTCGCCTGCCACCTCGATGTCCTCGGCGGCCCCGAGCACCATGTGGAACCCGGCACGCATCAGTTCCTGGTCATCGACGAGCAGTACGCGAATCACGAGTCCCCCTGTCTCCGTCCGGAGTGATATCCCCACCGAGGGTGAGGCCCACCCGCGGGATCGGGCGCCGATGGGCACGGTGGCCGGAGCGCGCGTCCTTCCTCATGAACGGACCCTCCCGGTCGGGGTCGAGCTGTCCCGTTGCTGGCCGCCGGTGCCGGCTTCGGCCGGTGCCGTGGGGAACGTGGCGTGTACGTACCACCCGCCGCCGGGCCGCGGCCCTACGGAGAGGGTGCCACCGAACACGTGCACGCGCTCGCGCATGCCGATGATCCCGTTCCCACCCGCCGGTGCGGGCGGGGCGGCCTCCACAGGGTTGGCCTTGCCCGCGCCGTCGTCGGTGACGGTGACATGCACGGCGGCGGCGTCCCGCTCGACCGACACGTACGTGCGGGCGCTCGTGCGGGCGTGCTTGAGCACGTTCGTCAGGGCCTCCTGCACCACCCGGTGCACGCCGAGGGCGAGGCCGGCATCCAGGTCATCCAGGTCGTCGGCACGTTCCACGCGCACGTCCAGGCCGGAGGCGCGTACCCGGTCGACCAGGTCCGTCAGCGCGTCCACCCCGGGCTGCGGCTGCAACGGCTCGGTTTCGGAGTCGGGGTTGCGCAGCACGTCGACGAGCCTGCGTAGCTCGGTGAGCGCCGATCGGCCGGTCTCGGAGATCGTGTCCATCGCGCGGCAGGCGGCGGCCGGATCGGAGTCGATCGTGTAACGCGCTCCGTCCGCGTGCACCACGATCACGCTGACCGAGTGCGCGACGATGTCGTGCAGCTCGCGAGCGATCCGGCCGCGCTCGTCGGCCACCGCGAGCCTGGCGAGGTGGTCGCGCTCGGATTCGAGCAGCTCCAGGCGCGCCTCCAGCTCGGCCTGATAGGCCCGGCGCGCACCGAGGAACTCCCCGAGCAGCCAGCTGAATACGTACACCCCGATGGAGAACCCGATACTGAGCATCCACCGGTCGCGCTCGACCTCCACGAGGATCTGTACGACGCTGGCTGCCGAGAGGACGGCGACGTAGAACGCCGCGTGCCGCCTGCCGACGTAGACCACCAGCGTGTAGACCGCGATGCCGGAGGTGACGATCGCCGCGAGAGGCAGCTCCAGCGCGGCGTGCACCGCCCCGGTGACGAGCACGACGTAGGCAACGGTGACCGGGTGGCGACGGCGGAACACGATCGGCAGCACCGTGGCGAGCACCACGGGCAGCGTCACGTACCACCGGGCGCGCTCCGGGCCGTTGAGGTAGATGCCGATGTCGAGCACGGCGATCAGCAGTGCCACGGCGCTGTCCCCGGCCATCGGATGCGCGCGCATCCACAGACTGAACCGACGCATGACCCGAACACTAGGCCGGGTGCTCACCCCACCGCGTCACCCCGTGGGACCACGACGGCTCGGCCCCCGGGTTGATGCGCGGAGTCTGGTGACGTGCGTTGGGTGCAGGGTCCGGCACATGACCAGCCGAGGGGAGGATCCGGCGCGTCGTGCGCGTGCGTGGCAGGATGCTCTCCGAATGAGCGAGCGTGTGCCGGCGAGCCCGCGGGCGCCGGCACGGGTACGAACCGTTGGGATGGGGGCGTTGACGGCCGTGACCGAGCAGCCACGTCTGGCCGGGCCGCTGTCGGCGTCGGTTGCCGACCTCTGCAGGCGGTTGCGGCCGCAGGTCGGGGCGCGCACCGCGGCAGGGTTCGACGAGGTGTTGCGCAGGCTGGCCTCGCCCCTGCAGGTCGCGGTGGCCGGCCGGATCAAGTCCGGGAAGTCGACGCTGGTGAACGCGTTGATCGGGCGCAGGGTCGCACCGACGGCCGTCGGTGAGTGCACGCGCCTGGTGACCCGTTTCCGGTACGGCACCGTGGATCGCGTCGAGGTGGTCCGTACCGACGGCTCCACCCAGGTCCTGCCGTTCTCCTCGGACGGGATGATCCCGGAGTCGCTCGGCGTGGAGCTCGACACGGTCTCGCATGTGGAGGTCTACCTGACCAACGCGATCTTGCAGGGCATGACGGTCATCGACACACCGGGGCTTGGCTCGCTGGACGCCGCATCGGCGCGCCGCACCGAGGAGCTGCTCGCGGGTGGCGAAACGGGCAGCGACGGTGCCGGCGGGGACGACGGGGTCGGTCCTGGCACGGGCGAGCTGGACGAGACCTCGCGTAACGCCGTGGCGGGCGCGGAGGCGGTGCTCTACGTCGTCACGCAGCACGTGCGTGCCGACGACCAGCAGGCGCTGGCCGCGTTCACCGCGGCGACCGCGAACGCCGAAGCCGGTCCGGTCAATGCGATCGCCGTGCTGAACAAGGCCGACACCGTCGTGCCCGACTCGGTGGACGGGGCGGGCGGCGACGTCTGGAAGGCCGCGTCGTTGCTCGCCGAGCGGCAGGCGACCGCGCTGCGCCCGCGGGTGGCCGACGTGCTGCCGGTGGTCGGTCTGCTCGCCGAGTCGGCCGAGTCGGGCGGGTTCACCTCGGCCGACGCCGAGTCGCTGCGCCTGCTTGCCGGCCTGGCCGATGAGGACCTCGAGACGATGATGATGTCGGCCGACATCTTCACCGCATGGGAGTGCGACGTTCCCGCGGGCACGCGCGCCCGGCTGCTCGAGCGGCTGGACCTGTACGGCATCCGGCGGTGCGTGGACGCCATCCGAAGGCAGCCGGACATCACCGCGGGCGCGTTGCGCAGGGTCGTCCTGGACGCCTCCGGGCTGGAGGCGGTGCGCTCGCGGCTGGACACGGTGTTCGCCGCGCGCGCGGACGGCATCAAGGCCGCGGCGGCGCTGGCCTCGGTGACCGCGCTGGCCGACTCCTCGAACGACCCTGTCGAGCGGTCCAGGGTGCACGACGCCATCGAGGTGCTGCTCGCCAGGCCGGAGGCCCACCAGCTGCGCATGCTGGAGGCGTTGACGCTGGTCGTCTCGGGTGCCGTTGAGATGCCGCGGGACCTCACCGACGAGATCCTGCGGGTCGGTAGCAACGCCGACACCGGCGAGCGGCTGGGCATGCCGGGCGCGGGCGCCGCGGAACTGACCGAGCACGCCCTCGAACGAGCAGGCTGGTGGCGGTCCTTCGCCTCGTTCGGTGCCACACCCGCGCAGGGCCGGGTCGCGCACGTCGTGCACCGGACGTACTTTCTGATCTGGCAGCAGCTGCGTGGCAGCGGTACACAGGGCGGGTGATGGCCGCCATGTCGCCGTCGTTCCGGAGGAGGGCGCGGGTGCCCGCCTCCACAGGGCGCGCCGAGCGGGTCGAGCGAGCTGGCGGAACCGAACCGGCGGCCGCTCCGTCGGAGACGGACATGCGGCAACTGGAGAATGACCGGCGTGCGTTGATCGAGCTGTGCCTCTACGCGATCGACCGGGCCCGCAGTGGCGGCGTGGCCGGGCGGCTCGAGGAGGGGCTGGCCGGGGTGGGGGTCACCGCGGTGCGGCCGGACGGTGCGCGGTTCGACCCCGGCGTGCACGAGGCGGGTGGCACCGTGCCGACGGTGGACCCCATGCTCGACGGGGTGATCGCCGAGACGGAGGTCGCAGGATTCGTGGACGGGGAGACCGTGCTGCGCGTCCCGGTCGTGACGGTGTACACCGTCGATGGGAGCGCGGCGCGGTGACGGCCCCGTTCTTCACCAAGCCGGACCTGGCGAGCCGGCTCGAGCAGGCCAGGGACGGCCTGCTCGAGGTGCTCACCGAGCTCGACGCGGACGCGGCCCGCTGGGTGTCCGACACCGCGAGTAACGCCGCCGGAAAGCCCTCGGTCGTCGTGGTCGGCGAGACCAAGCGCGGGAAGAGCTCCCTGGTGAACGCCCTGCTGGCGCAGCCGGACCTGTCGCCGGTCGACGCCGAGCAGGCCACGGCGACGTACCTGCGTTTCGACCACGCCGAGTACTGGCAGGCACGGGCGTGCTACCCCGGCAGCCATCCGGAGCTGCCCATCGAGCTCGACGATCTGGTCAGCTGGACGTCCGCGGCGCACGAGCTGCCCGCAGGGCAACTCCCTCCCGAGTACGTCGAGGTCGCAGGGCCGTGCCTGCTGCTGGAGCGGTTGACGCTCGTGGACACGCCCGGCGTGGGCGGGCTGGACTCGATGCACGGCGAGCGCGCGATGCGTGCCGCTTCCGCGGCGACAGCCCTGCTGTACGTCGTGGACGCTTCCGCCCCGTTCACCTCGACCGAGATCGACTTCCTGACGCGTACGGCCGACAACGTCGAGACGGTCCTGTTCGTGCTGTCGAAGACCGACTCCTTCCGCGGCTGGCGGCAGGTACTCGAGAACGACAGGGAGCTGCTGCGCAGGCACGCGCCCCGGTTCGCCGAGGCCGAGTTCCACGCGGTGTCGGCGCTGATGTTCGCAAGGGCCGCGTCGGCACCGAACGAGAAGGCCGCACGGGTGCTGCGCGAGCAGTCCGGCATCGCAGGCCTGCAGGAAGCCCTGCAGCGCCTGGTGGTCGGCCGCGCGAATGTGCTTGCCGAGGCCAACGCGTTGCGGGCGGCGTTGACGGCACTGGACGAGCAGGCAAGCGTGCTCGAGGGGACGCATCGCTCGCTGTCCTCCGGGCAGGACGAGGCGCAGGCGTTGCGGGAGCGTCGCGATGAGCTGGGCGCCCAGCGGCGGTCGTCGACGAAGGGCTGGCAGGTGACGCTGCGCAGCGGGATCCAGCGTGCCAGGCTGGAGTGCAGCCACGAGGTCAGCCGCCGGACGCGCGACGTGCAGTCCTGGTTCCGCCAGCAGGTCGACGCCTCCGACCGGGACGCGCTGGCAGCCCTGCCGCAGGAGGTGGACGCCGCCCTCCACGTGCTGTCCGGCCAGCTCTCCGAGCTGCTGGGGCAGCGGCTGAACGAGGTCACCGAGACGGTCCTCGCGGACCTGTTCGCGCCGGACGAGCTGCGGGTCGTGCGCTCCCGGTTCGCCAAGGGCACCCATCCACAGGTGGTCGTCCGTCCCCCGGACAAGCGCCCGCCGACGGCGGAGGACAAGCTGCTGGTGTTCATGGGGGTGTCGGGCGGTTTCGGCGCCAGCAAGATCGCCGCGGCGCCGCTCGCCGGGATGGCGCTGTTCAACCCCGTCGTGCTGCCTGCGACCATCGCGGTCGGCCTCGGCGCCGGGTGGTGGATGGCTCGTACGCGCAGGCACGCCGCGGACAAGCAGCACATGAAGCAGTGGTTGACCGAGTCGATCGCGGAAGCGCGGGCGATGCTCGACCAGCTGGTCTCCGAGCAGATCATCGACGCCGAGCAACAGCTGTCGCTGGCGCTGGACGACGCTCTCGGCAAGCGCATCGAGGCCATCGACGCGGAGTTGGCCGAGGTGGACAAGGCGTTGAAACTCAGCGCGCAGGAACGTTCCAGGCGGCTCGGTGAGGTGTCCAGGCAGCTCAAGGCGGTGACCGACGGGCAGGAGCGGGCGAGGAAGCTGCTCGGCTCGCTCGCCTGAGCGGGGTGGGCAGGAGCGGTACGGGGCCGGTACGGAACGCACGGACGCGGCCTTGGCCGGGGAACCGTGGCGGCTTACGGTGAGTCCAAGGATCGGACCGCGCCCACCGGCGCGGGCTACTTTCCGACGGGTATCTGCGAAGGGGGGCCAGGCGATGTACATCGACGAGTCCGGCGGCACCGACGAGGTCGCGACCTCGGAGGACATGACGGTCACCGTGGACGGCGAGGAATACACCACCGAGATGAACCTCGACTCCAGCGGGGACGGCGAGTACGACACGGTGCTCGTCCGTGAGGAGGACGGTGCCCGGGCGTTCGTCGACACCGACGGCTCCGGTTCGGCAGACGAGTATGTGGAGCTGGACAGCCAGGGCCGCCCCGTCTCGGTCGCGGCCTACGACGAGGCCTCCGGGGAGTGGGTGGCGGTCGATCCCGGCACGCAGGCGCCTGCCGCGGACGAGACGCAGACCGGGACGGACGGCCCGATGACCGCGGAGTTTCCGGACGGCCGGATCGAGGTCGGGCCTGCGACGGTGGACACCGACCACGACGGCGAGCCGGACACCGCTGTCGTGGAGGAAGCGGACGGCACGGCGTACTACTTCACCGACTCGACCGGCGACGGGCAGGCCGATGTGGCGGTGGTCGTCGCGCCGGACGGGTCGTCGACGGTGCTCGAACACACCGGCGACGGTCAGTGGATCGAGACCGGCGAGTCGCGGGCTCCCGGCACGACGAGCGGTTCCGGGGAGAGCGGTTCCGCCGCGAGCGGTGTGGCGGCCGTCGACCCCGCCAGCGGGCAGTGGGTCACCCGGTAGCGATTCTCACCGCGCCCGCAAGGGTGTGATTGCACACAACTCACCGCCCTGTGCGGTGTCACCCGTTCAGCGAGTTGGAGCAATCTGAATCGATTCCCTTATCGTTCTTGTGAGAGAACCGACAGGACACCCCCCAGCCATCGGCGCTTAATCCGGCTAGTCTCGAAGGATCCCGCAATCGAGCACCCCGTCGCGGTAACCGACCTTCGACGGGGGCGCGAAGTTATTCGGTCGCCGGCAACGAAGCCCGCGCCAGGACAGAGACGTCCTGGGGCGGGCTTATCGCGTCGGAGTCAGGAGATTGAACGAGATGACTGCTGTAGCCATCCCGGGACTGGACAGCGCTCCCACGACACACAGCCAGGTGCTGGAGTGGGTGCGTGAGGTCGCGGAGCTCACCACGCCTGATCGCGTGGTGTGGATCGACGGCTCGGACGAGGAGTCGGAGCGAATCAACAAGAAGCTTGTCGACGCCGGCACGTTCGTCCCGCTGGAGGGCAAGCCGAACTCCTACTGGGCCGCGTCCGACTCCAGCGATGTGGCGCGTGTCGAGGAGCGGACCTTCATCTGTTCGCAGTCCGAGGCTGATGCCGGGCCGACGAACAACTGGATGCACCCGGACCAGATGAAGGCGACGATGACCGAGCTCTACCGGGGCTCGATGCGCGGCCGGACCATGTACGTGATCCCGTTCTGCATGGGCCCGCTCAGCGACGACAACCCCAAGCTCGGCATCGAGCTCACCGACTCGGAGTACGTGGTCGCGTCGATGCGTATCATGACGCGCATGGGGTCGGCGGCACTGGAGAAGTTCTATGCCGACGACGGCAGCGAGCGTGGCTTCGTCCGCGCGTTGCACTCCCTTGGTGCGCCGCTCGAGCCAGGGCAGGCCGACGTGCCATGGCCGTGCAACGACACGAAGTACATCACGCACTTCCCCGAGGAGCGCCTGATCTGGAGCTTCGGCTCCGGCTACGGTGGTAACGCGCTGCTCGGCAAGAAGTGCTTCTCGCTGCGTATCGCTTCGGCGATCGGGCGCGACGAGGGCTGGCTCGCCGAGCACATGCTGATCCTCAAGCTGATCTCGCCGGAGAACAAGGTCTACTACATCGCCGCGGCGTTCCCCTCGGCGTGTGGCAAGACGAACCTGGCGATGCTCGAGTCCACCATCCCCGGCTGGCGGGTGGAGACGCTCGGCGACGACATCGCGTGGATGCGGTTCGGCTCGGACGGCCGCCTCTACGCCGTCAACCCGGAGGCGGGGTTCTTCGGTGTCGCGCCGGGTACCAACTGGAAGACCAACCCGAACGCGATGCGCACCATCGAGAAGGGCAACTCGGTCTTCACCAACGTCGCGCTGACCGACGACGGCGACGTGTGGTGGGAGGAGATGGAGAACATGCCCTCCCACGCCACCTCGTGGAAGAAGCAGGACTGGACCCCGGACTCCGAGGAGCCTGCGGCTCACCCGAACTCGCGGTACTGCACGCCGATGTCGCAGTGCCCCATCCTGGCTCCCGAGTGGGACGACCCCAACGGCGTGCCGATCTCGGCGATCCTGTTCGGTGGTCGCCGCGCGACCACGGTGCCGCTGGTCAACGAGGCGCGGGACTGGCAGCACGGCACGTTCCTCGGCGCCACGCTGTCCAGCGAGAAGACCGCGGCCGCCGCAGGCAAGGTCGGTGAGGTGCGGCGTGACCCGATGGCCATGCTGCCGTTCATCGGTTACAACGCAGGGGACTACTTCCAGCACTGGATCGACACCGGCAAGAGCGCCGATGCCACGAAGCTGCCGAAGATCTTCTACGTCAACTGGTTCCGTCGCGGCGAGGACCGGCGGATCCTGTGGCCGGGCTTCGGCGAGAACTGCCGCGTGCTGAAGTGGATCATCGAGCGGATCGAGGGTAAGGCCGCGGCGACCGAGACGCCGATCGGCTGGGTGCCCAGCGCCGACCAGCTCGATCTCTCCGGTCTGGATGACCCGATCGAGGATATCGAGGCCTGCCTCGAGGTCGACCGGGACGAGTGGCGTGCGGAGATCCCGCTGATCGAGGAATGGTTCGACAAGATCGGCGACCGGCTGCCGACGTCGTTGCGGGACGAGCTGGAGGCGCTGAAGCAGCGCCTCGGCTGAGCCGGCTGACACGGTGTGGGCCCGGGGACGCGTCCCCGGGCCCACACGTGTGTCGGGCCCGGCAGGCGGCGGCCCCGGGTGCTGTGGGTAGCGCGGATCGAGTTGTCCACCCCTTGTGGATAATTCTGTGCACAAGGGGTGGAGGCACTACTCTGTTGGGATGGCGAGTGGCGCGTGCTCGATGACGTGCGTCACGTTCCCTTTCCTCGCAGCTCGCGGCGTGGTGCCCGGCGGTCACCGTGCCGCGCGGGGTTCGGGGAGCGGGGTCCCCTTGCAGACCGAGTCCTGCGGGGTGGCGTCGTGGACGAGGTAGTCCTCCACAGTGCGGTCCACACACCGGTTGCCGCTCGCGTAGAGCCCGTGGTCACCCTCGTCGACCACGGTGAGCATGGCGGAACCCTCGAAGGCGCGGTGCGCGCGGCGCGCGCCCTCGATCGGGGTGGCCGGGTCGGTTGTGGACTGCACCATCAACACCGGTGGGACTCCCTCGCCGGTCGGGGTGGGCAGGTCGACGGGCTCGCCGTCCCAGAAGATGCATGGCTGGCTCAGCCATCCCCAGCCGAGTAGCGGGTACTGCTCACCGAGCCGCGCGGACTCCTGCCGCACGCTGTCGCGGTCGCCCTTCCAGTCCGTCTCGTTGCACGGGATGCTCCAGAAACTCGCGGTGGCCGCGTCGTCGTACTCGCCCGGGTTCGCCGCGTTGTCTCCGTCCGGCGAGGTCTCTGGGTGCACCGTGAGCGGGCGCGGGCCGCGTGGCGGGTTGGGGATGCGTACGGAGGCGAGCGTGCGGCGCGCCTCCGCGCGCTCGCCGGGCCCTGCCTGCTCTCCGGTCAGCGTGCGTGTCGCGGTGAGGAACTCGGCGAGCCCGGGGAAGGCGCTCTTGCCGTACATCGACCCGATGATGCGCTCGTCGAACCTGGCCGGTCCCACCGTGGTGCCGTCGATCTCGACCGGTTCGTCCTCGAGCTGGGCACGTACGCGCTCGTAGATCGCCCTGGCCTCCTCCGCGGAGCGGCCGTACCCGTACACGTCGTGGTGTTCGGCGATCCACGGCAGGAAGTCCTGCCGCCAGCGCCGCTCGAAGCCGCGTGGCTGCCGCCGGAACGACTCCTGCCAGTCGGCGGTGAACTCCACGCTGGAGTCCAGGACGAACCGGTCGGCCCGTTCCGGGAAGGCTTCGGTGTAGTGGGCCCCGAGCCAGGTGCCCGCGGAGTACCCGATCCAGCTGATCCGGTCCCTGTCCAGCAGCTCGCGGAGGAGGTCGATGTCGCGGACCGTCTGCCGGGTGTTGACCAGCGGGCCGAGCTCGCCGGAGTGTCGCTGGCACGCCTCGGCCGCGTCCTCGGTCGCCCGCAGGATGCGGTCGATGTTGGCCGGGCTGCGGTCCCTCGGGTCGAGCGGGTCCAGGTCGGCCGTGGCGCCGTTACACGTGATGTTGGTGCTCATGCCGGTACCCCGTGGGTCGAACCCGACCACGTTGTACTCGGCCCGCAGCGTGTCCCGGTCGGCGAAGTGTGCAGGGAACGCGCGACCCGGCCCGCCGGGGCCACCCGGGTTGGTCAGCAGTGACCGGTCCGCATCGCCGCCCGGGGACGGGAGCCTGCTGACGGCGATGGTGACGTCGTCGCCCTCGGCGGGCGCCGTCCAGTCCTGTGGCGCGGTGTACTCGGCGCACTCCAGCAGCTCCCTCGCCTCCTGGCGTGCGTCCGGCAGGTCCTCCTCGGAGCAGGGGCGCCAGTCGAGTGCCTGTGCCGTGTACCGCTGCGGCACCGGCGGCTGACCGGTGTCCGGTACCGCCGGTGTGGCCACGGCGGGCACCGTGGCCGAGAGAAGGGCGCCCACGGAGCCGAGCGAGATCAGGACGGCGGGGCTGCGTCGGGGCATGGGTCCTCGCTGCGAAGGTGATCAACTGCGCGCGGTCAGGTGGTCACCTTACGCATCGGGACGGACCCGGCGGGCAACTCGGGTCGCCTCGTTGCCGGGCCCGGCATCGCGGGACGCCCCCAAGACATGGGAAACCCCGTGACGCTGCCAGGTCGGGGGTCCGCCAGCACCACGGGGTTATCCTGAATATCGACGCCGGTCGCGCTCGCGTTACACGCTGAGGATTATGTGATCTAGATCACTCTCCTGGGCTGCCCACGCCGGGGTCGTGACTCGGCTGCCGCGAGGAGCTCCTGGCGTACCGTGGCTGTCGCGGCGAAGTTGATCGACCGGTCGGCGGCCCGCTGGGTGCGCTTGCGTGCGCGACGCGCGCGTAGCTGGGCTGCGAGGTTCATCGGTTACTGCCCCCTTGTATGCAGTTGTGGTTGTTTCCGACACCTACTATTATCCGGTCCTTCGCGCGGAGGTTCCAGCTTTTGTCCGGTGATATCAAGCACTGACTGATGAATCATCGGTCAAATTGTATGTGACCCGGACAATATTTGGTGGATCACAGTTTCGCCGTGAGGTGCCGTGCCTGCGACCCGTCGGCGCGGTGGTCCGCGATGCGCCGTGTGGCTACTCTTCGGCCCGGGTACGCAGGTAGTGGCCGAAGTGCGGCACCGTGAAGGCGATGTGGCCGCGCTCGGAGGAGTAGACCAGCCCCTTCTTCATCAGGCTGTCCCTTGCCGGGGAGAGCGAGGACGGCTTGCGTCCCAGGTAGACGGCTACGTCGGCGCTGCTGGCGGGCTCGTCCCGCCCCTCGGTCAGCTCGGCCATCGCGCGGAGGTACTCGCGCTCGGCCGGCGTGGCGCGCTCGTAGCGCGAGCCGAAGAACCCCACCGCCAGCTCCGCCTCGGCCTCCGGGGCCGCCACCCGGACGTCCTCGACGGTGATCGGGTCGGCAGGGGCGGCGTCCCATGCGGCCTTGCCGTAGGCCTGCACGAAGTACGGGTACCCGCCCGACATGTCGAACAGGGTGTCCAGGGCGTCCTCCCGGATTCCTGCTTCCTCCCGTTCGATGGGCGCGAGCACGGC
This sequence comes from Haloechinothrix alba, assembly GCF_900188115.1. Taxonomy (GTDB): domain Bacteria; phylum Actinomycetota; class Actinomycetes; order Mycobacteriales; family Pseudonocardiaceae; genus Haloechinothrix; species Haloechinothrix alba. The sequence continues at coordinate 52,626 of NZ_FZNW01000001.1, read as the reverse complement.
GAGGTCGGCGTCGTCCCGGTCGAGGCGGTCGATGCGGGTGTAGCGGAACAGCCGTTCGGAGTAGGACTTCGACGCCGACAGCACGGTCGGCACGTGTGGCAGCCCCGCGCCGACCACGACCAGCGGCGCGCCGGACTGGGAGAGCTCGTGGCAGGCCGCGCACAGCGCGGAGACGTCCCCCGGGCCGAGGTCCTGCATCTCGTCGACGAGCACGGCCACCCCCGTGCCGACATCGGCGCCCAGCTCAGCGACGTCGGTGAGCAGCTCCACGAGGTCGATCTCGATGTCGCCGGAGTCGGCCCGCCCCTGGGCGGGGGGAACGTCGATGCCGGGTTGCCAGCGGTCGCGCATACGCGCGTCGGACCGGTTGGCGCGCAGGGCGAAAGCCTTGAGAACGCCGAGTACCTCGTCGATGCGTTCCGGCGCGCGGTGGCGTACGGCCAGGTCGCGGATCGCCCGGTGCAGGGCTGCGGACAGCGGCCTGCGCAGGTCGGCGTCGGGCCGCGCCTCGATCTTGCCCGTCCCCCACCCGCGGCGCATGGCCATCGAGCGCAGCTCACTGAGCAGGACGGTCTTGCCGACCCCGCGCAGCCCGATGAGGACCAGGCTCCGTTCCGGGCGTCCCTTGGCCACCCGCTCGAGGACGACCTCGAAGGCCTTGAGCTCCCGCTGCCTGCCCGCCAGCTCGGGCGGGCGCTGACCGGCACCGGGGGCGAACGGGTTCCGCACAGGATCCATGTCTGGCACCGTATCGGGACTTCTAGTGTGAACCCAATATTTCGCCGCGATGGCGCACGGGGGTTTGGAGCCGAAGGTGACATCGGGCTCCTTCTACGGAACCGAGGTCACCTTCGGCTCCCTCGTTAGCGCAGGTGTCGCTCGGCGTAGACCGCCATGGCATCGCGGATGAATGCCGCGGTGCCCGTGCCGTGCCGGTCGTAGTGTTCGGCAAACCGGGAGTCGGCCACGTACATCTCGCCGAGCCCGGTGAACTGCTCCGCCGTGGGGTCGGTGCCCTGCCAGCCCTGGCGGACCCATTCGTAGTGGCGCCGGGCGATGGCCTGTGCCCGCTCACCCGCGGGGTCCTCGCCTGCCTGGTTGGCGGCCGCGAAGTCCGCCGCGATGTCCTGCTGCCGCTGCTGGAAGTCCTGCTTGTCCGACTCGCTCAGCGAGCGCCACCACTGGTCGCCCCGTTCCCAAGCCTGGCGTCCCCACCGGCCGATCACCTCGTCCCGGTAGTGCGTGTGGTCGAACCCGTCGAGTGCTTCGGCTGCCATTACCCGTTCACCTCGTTCCGTCTTCCGAAGAGTGGTCCGTACCGACTCGATCTGGCGGCCGATCCGGTCACGTTCCTGCTCCAGCCAGTGCAGGTGGGTGCGCAACGCACTCACCGTGTCCTGCTGGCCGTCCAGGACCTCGGCGATGGCGGGCAGACCAAGGCCCAGTTCGCGCAGCAACAGGATGCGCTGCAGTCGCACGATGCGGTCCTGGTCGTAGTAGCGGTACCCGTTCGCGCCGATGCGGCTCGGTGCGAGCAGCCCGACCGCGTCGTAGTGGCGCAGCGTGCGGCTCGTGGTGCCCGCAAGCCGTGCCACTTCCTGGATGGACCATTCGCTCGGTGCCGTTCCGTTCATCCGGATCCCCTGGTCATGCCGGTACCAACGAGGTTAGAGCTTGACGTTACGTCAAGGTCAATGATCGTGCCCGCGCCCGTAGGAGCCGAAGGTGACATCGGGCTTCTTCTATGGAACCGAGGTCACCTTCGGCTCCTTGCGGAGCCCGCCGTCGAGCGAAATATGTATCTGTATAGCGCAATCGCTATATAGTCTGAGACGGTTCGAGATTCGCCGTTCGCCCGCGGCGCGGCGCGTTCTGGTGCATGATGCGTCCATGAAAAAGGGGTGCGCGATCACCGGCGGCGTACTGGCCGGCCTGCTCCCCGTGGTCGGGGCGTGCGGACGTTACCTGCTGTACCGCACCGAGACCTGGGAGGCGGAACTACGCTTCGAGGTCGTCGGCGTCCACGAGGACTCCCCTGACAGGTCGTACGTCAGGGTCGAGGTGATACCCGGTCAGGACACCGAGGATGCGCTGCGCGACGAGCAATGGATGAACGGAACGGCCTCGGCGGAGGATCTCGGCGATGTGGCGGAAGGCGATGTCGTGACCTGCCACGTACGGCAGGAGTACACCACGAACACCGACTTCGACACCGGCGCGAGCACCGACATCGAGCGCTGCAGGCGCTAGTGATTTCTAGCTCTGTCTAGAGATTATTATATACGCGACAAGACAGGGGAAGAGCGGGGCGAGGGGAATGCCGCCTCGCCCCGCTCGGGCAGCGGTGCGGCACCGGCCGTGACGCGCGTTCCCGAGTCGAGGTCGGATGGCACGGTCGGTGCTCGACCGCAGGACTACGGCACGGCTACCGTGCGGCGACCTTGCGGTACTGCGCCGCGGACAGCGGCGCGAAGATCACGATGATCGCGAGGCAGCTGAGCACCGCGTACAGCGCGGCGTTCTCCGCGGGCCAGCCCGTCACCGGGGGGCCGTGCGTGTTGCCGAACAGCTCGCGCGCAGTGTTGACCACGGCCGTGAACGGGTTCCAGTCCGCGATCGTGCCCAGCACCCCCGGCAGTGTCTGCTGCGGGACGAAGGCAGAGGACACGAACGTCAGCGGGAACATCCACATCAGACCCGCGCTGTTGGCGACCTCCACACTGCGCGCGATCAGCCCGATGTAGGCGCCGATCCACGACATCGCGAACGCGAAGAACAGGATCACCAGGTACGCGAGGGCGGCCTCGGCGAACGAGCTGTGGATCCGCCACCCGACCAGCAACCCTGCCGCCGTCATCACCACCAGCACGATCAGGCTCAACGCCTGGTCGGCCGTGGTTCGGCCGAGGATCACCGACAGCCGGGACATCGGCAGGGACCGGAACCGGTCGATGATGCCCTTCTGCAGGTCGCTTGCGAACCCGATCACCGTGTACGAGGAGTTGAACGCCACGGTCTGGGCGAAGATCCCGGCGATCAGGAACTCGCGGTAGGCCGCCCCGGCGTCGGCCTCGCCCGGGCCTGCGAGCGCCGTCCCGATCGACTCGCCGAAGACGTAGGCGAACATCAGCACGAACATGATCGGCATCAGCGTGGCCCCCATGAGCCACTCCGGGTTGCGCCGGACGTTCATGAGGTTGCGCCACGTGACCACGCCCCCGTCGGAAAGCACCTTCACAGCGGCGTTCATGCCTGCACCTCCTCGGCCGCGTGCCCGGTAAGGGCGAGGAACACGTCATCGAGCGTCGGCCGGTGCAGCCCCACGTCGACCGGGGTGATGCCCTGCGCGTCGAGCCTGCGCAACGACTCGATCAGCGCCTTGGGCCCGGTGTCGACGAGCACGTCCACCTTGCACGTCCGCGGGTCGGTACTCGGCTCGCCCGCACCGACCTCGCGCAGCACGTCCGCGGCCGCCGACAGCTCGGCGGTGTCGGTGACCACCAGCTCGAGGCGTACGCCGCCGACGCGCGACTTGAGCTCGTCGGCCGTGCCGCGCGCGATCACCTTGCCCTTGTCGATCACCACGATGGTGTCGGCGAGGTAGTCGGCCTCCTCCAGGTACTGGGTGGTCAGCAGGACGGTCGTGCCGTCGGCGACCAGGCCGGAGACCACGTCCCAGGTCTCCATCCGGCCACGCGGGTCGAGGCCGGTGGTCGGCTCGTCCAGCACGACAACCGACGGCCGGGCGACCAGCGCGCCTGCGAGATCGAGCCTGCGTCGCATCCCCCCGGAGTACCCCTTGGAAGGCCGGTCGCCGTCCTCGGTGAGATGGAAGCGCGCCAGCAGCTCCCGTGCGCGTTCCCGCGCGGCCTTGCGGTCCATTCCGTACAGCCGGCCGACCATGTACAGGTTCTCGAAACCGGTGAGGTTCTCGTCCACCGCGGCGTACTGGCCGGACACTCCGATCGACTGCCGCACGCCTTGGGGGTTGGTCCGTACGTCGTGCCCCGCGACCTCCGCGTGCCCGGAGTCCGGCTTGAGCAGCGTCGTCAGGATGCGGACCGTCGTGGTCTTGCCCGCCCCGTTCGGGCCGAGCAGGCCGAGCACCTGGCCAGCGGGAATCTCCAGGTCGATACCGTCCAGCGCGCGTGTTCCCCCGAACGACTTCGTCAGTTGTTCAGCGCGCACCGCAACAGGATTGTGTGGCGGTGTCATTATCCCTCCAGATCGAGCGGCGCGACTCCGGCGCCACTTCAGTCATGTCCATGCTAGGGACAAGCACCGACACTGTCGTGCGGTTTTCCTGACAGCGAAACGGCCGCCACGGTCATCCATCGCCTGGAACAGGCGTGGATTCGGACCGTGGCGGCCGCTTCCGGTGTGGTGAAGGTTACTTCTCGACGATGGCGGTGACGCCCTGCCCGCCCGCGGCGCAGATCGAGATGAGGCCCCGCCCGGAGCCCTTCTCGGCAAGCTGCTTGGCGAGCGTGGCCACGATGCGCGCACCGGTCGCGGCGAACGGGTGCCCTGCGGCGAGCGAGCCACCGTTGACGTTGAGCTTGTCCCTGTCGATCGAGCCGAGCGGCGCCTCGAGACCGAGCCGTTCCTTGGCGAACCCGGCGTCCTCCCAGGCCTTGAGCGTGCACAGCACCTGCGAGGCGAACGCCTCGTGGATCTCGTAGTAGTCGAAGTCCTGCAGGCTCAGCTCCGCACGCTCGAGCATCCGGGGGACGGCGTAGGCGGGTGCCATGAGCAACCCCTCGTCCCCGTGCACGTAGTCGACGGCCGCGGTCTGGCTGAAGGTCAGGTAGCCGAGCACGGGAAGCTTGCGTGCCTTGGCCCACTCCTCGGTGCCCAGCAGCACGACCGACGCCCCGTCGGACAGCGGGGTGGAGTTGGCCGCGGTCATCGTGCCGTCCTCGCCGCCGAACACGGGCTTGAGCTTGGCCAGCTTCTCCGCGGTCGAGTCGGCGCGCAGGTTCTGGTCACGGGTCAGCCGCTGGAACGGCGTCACCAGGTCGTCGTAGAAGCCGCGGTCGTACGCGGCGGCGAGGCGCTGATGGCTGCTCGCGGCGAGCTCGTCCTGTTCCTCCCGCGTGAGCTCCCAGGCCTTGGCGGTCCGCGCGGCGTGCTCGCCCATGGACAGCCCCGTCCGGGGCTCGGCGTTGCGCGGCATCTCGGGCACGATCTGGCCGGGGCGCAGCTTGCCGACGAGCTTGAGCCGCTCCGCGTTGGACTTCGCGGCGTTGAGCTGCACCAGGATCTTGCGCAGGTCGTCGTTGAGCGCGAGCGGGGCGTCGCTTGTGGTGTCCACACCACCGGCGATGGCCGAGTCCATCTGGCCGAGGGCGATCTTGTTCGCCACGTTGATGATCGACTGCAGGCCGGTTCCGCAGGCCATCTGCACGTCGGAGGCCGGGCTCTCGGGGGACAGCTTGCTGCCGAGCACGACCTCCCTGGCGAGGTTGAAGTCCCGCGAGTGCTTGAGCACCGCACCCGCGGCGAACTCGCCGATCCGCTCACCCTGGAGGCTGAACCGGCTGACGAGGCCGTCCAGTGCGCTGGTCAGCATGTCCTGGTTCGACGCCCGCGCGTAGGGACCGTTGGAACGCGCGAAGGGGATGCGGTTCCCGCCGATGATGGCGACGCGGCGGACCGTGGGTCGCTGTGCCGCCTTCCGGCCGCTCGTGCCGGACGAGCTCGCTGCTGACTTGCTGGATGTGGCCATCGTGTCCTCCCGTACGCTCACCTGGTGATCGTTCCGGCCGTGCGGACGGCGTGGCCGTGACGAACGACCTAGTATCTGGTGCATCTCCTGGTGCGATACTAACCTACCCGCGAGTAGGTTAGGCTGTGCGGTGAGTCCCACTTCGTCGTGCAGTAGGGCACCGAACGTACTCGACATCCCAGGAGGAAGCAGGTATGGCCGACAGGTATCAGCAATTCACCAACTCCCCGGTCGGGAAGTTCGTCGTACCCAAGCTCGGCCTACCTAGCCCCACCCCGCTGCGCAGGTACCGGCCGGGCCGGCCGCTGCTGGAGGGTCCCGCGCTGGTCGGCGCCGCGCCCGGTGGGCGGCTGGAGAAGACGGTCACCGAGCAGCTGCGTGGCGCAGGGGTCGAGATCGCCACATCGGCGACGGCCGGTTCCTCCTACAGCGCGCTCGTCTTCGACGCGACCGGGATCAGCGACCCGAAACAGCTCCGTGAGCTGCACTCGTTCTTCCAGTCCACGATCAAGCAAGTCGGGACCTGTGGCCGGGTCGTGGTGCTGGGAACGCCGCCCGAGCTGACGAAGTCCACGCGCGAGCGCGTCGCGCAGCGCGGCCTGGAAGGTTTCACCCGTTCGGTTGCCAAGGAGCTTCGCAACGGGGCTACCGCACAGCTGGTCTATGTGGCGCCCGGCAGTGAGGGGACCACCGAGTCGACGTTGCGGTTCGTGCTGTCTGCGAAGTCGGCGTTCGTGGACGGTCAGGTCATCCGGGTCGGCACAGCGGGAGCGGGCGGTGCCACGGGCACAACGCCCGCCGACTGGGACAAGCCCCTCGACGGCAAGGTCGCCCTGGTGACGGGAGCCTCGCGCGGGATCGGCGCGTCGATCGCCGAGGTGCTCGCCAGGGACGGTGCGCACGTGGTCGCCGTGGACATCCCGGCGCAGGGCGCGGACCTGTCGGCAGTGGCGAACGCGGTGGGTGGCTCGGCGCTGCAGCTCGACGTCACCGCCGAGGACACCCCCGCCAAGCTCGTGGAGTACTTCTCCGAGCGGCACGACGGCCTGGACATCGTCGTCCACAACGCGGGGATCACCAGGGACAAGAAGCTCGCGAACATGGACTCCGCGCGCTGGGACTCGGTGATCTCGGTGAACATCGACTCGCAGCTGGCGATCAACGACGCGCTGCTGGAGTCCAGCGTGCTGCGGGACAATGCCCGCTTCATCGGCGTGTCCTCGATCGCGGGCATCGCGGGCAACCTCGGCCAGACGAACTACGGGACGAGCAAGGCAGCCGTGATCGGCATGGTGGAGGGCACCGCACCCGTGCTCGCGGAGCGGGGAGCGACCTTCAACGCGGTGGCTCCCGGCTTCATCGAGACGCGGATGACCGCGGCGATCCCGGTCACGATCCGCGAGCCCGCGCGCAGGCTGTCCACCCTCGCGCAGGGTGGGCTTCCGGTCGACGTCGCCGAGACGATCGCCTGGTACGCCAACCCGGCCTCGGCAGCCGTCAACGGCAACGTCGTCCGCGTGTGCGGCCAGGCCATGATCGGTGCGTGAGGGGAGAACCATGGCTGTCACCGAACTCGACTCGGCACCGAACCTCGCGGCGCTGTACCCGAAGGCGCTGGTTTCCGGGCTGTTGCCCGGGGGGCGGCGCGCAGCGGAGCTGCCCGACGAGGAGCTGGTGCGCTCCGGTGTGCAGGTCGACCCGGATCATCTCGCCGCCTACAACGAGGTGTGCGGGTTCCGGCTGTCCGACGAGCTTCCCGCGACATACCCCCATGTGCTGGCGTTCCCGTTGCAGGTCAAGCTCATGGCGGAGCCGAGCTTCCCGTTCCCGTTACCGGGGCTGGTGCACGTCGCGAACACGATCACGCAGCGCAGGCCGCTGCTGGTCACCGAACGGTTCTCGGTACGGGTGCGGGTCAGCGACCTGCGCCCGCACGAGAAGGGCAGGCAGTTCGACGTGATCAGTGAGGCCGTGGTCGAGGGGCAGGACGAGCCGGTCTGGACCGACATCAGCACCTACCTGCGCAGGGGTGGCGGCAGCGGTTCGGGCGGCAAGCGGGAGCAGCTCTCCGCACCGACCCCGACCGCCGTGTGGCAGGTGCCCGGCGATATCGGGCGGCGCTACGCGGAGGTCTCCGGCGACCACAACCCGATCCACCTGTACGCGGCCACTGCCAAGCTCTTCGGCTTCCCGAAGGCCATCGCGCACGGTATGTGGACCAAGGCGCACGCCCTCTCCGCGTTCGAGGGCAAGCTGCCGGCCGCCTACACCGTGTCGGTCGGCTTCAAGCAACCGGTGCTGTTGCCGGGCAAGGCCGCGTTCACCACGTGGACGACAGAGGGCGGCTACGCGTTCGAGTTGTGGAACGCCCGCAAGCCCAAGCCGCATATGGACGGCACGATCAGCACACTGGCCTGAGCGTGGTGGCCGGGTCACCCGCCGGTGACCCGGCCACCGCTCACCGGGGGCGCCACACGGCTCCCTGCACGAGGTCGCCGAACCCGAGCCAGACCAGGTTCATCAGCCACGACGCGAGGGTGCCTTCCTCGACGTCGGGATGATCGATCCACCAGTCGGCCAGTGACTCGGCGGCGCCGACGAGCGCTGCCGCCAGGCCTGCCCCTGACTTCTCAGCCTGCTCGCCGATCCCCTGCTTGGTTCCCGTGGACACGACCACGGAGGCCACCAGCTCGATCGAGCGGGTGCGCATCTCGGAGATCTCGTCGGCGAAGGTGCCGCCGACGGACAGCGCCTGCCGGTGCAGCACCGTCCAGGAGTCGCGGTTGCTCCCGACGTACCGGAAGAACGACCGCAGCCCCAGCCACAGCAGCATGTCCGGGGCCAGCTCGTCATCGGTGGACACTCCCTCGGTGACCGCGTCGATGAGCCGTTTCGCCTCCCGCCGGATGCACTCGGAGAACAGGTCCTCCTTCGAGCCGAGGTAGGTGTAGACCATCGGCTTCGATACGCCTGCGACGTCCGCGACCTCGTCCATCGACGCCGCGTGGAAGCCGTGCTGGGAAAAGACCTGGACGGCCGCGTCCAGGATCTGGCGCTCCCGAACGTCACGGGGAAGCCGCCGTGCTCGCGGCTGCTGGGTACTCCGGCTCACGCACACCTCCTGGTGGGACACCGTGCATGGTTCCACGGCAGAATCTACTTGCCAGTAAGTTTACGCGCCAGTAGGTAGCGCGGCCGCGGTGGCGGCGCGCCACAGGGTAGTCACCGGGCGGCTGCCGGCACCGGCCTCGTCCCCGCCGCGAACGCGATGGCGTCACGACCCTACTCATCGGTAGGTTATTTGCTAGCATCGGTTGTCGTGGCTTCCAGGTTCTCGCGGATGGCGTGGCTCCGCCGAATGCGCGTGCCGGCGTTCGCACAGCGCGGTACCCGGACGCGGGTTGCCGACGGCGGGGCACTGGACTCGCTGGCCGGCGCCATCGACCTGCGCAAGCTGAGCGCGGAACAGTTCGGGCAGCTGATCCGGACCCTGTACATGCTCGGTGAGACCGGCTCGGGTGTGGAGCTGAGCTCGATCAACACGGACACGTTCGTCACGCTCGTCGCCGATGCGTCCAAGGACCAGCTCAAGGTGATCGTCGACGACCCCGTGCTGCGGACGTTCTTCATCGAGGAGATACTCAGCCGGATGTCGGACCACCTGATCGAGCACAAGGCGAGGAACGTCAGCCTCGTCGTCTCGTGGCGGTTCACCGACGGCACCGACGAGGAGGAGTTCGCCCGGTACCAGACCGTGATCGAAGACGGTGTCTGTGTCTCCGGGGAGGACCTCGGGCGGCTGCCGGATACGACGCTGACCCTGTCCGCGTTCGACTTCATCCGCATGGCTACCGGTAGTGCTGCCGTGGCGCCGATGTTCATCACGGGCCGCGTCAAGGTCAAGGGCGACTACTCGCTGGCGGCGATGTTCAGCGGTTACTTCGACATCCCCAAGCCGGCAGGCGCTAGGGGTTGATGGTTCTGGGCCCGTCGGGGCCGGGGCCCTCGTTGTCGTCCCAGCTCTCGTCGACCACCTCCCCGTCGACGACGGTGCGGTGCCGGTACCGGAACGTCGACGCGGACCCTGCGCGCTCCATCTTGCGCAGCCACTGCTTCCGCAGGTAACCGCGGGCGGGCGGCAGCATGACCAGGAAGCCCGCGATGTCGGTGAGGAAGCCGGGCAACAGGATGAGCAGTCCGCCGAGGGCCACGAGCATCCCGTCGGTGATCTCGCGGTGGCCGGACCGGCCCTCCCGTGTCGCGGTGAACAGCTCCCTGGCTACCTTGCCTCCTTCCCTGCGGGCAAGCCAGGAGCCCACGAAGGCGCCGCCGAGCAGCAGCAGGACGGTCCAGAGCGCGCCGACAGCGGAGGCGACAGCCCAGATCGCGGCGATCTCGGCGATGAGGTAGAGCAGCAGTACGACAGCCATATTGTGACCAACGTACTTCCGGCGCGCTGCGTTCCCCACGGGTCGGCAACGTCACCCGGGTGCGCCGTCCAGACCGGCGGTCCCGTTGCCCGGGTAGTCGAGCCGTAGCTCATGTCGGGCCTTCCTGCCCGCGCTGACACGCAGGACGCTGCGAACGGGTCGGTACCCGGTGGCCAACAGCGTGTATTCCCCTTCCGGCAGATCACGGAACTGGTACTCGCCGTCCTGGCCGGTCACGGTCTGGTCGAGCACGGTTCCGTCCGGATCGAGCAGCGTGACACGGGCATCCGCTGCTGGCCGCCCGTTACCGGCCACCCGCGCGAAGCCGTGAACCTGGCCGAATGCCTCCAGCTGCACGTCCGCCGCGGCATGGTCGTGTGCGGGAACCGTGACGATGCTCGCGCGGGGTCTGTGATTGTCGGCGCTCGCCACCAACGTATAGGTGCCCGAGGTCAACTGCGTGATGGTGAAAACCCCGTCGCCGTCCGTGAAGGACGAACCGGCGACGCGGCCGTCGCTGCCGGTGAGAACGACCAGCGCCCTCGGAAGGGGCCTCGCGTCGAGCGCATCCGTCACGGTTCCGGTCACGCCACCACCACCTGAGAGCATGACATCTATCTCGATCGGCTCGCCGGATACGAGTACAGGCAGTGCTCGTGGCGGTAGCGTTTCCGTGGCCGCCACGAGGATGTAACTGTCCGGGCCGGGCGCCACCATGCTGAACGTGCCGTCCTCGGCGGACCGGGCCGTGTCCGCCTGCCGTCCGGTCGGATCGAGGAGGGTCAGTGCGGCATGGCCGACCGCGACGCCGTCCGAACGGTACACCCTGCCGCGTACTGCGAGCTCGGCAGAGCTTGCCGCGGAACGCCTGTCGGCAAACTCTGCCGGATTGCCGACCGCGTCCGTGCTCACCGCAGGGGTCGTGGCGCCAGCGGTCCGGGTCGGTCGTGTGGCCTGCGTCTGATCGTCGTTACCACCGACCTCCGGTCCGGGCGGCCTTGCGGTAACCGCAACCGGTGCCGCGTGGGCGCCGGTGTGTACCAGGCGCTCCCCCTCGATGTCGGCATCCGGCAGGATGCGTGCGAGCCAGCGAGGAATCCACCAGGTCGCCCTGCCGAACAGGCTCATCAGTGCCGGGATGATGGCCATCCGGATAAGGAAGGCGTCGATGAGAATTCCGAAGGCCAGCGCGAAACCCATCGACTTGATCATGTCCTCGTCGGACACGATGAACCCGGCGAAGACGCTGATCATAATGGTTGCCGCGGCGGTGACCACACGCGCGCCGAGCCGGAACCCTCCGACGACGGCGCCGGTCGGATCGGCCCCGTGCACGTACTCTTCCCGCATGCGGGTACCCATGAACAGCTGATAGTCCATCGCCAGGCCGAACAGGACCCCGACGAGGAAGATGGGCATGATACTGATGATCGGTCCGGTCTCGTCCACGGAGAGCAGCCAGTCCAGCCATCCCCACTGGAATACCGCCACCACAGCGCCGAACGTGGCGCCGATGGTGAGGAGGAAGCCGCTCGCGGCGACAACGGGGATGATCACGGACCGGAACACCACGCCGAGTAGCAGCAGCGCCAGCCCGACGACGATGAGCAGATACGGCACCATCGCTTCGCCGAGCTGCTCGGAGATATCAATGTTCATGGCCGCCTGTCCGGTAACCCACAGCGGTGTGCCGGAGCGTTCGTTGAACGTCTCACCGAGGGCGCGGATGTCGTTGACGAGCGTCTCGGTGCCTTCGCTGCTCGGGCCGGACGTGGGGATCACGGTCAACAGGGCCGCGTCGCCGTTCGAATCTACGACGGGACGCTCGACGGCAGCGGTCGCATCAAGTGCGGCGATGTCCTCCGCGAGCTCTGCCGCTGTCGCTTGTGGGTCGGCGGTTTCGCCGACGTCCGTGGCGACGAGCAAGGGTCCGTTGACCCCTGGGCCGAACCCGTCGGCGAGGAGTTCATAGGCCTGCCTCTCGGTCGACTCCGGCGCGGCCATGCTGCCGTCGGGCATGCCCAACCGCAGATCCGTAGCGGGCCATGCCAGCGCGGCGAGCGCGGGGACGGTAAGTACCAGGACGAGCAATCGCTTCCTGGTGACGAAGCGGCCCCACCGTTCGCCGAGACCGGCCTGCGCGTTCGCGGCAGCAGGCGCCTCCTGTGCCGTACCTGTCGACGCCTCACCGGTGGTTTTGTGGTTGCGTGACGGCGTGATGTGGTTCCGGGCGAATCCGGCCAGCGCGGGCAGCAGTGTTACGGCGATCAGTACGGCGACTGCCACTGTGGCCGCGGCGGACAGTGCCATCGCTGTCAGGAACGGTATGCCGACGACCGACAGCGCGACCAGCGTGACGCACACGATCGCGCCTGCGAAGACGACAGCGTTGCCTGCGGTACCCACGGCGCGCGCGATCGCTGTCTCCGGATCGTGGCCTTGGGCGCGCTCGTGCCGGAATCGGGTGAGGATGAACAGTGCGTAGTCGATTGCCACTGCCAGGCCGAGCATCAGTGCGAGCATGTACGTCTCGGAAGCGAGGTCGAACCACGCGGTGGCCGCTGTCACCCCGGCAACGCCGATGCCCACACCTATCAGCCCGGTTGCCAACGGCAGGCCTGCCGCGACGAGCGAGCCGAGCGCCACGGTCAGCACGATTGCGGCAACGATGAGGCCGATGATCTCCGTGAGCGGTGGCTCCGGCTGTGGCTGCATCGCAGAACCACCGACCTCGACCTGCACGCCGGCTGCCGTGGTGGAGCCGCCGATGGCATCGAGCAGGTCCCGTGTGTCCTCGTTCAGTTCGAAGGGCTGTACCGTGTACTTGATCTGCGCATAGGCGATGCTTTGGTCCTCAGAGACAGTGCCGGCCTCGAATGGTGACTGCAATGCCGCCACGTCAGGGTCCTCGGCCAGCTCGGCGAGGACGTTCTCGATTGAGTCCTGGAACTCCGGTTCGGACAGCTCCTGCCCGTCCGGTGCGGCGAAGACGACGTTTGCGTTGGCGCCGTCGGCGCTCATCTCGGGGAAGTGATCGTCGAGAAAGTCGAAGCCATCCTGCGCCTCGGTGCCGGGCAGCGAGAACGTGTCCGAGGTCGGTTCGGACAGGGTCGCCGCACCGGCACCGAACGTACCGAGCAGCACTAGCCAGACCGCGAGAACGAACCCGCGTTTACGGAACGAACCCAGCCCCAACCGATACAGAAGTCTCGCCATGCCGTGCTCCTACGTCGCTGTCGTGTTCCGGTCGGGCCGGTACGGCACCGCGCGCGGTGCGTTCCCGAGTGGCGCACCGGCCAACGTGCTAGTCAGGCGGTGCCATGCCCCGTGTGAGTAACTCGAAGGCCTCGTTGATGAACGCTTCCAGTTGAGAGTCCGATTCGGAGGCCAGCCAGCGGAAGACCGCGCCGCGGACGGCGCCGATAACGGCGCCGGCCGCTACCGAGGGGTACGCTTCGGTGGCGGGATCGAGACCGGTGCGCTCGGCGATCGCGGCGGCGAGGGTCTGCTCCCGTTCGAGGAAACCGCCTGCCAGCCGCGTCTCCAGCATGGGATGCGCAGTCACCACGTCCTTGCGCAGTCGCTCGAGCTCCTTGTCGGCCATGATCTCGTGTACTGTCTCGCTCACTGCCGTACGCAGCGCCTCCAGAACTGCAACGCCTGCCGGTTGCGTACGTAGTGACTCCACTACCCGCTGATGGTTGCCCATTCCGAGTTCGGGTTTCGGCTCACCGAAAACCGCGTCCTCCTTGGACGCGAAATAGTTGAAGAACGTACGGGTTGAGACACCTGCCGCGGTCGCGATCCCCTCGACGGTAACCTCGTCGTAGCCGTGCTGAGAGGCAAGCCGCAACGTGGTGCGCTCCAGCAGGTCGCGCGTCGCGTGCTTCTTGCGCGCGCGAAGGCCGGTCGTGCCTTCCCCGGATTCGGTCCCGTCGATCACGCCCCAAGTATGCACGATCTTGCACGTCGTGCAAATTTGCGTTCTGAGTAAACCAATGGATGCGCTGTGCGCCGCGCGGATCATCCGATCGCGAGTCTGCTGCCTCGCCGCCCCGGTCCGCGACCTTGGTCCGGGGCCGGGGCCGATGTCCGGGAACGTCCGAGGGGACCGCGCCCTCGTCGAAGACCTGGTGGTCCCCGTTCCGGCCATGCGGACGACGTCGTCGTTCCTGGGGAGCACGACGGGGCTTCTGTCGTGCATGAGTCCGTCCACGAATGTGCCGGCGCTGCGGAACTCGACATCGAGGCCGGTGACTTTGTTGATCCGGTTCTCGGTCTTGTCGTGCTGCGGGGCCGTGCGGCGCGGTTTCACGGCCGCACCGCCCCGCAGCACGGGGTGTCAGAACGTCATCGCGACCGCCGGGTCGGACAGCAGCGCGCCGACGTCGGCGAGGAACTGCGAGCCCTGCTGCCCGTCCACCAGCCGGTGGTCGAAACTCAGCGCGAGCTGGCATACCCTGCGTGGCACGACCTGACCGTCCACAACCCACGGGGTGTCGCGGATCGCCCCGAACGCCAGGATCGCCGACTCCCCGGGGTTGATGATCGGCGTGCCGGTGTCCACTCCGAACACTCCCACGTTGGTGATCGTGATCGTCCCGTTGACCATGTCGGCAGGCGGTGTCGTACCCGCGCGTGCCGCGTCGGTGAGATCGTCGATCGCCGCGGCGAGCTCGGCGAGGTTCATCGCGTCGGCGTCACGCACCTTCGGCACGATCAACCCCCGCTGGGTCGCGGCCGCCACCCCGAGGTGGATGTAGTCCTTGTAGACGATCTCCTCGTTCTCCTCGTCCCAGGACGCGTTCGCCTCCGGTGTGCGCTTGGCTGCCATGCACATGGCCTTGGCGGCGAAGGCGAGCGGTGTCAGCCGCACGCCCGAGTAGGCCGGCTGGTTCTTGAGCCGGTCCCGTAGCTCCATCATCGGCGTGACGTCCACGGTCAGGAACTCGGTGACGTGCGGTGCCGTGAACGCCGAGGACACCATCGCTTGCGCTGTCGCCTTGCGCACGCTCCGGATCGGAACCCGGTGCTCACGCGCGTCGGAGGGTGCCACGGCGGAACCGGCGGCCGGCCCGGCGGCCGGCCCGGCCTCCGCGGTGGGCTCGTCCCCGGCGGCAGGAGCCGTCGCCGGTGTCGTGCCGTTGACGGGTGCGGCTGCTGCCCGGTGCACGTCCTCGCGGGTGATCACCCCACCGGTCCCGTGGCCGGTGACGGTGCGCAGGTCCACCCCGAGCTCCTTGGCGAGCTTGCGCACCGGCGGCTTCGCCAGCGGCACGTACTCCGTGGTTGAGCTGAATGACGCGTTCCCTCCACTGGAGGGACTGACAGCGTCATTCAGCGCGCCCGGGGAGTCCGTGCGGCGGCGGCGTTTGACCTCGGAGGGCTTGGACGGGCCGTACCCCACGAGCGTGGCGACCGACTCGTCACCGCCGGACCCGCCGGAACCGGCGGACGAGCTGCCGTTGGTGCTCGCCGCAGTGCTTCCCGTCGACGTGGGCTCTGCCGCCGCGCCGGCAGGGGCCTGCTCGCCCGGCGACGGCGCCGCCCCGTTCGGGTCCACATCGATGGTCAGGATCGGGGTGCCGACCTCGACGGTCTGGCCCGGTTCGGCCAGCAGCTCGGTCACCACCCCCGCCCACGGGCACGGCAGCTCCACGGCGGCCTTGGCCGTCTCGATCTCCACGATGATCTGGTTGACGTCTACCTCGTCGCCCGGCGCGACATGCCAGTTGATGATTTCCGCTTCGGTCAACCCCTCGCCCGCGTCGGGAAGGGGGAAGCTCTTCAGTTCGGACATTCCCTACTCCCTCAATACGCGAGCGTCTGATCAACGGCGTACAGCACACGGTCGAGATCGGGGAGGTAATGCTCCTCGAGCTTGGCCGGTGGGTAGGGCGTGTCGAAGCCGGTGACGCGGTGTACCGGCGCCTCGAGCGAGTAGAAGCACTCCTGCTGCACGCGGGCAGCGACCTCGGAACTGATCGAGGACTCGGACGGCGCTTCGGTCACCATGACCAGCCTGCCTGTGCGGCGCACCGACTCGAACACCGGCTCGAGGCTCAGCGGCGACAGGCTACGCAGGTCGATGACATCCAGCGAGACGCCGTCCTCCGCGGCCGCCGTCGCGGCATCCAGGCAGGTGCGCATCTGCGGCCCGTAGCTGACGAGCGTGGCCCTCTTCGTCGTGTTCTGGTCCCCGCGGCGGACGAGACGGGAGGCCATCAGCGGGCCGGGCTCGGCGGTGGTGTCCACGTCGGCCTTCTCCCAGTACCGCCGCTTCGGCTCGAAGAACATCACCGGGTCGTCCGAGGCGATCGCCTGCTGCATCATCCAGTACGCATCGGTGGCGTTCGAGCAGGACACCACCTTCAGCCCGGCGATGTGGCAGAACAGCGACTCCGGCGACTCCGAGTGATGCTCGACCGCACCGATACCGCCGCCGTACGGCACGCGCACGACGACCGGGACCGAGATCCGGCCCTCGGAACGGTAGTGCAGCTTGGCCAACTGGCTGATGATCTGGTCGAAGCCGGGGAAGATGAAGCCGTCGAACTGGATCTCGCACACCGGCCGGTAGCCCCGGACGGCCAGCCCGATCGCCGCTCCGATGATCCCGGACTCGGACAGCGGGGTGTCCAGCACCCGTTCCTCACCGAAGTCCTTCTGCAGACCGTCGGTGACCCGGAAGACCCCGCCGAGCCGTCCGATGTCCTCTCCGAGCAGGATGACCTTGTTGTCGGCCTCCATCGCGGCACGCAGCCCGAGGTTGAGGCCCTTGGCGATCGTCAGGGTCTGCGTGCCCTGACCCGCTTGCTCTGCGTCGCGTGACATGGTTGCCGTCATCACCCTTCACCCGCCGTGCTCTCGAAGCCGGCCAGGTAGGAGAGGTAGCTGTCGCGTTGCGCGTCGAGTGCGGGCGACGGCTCGGCGTAGACGTTGGAGAAGATCCTCTCCGGAGGCGGATCCGGCATGTTCACGCAGTAGTCCCGCAGCTCGACCGCGAACTCGTCGGCCTCGGCGTCGACGGCGTCGAAGAACTCCTGGTCGGCGCCCTCGGTGCGGGTGAGGTGCGCGCGCACCCGCTCGATCGGGTCCTTCAGCCGCCAGACCTCGAGCTCCTCGGACAGCCGGTAACGCGTCGGGTCGTCCGAGGTGGTGTGCGCGTCCATGCGGTAGGTGAACGCCTCGATGAGCACGGGACCGTTGCCGTTGCGGCAGGTGTGCAGCGCCCACCGCGTCACAGCGAGGCAGGCGAGCACGTCGTTGCCGTCCACGCGCACGCCGGGGAACCCGTAACCGCGGGCGCGCTGGTAGAGCGGAAGGCGTGACTGCCGCTCGGTCGGCTCGGAAATGGCCCACTGGTTGTTCTGGCAGAAGAACACGACGGGTGCGTCGTACACCGACGACCAGACGAAGCCTTCGTGCACGTCACCCTGGCTCGTGGCGCCGTCTCCGAAGTAGGTGATGGTCGCCTCGTCGGAGTCGGCGGCCGTGTCTTCGTGGGAGGCGTTTCCGACCTTGCCGTCGAACTTCTGCCCCATGGCGTAGCCGACGGCGTTGACGACCTGGTTGCCGATGACGATGGTGTACGGGTGCAGCCTGCTGCCCTGGAAATCCCAGCTGCCCTGGTCCGTGCAGCGGAAGATGCCGAAAATGTCCTTCAGGTCGACACCGCGTGCCCATGCGACGCCGTGCTCCCGGTAGCTGGGAAACGCCATGTCGGTGGGCCGCAGCGCGCGTCCCGACCCGATCTGGGCGGCTTCCTGGCCGAGCAGCGGTACCCAGATGCCGAGCTGCCCCTGACGCTGCAGCGCGTTGCCTTCCCGGTCGGCTCTGCGCACCAGAACCATGTCGCGGTACAGGCCGCGGAGTTGCTCCGCACCGATGTCGGATACGAAGCCATCGAAAATGGGTGAGGCTACTCGTTCCCCTTCCGGAGTGAGTAGCTGTGTGAGTTCGATGCCACCTTCTGTGGTTGCACGCAAGCCCGCGATCACCTGTTCGGGGGTCGGTTGAGCCGCTGTGGCGGCAGGGACCGCTCCTGGCTCCGGGTGCGTCCACGTCTCGGGGGACGACATGCATGATCTCCTTTGCCACCGGTCGCACACCCGCTTGTGGCGGGTGTTGTGACTGTGTCTCGAGCCCTCCCTCGGCTCCGGGTCCGGAGCGTTCCCGGGAGGTTGTCGACGGGTCGTCGACGCTGACGTGCCGCCGTGCCGACCACCGCGAGGTGGCCGGCGAGGCAGTATTCGGTTGTTGTGGTCACATCCTGGCACGAGGCGCCGCCGCGCGGGCAGTACTTGACATGGATTCGTTGCCGGTAATCCGTGCTGAGCTGCGCAAACTAATCGGAGTGCCGACGGTGGGTGTGCCGAGGGTCGGCCCTTGCACCATCGGCCCGCCGAATTCCGCACGGGACGAACATCCCTGTTCACGGTTGGCGCGGGACGGTCCGCGTTCTCGCGGGCGAGTGGCGCGAACCCGCCCGGTCGGGACCGGGTTCGACTCAGACTCATGAGGTCTGTGATCTGACTCACAGATGCTTCTCGTGGCAGGATCGACTCTGTGAAACACGACGAACTCGCATCACACGTACGTCAGGTATGGGACGGCAACATCGTCGCCAGCCTGTCCGACCTGATCCGGATCCCCGCGCTGTCGCCCGCGTTCGACGGCGAATGGGCGCGCAACGGTCACCTGCGGGCCGCAGTCGAGCACGTGCGGGCGTGGTTCGACACACGCGACCTGCCGGGAGCCACCGCGGAGATCGTCGAGCTACCCGGGCGGACCCCGGTGCTGCTCCTGGACGTTCCCGCGACCAGCGCCGAGGCGGAACGCGCCGGCACGGTGCTGCTGTACGGGCACCTGGACAAGCAGCCACCCGGCGGTGAGTGGTCCGAAGGGCTCGACCCGTGGACTCCGGTGTTGCGCGACGGCCGTCTCTACGGGAGAGGCGCCGCGGACGACGGCTATGCCGGCTTCGCGGCGTTGACCGCGCTGGAAGGGATACGGCACGCCGGGGGCGAGCACGGCCGTGCGGTGGTGCTGCTGGAGACCGGTGAGGAGTCCGGCAGTCCCGACTTGCCCGCCTACCTGGAACACCTCGGTGACCGGCTGGGCGACGTACGGTTCGTGGTCTGCCTCGACTCGGGGGGAAGCGACTACGAGCGGCTGTGGCTGACCACGAGCCTGCGCGGCCTCGCCCAGCTCACGGTGACCGTCCGGGTACTGGAGTCCGGGCAGCACTCCGGGTTGGCCAGCGGGGCCGTGCCCGACTCCTTCCGGGTGGCCCGTGCGTTGCTGGAGCGTGTGGAGCAGGCGAGTACGGGCGAGATCGTGGTTCCGGAGCTCAACGCCGACATCCCGGAGCATCGCAGGAGTGAGGCCGAACGGGTCGTCGAGATCGCTCCCGGCGGGGCGGGTAGCGGGTTCCCGCTCGCTGCCGGCATGCGGCTGGTCGCGGACGACGAGGTCGAGCGGCTGCTGAACACCACGTGGCGCCCCACGCTCTCGGTGATCGGCGCCGACGGTCTGCCGGCGCCTGCGGATGCGGGCAATGTCCTGCGCGCGGCGACCACGCTCGCGCTGAGCTTCCGGTTGCCGCCCACGGTGGACTCCGGTGCCGCGCTCGCCGCGATCGAGCGGGCCGTGACGACAGACGTGCCGTACTCGGCACCGGTCGAGATCTCTGGGGCCGAGCACGCGGACGGCTGGGACTCCCCCGCGCCGGCAGGGTGGCTCGACAAGGGGCTGGAGCGGGTCAGCGAGTCGATCTTCGGCGCGCCGTGGCTGGGTGCCGGGCTCGGCGGGTCGATCCCGTTCATGGGGATGCTCGGCAAGCGTTACCCGCAAGCGCAGTTCCTGGTTACCGGGGCACTCGGACCGGACTCGAACGCGCACGTACCCGACGAGTCGCTGCACCTCGAGCAGGCCGAGCGCGTCACCCTGGCCGTTGCCCACCTGCTGCACGCGCACGCCCTGGGGTGAGGAGCCCGGTGTCACACTCGGCTCCTTCTACGGAACCGAGGTCACCTCGGGCTCCTTGCGACCTCGGGAGTACCTCTGACATTGCGACTGGGAAACGATCCTTCTCCGGGGCGCGTGCGAGTGAAAAGATCCCGGCTACCGAACCCGACTGACATCGTTGAGGAGTACTGCCGTGGCACGTCACCCCAAGCTCAAAAAGCTTGCTTTCGTCCCTGCGTTCGCGCTGACCCTCAGCCTGGCCGCATGCGGGGACAACGGATCGGACACGGATGAAGCCGATGACGCCGACGCGTCCGCCCAGGAGGTCGACCTCGTCGAACCCGGCAAGCTGACGGTGTGCACCAACCTTCCCTACGAGCCGTTCCAGTTCACCGAGGACGGTGAGGTCGTCGGCTTCGACGTCGACCTGATGGACCTCGTGGCCGACGAGCTCGGGGTCGAGCAGGAGATCGTCGACATCGAGTTCGACGTGATCCAGAGCGGCACGGCGCTCAACGCCGGCCAGTGCGACGTCGGCGCCGCAGCCATGACGATCCTGCCCGAACGCGAGGAGAACCTGGACTTCTCCGACCCGTACTTCGACGAGGTCCTCGGGCTCATGGTCGAGAAGGGCTCTGGGGTGGAGAGCCTCGACGACGTGCGCGAGCAGGGCCTGTCGCTGGGTGTGCAGGCAGGCACCACGAGCCTCGACCACGCCGAGGAGGAAGGCTTCGAGCCGGCCGAGTTCCCCAACTCCGGCGCGCAGCTGCAGGCCCTGCAGGCCGGCACGATCGACGTCGCCCTGCAGGACCTGCCGGTCGTGGAGAACACCTGGCTGGAGAACCCGGACATCGCCGAGGAGTACGAGCTGGCCGAGGTCATCGACCTGGAAGCCCAGTACGGCTTCGGTGTCCAGAAGGACGGCAACCCGGAGCTGCTCTCGGTGATCAACGACGTGCTCGCGGAAGCTCGCGAGGACGGTACCTACGCCGAGATCTTCGAGAAGTGGTTCGGCGCGCCGCCCACCGAGTAAGGCCCCGGAGAGCCGATCACGGGCCGGGTCGGCGGTCCGTGCTCGCTGACCGCTGCCGGGTGGACGGGCGTGACGAAGGTGATTGGTTGACGTGAATGGCCCCACTGATGAAGAAGGTTCCGGCATGGCCGGCATGAACAGCCCGGCCACCGTCGGCAAGACGCGCAGCTCCGGACTTCCCGGGAGTGCACGCTTCAGCCCGCGGCGTCGTCGCCAGATCAGCCAGGCCGTGCAGTACACGCTGTTCGTCGCCGTGGCGCTCACGCTGGTCCTGGTCGCAGACTGGGAGCGGGTGCAGCGGGGATTCTTCGACGGTACCTCGGCAGCGTCGATGTTCCCCGAGCTGATCACCGTGGCGATGAAGAACACGGTGATCTTCACGATCACCGGCTACGTTCTCGGTTTCGCGCTGGGGCTTGTCGTCGCGCTGATGCGGCTGTCGTCGGCGGCTCCGAACCGCATCGTGGCGCTGGTGTTCATCGAGGTGTTCCGCGGCCTGCCCGCGCTGCTGGTGTTCATCCTGATCGGCTTCGGCCTGCCCATCGCCTTCCCGGGCTTCTCGTTGCCGTTCGGGATCTACGGAACCGTGGCGCTCGCGCTCGGCCTGGTGGCCGCCGCGTACCTCGCCGAGACGTTCCGCGCGGGTATCCAGGCTGTGCCTCGCGGGCAGATGGAGGCCGCACGGTCGCTCGGCATGTCCTACTCCCGCGCGATGGTCACGATCGTCGTCCCGCAGGCGATCCGCATCGTGATCCCGCCGCTGACCAACGAGCTGATCCTGCTGTTCAAGGACTCGTCACTGGTCTTCGCGCTGGGGCTGACCGCGGCCACGACCGAGCTGACCAAGCTCGGACGCGACGTGTCGATCGAGTTCGCCACGTCGACGCCGCTGCTGCTGGCGGGGGCAACGTACCTGGTGATCACTGTGCCGCTCGGCTACGCAGTGCGCCGTCTCGAAGCTCGACAGGCAAAGGAGCGCCGGTGAGTGCCGCAGGCGATGGATCGGGCCGGATGGTCGAGATCCGGGGACTGTCCAAATCGTTCGGTGATCTCGAGGTGCTTTCCGGTATCGACGTCACGGTCGAGGCAGGCGAGGTCGTCTGTGTGATCGGGCCGTCCGGTTCCGGCAAGTCCACTTTGTTGCGTTGCGTGAACATGCTGGAGGTACCGACGGCCGGCAGCGTGCACGTCTCCGGTGTGGAGCTGACCCACAGGGACGTGGACATCGATGCGGCCCGCCGCATGATCGGGATGGTGTTCCAGCAGTTCAACCTGTTCGGTCACCTGTCGGTAATGGACAATGTGACGATCGCTCAGCGCCGCGTGCTGCGCAGGACCAAGGGTGAGGCCGAGCGGATCGGCAGGGAGAACCTCGCCAAGGTCGGGGTAGCGGAGAAGGAGAGCTCCTACCCACCGCAGCTGTCCGGGGGGCAGCAGCAGCGGGTCGCGATCGCCAGGGCGCTGTCGATGAACCCCGAGGTGATGCTGTTCGACGAGCCCACGTCGGCGCTGGACCCGGAGCTGGTCGGGGACGTGCTCGGCGCGATGCGGCAGCTGGCCGAGGAAGGCATGACCATGCTCGTGGTCACCCACGAGATGCAGTTCGCCCGTGAGGTCGCCGACCGCGTGCTGTTCATGGACGAAGGGATGCTCGTCGAGCAGGGCCCGCCGAGTCAGGTGATCGCCGATCCGCGCCACGAGCGCACCCGCACGTTCCTCGCCAGGGTGCTGAACCCGACCCACGCAGGCGAGTAACCGGGCCCGCGCCACCGGGATGGGAACCGAAGGTGACAGCGGTTCCTTCCAAGGAGCCGAACGTGACATTCGGCCCCACCCGTTCCGGGTGGGGCTGGGCCGATCGGTGGAACATGCGGTGTGGGTGGAACCGGCGTGCCGGCGGGATCGTCGGTGACTCGAGACAGCGGCTGGCCACGGCGGGCGCGCCGTGGCCGGTCGCGGGGAGGAGCCGACGGCCGCGATGGGGAGGCGAGCAGGTATGTCGAGTGACGACGTCGCCGGTGGTCCGGCGCACCAGCCAGGGAGCGAGCCCGACGGCTACGACCCGTTCGCGGGTCCTGACCCGCGCTTCGAGGTCGACGCGGCCGAGCTCGTCGAAGCGTTGATCGACCCGAAGACCGGTGGGATCCTGCGCAGAAGGGGCCAGCGGGCCAATGCGCCGATCTTCCAGCGTGTGGGTTGCTTCATCACCGGTACGCTCGACCTGCGGGGCGCCGAGCTGGACTACTTGCTGCGGTTCACCAACTGCCGTTTCGAGAATCCGCCCGACGTGCGGGAGGCGGGTCTGCTCGGGCTGAGCTTCTACCGGTGCTGGATGCCGGGGCTCAAGGCACGCAACCTGCGCAGCAAGTACGACGTGCGGGTGCTCAACAGCTGCGTGGACGCCCGGTCCGACGGAGGTGACGGGACGGCCACCGCCGGTGCGCACATGGTCCCCCCGGGCCGGGACGTGCACACCGCTGCGGTGAACCTGACCGACGCGAACGTGGACAGCTCGGTGTCGCTGGCCGGTAGCGTGATCAGGAACCCGGGAGACCGCGCGGTGCATGCCGACCGTATGCAGGTCACCGGTGCTTTCTTGGCACATCTCACGGCCGTCGAAGGTGAGGTCAGGATGCCGGGTCTGCGTACCGGCGGTAATGCCAACTTCTCCGGGGCGCACCTGGACAACCCGGCCGGGGCAGCGCTCGTCGCCGACGGTGCCCACGTCGGCGGGCTGCTCATCTGCGAGAAGCGCCAGGTGGCATGGCACACCCGGGCTCGCAGCTTCTCGACGCGTGGCTCGGTGCATCTCACGAACGCTCAGGTCAACGGCGATGTGGTGCTGCGTGACGCGCATATCTGGGTCGACCCGGACGGCCCCGGCCTGGAGCGCAGGGCGGGCCTCGCGTCCTCCCGCGACGCCGAACGTATTGATCCGCGCCCGTCGATTGCCGCTGACCGGCTGCGCGTGGACGGCAACATCGAGTGCCGGGCGATGTCCGGCAATGGGACGGTGCGGTTGCTCAACGCCGCGATCGGAGGGTCGTTGCGCTTGACGGCGGCCGAGATCACGGTGCCGCGCGGTGAGGCGGAACCGTTCTACGACAGGGCCGTGCATCTGGACGGCAGCAATATCAGTGCCGATATCCAGGCGGACCGGTTGCGTGTCGAAGGGCAGCTCCGGCTCGCCGACATCACCGTGGGCGGCAACCTGCTGGCTACCGGCATGGAACTGAAGCACCCGGGCAGGGACGTCTTCTGCGCGCCACGTTCGCGTGTGGGAGGCAACATCAACCTCGCGGGCTCGTCGATCGCGGGGACCGTGCAGATGCAGGGCATCGTCGTCGGGGCGAATGCGGAACTGGTCGGCACGCGGCTCACCGAACCCGCCGAGCGGCGGTTTCGCACGTACTCGCTGGATATGCGTACCGCGCAGATCGGACGCGACCTCCTGCTCGGCCAGGCCGATCCGCCGGGCATCGACGCTGAGGGCGGCGTGAACCTCGACGGGGTGAAGGTCACGCGGCGGATCAACCTCAACGCAACCCGGCTGCGCTCATTGCCCGAGGTCCGGCTGCGAGTCCGGCACGGTCCGCTCGAGGGTTCGCAGGGGCTCGCGCTGAACACCGCCGAGGTGACCACGGAGGCGGGAGCGCACGGTGAGCACGATACGCAGCGTGCTCCGCGCGGTATCGCGCTGGACGCGACCGACGCGGTGGCCGAGGAGTTCGTGCTCACCCCGCAGTACCCGCCGGAAGGCCGGGTGGTCCTGCGGCGGGCGCGTTGCGGGACGCTGGACGACAACGCACAGCTGTGGGAGGCCAGCAAAGGGATCGAGCTGGAGGAGTTCCAGTACGACGCGTTACGCGAACCGATCGAGATCGAGGACGATGGCGAGGTGAAGCGGCGACTCCGGCGCCTACGCGGTGCGATGCGCGACTACCGGCCCGGTCCCTACGACCAGCTCGCCACGATGTTGCGCGCCAGCGGGAACGAGGAGCATGCGGCTACGGTGTCGATGCGCAAGCAGCAGTATCGCTACGAGGCGCTGGCCAGAGGCGCGGGTGTGTTCGCACCGGGCGTGTGGCTGTGGAGCTGGCTGCAGCGTGCGATGGTCGGCTACGGCTACCGGCCCGTGCGCGCGCTCGCGTGGCTGCTCGCGTTGCTGGTGGCCGGCAGCCTCTGGTTCGGTCTCGGCATCGACGACTGTGTGAACCACCCGGAACGTTTCCAGGTCAACGGGCCGCGGTGCGTGGTCAACGCAGACGATACGGGGCTGGAGTGGAACCCGGTACTCCACACGGTGGATCTGCTCGTTCCGATCGTCGACTTCGGCAACAAGGGTCGCTGGC
Source organism: Haloechinothrix alba (assembly GCF_900188115.1). GTDB lineage: Bacteria > Actinomycetota > Actinomycetes > Mycobacteriales > Pseudonocardiaceae > Haloechinothrix > Haloechinothrix alba. The sequence goes on along the minus strand of NZ_FZNW01000001.1, from coordinate 27,114 downwards.
ACATGGGTGGCGTGGACAAGTGGGTGGCTACCGGATTCACCGCGTCCGGATGGGTGCTGGCCACGACGGTGGCCGCAGGCGTCACGCGCGCGCTGCGCCGCCCGTGAGTAGTCGCCCGGCGAGTTGTGACCGGCCGGTCGGGACCGGCTAGCCTGAACAGGGAATTCGCGTACCGATGGTCTCTGAGCGTCGGGGACCGTCCCCGGGGTATGCGCAGCGACGCCCGTGACCAACGAGGTGGAGGACGAGGATGACGGACATACGGCCCGACGCGACCGCGGAGATCCAGATCGACGCTCCTGCCGAACGCGTGTACGAGATAATCAGCGACCCCGGCGTGCTCGCCGAATGTGCCGCGGAGTACGAAGGCTACCGCTGGCTGGGTGGCATGACCCGTTCCGAGGTCGGCGCCCGGTTTGTCGGGCGAAACCGCAAAGGCTGGCAGCGTTGGATGACGGTCGCGCGTATCACCGATGCGGATCGGGGTAAGCGGTTCGCGTTCGACGTCACGGCCGGGCCGGTCAAGGCTGCGCGGTGGCAGTACGACATCGAACCAGGTGACCAGGGGTGCAAGCTGGTGGAGAGCGCCTGGGACCGGCGCCCGCGGTGGCTGGGCCGCGTGCTGGATGTGATCAACGGCGTCGACGACAGGGCCGCAAACAACCAGGCGAACATCGAGGCAACGTTACGGGGAATTAAAATGCGTGCCGAGAATGGTTAAACAACGGGTAATGAATGCGCCGCTGTCCCGTGTGGGCAACCATGATTTCACCCCCCTCTACTATCATTTCAGAAATGGGCCTCCTTCGTTTGTTGCAGAGTCGACGGAACCGTGCGGCGGTAGGGGGCGAGCCGCACGAGTTCCGCCTCGTACGTGTCGAGGCGCAGCACTACCGCATGCCGTTCCAGCGCCCGTCGAGCACCGGCGGGCGCTCGACGAGCTCGGGTAACAACTTCCTGGTCACGGTCACCCTGAGTCAGGGTGGTCGGGAGTTCGTCGGCCTCGGTGAGTGCCAGCCGCGGCACGCACTGACCGGCGACGGCGACAGGCAGGGCAACGCCGCGTGGAGCTTCCTGCGCTCGGCGGGGGCACGCGTGAGCCCGCGAGCGTTGTCCTTCCACGATCGCGAGTCCGCGGTCGCCGCTGTGCGCGAGGTGATGGCCGAGCTCGCGGCCCTTGCCGGCGAGCACGGCACTGTCGACAACGGCGAGCTGCCGTTCCGAGGCACGCTGCTGGGTATCGAGGTGGCGCTACTGGACGCGGTGTCCCGGGCGCTGGGACTGCAGATCGCGGAGCTGCTCGGTAAGCAGCGTGACGAACTCGGCGTCAGTGCCTCGGCGATCTCGTCGAACGTGACCCTAGACGAGATCGCCGAGAGGGTGGCCAAGCAGGACAAGTACCCCACGACGCGGCTGAACGGAGCGGGCTCGGCAGGCACGGACTGGGATCGGCTGGAGACCGCGGCCAAGGCCAACCGTTCGGTGGGCGACGACAAACCCGTCTGGATGGACTTCACTACGCCCTTCGGCCTCGACGAGGCCGCCTCGTTCGTCGACGGTGTGGTGACACGCATGCGGGAAGGCACCGTTCCGGCCTCGGTGGTGTTGGAAGGGGTGTTGCCGCCGGATCGGGTCACGGAGCTACCGCGGCTGCAGCGGCAAGCGGACGAGGCATGCCGCGGCAGCGGGCTCGACCTCCGGATCATGCCGGATGAAGGTATTCGCGGCCCTGCCGACCTGCGGCGGCTGAACGAGCTGGGTGGCTGCCGTGCGCTGAACATCATGCCCGCGAAGGTGGGCGGCCTGCTGGCGGGCCTCGAGCTCGCTCGTATGGCGGTGGAGGCCGATCGTGACGTGCGGCTCGCGCTGGGCGGTCTGCTCGGCGCGAGCGACGTCACGGTGTGGGCGTTGCACAACCTCGCCAGGGCACTGCCGAGGCTCGACTACCTGACCGCGTCCCCGCCGGTGCGGGCCGAAGCGCGCATCACCGACCCGGTGGTGACGTACCGGGAGCGGGGCAGCAACCTCATCGCCGGGCAGTCCTCACCGGGGCTCGGTGCGCGACTGCTGCCCGAGAGCGTCCGGCCCTACCGGGTGCGGGGCTTCGACTCCGCGACCGACCGTGCCGCCGACGGGTGGAGCGCGGTGTGGGACGAGATCGCTCTCGAGTCCTTGCGGTCCGAAAAGGAGTCCGTCGATGCCTCGATCCACGCGGCCCTGAAGCGGACGCTGCACCGGAACGCGATGCGGGAGGCCGACGCAGCCTATCGCAAGAAGATGCAAGAGCTGCTCGACATTGCCGAGCCGCGCCACATGACGCACCTGATGGCGCGCGAGCTGGAGAACAACGACCTGTCGTTGCGCTCGGGCCTGTCGTTCACGGCGCTGATGTTCGAGCAGTCCGAGGCGCGGCGGCTCGGTGCGTTCCGCCCGGCATGGCTGCTGGACAACAAGACCAACGCCTACGCTTTCGTGGACGAGCTCGGGATACGCCGACCCGCTTCCGACAGGAAGACATACCGGTTCGCCGAGATCGAGGAGGCGCACCCGGTGGTGATCAAGCCGGTGCGGGGAACCGGTTCCCGAGGGGCCTACGCGGTGTTCGCACCCGACCGCATCCGTCACCTTTTCGACGGCGACGAGATGTCCTCCTGGGCGGGGATGGCGGCGCACGCAGACACGTTGATGGCTCCGGACTCCAGGCGCAGGCTCCCGGACCGGTGGATGGTCGAGGAGCTGGTCCTCGAGGACAGCGCCAGTCACCGGCTGGCCACCGACGTCAAGTTCTACGCCTGCTACGGCGAGGTCCTGCTGGTCCGGGAGTCCCGGCGCCTGCCGGGCGGCAAGCAGGCCGTCCAGTTCTGGACAGGCGCCGGCGAGCGGACGGACGTCGGCATACCCGACGAGCCCCTCCCGGAGGCGAGCGGGGCCACCCCCGAGCAGTGTGAGTTGGTGCGCGAGATCAGCCGCCACATCCCGGTGCCGTTCATGCGCATCGACATGCTGCGCGGGGAGGACGAGCTGGTGTTCGGGGAGTTCACTCCCCGCCCGGGTGGGTTCGAGCAGCTCAACGCCGAGTGGGATCGCGCTTTCGCGGAAGGCTGGGTGCGTGCCGAGGGGCGCATCATCGAGGATGTGCTGGCCGGCACGGATTTCTCGGCGTTCGCGAAAGCCACCGGCACGGCCCGGTGACCGGCGGCGTCGACCGGCCGGCGTACTGCCCGGCGGGTCAGCCGTCGCTCACCGGAGCGCGGGAGTTACGCGAGCGGACTACCGTGTGACTCTCGGGCGTGTCCGGTTCGGCTGTCCTGCCCGGTGTCCCCATCCGCGGGCCGGGAGTCCAGTACGCGGCGCGGTCCGGTAAGCAGCATCTCGGCCACGTCGTCGAACACGGTGGGAACGTCTCCGGCAGCGGGTTGGGTGAACTGCACGAGGATCGGGTCGGTGTCGACGTCGGTCACCGCCCACGCGCGGTCGCCGTCCGGAGTGCGCCGCGCGAACGTCACGGCGCTCAGTGGTGGGTCGCCGATGAGCGAGACGACCTCGCGGGCCCGCCGCTCGAGCTCGGCCTCGATCTGCCCGGTGTACCCGACGGTTTCGGCACCGGCACGGATGAGGGTGCCGTGGTTGAGCGTGAGCCGTTCACCGTGCGGCACGACCGAGTCGCCGTCGAGACCGTGCCGCGCGAGGTAGGCGTCGCTGGGTACGTCCTCGGGCAGCGGGCGGTGGCGCAGGTACGGGTGTGCACGGCGCGCGGTAGCGGCCTGCTCGACCAGCTCGGAGACGGTCATGACCCCGTCACCGGTGACGGTGGCCGGGTACAGCGCTAGGCAGGAGCGGACGCGGCCGTTCACCACCAGCAGGCGCCAGGCGTGTGACTCGGAAGCTTGCTCGATGACCAGGTCGGTGGCGACGTCGCGGAGACGGCGCTGTGCCCGTTCGACGCTGCTCGCCCGGTTGAGCCGGAAGGCTCCCCGGAGCGGGCAGCCTGGCTCGGCTGCGTAGATGTTCCACGGGCCTGCGTGCTTCTCGACGAAGTCGCGCGCAGCCGACGCCGCGTCGGCGTTGACGGTCGTGCGGCGGCAGAACGGAACGGCCGCGTGCTCGAGTAACCGCTCCAGCGCGTCCCGCTGCATGGACAGGCGAGCGGTGAACACGGACCGCCCGCTGCGCTCCAGCACGACGTCCCGGCCGTCGACGTCGGCGTGCACCAAGGTCGTGTGGAACCGGACTCCGCCTGCTCCGTGCGCGCTGAGCGCATCCGCCAGGTACCGGCGATCGAGTGCCCTTGGCGATTCCGCGTCGCAGGTGCCCTCCGTCGGGAGCCGGTTGGTAGCGAGCTCGGTAGCCAGTTGATCGGCACGCGGCATCCGTGCGGGCGCGGCACGGCGCAGGATTCGCCAGCCGCGTAACACGCGGCGACCGGGCGCGGCACGGCGGTCTCCGGCGGCACCGCCGCCCGCGGACGGTAGGTGGGCGCGGCCGGCACCGAAGTAGCCGTCGATCTCCAGCTCCCCTGTAGGCACCGGTGTGCCGAACAGCGGGAACTCGTGCATGGGCGTGTCGTTGTTGCAGTTGACCTCACAGATGATGCAGTTCTGCTCCTCGGGCGGCGCGTCGAAGCGTTGCGCGAGGATGTCGACGCCGCTGTGGTGCGCGCTGGGGAAGCAGGCCGCGGCACGTTCGGCGAGGTCGATGATGCCGGGGTGCACGTGGTCGGTGACGGCGACGCTGTCCCCTCCGGCGGAGAGGTTGGCCTTGTAGTGCAGGAGCACGCGCCTGCCGTGCTCGGGAACGCTGTCGGGACTGAGCCCGAGGGCGGCGAGCCTGCGGGTAGCGGCCTCATCGATGGTCACGGGCGAACGCCGCAGGTAGGGGTTCGCGCGGCGCAGCTCGTTCTTCCGGTCCACCAGCTCGCCGATGCTCGTGTGCCCGTCACCGGTCACGTGTGCGGGTACGCGCAACATCGCCGCGACGGCTCGGCCCGCGACGACCATGATCCGCAGGTCGATCGAGGGGATGCTCTCCTCGACGAGGAATCGCCGGGTCCGTGCGGGTGCGCTGCGCATCGCTATGGACACCTCGTCCTCGTCGCGCACACCGACCGTGATGCCTTTACCTCCTGACCCGGTCAATGGCTTGATCACCACCGGCTGGCCGATGCGGCGCATCGCCTCGATCGCGCCGTCGCGCGAGCTCACGACCTCGCCCCTGGCAACCGGGAGCCCTGCGCCCCGCAGGAGCCGCTTGGTCAGTTCCTTGTCGTTGCTGACCTTGCGGTCCAATGAGGTGAGTGTCTGGCACATGTTCTGAAAGAAGCCGAGCGCGGCCGTGCCGTTGCCGATGACCTGTAGTTCCTCGGTCAGCGCGAGCACCGGAAGTCCGCGCTCCCGTGCGGCATCGGCGAGCAGCGCGGCATCCAAGGACCGGCGCCCTTGGCCGGATCGCTTGACACGGTATGTGCCGGCATCCAGAGCAGGCAGCCGCGAAAGCGCGGCGGAGATCAGTGTTTCGAAGCTGTCCAGCTCGCTCATCGTTGCGTTCCTCCGCGCTGCCCAGCACCGCTGACCCACGCCGGTGCATGGACGCGTCGTATCCGCGAGGCCGGCGACAGGCACGGAACCGGGGACTTTCAGCTGTGCGGTTATCGTCGCACAGCTGGTTCAGGCTACTGCGTGTGTTGGGGGTGGGGGTAGGTCGTGGTGGGATGCTCGTGTGAGCCAGGTGGGTGGGGTGCAGTAGGGCCTGCCGTCGGGTCCGGGGTGGATCTGCCAGTCGCTGTGGTGGATCAGCCGGTGGTGTTCGCCGCACAGCAGGGCGAGGTTGGCCAGGTCGGTCGTGCCGCCGTCGGCCCAGTGGTGGATGTGATGAGCGTGGCACCAGCGGTGCGGCCGATCACATCCCGGGAAAACACAGCCGCCGTCGCGGAGGGTCAGGGCGCGGCGTTGGGCGGTGGAGACCAGTCGCTGTTCGCGCCCGAGGTCGAGCACCTCGCCGCGCGTGCCGAGCACGGCCGGGATCACTCCGGCGTCGCAGGCGATGCGGCGGGCCTGCTCGCCGGTGACCGGCATGTCGTGATTCACCAACGCCCCGGCCGCCTCGCTGGCGCCAGTGGTGGTGTCGGTGGTGCTGCTGGTGGCCGCGTCGCGTAGCTCGTCCCAGGGCAGGGTCACGATCAGGCGGGGTTTCTCCCCGCCCTCGGTGGGAAGCTTGCCCTCGTCGAGCACCAGGTCGATCATCTCGGCGAACGCGTCCCCGTGCCGCTGGCCGGTGCTGCGCTCATCTCGCTCGCCGTTCTCGGCCGGGCGCGGTTTGGCCAGCGGGCTCAACGCCGTCTGCAGCTGCTGGCCGGTCTCCCGATCCAGCACCCCGGAGAAGCCGAGCCGCCCGTCGCGACGCCACCCCAGCAGCAACTCGCGCCGTGGGCGGGCCGGCTCGTCATCCCGGGGCCGCTTGCCGTCCGGATCCAGCCGCGCCACCAGGTGCCGCCCCGCCCGCCGCACCACCGCCGGGGTGGAACGCTGCGCCAGCTCCACCAGGATCCGCTCCCCCTCCTCACGCTCGGCGACCGGCACCTCCCCCGGCAGCTCACCCAACGCCCCCGCGATCGCCTCGACATGCTCCCCGTCGATCTCCCCGGCCCGGTGCGCCCGCCCCGCGGCCGGGGCCTCCACGGTGCCTGCGCGGGTGGGATAACACGCCACAGCCCGCGCCAGCCGCTTGCGCGCCTCACCCCGATCCACGTGGACGGTGTCGCGCAACAACGCCTCACCGGTGGGGTAGCCGAACTCGGCCAACACCCCACGCGAGGTGACCTCGGCCAGGATCGCGTCCTGCTCGGCCCGCAACCGTCGGATCGCCCGCTCCCGCTCCACCAGCCCCGCCACCAGCGCGTCACGATCGGCCTGCCACCACCCGGCAGCAGGCGCCCGCTCGATCACCGCGCTCTCCGACACACCTTCACTATAGAACACCAGTTCGATACCGTCTCGTTATTTCCCCGGCGTGTCGCACACCGGGTCGCATGGGACGGCGTCCGTGTTCAGCGGCCGAGGTCGGCGGGTTTCAGCGTGAGCAGGTAGTCGACGATGTCTCCCGCCGCGTCCCGCGGCTGCCCGGACCACGGGTAGTGGTGACCGCCGACGCCTGGCCCGGTGTTGAGCTCGATGATGCCGTGGTTGCCGGGTTCGGCGGGCGCGTGGTGATCCTGGATGATCACGTCGGCCCCGCAGATGTGCATGCCGGGTATGGACGAGACCGCGCGCGCGACTTCGTCCTTGTAACTCGGGTGCACATCGTCGGTGCGGTCCACCATGTCCGCTCCCCGGTGTAGGTTCGACGTCTGTGCCAGGTACACCGTCTCGCCCGCGGCGGGGATCGACTCCGGTGTTCTGCCCTGCCGGTCGAGCTCCTCGCGCTGGGGCCGGCCGATCTCGAGGGGGTAGTACTGGTGAATGGGGTTCTCGCGGCGCGTGTTGTTCTTGTCCGCGACCAGCTGCGCGATGGTCCGCTCACCGTCGCCCCGCACGTTCATGGGAAGGCCGGTACGGATCGCCGCTACGTGCCCGCCGACATACAGGAAGCGGTAGACCTCGCCTGGTAGCTCTTCCTGTACGAGGACCTCGTCATGTGCCGCGGCGACCGCGTCGAAAGCATGCTCGAACGCGGCGCGTGTCGTGATGCCGGTGTGCACATCGCGGCCGAGGCTGCCGTCCACGGGCTTGACGCAGAAGCCGTGCCGGAACGTGGTGCTCAGTGCATCGAAGTACAGCAGTGCGTCGCGCTTGCGTGCGGAACCGAACGTCGAACCGCGTGGTACCGCGAACGACCGTGCATCGAGAATGTGCGCGAGGAGATCCTTGCGCTTTGCCACACGAGCGGCTCGGTGGTTGACTGTTCGCGTGGACCCGTCATCGCGCGCGTGATAGATGATCGCAGCGCTGCTGACATAGGGAATGTCGTTGATCGTGAACCGTAGCGCAGGCCGCGACCTGTCGCGGATCGTTGCCTTACCGGCGCTGTAGGGCACTCCGCGAGCTGCGAGGGCTTTGGCGAGGCATTCGTGCGTGCTCCCCGGGCCGTAGCGCTCCGATCCGGGGGGAAACTGCGCGGACGCGGCCGTGGAGGCCGATGTACCGGTGGCCGCGTCGCCCTGCGTCGCCTGATCCGCGCCCGCGTCCGGGTAGTGATCGCGCGGGGTCGCCAGCAGCCTTTTGCCCCGCCACTGCCCTCGACGGCTCGGTCGGGCCGCGGAGTCGTAACGAGCACTGATCGGTCGAGTCTGCAGGATGTGCCAGCCGCGGCCGTCCTTCTCCAGCGAGTACGAACGCCCGAATGCCGAGGGTTCTGCCGAACGTGCCGCGAGTGTGTGGAACACGGCGTGAGCTTCGTCCCTGGTGACAGGGCGGGAGCGGTAGGTGGTGTCGACGTTGTCTGTCACGATCGGGTAGAGCCGTAACGCCGCCTGCCAGCGTCCGGCACTGACGCCGAGGCTGAGCCTGCTGACCAGGCTGTAGGGCGGCGCGTTCAGGGAGGTGTACCGGCCGCGCGAGTTGAAGACGAAGTTGCCGAGGGAGAACACGGTCGAACCGTGCTGGCTCACGTTGAGCTCCTGGAGCATGTGCGCGCCGTGCCCGATGATCAGGTCTGCGCCGGCCTTGCGGAACCGTTCGGATGTGCGCCACATCAGGTCGGAGGCCCACTGGTAGTTCTGGCCCCAGTGCGGGTACAAGATGATCAGTGCGTCCGGGTCGTCGGCGCGTAACTCGGCGATCTGGTGGGCGACGGCACGGGTGGCGAGGGGGTGCAGGCCCCATTCGGTCTCGGTGGCGAAGAACCTGTACTGCTCGCGCATCACCGCGGAGTTCTTCAAGGCCCCCAGTACGTACAGGTTCTTCTCGTGGTCGCCGATCCGTATGCGGCGCACCAGCGGTTCCGCCGCTTTGCTCGTGCCCTTACCCGCGCCGAAGGTGTGGATGCCCACGTCGGTCAGCTTGGCTGCCGTGTCGGCGAGGATCTCGCGGCCGAAGTCCATGGTGTGGTTGTTCGCGAGGCTTACCGCATCGACCCCGATTCGCTTGAGGGCATCGACGGAGCGTTCGGGTGAGTCCCACCCCAGGTAGTTCTTCTGGCCCTGCAGCGGGCTCGTCGGGTTGTCGGCCAGCACGCTCTCGAAGTTGGTGATGAACAGGTCCTTGTCTGTCACGAGCGGTTCGACCTCGTCGAAGAAGGACAAGGGCTGCTCGCGCAGTCGTCGCTGGATGTCTGGTTCGGCGCGCTGCACGTACCAGTCGCCGAGACTGGTGTCGCCTGTGAAGACGACGGTGAACTGTTTCATGTGTGGTCCGTGCCGTGTCGGTGGTTCGGCTGCGGCAGGCTGCTGCCGGCTCAGTGCCCCAGTCGGCTCAGTGCCCCAGTCGGTCGTCCGGATACTCGGTCCGTTCTCTGTCCGGAGCGTATCCGACGAATGTCCGAAGTGTGTGTTTGGTAATCCGATTTCGTGTATCACAATTTCATTGAGAAACTGCAGAGTCGTCGGAATGACGATCATGGTCGCGACTCCGTGTCGCCGGTGACGATTTGTGTCGGTCCGTGCACGTGGCACGGTCACTGCGGGCAGGCGGACCGGGTCGGTTCCACTCGTCCGGAGCAGCTCATCCACGGGTCGGGGTAAGACAGCGCCCGGTGGGTCGCGCGCCGATCGCACCGATGCCGAGGGCGCCGGCAACGCGGTGAACGGCCGTTACGACGGCCGGAACCAGCCGGTCGACCTGGGGAGCATGCTCGGCTGTCGTTCCGCGGTTCAGGCGTCCCGACCGGATCGCACGCCGCGGATTACGCGCCGAGTGGAGTGGTCGTACGCGGCATCGCGGGAGATCAGGCGCGCGTGTCGGGGAACATCGCGTCGATGAGCACCCCGTCGAACTCGGCGGCCACCAGCGTGAACGCGCGGACGAAGTCGCGGCGTTTCGTGATGCCGATGTGGACGTTGTTGCCGCGGGCGAGCGCTTCAGTCACGACGACGGCCGTTCCCAAGCCGCTGCGGACCCCGAGGCCCTTGAGGAGCACACATGTCTTCTCGGCTTCGTCGAGGTTGACGCCCCGGGTTTCGCCCGGGTTGTTGATGTGTTCCGTGCCCCTGATGGCCATGTGCCCTCCTGCGGGGCCACCACCTCAGTCGCGTACCGCCAGTGGGTCCATCCGTTCGACGGGGCGGCCGCGCTCCTCGACGAGCGCGGCCCGGTAGCCGCCGTCGATGCGGGCGTCGAGCAGGTTCTCGGTGAGCAAGGCGATCGCGTCCGGCCTGCCCTGCACGACACCGTCGGCGATGCCTTCCACGGGGTCGGTCACGCTCACGTGCCCGGTCAGCCCGTTGTTCCTTCCTGCCTCGGCGACGGCGGCGATCGCCTTGGCCGGCTCCGTGACACCTTCCATGTGCAGGTCCACGGCGACCTCGTCGTGCTGCTCGCCGAGGCCGAGATCCAGCTCGGCGGCGTGGGAGCGCAGGATGGCGTCCCCGAGGTCCTGGCTCAGCCGCGCGGAGACTCCCGCCTGGATCGCCAGCCATGGCCTTTCGGAGAGCTCGACGATCCGCGGGTCCTGCGCCTCGGCATCGGCGGTGTGGTCCCCGGTGACGATATCCACCGCAGCCACGGCCAGCCCGGGGACGGCGCGTACCGCCTGCCGGGCCAGGTCGGTCAGGCTGGTGTGGGTCTCGCCGGTCACGTCGCGGTGCTGCCGTTCCCCGCCTGCCCACGGCCCGCCCGGGCAGTGCACCACCGAGCACACCTCGTCGCCGAGTACGAGGAACCGCAGGTACTCCCCGGAGACGTGTTTCTCGAGCAGGAACCGGTAGCTGGACGGCATCATCACCCGCCCGTCCAGTTCCTCCGGTTCGCTGAGCAGCGTGAGCGCGAACGCCGCACGGGTGTAGGTGGGGCGGGACGTGGTGGGGATCCGCAGGTAGTCGATGGCGCTCGCCAGCTCGTCCTCGTCGCGCAGGCCGGTGCGGGTCTCGATGGTGTTGTCGCCGATCGCGGGCTTGACCACCACGGGGTAGCCGATCCGCTCGATGAGCCGCTTGGCGAACTCCATGCCCTTGCCGACCGAGTAGGCGCCGCCCTTCGGGATCGGCAGCCCCGCGTTCGTCAGCAGCGCCCGCCGCATCCGCTTGTCCTGCGCGTACGTCACCGCGGACAGCGTCGAGGTCTGCGGGACCCCGTGCGCGAAGGACAGCTCCTGCGGCTGTGTTCCCCCGGCCGTCCCCGCGCCGTCCGGCGGGGTGGCCATCATGACCTGGCGCGGGAACTGGATCACGTTCAGGCCACGGCGCAGCGCCGCCTGGTGGACTTCGTACCCGTCACGCAGCTCGGGAGCAGGCGCGGCAGGCCCGGCCGTTGCGACGTCAGCGGACATGAGTGATCTCCTTCGGGGCATCGGAGACGCTCTCGAAGCCCTCGATGCGGGGCGGTTCGATGTGGGTGGTGGTCACGTCGGTCGGCACGGCCGCTCGCGGCCCAAGCACGGCGAGCGCGGCCAGGGCAGTGACGGGCTCCGCGTCGCCCTCGGCGACGATCTCGACCATGCGCTCGTGAACGTTGCGGACCCAGCCGGTCAGTCCGAACTGGCGCGCGTGGCGCTGCAGCCAGGCGCGGTAGCCGACGTTGGTGACACGCCCGCGGACGAGCATCTGCAACGCCAACGAGTCCTGCCGCTGCGTCGTGGCGAGGTCGTACCGGGACACGCACTCGTTGATCAGCGTGCGCGCCACGTCACGGCCCTCGCCGTACAGCGGGTACTCGCAGTTGCCGATCGCCGCGTGCGCGTTGAGCTCGCAGATGCCGGAGTGCTGCTCCTCGAGAGGCTTGGTGTGATCCTCAATGAGGAAGTCGACACCGCAGAAGGCGAGCCCGGGTACCGCCTTGACAGCGCGGACACACGCTTCCTTGATCGACGGGTGCATCTCGCCGAGTACGTCGATCGAGTCGCCACCCTGCGACAGGCTGCACGAGCCGGACAGCAGCACCTTCTGGTCCTTCTCCGGCACGGAGTGCAGGCTCATCCCGGCACGGTCCAGCAGGAACCGCGCGGTGTCGTCGTACTTGATGGGTCGTCCCCACAGGTGCGGGTTGCCGCGCCGCGCGACGTTCTTCGCGATCATCAGCTCGGCGACCGTGCTCTCCCCGTCCCCGGTCACCGAGCCGGGTTCGCGCAGGATCGCGCCGATCACCTCGTCCCCGATCACCACGATTCGGTAGTCGCGGCCGGGGACGTGCTGCTCGACGATGAAGTCGCTGTTGCCGAGCGTGCTCGCGGAGAGCTGGTGGAAGGCCTGTTCGAGTGCCTCGTCGTCGCGGATGTCGGCGACGACACCGATGCCCCGCACACCCATGGCGGGTTTGACCACGACGGGGTAGCCGATGCGCCGTACGAACTCCCGTGCCCCGTCGAAGTCGCCCTCGGCGAACGTGTTGCCCTTCGGCACCGGCACGCCGGCGCGCCGCAGCCGCAGCCGGGTCGCTTCCTTGTGGGTACACAGCGCCAGCGAGACCGCGCTGGACAGCGGCGACCGGCTCCACTTGAAGCTCAGCGGTTCCCGGGTCCCGTCGCCGGCGACGAAGGCTCCCTTGTTGTAGCGCACGGTGGACAGCCCCAGCATCAGGGCTTCCCGCTCGAGCAGGTGCCCCTTGGTTCCGTTCGAACCCAGCGGCTGGAGGTAGGTGACCTCGGGGTAGACGTTCGGTGACTTGCCCTCGTGCGTTGCCACGGTCGGTTCCGGGATGCTGAAGGTGTTCAGCGCGTCGCCGACGAGATCGCTGTACGGGACGTTCACGCCCAGGCCGGGCTCGGTGGGCGCCTCGATCGTGGGTTCTGATGCCAGTGTCGCGTCGGCCACAGCGTCCACATGAGGCATGGCCATCCCGAGGTGGCGCAGGGTGGCAGCGGTGACCTCGGTGGCGGCGTCGAACGCGCCCAGGTAGATCCGGGCCTGCGGCGAGGACTTGTGCACTCGTTCGGACATCTCGACGCTGGCGACGAGGCCACCTGCCTGTGCGGGTTTGATGTGCGCGGCCCGAGGCGGGCGCAGCCCGCCGAACCGGCCGAGCCGGGCGACCAGCCGCGCACGGCGCCCCGCGGTGCTGACGTTCCAGGCTCCCTGGTCGGACACGATGCGGATGTCGCTTCCGGACCTGGGGAGTATTCCGGCGGCCTTGTCGGCCGTGCGCTGCAGCAGCGGTAGGTAGTAGCGGTCCCGGATGGCGACCGGCTGCTCGATGTAGATCTCCCGTGGCAGCGTGCCCGCCTTCGACAACCGTGCGACCGCCTTGACGAACGCGGCTGCGTCCTTGGTGTCGAGCGTCCCCTGGAGGTTGATCCATAATGGCTGGTCGCCCGCGCCGGTCTTGCCGGAGCGGTTGGTCTCGGCGGCCGTGGTGAGCAGGTCGAGGTTCTCCTGCACCGTGCCGAGGCCGCTGAGGTGGGTCACCGGGAAGGCGGTGTCCTGCTCCCGCAGGCGTCCGCGCAGTGCCTTGGTGCTCTCCTGTGCGGGTGCGCCGGTCGGGTGACACGGGATCGAGGTGCGCCGGGTGCCGAGCAGCTCGGCGAGCGGGATCTGCAACGCACGGGCTGCCAGGTCCAGCAGGGCAACCTCGAGGCCGAGTAGCGTGCCGCGGTAGGGCACGGCCAGGTCGATCTTGCCGGCAGTGCGGTGTTCCTCGGCGAGCGTGTGGAACTCGCTCATCTGCCTGCGTACGGCGTCCGCCGCGGTGGCGGGGTCAGCGGCGCTGATCCCGCGGCCGTGCAGGCGGCGCAGGCACTCCTCGAGGAACTCCCACGAGGCCTCGCTCCGGTCGCCGGTGGCAGCGGTGCGCAGCTGCCCCTCGCCGACCCCGGTGACCTGCCTGCCGTCGCCTGTCGTCGCGGTGAGCTTCACCAGGTGGTTGAGCGCGTTGGACTTCTTGCCGCCGGCTCGCGCCTGGAAGGCGGTCGCCTGTACGCGAGTCACGGTGAGCGCTCGCCCTGGATCCTCCATGCAGTTCCTCTCTCCGGGTACTGTGCGTGCTCAGCCTCGCTCGCGGTGTGGAGCGGCCCTGGCGCGGGTCGTTACCTCCGGTTGCGGGTGCACGCGGCAGCACATTCTAGAGACCCTCTTACCGGTTCTCGCGAGCCTCCTCACCAGGTGTAAGGGCTTGATCAGGGCGGCCGGGGCGAATTCGGTCAATGCAGGCGATCGCCAATGCCTCAGAAGAGTCCCAAACGGGCACATCGACACCGTCTACAGTGGCCCCTAATGCCGCGGCGACGTCGGTGCAGCCGAAGACCAACCCCTGAGCGCCCCGTGTGACCAACATCTCCGCCGCCTTGGTCAGGTACGCACGTGCCTGGTCGAGCTTTCCCGCCTTCACCGCCCGGATGCCCGCCATGACCGGGTTGTCCGCTCCGAGGTCGGTCAGGTCCAGTACGGAGTGCCCGCTCGCTGCCAGGCGCCGCTGGTAGATGCCGGAGTGAACGGTCCCGTCGGTCGCGAGGATCCCGACCGCACCGGCCTGCGGCGCGTCGTGCGTGATTCGGGTGAGCACCGCGTCGACGATGTGCAGGATCGGTGTGGAGCCTGCGGCGGCGAGCTCGTCGAACCACTGGTGCGCGGTGTTGCAGGGAATGGCGATCAGGTCGCATCCGGAGCGGTCGAGGAACTCGACACCGCGCCGCATCGCGGGCACCGGGCTCGGCCCGCCCGCGAGGATGGCGTCCGAGCGGTCCGGCGTCCCGGGGTCGGAGTAGACGATCGTGGCGATGTGATCCTGGTCGCGACCGGCAGGCGTGTGCTCCACCAGGGAGGCCAGGAAGCTGTTGGCCGCCGCGGGCCCCATACCGCCCAGCACGCCGAGCAACGGCGACATCACCACGCGGCGCTCCAATCGCTTGTCCGTACTGCTACTGGTGTCCAGGCTAGCTCGTGGTGCCCCGGTGCCGCCCGAGTCGCCTGCCGATGCGCCGGCCGTATGCATCGGTCGGGCTATTCACCGTGGTCAGCCGACCCCGCCGGGCGACCGGCTACACCGGTTCGTCGGTCACGGGCTGGCCGGTATCGGACGCCTCGGGCGCCACACCGCGCTCCACATAGTAGGCGCGTGCCCGGGCGTCGGAGAGCAACGGCTGGTGAACCTGCAGCACATTCATGCCGGTGTTGATGTTCGCCTCCAGGACGACCGGGCCGTCCGGCGTGACGACGATGTCCCACCCGACGTACTCCATGAACGACAGGATGCGGGCCGAGTGCAGCACCATCTCCCGGATCTCTGGCCAGTACGGCACCTCGGCGCCACGGATCGGCGCGCCCGTGTCGGGGTGGGTGTCGAACCACTCGAGCTCGGTGCCGTCCGGCAGCCGGGAGGCCTGCCCGAGCTGTCCCGTGGTGACGTCGATGCGCGCGCTCAGCCCACCCCTGCTCCAGTTGTCTACATGCCGTGACCGCCGCGTGCCGATACGCTGCACCGCCATCACGATGAACGGCTGCTGGGTCCGCACGTCCAGCATGGTGAGCACGCGGATCGTGTTGACCGAGTCGGGGAACAACTCGTTGATCTTGGGGTGTTGGTCGAGGCCCTCCTCGACGACCATCGGGTGCCCCTGCGCCTTCAGCACGCGGGAGGCGGCGTCCAGGTCGAGCACCTCCCCGTTGACCACCCAGCCGTCCGGCTCGCTGCGCTGCACCTTGAACAGGTTCTTGCCCTCGGCGCCTGCCAGCACCTTGAAGAACACCGGTTGCCCGACCTCGAGGCCGCTGAGGTACCGGTCGATGGGCTCGCGCCCCTCGATCGGGAAGGCGTGCACGGCGCCGCGCCAGAACACGCCGAGCAGCTTGGCCGAGCGCACGTCAAGGGTGCCGAGCAGCAGGTGGGTGGTGAGCTTGTTGTTGATCACGTCCTGTAGCAGCGGGTGCACCATCCGCTTCAGCCGGAACACGCGCTGCAGGTCGGAGATGTACTCCCCGGCGCCGCGCCGGTCCAGGTCGTAGAGGACGACGCTGCGGGACAGGAAGCCGCGTAGCCACCAGCGCGGCCGCCGCATACGCAGCGGCACATCCCACTCGCGCTCCCGCTTGGCGAGCTTGCGAACCGCCGACCACTTCAGGCGCGCGTCACGGACCTTGTGCCGCGCGCGCCTCGGCAGCCTGCGGACCCGCCGGAGGACAGCGCCCGCCTTGGCCCGCGACCATGCGAGCCGCGCCCGAACCCCGGTCATCGCTGTCTCCTTCCCTCATCGCCTCGCTCGCCGGTGGGACCGCGCTCGGCGGGTCGATGCCGTCCGCGGCGCACGTCGCGCGAGTCCCGCCGCCTTGTGCCAGCCTATCGAGGCCTGCGCTGGCGGGTTTCCATGCGCCTGCGTACGCGCGCGGCCTCCAGCACCTCGAGCACGCTGTCCGAGCCGTCCGGCCCACCGATCGGCGACTCCGCGAAGGCCACCGTGTGCGGCTGGAACGCCGTGCTCGCCTCGCGTACCCGCTGCCGCAGGTAGGCGGGCCACCCGGTGCCGTGCAGCGCGGTCCAGCCCGGTTCATCGACAAGTGTCTCGATGGCGAGACCGTGCCTGGCGGCCTCGGCCTCCCAGTGCGGTGGCGCCAGCAGGGCGAGCCGGAACCCGCTGGTGATCTGCTGGCGCTGCAGCAGGGCACGGATGTTCGGCACGGGATCGAGGTCCGCGCCCGGCACCACGACCAGTGCCACCGGCAGCCGTTGCGGTACCGGGTGGGAGACGCGAGCCGGTACCGGCAGGCTCAGCTCGGCGTCCTCGGCCTCGAACAGCACCACACCGACGTCCTCCGCGGTGTCCATGAGGCGGTCGAGGTGCTCCCGGCGCAGCGTGCGCATCTTGCGGCGCGCGCGGGTGTGCAGGTGCCACGACTCGGGCAGCCGGTCGAGCAGCCGCTGCGTGACCGGTCGCGGTGCGCGCGAGCCACTTCCGGACGGTCGCCCGGGCGGCGGGGCGGCCACCCAGCCGTCCGGGAGCCCGGCGGCGATGGCGGCAGCCAGGTCGCCCTCCGGAGCCCCTGCACTGTCGCCGGGGTGCACGTGTACCGCGTCGAGGTTCGGTCTGCCGGTCGCGGTGAGCACGTCCCGCACGTCGACGGTGCCGTCGGTGAGCAGCACGATGCTCGCCGGCCGGTGTGCCTGCACGAGGCCGGTGACCCGGGCGGTGAGGTAGCGCGAGCGCTCCCGGTCGTCCAGCTCGTCGAGCACCCTCGGGAACGTCTCCACAGCCCCCGAGCCGACGTCGGCCGTACGTGCTCCCGGTACGGCGGCCACGCAGGTCCCCGATTGCCCGCGCGCGGCCCGGAGCACGCCTGCCAGGAGCCCTTCCGGGGCGCCGTGCCGGGTCAGGTCCACGACAAGCGGACACCCGGAGGCGGGCCCAGAAGCCGGCTCGGAAGCCGGTTCGGAGGCGGGCTCGTGCGGGGCCGCGGGTTCGCGGGCCTGCTCGGCTCGGGATGCCTCGGGCAGGCCGATCAGCTCGGCGACGCGCCGGACGTGCGTGTCGTAGCTGAACCGCCGTTGGGCGAGCTCGACACCTGCGCGGGAGCGTTCTGCGAAGGACCCCCAGTCACCGTGGAGCTGGTCGACGTAGCCCCGCACGTCGTGCGGCGAGCCGTACAGGCAGGAGTCGCCGAACAGCGGCTCCAGGTACGGCGGCACGATCGCCACGGCGCCCGCGGACAGGGCTTCGAGCACCACCCTGCCGAACGCCTCTACCAGACCGCTGTGGTGGAAGTAGACGAAGAAGTCGACGGAGGCGAGGAACTCGGGGGCGGGCATCGAGTTGAACGGGTAGTCGACCCAGTTGTCCGGCAGGTACCCGACCCGCTCGACGGGGATGTCCACCCCACCGAGGATGCGCACGTCGTAGTGCGGATCCTCCGGGTAGGCCGCGAGGATCTCAGCGGGCTCCTCGGGCCACTTCGACCAGTGCCCCCGGCTGTGCCTGCCCAGTACGGGACGGTCGGAGACGAACCCGTGCCGTGTCACCCGCCACTGGTCGACGTCGATGACGTTCTCCCAGTCCCAGGGCAGCATCGGGACGGCGTCGCGGTGCTCGGCGAGCGCGTCGCGGGTGCGGGGGCCGATCGGTGCCCAGGTCGCCTCCTTGCCGACCAGCCGCCCGATCTGGCGTTGCACGTGCGGGACGTCGTAGTAGGGCTGCAGGCCACGCTCGTCCGCGGGCACCTGGTTCACCGCGAGCACGACCTCGTCGGCGTGTACCTCGGGTAGCCCGTCCGGAAGCTCGGTGAACACGCTCGGGTGCCGCGCGAGGAGCAGTTTCGCGTGCACCTCGTCGACGCCGACCACCAGCTCGGCGAGGCCACCGTCGAGGACGTCGCGGATCTTGTCGGCGAACGGCCGCGCGGCACGCAGGATCGGTGAGGGTACGTGCAGGATGCCGGTGCGGTAACCCGCGCGGTGCTGGGCGTGGATCTCCTCGACGACGCTCGAGGAGTTGCCGCCCGGGAAGCGGCAGTCGGTGACCATGAGGATGTCGAACGCCGCGGACGTGCGTGCCATCGAAACCTTCCTGCGTCGTGGGAGCGTGTGTGACGCCGCTACCGGGCGGTGCCGCAACGGTGGCGCATCCTGCCAGACAGCCCGAGCCGGGTGCGCAGGGACGTCAGCGGGGACCGTGGCGTGAACAGGCCGACACCGCGCGCCAGCGCCTTCAGCAACGGGAGGTACCTGCGCCGGTGCCGCGCACGTCCCTGCCCCGCGACGCTCGTGGCACTGCCACCCGGTACGCGGCGACCGGCAGGCTCCGGCAGGTGATGCACCCGGTCGGACCCGAACCGGCGCCGCGCGTCACCGAGCACCTCGGCGTCCGTGCCTGCGATGTCGCGGCACACCGCGGCGACGGGCGTGTCCAGGTCGGCGTGCCCGGCGGCGACCAGCACCGTCGGTACCGTGTACCGCTCGCAGCGGATCAGCGCGTCCAGCACGGCGCCGGACAGCCGTGCCGGCCCCCCGTCGCCCGCCCCGGGGACCAGCACCAGGTCCACACCGGGGTCGCTTGCCTCGTAGCCTCGTTGCCCGTCCTCGGCGAGCAGGTCGCGGTCGACGAGCTCGCCGGCAGGCCCGGGGACCGGTCCGAGCGCGCCGATCCGCAGCCGGGTGTAGTGGTGGGCAGGGCGTAGCCATAGCTGCATCGTCATGTCACCGGCTCGCGCAGCTCGTCGGGCGGCACGTCACCGAGCAGGTCCTCGTATCGCTGGAACCACAACGACATCGTGGCCAGGCTCCGGATCAGGTGCTGCTGGTTGGTTCGGTCGAGCATGCGCCGCCAGGTCTCGGTGCTCGCCGCAGCAAAGCCGGGTGCGAGCAGGCCACGCACCGGCTCGCGGCTCAGCAGCTCGCGGAACCGTTCGGCGGCTTCGGGCGATGCCACACGCCTGCGGTGGTGTCGGCGGGCCTGCGGGATCTCCGCGGCGGTCGGCAGCTCGGCCAGCTCCGGTGCCAGCGGGCGGAGCAGCGGCGCGTACAGGGACCCTTCCGCGTGTTCGGCGTGCGGTATCGCGAGCGCGGCACGCACCACCGAGTCGTCCAGGAACGGGGTGGCGACCGGGTTGCCTCGGGAGAGCAGCCCGAACGGCGAGAGACTGATACCGGGCAGCGTCCGCGTCAGGTAGGCGGTGAACGTGTTGCCGTAAGGGTGGTCGGCCAGCGGCTCGGCGACCGTGTCGAAGCTCGCGCGCGTGCGTTCGGCGACCTGCCCGGCAACGTTCGGGTGCAGTACATCGCCCACCGCGTCCAGGTACTTGGCCATCCGGCTGAACCGCCTGTCGAGCACCGGCCCGTCGCCGCCGGAGTCGGGGAAGGCGCCGCCGAGGAACACGCCACCGCCCAGCCCGTCGAGAACCGTGGCGCCGTTGCCCGCGAGCGCGGTGGCCAGCGGAACGAGCCACACGTGGAACGAGGTCTGGTGCTCCACAGCCTCGGTGAAGTACGCGAGGTCGTGCGAGAAGCGGTCGCGGCGTGCGGGCACGATGGCGTGCTCGATTCCCAGCGTCCCGGCGACCTGTGCGGAGACCAGTTCCTCGAGCACCGTGCCGGTGTCGGAGGACGTCGTCCACGCCGTGAGGCCCGCGCACTCGGTGCGCGCGGCCAGCGTCGTCAGGATCCGCGAGTCCCAGCCGCCGCTGAGCAGCGGAGCGAACCGCGCGCGCTCACCCAGCGCGCCGACCGAGGCGGTCAGGGCGTCCCGGACGGTGTCAAGGGACGCCTCGGAGCTGCTGGTGACCTCCGGCCACGGCCAGCCGGTCGTGCTGAGCTCGCACGCGCCGCCGGCAGTGGCGGTCAGCCGCGCGTAGGGCGGCAGGCGCCGTATCCCGGCGAACGGCGTGCGTCCCTCGAGGGGGCCGCCCATGGCGAGGATCTGGGCCCAGGCGTCCCAGTCGGGGCGCAGCGGCCCGCGTCGCGTGCGGGCGAGCGGCTCGACGTGCGAGCACAGGTAGGTGCCGTGCGCGCCGCCGGTGGGCTCGCCCGCCGTGTCCACGTACACCGGCGCCGCCCCGGAGATACCGGCGTGCAGGTACGGGTCACCGGAGTCGGGGACGACCAGGGAGAACGCGTCGTGTTGCGCGGCGATGTGCCGCGCGTCGGCCGGCAGCTTCTCCGGCAGCGGAGTGGGCGACCACGAGGCAGCCTCCGCGCCGGGCGAGTTCCACCGGATGGTGGCGGTGCCGCGCAGCGCGGCGGTCGGGCGGTCCAGCACGGTCGGCGGGTCGCCGAGCAACGTCGACATGGCCGTGACCCGCTCGTCGGCGGCGTGCCCGAGGCTGCCGCACACGCGCACCCGCGCCTGGTCGTGCGGCGACGGATCCCGCTGTACTGGCTCCACCCGCGCCGGGTGCCGCTGCGCCGGGTCACTGTCCACGCCGTCATTCTGCCGCCCACCCCGCCGCGCCCGGCCACGGACCCGGCGGGGTGGCTCAGGCGCCGTCGCGGTAGAAGCGTGCCACGATGCGCAGGCGGGCGCGGCGGTACCGATCGGAGGTGCCGGGCAGGATGTGCTCGATGTCCGTGTCGATCCGCTCGAGGTCCTCGGTGACCTCCGGCGCCTCCGGCGGGGTGCCGGTCAGCCGGGCACCGAGGCCCCCAGGCAGCAGCGAGGCCGCGCGCGTCACGGCTGGCCGCAGGTGCAGGCGCGCGGTGCGCGCCCGCTCGCCGAGGCCGGGCCGGTGCCGGGTGAACGTGCCCGCGAGCCCGGCAAGCGCCGTGGCGGTTTCCGATGCTCCGCGTGGCGCGGGCAGCTCGGCGCACCGCTCGGCCAGTCGCTCGCGCGTGCCGGGCCGCAGCAGCTCCCCGGTCAGCGCCGAGACCTGGTCTGGGTCGTCCTCGCGGGCGTGCAGCGCGAACCCCTCCTCGGCGGCCCAGCGTGCCCGGCCCGTCTGGTCGTCGGTGACGGCGGCGCGGGTCGGCACGATCACCGCGGGCAGCCCCGCGAGCAGCACCTCGTGGAAGGAGTTGTAGCCGGCCTCGACCACGGCGGCATCGACTGCGGCGAGATAGCGGGCCAGTGGGAACACCCCGCGCAGCGTCGTCAGCCGGTCGCTGCGCACACCGAGCTCCCCTGGCGAGATCGTGGTGCTGGTCACCGCGACCTGCCAGTCGGGATCGGCCAGTACCGCGCGCACCGCCGCGCCCGCCGCGTCGGCCTCGGCCCGCGCCTCCGCCGAGCCGGGCTCGGTGGTTCGCAGCGTGACCAGCGCGGTCGGCATGTCGGGGTCGAGCCCGAGCCGGCCGGCGGCGGCCTCCCTCGGCAGCCGGTCGACCTGCTCCAGCAGCGTTATCGGGCTCACGCGCGTCGCGTCGCCGAGCTCCCTCGTCGCACCCCTGTCGGCCGGATGCGCCAGCTCGCCCGGCTCCAGTACGTGGTCGAAGAGGGAACGCTGGTCCAGCGCGGCGCGGTTGACGCCCGGTTGCCACATCCCGCGGCGCATCCAGGTGAACGCCACGTGCGGCAGGCGTGCCCGCGCGACCTGAACGCCCGCGTACGGCCATGCGCCGTCGAAGGCGAACGCGCGGGCGCCGGTCTCGGTCACCAGCGCCTGGATCCGCGCGGCGAGGTAGTGCTGCCACGGGGAGTCGGCCATCCCGGTACGCCGGCGGCCGGGGCAGTACTCGCCGCGGATCCCGAAACGCCCGACGAGCGGCAGGGCCTGGGACAGCGAGAAAACGATCGGTTCCACGTCCTCGCAGGCCAGCGCCGTCGCCGCGGCACGGGCCAGGTGTCCCATGCCGGTGCCGTTGCTGGTCGCGAGGATCACGCGGGGTCGGTCCGGGTCGGTCACGACACGCCAGAGTAACGGCGCGGTGCGAGACATCCCCTGGCGCCTACGTCGCTTGCCGGGGCACCGGTAGTATCCGGCCGTGCCTTTCACGCCATCCACAGACGTTGTCGTCATCGGTCTCGGCTATGTCGGCCTGCCGTTGGTGATGGGCGCTGTCGACGCCGGCTACGCGGTGACCGGCCTGGACTCCGACGCCGGTACGGTCGACGCGCTCAACGGGGGCAGCTCGCACATCGACGGCATCACCCATGCCGACATCGCGAGCGCGGTCGCCAAGGGCTTCCGGGCCACGACGGATCCAGCCGTGCTCGGCGAGGCCGGCACGGTCGTGGTGTGCGTGCCCACGCCGCTGGCCGACGACGGCGGCCCCGACCTCGGCGCGGTCGAGTCCGCGATGCGGTCCATGGCCGAGCACCTGCGGCCCGGCACGCTGGTCGTGCTGGAGTCGACCACCTACCCGGGCACCACCGACGAGGTCGTGCGCCCGATCCTCGAGCGTCGCGGGCTGCGCGCGGGCAGTGATTTCAACCTCGCCTTCTCCCCGGAGCGGATCGACCCGGGCAACCCCACCTACGGCCTGAAGAACACCCCGAAGGTCGTCGGCGGGCACACCGGGGCCTGTGCCGAGCGCTGCGCCGACTTCTACCGCGGGTTCGTGGACACGGTCGTGACCGCGCGTGGCACCCGTGAGGCCGAGATGGCGAAACTGCTGGAGAACACCTACCGGCACGTCAACATCGCCCTGGTCAACGAGATGGCGAAGTTCTGCCAGGAGCTCGGCGTGGACATCTGGGACGTCATCCGGTGCGCGGCGACGAAGCCGTTCGGGTTCCAGGCCTTCTACCCCGGCCCCGGGGTCGGCGGGCACTGCATCCCGATCGACCCGAACTACCTGTCGTACAAGGTGCGCACGCTCGGCTACTCGTTCCGGTTCGTCGAGCTCGCCCAGGAGATCAACCAGAGCATGCCCGGTTATGTCGTGCGGCGTATCCAGGACCTGCTCAACGAGCACAGCAAGCCACTGCGCGGCTCAACGGTGCTGCTGCTCGGCGTGACCTACAAGCCCGACGTGCACGACCAGCGCGAGTCGCCTGCCGCGCACGTGGCGCGGCACCTCGTGGAGTGGGGCGCCGACGTCGTGTTCCACGACCCGTACGTGCCGGAGTGGTCGGTGAACGGCACGATGGTGCGCAGGGCCGAGGATGTCGACGCGGAGCTCGCCTTTGCGGACATCTCGGTGCTGCTGCAGCCGCACAGCGAGTACGACCTCGCCGATATCGCGGGGAAGGCGAGGCTGCTTTTCGATACGAGGGGCAAGGTTGAGCACAGTGACGTCGCCCGTCTGTAGCGCGGAGGAGCGAGCTCGCGGTGGGTGCTGAGCGCCCGAGCGACCGGGTCGTGCTGG
Organism: Haloechinothrix alba; assembly: GCF_900188115.1. Lineage (GTDB taxonomy): Bacteria > Actinomycetota > Actinomycetes > Mycobacteriales > Pseudonocardiaceae > Haloechinothrix > Haloechinothrix alba. The sequence continues at coordinate 3,376 of NZ_FZNW01000001.1, read as the reverse complement.
CCACGAGCAACGGCACCGGGATGGGGCACCTGACCCGGCAGCTGTGTGTCGCGCTGGCGATGCGCACCGAGAGCGCGCCGGTGTTCTTCTCGCTGTCCGCCGCGGCGGGCGTGCTCGGTCGTTACGACTTCCGCGGCGAGTACTGCCCGAGCAGGGAACGTGGCTGGATGCCCGAGGTGCGGTGGCACGACTACCTCGCCGACCGGCTGCGCGCGTTCGTGGCCGAGACCGGGGCGTCCGCCGTTGTCTTCGACGGGGTCGTGCCCTACCTCGGGTTGCTGCGCGCGCGGATCGACCTGCCCGATGTGGCGTTCGTCTGGATGCGCAGGGGGTTCTGGCGGCAGGGGGTGCGCACCGCCCCGTTGCGCTCCGCCGCGCTGTTCGACCGGGTGCTGGAGCCGGGCGACATCGCCTCGGCCGGGGATACCGGGCCGACCGCGACCGCAGGCGACGCGATCCGCCTTCCGCCGGTGTCGCTGCTGGAACATATCGACCCGGTGCCGAGGGAGGAGGCAGCGCGCCACCTCGGCGTCGACCCCGACCGGCCGACCGCGCTGGTGACGCTGGCGGGCGGGGTGATCAACGACGTGGTCGCGCCCGGATCCGCCGCGGTGCGCGCGGTGCTGGAGGACCCCGAGTGGCAGGTCGTCGTCACCCGGAGCGCGCTCAGCCGGGAAGGCCTCGAGCTCGGCGACACCTCACGGTGTGTCGAGCTGTCCGGGGTGTACCCGCTGGCGAAGTACCTCGGTGCCGTGGATGTGGCCGTGTCGGCCGCGGGCTACAATTCGGTGCACGAGCTGCTCTGTGCCGGGGTGCCGACCCTGCTCGTGCCGAACCCGTCCGCGGGGACCGATGACCAGGCAGCACGCGCGCGGTGGCTGGCCGACGCCGGGATGGCGCTGCACGCCGAGGAGGGCGACCTCGACGGTGTGCGCGCGCAGGTGCGCCGGTTGCGGGACGGAGCGGTACGTGCCGACCTCGCCGCGGCGTGTGCCGGGCTCGGCAGGCCCGGCGGGGGTGCCGCGGCTGCCGAGCATCTCGGTGAGCTGCTCGGCGCTGAGCTTGTACGGGGCCACGCGCGCCCGCGTTCGCGTGTTCGCGAGTGGGAGGTCCGGGCGCGGATGGCGGCGATGCGCCGTCTCGGGCCGCGCGGTACGGCCGTGGCACGCACCGTGTTGCGGCGGGGGCCGGGCTCCGGCCCGGCGCGACCCATGCCGGTGCGACTGGTCGAGCAGAGTGACGTGGATCCCGATCGGGCCGGTGGTATGCCGCCGCCGCTGGTGCTGTCCGACAGGCTGGACGGCGAGTTGCTCCGTGCGGGTGACCCCGTCGAGCACATGATCAGCGGCGCCAGTGCAGGGTACCGGGATGAACGGGTGCGCATCGCGCGCCGCTACTACGAGGTGTGTGACGTGACATGACGAGTATCGGGTGGGCACACACCTTGCCAATCAACCCCGTAAGGTGCGCACTATGAGCAAGCCGGGCGAGAAGCCGGGCCGAGCCGGTGACATCGCGAGTGAACGGTTCTCGTGGAGCAGGTATGCCCAGTTCGACAACAGGTGAGCAGCCGGGCGAACCGGACCCGGCCGAGCTCGCCGCGCGGTACGGGCTCGCCCGTACCACGGCACGGCCCAGCCTGCTCGGCTACCTCCAGCAGCTGTGGCAGCGGCGGGACTTCATCCGAGCCTATTCCTCGGCACGTGCCACGGCGCAGTACTCCGCGTCCCGGCTCGGCCAGCTGTGGCAGATCGTCACCCCGCTGCTGAACGCGGGCGTGTACTTCATCCTGTTCGGTGTCCTGCTGCAGCTCGACCGCGGGATCGCGAACTTCCCGGCGTACCTGGTCACCGGGGTGTTCGCGTTCACGTTCATGCAGCGCTCGCTGAACAACGGCGCGAAGGCCATCGGCGACAACCTGGCGCTGGTGCGCGCGCTGCACTTCCCCCGCGCGATGCTGCCGCTGTCCTCGGTGTTCGTCGAGCTCCGCCAGATCATGATCTCGATGTGCGCGCTGTTCCTCATCATCCCGCTGACCGGGATCATCAAGGGGACCGGCGACACGATCATGTGGAGCTGGGTCCTCGTGGTGCCGGTTGTCGGGCTGCACATGCTGTTCAACGTCGGCATCAGCCTGGTCATGGCGCGCATCGGGGCGGTTAGCCAGGACATCAACCAGCTGCTGCCGGTGTTGACCCGGATCTGGTTCTACAGCTCCGGGGTGTTCTACAACATCAAGTACTTCGGCGAGCGGATCGAACCGCAGTGGTTGCAAGAGATCCTGTTCCCGATCATCAAGCTCAACCCGGGAGCAGTCTTCCTCGACCTGTACCGCACGGTGCTGATCGAGAGCCACGAACCGCTGAACCTGCCGCTCGGTCTGAACGTGTGGGAGGCTGCGACGGGATGGGCCCTGCTGTTCCTGGTGGGTGGTTTCATCTTCTTCTGGCGCAAGGAGGAGGTGTACGGACGTGGCTGAGCTCAGCGAGACCGAGGCGACCCCTGCGACCGGCCAGCCCACCGTCATCGTCGACGACCTGCATGTCGTCTACCGGGTCATCGGGGCCGCCAACGGCCAGGACAAGGGCAACTCGGCGAACGCGCTGAAACGCCTCCTGCTCCGCCAGCAGCGGCCCTCGGTCAAGGAAGTGCACGCCATCCGCGGGATCTCGTTCACGGCCTACGAGGGCGATGCCATCGGGGTGGTCGGCCGGAACGGCTCCGGCAAGAGCACCCTGATGCGGGCCATCGCGGGCCTGCTTCCGGCCAGCCAGGGCGCCGTGTACGCCCTGGGTCAGCCGTCCTTCCTCGGCGTCAACGCCGCGCTGATGAGCGGGCTGTCCGGGGAGCGCAACGTCGAGCTGGGATGCCTGGCGATGGGGATGAGCCGCGAGGAGGCCCGCGAACGCCACGACGACATCGTGGAGTTCTCCGGGCTGGACGAGTCCATCAAGATGCCGATGCGCACCTACTCGACCGGTATGGGGGCGCGCCTGCGGTTCGCGATCGCCGCCGCCAAGAGCCACGACGTGCTGATCGTCGACGAGGCGCTGGCCACCGGTGACAGGGACTTCCGGCAGAAGAGCGAGAAGCGCATCCAGGAGCTGCGCAAGGAGGCCGGAACCGTGTTCCTGGTCAGCCACAGCATGAAGCAGATCACGCGGACGTGTAACCGGGCGATATGGGTGGACGAAGGCGTGATCCGCATGGATGGCGAGGCCGAGTCCGTCGTCCAGGCCTATCTCGACGAGAACTCCTAGGAGGCCTTCCGGTGCACGTCGTGGTCGTGACGGTGGTTCACAACCCGCGGGATGCGCGGATTCGGTATCGGCAGATTCGTGCTTTGTTGGAGGCGGGTCACGAGGTCACCTATATT
>NZ_FZNW01000066.1 GCF_900188115.1 Haloechinothrix alba | reverse complement strand
CCTGGCTCGAGCACTACAACACTGAACGACGCCACTCAGCCCTCGGAGGCCTACCACCACTCAATCGCCTGGCACCAACGTGACGGCCGAGTACACCTAGCTGTTATTCAGCCGCACTGTGGGCGGATCCATTCGCGTCCGGGCTGCACACGCTGCACGCGGTAAAGCCTTCCTCCAGGGCCTCCACCAGCGTCAACCTCTCCTGCTGGTGGCCAGCCAGCAGCTGGCAATCAGCTTGGTGGAATCGCTTCCGCCCGGGAACGATACATACATCGCTCTTCCCCGCGCCGCGCCCCTCGTCTCCGGACGCGGTCCCCGAATCTGGTACCGCGGCGGCTTGCGCTGGATGCGCCGTCGCCGCCGGGGCTGGTTCGTCGTACTCCCCAGCGCTGGCGGCCGCCGTCGGCGTTCGAGCCTTCGCATCCCTAATGGCAGTGGACGCCGAGAGCTCCTCGTCAGCCAGCTCGTCCTGGCTCGATACTGGAACCCCACCGGATCCCGCTGTAGCCGACCCGTCGGCGACAGACACATCGGCTTCCGTGCCGCCTGCGCCGCTGGAACCTTCCTCACTGCTGGTGGCCTCAACGGTGGTTGCCTGACCGGCTCGGTGGCGCTTCCAAGCAGCAACAGCCAACACGAGCACACACAGTCCCGCCAGGACGAACGCAATGTAGGCTAGCAGCAGGCTGTCACCGATCCAGGCCGCCACCGCACACGCTGCGGCGGCGACTATCAACACGACGAGTACCATCGCGGCGCTTCCCTCCTAGTCGCTGTCCATTGTCCTACCAGTGCCGGCGCCGACACGCCGGGCATCCCGTCAGCTACCTGCAGCGCGGCATGGTATGCACAAGCGCGGTATTGGCCAACGTATCCTAATCGCGTGCACTCAGCACCAGCCGCGTTCGCAGCTCATCAGAGAGTTGAGAGCCCGATGCAAACACGTCAGTAGGGAATTCGGCTATCTCAGCGATAAACCCGGCATCCGGGAGCCTATGGTCTTCGCAGCGGCCTGATCGGCTGCGCCGACCCATTCGGCATAGTGGCGTAGCTCTTTTAGACATTGTTTCAGAATGATCTTGTGAGTTGGCGGCGGCAGATGAGGACGCAACCGAGGTGGAGGAGTCCGTGGTGAATGTCGGCGCGGCATTCGTAGCAGGTTCGGAGCCGTTTGTAGTGATGTAGCCAGGCGGACGGCACGTTCGACGACCCACCGTATGGTACCGAGCCCGCAAGCCGTGCGTGGTGTTTTTGCGCGTGATGTGTGGGCTGATGCGCTTGTCGTGCACCGCGTGGCGCGGGCATTCGTAGCCACGATCGACGTAGCGCCATCGTGGCCGGTGACGTGGCCGCCCCGGTGTACCGCGGATCGGTAGGATCGCCTCGCATAGCGGCAGCAGCTAGCCCAGCAGCAGCTCAGGCACCAACTCCTCGACCACCCGGCCAGGGTGTCAAGCCGTGATCAACAAACCCGAGCAGACACGCCAACCATTCTGAAACGACCTCTTACTCGCAGGAGGACACGGCCCCTGGGGGCCTGCTGGCCTCCGCACGCGTCGGTTCCAGTGGTGTCGAGCCGACTGTCGGTGAGGTCAGTCGGCAGTGTCGCCGTCATGGGGCGCCTCGTGGATACGCTCGCGTTGGGTGCGTGGGAGCCGGGGTGTGAACCTGGGTGGCATGGCCTGGGTTGAGGTTAGCCGCACGGTGATGTGGGCGGCGGTGAAGGCGAGTGCTACGGCTCCGGCGAGTACGAGGCCGAATTCGCGCAGGGCGGCCACGCTGGAGGCGGT
>NZ_FZNW01000045.1 GCF_900188115.1 Haloechinothrix alba | reverse complement strand
TTGACCAGTGCGGTGGCGTAGGTGTGGCGCAGCTGGTGCGGAGTGACATGGTCGAGCCCGGCAACATGCGTGGCGCGGTCGAGTTCGTCTCGGACGGCGCGTTGTGAGAGGCGTCGGCCGTGGTGGGTGAACAGGAACTGGGCGCGGCGCCGATATCGGGGATGCGGCATCGGCCGACCGTGGCAGCGGAGCTCGGTGATGTGATCGATGAGCGTGAGGATCTCGTCGTCGAGCGGGACCATCCGCTCGGTCTCGAGCTTGCCGAGCGGGATCTTGAGCCAGCTGCCGTGCTCGGGTAGTTCGTGCACGCAGTCCAGCTCCAGATCGAGTAGCTCGCCGATGCGTAGCCCGCAGGCGCGTTGCAGCCGCAGGGCGGCCGCGGCGAGCTCGTTACCCGGTCGCTGGGTGAGCACCTCGGTCAGTCGCCGATCGACGTCAACGGGGAGGTAGCGAGGCAGCGGTTGCGGCAGCTTGGGATTGTCGTCGCGAAACACCAGCTTGCGTGGCGGTGCCTCCGCCCAGCCCCACTCGGTGATCTCGGAGAGAAACCCCATCAGCGCCAGCACCCGCCGAGAGCGATCCGCGACGGTGATGAGCTCATCATTCTTGGCGTTGACCGCCTCCACCAGCGAGGTCAGGTAGGGCTCGATGTGGCGTTGACGATCGAGTTCGGCAACCGAGGCGAGCGCGGGAGCAACCTCGGCGAGGAACACCCCGAAATGCTTGAGTCGCGTGGCCAGCGCGGAGACGGTCTTGGGCTGACACGTTGCGCGTTTGCGTTCCAGATAGCAATCATGGTTGCCCGGACCGGTGGTGTGACGTCGGCCAGCCGTTCGGGCAACGGGACAGGTCCGCCCGAGCGGGGCAGCTGCTCGACGATGCCGAGGTGGAACAGTACCCGCTGGGCGTTGCTAGCCGCGGCGAGGTAGTGCTTGTGGCCCTTGCCTGTCCGCGTCTGCCTGTCCCGGCATGCGGCGGTGAACTCGGCCAAATCCGTCACCGTGAGCTGCTCCAGCGGCCGCCCGGTCTGGATCAGCAACCGGACCGGCACCTGCGAACCGGTGGCCAACCGCACCCGCTCGGTGAAACCCAACTCGGCAGCTGTGGCCATGAACCGCTCCAGGTCAGTCCCCAGCGGTGACTCGGTGATTTCGCGCCAGATGCTGGAAAGTTTCCGCTCCAGCAGGTAGTCATACCCTGGCTGCAGCGCCCGGTGCAGCATCAGGAACGTGATGACCGGCCGGGTCGAGGTGTTCGCCGACAACCGAATCGCCAACGGCTCGTTCGCCCATTGCCGTGGGTCTGGCCAGCGTCGGAAGAACGCCCGAGCCGCCCGCCAATAGGCGACGTTGCCACGACCGGTTCGCCGCAGGTAATCCAGGTAAGCGGCATGCAGATCACTGGTGGGGCTGGGAGCGGATGCGATCGCGAGCGGCATCGAACTCTTCTTTCACATGGGCCGAAGCCAGATGGATGTAGCGAGCAGTGGTATCGACATGCGCGTGGCCGAGCAAGACCTGCATCACCGCGAGATCGACCCCGGCCTCGGCCAACGCGGTGCCGAACGTGTGCCGCAGCGCGTGCGGATGACCGGCGACGATCCCGGTGATGCCGCGGTGATAGCGAAAGATCGTGCGCAGCCCCGCCGGACTCAACGGCAGACCACGATTCGGGCCCTTGGCCACCAGAAACAGTCGGCCGCTGGCCGATTCCGGCCGCTCAGCCAACAGATACACCTGGATCACCGAGGCGAGGTCGGCATCCAGCGGGACGCGGCGTTCCCGCTGACCCTTACCAAGCACCTTCAGCCACCGGCCGCCGATGTCGACATCGGCGACCTCCAGGGCCAGCACCTCCGCCGAACGCAACCCGCAGTACAGCATCAACCCCGCGATCGCCCGATCTCGCCAGGTGCGGAAGCTCGCCAGCAACTCCGCCGCATCGGACTGCGACAACGCCGCGGGCAACGGGCGCGGTTCGCGCAGCCGCAGCGACGAACGATTCTTCGGTCGGCGGACAGCGTGGGCAAGCATGCCGCTGCGCTCACCGGGAACCCGCCAGTGGGCCTCCCTGCCCTTCGGAACCGGATTGGGCATTTGCGGGTCCCGCATCGCAGCGAAGGCGAACAACCCCGAGATCGCGGCCAACCGTCGGTTAATCGTCGTGGCCGCGTACTGATCCATCCGACGCCCCGACAGCAGCACCACGTTCGGCCCCGGCCGACCCGGAACCTTGGCCTCGCGGCAGGCGCGCAAGAACCGCAGCAGCACCTCCGTGGTCACGTCCCCAAGCGGCTGTTCCTCAGCGACGAGCCACCGGCAGAACGCCAGCAGGTCATACCCATAGGCACGCACGGTCTTCGACGAGTAGTTCCGATCGACCAAATAGGACAAATACTCGTTCACCAGCGGAAACCAGGACGCGGCCGGACCGGACAGCGCCCATCCGCCGTCCCGTTCCTCAAGCCGCAGATCCGATCCTTGGACCACGAGGAACAGATGTAGCACCACTGACCACACCTTGGTGGGCAACGCACATCCGTCGGCGTGTCGCTGCGCTGCGAAAACGCCGACATTGGCCGGTTAAGAGGGAGTCACCGATGGCGCCCATCGAGGGAACGAGCCCGGAATCCTTGGCGCGCTGGGTGAAAGCCCAGGAAGCGAACTGAACTCCCTGGTCGGAATAAATAACACTACCGGCCGTGGGCGATCGATTGTCGATGGCCATGCCCAGCGCGTTCGTGACCAGTGCTGAGGTAGGCGAGGAGTCGATCGACCACCCCACAACACGGCGAGAATAAGCGTCGAGCACGACCGCGCAGTACACCTTGCCTTCCCGGGTTCGATGCTCGGTGATGTCCGTCAGCCACAGCTGATCGGGTCCAGCGCGAGTGAAATCACGATCGACCAGATCGGTGGCAATCTGGTCAGGCTTGGGCCGGCGCCATCCTCGCCGGCCGGACACACCCGCCAGTCCGGCCCGCCGCATGAGGAGCTCCACCGCCCCGTGCCCAACCTGGATTCCACGGCCCAAGCGCAGCTCGGCATGCACACGACGAGACCCGTAGGTACCGCGAGAGTGCTGGTGTATCTCGGTGATCAAGTCAGTCAGCCAGGCATGCCGCACGGATCGGGCCGACGGCGTTCGAACAAGCCACTCGTAGTAGCCCGACACGGAGACGTCGAGAACCCGGCAGGACACCTCAACGGGGATGTTTTCGGCGGCCATCACTTTGACGGCCTCGTACTTCCTTTTGGGGACACCACCTCTCGCGTGAGCTCGATCGCCCGCTGGGTCGCGCGCAGCTCGGTCTCCAGCTCCGCAATCCTGCGCTTGGCCTGCGCGAGTTCAGCCTTCTCACCGCTGGTCAGCCCCGGCTCGAGACCGCGATCGATACGGTCTTGGCGTCGCCAGGTGTAGATCGATTGATCGCTGACCCCCAGGTCATGAGCGATCTCCGCGACCGGCCTCCCGGCCTCGACCAGGTCCAGGACCTTGCGCCGGAACTCCGGCGGATATCCACGTCGTCCCATACCACTCTCCGTTCAAGATCAAGTGGCATGAAATCCAACAACACACCTCCGCGCAACCAGGGGCACACCATCTCCGGACAAGCGGGGGAGGCTCAACCGACCCGGCCGCCGTCGCCACCTCCCGCGGCTGGTGGTAGCCGTTGCGCACCACCCGCCGGTGACCGTGCTCATCGACCTCGCCAGCGTGCGCCTCGATGTAGGCGGCCACCTCGGCCTGAACGGCGCCGCGAGCATCTGCCGCGCACCGTCTCGAACGATCTCATCCAGCAGCGACGCCGCACCCGTCCCGGTGGTTGTGTTGGCCTCGGACTCCTCGTGGACTACCTTGAGCATGGGCGTACCTTCCTGAACCGGCGCGCCAACGCCGGTTCTGATCAGAACTACTTGGACTTCCAGATCATCCTCGGGAAGGTACGCCCCTTCACGTAACCCCGCCGAGGACCATCCACAGGTTCTGATCATTGCTCCTGTCGTGGGCCTGGGTGGTTCTGACGCTCTGCGACCCAAGAGGCAATCTGAGTTCGCGTGCTGAACCCGAGTTTGGAGAGAATGTGTTCGATGTGGCCGTCGACGGTGCGCGGTGAGATGACCAACTTATTGGCGATCTGCCGGTTGCTGCGTCCTTCGGCAACGTTCTCGGCCACCTGCCACTCGCGCCGGGTCAACGGCTCGAAACCCATCGTCGACGAGCCGGTCGCCTCGGCTCCTGGTTCGTTGTGTTCACCCAGTGCATAGGCGATGGCCTGCGAGGCAGGGAGCTCGCTACCTTGCTGGCGCATCGTGGCGAGCGCCGCCTTAGGCAGCTTGGGGGCGAGTTGTGCCTCACATTCGTCGTGCAACGACTTGAAGTCAGCGAAGTTGTCCACAGTGGTGCCAGTCTTGCCCCAGATCGTGTCCGCTGCGCCAAGAATGATGGCCGTGCGCTTCCAGTCACCTGAGCTGCTGGCGAAAAAAGCCAGGGCCTCGAGACAGAGGACAAGGCCCGTGTGGTCGTCGAAGAGTACCTTGCCCCGCAGAGCTTGTCTCGCCAGGTCGGTCGCCGTGTCGAGGTGACCTTCCATCCAGTGGACGACGCCGAGGAACAGCAATGTGTACGACTTGAACCACAAGTCGCCGGTCTGATCGGAATTCGCCAGGACCTTGGCAAAGCGATCCTTGGCGGCGTCACGGTCGCCGCGGAACGCCAATGCCATACCGTCGAGCATCGAGGTGAAGATCTCGCCTTCGACACCACCGGATTCCCGGAACGTCGGGAGCGCCGCGGCGAAGTACTTCGACGCCTCGTCCAAGCGGTGAACCAGTAATGCCTGCAAGCCCGACGTCATGTCGAGGGACGCCATCAGCTGCGGCCAGTTCTCGACCTCCGGCGTTGCCAGCGCCTCAGACAACGACCGGTCGGCAGCATCAGCATCTCCCTGCAAGATTGCCAAGAAGGCGTTCACGCGCAGCCCGTCGATCCTTGCCTGGCTCGACTTGTCCGTCTGGGCCAGTGCCTGCGTGAGCCAGTGCCGCCCCTCGGACAGGGCTCCCCGAGCGTGCCAATACCACGCTAAGGCCGCTGCGATCCGTAATGCAGGCTCGGCATCGACCTGGTCGGCCAGCGTATATGCCAGAGCGCCACGCAGGTTCGCATGCTCGTCGCGGAAGCGGCGCAACCAGTCGACCTGTTCTGAGCCTATCCAATGCTCGGCCATGTGGGTGGCCAGGCTTTCGTACCAATCACGATGTCGTCGCCGCATCTGGGCATCCTGCTGTGCCTCGACTAGTCTGTCGTGCCCGTACTCGCGGATGGTCTCCAGCATCCGGAAGCGAATGCGCGAGTCGCGTTCCTCCCGCACGACGATCGACTTGTCCAGCAGCCCTTCCACCACGTCGACAATATCCGCAGACGCCATCTGATCGTCTTGGCAGACTCCTTCGACAGCGTCTAATTCGAATTCGCCGGCGAAGACCGACAATCGTGCCCACAGATCCTTCTCGGCCTCACTGCACAGTTCGTAGCTCCAATCGAGAGATGCGCGCAACGTCTGCTGGCGCGGAGGGACCCCGCGGGGCCCGTTGGTCAGCAAATCCAGTCGGGAGGCCAGCTTCTCTCTGATCTGGTGCAATGACAGCGTCTTCACGCGATCGGCTGCTAGCTCGATAGCTAGCGGAATGCCATCGAGGCGCCTACAGATCTGGGCAACCTCATTGCGGTTACGTCCATCGATCTCGATGCCCGGACAACGCGCGGAGGCACGGTCAACGAACAACTGGATCGCCTCATAATGCATCAGATCGCCCGTTGCGGACTCCGCGTCGGTCGTGCTCGGCGTCGATAGTGGTGGTATTGGCACCGCGAACTCGCCGGGCACCCTTAGGCGCTCCCGGCTGGTCGCGAGTATCCGTAGCTCCGGCGATGCCGCCAGAAGACCTTGAGCGAGCTCCGCGCAGGCGTCGACTATGTGCTCACAGTTGTCAAGCACGAGCAGCATGGTCTTGCCCTCGAGGTGCGGAGCCAGGGTTTCGAGGGTCCAGTCGGCCGCACCGTCTCGGAGACCGAGAGCGTTTGCGACCGTGTGCGGCAGCAGTGCTGGCTGGTGGAGCCCTGCCAGTTTGACATACCACACGCCGTCACCGAACGCACGGCCGAGTTCACTGGCTAAGCGCAACGCCACCCTCGTCTTCCCTACCCCACCTGCACCGATGAGCGAAAGGAGTCTCGTTTCGGACAGAAGCCCCCTGGCGTAGGTCAGCTCGTGTCGGCGACCAACAAAGCTGGTCGCCTCGACCGGGACGTTCCCCTTGATTCGCTGCCCACGTGTCATCGCGGTCCTCGCCCGTTGAACAGAGGCATTCGGCACATTCTCGCAGGTAGTATAGGTCGTTCGGCGGCCTCAAGGCAAAGCTGCGCTCCGCCGCGCACCGTCAGCAGCACCTGCTCACCGCCATGATCACGACGCAGGTTGGTCGGCTCGGGCACACCCTCCAACATCAGGGCGACGATGGCAGACACCTCCTACCATAGTACTCGCAGAGATCAGAGATAGGTGCCCAATGAAACCGCACGTCACACGCCGCGCGTGCGGCTGACCTACTTCCGGCGGTATTAGAGGTCGTTTCAGAATGATCGGCGTGTCTGCTTGGGTTTGTTGATGACGCCTCGGCACCCTGGCCGGATGATCGAGGAGTTGGTGCCTGACGAGCTGTGGCAGCGGGTGGAGCCGCTGCTGCCCGCCCGTGCTCCGCGCCGTAACCGGTATCCCGGGCGCCTGCCGGTGGATGACCGGGCGGCGTTGGCCGGGATTGTGTTCGTACTCAACACCGGCATCGCCTGGCGCGAGCTGCCCCACGCGGTGGCCAGCTGTTCCGGGGTAACCTGCTGGCGCCGGCTCCGCGACTGGACCGAGGCCGCGGTGTTTGCCGCGGTACAGGCACTGCTGCTGGACCAGCTGCGGGCGCTGGATCGACTCGACCTCGATACCGCCGTGGTGGACAGTTCGCACGTGCGGGCGCTGAAAAGGGCGGCAGCGACGGGCCCCTCACCCGTCGACCGGGCCCGCCCCGGCAGCAAGCACCATCTGATCACCGAGGGCACCGGTATCCCGCTGGCGGTGACGGTGACCGTCGGCAATCGCCACGACGTCACCCAGCTGCTGCCGTTGGTGAACGCGATCCCCGCGATCGGCGGCAAGCCTGGCCGAGCGCGCCGCCGACCTCGATGGCTCTACGGCGACCGCGGCTACGACTACGACCCCCACCGCAGATCCGTACGGGAGAAGGGCATCACCCCGCGCATCGCCCGCAGAAACACCGCCCACGGCTCCCGCCTCGGCACGGTGTGCTGGGTCGTCGAGCGCGCGTTCGCCTGGCTACACCAGTACAAGCGGCTCCGCACCCGCTACGAACGCCGCGCCGACATCCACCACGGACTCCTCCAGCTCGGCTGCGTGCTCATCTGCCACCGCCAACTCACAAGATCATTCTGAAACGAGGTCTTAGCTTGTCGTTTAACCTCTGATGGGTGCGTAGTGACCCCGGTTGATCATGAAAGCGGCCCTTGGTTGATCATGCTTCTTGTCACAGGAACAAGATCAACAACAAGGGCCGCGGTGATTAGTGTGCAGGATGGCGAGCGCGCCGATGCGCTCGGGGACCTGGCGGGGTTTCGCGGGGAGTTCTACCGGTGTCTGCCTCGGCGGGCGGACGCGCTGTTCGAGCTGACCGATGCTGTGCTCTGCGCGGAGGGGCCGGTGTCGACGCTGGTGGGGTTGTCGCTGGCGGGCGAGCACCGGCGAGGTCACGGCGCTTTGTATGACGGGCTGGCCTCCGGTCGGGTGGAGATCGATCGGCTGCGGCGCAGCGTGGCGGGTCTGCCGCTGCCCCGCGACCGTGACGGGCGGATCGTGCTGGCCGTCGATGTCAGCCCGTGGCTGCGCCCGGACGCGGCGACCTGCCCGGACCGGTCGTTCTGCCATGTGTATGGGCGCGGTAAGGGCTCCGCGCAGATGATCCCGGGCTGGCCCTACTCGTTCGTGGCCGCACTGGAGACCGGACGCACCTCGTGGACGACGATCCTGGACGCCTGGCGGCTGGGCCCCTGCGACGACGCGACCGCGGTGACCGCCGCCCAGGTGCGCGAGATCATCGAGCGTCTGGTGGCAGCGGGACAGTACAAGCCCGGTGACGCCGACATTCTGGTGGTGTTCGACGCCGGCTACGACGTAACCCGGCTGGCGTTCCTGCTGGCCGACCTACCCGTCGAACTGCTGGGCCGAGTCCGTTCGGATCGGATCTTCCGCTTCCCGCCGCCACCTCGGACGGCGGGCACCACCGGCCGCCGGCCCAAACACGGCAAGGAGTTCAGACTGGCCGATCCGACGACTCAGCCCGGGCCTGACGCGGCCACGGTCACCGACACCGACCGCTACGGCACCGCCCGAGCGTCCGCGTGGAACCGGCTACACCCACGCTTGACCCACCGCGCCGCCTGGGCGGTCCTCGCCGGACCACTGCCGCTCATCGAAGGCAGCCTCATCCGCCTGACCGTGGATCGATTACCCGGCGATCGTGATCCGAAACCGGTCTGGCTGTGGCACTCGCGTCCTGACGTCACGGCATCCACTGTGGATCGCCTCTGGCGAGCGTTTCTCCGCCGGTTCGACCTGGAACACACCTTCCGGTTCCTCAAGCAAACCCTCGGGTGGACACGGCCCCGCGTCCGCACCCTCGAACAGGGCGAGCGCTGGACCTGGCTCATCGTGATCGCCCATACCCAGCTCCGGCTGGCCCGTCACCTCACTAGCGATCTCCGCCGCCCCTGGGAGAAACCCGTCACCGAGCCCCGTCGGCTCACCCCCGCCCGCGTCCGCCGAGGGTTTCGGAACCTCCGCCCGAAGACCACCCTGCCAGCCAGTGCACCGAAACCCTCCCGGCCCGGACCAGGACGCCCACCGGGATCCAAGAACAAGCAGCGCGCCCGACGACACGACGTCGGCAAGAACACCGCAAGCAAGCACAACACAGCTACAACGGGTTAAACGGGGACTGTCCGATAAACGGTGGATCTGGCTTGGCATGGGCTAGTTTCCGCTCGGGGTGATGCGGCCTTCGAAGGTGATGGCGAAGGCGTTGAGAGCGGGTTTCCACCGCATGGCCCATCGTGCCTTACCGCGGCCGGTGGGATCCAGTGAGCGGGTGGCTAAATAGAGGCACTTCAGGGCTGCCTGGTCGCTGGGGAAGTGCCCTCGGGCCTTGATCGCGCGACGGTAGCGGGCGTTGACCGACTCGATCGCATTCGTCGAGCAGATCACCCGGCGGATCTCGACGTCGTAATCGAGAAACGGCACGAACTCCGACCAGGCGTTATGCCACAGTCGGATGATCGCCGGATACTGCTGGCCCCATGTGGCGGTGAACTCGTCGAAGCGTTCGGTGGCCGCGGCCTCGGTGGGGGCGGTGTAGACCGGTTTGAGATCGCGGGC
>NZ_FZNW01000052.1 GCF_900188115.1 Haloechinothrix alba | reverse complement strand
CTGGGCCGGCGACATCACCGACGTCCCCACCAACGAGGGGTGGCTACATCTGGCCGCCGTACTCGAACTCGGCTCACGCCGGGTACTGGGCTATGCGATGGCCAGCCACCTGCGCACCGACCTCATCGCCGACTGCCTAGACACCGCGGTAGCCACGCGCAGGCGTGACGTTGCCGGGGTGATCTTCCATAGCGACCGTGGATGTCAGGGCGGATTCAACTGGTCGTCGCAACACCTCGTGATCATGGAGGTGTGTGGTGGGTCGTCGACAGCAGGCAGCGGACCGGGCGATACGGTCGACGTTGCGGTCGCCTGGTCATCCGAAGTATCAGCGACATGTCGAGGTGGCGTTCTGGGGGCAGATCGCCGAAGGGCTCCTGGCCGAGGAGGCTGCAGGCGTGATCGGCGTGGCGCAGGCGGTTGGTGCACGCTGGTTCCGCAACGCTGGCGGCATGCCGCCATTCGATCTGGAGCAACAGCCCTCGGGCCGCTATCTGTCATTCGCGGAGAGGGAGGAGATCGCACTACTCAAGGCCCAAGACAAAGGTGTGCGGGAGATCGGCCGCACGGTCGGTCGCGATCCCGGAACGATCTCGCGTGAGCTGCGCCGCAACGCCGCCACGCGCGGCGGTACGCTCGACTATCGGGCCTCAGTCGCGCAGTGGAAGGCCGACATGTCGGCGCGGCGGCCCAAAGCGGCGAAACTGGTCACCAACTCTCAACTACGCGACTACGTCCACGAGAGACTGTCCGGGCAGATCAGCCTGCCGGCCGGCACGTCGGTCACTGGGCCGACGCCACCGAGGTTCACCGGCCGCAACAAGCCGCACCGCAAGGACCGGCCGTGGTCGTGGGCGTGGAGTCCGGAGCAGATCTCCAACCGGATCAAGCTTGACTTCCCCAAGGATGAGTCCATGCGCATCAGCCACGAGGCGATCTACCAGTCGCTCTACATCCAGCGCCGTGGCGCGCTCAAGCGCGAGCTGGTCTGGTGCCTGCGCACCGGCCGGGCGCTGCGCGCGCCGAGGGAACGTTCTCGGCGCAAGACGTGGGCACATGTCACGCCCGAGACGCTGATCAGCGAACGCCCGGCTGACGCTGACGATCGCGCCGTCCCGGGGCACTGGGAGGGCGATCTACTGATCGGGGTGGAACGCTCTGCTATCGGCACCGTCGTCGAGCGCACGACCAGGTTCACGATGCTCACCCACCTTCCCCGCGAAGAAGGATGGCGTCACAAGGGCGCGGTCAAGAACGGCCCCGCCCTCGCCGGCTACGGCGCCATCACGATGAAGAACGCGCTTGCGAACACGATGTCGACGTTGCCGACTCAGCTGGCGCGTTCGCTCACCTGGGACCGCGGCAAGGAACTGTCCGCCCATGCCCAGTTCAGGGTCGAGACCGGGATCCCGGTGTTCTTCGCCGATCCCAACTCACCATGGCAACGCGGCAGCAACGAGAACATCAACGGCCTGCCGCGTAATACTTCCCCAAGGGCACCAACCTGTCCCGGTGGTCGGCCGAGGAACTCGAGGCCGTCGCTCACGCACTAAACACCAGGCCACGCAAAACACTCGGATGGAAAACGCCAGCCGAAGCCTTCAACGAGCAGCTATCGTTACTCCAACAAACCGGTGTTGCATCGACCGATTGAACCCAGCCAGTACACCAGCACCCAGTTCGCCCAGCACTGCACCAAGCTGGGCATCCGGCGTTCACTCGGACGCACCGGGATATGCTGGGACAACGCCATCGTGGAATCGCTATTCGAGGCGTCGAAACGCGAACTCGTGCACCGGCACCGCTTCACTACCCGTGCCCAGGCACGCCAGACCATCTTCACCTGGATCCAGACCTGGTACAACCGCAGACGACCGCACGCCACCCGGGGCTATGCCAGCCCCGGGTGGCGGGAACAGCAGAAACCACCCGAGACCGCATAACCACGTCTCCGGCCAACAGGGGAAAGGTCACGTCGCGATCTCAATGGCATAAGTGTCCTCACCCAAGTGCTCCCGTAGGCGCCGGTCGACCGCCTGCCCAATCTGTGCTGTCATGCGCTCCGGCAGATGCATTTGGCTATACTTCCAGATTGTCTTGGCTGCGCCAACCAGGCGTGCCGCACGGTAATTGTCTCCCGTGCTCGCCGCTACCCACGCCAGACCTTCGATGCAGAGTGCGGTGGAACCTGGCTGCCTGAACTGCTGGAATAGCATGATTCCTTCCCGCATCGCGTCCATGACTCGCGCATGATCGTCCTGTGGCCAGTGGTTCAATCCAACGATCCATAGACCCACGGCCTTCTCGATTTGAGCGCCGAGCGCGTCGGCGGTGGCGAGGTGGCGATAGGCCAACTCCTCGGCCCGCTCGTCGTTGCTGAGGAAGGCGATGAGCGCGGCAGCGGAGAGCGCCTCAGTTCCGGCCCCAACATCGTCGTTATCGAATGCCAGTTCCGCTGCGTCTTCGGCCAAATCGAGCGCTTTCTCCAGGCTCCCGGTCGAGAAGGTCACCAATGCGCTCGCCAGCAGGGCCGAACTGCGAGAGTCGTCGCTGGTAGTCTCGGTCGCCGTCGCGTCATACTCGTCGAGCAACTCGGCGGCTGACGCGATTTCGGCCATCAGGACAGCGAGTTCGCACGCATTGGCCAGCGCTCGTGCCCGGCTGGCCGTCGGCGTGCTGTCTGCTTCGAGGGCGGCTGTCAACCGCCGGTAACCTTCGTGCATGAGGCCGTAGTGTTCCCAATACGGACGCAAGCTACTCGCCATATCGAGGGCAGCTGTCGAGCTCTGTTCCGGTTCGGAAAGGCAGAACTCGAGTGCCGCGCGCAAGTTGGCATGCTCCTGTCCTACCTCGGCGAACCAGGCGCCTTCGCTGACCCTGCAGTAATCGGTGTCACCTCGGTCGGCAAGTTTCCGAAAGTGGTCTCGATGACGAATGCGGACAGCGCGCTCGGTAGGCAGCGAGGCGAGCCGGTCCGCCGCGAACTGGCGCACAGTCTCCAGCATCCGGCATCGAGCACGTTGTCCATCAGCGCCTGGCAAGCGGGTAACGATCGACTTGTCCACGAGCCCGGACAAGGCCGCGCGAGGGGGCTCGTGGGCGTCAGCATGGCACACGGCCTCGACCGCGTCCAGACTGAATCCTCCGGAGAACACCGAAAGCTCCGCCCAGAGGCGGCGTCCCGCAGGAGTGCACAGTCCGTAGCTCCACTCTATCGCAGCTTCGAGGGCACGATGCCGCGCAGGCCGGGTATGTTCCGTCGACGTGAACAATGCCATGTCATCGAGGTGATCGAGTACCTCGTTCGGTGTAAAGTGACGTATTCTGGCCGCCGCGAGCTTGAGTGCGAGTGGAACTCCCTCGAGCCGCTGGCAGATGGCGGAAATAACGGCTCGATTGTCGGCGGTCACCTCGAAGTTGGGATCGGATGCAGCTGCGCGCTCCTGGAAGAGTGCAACGGCCTCCGTCCACTCGTCGGCTTCTGACTCATGCCGCAGTGTGGGCACGGGGACGATCTGTTCGCCCTCAACGCCGCGAACGTGCCTGCTGGTGGCGATGATGCGTACCTGCGGGGCTGCAGCGAGGAGATTACTGATGAGCATTGCGCAAGAGCCGGCGAGATGTTCACTGTTGTCCAGGACGAGCAGGATTTGCTTGTCATGGATGTAGTCGATCAGCTTGCCAAGGTGGTTGGCCGACTCATCACGGATACCGAGAGTGGGCTGCCCCGGTGATTGACGTTAGGGGTCGACCAATCGCCTCACGGTATGGTGGATAGGTAGGCGAGTGCCTCTACTCCTGCCGCAGTGATGACGACCTTTTCCCCTCCTGGGGCGTGATGCTTAGTCTTGGTGACGAGCCCGAGTCCCTCGAGTCGTTCGAGCGCGCGATACCGGTGAAACTGCTGGTCATCGGGCTTGGCATACCCCTTTCCAGCCGGCTTGCTGCGCGACTTCGACCACCCATCCACCTGGTCGATCAGCTCGTCGATCGCAACCTGTTCGAGAACGTTCAGATCAGTGCCATTCATGGTGCACCTCCTGTTCGGTTAGATCTGTAGCTTCCGTCAACTGTGGTGCGCAGGGCATCCGGCGATATACCGACCTTGTTACCGAGACCACACCGACGACACTGATACTGGCCCGCCCGAACCGGAACTGTTCTGACCTTTGTGTGGGGGTGGTGATCCAACAGTCTGGAGCGGGTGCTTCGGCCTGTCGGATCACCATGACCGAAAAGAACATGACTGCCGCGGTTGATGCTGGTGGCGAGGACCCCTAGTTGTTGTTCAGCTGGCACAGGACCTAGGGTGTGTCTCTAAAGGATGTGTTTGAGTCACTGGGTGATTGCGCGTAGGACGGCTCCGGCCCGGTAGGTGAGGGCGAGTTTGTCGTATCGGGTGGCCAGGCCGCGCCACTGCTTGAGGTCGCTGTAGCCGCGCT
>NZ_FZNW01000063.1 GCF_900188115.1 Haloechinothrix alba | reverse complement strand
CACCGCCAACGTGCCGTGCCCGAACTCGGCCATCACCCCCCGCGAGGCCACCTCCGCCAGAATCTCCCCCTGAATCGCCGCCGCCTGCCGCTGCACCACCTCCAAGGACTGCAGCGACTCCACCAACTCCTCCCGAGACGCCCGCCACCACTCGGTACCGGCAGCAGGAAGAGCGACATCCCCAGAAACAACCATCACCACCCATAATAGAACACATGTTCGAGCAACGCAAGTACAGGAGCTGGCTGCTGAACAGCCGATCTGGTCCTGGTGCGATACGCCGAGCGGCGCTTGCCACGAAGGACCGATGAGCGTCACACGCGGTATGAGGCCGAGCAGGCTACCGCGCTGGCGCTGGATGAACGCCGTCTGGCCGAGTTCGAGCCTGCTGATCGTACTGGTGATGCGTTCGCTCATCTGAAGCACGAACTGATCGTTCTGGCCGACGGGGCTGTTGGCGAGCCTGTTGTCGTACCCGGTTCAGCCCCCAGCCGATTCGGTCTGTACGAGATCAACACCGGCGACGCTGACGGAGTGCGTGGGGCTGCCATTCACGGGTGCGGTATCCAATCCTCGATCGGCGAAGGCTGTCGCGACGCCGTCCTCGTTCGACCACCTACCTCCACGCCGAACGCCGCACCGTGACTCCGGCGTGCCGTCATTCCGAGCCGGTGCGATAGAGCGGGGGTACATACTGGCCGGCTCGCTCCTCGCGCAGAAGCTGGCGCAGCTGTTGCAATGTCCTCGTGTTCATGGCATTGACCAACTCGGCGGCCCGCCTGATCGTCAGGTAATCGATGCCTCGATTTGCGGCTTCGCTGACGTAGTCGTCGATCGCACGCAACGATTCGACCGTAGGAGCTTCTGCGTTCCCGGTGGCCAGGCGACGGGCCTTGTCGCGCTCATAGTCGATCTCACTTGTGCCACGCAGCTCACGAATCGCGTCTTCTACATCGTCGAGGCTTGTGGTGTCGAGTAGACGCGAGGCTGGAGAGGAGGCGATGGCCTTCGCGGCATCGACGCGATGGACCCGTGTGCTCGCGGACGTCACCGTGATGGTTCCGCTGCCGTCACGCGTTTCCACCACTCCACGCGTGCCGGAGGCGGCAGCGGCAAGCAGCCCATTGGCTTCGCTGGGGTGCCATTCGAACAGGTGGAGAATCTCCGCTACAGCGTCGCCATCGAGCTTGGCCACTTCGGTGCCCGACAGTTCGTCGAGACGGCTGTTCATCTCGCTCGTCTCCAGTTCACCGTCCAGGCCGAGTCCGGTTATGAGCAACTGCACCGGCAGACCGGTCCGCGCGCACGCGGCCAGCGCGAGAAAGTCCGCGATCGGACTACGCAGTCCTGGCTCGTCTCCCCGGGCCAGCGCATCGCCCCCGACGTCCACCAGCATGAGGCTGTCGCAGTCGAAATATTCGGCGGCGGCGTGGACTTGCTCCCCGATCCCGGTAGCACCGTCCACGGGGTCGAGCAGCAGAAGTGGGAGCGGTAGGTCTTCCGCGAGCTGTACGAGTGTGGAGATACCGGGAGTAGTGAGCTGGCTCGCGGGACGGACCTGCATCACACCTGAGGCGAGCTCCGTCAGGCCGGTGAAGTCGTGCCGGGTGCGTGGCCCCGGTGTCGGATCGATCATCAGCCGATCCCACGAGTACGACATCACGGCGACCCCATCGTCCTCCGGCGACGCGGCCACCAACGCCGAGGCAGTGATGGCGTCGCCGCCACCGCCTGCGGCGACCACGAGAACCCTGGACATGCCGCTACCGTACCGATGGTCTTGCCGCTCGTGACCTGGGCGCGGATTGATCGAAGTCGGCGCCATGTCCCCTACCTTGTGCCTGTCACCGCTGCCAGTAGTCACGCCAGGACACGGACTGTGCCAACGCTGCGTCACGGATAGCGCAGGCATCGACAATCTGCTGCGCATCGGTGACCTGCTCAGCACCGAGCCATTCGCCGTCCCCCGCGTACTGCATGGACCACAGCTGCCGCCCATCGATGAGCCAGAAGTCGCTGCCGGGCGGCACGTCGGTGGGCCAGGTTCCCGCGCTGGTCGGAATAATGCGGACGTCCTCGCCCGCGTTGACATTGGGCTCGTAGGAAGCCAGCTCGAAGCGCATGTAGTCGCTCAACGGCTCTCGTACAACATGCACGCGCTGCACGCGACGACCGTCGTTAACTCGCCGTTGGATGCGTTCGCACCACTGACGCAACTCCTCCGTGAGCGGCACGGTGCCGGTGCGCCGCCACTCCATGAGGGCCTCGTCCTCGCTGCTTCCGGAGTACTGTTGCAGCGTTTCCAGCCGGAACAGCGAGTAGCGGAAGGACGTCAGCCCTTCCCACAGGCGGTCAAT